>NZ_FYDK01000001.1:0-1245901 GCF_900187495.1 Pseudomonas sp. Irchel 3H9 | reverse complement strand
TCAAGTGATTATTTTCAGAAGCTTTCGAAGATTTCTTCAACAACTTCAACCACTTGCGCTTCTGATCTCTCATCAGCGGGAGGCGAATTCTACAGCGTTACACGCTGCTGTCAACACCTCTTTTTCAACTTCCTTTTGGCTTCGATGAACTGAAGCAGCTTACTGCCGAAAACTGCGCAACTCATTGTTTACCAAGGAGTTTTCCGTTTCGACTGCGCCGGAAGTGGGGCGAATTATAGGCTCCCAGAATTTTACGTCAACCTTTAATTTGGTTTTTCTATCAAGTCGCCCACCAACCTTCATGTCCTTCTATATATAGACAGCCACCCGCACAACACTGAGCAATATATTGCTCAATTCCAAGTAGTTAAGCATCATAGCAGCCTCTGCTACTCAAATATGACATCGGACGTACATCCCAATGACCACCTCTCCCCGCAGCCTGGCCTCGGCATTGTTTCCTGTCGGCCTGCTGCTGATCGCCATGGCTTCCATCCAGTCAGGAGCCTCGTTGGCCAAGAGCATGTTCCCGATTGTAGGCGCACAAGGCACTACAACCCTGCGCCTAATTTTCGCCAGTGTGATTATGCTGCTCATATTGCGACCATGGCGCGCCAAGCTGACCGCCAAGTCCCTGCGCACCGTGGTCATCTACGGAATGGCCCTGGGCGGCATGAATTTCCTCTTCTATATGTCACTGCGCAGCGTGCCCCTGGGCATCGCCGTAGCCCTAGAATTCACGGGACCTCTTGCAGTGGCCATCTACGCGTCGCGCCGGGCGGTGGACTTCCTGTGGATTGCCCTCGCAATCGTCGGCCTGCTTCTATTGATCCCCATGGGAGAAGCGAGCAATGGTATCGACTTAGTTGGCGCAGCCTATGCATTAGGAGCGGGAGTCTGCTGGGCACTCTACATTCTGTTCGGACAGAAAGCAGGTAACGACAACGGCGTCCAGACCGCCGCTCTTGGGGTGATGATCGCAGCACTGTTTGTCGCGCCCATTGGCATCGTCCACGCTGGCAGTGCCTTGTTGACGCCTGCGCTGATTCCAATAGCCATCGGCGTCGCCATTCTGTCCACTGCCCTGCCCTACACCCTGGAGATGGTAGCGCTGACGCGCCTCCCTGCACGAACCTTTGGCACCCTCATGAGCATCGAACCCGTATTCGGCGCGCTCTCAGGCCTGCTCTTCCTGCAAGAGTACTTATCACTGGCACAATGGCTGGCCATTACCTGCATTATCCTGGCCTCGGTAGGCGCGACGCTGACGATGCGCAATGACTCGAAACCACTGGTTCCAGCGGATTGAATCATCTTTGAATGTACCTCTGGCATTTGCCGCTCATTTAGGCCATGTTTAAGCGCTAAACGAATGTCATTCATGGAGTTTTTCGACAAGGACAGCGCGAACACTACACTCGAGAGCGAGTAGAGCCGGCTTCAAGTATTGGGAAGTGGCTATTAAGGATGGGAATGAAGCGAATTTTGATAGTGTTAATGGTCGTAGCCATTGCTGGCTGTGCCGCGACTACCAAGACAGAAGTAAAACGGGGAAAAAGAGGACTGCATATCAACTGTTCCGGCCTGTCCTCCTCTTGGGACCAGTGCTACACCAGTGCAACCAACTCTTGCGGTACCAAGGGATATCGGGTCATCGCCAAGTCCGGTGACAATTCCGAGGAACCCGGGGACTATCCCTTTGGCATCAATCCTGCCGGGTACACCAGCCGCAGCATGATCGTCATCTGTAAGTAATCGCCCCCGAGCAGTCATCCTCGACTGCTCATCGTGCCCAATCAGCTCTCGATTAACACTCATCCTTGAACGCCGCTTGCGAGCAGATCGCAGGCGGCGTTTGCTTCAGATCAGATAGCTGCCGTACGCAGTTGCAACCACTCTAGCCCCGCGCCGCTCAGCAACGAGCTCAAGCGCTCACGCACCTGCGCGTGATACGCGTTGAGCCACTCGCGCTCATCCGTGGTGAGCAGCGACGGCTCCAGACAACGCGTGTCGATCGGGCAAAGCGTCAGGGTTTCAAACGACAGAAACTCACCAAACTCGGTCTTGCCCGCTTCGCGGTTCAGCACCAGGTTCTCGATACGCACACCCCAACGCCCCGGCCGGTACGTACCCGGCTCAATGGAAGTGATCATCCCCGGCTGCATCGCCGTTTGCGGAGCGGCGGCGGCCTGATAAGCAATCACTTGTGGACCTTCATGCACATTGAGGAAATAACCTACGCCGTGCCCAGTACCGTGGCCGTAGTCCACACCTTCAGCCCAGATCGGCGCACGGGCAATGGAATCCAGCAACGGCGATAGAATCCCCCTCGGGAAATGCGCACGGGACAGCGCAATAACGCCCTTCAGCACCCGGGTGCAGTCTCGTTTCTGCTCCTCACTCGGCGTACCGATAGGCACCATGCGTGTGATATCCGTTGTGCCGCCCAGGTACTGGCCACCCGAATCGATCAGCAGCAAGCCATCACCTTCGATCACCGCATGCTCTTCCTCGGTGGCGTGGTAATGGGGCATTGCGCCATTGGCGTTAAAGGCGGCAATAGTGTTGAAACTCAGCGACACATAGTCGGGGCGACGGGTACGGGCTGCGGTCAGGTGTTCATCAATGGTCAACTCCGTGATGCGCTCACGGCCCAGCGCACTGTCCAGCCAGGCGAAGAATTCGCACAGAGCAGCGCCATCCTGCTCCATAGCCCTGCGGATGTGCTCGGCGTCTGCCTGACTCTTGCGTGATTTGGCCAATGTGGTCGGATTCAGTCCTTCGATCAACTTGACGCCAGCATCCAGGTTTTCCAGCAAGCCGGCGGTTACGCGGGCAGGGTCGACGTGCAAACCTGCACCCGACGGCACTGCACGCAAGGCATCCGCGACCTCGCTGTAATCGCGCAACGCCACGCCATCCTGTTCAAGCACAGCACGCAGATCCGCGTCGACTTTACTCAGCGCCACGAACAACGTGGCCTGCTGTTGACTGATCAGCGCAAACGATACAAACACCGGGTTAAATGAAACGTCGCCGCCACGCAGGTTGAACAACCAGGCGATGTCGTCCAGGGTCGCGATAAAGTGCCAGTCGGCGCCCTTCTCTTTCAAACTGGCGCGCAGTGCAGCGAGCTTCTCGCCACGACTAACGGTCGCTTGCGGTGGCAGATGCGCATAAATCGGCTGGTTCGGCAGGCTTGGACGGTCTGTCCAAACCGCATCGAGCACGTCGATATCGGTACGCAAGCGCGCGCCGCGTTCTGCCAGCTTGGCGCTCAAGGTGCGCGCCGAAGCGACCGCCATCACTGCACCGTCCACCGCCACCACACCGCCTTCCGGAGTTTGCTCGGCCAACCACTCCAGTGGTCCAGGTTGGCCCGGCTGCAGTTTTACTAGCTCGATGCCGCTGCCCTTGAGCTCCTTGGTCGCTTGTTCCCAGTAACGACTGTCGGCCCACACGCCGGCGAAATCTGCGGTGACAATCAGCGTCCCCACCGAGCCATGGAAACCCGATAACCATTGGCGGCCCTGCCAGTAACCCGGCAAGTATTCGGACAAATGCGGGTCAGCCGACGGCACCAACAGGGCGTGGATGCCCTCGCGGCTCATCAGTTCGCGGGTGCGCGCCAGGCGCAGGGGAACCGTTCCATGGGTCAAAGGCTGCGTGCTCATTGTGTCTCCTGCTAACCACTAATAATTGTTATGTGAAAATCAGACGGCCCAGAAGGCCGGTGCGCTGGCCAATGCGGCCTTGATCAATAGCACCGCTTGGTCAATATCCTGCTCGGTAGTGAACCGCCCCAGACTCAAGCGAATGGTGCGGCCGGCCGAGCGGGCGTCATGGCCAAGGGCAAGCAACACGTGGGACGGTGCATTGCTCGCAGAATTGCAGGCCGACGTCGCGGAAAAAGCGATACCAGCGCTCAATGCCGCGGCATTGAATTCACCTTCGCCGAACGTAAGGCTCAGGGTGTGGGGAATACGTTGCGTGGCACTGCCATTGAGGCGTACACCGGCGATCGATGCCAACTGATCCAGCAGGCGTTGCCGCAACGCGACGATCACCGCTTTCTCTTCGGTGAACGACTGCGCTGCCAGCGCAAATGCCGTGCCCATCCCTGCAATCTGGTGGGTCGCCAACGTGCCGGAGCGCAAGCCGCCCTCGTGTCCGCCGCCATGAATCTGCGCCAACACCTTCTGTTGCGCCCGAGGCCCGACGTACAGCGCGCCGATACCCTTGGGGCCGTACAACTTGTGCGCAGAAAACGACATCAAATCCACCGGCCATTGCGCCAGATCGATCGCCACCTTGCCTGCTCCCTGAGCCGCGTCCACATGCAGCAGCGCGCCGTGTTCACGCACCCGCGCGCCGATGCCGGGGATGTCATTCAGGGTGCCAAGTTCGTTATTCACCAGCATCAGCGAAACCAGGAAGGTGTCTTCGCGCAACGCCTCACTGACCGCCTCGACGCTGATCAAACCGTCGGCGTCGGGTACCAGATAGGTCACGGCTACGCCGGCTTCCTGCAACTGTCGCGCGGTGTCCAGCGTGGCCTTGTGCTCGATCTGGCTGGTGATGATATGCCCACCGGCCACACCCCGCGCCTGGAACACGCCTTTGATGGCGAGGTTGTTGGATTCAGTGGCGCCGGAGGTCCAGACGATCTGCTCAGGCTGTGCGCCCACCAACTCGGCCACCTGGCGACGCGCCTGTTCAACCGTTTGCCGGGCCGCCTGGCCGTAAGCGTGGGAACTGGACGCGGGGTTACCGAAATTGGCGTTGAAGCCCAGGCACTCGACCATCACCTGGATGACCCGCTCGTCCACCGGGGTGGTGGCGGCGTAGTCGAAATACAAAGGACGTTTATTCATGACAGTTAAGACTCGCAAAGCAGGTTCCCGAGAGCGGCGTCTCAGGAGCATCGGCCGGAACAGAGGTCGTCATGTCTACCGGATCGAATGCCATTAAAGAAGGACAACTTTAAGTAAATGTGCGTAGGAACGCTCCTGAAATTCAGCTTAACAGGCTGAAGTCGCGCCATGGAAAACAAAAAGCCCGAGGTCCTTAAAGGGCGCCTCGGGCTTTTTGCTGCGCAGAACGCGATCAACTGGGACGACCATGAAGTACGACGTCGCGCTCGGCATTCATTTCACCTTGGCGATCAAAGCCGAAGGACTTCTGTGGCTGACCGGTCAGTGCCGCACGCTGCTGTTGATATTCATCGAACGACAAGCCTCGACGACTCAGCGCTTCAAGAGCCAATTGCTTGGTCTCTTCGGCAGAGTAGGGACGTAATTCTGGCGATGGATGGCTCGCACAGCCGGCGAGTACGGCGCTGACAATCAATAAGCAAACGGAGAGGAATCGGTTCATGGCGGCGGCTCTGCAAAGGAGGTTTCGAGTCAATGAACACAGGCTACTCCCGACGTCATTCGGTGAAAAATCACCGTCCGTGATAGTCGCTATCAACCGCCGAAGCCCCCTCCGATAGCCCCCTCATATATTTCTTTATGATCTATAAATATGGAAATACGTTCATTTACGGAATAACAGTAACCCTCTATAACTAGCTCCAATTCTGCCAGGCACTGTTCGCCAAGCAACTGTTGCCCAGGCAACAGCCATTCAACAAATCACCAGGCAGGCAACAGCAACATTTTTCAGCAGTGAGCCGCAGCCCAAGCCAATCAAGGCCTGCAGCCGTTGGTACAGCTCTTGCTCAACACCTTGCACCTCACTTGCTATGAACCACTGTTGAAAAAGGAACTGTTCATGACCCGTCCACTGAATGTCGTTGCCCTCTCCGGCGGAACCTGGCGCCCGTCGCGCACCCTAGTGTTGACCCAAGCTGTGCTGGCCGAATTGGCCACCCTGCTGCCAATCCAGACCACACTGATCGAACTGGGCGACATTGCCCGGCCACTGGGCGGTGCACTGTCGCGCGATGAATTGCCCGCCGAAGTCGAAGCCCAACTGTTGGCCATCGAACAGGCCGACCTGCTCATCGTCGCCGCGCCGGTCTATCGCGGTTCCTACCCAGGCCTGCTCAAGCACCTGTTCGATCTGGTCGGTCTCAACTCCCTGGTCAACACCCCGGTGCTGCTCGCCGCCACCGGTGGTAGCGAACGCCACGCGCTGGTCCTCGATCATCAACTGCGCCCGCTGTTCGCCTTCTTCCAGGCCCTGACCCTGCCGATCGGTGTGTACGCCACCGAAGCCGACTTCACCGACTACCAAATAACCAGTGAGCCCCTGAAGGGCCGGATACGCCTTGCGGCAGAACGTGCTGCACCCTTGTTTGCAGCGCACTCCCCTTCTCTGCTGAAAATCGCTTAAGGATTGGTTATGGATGTTTTCTGGTTTCTGCCGACACATGGCGACGGTCATTACCTGGGCACCACCCAAGGTGCCCGGCCCGTCACGCTCAATTATCTGAAGCAAGTCGCCCAGGCGGCTGACAACCTGGGTTACTACGGTGTGTTGATTCCTACCGGCCGCTCGTGTGAAGACTCCTGGGTCATCGCCTCGGCGCTGGTACCGCTGACAGAACGCCTGCGTTACCTGGTGGCCATTCGTCCCGGCATCATTTCGCCGACTGTATCTGCACGCATGGCCGCCACCCTGGATCGCCTGTCCAACGGCCGCCTGCTGATCAACGTAGTGACCGGTGGTGACCCCGACGAAAACCGTGGCGACGGCAGCTTCCTCGACCACGCTGAACGTTACGAAGTCTCCGACGAATTCCTACGGATATGGCGCCGCGTATTGCAGGGTGAATCGGTGGATTTCGAAGGCAAACACCTGCGCGTGCAAAACGCCAAGGCGCTGTACCCACCGGTGCAGAAGCCTTACCCACCGCTGTACTTCGGTGGATCCTCCGACGCCGCCCACGACCTCGCCGCCGAACAGGTGGATGTGTATCTGACGTGGGGCGAGCCGCCCGCCGCCGTCGCGGAAAAACTCGCGGATGTGCGTGAGCGCGCCGCGCGCCACGGGCGTACGGTGAAGTTTGGCATTCGTCTGCATGTGATCGTGCGCGAAACCGAAGAAGACGCCTGGAAAGCCGCCGACAAACTGATCGAGCACATCAGCGACGACACCATCGCCGCCGCGCAAAAATCCTTCTCGCGCTTTGACTCCGAAGGTCAGCGCCGCATGGCCGCCCTCCACGACGGGCGCCGCGACAACCTGGAAATCGCGCCCAACCTGTGGGCCGGTGTCGGCCTGGTGCGCGGCGGTGCCGGTACCGCGTTGGTGGGCAACCCGCAACAAGTGGCCGAACGCATTAAGGAATACGCCGACCTGGGCATCGAGAGCTTCATCTTCTCCGGCTATCCGCATTTGGAAGAGGCCTATCGCTTCGCCGAACTGGTGTTCCCGCTGCTGCCGGAACCCTACGCCAGCCTCGCTGGACGCGGTATCACCAACCTCACCGGCCCGTTCGGCGAAATGATTGCCAACGATGTACTGCCGGCCAAGGCCTGATCGGCGCAGCGGCGGCACCGGCCCGGGCCGCTGCTGCCAATAAAGAGGAAAACCCGTGACAGCCAAACCCCACAGCGTCCTGCCATCTCCCCTGCAGACCGCCAAACTGCTGGCCGCCGAATTCGCCCTCAGCGCCGTCGAACGCGACGAGCGCGGCGGCACACCCAAAACCGAGCGTGACGCCCTGCGCCACAGCGGCCTGCTGGCCCTGAGCATTCCCACCCAATACGGCGGCCTCGGCGCCCGCTGGAGCGACACCTTGGGCATCGTGCGCGAATTCGCCAAGGTCGACAGCTCCATCGCCCACGTCTTCGGCTTTCATCATCTGATGCTGGCCACCGTGCGCCTGTTTTCACGCCCGGACCAATGGCAACCCTGGTTCGAACAAACCGCCCGCAAGAACTGGTTCTGGGGCAACGCCCTCAATCCATTGGACACGCGCACCGTGGTCAAGGACTTCGGCGGCTGGCGCGAATTCTCCGGCAAAAAGAGCTTCTGCTCCGGCGCCAGCGACTCGGAAATGCTGATCGCCTCGGCGGTGGATGAAAATGCCGGCGGCAAACTGCTGATTGCCGCCATCCCCAGTGGGCGCAGCGGCATCACTCTGCACAATGACTGGAACAATATCGGCCAACGCCAGACCGACAGCGGCAGCGCCAGCTTCGAACGGGTGCGCGTCGAAGAGTCGGAATTGCTGCTCGACCCAGGCCCGCTGAGCACACCGTTCGCTTGCCTGCGCCCGCTGATCGCACAGTTGACCTTTACCCATATGTTTCTCGGCATTGCCGAAGGCGCATTCGAAGAAGCACGCACCTACACCCTCACCGAAACCCGTGCCTGGCACAAATCCTCGGCCGAGGACGTGCGCAAGGATCCTTACGTGCTCCACCACTACGGCGAGTTCTGGGTGGCCCTCCAAGGCGTGCGCCTGCTGGTGGAGCGAGCCGCCGAGCTACTGGACCAAGCCTGGGCCAAAGGGCCAAACCTCAGCGAACACGAGCGCGGCCAACTGGCAATTGCCATCGCCACCGCCAAGGTCGCCGCCACCCGCCAAGGCCTGGATCTGTGCAGCCGTCTGTTTGAAGTTACCGGCGCACGTTCAACCCATGCCTCCCTGCGCCTGGATCGCCACTGGCGCAACCTGCGCACGCAAACCCTGCACGACCCGGTGGACTACAAGCTCCATGAACTGGGGGACTGGGCGTTGAACCAATCCCTGCCGATTCCTACGTTCTACTCATAAAAAAGAGGTGCCCATGCAGCTTCTAACCCTACCGCCCTCGCCCGCCCTTGCGACCTCGATTCGCGCCACGGCCCAGGTCTTCGAAGACCCGAAATCCCAGGCGCTGCTCGACCATATCCAGCAAGTGGCGCCCAGCGAAGCCAGCGTGCTGATCATCGGCGAAACCGGGACCGGTAAAGAGCTGGTGGCGCGCCACATTCATAACCTCAGCGCGCGGCGCAACCGCCCGTTCGTGGCAGTGAACTGCGGCGCCTTCTCTGAATCCCTGGTGGAGGCCGAACTGTTCGGCCATGAAAAAGGCGCCTTTACCGGCGCCCTCAGCGCCAAGGCTGGCTGGTTCGAAGAAGCCGATGGCGGCACGTTGTTCCTTGATGAGATCGGCGATTTACCGATGGCCATCCAAGTCAAATTGCTGCGTGTCCTACAGGAACGCGAAGTCGTACGCTTAGGTTCGCGCAAGAGCATTCCGATTGATGTGCGCGTACTGGCTGCAACCAACGTGCAGTTGGAAAAAGCCATCAACGCCGGGCATTTCCGCGAAGACCTCTACTACCGACTCGACGTGGTGAGCCTGGAGCTGAGCCCGCTGCGCGAGCGCCCCGGCGATATCCTGCCGTTGACCCGGCACTTTATCGAGGCTTACAGCCGACGCCTGGGCTACGGCCCGATCACGATCAGTCGCGAAGCCGAACAAAAACTCAAGAGCTACAGCTGGCCGGGCAATATCCGCGAACTGGAAAACGTCATCCACCACACCCTGCTGATCTGCCGTAACGGCGTGATCGAACGGGATGATTTACGCCTGTCGAACATGCGCATTGAGCGCCAGGACGACAGTCAGCACGGCACCGACAACAGCGCCGAAGCCTTGTTGGAGCGCGCCTTCCAAAAGCTTTTCGAAGAACAGGCCGGCGCCCTGCATGAAAAGGTCGAAGACGCCCTGCTTCGGGCCGCTTACCGTTTCAGCCATTACAATCAGGTGCACACCGCCAACCTGCTGGGCCTGAGCCGTAACGTCACGCGCACACGCCTGATCAAGATTGGCGAATTGGCGGTGAATAAGCGTCGGCCGGGGGAGAACGTGCAAGGTGAACGGATGCTGCATTTATCCATATAGACGGCAGTGCAATGCATTGTCATGGCTGCGTTCAAAACTGCGCAGCACCTGGAACGAACCAAAGGTCACCGCCGTGGCCTGATGGGCGCGAATCAGTGTCCAGAAGTCTTCCTCACCCTGCTCAAAACGCTTGAACGCTGCCTCACCGTGCGCTCGGGACGTCCATTGCAGGTAATTAAGCACCCGCCGGCCGTCATCGCTGACCTGCACGCTCGCACTGAGAAATCCGTCATGGCCCTGGGCCAAACGCTCGCTTTGGGTGGACAAGGCCGCCACCAGGGCAACTTGCTGCTGAGGCTCGATATGGAACTCGATCAGCTGAGTGAAGCCGAGATTCTTCTCTGATACCTGCATGAATACTCCCCTTCCACTGTAGGCAGAATCTTGCGATTCGATGCCACGCAGGGTAAAACCTCCAGTTAAGTCAAGGTCAAGCGCTTAATCGGAGTTTTCATGATTACCAAGGAACTCACCGTCGGCCAACTGGCCGCCCGTAGCGGCGTGGCCGTCACGGCCCTGCACTTCTACGAAACCAAGGGGCTGATTCAGAGCAATCGCAACGCGGGCAATCAGCGGCGCTATCCGCGGGATGTATTACGCCGCGTGGTGGTGATTAAGATCGCCCAGCGCTTGGGGATTCCCCTGGCGACGATTGGCGAGGCATTACAGACGCTGCCAAATGGCCGCACCCCGACAGCCAAAGACTGGGAACGTTTGTCGGCACTGTGGCGCGAAGACCTGGACGAGCGCATCAACAAAATGATGCTGCTGCGCGACAAGCTCAACGGCTGCATCGGCTGCGGATGCTTGTCGTTGGAAGCATGCCCGCTGCGCAATCAGGATGACCTGCTGGGTGAGCGCGGGCCTGGTGCGCAATTGCTCGAGCCCAGTTGAGCTTTCTCGTCGTAACCGCCGGAGTCCTTGATTGGCGTGGCCTATCGTGAAAGGCCGGACCTGCGCATCGACAATGCCACCGAGGGCATCAAGCGCTACAAGAAAGCCTCCGGCGCCACCCACGCGTATCTGTCGTAAAGGGTTCTGGCAGTCATTTTGGGCGGGCCGTTCAACGGCCAAGCCCATCCTACGCAGCGCGCCGGCCCTATCAACGCCTGCTCGGTGATAGCTCGGAACATGTTTCGTGTTCGATAAACGGGTAAAAAACCACCGAATGTGAATCTGAAACATTTTCTTTCATATCCGGGTTAGGGATTTCTCATTCTCATCCGTCTTATTTAGATACAGCCTGTCGCGTCAGCAAAAGCTACGACTGGCCTTTTCCGGGCCTCCCTCGCCCCCCTCCGATCAAGACCCTCATTTACATGTCGAAGAAGTCACGCTCCAAACTCTGGTTTCTCGTACATAGCTGGCTGGCGTTGCCCATCTGGTTCTTTGTACTGATCGTCTGCGTCACCGGCACCCTGGCGGTGGTCAGCCAGGAAATCGTCTGGCTGGCCAACCCGGATATCCGCGCGAGCAAACCGTCGGATGACGCCGAACTGTTGAGCTACGACCAAGTGATCAGCGCCATCAAGCGTGCCGAGCCCGAGGTGATTGTCCAATCGCTCAGCCGCCCAGATGAGTCGCACTTCGCCCTGAGTGTCGACCTCAGCTACCCCGACGGGCGCTCGCTTGAGGTCTACGTCAACCCTTACACCGGCGCGATCCAGGGCATCAGCCCGTCGTTCAATTTCCGTCAGTTCACCCGTGCGCTGCACGGCTGGTGGCTGGTGCCGTTCACCAATGGCTACAGCTGGGGCTGGTACCTGGTGTCGTTGCTTGGTCTGCCGCTGCTGGCCTCGCTGGTTACCGGGCTGGTGGTCTACAAGCGCTTCTGGAAAGGTTTTTTCAAACCAACCCTGCGGTTTCGCCACGGTGCGCGAATCTTCTGGGGTGACTTCCACCGCCTGAGCGGTATCTGGTCTATCTGGTTTATCGCAGTCATTTCCATCACCGGCACCTGGTTCCTGATCCAGGCGATCCTGGGGGACAACCAGATTTCAATTTCCAGCGAGCCCATCGTCCCGGTGATCGCCCGTGAAAAAGTACCGTCCTCGGCAGCAGGTGTGCCGGCACCAATGATTCCCCTGGATGAAGCCATCACGATTGCGACCCAGCGCATCCCTGGCCTAGAAGCGAGCTTCGTGCGCATGCCCTTCAACGCCTACAGCCACCTGCAAATCGGCGGCCGCGGCTGGTACCCACTGATGTACCAAACCGCCCAACTCAACCCCTATAGCGGCGAAATCGCTGTCTCGCACCTCCTGTCCGACCGCACCGCACTTGAGTTCGTCACCGAATCCATGCGCCCGCTGCACACCGGCGATTTTGGCGGACTGTGGATCAAGCTGATCTGGGCGTTCTTCGGCCTGGTGCTGAGCATGATGGTCTTGAGCGGCTTGCTGATATGGACCAAGCGCACCGCCTTGGCCACCCTCAATGCCCTCAAGCGCGAGGCCAAGACCCAGCGCAAGCCTGTTTCCACCCCAGCCTTGCAGGCTGAAGCTTCGGAGAGCCACTGATGAGCAAGGTCGCAGCGACACCGCCGACTCCCCTGCGGGCTTTCTGGCTGAAATGGCGATTCCATATCAATGTTCTGCTACTGCTGGTGCCCCTGGGCTTCATGCCCAAGTATTTTGCCGATGCCGCACTGTTTCGCGGTGACGCGGGTATCGGTGAGCGGGTGGCCGGAGAAATACAGGTTGGCCCCTGGAGCCTGACCCTCGCCGAGTTCCGCAATGAGGGCCCAAGCCCGGACCCGGCCGGCCCGATGAAGTTCTTCAACGCCGCCCTGTGCGACACCTGTGCCGACCAGGTCAAAGCTACTTACCTGCGCATCGGCAAGCCACGCAGCCTGCGCGCGGCCGGGGTGATCTTCTTTGGCACACCGTACCGCATGGGCGCCGCCCTGCCCGTCCCTGAACGCACACCTGCCGACGCCGAACTGTGGGTCACCATGGAAGGCTGGGACGGCACGATGCACCAGGGTTCCATCCCGCTGAGCCAGGCCTCGCCTGCCACCATTGCCTGGCTGAACAAGCAAGGAGTCAAACCATGATGATCAAGCACCTGTCCCGCGCCGCGCTGTTGCTGTGCGCGGGTTTAAGTACCGTGGCCCTGGCCCACAACCCTATGTGCGAATGCAAGGAAATCCCCGGCGAGCAGATCCAGTGCAAGGGCGGCTTCTCCGACGGCAGCGGGGCGCCCGGCGTGACCCTGGATGTGATCGGCTACGACGAAACCATCCTGGTGCCCGGCAAGCTCGGCCAGGATTCGACCCTGACCTTCAAGAAGCCATCCGCCGAGTTCTACGTGCTGTTTGACGCCGGCCCTGGCCACGTCGTTGAAATCGACCAAGCGGATATCCAGTCCCAATGAGTACGACACACGTTGTACGTCCCGCGGGCGCTGGCCACGAAACCCTCTACGTCCTGCTGCTGTGCCTGATCATCCTCGCGGTCGCCGGCACGGTGGTGGCGCTGCACGGCGAATCCCAGGAAGTGGCCGCCGTGCCCAGCCACCAGTTGGACGCCCGCCGCGACCTGAGCGCCGCCGAGCAAGGTATCTACGCCGACTTGCGGGTGACCCTGGATGAAATCCACTTGCTGCAGCAAGAGCAAAGCGCCCTGCCGACGCCTGGGCAATTGGCCGAAGAAGGCTTCGCGCCGTTCGCCCAAGATGCGAGTTCGGTCAGCCGTGGCGATCACCGCTGGCAGTTACTGGCGCCTGCGGCCTACTTCGGGTTGAGCCAGACGCCGACCACCAGCGGTTCACTGCTGATGCGCGTACAAGGCACCGAGCCGGATATCTGGCTCAACCGCCGCAAAGACCTGGCCGCCCCCTCCGACCTCACTGACCAGGCGCTGATCGCGGCCGGCTGGCAGCAAGTGGTCGCGCAATTCGATGCCGGCGTTACCCGCCAGCACCGTCACTGAACGAGAAGACCGATTGCCCATGTCTATTTCATCTCCCCTGTTGCGCCTGTTGCTGGTCAGCCTGCTCAGCCTGATACTCGCCCCGCTGGCCAACGCCGAAGCGGCTAAACGCCTGCGTATCGGCATCACCCTGCACCCTTATTACAGCTACGTGGCCAATATCGTCGGCGACAAGGCCGACGTGGTGCCGCTGATTCCAGCCGGTTTTAACCCACACGCCTACGAGCCGCGCGCCGAAGACATCAAGCGCATCGGCACCCTGGACGTGATCGTGCTCAATGGCGTCGGCCACGACGACTTCGCCGACCGTATGATCGCCGCCAGCGAGCGCCCGGACATCCCGGTGATCGAAGCCAACGCCAACGTGCCGTTGCTGGCCGCCACCGGCAATGCCGCGCGCGGTGCGGGCAAGGTGGTCAACCCGCACACCTTCCTGTCGATCAGTGCATCGATTGCCCAGGTCAACAACATCGCCCGTGAGCTGGGCAAGCTCGACCCGGACAACGCCAAGACCTACACCCAGAACGCGCGTGCCTATGGCAAACGCCTGCGCCAGATGCGCGCCGACGCCCTCGCCAAGTTGACCAGCGCGCCTAACCCGGACCTGCGCGTCGCCACTGTGCATGCGGCCTACGACTACCTGCTGCGTGAATTCGGCCTGGAAGTCACCGCCGTGGTCGAGCCCGCCCACGGCATTGAGCCCAGTCCCAGCCAGTTGAAGAAGACCATCGACGAACTGCGCGCCCTGGACGTGAAGGTGATCTTCTCGGAGATGGATTTCCCCTCCACCTACGTCGACACCATCCAGCGTGAATCCGGGGTCAAGCTGTACCCGCTGTCGCATATTTCCTATGGCGAATACAGCGCTGAAAAGTACGAAGTGGAAATGACCGGCAACCTCAACACGGTGGTCCGGGCGATTCAGGAGTCGGGCGCATGACGGCGGCACAATCCCTGAAGGTCGCCAGCGTCGGCCCGACACTCGACTTCGACACGGTGTCCCTGACCCTGGGCCGCACCGTGATCCTCGACAGCGTGAGTTTCCAGGTGCAGCCGGGCAGCACCCACGCGCTGGTCGGCCCCAACGGCGGCGGCAAGAGCTCGCTGATCAAGACCCTGCTGGGACAAACGCCGCATCAGGGTCGCTTGAGCCTGCAGTGGCCGACCACGCCGGGCACAATCGGCTATGTGCCCCAGGCGCTGGAATTCGACCGGGGTTTGCCGATGACCGTGGACGATTTCATGGCCGCCATGTGCCAGCGGCGCCCGGCGTTTCTGGGCTTGTCCAAGCATTACGCCGCGGCGATTGGCGAGGCTCTGGAACGGGTCGGCATGCAGGACAAACGCAAGCGGCGCATGGGTGCACTGTCCGGAGGTGAACGCCAACGCGTGCTGCTGGCCCAGGGCTTGATCCCTGCGCCGCAATTGCTGGTGCTGGATGAACCGATGTCGGCCCTCGATGAAGCGGGCATCCAGGTGTTCGAACGCCTGCTCAGTGACTGGCGCCTCGCCGGCATGACCGTGCTGTGGATCGAGCACGACCTCGAAGCCGTAGGCCGTCTGGCCGACCGCGTTACCGGCCTTAACCGCCGCGTGCTGTTCGACGCCACACCACAGGAGGCGCTCACCCCGGATCGCCTGCTGACCCTGTTCTCCACCCATCCTCGGAGCCCGGCGCAATGAGTTATGAAGCGTTTCGCCTGATGGTCCAGGGCTGGGCCTCTGCCGGTTACCTGCCGGAGGCACTGGCCTATGGTTTTGTAGTCAATGCCCTGCTCGCCGGTTTGCTGATCGGCCCAGTGCTCGGCGGCTTGGGCACGCTGGTAGTGGTCAAGCGCTTCGCGTTTTTCTCCGAAGCCGTCGGCCATGCTGCGCTGACCGGCGTCGCCGTGGGCATTTTGCTCGGTGAACCCTACACCGGCCCCTACGGCAGTCTGTTCGGTTACTGCCTGCTGTTTGGCATCCTGCTCAATTACCTGCGTAACCGCACCGGCCTGGCGCCGGACACTTTGATCGGCGTGTTCCTGTCGGTGTCCCTGGCGCTGGGCGCGAGCCTGCTGCTGATCCTGGCGGGCAAGATCAACGTGCACATCTTGGAGAACGTGCTGTTTGGTTCGGTGTTGACGGTCAACGGTAACGATCTGCTGGTGCTGGCGATTGTCGGCTCGCTGGTGATGGCTCTGGCGCTGCCGCTGTACAACCGCATCATGCTCGCCAGTTTCAACCCGCAACTGGCGGCAGTGCGCGGAGTGGCGGTGAAGACCCTCGATTATCTGTTCGTAATTCTGGTGACGCTGATCACCGTCGCGGCAGTCAAGGTCATCGGCGCGATTCTGGTCGGCGCCCTGCTGGTGATTCCAGCTGCGGCGGCGCGCCTGTTGAGCCAGTCGCTCAAAGGCTTCTTCTGGGTCTCGGTGGTGATCGCCACTGTCAGTACCCTGTGCGGGATCCTGCTGCCGATCATCTTCGACCTGCCGATTCCTTCCGGTGCCGCGATCATCCTGATGGCCGGTATCGCTTTCGCTTTTGCCGCCATCGCGCGCGGCACCGTGCCCAGCCTCAAAGGGAACTTTGGATAATGCGCTCTGTTCTTCAGCCTCTCGCCTTGGCCATCGCCTGTTTAATCACTCCGCCGCTGATCGCCGCCGAGGCAGTCAAACCGACTGCCCACTCCGCCAAACCGGTCAAGGTGCTGGCGTCGCTGCCAATCACTTATGGCCTGGCCGAGGTGCTGCTCAAAGGCACCGACGTTCAGCTTGAGCGCGCAGCCCCGGCCAACCTGCCGGGCTCGCGCCAGGTGTCGTACTTCACCGGCCGTGGCGCCTCCGCACTGAGCGCGCTGGCCCAGGACGCCGACGCCGCCATCGGCCTGCGCTCGCTGTGGGCAGATGATCCGCTGTACCCCGTGGCACGGCGCAGCAACATCCGCATTGTCGAAGTCGATGCCGCACGCCCCGTGGACGGCGGGTTGCCGGGGATCGCCGTGCAACCGGGCGTCGCTGACGGTTTGAACAGCCAACCATGGCAATCGAGCAATAACCTGGGGCGCATGGCCGATGTCTTGTCCACCGACCTGAGCCGCCTGGCACCGGGCGCCAAGGTGAAAATCGACTCCAATCTGGCTGCACTCAAGCAACGCCTGCTCAAGCTCACCGCCGACAGCGAAGCCCGGCTGGCCAAGGCGGACAACCTGAGTGTGGTCAGTTTGAGCGATCACTTTGGGTATTTGGTCAGCAGCCTGAACCTGGAACTGATCAGCACCGATGCGCGTCCGGATGCCGAGTGGACGCCTGAGGCGTTGCACACACTCAGTACCGAATTGAAGGACAACGATGTGGCCGTGGTGCTGCACCATCGCCAGCCGAGTGAAGCGGTGAAAGCCGCCATCACGGCAGGCGGCTCGACATTGCTGGTGCTGAATGTCGACGGTGCAGACCCGGTGACGGAGTTGGAAACCAATGTGGATCAGGTGATCAAGACGCTCAGTCACTGATATGGGGGTGACCAGCATCCTGTTTTAGGGCTGCTTTGCAGCCCAGCGCAGGGCAAGCCTGCTCACTACAGAAGCAAGCTCAGCGCCGGGAGAGCGGTGGTTAAACCACATCCACGCCCACATGAATCGCATCATGCCGCCAGAACTCCAGGTCGCAGTCGATCAAGCGCTGGTGCTGGTCATAATTAACCCGAGCAATCCGCAAACCCGGGCTGCCCACCGACACGCGCAATGCGGCGGCGGCTTCCACCGGCAGTGACGTCGGCACAATCTCGAAGCGCACCCGTCCGTAGTGCAAGTCGTATTTGCGCACGTACAACTCGGTCATCGACTGATTCAGGTCGCACTCAAGAATCCCCGGGAAATATTGCGGGTTCAGGTAGTGCTCCACATACAACACCAGTCGCCCATCGATCCGCCGGCTTCGGCAGATCTGGATCACGCTGGACAATGCCGGCAGTTGCAGCCATGCACACACCGCCGCCGATGCAGGTTGCAGGCGCGCCGAAATCACTTCGGTGGACGCCACACGGCCCTGGTCGTTGACCATCGCGTGAAAGTGGCTGCGCTGCATCAGGTTGTAGGCCAACCGTGGCGGCGACACGAACCAGCCCCGGCGTTCCTCGCGATAAATCTGCCCTTGGGCCTCAAGTTGTAACAAGGCTTCCCGCACGGTAATTCGGGTGGTACCGAACAACTCGCTGAGCTTGCGCTCGGCGGGAAGTTTGCTTGCAGGCGGCAAAAGTCCATGGTCGATCTGCTCTTGCAGCGCCAGGCCGATGGATGTCACCGCCTTGATTGCCTCATCACGCATCAACGTTACCTATCTGGACTAGACCAGCACCGTTCAGGTGCATAAAAGCTCCGCAATCGGGCCCTTGCGACTGCGTGCAAGCGTAGGCATTGCAGATGACCGACAGATGACAGCCCGCCTCAAGTGCATGCCGCACCTCTTGCAATACACCGGCCAAGTCCAGAGCCTACGGGCACTTGGGCATGGTCTACGCTCAGCCTGTGCCGAGCGACATCGGCGCGTTAAAAACGACAACGACATGAAACTGTCATCCATCGAGCCTAAATTGGCTCAGGTATTGCTCTGACCTAGACCAACACCACCGCAAACGTTCATAAAAACGCAGCGTTGAAAACGCCCAAAGGAGCTTCGGATGAAACAGCTTTTCCTGGCATCACTGTTAGGCTCGACCATTGCCATGTGCACCGCCGCCATGGCCGCTGATACCGATCTAAAAACCTTGGAAGCCGCCGCGAAAGCGGAAGGCGCCGTCAACAGCGTCGGCATGCCCGATGACTGGGCCAACTGGAAAGGCACCTGGGAAGACCTGGCCAAGACCTACGGCCTCAAGCACATCGACACCGACATGAGCTCGGCCCAGGAGATCGCCAAGTTCAAGGCCGAGAAAGACAACGCCAGCGCCGACATCGGCGACGTCGGCGCAGCGTTCGGTCCGATTGCGGTGAAGCAGGAAGTCACCCAGCCGTACAAACCGTCCACCTGGGCTTCGGTGCCGGACTGGGCGAAAGACAAAGACGGTCACTGGGCCCTCGCCTACACCGGCACCATCGCGTTTATCGTCAACAAGAAGCTGTTGCACGGCTCCGAAGTCCCCACCAGTTGGGCCGACCTGCAAACCGGCAAATACAAAGTCTCGGTGGGTGACGTGAGCACCGCGGCCCAGGCGTCCAACGCCGTGCTGGCGGCGGCCATCGCCAACAAAGGCGATGAAAAGAACATCGCGCCAGGCCTGCAGTTCTTCACCAAGATCGCCCAGCAAGGCCGGCTCGGCCTGTCCAACCCGACCATCGCCACCATGGAAAAAGGTGAAGTCGAAGTAGGCATCGTCTGGGACTTCAACGGCCTGAGCTACAAAGCCAAGATGGCCAACCCGGATGACTACGTGGTGCTGATCCCCTCGGACGGCTCGGTGAAATCCGGCTACACCACCATCATCAATAAATACGCCAAGCACCCGAACGCCGCCAAGCTGACCCGCGAGTACATCTTCAGCGATGCCGGCCAACTCAACCTGGCCAAGGGCAATGCGCGTCCGATTCGTGCGGAAACCGACCTGAAACTGCCGGCTGAAATCGCCAAGAACCTGATTCCGGGCGAGCAGTACACCAAGGCCAACCCGCAACCGATCAAGGATGCAGATGCCTGGGAAGCGACTTCCAAGAAGCTGCCGCAGCTGTGGAATGAGCAAGTCATCGTAGAGATGAAGTAAGGGTTTTATCCCACATTGGAGCTCCAGTGGAGATCCAATGTGGGAGGGGGCTTGCCCCCGATGACGGTGGATCAGCTAACAAATCCGTTGCATGACACACCGCTATCGGGGGCAAGCCCCCTCCCACATTTCTGACCCCGTTCCTCCAGAGGAATTGAGCCAAGTCAATCGTTGCGGAGCGCTCTCCCCCATGAAGCACACTGTCATCCTTGTCGTGCTCGACGGCCTGAACTTCGAGGTTGCCCGACACGCCATGGGGCACTTGCAGGCCTATGTCGGCGCAGGACGCGCAGCCCTCTACAAGCTGGAATGTGAACTGCCCTCGCTGTCCCGCCCGCTCTATGAATGCATTCTCACCGGCGTGCCACCGATCCAGAGCGGTATCGTGCACAACCAGGTCGCGCGCCTGTCCAACCAGCGCAGCATTTTCCATTACGCCACCGACGCAGGTCTTAGCACTGCGGCTGCGGCTTACCATTGGGTCAGCGAGTTGTATAACCGCTCGCCCTTTCTCGCCGCCCGTGATCGCCATACCGACGACACGACGCTGGCGATCCAGCACGGACATTTCTACTGGAATGACCATTACCCCGATTCCCACCTGTTCGCCGACGCCGAAAACCTGCGACTCAAGCACGCGCCGGACTTTCTGCTGGTGCACCCGATGAACATCGACGACGCCGGCCACAAGCACGGCCTCGACAGCGCGCAATACCGCAACAGCGCACGCTCGGCCGACATCATCCTGGCTGACTACCTGCAAGGCTGGCTCGACGCAGGCTGCCAAGTGCTGGTGACCGCCGACCACGGCATGAACAACGACCGCTCGCACAACGGCCTGCTGCCGGAAGAACGTGAAGTGCCGCTGTTCGTCCTCGGCGATGCCTTCAGCCTGGATGCCAACGCCACGCCGAAACAGACCGACCTGTGCGGCACCGTCTGCGAACTGCTGGGCGTGCCCCACGACAAACCTGTATGCCGGGAGCTATTGAAGTGAATGCCATGACTCGCGGCAAATGGCTGGCATTGCTGTGCCTGGTGCCTTTCACGCTGTTCTTTATCGTGTTCGAGATCGCCCCGCTGGTGTGGGTGCTGATCAACAGCCTGCAAACCGAAGAGGCCGGCTGGGGCCTGGAAAACTTCACCCGGATCTTCAGCTCGAAGTTCTACCGGCAAGCGATCCAGTTCAGCCTGGAGATCAGTTTTTACTCCAGCATTTTCGGCATCATCATCGCCACTCTCGGCAGTTATTCGCTACGCCGCGTCGATGGGCCGCTGCGCAACTTCGTTACCGCCTTCGCTAACATGACGAGCAACTTCGCCGGCGTCCCCCTGGCGTTCGCGTTCATTATTTTGCTGGGGTTCAACGGCAGCATCACTCTCATGCTCAAGCAGGCCGGGATCATTCAGGACTTCAACCTGTATTCCAAGACCGGGCTGATCATCCTCTACACCTACTTCCAGATCCCCCTCGGCGTGTTGCTGCTGTACCCGGCCTTCGATGCGCTGCGTGAAGACTGGCGTGAGTCCGCGTCGTTGCTCGGCGCGAATGGCTGGCAGTTCTGGCGGCACATCGGTTTACCGGTGCTGACGCCTGCGCTGCTGGGCACCTTCGTGATCCTGCTCGCCAATGCCTTGGGCGCCTACGCCACGGTCTACGCCTTGACCACCGGCAACTTCAACGTGCTGCCAATCCGTATCGCGGGCCTGGTCTCCGGCGATGTGTCCCTCGATCCGAACATGGCCAGCGCCTTGGCCGTTGTGCTGGTGGCGCTGATGACCGTGATCACCGTGGTCCATCAACTGCTGCTCAAGAGGAGCTACCATGTCTCGCGCTGAAGCCGGCCCGGCCTCCCTCTACCACCGCGTGGTGGTGTACCTGCTCTTTGCAATCCTGGTATTGCCGTTGGTGGGCACGTTCGTTTACTCGATTGCCAGTAGTTGGTCGGCAACCATCCTGCCGGCGGGCTTCACCGTGAAGTGGTACGTGCAGCTCTGGAGCGACCCGCGCTTTCTGATGGCCTTCGGGCAGTCGCTGCTAGTGTGCGTGGGCGCGTTGATCCTGTCGGTGGTGCTCATTCTGCCGCTGCTGTTCGTGGTGCATTACCACTTTCCCAAGCTCGACGCGCTGATGAACATCCTGATCCTGCTGCCCTTCGCGGTGCCGCCAGTGGTGTCATCGGTGGGCCTGCTGCAACTCTATGGTTCCGGGCCGTTGGCAATGGTGGGCACGCCATGGATTTTGATCGGCTGCTACTTCACCGTGGCGCTGCCGTTCATGTACCGGGCGATCACCAACAACCTGCAAGCCATCAACTTGCGCGACCTGATGGACGCCTCCCAACTGCTGGGCGCCAGCACTTGGCAAGCGGCGATCTTCGTCGTGCTGCCCAACCTGCGCAAAGGCTTGATGGTGGCGCTGCTGCTGTCGTTCTCGTTCCTGTTCGGCGAGTTCGTGTTCGCCAACATCCTGGTGGGCACCCGCTACGAGACCCTGCAGGTGTACCTCAACAACATGCGCAACAGCAGCGGACACTTCACCAGTGCCGTGGTCATTTCCTATTTCTTCTTTGTGCTGGTGCTGACCTGGGCCGCCAATATCTTGAACAAGGACAAAAGCCAATGAGCTTCGTCAGCGTCCAACACTTGCAAAAGGGCTACTCCGGTACGCCCGTGTTTAGCGATATCAACTGCGAAATTGCCAAAGGCGAGTTCGTCACCCTGCTCGGCCCGTCCGGGTGCGGCAAGTCCACGCTGCTGCGCTGCATTGCCGGTCTGACCTCGGTGGACAGTGGGAAAATTCTGCTCGATGGCCAGGACATCGTTCCGCTGAGCCCGCAGAAAAGAAACATCGGCATGGTCTTCCAGAGCTACGCGCTGTTCCCCAACATGACCGTGGAACAGAACGTCGCCTTCGGTCTGCGCATGCAAAAGGTCAACTCCGACGACAGCCACAAGCGCGTGCAGGAAGTACTGCAACTGGTAGAGCTCAAAGACCTGGCCGGGCGCTACCCGCACCAGATGTCTGGCGGCCAGTGCCAGCGCGTGGCTCTCGCCCGCTCCCTGGTGACACGCCCACGCCTGCTGCTGCTGGATGAGCCGCTCTCGGCGCTGGATGCACGCATTCGCAAGCACCTGCGTGAGCAGATTCGCCAGATCCAGCGCGAACTGGGGCTGACCACGATTTTCGTGACCCATGATCAGGAAGAAGCCCTGACCATGTCCGACCGCATCTTCCTGATGAACCAGGGCAAGATCGTTCAAAGCGGCGATGCCGAGACCCTCTACACCGCGCCAGTTGACGTGTTCGCCGCCGGTTTTATCGGCAACTACAACCTGCTCGACGCCGACAAGGCCAGCCAATTGCTCCAACGCCCGATCAGTGGGCGCATCGCGATTCGCCCCGAAGCCATCGAACTGAGCCGCTGCGGCGAACTGGATGCACTGGTGCGCAGCCACAGCCTGCTGGGCAACGTGATCCGCTACCGCATCGAAGCGCGCGGCGTGGAACTGGTCGTCGATGTGCTCAACCGCTCGGCGGACGATCTTCACCCGGATGGTCAACGCCTGGCACTTTCCATCGACCCCAGTGCGCTGTGTGAAGTAGCCTGATGCAACGATTTACAAAGAGAGCGTGACGGATGGCATTGGTAATTTTTGATCTGGACGACACCCTGATCCACGGCGACTGCGCCACCCTGTGGAGCGAGCAGATGGGCCGCCTGGGATGGGTCGACCCCGAGTCGTTCATGCGCAGGAACAACGAACTGATGGACGCCTACAGCCGCGGCGAATTGGCCATGGAGGACTTCATGGACTTCAGCCTGGAGCCAATGATCGGCCGCACCCCGGAAGAGATCGATCACCTGGTCGAGCCATGGGTGGAGGACGTGATTGAACCGCTGATCTACAGCGAGGCCACTAAGACCATCGCCAGGCATCGTGCGAAGGGCGACCGGATTTTGGTGATTTCGGCATCGGGAACGCATTTGGTGAAACCGATTGCGGCGCGAATCGGTATTGATGAGGTGTTGGGGATTGATCTGGACGTGAGCCATGGCGTGTACAGCGGCCGTACCGTGGGTGTACTCACCTACCGCGAAGGCAAGATCACGCGATTGCTGGATTGGCTGGAGCAGGAACGTGAGACATTGGATGGCGCGTACTTCTATTCGGATTCGCGCAATGATCTGCCGTTGCTGCTGAAGGTGGATCACCCGCAGGTGGTGAACCCGGATCCGGTGCTGCGCGAGCATGCAGAGAAGGCTGGTTGGCCAATCCACCATTGGATCTGACACCCGCTATCTTGAATTGAAATCCAATCAGGCGAATGTGGAGGGGGCTTGCTCCCGATGCCGGTGGGTCAGATGAAATATTCTTCACTGACACACGGTTATCGGGAGCAAGCCCCCTCCCCATTTGGTCGCATTTCAATTCAAGGTCAGGTCACGCTTTCGTCGATCACCAACACCAACTTCCCTGAAATCTGGTTAGTCGCAAGCTCAGCAAACGCCGCCTCGGCATCCTTGATTGGGAAGGTCTTGGCCAACTGCGGGCTCAAGCGCCCTTCGGCAAACAACGGCCAGACATGCTGGCTCAAGTCACTGAACAGGTCTGCCTTGAACTGATCGTCACGGCTGCGCAGGGTCGAGCCTAACAACTGGATACGCTTACCCAACACTTGGCCCAGGTCCAACTGCGCTTCGCGACCGCCCATCAAACCGATCAACACCCAACGGCCGTCCAGCGCCAGCAGCTTCAGATCCAGCGCCGCATAGCTGCCGCCGACCGGGTCAAGGATCACATCAAACGGCCCGAAATCCCGCAGCCCTTCGATCCCATCGGTACGTACCACGCCGCCCTGGGCGCCCAGGTCTTCACAGTAGGCCAGGCGTTGCGCCGAGCCGACGCTGACCCAGCACGGGCTGCCAAACGCCTTGCACAGTTGGATCGCCGCCGAGCCCACGCCACTGGCACCAGCATGCAGCAGCACTTTCTCACCGGGCTTGAGGCCCGCCAGTTGGAACAGATTGAGCCATGCGGTGCTGTACACCTCAGGCAAGGCCGCCGCTTCAATCAACGACAGACCTTCCGGCACCGGCAGCACATGGCGAGCATCTACCACCACCTCTTCAGCCATGCCACCACCGGCGAGCAGCGCACAGACTCGATCCCCCACTTGCCACGAGGAACCAGGCCCCACTTCGCTGATCACCCCGGAACATTCCAGGCCCAGCACAGAGCTGGCGCCAGGGGGTGGCGGATAGAGCCCGGCACGCTGTAATAAATCGGCGCGATTAAGACCCGCAGCCGCCACGCGAATGCGAACTTGGCCTACGTCACATGTAGGACTTGGTTCGTCCAACCACTCCACATGACCTTCAACGCCTTGCAATGCTTTCACAGTGCCTCCATAGTGAGTCTGGACTGAGCCCGTAGCAGTAGCGCGGGCTTTTTGCATTATGCGACCGGCCCCTATGGAACCGGCAACTTCAAAGACGGCCTAATATGCGTTATCAATTGCCCCCGCGTCGAATCAGCATGAAGCATCTGTTCCCCAGCACCGCCCTCGCTCTTTTCATTGGTCTCGGCTTCGCGTCGATGTCGACCAATACGTTCGCAGCCAACAGCTGGGACAACCTTCAACCGGATCGCGATGAGGTGATTGCCAGCCTTAACGTGGTCGAGTTGCTCAAGCGCCATCACTACAGCAAGCCGCCGCTGGACGACGCTCGCTCGGTGATCATCTACGACAGCTACCTCAAGCTGCTGGATCCGTCGCGCAGCTACTTCCTGGCCAGCGATATCGCTGAGTTCGACAAGTGGAAGAGCCAGTTCGACGATTTCCTCAAGAGCGGCGACCTGCAGCCCGGCTTCACCATCTACAAGCGCTACCTGGACCGCGTCAAAGCGCGTCTGGATTTCGCCTTGGCTGAGCTGAACAAAGGCGTCGACAAGCTCGACTTCACCCAGAAGGAAACCCTTCTGGTGGATCGCAAGGACGCCCCTTGGCTGACCAGCACCGCCGCCCTAGATGACCTGTGGCGCAAACGCGTCAAGGACGAAGTGCTGCGCCTGAAGATCGCCGGCAAAGAGCCCAAGGCCATTCAGGAGCTGTTGACCAAGCGCTACAAGAATCAGTTGGCGCGTCTGGACCAGACCCGTGCAGAAGATATCTTCCAGGCCTACATCAACACCTTCGCGATGTCCTACGACCCGCACACCAATTATCTGTCGCCAGATAACGCGGAAAATTTCGATATCAATATGAGTCTGTCGTTGGAAGGCATTGGTGCCGTCCTGCAAAGCGACAATGACCAAGTGAAGATCGTGCGTCTGGTGCCGGCCGGTCCGGCAGACAAGACCAAGCAGGTCGCTCCGGCGGACAAGATCATCGGTGTGGCCCAGGCCGACAAAGAGATGGTCGATGTGGTCGGCTGGCGCCTGGACGAAGTGGTCAAGCTGATCCGTGGGCCGAAAGGCAGCGTGGTGCGCCTGGAGGTGATTCCGCACACCAATGCGCCAAACGACCAGACCAGCAAGATCGTGTCCATCACCCGTGAAGCGGTGAAGCTCGAAGACCAGGCGGTGCAGAAGAAAGTCCTCAACCTCAAGCAGGATGGCAAGGACTACAAACTGGGCGTGATTGAAATTCCGGCCTTCTACCTGGACTTCAAGGCCTTCCGCGCTGGCGACCCGGACTACAAGTCCACCACCCGCGACGTGAAGAAGATCCTGACTGAACTGCAGAAGGAAAAAGTCGACGGCGTGGTCATCGACCTGCGCAACAACGGCGGCGGCTCCCTGCAGGAAGCCACCGAGCTGACCAGCCTGTTTATCGACAAAGGTCCGACCGTGTTGGTGCGCAACGCTGACGGCCGCGTGGACGTGCTTGAAGACGAGAACCCGGGCGCCTTCTACAAAGGCCCGATGGCGCTGCTGGTCAACCGCCTCTCCGCCTCGGCCTCGGAAATTTTCGCCGGCGCCATGCAGGACTATCACCGCGCGTTGATCATCGGCGGCCAGACCTTCGGCAAAGGCACCGTGCAGACGATCCAGCCGCTGAACCATGGCGAGCTCAAGCTGACGTTGGCCAAGTTCTACCGGGTTTCCGGGCAGAGCACCCAGCATCAGGGCGTGCTGCCGGACATCGATTTCCCGTCGATCATCGACACCAAGGAAATCGGCGAAAGCGCTCTGCCGGAAGCCATGCCGTGGGACACCATCCGGCCAGCGATCAAGCCTGCTACGGATCCATTCAAGCCGTTCCTGGCACAGTTGAAAGCTGACCACGATACCCGCTCCGCCAAGGATGCCGAGTTTGTGTTCATCCGCGACAAGCTGGCCCTGGCCAAGAAGTTGATGGAAGAAAAAACCGTCAGCCTCAATGAAGTGGACCGTCGCGCGCAGCACAGCGATATCGAAAACAAGCAGCTTGTGCTGGAGAACGTCCGCCGCAAGGCCAAGGGCGAAGAACCACTCAAGGAGCTGAAGAAAGAAGACGAAGACGCGCTGCCGACCGAAGCGGATAAAACCAAGCCGGAAGACGATGCGTACCTGGCCGAGACAGGCCGGATCCTGCTGGACTACCTGAAAATCACCAAGCAGGTAGCCAAGCAGTAAATGATGGCGATTTAACGTGATCGCTCCCCAGAGTGTCATCATATAGACATCATTCTGTCGTGAAATGAAGGACCGCAGGCTTATCGCCTGCGGTCCTTTTTTTTCGATCGAGATCACCATGACCATGACCGAACAGCTGAATGCATTGGGCTCTATCCTGGCTCAACGCAGTTTGCACAGCCTGTTCCAACCGATCATCTGCCTGTCCGAACGGCGCATCCTCGGCTACGAAGCCCTTAGTCGTGGCCCGTCCAACAGCCCTCTGCACTCCCCCGTTGCGCTTTTCTCGGTGGCCAGGCAAACCGGGCGCCTCAGCGAATTGGAAATGGCATGCCGCGAAAGCGCGTGCCGACGCTTCAGCGATCAAAAGCTTCCAGGCAAGCTGTTCCTGAATATCTCGCCGGAATCCTTGATGGAAACGGCGCACCAACCGGGACGCACCCTGCAACTGCTGCGCGACTTCGGCATTCCGCCGAGCCAAGTGGTGATCGAACTCACCGAGCAAACCCCCACCGACGATTTCGACCTGTTGCAAACCGCCCTGCACCATTACCGCAACATGGGCTTTTCAATTGCCTTGGATGATCTGGGTGCCGGCTATTCCAGCCTGCGCTTATGGTCGGAGTTACGTCCGGACTACGTGAAAATCGACCGACACTTCATCGACGGCATTCATCAGGATGCACTCAAGCGCGAGTTTGTCGGTTCGATCCTGCAAATCGCCAGGGCCTCCCGTGCCCAGGTCATCGCCGAAGGTATTGAATTGCCGGAAGAGCTGGCGGTGTTGACTGAGATGGGCGTCGATTTGGTGCAGGGTTACCTGCTCTGCCGCCCACAGGAACAACCGCCACAAGAAGCACGACTGATGCTGCCCAAACCGGACCAGACCACGGTGACGCTCAACGACGAAGGCAGCGACCTCAGCGCCCTGCTCAATGAGCAACCGGCAGTGGATCAAGGCACCGCCACGGCCAAGGTGCTGGAAGCATTCCGCCGCCAGGCCAACCTCAACTCCCTGGCGGTGCTGGATGAGCGTGGGCACCCCGTTGGCATCGTCCATCGGCATTCGCTGTCCGACGCGCTGCTCAAGCCGTTTGCCACTGACCTGTTCGCTCGCAAACCCATCAGCCGCTTGATGAGCGCTGACTTTCTGGCGGTGGAGCTGAGCCAGTCACTGCAGCAGGTCAGCCGCTTGCTGACCAGCCGCGCAAGGCAACGTATCGAGGAAGACTTCATCATCACGCTCAATGGCGATTACCTGGGCCTGGGTCGAGTGATCGATGTGCTTAAGCTGATCACCGAGTTGAAAATCCAACAGGCCCGCTACGCCAACCCGCTGACGCTGCTGCCCGGCAATGTACCGATCCAGCAGTGCCTGACACGGCTGTTGCAGCAACAGCGCGAGTCAGTGATCTGCTACGTGGATATCGACAGTTTCAAACCGTTCAATGACATCTACGGCTACGGGCGTGGGGATGAGGTGTTGCTGTGCCTGGCGCAGTGCTTGAACGACCGGGTCGACCCCAGCCGCGACTTCGTCGGGCATATCGGCGGCGATGATTTTTTGCTGGTGCTGGGGCCACAGGAATGGCGCAAGCGGCTCAACCAGTTGCTGGATGACTTCCATACCCAATGCCGGCGTTTCTACCGCGCCGAGCATCTCGACGCTGGTTGCTTTGTGGCACTGAACCGTCAGGGCGTGCGCCAGGAATTTGCGCTGCTGTCGTTGTCGATTGGAGTGGTGCATTTGTATCCACAGGCCTGTGGACAACTCGATGCCAGCCAGTTGGCGGAATTGGCGTCGCAGGCCAAGCACCATGCCAAGGATGTGGCTGGTTACAGCATCCATGTGATCGACAGCATGGACATGTTGCCCCAGACGCTTTAGGCCTCGGCCGACTCCGGATACTCGTATTCGAACACCCGCACCACTTCGGAGGCATGCCAGGACGCCGCGGCCACGCCATCGGAGGGTCCGCTGAAGCGCCCGAGGCGCTCCACGCATTCAAAGAAGCCGGTACGCGGCAGGCGGCTGGCGCCCTGGCTGATCACCAGGGAGCTGCGCAACGGTTGCTCAGCCTTGGCGTCCAGTGCCGCTAGGTGCTCCAGAGCAGCGGCCAGGGTTTGCATCGCCGGCGTCGGAAACTGCAGGCGCTCCAGCAGCGCGCGGTAAGTCAACAGATGGCGCTGGCGGCGCGCCTGGTCCAGTTCGTTAAGTAACCCATCCCAATGCTGACGGCTGATACGTAGGCTCAAGATTCATCCCTCCAACCTGCAACGCCTAATTCCCAGGCCAGGCTGCGTCGTATCGCGGCATCCGGCTGACGTTCACCACTTTCGATCAATCCGAGATACGACGGGCTGATGCCCACGGTGCGAGCCAGCACTTCAATCGCCAGGCCCTTGGTTTCACGCAAACCGCGCAGGTCTGCGAGCGGGCGCAAGTCCTGGTCAGGTGCGGGTTGGACAGTACGAGAAGGAGGCGGTGAAGGCTGTTGCTGACCGGCAGCTTTTAGCAGCGCCTGGTACTGATCCCATGGCAACACCGCGTACTCGGGTTCGCCATTGCGTGAAATTATCTGAATATCCATGACTGCCCCGTAGGATAACTGCACTTACTGAGTAAGCTCTTTCCTTAGGAGTGTAATCCTAACAGCCACAAAGGTCGCAGGGGATAGCTGCCTCATCCGTTTTTTTGCGGGTTTTCCTTAGCCAGCAAGGCCGGTGTCGCAGGCAAACGCTCAACCACCGCGAGCTTTTCCGGGCGCTGCGCATCACGCCAGGCGCGAAAAGCGCTCAGTTCGCCCTCTAGGGTCTTCATGACCCACGCAAGTACGGCGATGTCATCGAGCATGCCGAACATCGGGATAAAGTCCGGAATCGCATCAATCGGGCTGAGGAAGTACATCAGCCCCGCTACCACCGAGATAAGCGCCTTGGGGCTGATCGCCCGATACTCTCCCCGCCAGTACGCGAGGCACAGGGCCTGGAGCAGTTTGAAATCATCCTTGAGCTTGCCCAGGCGATTGCCCTGGCTTGACCCCTTGGCGGCCACCGCGAACAGCAGGGTCGGCAGGCGCCCGCGGCCCAGCAAGCGTGCAGCCATGGGTAGGAAACGGGTGAAATTGAAGGGCGGTTTCATCTGTCACTCCAGTTCCATCAAACAGAAAGGTTATCCACACAAATTGTGGATAACCTTGTGAACAGAGCCTGTTTTACTGGCTGAAAGCCACGGTTTAAAAGGCTTTCAGTCAGATCGGGCGTTTTTTGCGCACATCAAAAAAACCCAAGATTTCATTGACTTGGCGGTTGTGTGCGGCTAGTGCTGCCTTAGCCTTATATCAGACTGCCACTGGCCAGGGATGTTCGTTTGGATTTGCCCAAACCGCAATGTAAGTGCTTCAGAAACAACAACGCCCCGTCGAGACGGGGCGTTGTGTGTTCAGGCGCCTATTACTTCTTGGCGGCTGGTGCGTCAGGAGCTTCAGCCTTGGCTGGGTCCTTGATGGCCAGCAGTTCCAGGTCGAATACCAGCACGGAGTTGGCTGGAATCGCCGGGCTTGGGCTCTGGGCGCCGTAGGCCAGGTCGGACGGGATGTACAACTCGACCTTCTCGCCGACGTGCATCAGTTGCAGGCCTTCGACCCAACCTGGGATAACGCCGCTGACCGGCAGGTCAATCGGGCTGCCGCGATCCACGGAGCTGTCAAAGGTGGTGCCGTTGGTGAGTTTACCGGTGTAGTGAACAGTCACCACGTCAGTCGGCTTAGGCTGTGCGCCGTCAGCTTTCTTGATGATCTTGTACTGCAGACCGGAAGCGGTGGTGACGACGCCGTCTTTCTTGGCGTTGTCTTCGAGGAATTTCTTGCCGGCGGTTGCCGACTCTTCGCTCATTTTGGTCATGCGTTCTTCAGCACGTTTTTGCAGTGCGGCGAACGCTTCAACCAGTTCGTCGTCTTTGAGCTTCTGCTCTTTCTTGCCAACGGCATCTTCGATGCCCTGGGCTACTGCTTTGGAATCCAGGTCATCCATGCCTTCTTGAGCAAGGCTTTTGCCCATGTTCAGGCCGATGCCGTAGGAAGCTTTTTGCGCCGGGGTTTTCAGCTCTACGCTGGTCTGCGAGTCACAACCCGCAAGTACCAGGCTAACCAGGGCCACCGCCGCCGCCAACCGATGCTGTTTCATGCTATTTCCTTGTTCATGCGCCAATAGGGCATTCGAATAAAGTCGCGAGCTTATCAGGCGGCCACGACCAATGGCTACCGGCATGTGAGCAGGAAACTTCCGATAAGTTCACGTGTTTAAAAGCATTTTCATTCATGATGGGCGTCCGCGACGGATCGCGGGACCGCCTCTCATAAGGCTCATGGCCACTTGCCGCACTTATGGCGTAGTGGCATAACAACGCTACAACTCGACAAGGATAGTTATCTTGCGCATTTTTTCCCGTGTTTTACTCCTGATATTCGCCATTCTGGTCCTATCACTGGCCGTGGTGCTCTATTACACCGTTAACCCCAAGCTACCGAACTACGTGCCCGTGGAGCAGGTGCACTATCAGAATCAATGGAGCGCCGCCGACCGCCAGACCTATTACTTCACGCCCCAAGGCACCCAGGTAAAAGGCCTGCATTACGACTGGTTCACCGCCCTGGAGCTGCCGTTCTCCGAGGGACGTTTTGCCACGCCAGAGTACCTGGCGCGCTTCGGTTTCCTTGTGGATCCCAAGCAAGTGCCCATCGCGCAAAACCCCGGCAACCTGCCGGTAGGTTTTGCCCGACATAAAAACGCGGGCAGCAACGTTGAGTACTTGGACATCACCTGCGCCGCATGCCACACCGGCGAGCTGCACTTCAAGGGTCAGGCCCTGCGGATTGACGGCGGCTCGGCCCAGCATGTGCTGCCCTCCAGCGTGCCGACACTACGCGGCGGCAGCTTTGGCCAGGCCTTGGTCGCCAGCCTTGCAGCGACTTATTACAACCCATGGAAATTCGAACGCTTCGCCCGTCAGGTGCTGGGGGATCGTTACGACGCCGAACACAGCCAACTGCGCCAGGACTTCAAGCAGTCGCTGAACAAGTTCCTAAAAGTCGCCTGGAACGATACACACCGCGGCCTCTACCCCACCGAAGAAGGGCCGGGCCGTACCGACGCGTTTGGCCGCATTGCCAATGCCAGCTTCGGCGATGCCATATCCCCGGAAAATTATCGCGTCGCCAACGCACCTGTGGACTACCCACAGCTGTGGGATATCTGGACCTTCGATTGGGTGCAATGGAACGGCTCGGCCCAGCAACCGATGGCACGGAATATCGGCGAAGCGCTCGGTGTGGGGGCGACCCTGACGTTTTTCGATGGCGCTGGCCAACCGCTTCAAGGCGATGCGCGTTACCCGTCCAGCGTACGAGTGCGCGACCTCCACCTGATCGAAGAAACCCTGCAACGCCTCAAACCGCCCACCTGGCCCGAAGAATTGTTCGGGCCTATCGACAAGCCCCTAGCCGCTCAGGGCCGCGCGCTGTTCGCCGAGAACTGCGCCGGCTGCCACGTGCCCACCGTCAGCCAGGAAGGTGGCCGCCCTGTGCAGACACTGAAAATGCTGCCGGTGGACTACATCGGTACCGACCCCGGCACCGCCACCAACATCGCAGACCAGCGCTATGACCTAAGCGCCCTGCAATGGGACCCTGCGGAGCTATCCAAGCTGAATGTCCAACTGCACCCGACGCCAACCGAACCCCTGGACCTGAAAAAAATGTCCGTGGCCAAGGGCCTGGCGTATGTCACCGCCTTCGTCGAAGACCACGCTTACCGCGCCGCCGGTGTCACACCGGCCGAACGCCCGCGCCTGGATGGTTTTGGCCTTCCGATTGGCGTGCGCGAGCTGCGTGCCTACAAGGCCCGTCCACTGGCGGGCGTGTGGGCCACCCCGCCATTCCTGCATAACGGTTCGGTGCCGACGATCTACCAATTGCTCTCGCCCCAGGACGAGCGCAGCACCACGTTCTATAAAGGCACCTTCGACTACGACCCTCGCCATCTCGGCTTCGAGACTGCGGCGTTCAAGAATGCTTTTCTGTTCGATACCAAAATTACCGGCAACCACAACAGCGGCCACGAATTCCGTGCAGGCGCTCGTGGCAAAGGCGTCATCGGCCGTGGCCTGCAGCCGCAGGAACGCTGGGCGCTGCTGGAATACCTCAAAGTGCTGGGCGGCCCGCTGGAGCAACAATTGCCATGATGATTCGATCTCGATACGACCAACCGTCCCTGCTCGCCCGCCTGTGGCTGCGCATTGGTAGGTTTCTCGGCAAGACCCTGTTGTGGCTGGTCGGACTGGGCTTGCTTGGCTGGCTGGCCGCTACCGCCTGGTATGCCTGGCAGCACAGCGGGCCGGTGTCGCCGGATGAACACGTCCCGGCAGGTGAAGCCGCGATGACTCAGGGCATCATCCAGACGGCGGTGCGCATCGTTGACCAGCACCGCGAAGGCACGCGCTACCTGCGCGATGCCCATGCCAAGGCCCACGGCTGCGTGAAGGCCGAAGTCAGCGTACTGGCGGATCTCGACCCGGCATTACGCCAGGGTGTATTCGCCGAACCGGGCAAGACCTGGCAGGCCATGATGCGGTTGTCCAACGGCAACGCCTACCCGCAGTTCGACAGCATTCGCGATGCCCGGGGCATGGCGCTCAAGCTGTTGGACGTGCCGGGCAAACAACTGCTGGCCGGCCAGCAGACCCGCACGGAACAGGACTTCGTGATGTTTAGCCATCCGAACTTCTTTGTCAGCGATGTGGCGGAATACGCGCAGAACATCGGCGCCCAGGCCGATGGCAAAAAAGTCTTGGCGTTCTTCCCCAAGGCTGACCCACGCACTTGGCAGGTGCGTCATCTATTTATCGCCCTGGCAACCCTGGCACCGGCCCCGGCAAGCCCGACGCAAACTACGTATTTCTCGGTATCGCCCTACAAGTTCGGCGCGGCGAATGCCAAGTTCCGCGTGGCGCCAGACCCGCAGAGCTGCCCGGAATACGTCCTGCCCAAACAGAACCAGGACCTGCCGAACTTCCTGCGCAGCGCCCTGAGCCAGCAGTTGTCCACGGACCGCGTCCCGGCGTGTTTCGTGTTGCAGATCCAGCGGCAGAACCCGCAGAAATTCATGCCGATCGAAGACACCAGCATCGAGTGGAAAGAAAGCGATGCGCCCTACGAGAGCGTGGCCAAGGTGCGAATCCCGGCTCAGGACTTCGATACACCCGAACAGAACCTGGCGTGTGACAACCAGTCATTCAACCCGTGGTTCGGCGTGGAAGAACACCGCCCTATCGGTGGTATCAACCGCTTGCGCAAGGCGGTGTACGAGGCCGTCAGCGATTACCGCCACAGCCGCAACGCCCCGTAAAGAGTGCGTAATAATGGGCCCGGCGTCGTAAGGATTGCGTCGGGTCTATTGAGGCGCTTTCGCCGTAACTCTAACGTGGACGCCTACTCCATCACGTAGGACGCCCATCGTGGAAAACTCAACCCTAGGCATGATCGTGCTGACCATAATCGCCGTGTTCGGCACGGCCTCTTTTTGCTTCGAGCATTTGGCCACGCGCCAGCCACGCAAGAAAAAGGTCAGGTAGCCTCAGCGGTCCGTTCCAAGGCGTCCCGACGGGTCGATATTCATGCGTGAGTGAGGTACCAGCGCCAGTCCTGCTCTCCGACTTCAGCATTGAATTGACGGAACTCGCGCCACTTGATCGCCAGGAACACCTTCAGGAATTCAGCGCCCAGCGCCTCACGTGCCCAGGTTGAGCGTTGCAGTGCCTGCAACGCTGTCAGCCAGTCGGTGGGTAGAAAATCGGTCGCCTGTTCATAGCCATTCCCCACAATCGCCGCGCCGGGATCGCTTTGATGAGTGATGCCGTGGTGAATACCCGCCAGTAACGCGGCAGCGGCGAGATAGGGGTTGGCATCGGCACCGCAAATGCGGTGTTCGATGTGCCGACTGATGGCAGGGCCGCCGGGCACGCGGAACGACACCGTACGGTTGTTGACGCCCCAACTTTTAGCCAGCGGCGCGTAACTACCGGTCTGGAAGCGTCGATAGGAATTGGCATGGGGGCAAAATATCGCCAGCGAGTCAAACAAGGTCTCCATCATCCCGCCGATGGAGTGCCGCAACAGTGGCGTACCCTGTGGGTCTTCACTCGCATACAGGTTATTCCCGTGCTCGTCGGCCAGGCTGACGTGCAGGTGCATACCGCTGCCGGCCTGATCGCTGAATGGCTTGGCCATGAAGCACGCTTGCAGACCATGTTTGTTGGCCACCCCCTTGACCAGGCGTTTGTAACGTACGCCTTCATCAATGGCCTGGAGTGCGTCGAAACGATGCTCCAGCGTCAACTCGACCTGGCCTGGCGCGTACTCGGATATCGCCGTACGTACCGGCAACCCCTGCAGCGCGCACGCCGCGTAGAGGTCATCAAGAAACGGTTGAAGTTGCTCCAGCTCGTACACGCCATAGACCTGTGGAGCAACAGGGCGTACGCCATTGGTCTGCAACGCCGGCTGCGGCCGACCGTTGACGTCGCGTTGTCGGTCCAGCAGGTAGAACTCCAACTCGACGGCCATGACCGGATGGAATCCATCGGCTTTCAGCCGCTCAATGGTGTTCACCAGCACGTGGCGCGGGTCCGCCGGTGCGGCGGGAATACCTTGGGTCGGGTGCATGCTCACCTGCACTTGACCGGTGGGGTTGGTGCGCCAGGGTTGCAAGGTCAGGCTTCCCGCCAAGGGGTACGTCCAACAATCGGCGTCAGCAACATCCCAGACCAAGCCTGTGTCTTCTACGTCTTCACCCTGCACGGTCAAGGCGAGAATGGAACTTGGCAATGGCCGACCATTTTCGTAGATCGCCAGCAGTTCGTCGCGATGCAACAATTTGCCCCGTGGAACGCCATTCGCGTCGATAAGGAACAACTCGATGCTCAGCACTTCAGGGTGGGCGGCCAGATAATCTACGGCCTCTTTTTTATCCGCGAATTGCATGTCAAACCTCTTAGCGCTTATTCAAGCGACTGGCAGTATTTAAGAACAATGGCGTTTTCAGACGTGCAGTTATGAAGCGATAACCCGCGCGCCAGGTAGGGCAAGCAGGGTGGTCAGCGCGTTATCCAACTCAGCGATCAGCCTGTCGATATCCGCATCACTTGTTTGCGGACAGCACAGGGTCATGTTGTGAAAAGGCGTGATCAGGATTCCGCGGTTGATGAGATAAAGATGCAGCGCCATTTGAAGGCTGTCATGAAAAGCCGCCTCGGCTTGCGCGCCTGTTCTTGGCGAGGTAGCACAGAATTGAAACTCACAACGCGCGCCCAACTCTGTGACAGACCAGTTCAGTTGGTGCCGCTTGAACAACCGTCGGAATCCCTGAGCCAGCCTTGAGGCCAGGGGCAACATGTGCTCGTATGCAGACTCTGTCATGACCTCTTCAAGACTGACGCGCATGCAACGCATCGCCAGGGCATTGGCGGACAGCGTCGTTCCCATGCCACTGTGGCCATGCCCGCCGCTCTCCTCGCTGATGGTCTTCTGGACGTCGCGCATAGCCGAGGCGACTGGCTCGCTAACGCCAAACACCGCGCAAGGCACGCCACCTGCAATGGGTTTACCCACCACGAAAAAGTCGGGTTTCAAATCCCACTGGCGAGTGCATCCACCGAGGCCGGTGGAAATAGTGTGGGTCTCATCAATGACCAACAGGCTGCCATATTTAAGGGTCAGCTCTCGGCACTTTTGCATGAACTCCGGATCCGGCAGGACCATGCCAATGTTCGTCATCGCCGGCTCGCACATCAGCGCGCACACATCGCCCTGGGCTAACGCAGCCTCCAGTGCGGCGACATCGTTGAAGGGGATGGATCGACTGTATTGGCTCAAGTCGTAGGCTTGGCCGACAAGACCTGAACGGTGCACTGTTTTGCCGTCGCGGTAGCGCACCATCACGTCATCCACGGTGCCGTGGTAGCAGCCATCGAACACCAGCAAGACGTTGCGCTGGGTGATCGCGCGCGCCCAGCGCAGCACATACCGGTTGGCGTCAGTCGCATTGGCGGTCACTTGCCAGTAAGGCAGCTTGAATCGCCGAGCCAGCAACTCGCCGCAGACCACCGCGTCTTCGCCCGGCAGCATCGTGGTCAAGCCGTTATTCGCCTGCTCCGTTATGGCGCGGACAATAGGATCAGGTGAATGACCAAACATCGTGCCGGTGTCGCCAAGGCAAAAGTCTATGTATTCATGCCCGTCAACGTCGGTGAAGCGCGCCCCTTTTGCACGCTGTACGAAGAGCGGCGAAGGCATCGACCAGTCGCTCATCCAGTGCATGGGCACACCGTTGAACAGATTCGCCTTGGCGCGCTCGGCCAGCGCCAGTGAAGTTGGGTTGTTTTCTATAAACCGGGCACGCTCGGAGGCGGTAAAAGCAGCAATCGCTGATTCACTAATTCCACTTTTCGACATGATCAATACCCTATGTTAATTATCAACTTAATTAAAAGTCCGTTGCTGAATGACAGCCGGATACAGCTCAAAGAACTCAACGGTTCTTTGATACATCGCGCTTTTATAAATCTCGGTTATAGCCCCCGCCCAATATCGTGGATTGAGCGCGCTAAAGCGTATTCAAACTTAATAATCGCCGTGAGGGGCTTTGTTCTCGACCAGACAGTTACCGCCATCCACTACGAGGACTTCCCCAGTGATGTAACTGGCGTCAGGCGATGCCAGAAATGCAACCGCCGCCGCCACTTCGCGGGGGCTGCCTGCGCGCCCAATCGGGGTGAAGCGCCCCGCCTCGGCTTCAACGGGCGTGGTTGAGCCCGTGGTGATCCAGCCGGGGGCCACGCTGTTGACGGTAATCCCCTGCTTGGCGACTTCAAGCGCAAGCCCCATGTTCATGCCCACCATCGCTGCCTTGGCGGCGCTATAAGCGGCTTCCCCCGGATTGCTCCCTCGGGTGCCCGTGGTCGAACTGATATTGACAATGCGCCCGTAACTTCTCGCCCTCATACCGGGCAAAACGGCCCGTGTCAGAAGAAAAGCGGTCGTTACGTTTCTGGCCAGTGAAAGATTCCACTCATGCAGTTCCATCGTTGCCAATTCCGAGAGAACTTCAGGGCTTCCTTGCATGGCCATACCGGCATTGTTCACCAGAATATCGACCCGCCCCCAGACTGACGCGGCCCATAGGCCGAATTCACGCACCTGACGTTCATCGGTTAGGTCAGTTGCCCGGCCTTCAACTTCAAACCCTTCTGCGAGTAACTCTTTAACTCGATCCTCGATGCGGTTGCTGCTAGCGGTGATGATCAATCTCGCGCCCGCTGCACCCAGCCTGCGTGCGATCGCCATACCAATACCCGCTTCACTTCCGGCACCACTGATAAGTGCCACTTGCCCCCTCAAATCAGTATTTAACATGGTGTTCCCCACGTACTTAACTTGTAATAGAAGTGGAAATTAGGCTAATAAATCTGATAAATAAAGACGATCATCATCAGAAAATCTGACAACCACCATGGCGTTTACCAGTGAGTCACTGAAAGTTTTCCTTGCGGTTGTCGACAGCGGCTCCTTTTCTGCCGCCGCACGCAAATTGGGCCGGGTACCCTCGGCCATCAACATGGCGGTGTCGCAGCTTGAAGCAGAGCTGGATTTATTACTTTTTGACCGATCAACCCGCAAAGCCATTCCTACAGCCGCCGCCAAAGCACTTGAGCCCCAGGCACGACAGGTCGCCAGCCAGCTAAACCTGCTGGACGCCCATGCTCTCCAGCTTCATCAAGGGTTGGAGGAGCGCCTGGTCCTTGCGATGGCGCCGGAGTTGCAAACAGGCGTATGGAATCGTCCGCTGTCCATTATCGCCAGCGAGTTCCCCACGCTTGAAATCGAGATTCGCTCCGCGTCCCATCCGGAGGCGATGCGCATGCTCCATGAGGGACGTGTGCAATTGGCGCTTGGATTTGAACGACCAGGGCTCGACGAGCGGGAGACGTTTCTTGAGGCGGGAAGCCAGTTGCTGGTGGCCGTTGCCTCTCCTGATCATCCTGCCGCCGCCGGCAAGAAAAGCCCCTTAAGTGAAGAGCAACTGGTCAACGTTCGGCAGATCATCGTGGCCACTGGAGGACCTACCGACTCTGATCCACGTGTTGTGCTGTCACGGCGCATTTGGCACAGCGACAATTACCTGGCAACGCTGGACCTGGTGCAGCAAGGATTGGGCTGGGCTTATCTTCCACAGCCGCTGGTACAACCCTTGATCACTTCGGGTGCATTGACGGAGGTGGTGTTTGACTACATGCCAAGTCAGATGCGGTTATGGGTCGATATCATCTGGGTAAAGAACCGCCCCCTGGGGCTGGCAGCGAGTCGCTACCTGAGTCTGATGCGCAAGATTGCCGAGGGCGAGCCGCGTCGGGTTTGAGAAAAAATACTCGCCGTATGGCTCATTGCGGCCACTGCTCAAGCAGTATCGAGACGAATTTTTCCGCTGCCGGCGAGAGCGATGCCCCGCGGCGGTAGACCAGGCCCAATGAGCGGTTTACCACTGGCTCGATCAACGGGACGCTGACCAAAGTGGGATGATCTTCCGCCGGCATAGCCAGGCTCGGCATCGCCGAAACCCCCAGCCCAGCCTCCACCAGCCCCAGCGAAGTAGAGAGGTGCTGGACTTCGTAGAACCATTGCGGCCGCCAACTCAAGCCAGACAACGCGTGATCGAGCAGCATCCGGTTACCGCTCAGGCGCCCTACCCCGATAAGACGGTAATCGCTCAATTCAGACCAGGTGACCGAACTGCGTCCGGCCAATTCATGATCACGCCGGCACGCCAATACAAAAGGTTCGCTGACCAATGGGACGAACTCAATGTCCGGATGCTGCCCACTCATCATATTGATACCGAAGTCGGCTTCCCCGCGCAGTACCGCTTCAAGCCCCTCATTGGCACTCAAATCCAGCAGACGGATGCGTATTTTTGGATAGCGCTCGTTATACAGGCGGATCACTGAGGGCAAAAAATAGAATGCGGCAGTAGGGATGCACGCCAGGGTGACACGGCCAATCTGGCGTTCGGCCAATTCACGGATATTGAGAATCGACTCATCGAAGTCGTCCAGCAACCGACGTGCCTTTGGAAGAAAGTCACGGCCGACGCTCGTGAGACTGACCTTGCGCGTGGTGCGATCAAGCAATGCGGTGCCCAACCCCTCTTCCAGCTTTTTTATCCGCCGACTGAGTGCGGGTTGAGACAGATGCAAGGCATCAGCTGCTTCGTGAAAGCTCCCAAGTTCGGCGATTTTCACGAATGATCGGATATCGTTTAGCTCATATTCCATGTCTTATCTCGTCAGCAGAAGGCGTCAAAAAGAAATTCAGCGTAAATTTATCATTCGCAAAACGCAATAATCGCTTCAATTTTTGCATTTGAAACATTTTTTAAAGCTTGAGACTCTTGCTCCAAGAACATCAATTACACCGATTGATCAACAAGAGTCAGTGTCATGCAAAGAATTCCCTGTGTGCTGATGCGTGGTGGTACCTCAAAAGGTCCGGTTTTTCTCGACTGGGACTTGCCCGCAGCCGTTGAGGCCCGTGACGAACTGCTACTCAACCTGATGGGCTCCGGCCATGAACTGGAGATCGACGGAATTGGCGGTGGCAATCCGCAAACCAGCAAGGTTGCGATTGTCAGCCCTTCGCTGCACCCGGATGCGGACGTTGATTACTTGTTCGTTCAAGTGATGGTTTCACAACGCCGGGTCGACAGCGCACCCAACTGCGGCAACATGCTGTGCGCGGTTGGCCCGTTCGCCATCGAACAGGGTCTGGTCAAAGCTACCCAAGAACGCACTCGTGTGCGTATTCGCAACGTAAACACTGGGACGTTCATCCATTCCGAGGTGTACACACCGAATGGCAAAGTCAGTTATGAGGGTGATACCGCCATTGATGGCGTGCCCGGTACCGCGGCGCCGGTGCAATTGACCTTCCTGGATGCAGCCGGCAGCAAGACTGGCAAACTCTTTCCCACCGGCAACACGCAAGACGTCATCGACGGCATTGCGGTGACCTGTATCGACATGGCGATGCCCATGGTGCTCGTCGAGGCCAGCCAACTGGGCAAGCGTGGCGATGAGACCCCAGCGGAACTGGACGCTGATAAAGAATTCCTGCGACGCCTTGAGACACTGCGGCTTCAGGCCGGCTTGGCCATGGGCTTAGGCGATGTCAGCAACAAGGTAATTCCCAAGCCGGTCCTGGTGTCGCCTGCGAAAGCCGGCGGTACGATTCAGGTTCGCTATTTCATGCCACACAGCTGCCACCGCGCGCTGGCCATTACGGGCTCGATTGGTTTAGCTACCGCGTGCGTGATAGAGGGCAGCATCGTCGCGCAGATGCTCGGCGGGATCAGTACGCCGCGCCTTGAAGCGGTGCGTATCGAACACCCGAGCGGCGGAATTGATGTCGTATTGTCCTACACCGGCGTCAACGGTGAGACAATTCAAGCGTCCGTCGTACGCACCGCGCGCAGGCTTTTTTCCGGTTACGTCTACGCCACTGACTCTCAGCGCCTCGCCGGATAATTCCGGCGGTCGTTGGCATTTTTGCATCCGCACAATTCTAAAAATGGGTGATGCCATGAAAGTTGTTAAATCGCTCTACTTCCAGATTCTCTGCGCCGTGGTGCTCGGCATCGTGGTCGGGCATTTCTGGGCCCAGCAGGCCATTGCACTCAAACCGCTGGGTGACGCGTTCATCAAACTTATCAAGATGATGATTGCCCCCGTGGTGTTCTGCACCATCGTCACCGGCATCGCCGGGATGAGCGACAAACGCTCGCTCGGACGCCTGCTCGGCAAAACCATGCTGCTGTTCTTCGTCCTGACGGTGATCAGCCTATTGATTGGCCTGGTCGCGGTGTACGTGTTCCAGCCGGGCGCCGGCATGAACATTGATCCCACCCAGTTGAGCACTAAAGGATTGGCCCAATACACGGAGTCGGCCGCAAAGCTTGGGGTTGTGGAGTTTTTCATGCACATCATTCCCGAGACTTTTATCGGCGCCTTCAGTAAAGGTGAGGTGTTGCCGGTGCTGTTTATTGCGGTGTTGTCCGGCTTTGCCTTGTCGTCGCTGGGCGAGCGTGGCAAACCGGTACTCGACGTGCTCGAATCCGCCTCGCAAATGGTCTTCAAGATCTTTTCTTACCTGATGCGTTTTGCACCGGTCGGCGCTTTTGGGGCCTTGGCGTTCACTGTCGGCCAGTACGGCATCACCTCGCTGGGTTCGCTGGCGAAGTTGATCATGACCTTGTACATCGCCTGCGGCTTTTTCGTCTTCGTGGTACTGGGTAGCATTTGCCGCGCCAACGGCTTCAGTCTGTGGAAACTGCTGCGCTACTTTCGGGAAGAGTTCCTGGTGGTACTCGGCACCTCTTCCACGGAACCTGTGATGCCGCGCATGCTGGAGAAACTCGAAGCACTGGGTTGCAAAAAAGGCGTCGTGGGCCTGGTACTGCCCACCGGCTACTCGTTCAACCTGGACGGCACGGCCATCTACCTCTCGTTGGCGGCGATTTTCATTGCCCAGGCCTGCAACATCGACCTGAGCCTGACGCAAATCATCACCATGCTGGCGATCATGCTGTTGTCCTCCAAAGGTGCCGCCGGCGTTACTGGCAGCGGGTTCGTGGCGCTTGCCTCGACCCTGACGGTCATTCACGACATCCCATTGGCCGGCCTGGCATTGCTGATCGGCGTTGACCGCTTCATGTCTGAAGCGCGCGCCCTGACCAGCTTGGCCAGTAACGCTGTAGCAACGGTAGTGATTTCGATGTCTGAAAATGCCTGCCACCGCGAAACGCTGAACCGGATGCTCGACGCAAAATCTTCCGAGGCACCAGGAAACGCCTGGAAAGATTTGAAGGTCGCCAAACGCGCCTAGAGAAAACCGGATAACACCTCCCCCCTGACTTGACTGACCCCCCCTCCCCGCCAGGCGCCGTTGTGCCGCCCGGCGGGTCAGGGCTCGTGCGCCTCGGCGTCAGCCATTTTTACGATAACAACAAGAGAATCGTTCTATGCTCGCTTTCCTTGGCTTGGCCATGGTGGTCGTATTCACCTTCCTCATCATGACGAAACGCTTGTCGCCGATCGTCGCACTCACTGTGGTGCCTATTGTCTTCGCGGTCATAGGTGGCTTTGGCGGCACCACCGGCAAGATGATGCTAGACGGCCTGAAAATGGTCGCACCGTCTGCCGCACTGCTGTTGTTTGCAATCCTGTTCTTCGGCCTGATGATCGACGCAGGCTTGTTCGACCCGCTGATCCGCAAAATCCTGAAGCGGGTCAATGGCGACCCGATGAAGATCGCGGTAGGCACTGCCTTACTGTCGTTGTTGGTGGCTCTCGATGGCGACGGCACAACGACCTACATGATCACCTGCGCAGCGATGCTGCCGCTGTATAAACGTATCGGCATGAACCCGATGATCCTCGCGACCATCTCCATGCTGTCGCTGAGCATCATGAGTGGCATGACGCCCTGGGGCGGCCCCGCGACACGGGCTATTGCCGCGCTGGGCCTGGATGCCGGTGAATACTTCGTGCCGTTGCTGCCGACCATGATCGGCGGTGCCCTGTGGGTGATCTTCACGGCCTTCATACTGGGTCGCGCAGAGCGCAAGCGTATCGGCAACGTGCAACTGCAAAGCGGCGGCGGCGATTGCTACATCAACGCGATTCTTGAGGACACGCCCCACAAACGTCCGAAGCTGGCGTATGTCAATCTGGTGCTGGTTATAGCGGTGATGGCGGCCCTGGTGATGGGGCTGATGCATTCCGCGATCCTGTTCCTGATCGGCTTCGTGCTCGCGCTGATGATCAACTACCCGCAATTGGACATTCAGAAAGAACGCATCCTGGCGCACTCGGGCAATGCCATGACTGTGGTGTTGCTGGTATTTGCCGCCGGGATCTTTGCCGGGATCTTCTCCGGCACAAAGATGGTGGATGCCCTGGCACAGACCCTCGTCGACTGGATCCCGCCGTCCTGGGGTCACCTGTTTCCATTGGTGGTTGCGATCACCAGCATGCCGCTGACCTTTGTACTGTCCAATGACGCTTACTATTTTGGTGTGGTACCGATCCTGGCTAATGCCGCCGCCGCTTATGGCATCGACCCGGTGGAAATCGCGCGCGCCTCGATCCTGGGGCAGCCCGTTCACCTCATGAGTCCGCTGGTGGCCTCGACCCTGTTGCTGGTGGGCATGGTCGATCGCGATATTGGCGACTTCCAGAAGGCCACCGTCAAATGGGCAGTGCTGACCTCTCTGGTCGTCACCGCGCTGGCCTTGTTGACCGGGGCCATCAGCCTGTTCACCTGATTCACCCACAACCTCTGCTGCCTTCCATCGCGCCTCACTCACGAGGCGCGTGTCGCCCTGTACCCCAAATAACAACAACGAGTCATTTGCCATGAACCATGTGTATACCCGTCGGGCTTTGTTTTGCGCGTTAGGCCTGGTACCCGTCGCAGGGGCCAACGCCGAAGGTTTTATTGATGACAGCAAACTCAAGCTGCAACTGCGTAACGTGTATTTCAACGAGAACTTTCGCGACGAGCACGGCTTGAGCGCACGGGCTGCGCGCACCGCAAAAAGCGAACGCACCGAGTGGGCCCAAGGATTTCTGCTGGACTATCAGTCCGGATTTACCGCCGGCACCCTCGGCTTCGGCGTGGATGCCCTGGGGCTGTATGGCGTAAAGCTTGATTCAGGGCGCGGTCGCAGTGGCACCGGGCTTATGCCGGTGCATGATGACGGGCGAGCGGCCGACGAGTTTGCCAGCGCCGGCGCTACCGCAAAAGTCAGGTTCGCCAAAACCACCGTCAAGTACGGCACCTTGCTGCCCAAGACGCCGGTGCTGATTTACAACGATGCACGCTTATTGCCCCAGACCTACCAGGGCACCCAGGTCAGTAGCACCGACATTGAGAACCTGACCGTCACCGGAGGGCATCTGGACCGTTTCAAATTACGGGACTCCACCGACAGCGTGCCGATCGTGCCTGATGGCTACAGCGGGGAAAAGTCGGGAGATTTCAATTACGCCGGGGCCGAGTACAAATGGGGTAAGAATGTTCGCCTGAGCTATTTCTACGGGGAGCTGGAGAACTTTTACCGACAGAACTTTGCCGGCATCCAGCACGACCTTCCGCTTGCCGGTGGCGTGCTGACCAGCGACCTGCGCTACTTCAACAGCGTTGATAGCGGCTCTGCCTACGCAGGCAAAATCGACAATGACATGCTCAGCGGCCAGTTGTCCTACGTGATCGCAGGCCATACCGTCGGAGGCGGCTACCAAACCCTTCGCGGTGATGCCGGTTTACCCTACATCAGCGGCGCAACCGTCTACTCATTCAGTAATGCGGGCATCGGCAAATTCATTGAGGAGGATGAGAAGACCTGGATGCTCAACTACGGCTACAACTTCGCCGCCGTCGGCGTGCCCGGCTTGACCTTTTCAACGCGCTACCTGAGCGGCAATGACGGCAAGTCCACGACCACGGTCAAGGAATGGGAGCGTGATACCGAGCTGGCTTACGTTGTGCAAGCCGGCACGTTCAAGGGGCTGGGCGTGCGCATGCGCAACTATGTCTACCGTTCTGAGTTCTCCCGCGGCCGCGACAGCAATCGCCTCTACCTCACCTATGACATCGCCCTTTGGTAAGTCGACGATCGCGGCCCTTGCGGCCGCGTTCATACAGATTCAGGTGAGGAACCCCAAGCATGCTGTTTAAAAACAAAGTACTGATGCTGGTGCTGGCCCCGGTGGTGCTGTTGTCCACGGTGCTGGCGCTGACAACAAGCACCACTCTGCTGTCGAGCGCCGAGCAAGAAGTCACGGTGACTCGGGAACGCCTGCTTGATGAAAGCCGGGAGCGCTTGAAAGACTACGCCAACCTTGCCCGAACCTCAGTAGCGGAACTGTATGCGCAGGCAGAGACGGGGGACAAAGCAACGCGTGCGCTGGCGATCGCGCGACTGTCCCAAATGAAGTATGGGGACGACGGCTATTTCATCGGTTACGACAGTCAGGTCGTACGCCTGTTTCGAGGCGACAGCCGCGAAGGCGTCGGCACTAACATGAGCGACCGCAAAGACAAGAATGGAATTTACCTGAACCGGGAAATGGTGGCCGCAGCGAAGAACGACACCCACTTCGTCAATTATTCAGGCGCCCTGATCAATACGGATAAAGTCGTTCCCAAGCTTGCTTACAGCTTTTACCTGCCTGCTTGGGACATGGTCGTGGTCACCGCGATTAACCTGGACAGTATCGAAAGCCAGGTTGCCAAAGTACGAGGGGAAATCCATCAGCGCGTGCGCAGCCTTGTCTATGGGATAACCGTCATCGCCTTGGTTGCGCTCGGAATCACCGGCGTGCTCGCCTTGTTATTGGTTAAAAGCAGCCTGCGCCCCCTGTCACGGATTCGTGAGCACCTTGATGAGATCGCAGCGGGCGAAGGCGATCTGACGCGGCGCTTACCCATCAGCCGCGACGAGTTCGGCCAGGTGGCCGTGTCGTTCAATGCCTTCGCGGATAAGATTCATGGGCTGGTCAGCCAGATCGTCGGCATGGCCCGAGAGCTGAATACATCGGTCACCCAAGTGGCCGAACAGAGCAAATGCATCGATCAGGTCATGGAACAGCAACGCCAGGAAACCGATCAGGTCGCCGCAGCAATTAATCAAATGTCATCCGCGGCGCAAGAGGTAGCCATCAGTGCCCAGAGCGCTTCAGATGCAGCAGGCGAAACCGATTTGCAGGCCCAGCACGCCAGGCAGGTCGTCAATGAAAGCATCGCCCGACTGGGCACCCTGACCGAGGACTTGTCCGCGGGAGGCGTCTCGTTGAAAAGCCTGCAAGGCGATGTAGAAGGCATTGTCACGGTGCTTGATGTCATCCGCTCAATCGCCGAACAAACCAACCTTCTGGCACTTAATGCCGCGATCGAAGCGGCACGAGCCGGGGACGCGGGGCGCGGATTTGCAGTGGTTGCCGATGAAGTACGCGCGCTGGCAAGCCGGACGCAACTTAGTACCCAGGAAATTCAAGCGATGATCGAGCGCCTTAACCTGGCCACAACCAAGGTCGTCACTGCGATGAGCCATTCAGGCGCAGCAGGTCATGGTGCCAGCCTGCACGCGGAACAAGCCGGGCAGTCGCTGGGCAAAGCGGTCGAGTTGATCGTCACCATCAATACGATGAACGCGCACATCGCCAGCGCCGCGCAAGAGCAGACATCGGTCGCCGAAGAAATCAATCGGAGCGTCCATCAGATAGCCCACGCGATTGAAAACGTCGCAGACCAGACGCAAAGCGGCGTACACACAGTCGATGAACTGTACGCCATCGGTCATCGCCTTGAAGGCCTGTTGAGGCAATTCAAGATTTAACCGGGACGTCGGTTTGTTCAGGTTGCAACGTTGCAAGCGCTGGGCTCATTGCCCGATATCGCCACTTACCAAGTGGATCGGCTGACACACAGCTGTCCTATCGTCGAAATGGACAACGAGTCCTACCGCCTGCAACACAGCACCTTGGCCGCCCAGAGAAAGATCAAATCGTGTGAACGAAAGCGCAAGGACAAAGAGGGTATCGAGGACGATGAGCCGTTTGAACTGCACCGTAGACACCGTTCAGCAGGCCTGCATGCGGTGGGGCCAGATGAGTCTTCAGCGAAGACACTGCTGCTAAGGTCATCCACAATTATTGGGACAACAATCAGCAATCGGCCGTGGATCAATTTTCAAGTGGCTGGAGGTGGAATCCAGTGGATTCCAGAAACGAAAAAAGCGGCACAAGGCCGCTATTTCCGTGGCTTCCAGGCGCTCAGTGGGCCTTGGCGGAAGCAAATATGGCGCAGCGGACGGGACTCGAACCCGCGACCCCCGGCGTGACAGGCCGGTATTCTAACCGACTGAACTACCGCTGCGCGTAACACATGAAGCGAATGGTGGGTGATGACGGGATCGAACCGCCGACCCTCTGCTTGTAAGGCAGATGCTCTCCCAGCTGAGCTAATCACCCTTCGTTTCGGTGTGGGCGCATCATACACCAAAAAATCGTAATGTCTTGATTTAAATGCAATTTATTTAAAAAAAGTTTCCAGCACGACTTTTCGCCATATTTCGGACAAAAAAAACCCGCTCAATGAGCGGGCTTTTTGTGGTGACCTGGCGTTCAGCATTCCAGGTTACCGAATATGGCGCAGCGGACGGGACTCGAACCCGCGACCCCCGGCGTGACAGGCCGGTATTCTAACCGACTGAACTACCGCTGCGCGTAACACATGAAGCGAATGGTGGGTGATGACGGGATCGAACCGCCGACCCTCTGCTTGTAAGGCAGATGCTCTCCCAGCTGAGCTAATCACCCTTCGTCTCGGTGTGGCGCGCATTCTACGGAGCGACCCTAGGTCTGGCAAGCACTTTCTTAAATCTTTTTTTTGAGGCCTTCCAATGGCTTAGGCAGGGTTGGCCTGGGGCGCTATCAAGAGAATAATGCCCCCCTTTGTATAAAGGAGAGACTCACCCCATGTGGTTCAAGAACCTGCTTATCTATCGCCTGACCCAAGATCTGCCTGTTGATGCCGAGGCGTTGGAAGCGGCCATGGCCACCAAACTGGCGCGCCCTTGTGCAAGCCAGGAGTTGACCACTTACGGTTTCGTCGCGCCTTTCGGTAAAGGTGAAGACGCTCCCCTGGTCCACGTCAGCGGTGACTTCCTGCTGATTGCCGCGCGCAAGGAAGAACGCATCCTGCCGGGCAGCGTAGTGCGTGACGCACTTAAAGAGAAAGTCGAAGAGATCGAGGCCGAGCAGATGCGCAAGGTCTATAAGAAGGAACGCGATCAGATCAAGGATGAAATCATCCAGGCCTTCCTGCCACGCGCATTTATCCGTCGCTCGTCGACCTTCGCCGCTATCGCGCCGAAACAAGGCCTGATCCTGGTCAACTCGGCCAGCCCGAAACGCGCCGAAGACCTGCTTTCCACCCTGCGTGAAGTGATCGGCACCCTGCCAGTACGCCCACTCACCGTAAAAAACGCGCCAACCGCGATCATGACCGACTGGGTCACCACCCAGAAACCGGCCGATGACTTCTTCGTCCTGGACGAATGCGAGCTGCGTGACACCCACGAAGACGGCGGCATCGTGCGCTGCAAGCGTCAGGACCTGACTGGCGAAGAAATCCAGTTGCACCTGACCACCGGCAAAGTGGTGACCCAACTGTCCCTTGCCTGGCAGGACAAGCTGTCCTTCATGCTCGACGACAAGATGACCGTCAAGCGCCTGAAGTTCGAAGATCTGCTGCAAGATCAGGCGGAACAGGACGGCGGCGACGAGGCACTGGGTCAGCTGGATGCGAGCTTCACCCTGATGATGCTGACCTTCGGTGAATTCCTGCCGGCGTTGATCGAAGCACTCGGCGGCGAAGAAACGCCACAGGGCATCTAAGCCGTTTGAAGATCAAAATGTGGGAGGGGGCTTGCCCCCGATTACGGTGTGTCAGCTACGCACATGTTGGCTGACATACCGCCATCGGGGGCAAGCCCCCTCCCACATTTGATCGCATTTGCACTTCAAGAATCTAACAACAAGGACACCCCCATGCGCGCACTCGCCGCCTTGAGCCGCTTCGTCGGCAATACCTTCGCCTACTGGGTGCTGATTTTCGCCGTGCTCGCCTTCCTCGAACCGAGCTGGTTCATCGGGCTGAAAAGCGCCATCGTCCCGCTGCTGGGTCTGGTGATGTTCGGCATGGGGCTGACCCTAAAACTCGAAGACTTCGCCGAAGTCGCACGCCACCCGTGGCGCGTGGCACTCGGCGTGGTTGCGCACTTTGTGATCATGCCAGGTGTGGCCTGGCTGCTGTGCCAGGCATTCCACCTGCCGCCGGAAATTGCCGTCGGCGTGATCCTGGTCGGTTGCTGCCCAAGCGGCACATCGTCCAACGTGATGACGTGGTTGGCCCGGGGCGACCTGGCGCTGTCCGTGGCCATCGCTGCTGTCACCACCCTCCTCGCCCCGCTGCTCACGCCAGCTTTGATCTGGCTGCTGGCCTCGGCCTGGCTGCCGGTATCGTTCATGGAGCTGTTCTGGTCGATCCTGCAAGTGGTGCTACTGCCGATCGTGCTTGGCGTGATCGCGCAGCGCGTACTTGGCGAGCGAGTTCGCCACGCGGTGGACGTATTGCCACTGGTGTCGGTGGTGAGCATCGTGATCATCGTCGCGGCGGTGGTTGCCGCCAGCCAGGCGAAGATTGCCGAATCTGGCCTGCTGATCATGGCCGTGGTGATGCTGCACAACAGCTTCGGCTACTTGCTGGGCTACTTCACTGGGCGACTGTTCAAGCTGCCGTTGGCACAACGCAAGTCGCTGGCACTGGAAGTCGGCATGCAGAACTCTGGACTTGGCGCCGCGTTGGCCAGTGCGCATTTCTCGCCCCTGGCGGCAGTGCCGAGTGCACTGTTCAGCGTCTGGCACAATATTTCCGGGGCGTTGCTGTCGACATATTTCCGACGCATGAGCGAGAAGGAAGACCGTCGCATCCTGGAGAACACCCCGCAAACTTGATCGCCCGATCCGTTTTCGGCACTCTACGGGCTTCGCGGGGACGACCTCGCGACGCCAACGAGCGTTGAATCCGGGGACGACCCCGCCTGAAGAAGCGAGGTCATCATGTCCTGGATCATTCTGTTTTTTGCCGGGTTGTTTGAAGTCGGCTGGGCCGTCGGCCTGAAGTACACCGACGGTTTCAGCAAGCCACTGCCCACCGCCCTGACCATAACCGCCATGGCTATCAGCCTCGGCCTGCTGGGGCTGGCCATGAAGGAACTGCCACTGGGTACCGCCTACGCCATCTGGACCGGGGTGGGTGCGGTGGGCACCGTGATCGCCGGTATTATCCTGTTTGGGGAATCCATGGCGTTGTTTCGGTTGGCCAGTGTGGCGCTGATCATTTGCGGGCTTATTGGCCTCAAGATCAGCACTTAGGCCGCTACCGCCATCAAGGGCTAGCCCCCTCCCCCATTTGACCGAGCTGTTGTGACGAGCGCGGTCTAATGGAGGAAGGGGCTTGGCCCCGATGAGGCCAATACATCCAGTACAGAACTACCTGACACTCCCCCGCAAAACACCAACCACCGCCTGCAACTGCTCAGGCGTCGCCGCCTCTGCATCGACAGGCTCGCCAGCTACCAACACTACACGCGACCAGATCCGATGGAAAATCCCCTTGTTCGGATCGCGACTGAAGAAACTTCCCCACAACCCCTGCAACGCCATCGGAATCACCGGTACCGGCGTCTCCTCCAAAATCCGCGTAACTCCACCACGAAACTCATTCATCTCGCCATCGGCGGTCAATTTGCCTTCCGGGAAGATACACACAAACTCGCCTTCCTTCAGGTACTGGGCAATTCGCGTGAAGGCCTTTTCGTAGATCTGAATATCTTCATTGCGTCCGGCAATCGGAATCGCACCAGCGGTGCGGAAGATGAAGTTGAGCACCGGCAAGCGGTAGATCTTGTAGTACATGACAAAACGGATCGGACGACGCACCGAACCGGCAATCAACAGCGCATCGACAAAGGACACGTGGTTGCACACCAGCAAGGCCGCGCCCTCATCAGGAATGGCCTCCAGGTTGCGGTGTTCCACGCGGTACATGGAATGGCTGAGCAGCCAGATCATGAAGCGCATGGTGAACTCAGGGACGATCTTGAAGATGTAGGTGTTGACCGCGATGTTGAGCAGCGACACCACCAGGAACAACTCAGGGATCGACAGCTTGACCACGCTCAGCAACAGGATCGAAACAATCGCCGACACCACCATGAACAGAGCATTGAGGATGTTGTTGGCAGCGATCACCCGCGCGCGCTCGTTCTCGGCGGTTCGTGACTGGATCAGCGCATACAGCGGCACGATATAGAAGCCGCCAAACACGCCGAGGCCAAGGATATCGATCAACACCCACCAGGCCTGGCCGTAACTGAGCACCGCCAGCCAGTCATTGGCCTGGACGTTCTGCGGAAAGCCGCCAGAGTGCCACCACAGCAACAGGCCGAACACCGTCAAGCCGAATGAACCGAACGGCACCAGGCCGATTTCGACCTTACGCCCGGAGAGTTTTTCGCAAAGCATTGAGCCGAGGGCGATGCCCACCGAGAACACCGTGAGGATCAGGGTCACCACGGTTTCATCGCCGTACAACCATTCCTTGGCGTAGGCCGGGATCTGGGTCAGGTAGATCGCGCCGACAAACCAGAACCAGGAGTTGCCGACAATGGAGCGTGACACCGCCGGCGTCTGCCCCAGGCCCATGCGCAGCGTGGCCCAGGACTGGGTGAAAATATTCCAGTCCAGGCGCAGTTGCGGCGTAGACGCCGCTGCTCGTGGAATGCTGCGGCTGGCCAGGTAACCCAGCACCGCCACGCCGACAATCGCCACCGCCACGATCGGCGCGTAATGGGTGGACGACATCATGATCCCGGCACCAATGGTGCCGGCCAGGATCGCCAAAAACGTGCCCATTTCCACCAGGCCATTACCGCCCACCAGCTCATCTTCGTGCAGGGCCTGGGGCATGATCGAGTACTTCACAGGGCCGAAAAGCGCCGAGTGAGTGCCCATGGCAAACAGCGCCAGCAACATCAATTCCAGGTGGTTAGTCAGGAAACCCGTGGCGCCCACGGCCATGATCACGATCTCGCCGATTTTGATCACGCGGATCAGTGCGTCCTTGTTGAATTTCTCGCCAAACTGCCCGGCCAGCGCCGAGAACAGGAAGAACGGCAGGATAAACAACAAGGCGCACAGGTTGACCCAGATCGAGCGGTCACCGTCGATGGTGAGTTTGTAGAGGATCGCCAGGATCAGCGATTGCTTGAAAATGTTGTCGTTGAAAGCGCCCAGCAACTGGGTGATGAAGAACGGCAGAAAACGCCGTGTGCGCAGCAAGGTGAATTGCGAAGGATGGCTCATCGTCGTCCGTGTTCCTGCGTGGCCTGAAGGCTTATAGGTTGTCAGGCCAAGACTTTACCTAATCCCGCTTACTTATTCGCTAGGCCTGCAATGCATGGCGAAACAAAAAGCTCTCCTTTATAAGCGCCCTGTACGGTGCGCTTGGCCACGATCAACCACATCAGCGTCAATGCCATCACCAACACGCAACCAAATACACCGAAGAACCCCAGTTGCAACAGACTCGCCAGCTTTAACGTGGCCAGGGCGTACACGCCCAGCGGGAAGGTAAAGCCCCACCAGCCCAGATTGAAGGGAATGCCAGCGCGCAGGTAACGCAGGGTTATCAGTACAGCGATGAGCATCCACCACAAGCCGAAGCCCCACAGGGTGATACCAGCAACCAGGCCGAGACCATTGGCCATTTCACCCACGCCAGGCAAGCCATTGGCGGCAAAGATCGCTGGCGCATCGCCGCCCAGTAGCAACATGCCAAGGGCACCAGTGCCAATGGGGCCGAGCGCCAGCCAGCTCGACGCAGCCATGTTGGCGTGAGGCAGTTTATGCAGGGCCATGCGCAACATCAGGATGGTCAAAATGCTGAACGCCACCGGCAGGGAAAACGCCCACAACACGTAGCTGGTCACCAGCATTATCAGTTGCGAGTGAGCGTCCGCCAGGTGCGGTGCGAGCAGGCCACCGCTGGCTGCAGCGACTTCGGCGGCGACCACCGGCAACAGCCACACGGCGGTCATTTGGTCGATGCTGTGTTCTTGACGGGTGAACATCATGAAGGGGATGAGCACACCGCAGGCCAGTGCCATCGCCACATCCAGCCACCACAGGGATTCGGCCAGCGGGATCACATCGCCACCCCAACGCGGCAGACCAAACAGCAGCAAGCCATTGAGAATGGTCGCCAGGCCCATGGGAATGGTGCCGAAGAACATCGAGACAGTGGAGTGCCCGAAGATCCGCCGCGCCTCGTGGAAAAACATCAACCAACGCGCGGCATACAAGCCACTGAACAGGATGAACAGGCCGATGGTGAACCACCACAGCCCTTCGGCAATGGCATGCAAACCGGGCATATTTACCGGCAACTGCGCCAGGGCCAGCGCCAGTACGCCGGTGCCCATGGTCGCGGCGAACCAATTGGGCGTGAACTGGCGGATCACTTCCCGAGGGCGGGCCAGGTGACTGAAAGGCTTGTAGCTGATGGTATTCGAGCAGGTCATGATGAAAATCCTCTTCCTCGCATGAGGTTGAGACCATCATAGAACCTGATCGAATATCTATATAACGGGTAATATCTCTAACTGTTATCTACTTTTCAGATATGCAGGCCGCCTTGGACTTTGCCGAATCCTGCAGCAGCAAAGCGACCAACGCCCCGAGGGCCAGCAGAATGAGGACTGCGCCGTAACCGTCGGTGGTGGCGATCAGGCCAAAGCTGCGAATCAGGTTGCCCGCCAGCAGCGAAGGCAAACAAAACGCCAAATAACTCAGCACATAGAATGCCGACATCAAGCCTGCGCGTTCATGGGGCAAGGCCAGCGGCACCACACTGCGCAATGCGCCGAGAAAGCCGGCGCCGAAGCCGCCACCGGCGATCAACGTGGCGATAAAAAACAGCGGCAGGCTGGCGCTGTGCACTGCCGTGAGGATCAGCGCCACCCCCACAGCCAACAGCGCAGCGCCCAGGCGCAGTACCTTACTGGCCGGTCGATTGCGCAGGGTGAAGATCACCAGCGCCCCGCTCAATGTCAGCACCGCCACCAAGCCACCACCGATAAGGTTCGACGTAGAGCCTGTCGCCGCCCGCACCAGCGACGGCGCCAGGGACAAGTAAAAGCCCCCCATTGCCCACACCGCCACGTCCACCGGCAGCGAAAGCCACAACGCTCGACGCGCCTGGGGCGGCACATGCAGCGTTGGGCGCAGCGATGCCACTGCACCGGGAATGCGATCAACGGTTTCCGGCAGGCGCCATACATAAAGCGCCTGCACCAGCATCAGCGCCAGCAGCGTCCAGTAGATCAACTGCGTCGGCAGCGGCGCGAACTCCACCAGCAAACTGCTGCCCATCGCCCCGCACGCCATACCCAGCAGAGGCGCCACACTGTTGACCAGCGGGCCCTGTTGACGGTCGGTGTCGAGCAATGCCGCGCCCAGCACCGCCGTGGCCATCCCGGTGGCAAACCCTTGCACGGTACGCGCGGCAATCAGCCAGGCCACGCTGCCCTCATTGATGAACAGCAGCATCGCCAGCATATTCAGGACCAACGCAGCAAAAATCACTGGCTTGCGTCCCAGGTGGTCCGACAGCGAGCCCACGGTCAACAGCGCCGCCAAGAGGCTCAAGGCGTAAACGCCAAAGATCAACGTGAGCATGCCTGCCGAAAAATGCAGCCCCTCCTGATACAGGTGATACAACGGTGTCGGCGCGCTGGAAGCCGCGAGAAACGTCAGCAACGTGATCGCCAGGAACACCAGGCTCGAACGATGAGAAATACGGCTGGACATAGGCACGCTCCACTAAAGCTAATATTTTGCTTTTGCGGAGTGTGCTACTGACCAACGCTTAAAGCAAATTCTTTGTGTTAAGGTCATAAACATGGCGATTAAAGAAGGCCTCCGCCCGGGGGGGCGTAGTGCCCGGGTACAAGAATCCGTTCATTCGGCCGTGCGTGAGCTGCTGAAAACCCAGGAGCGCTCCAGTGTCACCGTGCCGATGATTGCCACCCGCGCAGGCGTCACGCCCTCGACCATCTACCGGCGCTGGGGCGACCTTTCCATGCTTCTGGCCGATGTGGCGCTGGCGCGCATGCGGCCTGATAGCGAGCCGGCCAACACCGGGACCCTGCGCGGTGATCTGCAAGCCTGGGCCGAGCAATATCTGGATGAGATGAGTTCAGAACCGGGGCGAAACATGATGCGCGACGTGCAATGCAGCCTGACACCCGGGTATTGCGTGAGCATCTTGAGTGGGCAGCTTCAGGCGATTGTTGATCGCTATCCAGATGACAACCCGCCCAGCGTCGACCGCTTGATCAACTTGCTGGCGGCGCCGACGGTGTTTCGTATTCTGTTCTCAACCGAGCCACTGAAAGTTGAAGAACTGCACGCGCTGATCGAACTGGCACTGAAGGCCTGACACAAAACCAAATGTGAGAGGGGGCTTGCTCCCGATTGCGATGTGTCAGCTACAGATAAGCTGACTGACATAGCGCAATCGGGAGCAAGCCCCCTCCCACATTTTTTACGCGTTCGGGTCAGTACTCAGGTACGCATCCCACGCCCGCTCACCAGCAACTTCGCGCAACCGATATACAACACCACCGTCGCCACGATCATGAAAGTGATCGCCACACTGATCTTGATATCCGACACACCCAGGATGCCGTAACGGAACGCGTTGACCATATGCAGCACCGGGTTGGCCAGCGACACCGTCTGCCAGAACGGCGGCAGCAAAGTGATGGAGTAAAACACCCCGCCCAGGTAAGTCAGCGGCGTCAGCACAAAGGTCGGGATGATCGAAATATCATCGAAGTTGCGTGCGAATACGGCGTTGATGAAACCCAGCAGCGAGAAAATCGTCGCCGTCAGCACGACCACCAGAATGGTGACCCCGAGGTGATGCACTTGCAGGTGGGTGAAGAACAGCGACAGCAGCGTCACGATCACCCCGACCATCAAGCCACGCAACACACCGCCAGCGGTGTAGCCAAGCAGGATAGTGTGCGGCGACACCGGCGAGACCATCAGTTCTTCGATGGAGCGCTGGAACTTGCTGCCGAAAAAGCTTGAGACCACGTTGCCGTAGGAGTTGGTGATCACCGACATCATGATCAGGCCCGGCACGATGTACTCCATGTAAGTGAAGCCACCCATATCACCGATCTGCCGGCCGATCAGGTTACCGAAGATCACGAAGTACAGAACCATGGTGATCGCCGGCGGCAGCAAGGTCTGCGGCCAGATTCGGGTAAAGCGCTTCACTTCGCGGTAAACGATGGTTTGCAGTGCGACGAGGTTGGGTTGCAGTTCGGAACTCATACCGCCACCTTCGTCAGATTTTTCTCCACCAGGGACACGAACAACTCCTCAAGGCGATTGGTTTTGTTACGCAGGCTCAGCACTTCGATGTTCTGGGTCGCCAGCTGCGTAAACAGCGCGGTGATGCCCATGGCTTTATCCACTTGGACTTCCAGGGTGTGGCTGTCCACCAGGCGGCTTGGGTAGCCAAGCAATTGCGGCGGCGCCGACAGATTGTTCTTCAGGTCGAGCAGGAAAGTCTCCACATGCAACTGGCCCAGCAGGTTACGCATGCTGGTGTTCTCGACGATGGTGCCGTGGTCGATGATGCCGATGTTGCGGCACAACTGTTCAGCCTCTTCCAGGTAATGGGTGGTGAGGATGATGGTGATGCCCTTCTCGTTCAGCTCGGTGAGGAAGGTCCACATCGAGCGACGCAGCTCAATGTCCACGCCGGCGGTGGGTTCATCGAGGATCAGCAGCCGCGGCTCATGCACCAGGGCGCGAGCAATCATCAGGCGACGTTTCATGCCGCCGGACAATGAACGGGACGGCACGTCGCGCTTGTCCCAAAGGCCCAACTGGGTCAGGTACTGCTCGGCGCGTTCCTTGGCAACTTTCGCCGGGATGCCGTAGTAACCGGCTTGGGTCACGACGATGTCGAAGGTTTTTTCAAACTGGTTGAAGTTGAATTCCTGGGGCACCACGCCGATGGAACGCTTGAGCGCCGCCGGGGATTTGTCCAGGTCATGGCCGAAGATATTCACCGTGCCGCTGGTTTTGTTGACCAGGGTGGAGAGGATGCCGATGGTGGTGGATTTGCCGGCACCGTTGGGGCCGAGCAAGGCGAAGAAATCACCTTCGGCAACGTCCAGATCGATACCACTCAGGGCCTGGAAACCGTTGCCGTAGGTTTTGGTTAGCTGCCGGATGGACAGAGCGGAACTCATATCGGAATACGCACCAAAGAAGGGAATAGAAAGAGTAGATGAGCGCGCAGCGCACGTAGTTCAACGGCGGCGCATGACAAGCATGGTGCTTGGCTGCGCCGCACAAGTACAGTCACCTGTATTAATAGTCAGTATTAAGTCAACGCGGTCATGACCGCTTTGCGATAGGCCGGACGCTGTTGCAGACGCTGGTACCAGGCTTCCAGATGGGGCATTGCGGGGCGTTCGATGGGCATCTCGAACCAGGCATATGCAAAGCATCCCAAGGGGATATCGCCTATGCCGAACGCGTTGCCGGACAAGTAAGGCTGCTCGGCGAGGGCTTGATCGACTGTTTTGAGCGCATCGATACACGCCTGGCGCCCGGCGTTGATACTGTCCCAGTTCTGTTTTTCCGCCGGAGTACGCAGGACACCCCAGAACACCGCTTTGAAGGGCTCAGCCAGGGTGGAGGTTGTCCAGTCCATCCACTTCTCTGCGCTTGCTCGGGCTTGCGGGTCGCTCGGGTAAAATTCCGACGCATGCTTCGCGCATAAATAACGCACGATGGTGTTGGATTCCCACAACACAAAGTCACCGTCCTGAATCATCGGCACCCGCCCATTGGGGTTCAGTGTCCGATATTGCGGGGTGTCGACCACACCAAAAGCCCCGCCCGCATCAATTGCTTCATAGTCCAGGCCGAGCTCCTCGGCGCACCATAGTGCTTTCCTGACATTTGATGAATTTTTACGACCCCAGATCTTCAGCATGACCGCGCCTTATTGTTGATGAACATGGCTATGGACGCAGCAGCATACGCCGGTTCACCCGCGGCTTAAATCGCTCTGCATATCACCCAACAGGTTTGGCATGTCTGCGGCAAACAGGTGCGGGTAGCATTTCTGAATATGGGTGAAGAACAAATGCTCGGGTACATCAGCAAATTGCCCATGGTCCACCACGTACTCCATCGAGCGTTGGCCCTGACGATTGAACGCGTGAAACACACTGTCGTTGAGCCCATCAAATTCCAGCGGCGGCACATCAAACACCGCGCACAATTGCTGATTGAACGCCGGCGTGGCTTTGACCCAGCCACCGTTTAGGTGCAGCTCGGTGTAACCGTGCATGGCGAACACATCACTCTTGAGCAACGCGAGCAGACGCGGCGTCGACAGGTGATTGCGCACATCCGCCAGGCCTATGCGCGCCGGGATACCACAGTGGCGCGCGCAGGCAGCGAGCAACGTGGCCTTGGGCACGCAGTAGCTCTCACGGGTGGCCAGGGCGTAGCTGGCATTCAAGGTGTCTGGGTCGCGGCTGAACGTGTAGGGGTTGTAGAGCACCGCGTCACGCACGGCGTAATAGAGACTGACTGCCTGGTCAGTTAAATCCGCGCGGGTTCCGCGATGTTTTTCGGCGAACTCCACCACCGCAGGGTGGTCACTATCGATGAAGCGGCTGGGACTCAGGTACGTTTCCATGAGTGCTATCTCCGAAGGAAGCCTGGAGTTTAACGACAGGTCTGCCATAGAGATAACGACGATTCGGCCAAATGTCGGCGCCTGTAGATCGGTGCTTTGCGTACAACTCGTTACACCCTGACTGCCGCGCTTTCTCGGATGCCGACTAAGCTCCTTGGTGGTTTCGCCCCTGGTTTCACGGAGGATTGAATATGCTGTTGTTGTGGATACTGGTTCTGGTGGTCGGCATTGCCTACCTGGCACACCGCCGCACCGCGCCCCTGCCCGCCTTGGGCGTGGTCGCCGTCTACATGCTGGCGATGGGCGCTTGGAGCCATGCACCGGGCTGGCTGCTGCTGATCTTCTGGGTGCTGATCGCCGCCGTCGCAGCGCCGTTGCTGCTGCCCGACCTGCGTCGCCAATACTTCACTAAGCCGCTGTTCAGTTGGTTCCAGAAAGTCCTGCCGCCCATGTCCGAAACCGAGCGCGATGCCATCGACGCGGGCACCGTGTGGTGGGACGGCGAGCTGTTCAGCGGTCGCCCCGATTGGGACAAGTTGCTTGCCTACCCAAAGGTCGAACTGACCGAAGAGGAACAGGCCTTTATCGACGGCCCAACCGAAGAACTCTGTGCCATGGTCAGCGACTGGGAAATCGGTCAGGCCATGGACCTGCCTCCAGCCGCCTGGGAGCACATCAAGACCCACGGTTTCTTCGCCCTGATCATTCCCAAGGAATATGGCGGCAAAGGCTTCTCCGCCTACGCCCACTCCCAGGTCGCAATGAAGCTTGCCACCCGCAGCGGCGACCTCGCCTCAACCGTGATGGTGCCCAACTCCCTCGGCCCGGCCGAGCTGCTGCTGCACTACGGTACCGACGAACAACGCAACCACTACCTGCCGCGCCTGGCTCGTGGCGATGACATTCCATGCTTCGCCCTCACCGGCCCACTGGCAGGGTCCGATGCGGGCGCCATGCCCGACACGGGCGTGATCTGCAAAGGTGAATGGGAAGGCAAGGAAACCCTCGGTCTTCGCCTGAACTGGGAAAAACGCTACATCACCCTTGGGCCGGTCGCGACCTTGCTCGGGCTGGCCTTCAAGGCCCATGACCCGGACCACTTGCTGGGCGAAGAGGAAGACTTGGGCATCAGCCTGGCGTTGATTCCCACCGACACTCCTGGCGTGGAAATCGGCCGTCGTCACCTGCCCCTGGGCGCCGCGTTTATGAACGGCCCCAACTCTGGCAAAGATGTGTTTATCCCCCTGGAATTCCTCATCGGCGGCCAGGAAATGCTCGGCAAGGGCTGGATGATGCTGATGAACTGTCTGTCGGTGGGCCGTTCGATTTCCCTGCCAGCAGTCGGCACCGGCGCTGCCAAGTTCACCAGTCTGGTGACCGGCCAATACGCCCAGGTGCGCGAGCAGTTCAACGTACCGCTGTCGGCCTTCGAAGGTATCCAGGAAGCCCTGGCTCGCATCGGCGGCAACGCCTGGCTGATGGACAGCGCGCGCATGCTCACCGCCAATGCCGTCGACCTTGGGGAAAAGCCTTCGGTGCTGTCGGCGATTCTCAAGTACCACCTGACCGAACGGGGCCGCGAGTGCATCAGCCATGCCATGGATGTGCACGGCGGCAAGGGCATCATCATGGGCCCGAACAATTACCTGGGCCGTAGCTGGCAAGGCGCGCCGATCTTCATCACCGTGGAAGGCGCGAACATCCTCTCGCGCAACCTGATGATCTTTGGCCAGGGCGCCATCCGCTGCCATCCGTTCGTACTCAAGGAAATGGCCCTGGCCGGCCGCGAAGATCACGACCAGGCGTTAAAGGAATTCGACGGCCTGCTGATGCAGCATATCGGTTTTGCCGTGAGCAACGCCGCCAGCACACTGGTACTGAACCTCGGTATTGGCCGCTTTGAGAAAGCGCCGGGCAACCGCTTGAGCCAGGGTTATTTCCGTTCGCTGAACCGCCAAGCTGCGGCGTTCGCCCTGCTAGCGGACTTGAGCATGATGCTGCTGGGTGGCGAATTGAAACGCCGCGAACGCCTGTCGGCACGCCTGGGGGATGTACTGAGCCATATGTACCTGGCCTCGGCGGCGCTCAAGCGTTATCACGACCTGGATTCACCGGACCACCTGGAACCGCTGTTCGCCTGGGCCATGGAAGAAAGCCTCGGCGAGTCGGAACGCGCGCTGGATGAGTTGCTGAGCAACTTCCCAAACAAGGTGCTCGGATGCCTCTTGCGGGTGATCGTATTCCCGTTCGGCCGTCGCCACACGGGGCCGTCCGATGCACTGGATGCCGAAGTGGCCGCAGTGATAGGCCGCGCCAAAGGCGATCCAACCCTGGAAGAATTGCTGGCCGGCTGCTATCGCCCGCAATCGGCGGACGATCCGGTAGGCGCCCTGCAACATGCCTACGACCTGCTGGGTGCCAGCCATCCGCTGCAGAAAAAACTCCACACTGCGCTCAAAAGCGGTCAGGTCAAACCGAGCGCCGGCGAGCATGCCATTGACGCAGCACTGCACGCCGGGGTGCTGCAACCGGCCGAAGCACAGACTCTGCGTGACGCCGAGGCAGCACGACGCAAGGTGATCGACGTGGATGATTTCAGTAAGGAAGAGTTGACCCAGGCTGAGGGTAAAGTCCGCTGAGTCGAGCGGTCATATAAATACGGGCGCGAGGGCTATATACTCTCGCGCCCGTTTTTGCTTTAGAGGACTTATCTCGTGTCCAACGTCGTTGCCGATCATCTCGTCTTGCTCGACCACCTGCGCAGCATCCTGGTTGCCGTCGGCGAAGCCGAACAGGTGCCCGAGGAAAGCCACACCCTGTTCCTGGAGCGCTTCGACGAATTGCGCGCGCTGCTGCCCATCGACCCGATCGAAAGCCAGTATCTGGGGCAGGACTTGATGAGCCAGGTCATCCTGCGCTACCCGCAAATTGCCCACCTCGTACCACGCGATCTGCTGTGGTTTTTCGGCGGCGACTGCCTGCACTTCATGCCCGACGAAGAACTGGACCTTTACCAAGCCTTGGAAGAACGTCGCTTTGAGGCCGAACAGAACGACGAACCGTTCGACTGGAACCAGGAAAAACAGTTGCTGGCCATGCCCCAGGATCAGAGCAAGCACTGATCAGCCAACCACACCAGAGGGCCGACGCAACGTCGGCTCCTTCGCCATACACTCCACCAAATAATCAATGAACACCCGCAGCTTAGGCGGCAGGTAGCGCGTGGGCGAATGCAGCAACCACGCCTCGCCATGGTAGGACGCAATAAAATCCCACCCCGGCAGCACCTGCACCAACCGCCCCTCCTCCAATGCATGACGCGCTGTAAAGTACGGCAAGCTGCCAATCCCCACATGCTGCAGCACCGCATCCAGCCGCACGCCGGTGTGGTTAGCGGCATAACGCCCACGCACGCTGACGGTCACCGCCCTACCTCCCTGGCGAAACTTCCAGCGCGAGTCGCCCGGGGTTTCGCCAAGGTAGATACAGCTGTGCTCCAACAAGTCGTGGGGATGCTCCGGTGTACCGTGCTCGGCCAAATACTGCGGCGTAGCGCAAAGCAAATGTTCAATCGGCAATAGCTGGCGCCCCACCAGGCCCGGCGGCGGGCTGTCGGTGATGCGAATGCTCAGATCAACATTGTCATCGATCATGTCCACCTGCCGGTCTTCCAGTATCAATTGCACATCCACCTTGGGATATCGCCGCAGGAACTCGGGCATATGCGGATGCACCACAAACCGCCCGACCGCCTTGGGCACACTGACACGCACCAGGCCCTCAGCCTCATGGGTGAATTGACCGCTGATTTCCATCACCGAGCGCGCAGCGCTGACCATCTCCTGGCAGCGCTTGAATACCTCTTCACCCCCGTCGCTCAGGCGCAGTTTTCGCGTGGTACGTTGCAGTAACCGGGTAGCCAGGGCTTTTTCCAGGCGCGAAATACTGCGACTCACCGCCGACGGCGAGACACTGAGTTGCCGTGCCGCTTCGGAGAAGCTGCCGGTCTCTACCACCTTGACGAAAATCGCCATTTCACCCAGCAGCGGTAACGGAAGATTGATGCTCATGACGCACAGGTCCATTGATAATTGAGCGGATTATCACCTAATCCGGCAGCATTTATACTGCCCGCAGAACCCTGATGCGGATGTAGAAAATGACCGAGCGCCTGTTTTTCACCCATGACCACCTCACCGCAGAGCTTGAAGTGCTGGGTTGCACGCCCTTTGAGGACCAGTTTGCGGTCATTTTGCAGTCGACGATTTTTCATCCCCAAGGCGGCGGCCAGCCGTCCGACACCGGTTGGCTGGGTGAAGCCCGGGTACTGCGCGTCACTCAGGAGGTTGATCGCGTGGTGCACTATCTCAACCAACCTGTGCCACTGGGCGCCATCAATGCGCGGGTCGATGAACCACGCCGCGCCCTGCACACGCGCCTGCATTCCGCCGGGCATTTGATCGGCAACGCCGGCGAAACCCTGGGCTGGATGCCAATCAAGGCCCACCACTGGCCGGGCGAAGGCAAGATCACCTTTATCCGTGGCGAAACCGCGCAAGCCATCGACGCCGAAACCCTCCAGCAGCAGATCAACCAATGGATCGCCGCAGACTACCCACGCCATATGACCCTGGACGAAGGCATCCGCGAAGTAGGTTTCGGCGAGTTGCCCACGTACGCATGCGGTGGCACCCATGTGCAAACACTGGGCGAGCTGGGTGAGGTGACGATCCTTGCCTTGTCGGAAAAAAAGGGCGCGCTGTCGGTACGTTACAGCCTTGACTGAACCGCAATCGCTCTCGCCGAGCACAATGAGCTGCGCGGCCTCTAAAACGCAGGTCACGACGTTGCGAAATAAGCATTCAAGGGGGCTATCGAGTTTTTAGATAAGCCTTCTTACGGCCTCCCCGGCACACCTTTGCAGTGTTAGTGTGTGGAAATGTTTCTGACACATTGATCAGAAATCTCCTACTTTCCCTTTGCAAAGGAATGCCTTTAGCCATGCACTTCCCTCTCAAACATTTGGCGGCTGCGACCCTGTTCGCGGCGAGCCTTTCGGTGATGAGCACTCCCGCCTTTGCCAATATCACCCCGCAGCAAAGCACGGCAATTCTGAAGAGCTTCAACGAAACTTCGGTCACCGACTTTCGTGGTTTCCTCAGCACACTAGCCAAGGGAGACCTGGGCAAAACGGCGGATGTAGGCCCTGCAATCAGCGTCTTCCTCGACAACCAGACCCTGACCGCCGACCAGCAGAACGAGATCCATCGCTTGCTGGGTATTTACACCCGAGTTAAATACGGAAAAGCCGCCCTAGAAACTCTGCGCGAACTGGTGGAAATCCCAACCTTCAACGTAGACGGTGTTCCGCAATACAAGAATCCAGAATTCACCCGGATTGCCGACAAGCTACAGGCCCTGGCCAAGACCTTTGACCTGAACTTCCGTAACGTCGACAACCGCGTGTACGAAATTTCCCTGGCAGGCAGCGGCGACGAAGTGGTGGGCATCCACGCCCACGCCGACGTGGTGCCGGTAACCCCGGAAAACTGGGTACTGAAAGACGGCACCAAGCTTGATCCGTTCAAGGTCACGCTGATCGGCGACCGCATGTATGGCCGTGGTACCGAGGATGATAAAAACGGCATCGTGGTGGCTATGTATGCCATGAAAGTGATCAAGGAAGAAAAGCTGCCGCTGGCGCGCAATTTCAAACTGCTGGTGGATACCACCGAGGAGACCTCCGGAGACGCGATCCCTTACTACTTCGAACGCAACCCGACACCGCAATACAACCTTGCGCTGGATGGCGGCTATCCGGTGGTGATTGCCGAAAAAGGTTATGGCACCGTCATGGCCACCTTCCCCCGCCGCAAAGGGGAAGGCAAAGGCGCAGAAATCATCGCAATGACCGGCGGCATGGCCACCAACCAGATTCCATCGGCGTCGGTGGCCACGTTTATCAGCGACAACCCTAAGGAATTAGCAGCCAGCCTCCAAAAGGCCGGCACGGAATACGTCAAGCGCAACGGTGGCGATTTTGAGGTGAGCGCCAAGGTCAACGGCAAGGACGTCAAGCTGACTGTCACCGGCGTGTCGGCGCACTCCTCCGAGCCGGAGTCCGGCATCAACCCGGTGGCGCGCATGCTGGAGCTGATTCACAGCGTCGACGGCAAGATCGCTCTCAAGCACAACCACATCACCGACGCTGCGCGGTATGCGTCCGACAATTGGGGCCTGGATTACTTGGGTGGCAAATTGGGCGTGGGTTTTGCGGATGATTTCATGGGCCCGCTGACCACCTCACCGACCTTTGTCGGGCTGGATGAAAAGGCTTTCAAGCTGGCAGTCAACCTCCGGGTGCCGAAGGGTAAATCCCCGGAGCAGCTCAAGGCCGAGATCGCCGACAAGTTGAGCGCCTGGGACAAGAAAACCAAGGTCAACGTAGACTTCACCTACTCGGTGGCCGAGCCGATGTTCCGCAACCCGGAAGGTGAATGGGTGAAGGCCTTGCTCGCGGTAGCCAGCGAAAACCTGGGCATGGAACACAAGTTCGGCACCTCGGCTGGAGCGACCTCCGTGCACGAGTTGCCCAACGGTGTGCAATTTGGCCTGGCGCGACCGGAAGTGAAGTACACCGGGCATACCGACAATGAGTTCAAGACGGTCGACCAGTTCTTGCTGGATCTGCAGATCGTCACCGAAATGATGGGGCGTATCGGACAGCTGCCCAAGCTCTGATTGCGATTGAAGCGCTCCCCAACAACAAACGCCGATCATTGCTGATCGGCGTTTTTGTGTGCGGCGCAGGGGTTAACGCGTCAACCCGCCGCGCCCAGGAACGGCAGCGCCAGATACAACTTGATCACCACCGCATTGGTGATATCGATAAAGAATGCGCCCACCATCGGCACCACCAGAAACGCAATCTGTGACGGCCCGAAGCGTTGCGTCACCGCCTGCATGTTGGCAATCGCCGTCGGCGTGGCACCGAGCCCGAACCCGCAGTGCCCTGCGGCCAGCACTGCCGCATCGTAATTGCTGCCCATGACCCGGAACGTGATGAAAATCGCAAACAGCGCCATCAGCAACGCCTGCGCGGCCAGCAGGATGACAATCGGCAAGGCAAGTGCTGCCAGGTCCCACAGCTTGAGCGACATCAAGGCAATAGCCAAGAACAACGACAGACTGACATTGCCCAGCACCGATACCTCGCGCTCGAACACCTGATGCCAGCCCAGCGCCGACAAGCCGTTACGCAGCACGACGCCGACAAACAGCACACAGACGAAAGTGGGCAACTCCAGTGCTGTGCCTTGAAGGAAGCCGTTGAGGTAGGTGCCGACCTGGAGGCTGATCGCAAGCAACGCGAGGGTTTCGATGAATGAGAACGGGGTAATCAAACGCTCCCTGTTCGGTTGCTCGAAGCCCTTGGGCAGGCGTGGCTGCACCTGCTCGATACCAGGCACCTGGACCCGCTTGATCAGCAAGCGGGCAACCGGACCTCCAATCAAGCCCCCGAGGACCAAGCCGAAGGTTGCGGAGGCGATCGCCAATTCTGACGCGGAGGCCACGCCATACTTCTCGCTGAACACAGTCCCCCAGGCGGCACCCGTACCGTGTCCGCCTGACAGCGTCACCGAGCCGGCAAGCAAGCCCATCAACGGGTCGAGTCCCAAGGCCTTGGCCAATGCGATGCCCATGGCGTTTTGCACCACCAGCAGTGTGGTCACGACCAACAGAAAGATCGCCAGGATTCGGCCGCCTTTCTTCAAACTGGCGAAATCCGCGTTCAGTCCAATAGTGGCGAAAAATGCCAGCATCAACGGGGTTTGCAACGAAGGGTCGAAGCGCACCTCAATATCGGCCAGCCCCCGCAACGCCAAAAGCACTAAAGCGACCACCAGGCCGCCGGCTACCGGCGCGGGAATATTGTAGGCGCGTAAAAAGCCTATGCGGGCAACCAGCCAGCGGCCAAGCAAAAGCACAAGGGACGCGGCGACCAGGGTTGAATAGAAGTCCAGCTGTAACATCCGGGCAGCTCTCTGAGGTGAACAAGGAAAATAGGCACGCCAGAGTAGAGACAGCGGGACCAATTCGCATCAACCTCACGGAAAGTACAGACTATTCCTACAAGACCCACCACATCAGCGGCGCAGCAGATGGCTTTACCAGGAAAAGCACATCTGGAACCTGTAAGAATGAAAAAAGAGACCGAAGCCCCTTTACGTAAATCGCAGGCAAAAAAAAGCCACTCGCTTGAGTGGCTTTTTTCTTGAATATGGAGCGGGAAACGAGACTCGAACTCGCGACCCCGACCTTGGCAAGGTCGTGCTCTACCAACTGAGCTATTCCCGCAAATGGCGTCCCCTAGGGGACTCGAACCCCTGTTACCGCCGTGAAAGGGCGGTGTCCTAGGCCACTAGACGAAGGGGACACGCTACTGAAACACATGGTGTGTATTTCAGTGCCCAGAGGCCTCATCCGAAGACTTGGTCCTGGTTTCACTCAGCGCCGCCCGAAAGCAACACCGCTTAAAATGGAGCGGGAAACGAGACTCGAACTCGCGACCCCGACCTTGGCAAGGTCGTGCTCTACCAACTGAGCTATTCCCGCATATGGCGTCCCCTAGGGGACTCGAACCCCTGTTACCGCCGTGAAAGGGCGGTGTCCTAGGCCACTAGACGAAGGGGACACGCTACTGAAACACATGGTGTGTATTTCAGTGCCCAGAGGCCTCATCCGAAGATTGGGTCCTGGTTTCACTCAGTGCCGCCCGAAAGCCACACTGTTTGTAAATTGGAGCGGGAAACGAGACTCGAACTCGCGACCCCGACCTTGGCAAGGTCGTGCTCTACCAACTGAGCTATTCCCGCATATGGCGTCCCCTAGGGGACTCGAACCCCTGTTACCGCCGTGAAAGGGCGGTGTCCTAGGCCACTAGACGAAGGGGACACACGTACAACATTCACTACTCAACGCGTTTCGCTGTGTGCTTTACGCTTTAAGTGGCGCGCATTCTATGGATGGATTGGGGGATCGTCAACCCCCAAGGATAAATTTATTAAAATCAATGACTTCGCCCGCGTTTACCAGCCGTTGCGAGCATTCTGCCCGTCCGCACCTTGACGCCTATATTCTGGCACCCGACAAGACGTTATAGTTCGCCCTGGCAAATAATGGCAATGTGCATCTACGCAGGGAGCGCTTGTCTATATAGAAGAAACTACCCGGGCAGCTGGTCGATCAGCCCTATCCGATAGCCGGCCCAGTCACTACACTCCATTGCAAACCCTATAAAGAGGTCACACCGGTGACACCACTCATGATCACCCTGCTGGTAATAGCCGGGATCGTAATACTGATCGCCATTGGCTATATGAACCACGTGGTGGAAAACAACAAGCTGGAAAAGCAGCGCGTCCAGATCGAGCTTAACGATCGCCTGCGCCGTTGCGGTGAGATCACCGAAACATTCCCAGGCCAACTGATGACCCCGGCGCTCAAACTGTTGTTGACCCGCCTGGAACTCAACGTGAACCAGCGCCTGTTGAACCTCAACAAGACCAGTGCTCCTATTAAAGCGCGCATCACTGAGCTGAACACACTGGTAGCCCAGGGCGAATCCATCCCGGTCAACAACCCCCCGGCACCGATCCAGACCGAAGCCAAGGCCAAGGACGTGCGCTTCCTGCTGGAAGCCCTGCACGGCCAGGTCACGCGCGCAGCCCAGGACGGTTTCCTACCCTCCAACGAAGCCAAGCATTGGATCAAAGAAATCCGCCATATCCTGGTGCTGCTGCACATCGAGTTCTTCAATAACCTCGGCCAGCACGCGCTGCAGCAGGGCCAACCGGGCCAGGCACGCCTGGCCTTCGAGCGTGGTGTGCAGTACCTGCGCAAACAGCCGGAGCCGGTACTCTACAGCGCCCAGCTGCAATTGCTGGAAGGCCAACTGGCCCGCGCCAACTCCACCGTGCTGGCTAACAGCAAACAGGCCGCAGAAGAGGTCAACGAACTGACCCAAGGCATGAAAGAAGTCGACGCCGACGCCGAGTGGAAGAAGAAAGTCATCTACGATTGATCCTCGCAAAATAATAGGTGCCATCATCCTGGCACCTATCCTCCGCCCCCCGACTAGCGTAAAAAAGTGCGCCTCACTCCGTGAAGTCAGAGGCCTGCTATGCCTATCGCCGTCATTGATGGACAACCCCTGCACTACCTCGACCAAGGCACCGGCCCGGCCGTGCTGCTGGGCTCCAGCTACCTGTGGAACCGCGACATGTGGGCACCGCAGATCGACGCCCTGTCGCAACAGTACCGTGTGATCGTGCCCGAGCTATGGGGCCACGGTGAATCGGGCCAACTGCCCACGCAAACGCGCTCCCTCGACGACCTCGCACGCCAGACCTTGGCACTGCTGGATCACTTGGCTATCACGCAGATCAACCTGGTGGGCCTCTCGGTCGGCGGTATGTGGGGCGCGCGCCTGGCGTTGCAGGCCCCAGAACGCATCAACAGCCTAATACTGATGGACACCTACCTCGGCGCCGAGCCCGAGGCCACGCGCCAGTATTACTTCTCGCTGTTCAAGATGATTGAAGACGCCGGCGCCATTCCCGAGCCGTTGCTGGATGTGATCGCACCGATCTTCTTCCGCCCGGACATCGACCGCGAATCAGCGCTGTACCAGGACTTTCGCACGTCACTGCGGGCCTTTTCCCGAGAACGCCTGCTGCAGAGCGTCGTGCCCTTGGGCCAGTTGATCTTCAGCCGCGACGACGTGCTGGAGCAACTACCGCGCCTGGACGCCGATACCACTTTGGTGATGTGCGGCGAGCAGGACAAACCTCGTCCACCCGTCGAATCCAAGGAAATGGCCGAACTGATTGGCTGCGCACTGACGTTGATTCCAGACGCAGGGCATATCTCCAGCCGGGAGAACCCGGACTTCGTCAACGAAGCGCTGCTGACCTTTCTCGCAAACCACGCTTGATCGCCCTCCCCTTTGATCGCAGCCTCGGTGCTGCGATCAAAGGCGAAAATGCCCCACCATCCCCTTGAGCTCCGCCCCCAACTGCGCCAGCTGGATACTCGACGCCGCATTGCCCTGCATGCTCAACGCCGATTGATCGGCACTCGCACGAATACTGGTGACGCTACGGTTGATCTCTTCAGCCACCGAGCTTTGTTCCTCAGCGGCAGCGGCGATCTGCTGGTTCATCTGCTGGATCAACGACACCGCCACTGCGATGCTGCCCAGGGCGCTCTCGGTTTCCAGCGCATCGCTGACCGCCAGCTTGACCAGCTCACCGCTTTGCTGGATCTGCTGCACCGATGATTGCGCCGCGCTGCGCAAGGTGCTGACCAACCGCTCGATTTCTTCGGTCGATTGCTGGGTACGCTTGGCCAGCGCCCGCACTTCATCGGCCACTACCGCAAAGCCACGGCCCTGCTCACCCGCACGGGCAGCCTCGATGGCCGCGTTCAGGGCCAGCAAGTTGGTCTGCTCCGCCACGCTTTTGATCACGCCCAACACAGTGCCAATGTTCTGGATTTCGGCACTGAGGCTCTCGATGCTCGCACTGGCATTGTTACTGGAAGTGGCCAGCAACTCGATGCGCTGCAAACTCTGGCGCACCACTTGCTGACCGCTGTCGACCTTGTCATCCGCGGTCTGCGCGGCTTGCGCGGCCTCTTCAGCGTTGCGCGCCACATCGTGCACCGTGGCGGTCATCTGGTTCATAGCAGTGGCCACCTGCTCGGTTTCCTCCTTCTGGCTGCTGACCTCGACATTGGTTTGCTCGGTCACGCTAGAGAGCGACTGCGCCGAGCTAGCCAATTGCTCGATACCGGCCTGCAGGCCGCTGACCATCTGGCTCAGGCCGTTGCCCATCTGTTGCATCGCCTGCATCAACTGGCCGATTTCATCACGACGACTGACCTCCATACGCCCGCTCAAATCCCCGGCGGCAATCTGCTGCGCCACCGCGATCACACTGCGCAGCGGCGCGACGATCAAACGGGTAATCACCCACGCTGCAATCAGCCCCACCAGCAAAGCCAGGGCCGACGAGACGATGATCAACATCGCGTTTTTTTTCAGTTGTGCCTGCATCGATAGGTCTTCGGCGTCATAGGCCTGGTTGACCCGGCTGACCACCAGAGCCGCCCGGTCATGCAGTTGTTTGTAGACCACTTTTTCCTGGGCCAACAGGCCGGTGTATTCACCCAGCTTCTCGCTGAACGCGGCAATGTGCCCTGAGACTTCATTGAGCACCGTCTGATAACCGGAGTCCTTGACCGACGTTTTCAGTTGCTCGACTTGAGCAAGAGCCTGGTCAGCCTGCTCGATCTTGCCTTGCTCGGCATCCTCAGCATCCACTTTGCGGCTCTGGTCCAAGCGTACGTGGGCTTCGTTCATGGCCTGCAACATCAAGCGCGACACCTGACTGACCTGACCAGCCTGCTCGATAAACTCGGCGCCCTCCTTGCCCTGGCTTTCCTTGAGGCCATAAGCCCCGTCGTCCGCCAGGCCGGCCTGCAACACGTCCAGGTTGTTCGCCACGCTGGACACTGACCAAGTGGCCATTTCCAGCGCCAGATCCTTGGTCTGGGTCAGCTCGACAAACTCATCGAACGCCTGGCGGTAGGCGACCAGGGCCTGCTCGACGTCAGTCATCACCGGCACATTCGCCGCAGACTGTGCCTTGAGGGCGGCGGCCTGGGCCGCCAAGGCGTCGACGCTTTCATGCAGGGCGTCGACAGCCTTGGGGTCGGCGTGCAGCGCGTAGTCCTGCTCGATCAGGCGCACCTTGAGCAAGCCGCTGTTGAGCGAAGACATGGCCTTGAGCCCCTCGAAACGCTGGCCAACGGTCTGCAGGGACCACACGCCGATAGCTGCTACCAAAGCCGTCAGCAGCAGCACCAGCATGAAGCCCAAACCCAGTTTTTTCGCCATACCGAGGTTGGCGAAACGTCGTTGCACGCCTGAAATCATTGCACTTGAATCCTCTTGCAATGGCAGATGCCATCAAGCCCGATTGACATCCAGCGAGATTCGCAACCACAAGGCACTAAGCACAAGACGTTGGCGCCACAATAATGGCAAAAAGCTACACGCTCGTCGTTTTCAGAATGGTCGAGGTCGATCTGGTAGGCCCCATGGCACGGAACAATGCCAAAGCCCGTGGATCAGTTGCATAGGCCACATTGATGCGCAGCCACTCACAGGGCTCCGCCGTTGGGCTGAACAACGCCCCGGGAGACAACAACACTCCCAGACGTCGGGCACACCTCTGCAGCAGCGAAGGTTGCGCCTCCCCCGGCCGCGCCCACAGGAACATGCCTCCGGAAGGCACCGCGAACACCTCCCACTCCTCATCTTCCAGCACTTGCAGGGTGGCTCTCATTTCAGTGCCCAGTCGCTTGCGCAGGCGCTGTACCCATTTGCGATAGGTGCCATTGGCCAATAGCGTAGCAACCACCGCCTCGGCAAACCGCGAGGTGCCGAATCCGGTCAAGGTCTTGAGGCTGGCCAGTTGCGTGATGATCGCCGAACTGGCAGTGAGATACCCCACGCGCAACGCACTGCTCAGGGTCTTGGAGAAACTCGCGACATAGATCACCCGGTCATCATGGGGCAATGCCGCGAGCCGTATGCAACTGGCATGTTGCAGATCGCCGTAGACGTCTTCTTCAATGATCAGGAAGTTTTCGCGGTGCGCCAGTTCCAGCAAACGCTCGGCCACCTCGCGGCACAGACTCGTCCCGGTGGGGTTGTGATAAAGGCTGTGGATGAACAGGCATTTTGGCCGATGGTCTTGTAGTAACGCTTCCAGGGCCAGGAGGTCGGGGCCGCCTCGGGTACGCGGCACCTCCAGCAGTTGCACACCCTGGAACGCCAATTGTTGATAGAGGTTGCCGTACCCCGGGGTTTCGACCACCACGCAATCGCCGGCCTTGAGCAGCGTGCGTATCAGCAGGTCCTGGGCATGGCCAGCGCCCGCGGTAGTGAGGATGCAGTCCACGCTGGAGGGGATATGAATCTGAGTCAGGCGCTTGGCCAGTTGCTCGCGCAACGCGGGTAAACCTAAGGGCGTGCTGTAGTTGAACAGTGCTGCAGTGTCGGTGCGGGTAACTTCACGGATTGCGTAACTGATGTCATCGCTTTCGCGCCAGGCGTCTGGCAACCAGCCGCAGCCCAGTTTCAACTCGCCCAGCGGATTATCGGCAAAGGCCCCCCATTCGCGCTCCGCCCCCTCATACCAATTGCCTTCGTGGGAGACGGCTGGCTGGGCCACTACAAATCCCGAGCCTTGCCGGGGGGCCAGCACTCCCTGGGCGACCATCCGTTCGAATGCTTCGATCACGCTGGATTGGCTGAGCAGATTATCCCGAGCCAGTTGGCGGATGGAGGGCAAGCGTGTGCCGGGGCTTACCTCGTCCTTGCGAATCCATTGCGCCACTGCACTGACAATTTGCTGCACCACCGGTACAAGGGCTTGTCGATCAATCCTTAAATCCATGAGCCACTCACTTCAACTGTCTGTTATCAACCCGAAGAGTTAAGCACAGAAGCCGTTGACTGCCGGTCGCACAAATTTATTAAAGTATTGATTTAATTGAATTATTTACCTAATGACACATATTCGGTCGCGGCGTTTTGCCAGCTCTGGAAAAGCCCCACATCCCCCCAAGACGTTTTCGAATAGAGGGCGACGCGAGGTCCTAGATCGCCGTCGCGCCACCGTCCACCGCCAAGGCGTGCCCGGTGGTGAATGCGGCGCCATCGCTGCATAGGTAAAGCACGGCGCTGGCGATTTCTTCTACTTTGCCGATACGCCCAACCGGGTGCATGGCGGCGGCGAATTCAGCCTTGCGGGGGTCGGCCTCATAGGCACGGCGGAACATGTCGGTGTCGATCACCGCCGGGCAAACGGCGTTAACGCGAATTTTCTTCTTGGCGTACTCAATGGCCGCCGATTTGGTCAGGCCGATCACTGCATGCTTGGAGGCCGCGTAGATGCTCATCTTCGGCGCCGCCCCCAGGCCCGCGACCGACGCGGTGTTGACAATGGCCCCGCCACCTTGGGCCAGCAACAGTGGCAATTGGTACTTCATGCACAGCCACACGCCTTTGACATTGACGCCCATGATGGCGTCAAACTCATCCAGGCTGCCGTCCGCCAGCTTGCCCTTCTCGATCTCGATGCCGGCGTTATTAAAGGCGTAGTCCAAGCGGCCATAAGCGCTGATGGTCTGCGCCATCAGTTGCTGCACATCCGCCTCCTGTGTGACGTTGCAGCGCACAAACAACGCCTCGCCACCGGCCTGATGGATCAGCGCGACAGTGCCCTCGCCGCCCTCCACATCCAGGTCGGCAACCACGACCTTCAAACCTTCGGCGGCGAACGCCAGCGCGGTGGCGCGGCCAATACCGGCGGCGGCGCCGGTCACCAGGGCGACTTGGCCGGAAAACGTCATGCTCATGGGGGAATGTCCTATGGGAGAAATAGCCGTGGGCCGAGTCTAGCCAACACTGACACTGGCGCGTCAGCACTATCAAACGCCCGGTTAGGGCTGCATGAGTACCAGTGATAAGTACACCCTGCGCACTATCAACGCAGCCTATCGACCAGCATTCGCGCCTTCAGCCGACCTTGCCCCCAACCCGCTCAAGGTCTATCACTCATGCTCCACTTCTTAAGAGTCCCTGCCATGACTGCCCAGACCAACCGCCAATTCCTGCTCGCCAAACGCCCGGTCGGCGCGGCGACGCGGGAAACCTTCACGTACCAGGAAGTACCGGTGGGCACACCCCAGGACGGGCAAGTGCTGGTACGCAATGAATACTTGTCCCTCGACCCGGCCATGCGTGGATGGATGAATGAAGGCAAGTCCTACATTCCGCCCGTCGGTATCGGCGAGGTGATGCGCGCGCTCGGCGTGGGCAAGGTGATTGCCTCGAACAACCCGAAATTCGCGGTCGGCGACTACGTGAATGGTGCCTTGGGCGTGCAGGATTATTTCCTCGGCGAGCCGCGCGGCTTCTACACCGTCGACCCAAAGCTCGCCCCTCTGCCCCGCTACCTTTCTGCACTGGGCATGACCGGCATGACCGCCTACTTCGCGCTCCTGGACACCGGCGCACCCAAGGAAGGTGAAACCGTGGTCATTTCCGGTGCAGCCGGCGCCGTGGGCAGTATTGCCGGGCAGATCGCCAAGCTGAAAGGTTGCCGCGTGGTCGGCATCGCCGGTGGCGCTGACAAGTGCAAGTTTCTGGTAGACGAATTGGGCTTTGATGCAGCCATCGACTACAAGAACGAAGACGTACCCGCCGCCCTCAAGCGCGAATGCCCGAAGGGCGTGGATGTGTATTTCGATAACGTCGGCGGCGACATTCTTGACGCAGTACTTAGCCGCCTGGCGCTGAAGGCGCGGGTGGTGATTTGCGGCGCCATCAGCCAATACAACAATAAGGAAGCCGTGAAAGGCCCGGCCAACTACCTGTCACTGCTGGTCAATCGCGCGCGGATGGAAGGCTTTGTGGTGATGGATCACGCGGCGAATTTTGCCGCCGCCGGGCAGGAAATGGCCGGCTGGATGGCGCAGGGCAAGCTCAAGAGCAAAGAGGATATTGTCGAGGGCCTGGAGACGTTCCCGGAGACGTTGATGAAGTTATTCAACGGCGAGAACTTTGGGAAATTGGTGCTTAAGGTCAGCTGACACACTGCATAGCAAATGTGAGAAGGGGCTCGCTGCAGCAAGCCCCTTCCCCATTCGGATCAGGCGATCTCGGCAACGACCGCCGCCAACGCCTTGGCCGGATCCGCCGCTTGGCTGATCGGGCGACCGATCACCAGGTAGTCAGAACCTGCATCGAGTGCCTGACGCGGGGTCAGGATACGGCGCTGGTCATCCTGGGCGCTGCCCGCCGGGCGGATCCCCGGGGTCACCAATTGCAACGACGGATGGGCGGTCTTCAAGGCCTGGGCTTCCAGCGCCGAGCACACCAAGCCATCAAGGCCGGCTTTCTGGGCCAGGGCTGCCAGGCGCAGTACCTGCTCCTGAGGCTCGATGTCCAGGCCGATACCGGCCAGGTCTTCGCGCTCCATGCTGGTCAGCACGGTCACACCGATCAGCAGGGGTTTAGGGCCGCTGCGCTGTTCCAGCACTTCGCGGCAGGCGGTCATCATGCGCAGGCCGCCGGAGCAGTGCACGTTGACCATCCACACACCCATTTCGGCGGCGGCCTTGACCGCCATGGCGGTGGTATTCGGGATATCGTGGAATTTCAGATCGAGGAACACTTCGAAGCCTTTGTCACGCAGGGTGCCGACGATTTCTGCGGCACAGCTGGTGAACAGTTCCTTGCCGACCTTGACCCTGCAAAGCTTGGGGTCCAACTGGTCAGCCAGCTTCAGTGCGGCGTCACGGGTGGGGTAATCCAGGGCGACGATGATAGGAGTCTGGCAGACGGACATTGGAATGGGCTCTCAGGCAAGTCGAAATCGGCGCGGATTGTAGCGCAAGCAGCGGCGTTGCGGGATCCGATGATCGGTAAATACTGACCAACCGGCATTTGGCGGGCCTTTCGGGCAAATATTTCAAAGCTGATACATTCACGACATGCCCCCAACACGCCCCACCGCTAGCCTCGCCCGCACGACCCAACGACCAGCACTTCCAGCCATGGGGCTGGGCGCCTATGCTGACCGCAACAACCAGGCAGATGATCGCACTATGCAGACCCCTTTTGTCCCAGTGAACGACGAACAAAAAGGCGCGGTGACCGCCGATGACAAGCGCTGGAATACCCGCGCGCTGATCGTCGACGACGATGTGCCGATTCGCGAACTGCTGATCGACTACCTGGCACGCTTCAATATCCTCGCCACCGGCGTCACCGACGGCGCCGCGATGCGCCTGGCCATGCAAGCCGAAACCTTTGACGTGGTGGTGCTCGACCTGATGCTGCCAGGCGAGGACGGCCTTTCACTGTGCCGCTGGCTGCGCTCGGAGTCGGATATACCGATCCTGATGCTTACCGCCCGCTGCGAACCCACCGACCGCATCATCGGTCTGGAACTGGGCGCCGACGACTACATGTCCAAGCCTTTCGAACCGCGCGAACTGGTGGCACGTATCCAGACTATCCTGCGCCGAGTACGTGATGACCGCACCGAACAGCGCGCCAATATCCGTTTCGACAACTGGCGCCTCAATAGCGTGTTGCGCCAACTGGTGGCGGACGATGGCCTCGTGGTGCCGCTGTCCAACGCCGAGTTTCGTCTGTTGTGGGTGTTTATCGAGCGCCCGCGGCGGGTGTTGAGCCGTGAGCAATTGCTGGATGCCGCTCGGGGGCGATCCATCGAAGCGTTTGATCGCAGCATCGACTTGCTGGTGTCGCGCCTGCGTCAGAAACTGGGGGATGACCCCAAGGCACCACAGTTGATCAAAACTGTGCGGGGCGAAGGCTACCTGTTTGACGCGCGGGATATCGGTTGATGCGTGCCGCCTTCAATACGCTGTTTGGTCGGCTGTTCGGCGTGTTGCTGGTGGCGATTGTGCTGGCCCATGTGCTGGCGATCTGTTGGTTTCGTTATTACGGTCCTCCCCCGCCACCGCCTCAGGAAGCCTTTGTCGAACAGCCTGATGGCACTATGACGCAACGGCATAAGGAACATCGCCGCCCGTGGTTTGGCGGCCCGCTGGTCCCGCTGACGTTCCAGTTCATCTGCCTGATCATTGCCGCCTGGTACGGCGCCAAGCTGCTGAGCCGGCCGATCCAGCGTCTGAGCGAAGCGGCCGAGCGCCTGAGCCTGGACCTCGACAGCCCGCCGCTGGATGAGTCCGGTCCGCAGGAAGCGCGCAAAGCAGCATCGACCTTCAACCTGATGCAACGGCGTATCCGCGAACAGGTCAGCCAACGCGCACGTATGCTCGGCGCCGTCTCACATGACCTTCGCACTCCGCTGTCACGCCTCAAGCTACGCCTGGAACAGATCGACGACACGAAGTTGCAGGGCCAGATGCGCCAGGATCTGGACGACATGATCAACATGCTCGACGCCACCCTGAGCTACCTGCATGAACAACGCACCAGCGAAACACGGCATTGGTTGGATGTGCAGGCGTTGGTGGAATCACTGAGTGAAAACGCCCAGGACCAGGGCTCCGATGTGCAATTCGCCGGCACTTGCGTTCCGTTGCAGGTGCAACCGATGGCCCTGCGCTCCTGCTTGAACAACCTGATCGACAATGCCTTGCGCTATGCCGGCACGGTGCGTGTTGAACTTGAAGACAGCCGCGAAGCCCTGATCATCCGCGTGATCGACCACGGCCCTGGGATTGCCGCCGATATGCGCGAGGCGGTGTTTGAGCCCTTCTTCCGCCTGGAAGGCTCACGCAACCGCAATTCCGGTGGCGTAGGCCTGGGGATGACGATTTCCAAGGATGCCGCTGAGCGCCTCGGCGGCCGCCTGAGCCTGGAGGAGACCCCAGGCGGCGGTTTAACTGCAGTGATGTGGTTGCCCAGGGCTTAAAGAGGCTTGTCTTCGCGTCGCCCTTGAGCTTGTGTCGCGCTCCAATCCATCAACAGGCTGTAAGCCACGGCCAACAAGGTCGGGCCAATAAACAGGCCGATAAAACCAAATGCGATCAAGCCGCCGAACACCCCAAGCAAAACGATCACCAACGGCAGATTGCCGCCACGGCTGATCAGGTACGGCTTGAGCACGTTGTCCACGCCGCTGATGATGAACGTACCCCACACGCCCAGGAACACCGCATAGGTGTAATCGCCCTTCCAAGCCAGCCACGCCGTGGCCGGGATCCACACCAGCGGCGGGCCCATGGGGATCAGGCTGAGCAGGAAGGTCACGATCCCCAGCACCAGGGCGCCCGGCACGCCGGCAATCCAGAAACCGATCAGCGCCAGCAATGCCTGGGCAGCAGCGGTGCCGATCACGCCGTTGACGACACGTTGAACAGTACCTGCAACCAGTTCGATGTAATAACCGGCGCGATCACCGATCAAGCGCTCCAACAGGCGATGCACGAACATCGCCAACCGTGGCCCATCGCGATAGAAAAAGAACACGAACACCAGGCTCAGTGTCAGCTCAAGGATACCGCCGCCGATCTGTGCACTGCGCGCCAGCAGCCAGTTCCCCACTTGGCCCAGGTACGGCTTGATGCTGACCATCAGCGCCGCACCCTGCTCGTCAATGCTGTTCCACATCCCGACCAATCGCTCACCCACAAAGGGAATTGAGCCCAGCCAGTTCGGTGCCTCGGGCAGCCCGTCTACCTGGATATCCTTGATCAACGCCACCGCATCGCGCACATGGTCCGCCAGGTTGAACCCCAGCCACACCAGCGGCACCGCCACCAACAGCATCCAGCCCAGCGTCAGGATGCCGGCAGCCAGGGATTCACGGCCACCCAACCAGCGCGTCAGCAGCACCATCAGTGGCCAACTGGCGAACGCCAGAACTGCGCCCCAGAACAGCGCCGACCAGAACGGCGCCATCACCCAGAAACTGGCACCAAAGAGCACCAGCAGCAGGATTTGCACCAGCAGGCGATCGTTATTGAGCATGGGGTATCTCGGAAAAAAGGCTGTAGGAAGAAAGCTTAGGCGAACGGCTCGGGTCCGTTCGCCTTATATGGGTCAGCGTATCAGATGCAGGTGCAGACCTTTGGTTTCACCGGTTCCGGTTTCAAGGCGCGCAGCGCGCACGCCTTTTTCGACCAAAGCCTGGCGCCAGACTTCGGCGTGGGTGCCGGTCAAGCTGACGCGCAGGGTGGTATCGAGGTTCAAGCCACGGGAGATGAGGGTCAACCAGGTGTCGTCAGGCTCGGCGCCCAGCGCTGGGAAATCCAGTTCGCCGGTGCTTTTCAATTCGCGCAAGAGGGTCGCGGAGGTGGGCAGCAGGTCACCCAGCGGTGCGCTGGCGTCCAGTTGTTCCACATGCAGATAGGCACGGCGGTTGCCTCGGGTGATGCCGTACAACGCCACCAAGGAATTGTCCTGCGGTGCGGCCAGACGCAACAGCAGGTATTCCTGCTGGCCATCGGCGCCGACCAGCTTGGCGTTGCCGAACACCTCATTGGCCCACAGGCTGCTCTCGCCGCAGTCGCGGGCCTTACACCAGAACAACAGCTGTGCACCCTTTGCCTGCAATGCTTCGCGGGTCGCGGTGAACGCGGCGCTGGAGCTGTGTTCAGCGGGCAGTTCATAGGTGATGGCGGTGGTTTGGCCCCGGGCGGTGGCCTGGCCTTCATAGCGCAGTTGGCCACTGATCTTGCGGATCGCACCCATGGGGTAGATGCGTTCTTTTTCTTCGGCGGGACGGTAATCGACAATTTGTGTGTCGACCTGTCGGGCCACGGTGGGCAGGTCCTGGCTGCCCGGCAGGTCGGCGGCGAATACCATTGGGCTGAGCAGGCTCAGCCCCAGGATACGGATACATCCGTTACGCACGCTCATAAGCTCAAAAAGCCCTGGCCATTGGAGGTCGTAGCGGTGTTGAAAACATTCATGGTTGACTCCCTTTCAATCTGCCCAGCCTCGGCAGTTGACCGCCCCAAGTCAAGGCGCGGAGAAGAACCGATTGAAACAGTCTGCAACAAGGACTGCGCCGGGCTCATCATTCAGGTGCAAATGATGGCCGCCTGGCAGCGTGGTTACCGCAAAGGGCAGCTGGGAAAGCAAGTCAGGATGTTTCGCCAACATACCGTCGGCGGCAACCACCAACTGCGTAGGGCAACCCACTCGCCGCACGAAGGCCATTGCCTGCTCATCGGTCAGACGCATCGGCGAAGCCAGGGTGAGGCGACTGTCCGTACGCCAGGTGTAACCACCCGGCACCGGCATCAAACCGCGCTGGGCCAGTAGCTCTGCGGCTTCACGGCTGACGGCGACCAAGCCTTTCATGCGCGCTTCGACCGCTAGATCCAGGGTGCTGTAGACCGGTTTGCGCTTGCCCTGCAGGTTCAATTGCGCCTGCAATGCCATGCCCAAACGTTCCGCAGCGTTCTCACCACTGGCGGTGGGTGGGATCACGCCGTCGATCAAACCCAAGTGCGTTACCCGCTCCGGCAACGCGCCGGCCAGTACCAGGGAAACGATGGCTCCCAGGGAGTGGCCAAGTAATGCAAAACGTTTCCAACCCAGTTGCTCGGCGACTTGCAGTACATCGTGGACGTAATCCCACAAGGCATATCCGGCACCCGTAGGACGATGCGCGGAATGCCCATGGCCCGCCATGTCCAGGGCCACGATACGCAACCCTGAAAGCTTGGGCGCCAGACGCGCAAAGCTGTTGGCATTGTCCAGCCAGCCATGTAGGGCAATCACTGGCAAGCCATCCTCGGGGCCAAATAGATGGGCCGCCAATTCGATATGGGGCAGGCTCAGGCGCACTTCTTCGACCGGCGTGCTCATGCGCAACTGCGCTCACGGGCTTCCCAGCGAGTGAACAGGGTTTTGATCAAGGTCGCGGTGTCCTGAGGGCGTTCGAGTGGGAACATATGGCCACCGGGCATGGTGAGCATTTCACCCATGGGCAGACGGTCGACCCCGCTGGCGTGGTGACGCATCACTACCCGGCTCTGGCGGCCACGCACCACTGCCAGCGGCACCTTCAGTTGGCGCACCTGGCCGGGGATGGTGTGGGGTACGCCACGGTAGATGCTGATTTCGGTGGCTGGGTCGAAGCGCAGGCGCAGACGATCACCCGCCTGGTAAAGCCCGTGTTGCAAGTACGCGTCGAAACATTCCGGGTCGAAGCCACGGAACAGGGTCTTGCCAGCGAAGTAACTACGCGCAGCGTCGATGTCGCTGAACTCTTCACGACGGCCCAGCGTGCGGCCGGCCGGGGTCAGGCGATCGATAAAGCCGAAACGCTTGGCGGCGCGGATCACCCAGCGGTCCGCGCGGGTCAGCACTGGCGAATCGAGCATCACCACGCCGCGATAGAACTGTGGGCAACGCATGGCGGCGTGCAAATGCAACACACCGCCCAGAGAGTGGCCCACACCCCATACCGGCTCCGGCTGCTGCTCCAGATGGTGGATCAACTCGTCCACCAGATTCTGCCAGTTATCATCCACCGGGAACCTGGGGTCGTGACCGTGCTGCGGCAGGTGAGCCACTGCGTACTCCGGCGCCAAGGCGGCAAACAGCTTGCCGTAGGTGGCCGAAGGGAAGCCATTGGCGTGAGTAAAAAACACATGCTGCGACATACCGGACCCATCTACAAAAACAGAAATTGATTGTCACCATGCCTGGGCAGTACAGCAATGACTGTAACTGCCAGGAATGATGACACTCACGCCACGCCTATCGTGCCGGCGGGTTCTCGCCCAGCGGAACCACGGCCATGGTCAGACGTGAAACGCAGCTGGCCTTGCCATCTTCCGTGGTCAGGCGGATATCCCACACCTGGGTGGTGCGCCCGATATGGATCGCCCTGGCCACCGCAGTCACTCGCCCACTGCGCACGCCACGCAGGTGATTGGCGTTGACCTCCAGGCCCACGCAATAGAACTTGCTGGCGTCGACGCACAGGTAAGCCGCCATAGAGCCAACGCTTTCGGCCAGCACCACCGAAGCGCCGCCGTGCAGCAGGCCGTAAGGTTGATGGGTGCGATGATCAACCACCATGCTGGCGGTCAGGGATTCGTCGTCGAAGCTTTCAAAGCGAATATCCAGCAGTTCACCGATGGTGTTTTTCTGGATGGCGTTGAGTTGTTCGATATTCGGTTGGGTACGCCACAGGCTCATGCGGTTGTCCTTGTTGGTTTTATGATGACCCTAATCCTGCCACACAACCGCCTCGGAACGCTCGCTCCAGTCCTGAAACTGTGGACCGTAAGTCGATTCGATCACGTTGCGCTTGATCTTCAAGGTCGGGGTCAGAAAGCCGTTCTCCACCGCCCAGTTGTCCTTGACCACCACCAAACGGCGCAAACGCTCATGTTTATCCAGCGTCTGGTTGACCTGCTCCAGCCAGCGTTCGAGGCTGGCGCCAAGCGCTTGCCGGTCCTGGTCCTGCGCTGACAGCACACACAAACCGATTGGCGCGCCAAGGCCATCGCCCACCACGCAGACTTGTTCGATGCGCGCGTGCTCCGCCAGACGGTTCTCAATCGGCGCCGGAGCCACGTATTTGCCCTTGCTGGTCTTGAAGATCTCCTTGAGGCGTCCGGTCAAGCGCAGGCGACCCTCAGCGTCCTGCTCACCTTTATCGCCCGTGCGCAGGAAGCCGTCCCCAGTAAGGGTTTCAGCGGTTTTTCCAGGATCCTTGAAATAGCCGAGCATGGTCGCGCCGCTGCGCACCTGCACCTCACCCGACGCATCGATGCGCACTTCCACACCGGGGCACGGCAGGCCGATCCAGCCGATTGTCTGCTGGCCGGGACGACACACATGGGAATAGCCGCAGCTCTCGGTCATGCCATACACCTCCAGCACATCCAGGCCCAGGCGTTGATACCATCGCAGCAACGCCTCGGGAACCGGCGCGGCACCGGACAACGCAATTCGCAGTGCATCCAATCCGAGGCCGGCGAGCACCTTGCGGCCTACGCGCTTGCCGATAAACGGCAGCCGCAGCAGGGTGTCCAGGCGCTTTTCCGGGATTTTGCTGTAAACACCCAGCTGGAATTTGGTCCAGATACGCGGCACACCAAACAGCGCTGTAGGCCTCGCCCTGCGCAAATCCGTCAGAAAGGTATCCAGGCTCTCGGCGAAAAATACCGTTTGCCCGGTGTAGATTGAGGCCATCTCTACAAACATCCGCTCAGCCACATGGCACAGCGGCAGGTACGACAGCAGCCGGTCGCCCTCCCCCAGGCCAAACAACTCAGTACCGTGTGTGGCGGCAAACCCCAGGGTGCCGAAGCTGTGCATCACGCCCTTGGGCAAGCCCGTGGTGCCAGACGTGTAGATGACAGTAGCCAGTTCAGAGGCAACGGGTGTGGGGCTGTCCTGGATCGGTGAGCAGGTTTGCAGGTCTGCCCACGTGAAGTCGAACGCGCCGGGTGGGCACAGCGGCAGGCTGATGGTAGGAACACCGTCCGGAACGCCGGGGGCCATGGCAGGCCAATCATCGAGCTTGCCGACAAACACCAGCGCCGCCTCGGAATGAGTGAGTACGTGACCAACGGAATCGGCGGTGAGATTGGGGTAAAGAGGGACCGAAACATGCCCCGCCATCCAGATTGCCAGATCGGCGATGATCCAGTGGGCGCAGTTTTTCGAGATCAGGGCAATGTGCGAGCCCTGAGGAAGCTCCCTGGCGCGCAGCCAGTGCGCAGCGCGACGAGCCTGTTGGCCAACGTCGCCCCAGGTGAGGGTCTGCACCTCGCCCCCGCCAACGGGTTGAACCAGATAAGCCTGGCGCGGGTGTCGCGCTTCACGTTCGAAGAAGAGCTGCAACGGCAAACGAACAGCGACGGGCATGGGACGCGCTCCTTTGTGGTCCGATCATAGCCAACCAAGCACTTGCTTGGTTGACTGTATAGCACACACAAAGCAGGGGTATTGCCTACGGGTTCTTCACACTTACCAGGCTCATCAACCCGGCCAGCGGGAAGTCGCCCTCCAATTCCGCCAGGCTGGCGGTATACATCGGCTCTGGCTGGCGCTGATGGCCGTGCTGCAAAAAGCTGATCAAGCTGCCGACCAAGGGCTGATGACTGACCAGCAGCACATTGTCATCCGTGTCGAGCTGTTCCAGCACCTGCAGTGGGTTGCCCTCCGGTGTCAGCCAAGACACGGTGCGGACTTCTGGCTCGAACCCCAACACGTCGCGTACCAATTGCGCGGTTTGCTGCGCCCGCACATAGGGGCTGGCGATAATGGCGCTGAGCGGTTGGCCAATCAGATGCGCGGCACTGCGCAACACTTCGCCACGGCCATGCTCAGTAAGGTTACGTTCGGCGTCTGTGCGGGCATGCCCTTCTGCCTCGCCGTGGCGCAAAATCCATAGTTTCACAGTTTCGGCTCTTCATCGCGCACAGGGTGCGGCGCCGGCGGTACGCTGTGGGCGGCTTCGCCCTCGGGCGCGCGCGGGGTTGGCCAGTCGGCAAACGGCCAAGGCTTCTGCTCGCTATGGAAGCTGCCGAAACGGCCGATCTGCGCCAGGAACTGGCTGAGGCTGTCGCCAAAATTCATCAGGCCCAGGTTCGGCGCGCCGTAGATCAGTCGATAGATCAGTTGCACCACGACCAACGCGCCGAGAATGAATTGCGCCACTTGCCACACCAGGGCAAACACCAGCATCCACAGGATGCGCAGGACAATGGATTCGTACTTGGGGGCTGCTTTCGGATCGTTCATGACGCGTTCCTCAGTTGAAACCACTGGTGGAAATAAAGTCGACATCGGTTTTCGGCTCGGCGCGCATCAGCAACTCTATAACCTGGTTCAAAGTGCGCCCTTCAAACAGGATCGCGTGCAACCCCGCGACCAGCGGCATGTACACGCCCACTTCCTGGGCCTTGGCTTTCAGTACCTTGAGGGTGTTGACGCCTTCGGCCACTTCACCCAGACGCGTCACCGCGTCTTCGAGGCTCAGCCCCTGGCCTAGGGCGAAACCCACCTGGTAGTTGCGACTTTTCGGCGACGAACACGTAACGATCAGGTCGCCGACGCCTGCAAGGCCGAGGAATGTCATCGGGTTGGCGCCTTGGTTCACCGCAAAGCGCGTCATTTCCGCCAGTGCACGGGTGATCAGCATGCTCTTGGTGTTTTCGCCCATGCCCAGCGCCACTGCCATACCGGCGATGATGGCGTAGACGTTCTTGAGCGCACCGCCCAACTCGACGCCGAAACGATCACTACTGGCATACACGCGGAAAGTACGGCCATGCAGCACCGCCTGGACACGTTCGCACAGGGCTTCGTCTTCGCTGGCGACCACAGTGGCGGTGAGCGCGTGCTCGGCGACTTCCCGCGCGAGATTCGGCCCGGACAACACGCCAATACGTGCCTGGGGCGCGATTTCTTCAAGGATTTCGCTCATCAACTTGAAGGTTTGCGCCTCGATGCCCTTGGTCAGGCTGACCAGCATCTTGCCTGCCAGACGTTCGGCATGGGGCGCCAATACCGAGCGCAAGGCGCTGGAGGGCAGCGCGACAAAGCACAGATCGCAGTCCGTCAGGGTAGCCAACAGATCGGTGACCGGCTCGACCGCCGGATGAATCTTGATGCCTTTGAGGTAACGAGGGTTTTCCCGATGCACGCGGATGGCCTCGGCCTGCTCAGGATCGCGCATCCACTGACGCACCGCGTGACCGTTCTCGGCCAGCAGGTTAGCCACGGCGGTACCAAAACTCCCGCCTCCCAGGACCGCAATAGGGCGCTGCTCAGTCATATGCAATCCGTTAATCCATACCAGTGGCGATGGCGGCATTATACGGAGCGACCCGCTTGCGGCCAGCCCCCGTTTCAATTCGTGCGTCTGTGGGAAAATGCCCTACTCGTGTGACGTAATTGCAAAGGCACTGACTGGCAAATACTCCAGCCTCAGTTAACATGGGCGGCTATCCGTCATTATCAAGGCCGTGTCGTGTATTTGGGCCCTTCTTCCCATTCGTCTCTACTGCTATTGCTGTTGTGCAGTACATCAGTGCTGGCTGACGATCTGTTCCTCGACAGCCAGCCGCTGCCGCAGGTATTGACCGCCACACGCCTCAAGCAATCGGCCGCCGCCGTACCCGGCAGCATGACCGTAATCGATAGCGAGCTGATCAAAGCCAGCGGCGCACGGGACATCAGCGAACTGCTACGCCTGGTGCCGGGAATGATGGTCGGCTACACCACCGGCAACCAGGCTGCAGTGAACTACCACGGCACCAGTGCCAACGATGCGCGGCGCATGCAGGTGTTGATCGACGGGCGTTCGGTATACCGCGCCGGCCTCGCCACGGTGGACTGGAGCGATATTCCTGTGGCCATGGAGGATATCGAGCGTATCGAAGTCTTCCGGGGCCCGAACACCGTCAGCTACGGCGCCAATGCGTTGATGGCGGTGGTCAATATCCTTACGCGGTCACCGGCTAACAGCCACGGCTCACGGGTAAAGGTGATTCGGGGCGAACGTGGGATCAACGACTTCTATGCCAGCCAGGGCGTGGGCTGGGAAACCGGTGATTTGCGCCTGTCCCTGTCCGGGCAGCAGGACGATGGCTTCGACAGCGATGCCGCCGGTGCTGATCGCCGCGACAGTCGCCGCCTCAACCGCTTCAGCCTGGCAATGAGCCAGACGTTGAACGCGCAGCAGAGCATCGACTGGCAACTGGATGCCAAGGAAGGCACCAATCAGCGTCCGTATACCTACACCCCAGTATTTGCCGGGATTACCGAAGGCGGTAACAACTCCGACGTCGCGGCCAAGGACTACGCCGGCTCCCTGCGCTGGAACATCGACTTAAATCCCGAGCACAGCCTGTATATCCAAGGCTCGGCCCAGCAGTGGAATCGCCGGCAAATTTGGAAGGCCTGCGACGCCAAGGTCTCGTTCAGCCCCGAGCTGACCCAATTGTGGCAATTGAACCCGAATTACGCCGAACTGCTGGCCCGGCACATGGACACCTACAGCCAAGGCACCGCACCGCCGGGCAGTGCCGCCGAGCAAGCCCTGGCCAATCAGGTGCTGGACCAATGGCGTAACGGCGCGAACCAGAGTGTGTGCGGTGACATCGACCAGAGCACGCGCGAAAGCCGTTACGACCTGGAGATTCAAGACACCCTCAGCCTGTCCGACAGCCTGCGCCTGGTCAGCGGCATGAACTACCGCTACGACCGCGCCGATTCCGACACCTACTTCAACGGCACCCTGGACGACACCACCTGGCGCCTGTTCGGCCAGTTGGAATGGCGCGCCAGCGAGCACTGGCTGCTCCAGGGCGGCGCGATGTTCGAAGACACACAACTGAGTGGCCACTCACTTACGCCAAGAGTGGCGGTAAACTATTTGATCAACCCGCGCCACGGCCTGCGCGCGGTGTATTCCGAAGCCATCCGTTCACCGGACATGTTCGAGAACAACGTCAACTGGAGCTATCGCGTCACCAACCTCAGCTCCCCGGCCTACGGGCAGAACTCCGGGCAGTACTTCGTGAAGACCCGGGGCCCGGGCAATTTGGACAAGGAGCTGATGCGCTCGCGGGAACTGGGATACAACGGGTTCTTTGCCGATCTCGGGCTGACCATGGACGTGAAACTGTTCTATGACGAAATCACCGACATGATCAGCTCGCCCCTGCGCAACAACCAGTACATCGCCAGCAACGCCAACAGTTCGCGGTTTACCGGGGCCGAGTCGCAATTCGATTGGCGGGTGAGCAGCGCCGATCGCCTGCGGCTGACCTATGCTTACGTCGACGCCGCCACCAGCAACCCTCTGGACAAAGCCCAGACGGCGCGCAACAGTGGCTCCGCCGGCTGGTTGCGCGAATGGGGCCGCGGCTGGTCCAGCGCGCTGTTCTACTATGGCGATGACGCACTCAACCAATATCGCTTCGAACGGGTCGACCTGCGGGTGGCCAAGCGCATTGCCCTGGGCAACGCCAACGTGGAGCTGGCCGGCATGCTGCAAGAACGCCTCGATAACCAGCCCACCACTTGGGCCGACAACACTTACGACCATCGCCATGTCCTCTACTTCAGCGCGGAGCTAGAGTTCTGACATGGGCGACTCGTCACGGATGACCCGCTTCTTTATCTATAAGTGCTGCCGACGCGCCGTGCTGCTGGCCTGCCTGTTGCTGGCGGCACCGGCGTGGAGCGCCGAAATCCTGCTGACCGCAGACGAAGACGGTGCAGGCGTGCAAGCCTTTGCCCGGGCCCTGGCCCAGCAACGCCCCGAAGACCACGTTACTTTCACCCCTCTCAAGGACTTGCCCGCGCCCAGCCGCTTGCCCTCCAGCACGCGCTTGATCCTGCTGGACCTGCCTGGTCTGGACTGGCGTCTGCAGGACCTACAAGGCCCGCCGACCCTGGTGATGCGCATCAGTCGGCTACAAGCCCACCAACGTCCGGAGGCCTCGCGGCACGCGCGGATCAGCCTGTTGTGGAGCGACCCACCGCTGGAACGCCAACTGCGCCTGATCACCAGCATCCTGCCCCAGGCGCAGCGCATCGGTGTGCTCTACAGCACCGAGAGCGAATTCCTGCTGCCCGAGCTACGCCGCTATGCAGAAGCGCTGGAGCTGATCATCGAACCTCAGCGCTGGGACAACACAAACGACAGCCGCCCACTGCAAAACCTGTTCAGGAGCAGCCACGTACTGCTGGGCCTCGACGACCCGCAACTGTACAACCCGAAGACCGTGAAAAACCTGCTGCTGAGCAGCTACGCCCAGCAATTACCGCTGGTGGGCCCGAATGCCGGGTTTGTGCGCGCCGGCAGCCTGGCCAGCACCTACAGCGACCAGACCGACTGGCTGGCGGTACTCGACCGCTTGCTGGACCAGCCGCCGGCCAGTTGGCCACGATCACTGTATCCAGAACATTTCAAAGTCTTGGGCAACCCGCAGGTCGCGCGCTCACTGGGCATTGAACAGGTGGACGAAGCCAGAGTCGCCGCCCGATTGGCAGAAGGAGAAAAACGCCCATGACCTTGCGTCGTCGTTGGGACATCAACACACGCACCCAGCTCATCACCCTGGGTCCGGCACTGTTGCTGACGTTGCTGCTGATTAGCTTTTTCACTTTCGTGCGTATCCAGGACCTGCGCCAGGAACTGGACCACACGGGCCAACTGATCGCCAACCAGCTCGCGCCCGCCACCGAATACGGCGTGATCTCAGGCAACAACGATGTGCTTGATAGCCTGCTGCGCGCGACATTGGCCACGCCCCATGTGCGCTTCCTGGAGATTCAGGACAGCAGCGAAAACATTCTGGTGTACGTCGAGCAGCCGTCGGAGAAACACGACCGCTCGCTGTCGGTGAAAGTCTTCCAGGCGCCGATCCGCCTGCAACATATCCAGCTGGGCAACGACTTTTTCGAGGACAACCTCAACGAATCCAAGGCGCCGCGCGCGGATTACCTGGGACGGGTGATTGTCGGCATGTCCAATGACGCCTTCAGCCAGCGCCAACAGGAGATTCTGTTCAAGGCGGGCATCCTGGCGTTGTTCGCCCTGCTGTTTACCTTCTTGCTCGCCAGGCGCCTGGCCGCCAGCCTGTCGCAACCGATCAGCGCCATGGGCAATGCCGTCAAGGCGATCCAGCAAGGCGACTACAAGACGCCACTGCCGATTGTGGATGATTCAGAGCTGGGCGACCTTTCGAGGCACATCAACAATTTGGCCGAAGGCCTCAACCAGGCCAGTCGTGAACAGCAGCAGGCCATGGCGCAACTGATCCAGACCCGTGAAGAAGCCGAGCGTGCCAACAATGCGAAGTCAGACTTCCTGGCGATGATGAGCCACGAACTGCGCACGCCGATGAACGGAGTACTGGGCATGCTGCAACTGCTGGAAACCACCGAGATGACCGAGGAGCAGACTGAATACGCGGCGCTGGCCTCCGAGTCCACCGAGCATCTGCTCAAGGTGATCAACGATATCCTCGACTTCTCGCGCATCGAACGCGAGGCCCTGGAGCTGGAACATATTTCGTTCAACCTGGCCGACCTGATCAACAGTTGCGCCCAGGCCTTCCAGCACAGCGCGCAGCAGCGTGGGCTGGTGCTCAAGCTGCCGATCCCGCCGGGCATGGATGCACTCCGAGTGCAGGGGGATCCGACGCGGATCCGCCAGATTCTGGTGAACCTGATCGGCAATGCCTTGAAGTTCACCGAGCACGGCAGCGTGAGCGTCGAACCCCATTGGCAAACCCTCGACCATGAGCTTGTGTGGTTCACCTGCACCGTGCGTGACAGTGGCATCGGGATTTCCACGGAACGCCTGGAATTGATGTTCGATGCGTTCCAGCAGGCCGACAGTTCCATTTCAAGACGTTACGGCGGCACCGGGCTGGGACTTCCCATCGCCCGCACCCTGGCCGAGCGCATGGGCGGCACCCTCCGCGCTCAGAGCGAAGAAGGCCGTGGCTCGGTGTTTACCCTGGAAATTCCACTGGCGCTGGATCAACAAAGCCTGCCCGCGGTGGCCCAGAATGCTGAGGGCAAACACAGTGCTGGTGATGGCCGCCATGTGTTGCTGGTGGAGGACAATCCGGTCAACCGCACCGTGGTGGAAGCGATGCTGCGCAGCCTGGGGTTCGAAGTGAGCCTGGCAACTGACGGTGCCGAAGCGATCCGCAGTGCCGAGAGCCTAATTTTCACGGCGATCCTGATGGATTGCCGACTGCCGCTGATTGATGGCTACGAAGCCACCCGGCAGATTCGCCAGTTGCCAGGGTGTGCCGACCTGCCAATCATCGCTCTCACCGCCAACGCCTTGCAGGGCGACCGCGAAGCCTGCCTGGCGGCGGGCATGAACGATTACCTGGCCAAGCCGTTCAAACGTACGGATTTACAGCAAATCCTGCAGCGTTGGGTGCAATAGCGGTGCGCCATCAACCAAGTCCGACTGGCGTGAAAGACGAAAGTGCGGCAGTCTTAGGCACCCGAACGGGCCCCTCGAACGGGCCCGGTTTAAAATTTCAGTGAACAAGTGTACATTCAGTGCCTAACGCTGTGACTTTCACTACAACGCAATAGTCTATGTGTAGGCTGCCGACATGAGGCATGAACGCTTCATTCGGTTCGGGAAGATTTGCCCTACCCTGCCGCATGGGATTATTGAGGAGCTCGCATGACCAAACAAAACGCCTTTACTCGGGAAGACCTGCTGCGCTGCAGTCGCGGTGAGCTGTTCGGCCCAGGTAACGCGCAACTGCCCGCCCCGAACATGCTGATGGTGGATCGCATCACCCATATCAGTGAAGAGGGTGGCAAGTACGGCAAAGGTGAATTGGTCGCCGAGCTGGATATCACCCCGGACCTGTGGTTCTTCGCCTGCCATTTCGAAGGCGACCCTGTGATGCCAGGTTGCCTGGGCCTCGACGCCATGTGGCAACTGGTCGGCTTCTTCCTCGGCTGGCAGGGTTTGCCAGGCCGCGGCCGCGCCCTGGGTTCGGGCGAAGTGAAGTTCTTTGGCCAGGTCCTGCCGACCGCCAAGAAAGTCACCTACAACATTCAGATCAAGCGCGTCCTCAAGGGCAAGCTGAACCTGGCCATCGCCGATGGTTCGGTGAGCGTCGACGGTCGCGAGATCTATACTGCCGAAGGCCTTCGGGTCGGCGTATTCACTTCCACTGACAACTTTTAAGGGTTATCCGCATGCGCCGCGTCGTTATCACTGGTCTGGGCATCGTTTCTTGCCTGGGCAATGACAAAGAGACCGTCACCGCTAACCTGCGTGCAAGTCGCCCTGGCATCCGCTTCAACCCGGAATATGCCGAAATGGGTCTGCGTAGCCAGGTTTCCGGCTCCATCGACCTGCCCCTCGAAGAACTGATCGATCGCAAGATCTATCGCTTCGTTGGCCACGCTGCCGCCTACGCCTATTTGGCCATGAAAGATGCCATCGCCGACTCCGGCCTGAGCGAAGACCAGGTATCGAACGTACGCACCGGCCTGATCGCCGGTTCGGGCGGCGCATCCACCCTGAACCAAATGGAAGCGCTGGACATCCTGCGCGAGAAAGGCGTGAAGCGCGTTGGCCCGTACCGTGTAACGCGGACCATGGGCAGCACCGTTTCGGCCTGCCTGGCTACACCGTTCGCCATTAAGGGCGTGAACTACTCGATCTCCTCCGCCTGCGCCACCAGTGCTCACTGCATCGGTACTGCGGTAGAGCAGATCCAGCTGGGCAAGCAGGACATCGTGTTCGCCGGCGGCGGTGAAGAAGAACATTGGAGCCAGTCGTTCCTGTTCGACGCCATGGGCGCGCTGTCCACCCAGTACAACGAAACCCCGGAAAAGGCCTCCCGCGCCTACGACGCCAAGCGTGACGGCTTCGTCATCGCCGGCGGTGGCGGCATGGTGGTGGTCGAGGAGCTGGAACACGCTCTGGCCCGTGGTGCCAAGATCTACGCGGAAATCGTTGGCTACGGCGCGACGTCCGACGGCTACGACATGGTTGCCCCGAGCGGTGAAGGCGCTATCCGCTGCATGCAGATGGCCATGTCCACTGTAGATACCCCAATCGACTACCTGAACACCCACGGCACCTCGACTCCGGTCGGCGACGCCAAGGAAATGGAAGGTGTACGTGCGGTATTCGGCGACAAGGCTCCGGCCATCAGCTCCACCAAGAGCCTGTCGGGTCACTCCTTGGGCGCCGCTGGCGTTCACGAAGCGATCTACTGCCTGCTGATGATGGAAGGCAACTTCATGGCCGGTTCGGCCAACATCGACGAGATCGACCCGGTCGTCGCCGATATGCCGATCCTGACCAAGACCGTTGAAAACGCCAAGATCGACACAGTGATGAGCAACAGCTTCGGCTTCGGTGGCACTAACGCCACCTTGGTACTGAAGCGCTGGCAGGGTAAGTAAGACCTGTAGCTTGATCCACTGAAAAAGCCCCGACTGGTTCGGGGCTTTTTTATGGAAGACTGGAGTTGACCGGGTATACATCCGTTACCTGAACAACGGACATACACCCAACCTGCGCACTACACCGAAAACCGCGCCACCATCGAATTCAAATCCACCGCCAACCGCGACAACTCCTGACTCGCCGCACTGGTCTGATTAGCTCCGGCGGACGTCTGATGCGCCAGGTCGCGGATATTCATCAAGTTGCGATCCACCTCCCTCGCCACCGCCGCCTGCTGTTCAGACGCACTGGCAATCACCAGGTTGCGCTCATTGATCAGCGTGAACGCCGATGCAATTGCCTCCAGCGCCGTCCCCGCCGACTTGGCGATGTCCAAGGTGGAACGCGCCCGGGTGTTGCTCTGCTGCATTGAACTGACGGCTTGCTCCGTACCTTGCTGAATCCCACCGATCATCTGCTCGATTTCCTGCGTCGACTGCTGAGTGCGATGAGCCAACGCGCGCACCTCGTCGGCGACCACCGCAAAGCCGCGCCCCGCATCACCTGCCCGCGCAGCCTCAATGGCAGCATTCAGCGCCAACAGATTGGTCTGCTCGGCAATCGAACGAATCACATCCAGCACCTTGCTAATGCCATAGACCTTCTGAGCCAAGTCCTCGACCTGGGTCGCATTGGCGGTCACATCCGAGGCCAGCGCCTCAATCGACACTACCGTTTGATGCACCTGCTCACGCCCTTGCTGGGCGATACGGTCAGACTCGCGAGATGCCTGTGACGTGGCCACCGCATTGCTTGCCACCTCCTCCACCGCGGCCGTCATCTGATTGACCGCCGTTGCGGCCTGTTCGATTTCCTGGCTTTGCTGGTGCAAACCACGGGTGGCATCCTCGGTAACGCAGCTGAGTTCCTCGGACGCCGACGCAAGTTGGCTCGAAGACTCCGAGATACGCCGGATGGTGTCACGCAAGGTGTCCTGCATCCCCTTGAGCGCCCGCTGCAAGCGCGCGGGTTCATCCTTGCCACTCAGTATGATTTCCCCAGTCAGATCGCCGCTGGCAACGTTCTGGGCAACTTTGAGCGACTGAGCCAGTGGCAACACGATACTGCGGGTCAGCCAGACCGCCAGGCCGATGGTGACCAGCGCGGCCAGGGCAACCATAGCGATCACCCAAGTTCGCGACTGGCTGAATACATGCTGTGCCTGCTTTGCCGCTTCGTTGGCACTGACCTTGTTTAGATTAACCAGGGATCGCAAGGTCAGTGCCATTTCGTCAGCCAACTGATTCATCTCACCGTTGACCACCTGAATCGCTTCCTCCAGCCGGTTAGCCTTGGACAGCGCCACCACCTGCTCCTGGCGCTGCAGGTAGCGCTGCTCCTCGACCTTGAGTCGATCAAACAACACACGCTCCTCGGGCAATACGATCAACGCTTCGTACAGCCCTTCGGCGTTATGCAGCGCGGCTTTGATCTCGGTGATTTTCTGCTCGTTCTGCGCCACGGCCTGGGGATCGCGGGTGACCAGCAAGCGCAAGGTCAGCGCGCGAATGCGCAACACGTCCTGGCTCATCTCCCCCACTGCCATCACGCTGGGCAGCCAGTTGTTTTCCACCTGATCCGACTGCTGGCGCATGTTGGCCATCTGCAGCAGCGCAAAGCCGCCCAGAGCAAACACCATCACCGCCAGCACGCCAAAGCCCAAACCGGCGCGCGGGGCAATATTCAAACTACGGATATTCATTGCCTGGATCCTTCCAAAAGCGCTGCATTCACCTGCAGCCGGTCTCCTGGAAGTTATCGGCGCTCTACTGTATTTGCGTAAGACGAAAACGCGATATCAACGTGCGCCACCATCGCGAGGTGGTTTAGGCAGAATGGCCAGGAAGTTATCCCGTGCAACCTTGTGGGCGATGTCTTCGGGCAATGCATCGAGGAAGGGATCAAAGCGGCGCATTTCCTTACCCAGCTTATTGAAACGCCCTACGACGTCCGAGCCCAGCATAAAACGCTCCGGGAAGCGCTCCACCAGCTTTACCCAATCCGGCCGAGGCTGACCCGCATCGTCCAGCAAATACGGCGTGAGCATGCTCCAGGACAGGTCGATATACAGATTGGGATAGGCCTCCAGCATCCGGCTTAACGTGGGCAGCAGGAAGTCCATCTGGACCTGATGACGGTGAATTTCCTTGCTGGTACCGGCATGGGCCCAGATAAAACGGGTGTGCGGGTGGTTGCGCAACGGCTCTTCGATCTCAGCTAAATACAGCGGGTTACGCTCGCGCTTGGAGGTGATGTTCGAGTGCAGCATTACCGGCAGGTCGTTTTCGGCGGCCAGGTGGTATATCCGCGTCATTGCCTCGTTATTGGCACGTGGGGTATCGCCTGAGGTAAGCGCGGTCAGGTCATCGTGACGGGTGAACACCTCTCCAATGCCCTGCCAGAGCCCTGGATTAAGGTCGAGCATGCGTTGGATATGGGCGGCAGAGTTCTTGTCGTTGGGATTGAAGCCGCTTAGAAACGGATGAAAACGCTGGCGCTGTTCTGGGGTGAGCTTGTTCACGGCCGCAGCGACGATGACGTCAGTGGCGCTGTACCAATAGGCGTCGGCGTCATCACCGGCGTAGTAGCGCGGGCGTTTGGGCTCGTCTTCGTGCCATTTCTTCGCAACGGGAATGCCGGAAATCATCACATGCTCGATGCGATTCTCGGCCATGGCCTTGAGCAATTTATCCATGCCGGCAGTTTCCTGGAAAAAATCCACGTAATGCAGGTGGGCGTCGCTGTAGGCATAGTCACGCGCCTGCACAGCGAGACTACCGGCGGCGAGCAACAGGGCAAGACTCAGGCGGATCCAGGGCACGGTACAACCTCGATGGGGGGCCAATACGGGTAGACCTTGTGCCCTGTGCCGAGGTTCATCGTGGAAAAACGCGGAACACCGAAGTGCCAGCATGCTCTATAACTGCATGACCTTCATCCTGCCACCCTGTGAGGTTTGCCATGCCTGTTACCGTGAACACATTGAACGCTGAAAACTTCCGCCACAGCGTCAACATCAACAACCACGAGCTGTTTACCGACCTGCCCAAGAGCCTGGGTGGCGACGACTCGGCGCCCTCCCCCCACGATTACTTCGATGCCGCGCTGGCGTCGTGCAAGGCCTTGACCGTCAGGCTCTATGCCCAGAAGAAAGATATCCCGCTGACCGGCGTGACCGTGGAAGTCACCCACGACGCCGCCGAAGAGCCAAAAGGCAAATACACACTCAACGTCAAATTGACCCTCAAGGGCGTACTCACGGACGCGCAGCGCGATGAACTGCATCGCGTGGCGGACAAGTGCCCGGTGCACAAGCTGATGACCACTGCCGAAATCAATATCGAGACCCAGCTGTCCGAAGGCGCATTCAGCCAATAGCGGCAACCTCTCGTCGAGCGGGTTATGCTCAATTACACCTAACCCGCTCAGACTGGGACGCACCATGACCACCCTCATCGTGATCCGCCCTCGCCCCGAAGACGTCGAAGGCCAGCCGATCCTGCGCCCCTTGCCCTCACGGGAATGCCGTAGCGTCGGGCCCTTTGTGTTCTTTGATCACATGTTGCCCACCCACTACCCAGCGGGCAGCGGCATGAACATCCGCCAACATCCGCATATCGGCCTATCCACTCTCACCTATCTGTTCGACGGTGCGCTGCAGCATAAGGACAGCTTGGGTTCTGACCAGGAGGTGCAAGCGGGTGATGTCAGCTGGATGACTGCCGGCAGCGCGATTGCCCATGTGGAGCGCACACCCGAAGCACTCAAGGCCAGTGGCTTCAGCCTGCATGGGTTGCAAGTGTGGCTTGCGTCACCCAAGGATCATGAAACCGGGCCCGGCCACTACAGCCACCACCCGGCGGCGAGCCTGCCGATCAGCGACAACTTGGGCGTGCAGATTCGCATGATCGCCGGCAATGGGTTTTGCCTGAAATCGCCAGTGCCAGTGCTGTCGCCCACGCTGTATGCCGAGGTGCGGATGCAGACGGCCACTACCCTGCTGATCCCTGACGAGCATGAGCAACGGGCGGTGTACGTGCTGGAGGGTGAAGCACAGTTGGAGGGCGAGGCGCTTGAGGTGCAGAGTTTGGTGGTCTTGCCGGCAGGACAGGAGATGACGCTGTGCGCCGGGAGCGATTGCCACCTAGTGGTGTTTGGCGGTGCACCGCTGGATGGGCCACGGCGGATCAATTGGAATTTTGTCGCGAGCGATCCGTTGAAGATCGAGCAGGCCAGGCAGCGCTGGGCCGCTGGGGATTGGCCGACGGTGCCAGGTGAAACTGAAAGAATTGAGTTGCCTCTGAGATAGCTAACGGGGGCAAGTCGAATCTTCGCACCGCCCCTCCCACACTTGATCGGATTCACACGGTCAACATGTGGGAGGGACTTGCCCTCGATGAGGCCGGAACAAGCGCTTAAGCGTTAGCCCTTGAACACTTCATCCAACAAGTTATGCATCGACTGGAAGGCCCGTGCTGCGGTCTTCGCGTCGTACATCATCTTGCCCGGCACATTGGCCTCCGGGTCAGTGAAGGAATGCACCGCACCGCCGTAGCTCAGCAATTGCCAGTCCACGCCAGCCGCGTTCATTTCATCTTCGAACGCCGGCAGCTGCTCTTTTGGCACCAACGGGTCGGAAGCACCGTGCAGCACCAGCACCGAGCCCTTGATGTTCTTCGCGTCCGCCGGATTCGGCGTGTCGAGGGTGCCGTGGAACGACACCGCAGCCTTCAACGGCGCGCCGGTACGTGCCAGCTCCAGGGAGCAGCAACCGCCAAAGCAGAAACCAAAGGTCGCCAGCTTCGAGGTATCCACTGCGGCTTCGGTCTGACCTTGCAACTGCTCAAAGGCCGCCTGCATGCGCTTGTTCAGCAACGGGCGATCATTCTTCAACGGCATCATCGCGGCACCGGCTTCGTCGCCATTCGACGGGCACACACTTTGCCCGTACAAGTCGGCAATCAGCACCACATAACCTTTGCCGGCAACGGCCTTGGCGATTTCTTCGGCACCCGCACTCACACCCATCCAGTTCGGCGCCATCAACAAGCCCGGCAACGGACCCTGGTGGCTGGCATCGAATGCCAGGCGGCTCTCATAAGGCTGGCCATCAATCTGATAGACCACGGAACGCACAGTGACTTGGCTCATCATTTACTCCAGTTGAGGTGCAGTAGAACGAAAAAACCCGCCGAAGCGGGTTTTTCTACAACGGGGTCAAACCGACAGTTCAACCAACAGCTTGTTCAGGCGGCGCACATACGCGGCCGGATCCTTGAGGCTGTCGCCAGCGGCCAGGGCCGCCTGATCGAAGAGGATGTGCGACAGGTCGCCAAACCGCTCTTCGCTCTGCTCGCCGTCGAGTTTCTCGATCAGCGGGTGAGCCGGGTTGAATTCGAAGATCGGCTTGGAATCCGGAACCTTCTGGCCGCTGGCTTCGAGAATCTGGCGCATCTGCATGCCCAGGTCCTGCTCGCCGATAGCCAGGATCGCCGGGGAGTCGGTCAGGCGGTGGGAAACCCGCACTTCGCTGACCGCATCGCCGAGGGCCGTCTTGATCCGCTCAACCAGGCCTTCTTTGGCCTTGGCGACTTCCTCGGCTTCCTTCTTCTCTTCTTCGGAGTCCAGGTTACCCAGGTCCAGGTCACCACGGGCAACGTCGACAAAGGTCTTGCCGTCGAATTCGCTGAGGTAGCTCATCAGCCACTCATCGATCCGGTCGGTCAGCAGCAGCACTTCGATGCCTTTCTTACGGAAGACTTCCAGGTGCGGGCTGTTCTTGACCTGAGCGTAGGTTTCGCCGGTCAGGTAATAGATCTTGTCCTGACCTTCCTTGGCGCGTGCCAGGTACTCGGCCAGGGACACCACCTGCTCGCCATCTTCGCCCTGAGTCGAGGCAAAACGCAGCAGGCCGGCGATTTTTTCCTTGTTGGCGAAATCTTCCGCCGGGCCTTCTTTCATGACCTGACCGAAGTTTTTCCAGAAGCCTTTGTATTGCTCAGGCTCGTTCTTCGCCAGTTTTTCCAGCATGTCGAGGACGCGCTTGGTCAACGCCGACTTCATGGAGTCGATGATTGGGTCTTTCTGCAGGATTTCCCGCGACACGTTCAGCGACAGGTCATTGGAGTCGACCACGCCTTTGATGAAGCGCAGGTAAAGCGGCAGGAACGATTCCGCCTGGTCCATCACGAACACGCGCTGCACGTAGAGCTTCAGGCCTTTCGGCGCTTCACGCTGGTACAGGTCGAACGGAGCACGGGCCGGTACGTAGAGCAGCGAGCTGTATTCCAGCTTGCCTTCGACCTTATTGTGGCTCCAGCTCAGTGGGTTTTCGTAGTCGTGGGCGATGTGCTTGTAGAACTCCTGGTATTCCTCGTCCTTCACTTCAGTGCGAGGACGGGTCCACAGGGCGCTGGCACGGTTGACCACTTCCCATTCCTGGGCAGGCGCTTCTTCGCCTTCGGCGGCAGCTTGCTCTTTCGGCAACTCGATTGGCAGAGCGATGTGGTCGGAGTATTTCTTGATGATATTGCGCAGGCGGTAGCCGTCAGCGAACTCATCTTCAGCGGATTTCAGGTGCAGCACGATGCGGGTGCCACGGTCGGCTTTATCGATGGTGGCGATTTCAAACTCGCCCTCACCTTTGGAGGACCAATGCACGCCTTGGCTGGCGTCAAGGCCGGCGCGGCGGCTGAACACTTCAACCTTGTCGGCAACGATGAAGGCCGAGTAGAAGCCCACACCGAATTGGCCGATCAGGTGCGAATCTTTCTTCTGGTCACCGGACAGGTTCTTCATGAAATCAGCGGTGCCGGATTTGGCGATGGTACCCAGGTGGGTGATCGCATCGTCACGGCTCATGCCGATACCGTTGTCTTCGAGGGTGACGGTCTTGGCGTCTTTATCGAAGCTCACACGGATTTTCAGTTCGGCGCCACCTTCCAGCAACTCAGGCTTGGACAGGGCTTCGAAACGTAATTTGTCGACAGCGTCAGAGGCGTTCGAGATCAATTCGCGAAGGAAAATTTCCTTGTTGGAATACAGCGAATGGATCATGAGGTGCAGCAGTTGCTTCACCTCGGTCTGGAAGCCCAGGGTTTCCTTTTGAGTTTCCACACTCATGGTCATCAAACTCCAATTGGATGGCAGTGGCCGTACCCTTGAGGGTTGGCGGCGGGTTGTCATCAAAGTTGGGGGCTAAGGCCAGGATTTCAAGGGCGAGTCGTTTCCTCAATTTTGAAGTGCGCACGGGCGGTGGCAATAGGTTCTGCCGGGGTGCTCTGCCAGGCGGTAATTGCCACGTTCGCGACCCGTCGGCCCTGGCGCCAGACCTGGCATTTGGCATAAGTGTCGCGGAACTGGCCTGCACGCAGGTAATCCAGGGAGAAATCGATGATTTTCGGCAAGCCCGGCGCACCGGTAAATACCAGCAGGTGCAACGCCGCCGACAGCTCCATAAAGCCGGCAATCACCCCGCCGTGCAGCGCCGGCAATATGGGGTTACCAATGTTGTCTTTGTTGGCGGGCAGGCGAAACAGCAATTCATCGCCCAGGCGTGTGCATTCGATGCCGATCAGCTTGGCGTAAGGAATCAACTCCAGCAGCGCCTCATAGTTGCCGAGTTCGTGGGCCTGTTCCAGGCGCGTCTTGAATCGATGCGTCATGCCTGTTCTCCCTTGATTGTGCTGCTCAGTCCTTGGGCTCCCTTGAGCCGCTTGCCCATGCGCATGAACGTGCCCACCACATGGGCAATGGGCTGCTGCGGGTCATCCTGATAGGCAACGCCACGGGTAAAAATCACGTCAGTCGTCACCCGGTAACATTGGGCGAAGCCATAAACCGGCTTGTGGGGTTCGGCGGTGTGCATGTAGTCGACGCGCAGGTCGAGGGTCGGGCACACCTCGAACTCTGGTAATACACACAAGGTGGCCATGCCACAGGCGGTGTCCATCAGCGAAGTCAGCGCACCGCCATGGATCACCCCGGTGCGAGGGTCGCCGACGATGGAGGGGCCGTAGGGCAGGACCAAGGTCATACCTTCCAGGTTGGCGGCATGCACGGTAATCCCCAGCACCTGGCAATGGCGCAGGGCCGAAACAAAGCGCGTCGCACGCTCTAACAGTAGGTTTTCGGTCATTCAGTCTAGACTCTTATTAGCGTTAATCCGCGGAGTAGGCAGTGCGGTTGAAAGTTCCTTGGGGTGCGCTGTTTATATATCTGCGCAATAAAAGGAACTAATGCTGAACCCTCAGGCTCGAAAGGCCAGTAGATATCTTCAATAAGGAGAAACACCCAATGCGCAAGACTTTAGCTATTTCCATGATGCTCGCCGCTGCCCTCGGTCTCGCTGCCTGCGACAAAAAATCCGAAGACAAAGCCCAAGACGCTGCCGCGCACTCTGAGCAAGCTCAGAAAGATATGGCGAAGGCTCAGGATAAAGTGAACGACGCTGCGAAAGAAAACGCCGATGCTGCCAAAGCTCAGGCTGAATCGAACGAAGCCGCCGCAAAAGAAGCAGCACCTGCTACTCCAGCCACCGGTTCTTGAGACCGCGGTTTGAAATAGCTTCGCTGCGATAAAGAAAGCCCGCTCAAATAGCGGGCTTTTCTTTGCCTGTGGTTTTTAATTTGAAGCGTTAACTCGCTGAAGTGGACTAAGCCGACTCTTTGATCGCCTCAGGCACTGGCGTATCAGTCTGCGTATACACCATCACTTGCAGCACGTCGGAATGAAACTCTCGACGGTAAAGCACGACTACCACTCCCGCGCTCATCAACATGAATAACCATGGGCTGACAAACCACGCCAACATGGTCATGCCGAAGTAATAAGCGCGCAGACCAAAGTTAAACTGGTTGGCGGCCATGGAGATTACCCTTGCCGCCCGCAAGGCAAACGCCTTGCGCTCTTGCTCGGACACATGCCGCTCACCGATCATCGGCGCAGACCCCACCAACACCGCCGCAAAGTTGTACTGGCGCATACACCAGCTGAACGTGAAGAAGGCGTAGACGAACACCAATGCCAGGCACAACAACTTGATCTCCGACATGCCTTGGGACGCCTGCTGCACCATAGGAATGTCCGCTAACAACGACACGGCCCGCTCCGACGCGCCGAGCACGGTAAGGATACCAGCGAGGATAATCAGGGTGCTGGAGGCAAAGAACGAAGCATTGCGCTCCAGGTTGCCGATCACGCTGGCGTCGGCAATGCGGTTGTCGCGCAGCAGCATGCGACGCATCCAGTCCTCACGATACAAATGCAGCACACTGGCCAGGCACGCAGTGTCCCGGGCTTTCCAGGTCGCATAACGGGTATAGCCGCCCCAACACAGGACGAACCAGAGGGCGGCAAGCAGGTGGATTTGATTGGTTTCGACGAACGACATGCGGGTCCTATATCAAAAAATGGTTTTGCAAACGCGGTCAACATGGCGCAGAGGGTTTGCTCCCGATTGCTTGCTGACAGCCACTGCACCTGTTGAATGGCACAGTGCCGTCTGAGGCAAGCCCCCTCCTACATCGACCGCGCTCCAACTTTAGAAGGTCGTAGTCTACCAAGCATAAAAAATGCCCCGTATTGATTGATACGGGGCATTTCTGTGCAGCCTTGAAGCGGTGTTACGCGATCGCTTCGCTACGCTTGCCAAGCATACGATCAACCACCACAGCCACGACCAAGGTCATTACCGACGGCACCAACCACGCAAGGCCCTGCTCGCTCAGCGGCAGATGCGCCAGTTGCGACGGCAGCCAGTCGGCAAAGCCCGCGCCCTTCAGCGCATCAATGCAGCCAAAGATGAACGACACCAGCATCACCGGGCCAACGATCCGGCCCTGTTCCTGCCAGAAGTCTTTGCAGAAGCTCAGGGCCACCAGCACGATGCACGGCGGGTAGATCGCGGTAAGCACCGGTATCGAAAAGGCAATCAGCTTAGTCAGGCCCAGGTTGGACACGAACAACGAGAACAGCGCCAGGATCACTACCAGGGTCTTGTAGGACAGCGGCAGTATTTTGCTGAAGTACTCGGCGCAAGCGCAGGTCAGGCCAACCGCGGTAACCAGGCATGCCAAGGAAATCAATACCGCCAGGAAACCACTGCCCAGGGAGCCGAAGGTGTGTTGCACGTACGCGTGCAGTACGGCTGCGCCATTAGCCGCACCAGCGGCCACTTCATGACTTCCCGCACCAAGGCGGAACAGGCTGACGTACACCAGCGCAAGACCAACGCCAGCAATCAGGCCAGCGATGATCGCGTAGCGGGTGATCAGCTTGGGCGAGTCGACACCACGGGAGCGGATGGCGTTGACGATCACAATGCCGAATACCAGAGCACCAAGGGTGTCCATGGTCAGATAACCATTGATAAAACCTTGGGAGAATGGTGCAGCGACGTATTCCGGGGTGGCGACACCCACCTCACCGGCCGGCAAGGCAAACGCAGCGATGCCGAGGATGGCTAACGCGATGATCTTCAACGGCGCAAGGAAACGACCGACAGTGTCCAGCAGGCGCCCTGGGTACAGGGACACAAAGAACACCACCAGGAAGTAAACGGAGCTATAGAGGAACAGCGCCAACGGGCTTTCACCGGTGAGCGGCGCCAAGCCGACTTCAAAAGACACCGTCGCGGTACGCGGGGTAGCGAACAGCGGCCCTACCGCCAGATACGCAGCCGCCGCAAGCAGGCCACCGGCGATCTTGCCGATCGGGCTGCTCAACGCATCCATACCACCGCCGACCTTGGCGAGGGCAATCACGGTGACCACTGGCAAACCCACTGCGGTGATCAGGAAGCCCAACGCCGCCATCCAGACGTGAGGTCCGGACTGCAAGCCAACGATAGGCGGGAAGATGATGTTACCGGCGCCCACGAACAGGGCAAAGGTCATGAAGCCCAACGCCAGGATATCCTGGCTTTTCAACACTTTCATTTCGGGAAATACCACACTACTGAATCGGAATTTAGAGAGGGATTCCCTGTGGATGAGGGAAATACTGCCGGCCCTGATGGGGCCGACCGGTCTAGCGCGCGGCTTCCTTTTGGGAGGCCAGCGCATAAAGAGGCGGGTAGGTTACAGAATCAGGCTGACAAACGCACTGTTGCGGGGCGAACTGTCCGATAAGCGACATCTTGATGTCGCGTTTTCATACTTATGTTGGCAATACAAACAAATGTGTGAGGGCTAGTTGAATCGTCGCACTGCCCCTTACATAGGATCGAGTACATCCAAACGCACAAAGGCCACCCGAAGGTGGCCTTTGCTGGTAAAGCGTCAGCTAAGCGCGAAGCTTACTTGACAGCCCAACCGGTCAGCTCGGACAAAGCCTTGCCGATGTCTGCCAGCGAACGCACGGTTTTAACGCCTGCGTCTTCCAGGGCAGCAAACTTCTCGTCTGCAGTGCCTTTGCCGCCAGAGATGATTGCGCCAGCATGGCCCATGCGCTTGCCCGCAGGGGCAGTCACACCAGCGATGTAGGAAACAACCGGCTTGGTCACGTGTGCCTTGATGTAGGCAGCCGCTTCTTCTTCAGCCGAACCGCCGATCTCACCGATCATCACGATCGCTTCGGTCTTCGGGTCTTCCTGGAACAGCTTCAGGATGTCGATGAAGTTCGAACCTGGGATCGGGTCACCGCCGATGCCGACGCAAGTCGACTGACCGAAACCGGCGTCAGTAGTTTGCTTGACAGCTTCGTAGGTCAGGGTGCCGGAACGGGAAACGATACCGACTTTACCTGGCAAGTGAATGTGACCTGGCATGATGCCGATCTTGCATTCGCCTGGGGTGATCACGCCTGGGCAGTTAGGGCCGATCAGGACAACGCCCAGTTCGTCGCACTTAACTTTAGCGTCCAGCATGTCCAGGGTAGGAATGCCTTCGGTGATGCAGACGATCAGCTTGATGCCGCCGAATGCTGCTTCCAGGATGGAGTCCTTGCAGAAAGGAGCTGGAACGTAGATCACGCTGGCGGTGGCGCCAGTGGCAGCTACAGCATCTTTCACGGTGTTGAACACTGGCAGACCCAGGTGCTCAGTGCCGCCTTTACCAGGAGTTACGCCGCCAACCATCTTGGTGCCGTATTCGATGGCTTGCTGGGTGTGGAAACTACCTTGCGAACCGGTAATACCCTGGCAGATAACTTTGGTGTCTTTATTGATCAGGACGCTCATTATTTGCCCTCCGCAGCTTTAACAACTTGTTGAGCAGCGTCGGTCAGGCTGGTAGCCGCGATGATGTTCAAACCGCTTTCTGCCAGTACTTTAGCGCCCAGTTCAGCGTTGTTACCTTCAAGGCGAACAACAACCGGGATTTTAACGCCAACTTCTTTCACTGCACCGATGATGCCTTCGGCAATCATGTCGCAACGAACGATGCCGCCGAAGATGTTGACCAGCACTGCTGCGACGTTGGAGTCGGACAGGATGATCTTGAAGGCTTCGGTAACGCGTTCTTTGGTAGCACCGCCGCCTACGTCGAGGAAGTTGGCTGGTTTGCCGCCATGCAGGTTGACGATGTCCATGGTACCCATGGCCAGGCCAGCACCGTTGACCATGCAACCGATGTTACCTTCCAGGGCTACGTAGTTCAGTTCGAACTTGGCAGCGTGCGCTTCGCGCGGATCGTCTTGCGACGGATCGTGGAAAGTCTTCAGCTTAGGCTGACGGTACATGGCGTTGGCGTCGATGTTGATCTTGGCATCGAGGCAGTGCAGATCGCCATCAGCCTTGATCACCAGCGGGTTCACTTCCAGCAGAGCCAGATCGTGATCCTGGAACAGTTTGGCCAGACCTACGAAGATCTTGGCGAACTGGGCAACTTGCTTGCCTTCCAGACCCAACTGGAAAGCCAGCTCACGACCCTGGAACGGCTGAGCGCCAACCAGTGGATCGATAGTGGCTTTCAGAATTTTTTCTGGGGTTTCTTCGGCGATCTTCTCAATGTCCACGCCACCTTCGGTGGAAGCCATGAACACGATGCGACGGCTCGAACGGTCAACGACAGCGCCCAGGTACAGCTCTTTAGCGATATCAGTGCACGATTCAACCAGGATCTTGGTGACTGGCTGGCCATTGGCATCAGTCTGGTAAGTCACCAGACGCTTGCCCAGCCATTGCTGTGCGAAGGCCTTGGCGTCTTCTTTGCTGCGAACCAGCTTAACGCCGCCCGCTTTACCGCGACCACCAGCGTGGACCTGGGCTTTGACAACCCACTCGGTGCCGCCGATTTTGTCGCAGGCTTCTGCTGCTGCTTCCGGGGTGTCTACTGCGTAGCCCTTGGATACTGGCAGGCCGTATTCAGCGAACAGCTGCTTACCCTGATACTCGTGAAGATTCATGCTTTTTACCGTCTTCGTTAGGTACTGCGCATTCGGCGCTGCGCTCATTATGAGTGCCGCGCCACCTGTGACTGCTGCTTGCGCAACTTGCTGGGCTTTAAGGCCCGTAAAGCTGCGCAAGACTGCGTCCAGCGGATATTCCGCGGTGAGTCTTGCGCGCAAGGCTCACGACGGGCAACTCCGCCGTGGTTTCTTATTATCTCGCTTAGCGCTTCTTGCGGTTGGCGATGTGGATGGCGCCGCCATTCACAGCCAACGCTGCTTCGTGCAACGCTTCGGACAGGGTTGGATGGGAGAAAACCATCATGCCCAGGTCCTCGGCACTGGTGCCGAATTCCATACCGATTGCACCTTGCTGAACCAGTTCTGCAGCGCTCGGGCCAATCACGTGGACGCCCAATACGCGGTCAGTCTTGGCATCAGCGATGACTTTGACAAAACCACCGGTGTCGTTGGCTGCCATGGCACGGCCAGAAGCAGCAAACGGGAAGGTGCCGACGTTAACTTCAACGCCTTCAGCTTTCAACTGCTGTTCGTTTTTGCCGACCCATGCAATTTCCGGGTGGGTGTAGATAACCGATGGGATCAGGTCGTAGTTCATCTGGGTTTTGTGGCCCTTGATGCGCTCGACAACCATGATGCCTTCTTCGGAAGCTTTGTGCGCGAGCATCATGCCGCGAACCACGTCGCCAATGGCGTAGACGCCAGGAACGGTGGTAGCGCAGTGATCGTCAACGTGGATGAAGCCACGCTCATCGATGTTCACGCCACTGTCGGAAGCCAGCAGGTCGGTGGTCACTGGACGGCGACCTACGGCTACGATCAGCTTGTCGAAAGTGATGGTCTGCTCGCCGTCTTTGTCGGTGTAGGTCACAACGACTTCTTCGCCGTTGACCTTCGAACCGGTAACACGTGCGCCCAGCTTGATATCCAGACCTTGTTTGGTCAGGGTTTTCAGCGCTTCTTTGGACACAGCGGTGTCGGCAGCCAGCAGGAACGTGTCCAGGGCTTCCAGTACAGTCACTTCAGAACCCAGGCGGGACCAGACCGAACCCAGTTCCAGGCCGATCACGCCAGCGCCGATCACGCCCAGACGCTTTGGAACTGCTTGGAATTCCAGGGCGCCGGTCGAATCAACGATTACGTTCTGGTCAACTGGAGCTGGTGGAATGTCGATAGGACGCGAACCCGGAGCCAGAATCACGTTCTCGGCTTCGATGACTTCAACCGAGCCGTCTGGCTTGGTGATTTCAACTTTCTTGCCGGCCAACAGTTTGCCGTGGCCTTGCAGGGAAGTGACGCCGTTAGCCTTGAACAGGGTTGCAACGCCGGAAGTCAGGCCTTTAACAATGTTGGCTTTACGGCCGACCATTGCTGGCACGTCCATGGTCACGCCAGCATGGTTGATGCCGTGGATCGCGAAGCCGTCTTGGGCTTCGTGGAATTTCCAGGAGCTGTCCAGCAGCGCCTTGGAAGGAATGCAACCAACGTTCAGGCAAGTACCGCCCAGTGCCAGTTTGCCTTCCTTGTCGGTGTATTTTTCGATGCAAGCAGTCGAGAGGCCCAGTTGTGCGGCCTTGATGGCGGCAACATAGCCTCCAGGACCTGCACCAATCACTACAACGTCAAATTTCTGCGACATGAAAATAGTTCCTCTATTTAGCAGCAAGCTTTCAAGCCACACGCTCCAGGTCAAGCCGCCCTATTTGGCGGCTTGACCGGAGCCTGCAGCTGCTTCTATCAGATATCCAGCAGCAGACGAGCCGGGTCTTCCAGCAGGTTCTTGATGGTCACCAGGAAAGTCACGGCTTCTTTACCATCGATCAGGCGGTGATCGTAAGACAGTGCCAGGTACATCATTGGGCGGATCACGACTTGGCCGTTGATCGCCATCGGACGCTGGATGATGTTGTGCATGCCCAGGATCGCGGCTTGTGGCGGATTGACGATCGGGGTCGACATCATCGAACCGAAGGTACCACCGTTGGTGATGGTGAAGGTACCACCGGTCATCTCGTCGATGGTCAGCTTGCCGTCACGGGCTTTCTTGCCGAAGCCGGCGATGCCGCCTTCGATTTCGGCCAGGCTCATCAGCTCGGCGTTACGCAGGACCGGAACCACCAGGCCACGGTCGCTGGACACGGCAACGCCGACGTCTGCATAGCCGTGGTAAACGATGTCGCCGCCGTCGATGGAAGCGTTGACTGCCGGGAAGCGTTTCAGCGCTTCGGTGGCCGCTTTCACGAAGAACGACATGAAGCCCAGGCGCACGCCGTTGTGGGACTTCTCGAACAGATCCTTGTACTTCGAACGCAGGGCCATGACTTCGGTCATGTCGACTTCGTTGAAAGTAGTCAGCATCGCCATGTTCGACTGTGCTTCAACCAGGCGCTTGGCCACGGTGGCACGAACGCGGGTCATCGGCACACGCTTCTCGGTGCGATCGCCAGCAGCGAACACAGGAGCAGCGGCAGCCGGGGCAGCAGCCTTGGCAGGCGCAGCAGCAGGAGCGTTTTTCTTGGCTTCAACAGCAGCAACCACATCTTCCTTGGTCACACGGCCGTCTTTACCGGTGCCTTTGATGGAAGCCAGGTTGATACCGTTTTCTTCAGCCAGCTGACGCGCAGCCGGTGCAGCGATTGGATCTTCACCACCCGCAGCCGGAGCGGCAGCAGGTGCCGAGGCAGCAGCCGATGCAGCAGCGGCAGCAGGAGCAGCGGCAGCGCTGCCTTCTTCGATCGAGCCCAGTACCTGGTTCGACAGAACGGTAGCGCCCTCTTCGGCAACGATTGCGCCCAGTACGCCGTCAGCTTCGGCCAACACTTCCAGAACGACTTTGTCGGTCTCGATGTCGACGATCAGGTCGTCACGCTTTACAGCGTCGCCTGGTTTCTTGTGCCAAGTGGCAACGGTGCCATCGGCAACCGATTCCGGGAATGACGGGGCTTTGATTTCGATAGCCATTATCTGTGGGTCCTTAAAATTCGGTTTCAGTCAGCGCGAAGGCGTTAAACAGTGAAAGCATCTTGCAGCAGTTTTTCCTGCTGCTCGGCGTGCATCGACGCATAACCACAAGCAGGTGCAGCAGAAGCATCACGACCGGCGTACTCCAGGCCCAAGGCCTTGTTGTGGTTGCCGATACTGCGACGCAGGTGATGCTGGCTGCTGTACCAAGCGCCCTGGTTCATCGGTTCTTCCTGACACCACACAACATTAGTGAGGTTGGTGTAAGGCGCGATGATCTCCATGAGGTCATCTTCCGGGAACGGGTAAAGCTGTTCGATACGTACGATGGCGATGTCTTCGCGGCCCTCGGCACGACGTTTTTCCAGCAGGTCGTAGTAGACCTTGCCGCTGCACAGGATCAGGCGAGTGACCTTGGCCGCGTCCAGCGTATCGATCTCTGGAATCACGGTCTGGAACGAACCATCCGCCAGATCTTCCAGGGTAGAGATGGCCAATTTGTGACGCAGCAGCGATTTCGGGGTCAGCACTACCAGCGGCTTGCGCAGCGGGCGGATCACCTGACGACGCAGCAAGTGGTAGATCTGCGCCGGAGTAGTCGGCACGCACACCTGGATGTTGTGCTCGGCGCACAGCTGCAGGTAACGCTCCAGACGGGCCGAGGAGTGCTCCGGACCCTGACCTTCATAACCGTGTGGCAGCAGCATGGTCAGACCGCACAGACGGCCCCACTTGTGCTCGCCGCTGGTGATGAACTGGTCGATAACCACCTGGGCACCGTTGGCGAAGTCGCCGAACTGGGCTTCCCAGATCACCAGCGCCTGCGGCGTGGTGGTCGAGTAACCGTATTCGAACGCCAGTACGGCTTCTTCGGACAGGAACGAATCGTACAGGTCGAAACGCGGCTGGCCTTCGTACAGGTTCTGCAACGGGATGTAGGTGCCCGCGTCTTTCTGGTTGTGCAATACCGCGTGACGGTGCGAGAACGTACCACGGCCGATGTCCTGGCCGGTCATGCGGATCGGGTGACCTTCAAACGCCAGGGTCGCGTACGCCATGGTTTCGGCATAGCCCCAGTTGATCGGCAGGCCGCCGGCTTGCATCTTCTGACGGTCTTCGTAGATCTTCGCAACCTGGCGCTGCACCACGAAGCCATCCGGGATTTCCAGCAGCTTGGCGGACAGTTCCTGCAGGGTCTTCAGATCGAACGAGGTGTCGTGACGCGCCGTCCAGGTGTGACCCAGGTACGGACGCCAGTCAACGAACAGCTCTTTGTTCGGCTCTTTAACCAGGCTTTTTACTACGTGCAGACCATTGTCCAGCGCGTTGCGGTATTCATCGATCTTGGCCTGAACACGCGCATCATCAACAATACCGGCCTTCGTCAGGCTTTCGGCATACAGCTCACGTGTGGTGCGCTGCTTGGTGATCTGCTGGTACATCAACGGCTGGGTGCCGCTTGGTTCGTCAGCTTCGTTGTGACCGCGACGGCGGTAGCAAACCAGGTCGATCACCACGTCACGCTTGAACTGCATGCGATAGTCGACGGCCAGTTGGGTCACGAACAGCACAGCTTCCGGATCATCACCATTCACATGGAGGATCGGCGCCTGAATCATCTTGGCAACGTCGGTGGCGTACTCGGTGGAGCGCGCATCCAGTGGGTTGCTGATGGTGAAGCCAACCTGGTTGTTGATGACGATGTGAACGGTACCGCCGGTCTTGAAGCCGCGAGTCTGCGACATCTGGAACGTTTCCAGTACCACGCCTTGACCGGCGAATGCCGCGTCACCGTGGATGGAAATCGGCAGAACCTTTTCACCGGTGGTGTCGTTACGACGATCCTGACGAGCACGGACCGAACCCTCGACCACTGGAGAAACGATTTCCAGGTGGGATGGGTTGAAGGCCATGGCCAGGTGAACTTCGCCGCCTGTGGTCATGACGTTGGACGAGAAGCCCTGGTGATATTTAACGTCACCGGAACCCAGCTCGACCTTCTTCTTGCCTTCGAACTCGTCGAACAGTTCACGCGGGTTCTTGCCGAAGGTGTTGACCAACACGTTCAGGCGACCACGGTGAGCCATGCCGATCACGATTTCCTTGGTACCGTAGGAACCGGAACGCTGGATCAGCTCGTCGAGCATCGGGATCAGGCTTTCGCCGCCTTCCAGGCCAAAACGCTTGGTGCCTGGGTATTTAGTGCCCAGGTATTTTTCCAAACCTTCAGCTGCGGTCACGCGCTCAAGCAGGTGGCTGCGAACGTCGGCGGACAGCACCGGACGGCCACGCACACCTTCCAGGCGATGCTGGAACCAGTGACGTTGCTCGGAATCAGTGATGTGCGTGAACTCAGCGCCGATGGTGCGGCAATATGTCTGCTGCAACGCTTCGTGAATTTCGCGTAGGCTCGCTTCCTCTTTGCCGATGAACAGGTCGCCGGCACGGAAGGTCGTATCAAGATCGGCATTGGTCAAGCCGTAATGATTGATCGACAGGTCAGCAGGTGCAGGACGCTGCCAGAGCCCCAGCGGGTCAAGCTGGGCCGCCTGGTGGCCACGCATCCGGTAGGCCTGGATCAGTCGCAGTACTTCAACTTGCTTCTTCTCATGCTCACTGCTCACGCTACCGGCGGAAACCGGTTGGGCGCGGCGCTGGTTCTTTGCCAGCAGCACAAACTGATCGCGAATCGTTGCGTGCGATACATCGGTGGCAGCGTTGCCGTCTGAAGACAACGTCTGAAATTTGGTGCGCCATTCTTCTGGCACAGCGTTAGGGTCGTGCAGGTAGAGCTCATAAAGCTCTTCCACATAGGCAGCGTTACCACCTGAAAGATAGCCGCTGTTCCACATGCGCTGCATCACGCTTTCTTGCATGCTTGGTCACCCTCGATTTGGGGACACCACCGGCGGAAACACCGAGTTTGCTTGCAAAAGGCCAAGTGCAGCGACCAAAACAAGCCACTTAGGATCACGCTGATAGTTCGGGTACCAACCCGAATGCCCCTGCTTGTCTCATTTCTTCAAAATAAGAGCCGCGGCTTTGTAAGTCGCTGCTCAAGTTAAAACTACGGCGCCGGTTGAAGCCTGCGCCGCAGCATTTACGGGCACAACGGTCCTGCTTTGTTACAACGTCAGTTACACGCCGCTTTGGAGCAGCATGTTACGGATGTGACCAATGGCCTTAGTCGGGTTCAGGCCTTTGGGACATACGTTGACGCAGTTCATGATCCCGCGGCAGCGGAATACGCTGAACGGGTCATCCAGCGAAGCCAGACGCTCGGATGTCTTGGTGTCACGGCTGTCTGCCAGGAAGCGATACGCTTGCAGCAGGGCAGCTGGACCCAGGAACTTGTCCGGGTTCCACCAGAAGGACGGGCACGAGGTCGAGCAGCAAGCGCACAGGATGCACTCGTACAGACCGTCGAGCTTTTCACGCTCTTCAGGGGACTGCAGACGCTCGATGGCCGGAGCCGGCGTGTCGTTCTGCAGGAACGGCTTAACTTTCTCGTATTGCTTGTAGAAGATGCTCATATCGACGACCAGGTCACGGATAACCGGCAAACCTGGTAGAGGACGAACGATCAGCTTGTTGCCTTTAACAACGGCGGACAGCGGCGTGATGCACGCCAGGCCGTTTTTGCCGTTGATGTTCATGCCGTCGGAACCGCAAACACCTTCACGGCAAGAGCGACGATAGGAGAAACCCTCGTCCTGCTCTTTGATCAGTGCCAATACATCCAGCACCATCAGGTCTTTACCACCGGTATCGACCTGGAACTCCTGCATGAACGGCGCAGCGTCCTGATCAGGGTTGTAGCGGTAAACACTGACTTTCAACATGGCAGCCACCCTTAGTAAGTCCGAATCTTCGGTTCAAACGTCGGAACCGTCTTCGGCGAGAAGTTCACGGCACGCTTGGTTACGCGCTTGTCACCCGGGAAGTACAGGGTGTGGCACAACCAGTTTTCGTCATCGCGGTCTTCAAAGTCTTCACGAGCGTGAGCACCACGGGATTCTTTACGAACCTCGGCGGCGATCGCAGTCGCTTCAGCCACTTCCAGCAGGTTTTGCAGTTCAAGGGCTTCGATACGAGCGGTGTTGAACGCCTGGCTCTTATCGTTGATCTTGACGTTGGCGATGCGCTTGCGCAGATCGGCCAGCTGGGCAATACCCTTCTGCATGTATTCGCCGGTACGGAATACGCCGAAGTAGTTCTGCATGCAGCTTTGCAGCTCACGACGCAGAGTTGCCACGTCTTCGCCATCAGTGCGCTCGTTCAGAGCGTTCAGGCGGGCCAAGGCAGCCTCGATGTTAGCGTCGGTAGCGTCATCGTATTCGATGCCGTCGGTCAGCGCTTTTTCCAGGTGCAGGCCGGCCGCGCGACCGAATACCACCAAGTCGAGCAGCGAGTTGCCGCCCAGACGGTTGGCACCGTGTACCGATACGCAAGCCACTTCGCCTACTGCGAACAGACCGTGGATGATCTCGTCAACGCCGTCGGCGTTCTGGGTGATCGCCTGGCCATGAATGTTGGTCGGAACACCGCCCATCATGTAGTGGCAGGTTGGAACAACCGGAACCGGAGCAACCACTGGGTCAACGTGGGCAAAGGTCTTGGACAGTTCACAGATACCTGGCAGGCGGCTGTGCAGTACTTCTTCACCCAGGTGATCGAGCTTCAGCAGAACGTGGTCGCCATTCGGGCCACAGCCGTTACCGGCGATGATCTCTTTAACCATGGAGCGAGCTACAACGTCACGACCCGCGAGGTCTTTCGCGTTCGGAGCATAACGCTCCATGAAACGCTCGCCGTGCTTGTTGATCAGGTAACCACCTTCACCACGGCAACCTTCAGTCACCAGTACACCGGCGCCAGCAATGCCGGTCGGGTGGAACTGCCACATTTCGATGTCTTGCACCGGCACGCCAGCACGCAGTGCCATGCCAACGCCGTCACCGGTGTTGATCAGGGCATTAGTGGTCGACGCGTAGATACGGCCTGCACCGCCAGTTGCCAGAACAGTAGCCTTGGCACGGATATAGGTGGTTTCACCGGTCTCGATGCAGATGGCGATAACACCAACAAATGCACCGTCGGCGTTCTTCACCAGATCAACCGCGTAGTACTCGTTCAGGAACGTGGTGCCAGCTTTCAGGTTGCCCTGATAAAGGGTGTGCAGCAGCGCATGACCGGTACGGTCGGACGCAGCGCAAGTACGGGCAGCTTGGCCACCTTTACCGTAATCCTTCGACTGACCGCCGAATGGACGCTGGTAGATACGACCTTGCTCGGTACGGGAGAACGGCAGGCCCATGTGGTCCAGCTCGAACACCGCAGCCGGACCTTCCTGGCACATGTATTCGATAGCGTCCTGGTCACCGATGTAGTCGGAACCCTTGACGGTATCGTACATGTGCCAGCGCCAGTCATCGTTCGGATCGGCGGAAGCGATGGCGCAGGTGATGCCACCCTGGGCCGATACGGTGTGGGAGCGAGTCGGGAACACCTTGGTGATCACGGCAGTCTTGTGACCACCCTGGGCCAGCTGCAGCGCTGCGCGCATGCCAGCACCGCCGCCACCAATAATGATGGCGTCGAAGGAAATAGTTGGAATGTTAGCCATGAATCAGATACCCCAAAGAATCTGCACACCCCAGACGAAGTAAGCGAACATCGCAATGCCGCATACTGCCTGGAAGAGGAAACGGACTGCGGTTGCGGACTTGCCCAGCGCCATAGGCGTCAAGTAGTCAGTCGCAATGGTCCACATGCCAACCCAGGCGTGAGCGCCCAGGGCTACAAGGGCCAGCAGGCTGAAGATTCGCATCGCATTGTGGGAAAACAGGCCGTGCCATTGCTCATAGCCGATGCCCGGATTTGCGACGAGGTATCCGATCAGGAAAATGAAATAAGCCGCGAGAACGACCGCAGACACACGCTGTGCCATCCAGTCATAGAGGCCTGAACGCGAAAGGTTCGTAACGCTGGTTACCATATCCAAACTCCTGCCAGAACGATCAGCACCACGGAAATGGCGATGATGATTTTCGAGCCCAGGCGGCCGCCTTCCAGCGTCTCACCGATACCCGCATCCATGATCAAGTGGCGCACACCGGCTACCAGGTGATAAAGCAGAGCGGACAGGAGGCCCCATGCTACGAACTTGGCCAGCGGGCTGGTCAAGCATGCCTTCACCTCGGCGTAACCTTCCTCGGAACCCAGGGATTTGCTCAATGCATAAAGCATGATGCCCAAGCCCAGGAACAGGATGATGCCGGAAACACGGTGCAGGAACGACGTAACGCCGGTGATGGGGAGTTTGATGGTCCTTAGGTCTAGGTTTACAGGTCGTTGGCTATTCACGGCTTTTTTTCACACTGAAGAGCCCCTAACAATCAGGGCAAAGTTGTTGGGGAGTGCACTGGTCAGGTAAGCACCACCCAGGGAGTGCGACCCCCAATGAAAGCAAGCCCAAAAGCCCTTGGCGGTCGGTGGCCGAGTATAGACAGTTAGGTTACTAATGACAACGCGCGCTCCTCACCCTAATAGCGGATTGCGCTGGCGAGATAAAAGGCGTAAATGGCAGTCAATTTCGAGGAAAAAGTACGGTTAAAGCCTTCTGGAGCAAGACTTTAGGCAAATTGACATCTGAATTTATCTCACTATAGTGGTGCGGGCCCTGCGTGGGGGGTCTGTCTGATGATTTGAAGCATAAATAGGAGGCCACATGGCTGACAAAAAAGCGCAGTTGATCATCGAGGGCGCAGCCCCCGTCGAGCTGCCCATTTTAACCGGCACCGTTGGTCCCGATGTTATCGACGTACGGGGCCTGACGGCCACGGGCCGTTTCACTTTCGACCCAGGCTTCATGTCGACCGCCTCTTGCGAGTCGAAGATCACCTATATCGACGGCGACAATGGCATTCTGCTGCATCGGGGCTACCCGATCGAGCAACTGGCTGAAAAGTCGGACTACCTGGAAACCTGCTACCTGCTGCTAAATGGCGAACTGCCAACAGCCGAGCAAAAAGCCCAGTTCGTCAGCACTGTAAAGAACCACACCATGGTTCACGAGCAGTTGAAGACCTTCTTCAACGGCTTCCGTCGCGACGCCCATCCGATGGCCGTCATGTGCGGTGTGGTTGGCGCCCTGTCAGCCTTCTATCACGACTCCCTCGACATCAATAACCCGCAGCATCGCGAAATCTCCGCGATCCGCCTGGTTGCCAAGATGCCGACTCTGGCCGCAATGGTTTACAAGTACTCCATGGGTCAACCCATGATGTACCCGCGCAACGACCTGACGTACGCGGAAAACTTCCTGCACATGATGTTCAACACCCCGTGCGAGATCAAACCGATCAGCCCGGTACTCGCCAAGGCCATGGACCGGATCTTCATCCTCCACGCCGACCACGAGCAAAACGCCTCGACGTCCACCGTACGCCTGGCAGGCTCTTCGGGTGCCAACCCGTTCGCCTGTATCGCCGCCGGTATCGCCGCACTGTGGGGCCCTGCCCACGGCGGTGCGAACGAAGCCGTATTGACCATGCTCGATGAAATCGGCGATGTGTCCAACATCGACAAGTTCATCGCCAAGGCCAAAGACAAGAACGATCCGTTCAAGTTGATGGGCTTCGGTCACCGGGTCTACAAGAACCGCGACCCGCGCGCGACCGTGATGAAGCAGACCTGCGACGAAGTATTGAAGGAACTGGGCATCAAGAACGATCCGCAACTCGAACTGGCCATGCGCCTGGAAGAGATCGCCCTGACCGACCCATACTTCATCGAACGCTCGCTGTACCCGAACGTCGACTTCTACTCGGGGATCATCCTCAAGGCGATCGGCATTCCAACCAGCATGTTCACCGTAATCTTCGCCCTCGCCCGCACCGTGGGCTGGATCTCCCACTGGAAAGAAATGCTCTCCAGCCCGTACAAGATTGGCCGTCCGCGCCAGCTGTACACCGGCTACGAGTCGCGTGACATCTCCAAGCTGGAAGATCGCAAGTAAGCACCTTTTAGCAGCACCGAAAACGGCCTCCCTCAGTGGAGGCCGTTTTTATTTGTGTCGACTGATCTACCACCATCAGGGGCAAGCCACCTCCTACATTGAAGTGCATTCCAAATGATGCACTCGGTTAACTGCAGGAGGAGGCTTGCCCCGATGGCATTGGCACAAGCACCTCATAACCTCCAGACAAAAAAATGCCCCGGCCTTTCGACCGGGGCATTTCCTTATCCAGCTTCAACCTTAGTGGTTAACCGCCCCACTCGCCCCCAGGCCAGTCTGCGAACGCACAAACTGCGGGAAGTACAGCGCACGCTCTTTCTCTGCCGCCGCCGACTTGTCGGTGATGGAGAAGAACCAGATACCCACAAACGCGATGATCATCGAGAACAGCGCTGGGTATTCGTACGGGAAGATGGCTTTTTCATGATGCAGGATCGAGACCCAGATGGTCGGACCCAGCACCATCAAGCCAACGGCGCTGATCAAGCCCAACCAGCCACCGATCATGGCGCCACGGGTGGTGAGGTTTTTCCAGTACATGGAAAGCAGCAACACCGGGAAGTTACAGCTGGCCGCAATCGAGAACGCCAGGCCGACCATGAACGCAATGTTCTGGCTTTCGAACAGGATGCCCAGGCCGATCGCCAACACTGCGAGGGCGATGGTGGTGATCTTCGACACGCGAATCTCATCCTTTTCGTTGGCCTTGCCTTTCTTGATCACGCTGGCGTACAGGTCATGGGAAACCGCCGAAGCACCGGCCAGGGTCAAGCCAGCCACTACCGCGAGGATGGTGGCGAAGGCCACGGCCGAGATAAAGCCCAGGAAGATACTGCCGCCCACCGCGTTAGCCAGGTGCACCGCCGCCATGTTGTTACCGCCCAACAGAGCGCCTGCAGCATCCTTGAACGCCGGGTTGGTGCTGACCAGCAGGATCGCGCCGAAGCCGATGATAAAGGTCAGGATATAGAAGTAGCCGATGAAGCCAGTGGCATACAGCACGCTCTTACGCGCTTCCTTGGCGTCGCTTACGGTGAAGAAGCGCATCAGGATGTGCGGCAGGCCGGCGGTACCGAACATCAGTGCCAAGCCCAGGGAGAACGCGGAGATCGGGTCCTTCACCAGGCCGCCGGGGCTCATGATCGCTTCACCTTTAGGGTGAACCTTGATTGCCTCGGAGAACAGCATGTTGAAGTCGAAGTTGACGTGCTTCATCACCATCAGCGCCATGAACGAGGCACCGGACAGCAGCAGCACTGCCTTGATGATCTGTACCCAAGTCGTCGCCAACATGCCGCCAAACAGCACGTACATGCACATCAGGATACCGACCAGGATCACCGCTACGTGGTAGTCCAGACCGAACAGCAGTTGGATCAGCTTGCCCGCACCCACCATCTGAGCGATCAGGTAAAACGCCACCACCACCAGGGAGCCACAGGCCGACAGGCTGCGGATCTGGGTTTGGCCGAGGCGGTAGGACGCTACGTCAGCAAAGGTGTACTTGCCCAGGTTACGCAGGCGCTCGGCGATCAGGAACAGAATGATCGGCCAGCCCACCAGGAAGCCGATCGAGTAGATCAGGCCATCGTAGCCAGAGGTGAACACCAGCGCGGAAATACCCAGGAAGGACGCGGCCGACATATAGTCGCCGGCGATCGCCAGTCCATTCTGGAAACCGGTGATCTTGCCGCCGGCCGCGTAATAGTCGGCCGCCGAGTTGTTACGCTTGGACGCCCAGTAGGTGATGCACAACGTCGCGCCGACAAAGGCCACGAACATCAGGATCGCTGCGATATTCAGCGGTTGTTTGTGCACTTCACCAGTCAATGCATCCGCCGCCCACACAGCGGGCGCGAAGACCGAAGCGCCGAATACAGCCAATAGACGACGGATCATTGCGCAGCCTCCTTGAGAATCGCATTGTTCAGGTCGTCGAATTCGCCGTTGGCGCGTCGTACGTAGATGCCGGTGAGGACAAAGGCCGAGACAATCAGCCCGACCCCAATAGGGATACCCCACGTAATAGATGAACCAGGGCTCAGTTTGGCCCCTAGCACTTGTGGCCCGTAGGCGATCAACAGGATGAATCCGGAGTAAAGCCCTAGCATGATCGCCGAGAGAATCCAGGCGAACCTTTCCCTTTTTCTCACCAGCTCCTTGAAACGAGGGCTGTTTTGAATCGAGAGGTAAATGCTGTCGTTCATTGTTTTTATCCTCGCAGCACAGCTTTTTTATTATTGGAACATAGCCACTGTATGCGGCTGCTGAACAGGTTCCAGACGACCTTAGTATTAGAGGAAGTGTAGCGAGGGATTGGGAGGGCAAAGAAACATTTGCGGATGACGAAAATAATGTGGGAGAGGGCTCGCTCCCGATCGCGGTGAGCCAGTCAGAACATTGACGACTGACACACCGCAATCGGGAGCAAGCCCCCTCCCACAGGGGTTGTATCAAGGCATTGGGGGGGGGTTATTTACCGGTCCACTCGGCTACACGCTCAGGGTGCTTGGCGACCCAGTCCTTGGCCGCTGCATCAGGCTTGGCACCTTCTTGGATAGCCAACATGACTTCGCCGATTTCGTCCTTGGAGGCCCACTGGAATTTCTTCAGGAAGGCCGCGACTTCCGGCGCTTTCTTCTCCAGGCCCTTGCTGCCGATGCTGTTGACGGTTTCAGCAGCACCATAAATCCCTTTTGGATCTTCCAGGAAACGCAGTTTCCACTTGGCGAACATCCAGTGTGGCACCCAACCGGTGACCGCAATGGATTCCTGTTTGTCTTCGGCACGGGTCAGTTCGGCGATCATTGCTGCGCCCGAGCTGGCCTGCAGTTTGTAGTCCAGGCCGTAGGCCTTGATCGCTTCGTCGGTCTTGAGCATCACGCCTGAACCGGCGTCGATACCAACGATTTTGTTCTTGAAGGTGGTGTCGGTCTTGAGGTCTTCGATGGACTTGGCCTTGACGTACTCCGGCACGATCAGCCCGATTTTCGCATCCTTGAAGTTGGGGCCGTAATCGACCACCTTGTCCTTGTTCTTGGTCCAGTATTCACCGTGAGTCACGGGCAGCCAGGCGGAAAGCATGGCATCGAGTTTGCCGGTCGCCACGCCCTGCCACATGATGCCGGTGGCAACCGCCTGCAGTTTCACGTCATAACCGAGCTTTTGTTTGATCACTTCTGCCGCCACGTGGGTGGTGGCAACGCTGTCCGACCAACCATCAACGTAGCCGATGCTCAGGGTTTTGCTGTCGGCGCTGGCCAGTGTGGAGCTCATCGCAACTACCAGAGTGGCAGCTGCGCCCAAGAGTCGTCGCATCTTCATCGTACTTCCCCGAAAGTGCTGCGCTCGACGGATGCCGAGCGACGTCAACCTGTTGTTATGTAGTGCACCGCGCCCCGTTCACGCGCATCGATCCGGTGGCTGCGACATCAGTTGAGTACTGACACCCTGATCATCAACCCGCAGAAGCCGTCGACCTGCTCTGTCAGCGACCTTATGCAAGCAAGAAACGACATCACATCGCCAGCAGGACGTTTCCTGGAACATGGCGTCAATATTCCGCCCGAACTTTGCATGTCAAAATTATGCAGCCCCACTGGGAGAGGGCAAATCCGGGTAAGATGCGCGCCTTTGCTCCCCCAGATAAGCCGACCATGCCCGCGACCGCCCGCTTCCCTGCCCTGCCCTATTTCTTCGCCCTGATCCTCGGCCTGCTGGCCCTGGTCGGCTATTGGTATGGCCTCGGCCGTCCGGTGGTGTTGCCGGATGTCGCCAGTGCCAGCCATAAACTGCAATGCGCGTCCTACACGCCGTTCGACAAAGACCAATCCCCGTTCGACCAGCCGTTCAAACTACGCCCCGAGCGGATGGACGCCGACCTGGCCCTACTGGCCACCCGATTCGAATGCATCCGCACTTACTCCATGACCGGCCTGGAAGCCCTGCCAGGCATGGCGCGCAAACATGGCCTCAAGGTGATGGCCGGCGCTTGGGTCAGCAGTGATCCGGTGGCCACCGAAAAAGAAATCGACGAGTTGATCGCAGCGGCAAACGCCAACCCGGATGTGGTGACCTCGGTGATCGTCGGCAACGAAGCGCTGTTGCGCAAGGAAGTCACCGCCGCGCAGTTGGTGAAGCTGATCCAGACAGTCAAAAGCCAGATCAAACAACCGGTCACTTACGCCGATGTCTGGGAGTTCTGGCTGCAACACCCGGAAATCGCCCCGGCGGTGGATTTCCTGACCATTCACCTACTGCCCTATTGGGAAGATGATCCTTCGAGCATCGACCAGGCCCTCAAGCACGTGGGCGATGTGCGCCAGACCTTCGGCAACAAGTTCGCGCCCAAGGACGTGCTGATCGGCGAAACCGGCTGGCCCAGCGAGGGTCGCCAGCGTGAAACAGCCGTGCCGAGCCGAGTCAATGAAGCCAAGTTCATGCGTGGTTTTGTGGCGATGGCCGAAGCCAATGGCTGGCGCTACAACCTGATCGAAGCGTTTGACCAGCCGTGGAAACGTGCCAGCGAAGGTGCGGTAGGCGGCTACTGGGGCTTGTTCGATGCTGATCGCCAGGAAAAGGGCATCCTCGCCGGGCCGGTGACTAACGTGCCGTACTGGCCGCTGTGGTTGGGGGTGGGTGGTGTCATCCTGCTGGGGACGTTGGTGCTCGGTGGTCGCGTTCGCAGCAGTCGCGCCGCCATGGCCCTGCCGCTGCTCGGCGCAGTGGCGGCCTGCTCTATCGGAACCTGGGCCGAACTGACCCGCGTGACTGCGCGATTTAATGATGAGTGGGTGTGGGCGGCGTTGTTGATGACGCTCAACTTGCTGGTATTGGCTCATGCAGCACTGGCATTGAGCACTCGGGAAGGTTGGCGCGAGCGGGCCTTCAATTGGCTGGAACAGCGTGCGGGCTGGCTGGTGGCAATCGCCGGCTTTGCCGGTGCGGTGATGATGCTGGCACTGGTGTTTGACCCACGCTACCGCAGTTTCCCGAGTGCGGCGCTGCTACTGCCGGCGTTGGTGTATCTGGTTCGTCCGGTGACCGGGCCACGCCGGGAGATTGCACTCTTGACCTTTATTATCGGTGCCGGCATTGCGCCGCAACTATACCGTGAAGGCTTGCTGAACCAGCAGGCGTGGGGTTGGGCGGTGGTCAGTGGGTTGATGGTTGTGGCTTTGTGGCGGTGCTTGCGGATGCGCAAGGCGTAACACCGCTATCGGGGGCAAGCCCCCTCCCACATGAGAACGCATTCCAAGGGAGGGAGAGGGATTGCCCCCCGATTGGCCTTATCAGGCGCCCCGCGGCTGTCTGACCAACCGCAACCCCGCAATCACCACCGCAAACACCGCAAACGTGGTGTTGTACAGCGCCAGGGCCGGGAACCCGAACACCAGCCCCAGCACTGCCAATCCCCAGCCCACGCGACCCGGCACGAAAAACGCCAGCACCGAGGTCACCAGTGCGGCCCAGCCCAGCACCTTAAAGTGAATCATCAAGCCCAGGTTCGAACGCACCTGGCATTCCCAGCGGCTGGCCTCGTCGGCACAGATGCCGACCCACTGGCCATCTTCCATAAAGCCGTAACGTGCGCCATAACTGGCAGCCAGCCATAACGGCAGGGCAATAAGCAGCAGAATCAAGGGCAAGCGGCGGGACATGGAGCACTCCGATAGGCAAAAACGGCGCTCAGCTTAATGCGCCAGCGGTCGTTAGCAAGCTGCATACACACAATTAGTGTTCACTAATGCATGGCAAAGTGTATCGTCTCGCTACTATTACCCCGATTCCGACGTTATTTTCCGACTTTTCGTGCCGAGAGCTGGCACTTCGGTGGCAACGCGGTGGTCATAGCCTGCGAACTTCATTAAGCACGTTTCCTCTTAGGGATTAAGTCATGCTCCGTTCCTTGCGCTGTGCTGCCTTACTGGGCAGCCTTTTTTTGAGTGCGTCAGCACTGGCGGTCGATATCGACCAAGCCAGCTATGGCTACCCTTTGACCAACCCGTTCGAAGCGACCATCGCCACCACTCCGCCTGACCTTCGGCCGACATTGCCGAGTGATAGCGAAATCAACCAGTCCGACTACACCCTGAACATGCGCCCAGAGCGCGAGTTCAGCCTGCCGGACAACTTCTGGGCGGTGAAGAAGCTCACCTACCGCATCGCCAAGCAAGACCGCGCCGCGCCGCTGATCTTCCTGATCGCGGGCACCGGTGCGCGGTTCGATAGCAGCATCAACGAATACCTGAAAAAACTGTATTACCAAGCCGGCTATCACGTAGTGCAACTGTCGTCGCCTACCAGCTTTGACTTCATCAGTGCCGCCTCGCGCTTCGCCACCCCTGGGATCACCCAGGAAGACGCCGAAGACATGTACCGCGTGATGCAAGCCGTGCGTGCGCAAAACGCCTCGCTGCCAGTGACCGACTTCTACCTCACCGGCTACAGCCTCGGCGCCCTGGATGCAGCGTTCGTCAGCAAACTGGACGAGACCCGCCGCAGCTTCAACTTCAAGAAAGTGCTGCTGCTCAACCCGCCGGTCAACCTCTATACCTCGATCACTAACCTCGACAAGCTGGTACAGACCGAGGTCAAGGGCATCAACAACACCACCACCTTCTATGAACTGGTGCTGAACAAGCTGACTCGCTACTTCCAGCAAAAGGGCTATATCGACCTCAACGACGCCCTCCTCTACGACTTCCAGCAATCCAAGCAGCACTTGACCAACGAACAGATGGCCATGCTGATTGGCACGTCGTTCCGCTTTTCGGCGGCCGACATTGCCTTTACCTCGGACCTGATCAACCGCCGCGGCCTGATCATCCCACCGAAGTACCCGATCACCGAAGGCACCAGCCTCACGCCGTTCCTCAAGCGTGCACTGCAATGCGATTTCGACTGCTACCTCACCGAACAGGTAATCCCGATGTGGCGAGCCCGTTCCGATGGCGGCAGCCTGTTGCAACTGGTTGACCAGGTCAGCCTGTACGCCCTCAAGGACTACCTGCACGCCAGCCCGAAAATCGCCGTCATGCACAACGCCGACGACGTAATCCTCGGCCCGGGCGACCTTGGTTTCCTGCGTAAAACCTTCGGCGATCGCTTGACCGTCTACCCACTGGGCGGCCACTGCGGCAACCTCAATTACCGCGTCAACGCCGACGCCATGCTGGAGTTCTTCCGTGGCTAAATATCTTCTGCTGCTCGCCGCCCTGATGTGCGCGGGCGTAGCCAATGCCGACAACAGCAAGGCTCACGCGCCGGTCGTGGTGGATTCCGACGGTTTCAAAGAGCCGTTAAGCAAACTTAAATTCAACCCGGGTCTGGACCAGCGCGAGTTTGAACGCTCGTCCGTCAACGCCCTCAACGTGTATGACCCGCTCGAATCGTGGAACCGCCGCGTGTACCACTTCAACTACCGCTTCGACCAATGGGTGTTCCTGCCCGTGGTCGACGGCTACAAATACGTGACCCCGAGCTTCCTGCGCACCGGCGTGAGCAACTTCTTCAACAACCTGGGCGACGTGCCCAACCTGTTGAACAGCTTGCTCCAACTCAAGGGGCACCGCTCCCTGGAGACCACTGGCCGCCTGCTGCTCAACACCACCGTCGGCATCGCCGGCCTGTGGGACCCGGCCACCGCCATGGGCCTACCGCGCCAGAGCGAAGACTTCGGCCAGACCCTGGGCTTCTACGGCGTCCCCGGCGGGGCGTATTTGGTACTGCCGATCTTCGGCCCATCGAACTTGCGCGACACCGGCGGCTTGCTGGTGGACTACACCGCGGAATCGCAGATCAACTTCCTGAACGTCTCGGAAGTCAGCTCCAACCACCCGGAAATCTGGGCCCTGCGCGCGGTGGACAAGCGTTATCAGACCAGCTTCCGTTATGGTCAGATGAACTCGCCGTTCGAGTATGAGAAGGTACGGTATATCTACACGGAATCGCGCAAGTTGCAGATTGCCGAGTAATCACGTCTAGCTTAATTAAAAGGCCATCCAGGCAATCTGGATGGCCTTTTTTTTCGCACAACAGACTCAAGCAACCTCCCACAGAGCACGCACACTTTGCCCGGGAACTATCCCTGGGGAAAAACTCAATACTAAGAGTGTGCCTCTCAGGTTCAGTTAACGCCTGAAGCAGCAGACGCCCCCAACCACAGAACATCCCATCAGACGCTTTATTTTAAAGGCCGACACAGATGCTGTTATCCAGCGCTTCAGTAACACACTCAAACGTGGACAAGGTTCTGACAACTACCTCCACACACCAGAACGAAGTAAAGCACGCGCCGCCGACCCAAAATACCGGCCGGGACGAGGGTGACTATCGTAGCCATCACGACTTCTACGAAGATCCGCTTTTTGCTTCGGTTTTCGGCACTAGCACCAAGCCTTCTGTGCTCACTAAAACTCAACTCCAAGCATTTTTCCTCAAAGTCGGCGGCGTTCCCCAGCATGAGTTGCATAAACTTACGCCCTACGACCGCGCGAACATCGCAGCCAATGCTCTTCGGGTACTTAAATACATTGATAGCACCCCACATGCCTTTTCGACGCCCAACAACGACCGCATAGACACTGGCTTTAAGAGTCCATCAGCGCACAACGCTTCAACTCCGAACAACGGCAAGATGCACCTTTGGAACTCCGAAGCGAGCATGCTTGTACGCTTTACGGAAGAAGGCTATCCAGGGCTGCAACCCGGTCCGAGATAAGCGGCACCACGATCAGACCGAACGCCCTTATAGCGCCCTGAACACACATGCGTGACTGCGAACTTCACGCCTGACGTTTAGTGCGCTGCCATACCTTGCGAACCAGCGACACCATCATCAATACCAGCGCACCGGCGATAATCCCCGCCACCGCATTCAGCAAGGTCGGCATCAACCAAGCGATTGCGCCGGCGCTCTGACTCACCGATTCAATCCAGTGATGCACCACCGGTACGCCGTGGGTGAGGATGCCGCCACCGACCATAAACATCGCAGCCGTGCCGATCACCGACAGGCTTTTCATCATGTATGGCGCCGCACTCAGGATCCCACCACCGATGCTGCGCGCTACCTGACCGGGCTTCTGGGTGAGCCACAGACCCAAGTCGTCCAGCTTGACGATACCGGCCACCAGCCCATAGACGCCGATGGTCATGACAATGGCGATGCCCGACAGCACGATCACCTGCTGGGTCAACTGCGCGTCAGCCACAATACCGAGGGTAATGGCGATGATTTCGGCGGAGAGGATGAAGTCGGTGCGGATCGCGCCTTTGATCTTGTCTTTTTCGAACGCCACCAGGTCGGTCGCCGGGTCCGCTACGGCGTCGGCCAACTGCGCGTGCTCGGCCTGGTCTTCAGCTTTGCTGTGAAGGAATTTGTGCGCGACTTTCTCGAAGCCTTCAAAACACAGGTAGGCGCCGCCGAGCATCAACAGCGGCGTCACCGCCCACGGCGCAAAGGCGCTGATCAACAGTGCGGTGGGCACCAGGATCAGTTTATTGACGAACGAGCCCTTGGCCACCGCCCACACCACGGGAATTTCACGCTCGGCGCGCACACCGGAAACCTGCTGGGCGTTGAGCGCCAGGTCGTCACCCAGCACGCCGGAGGTCTTCTTCGCGGCCATTTTTGTCATCAAGGCAACGTCATCGAGTACCGCGGCGATGTCATCGATCAACACCAACAAGCTGCTTCCTGCCATGAATCGCACTTCCATAAGGGGGGATGGCGCGAGCATAACGCGGCGCGAGGCGTTGCGGGCACATTGTTGAGGCCCGCGGATAGCCGGTGCTACCATGCGCAACCGCCGGTATTGGCAAGGAAACTCCTGGTTTATGAGCACCATTCGCGAGCGCAACAAAGAAAAAATCCTGCGGGCGGCAAGCGAGGAGTTTGCCGACAAGGGCTTCGCCGCGACCAAAACCAGCGACATTGCCGCCAAGGCCGGCCTGCCCAAGCCCAACGTCTATTACTACTTCAAGTCCAAGGACAACCTCTACCGCGAGGTGCTCGAAAGCATTATTGAGCCGATCCTGGCCGCTTCCACGCCGTTCAATCCGGACGGCGACCCCAAAGAAGTGTTGAGCAACTACATCCGCTCGAAAATCCGCATCTCCCGCGACTTGCCGTTTGCCTCCAAGGTGTTCGCCAGCGAAATCATGCACGGCGCCCCGCACCTGAGCAGCGATCAGGTCGAACAGCTCAACGCCCAGGCCAAGCACAATATCCAATGCATCCAGAGCTGGGTGGATCGTGGGTTGATTGCGGCGATCGACCCAAATCACCTAATGTTCAGCATATGGGCGGCGACGCAGACCTATGCGGATTTCGACTGGCAGATTTCGGCGGTGACCGGCAAGGCCAAGCTCGATGAAGCGGATTACGAAGCGGCGGCGCAGACCATTATTCGGTTGGTGCTCAAGGGCTGTGAACCCGACTGATACACCGAGGTGTGGGTGCCAATCGGGGGCAAGCCCCCTCCCACATGGTGAACTGCGAACGCGGTCAAAATTGTGCGAGGGGGCTTGCTCCCGATGGGGCCCTGACAGTCACCGACGATTAGGCTGACACCCCAGCATCCGCCCACAACCCCACCCCCTCGATCGCCGTGATCGCACACTGCTCATCAATATCCGACGTATCCCCACTGATACCGATTGCTCCCAGTACCGCCCCATCCTGATCCCGAATCAACACGCCACCCGGTGCCGGCACGACGCTGCCCTGCCCCAGGCTATTCAACGCCGCAATAAACGCCGGCCGTTGCTGCGCATCCAGTGCCAGCAAGCGCGAGCCCTTGCCTAACGCAATCGCACCCCAGGCCTTGCCGATGGCGATTTGCGGGCGCAGCAGGCTGGCGCCGTCTTCGCGCTGCAGGGTGATCAAGTGGCCGCCGCTGTCGAGGACCGCAATGGTCAGCGGTGCCGCTGAAATCGTGCGGCCTGCAGTGAGGGCCTGGCTGGCCAGTTGGGTGGCAATCTTCAAGGTTAAAGCGCTCATGGTGCCGTCCTTCTTTTGTTATTGGGAAAGCGGTGGAGGTCTGTTTGATCAGATGCTCGATCAAACAAATAGAACACAATGACATTTGTTTTTGTATACAATATTTTCGCACAAAGGCTCCATACGTCGAAAAAAGCCGTTCCGACGAACGCAAAGACCAATCAATAAAATGGATTGACCTGCGCATCCCGCCGTGAATACACTTTGAACAGACACCACTTGTATACAATTACAAAACGCAAGAGGCACCAAAACATGAGCAAAATGAGAGCAATCGAAGCCGCCGTCCTCGTCATGCGCCGTGAAGGCGTGGACACCGCCTTCGGCATCCCAGGCGCCGCGATCAACCCGCTGTACTCAGCCTTGCAGAAGGTGGGTGGCATCGATCACGTCCTTGCTCGCCACGTTGAAGGCGCCTCGCACATGGCCGAGGGTTACACCCGCACCAAGGCCGGGAATATCGGCGTGTGTATCGGCACCTCGGGCCCGGCGGGCACCGACATGGTCACCGGCCTCTACAGCGCCTCGGCCGACTCGATCCCGATCCTGTGCATCACCGGCCAAGCCCCTCGTGCACGAATGCACAAGGAAGACTTCCAGGCCGTGGACATCACCAGCATCGTCAAGCCGGTGACCAAGTGGGCGACCACCGTCCTGGAACCCGGCCAGGTGCCCTACGCGTTCCAGAAAGCCTTTTATGAAATGCGTTCCGGCCGACCAGGCCCAGTGCTGATCGACCTGCCGTTCGACGTGCAGATGGCCGAAATCGAATTCGACATCGACGCCTATCAGCCACTGCCCCTGGCCAAACCACTGGCGACACGCATCCAGGTCGAAAAAGCCCTGGCCCTGCTCGACGCGGCCGAACGTCCGTTGCTGGTCAGCGGGGGTGGCGTGATCAACGCCGATGCCAGCGAGCTGCTGGTGGAATTCGCTGAACTCACCGGTATACCGGTGATTCCGACCCTGATGGGCTGGGGCACCATCGCCGATGATCACCCGCTGATGGTGGGTATGGTCGGCCTGCAAACCTCCCACCGTTATGGCAACGCGACCATGCTCAAGTCGGACGTGGTGCTGGGCATCGGCAACCGCTGGGCCAACCGCCACACCGGTTCGGTAGAGGTCTACACCGAGGGCCGCAAGTTCATCCACGTCGACATTGAGCCGACCCAGATTGGTCGTGTTTTCACCCCGGACCTGGGTATCGTTTCCGACGCCGGTGCGGCGCTGACAATGTTTATCGAAGTGGCCCGCGAGTGGAAAGCCGCCGGCAAGCTCAAGGACCGCAGTGCCTGGCTGCATGACTGCCAGCAGCGCAAAGCCACCCTGCACCGCAAGACTCACTTCGACAACGTGCCGGTCAAGCCGCAGCGCGTGTACGAAGAGATGAACCAAGTGTTTGGCAAAGACACCTGCTACGTCAGCACCATCGGCCTGTCGCAGATTGCCGGCGCGCAGTTCCTGCACGTCTACAAGCCACGCCACTGGATCAACTGCGGCCAGGCTGGCCCGCTGGGCTGGACCATTCCCGCCGCACTCGGCGTGGTCAAGGCCGACCCGAGCCGCAAGGTGGTGGCGTTATCCGGCGACTATGACTTCCAGTTCATGATCGAAGAACTGGCCGTGGGCGCGCAGTTCAAGCTGCCGTACATCCATGTAGTGGTGAACAATTCCTACCTGGGTTTGATCCGTCAGGCACAACGTGGCTTTGAAATGGACTACTGCGTGCAGCTGTCTTTCGACAACCTCAACGCCCCGGAACTCAATGGATATGGCGTGGACCACGTCGCCGTCGCCGAAGGCCTGGGTTGCAAGGCCCTGCGTGTATTCGAGCCAGGCCAGATCCAGCCGGCGCTGCGCAAGGCCCAGGAGATGATCGAAGAATTCAAGGTGCCAGTGATCGTCGAAATCATTCTGGAGCGCGTGACCAATATTTCCATGGGCACCGAGATCAACGCCGTCAACGAATTCGAAGACTTGGCCCTGGTCGGCAACGATGCACCGACTGCCATTTCCCTGCTCGATTAAGGAGAGCCTTATGCCGCGTTTCGCCGCCAACCTGTCCATGCTGTTTACCGAACAGGATTTCCTTGCCCGTTTCAAAGCGGCCGCCGATGCCGGTTTCGAAGGTGTCGAGTACCTGTTCCCGTATGAATTCAGCTCGGCTGACATCAAGGCACACCTCGACGCCAACGGCCTGACCCAGGTGCTGTTCAACCTGCCAGCCGGTGACTGGGCCAAAGGCGAACGCGGCCTGGCGTGCCATCCGGACCGGGTCGAGGAATTCCGCGCCGGGGTCAAGCTGGCCATCGCTTACGCCCAAGTGCTGGGCAATACCCAGATCAACTGCCTGGCGGGCATTCGGCCACAAGGCGTTGACGACGACACCCTGGAAAAAACCTTCGTCGCCAACCTCAAGTACGCCGCCGACAAGCTGCAAGCAGCGGGCATCAAGCTGGTGATGGAGATGATCAATACCCGCGACATCCCCGGCTTCTACCTGAACACCACAGCGCAAGCCCTGTCGATCCGCGAGCAGGTGGGCAGTGCCAACCTGTTCCTGCAGTACGACATCTACCACATGCAAATCATGGAAGGCGACCTGGCCCGGACCATGGCCACGCACCTGGATGAGATCAACCACATCCAGCTGGCGGACAACCCTGGGCGCAATGAGCCGGGCACGGGCGAGATCAACTATCGCTTCCTGTTCGAGCATCTGGATCGGATTGGCTACTCGGGTTGGGTCGGCTGTGAGTACAAGCCGTTGACCACCACCGAAGCGGGCCTGGGTTGGCTTAAGACCCATAACGCCATCTGACAGACACCACACAAAACCCTGTGGGAGGGAGCTTGCCCCCGATAGCGGCGGGTCAGTCAGCAATGTTTTGCCTGACACACCGCCATCGGGGGCAAGCCCCCTCCCACATAAGAAGAGGATTTCACCATGGCTAAAATCGGATTTATCGGCACCGGCATCATGGGCCAACCCATGGCCGCGAACCTGCAGAAAGCAGGTCACCAACTGTTTCTTTCCGAGCACCACGGCAAGGCGCCGGCCGAGCTGATCAACGCCGGCGCAGTGGCCCTGGCCAATCCGCAGCAAGTCGCCCAGGAAGCCGAATTCATCATCGTCATGGTGCCCGACACACCGCAGGTCGATGACGTGCTGTTCCGCGCCGACGGCGTCGCCGCTGGCTTGTCGCCGAACAAGGTTGTGATCGACATGAGTTCGATCTCGCCCACTGCCACCAAGGCATTCGCAGCGAAAATCAACGAGACCGGTGCACAGTACCTCGATGCACCGGTGTCCGGCGGTGAGGTCGGCGCCAAGGCCGGCACCCTGAGCATCATGGTCGGCGGCGAGCCCCAGACCTTCGAACGTGCCCTGCCGCTGTTCCAGAGCATGGGCAAGAACATCACGCTGGTCGGCGGCAATGGCGATGGCCAGACGGCCAAAGTGGCCAATCAGATCATCGTTGCGCTGAACATCCAGGCGGTGGCCGAAGCGCTGCTGTTTGCCTCGAAAAACGGCGCCGACCCGGCCAAGGTGCGTGAAGCGCTGATGGGTGGGTTTGCCTCGTCGAAGATTCTGGAAGTGCACGGCGAACGCATGATCAAGGGCACCTTCGATCCTGGCTTCCGCATCAACCTGCACCAGAAAGACCTGAACCTGGCCCTGGCCGGAGCCAAGGAGTTGGGGATCAACCTGCCGAACACTGCCGGTACCCAGCAGGTGTTCAGTACGTGCACGGCAATTGGTGGCGGCAACTGGGATCACTCGGCGCTGATCAAGGGGCTGGAGCATATGGCGAATTTCTCGATTCGCGATAAGTAACCCGTCAGTGGAAACACCTTGAATGTGGGAGGGGCTTGCCCCTGAGGACAGTGTTTCAGCCCAATCATCTACGCCTGACACACCGCTATCGGGGGCAAGCCCCCTCCCACACTTGATCGCATTCCAAATCTGAAATTGCTGCACCTCTAATAACAAAAATCCCCGGGAGCCCGCTTATGTCGGTCGATCCGCAACACCTGCTTCGCGAGCTGTTTGCCACAGCCATCGACGCCGCCCACCCCCGGCAAGTCCTTGAACCCTTTCTGCCCGCCGACCGCACCGGCCGCGTGATCGTGATCGGCGCCGGCAAGGCCGCCGCCGCCATGGCACTCGTCGTCGAGAACTGCTGGCACGGCGAGGTCACTGGTCTGGTGGTCACCCGCTACGGCCATGGCGCACCGTGCAAAAAAATCGAAGTGGTTGAAGCCGCCCACCCCGTCCCCGATGCTGCCGGCCTGGCCGTGGCCAAGCGCGTGCTGGAGTTGATCAGCAACCTCGACGAAGACGACCGTGTGATTTTCCTGCTCTCCGGCGGCGGCTCTGCATTGCTGGCCCTGCCCGCCGAAGGCATCACCCTGGCGGACAAACAAACCATCAACAAGGCGTTGCTCAAATCCGGCGCGACCATTGGCGAGATGAACTGCGTGCGCAAGCACCTCTCAGCAATCAAAGGCGGTCGGTTGGCCAAGGCCGCATGGCCGGCAACGGTGTACACCTACGCCATCTCCGACGTGCCGGGCGACCAGGCCACGGTGATTGCCTCCGGCCCTACCGTCGGCGACCCGAGCACCTCGCAACAAGCCCTGGCGATTCTCAAGCGTTACGGGATCGACGCACCCGCCTCCGTGCGCAGCTGGCTGCAAAACCCGGCCTCGGAAACCGTCAAACCCGGCGATCCGATCCTCGCCCGCAGCCACTTCCAATTGATCGCCCGCCCCCAGCAATCCCTGGAAGCCGTGGCCGTAAAAGTACGCCAGGCCGGTTTCAGCCCGCTGATCCTCGGCGATCTGGAAGGTGAAGCGCGGGACGTGGCCAAAGTGCACGCGGGCATTGCCCGGCAGATCGTGCAGCACGGCCAACCGTTGGCAGCGCCGTGCGTGATCCTGTCCGGCGGTGAAACCACCGTCACAGTGCGCGGCAATGGCCGGGGCGGGCGCAATGCGGAATTTCTGCTGAGCCTGACCGACAGCCTCAAAGGCCTGCCCGGCGTGTACGCACTGGCGGGCGACACGGACGGCATCGACGGTTCGGAAGACAACGCCGGCGCAATCATGACGCCCTGCAGCTACCGCCGCGCCGAAGCCTTGGGCCTGAGCGCCAGCGATGAGTTGGATAACAACAACGGCTACGGCTATTTCGCGGCGCTCGACGACTTGATCGTCACCGAGCCAACCCGCACCAACGTCAACGACTTCCGCGCCATTCTGATCCTTGAGAGCACTGCCCATGACGCCTGACAAGAAGGTCAAGATCCTCGCCACCCTGGGCCCGGCCACCGACGGGATCGATGACATCCTCGAACTGGTAGAAGCCGGGGTGAATATCTTCCGCCTCAACTTCAGCCACGGTGACCACGCCGATCACGCCCAGCGCTACCAATGGATTCGCCAGGTGGAGCGCCAGCTCAACTACCCGCTGGGCATCCTGATGGACCTGCAAGGGCCGAAGCTGCGAGTCGGGCGTTTCGCCGAAGGCAAGGTGCAATTGGTGCGCGGCCAGGCCCTGCGCCTGGACCTGGATGAGACCCCGGGCGACCAACGCCGGGTCAACCTGCCCCACCCGGAAATCATTGCAGCGCTGGAGCCGGGCATGGACCTGCTGCTGGACGACGGCAAGCTGCGCCTGCGGGTGATCACCAAGCACACCGATGCCATTGATACCACCGTGCTCAATGGCGGTGAGCTTTCCGACCGCAAGGGCGTGAACGTGCCACAAGCGCTGTTGGAACTGAGCCCTCTGACCGCCAAGGACCGCCGCGACCTGAGCTTCGGCCTGGAGCTGGGCGTGGACTGGGTGGCGTTGTCGTTCGTGCAACGCCCGGAAGACATCCGCGAAGCCCGCGAGCTGATCGGTGACAAAGCCTTCCTGATGGCCAAGATCGAGAAGCCGTCGGCCGTGCAGCGCCTGCGGGAAATCGCCGAACTGAGCGACGCGATCATGGTGGCCAGAGGCGACCTGGGTGTGGAAGTACCGGCCGAGAGCGTGCCGCAGATCCAGAAGGACATCATCAGCACCTGCCGTCAGTTGGGTAAACCGGTGGTGGTCGCCACGCAGATGCTCGAATCCATGCGTTTCTCACCGGCGCCCACCCGTGCCGAAGTCACCGATGTGGCCAACGCCGTGGCCGAGGGCGCAGATGCGGTGATGCTGTCGGCAGAAACCGCATCGGGCGAGTACCCGCTCGAAGCCGTGCAGATGATGAGCAAGATCATCCGCCAAGTGGAAAACGGTCCGGATTACCAGGCGCAACTGGACGTCAGCCGGCCCAAAGCCGATGCCACCGTGTCGGACGCCATCAGCTGCGCGATCCGTCGTATCAGCAGCATCCTGCCGGTGGCGGTGCTGGTGAACTACAGCGAATCCGGCAGCTCCAGCCTGCGCGCTGCACGGGAACGGCCCGTGGCGCCGATCCTTAACCTCACACCGAACCTGTCCACGGCGCGACGGCTGAGCGTGGCGTGGGGCGTGCACTCGGTGGTCAATGATCGGCTGCGCCAGGTGGATGAGGTGTGTTCCACGGCACTGGAGATTGCCCAGGCTCAGGGCATGGCGCAGCGCGGGGATACGTTGGTGATTACGGCGGGGGTGCCGTTCGGGCAGCCGGGGTCGACCAACTCTTTGCGTATAGAGACGCTGATCTAGCGCCTGTAGAGGCCCCATCGGGGGCAAGCCCCCTCCCACACTTGATTGGATTCACATCGTTAGATGTGTGAATGCAGTCCAATGTGGGAGGGGGCTGGCCCTCGATGGGGACAACTCAGTCTCACTGAATCCCCATCATGCACAACCAGACCTGCCCCGACTGGGCCGAAGCGCTGCTCAACGGCTTCAGCCAAATCTTCCTGCAACGCCAGCCGCTGTGCGGCTTGCTGTGCCTACTGGCCATCCTGATCGGCGCTCCGGCCTTGCTCGGCGGTGCACTGCTGGGTGGCGTGGCCGGGTTGCTCACGGCCCAGCGCCGGGGTTATCCCAAAGCTGAACGCCAAGCTGGCTTATATAGCTACAACGGCGTGTTGCTGGGCTTGTTGATCAGCGAGCATTTCGCGTGGTCTGCCTTGTTGCCGCCGCTGATCCTGGCGTGTGGCGGCCTGAGTGCGATTCTCACGCGGCAATGGCTCAGGCACGCGACGCAACCGGATGACTTGCCTGCCTACACCGCGCCGTTTGTCATGCTGGGTTGGCTGCTGCTGGGCACTGCGGCGCCAAACACCTTCGCCCTGGGCGCACCGGACGCCCTGGCTTTGTTCAACGCGCCCTTCACTGGCCTGGCGCAAATCATGCTGCTGGATCAGCCCGTGGCCGGCGTCTTGATTGCCCTTGGCCTGTGGCTCGCCAACCGACGCGCGGCCATCTGGGCCTTGATCGGCGCCAGCGCCGGCGTGCTGATCGGCGTCATGCTGGAGGACAGCACCGGCGCCCTCCTCGGCCTGCACAGCTACAACCCGGCCCTCGCGGCCCTGGCCCTGAGCCAAGCGCGTCGCCAAGCCTGGCTGCCGCTGCTCGGCATCCTGCTGGCGATCCTTCTGACACCGGGCTTTGCCGCCCTGCACCTGCCCGCGCTCACCGCGCCGTTTATCCTCGCCTGCTGGCTGGTACGCGCCGGTCGCCGAATCGTGCAGAAACCGCGCATGGACAGCCCCTTCGAATCCCCCTAGGCTTGCTCGATCTTCGATTCGGGCGGGACTTATGGACAGCAACAACGACTGGCGCCAGCGGCTCTACGTCATGGTTTTTCAGAGCGACACCGTCGCCGGGCGGCGCTTTGACGGCATCTTGTTGCTGATCATCCTCGCCAGCCTGGTGATCGTGATGCTCGACAGCATCGACCAGATCCACCAGAACTACGCCAATGTGCTGGCGTATATCGAGTGGGGCTTCACCGTCATCTTCCTGATCGAGTACGGGCTGCGCCTGTACTGCTCGCCCAAGCCGTTGCGCTATGCCTTCAGTTTTTACGGGCTGGTGGATTTGCTCGCCATCGTGCCCGGCATCCTTGCGCTGTATTACAGCGATGCGCAGTACCTGCTGATCATCCGCATCATCCGCATGCTGCGGATTTTCCGCGTGCTCAAGCTCAGCCCGTACCTCAAGCAAGCCAACTACCTGATGGCGGCGTTGCGCGGCAGCAAGCAGAAGATCGTGGTGTTCCTGGTGAGCGTATGCACCCTGGTGACGGTGTTCGGCACCTTGATGTACGTGATCGAAGGCCCGGAACACGGGTTTACCAGCATTCCCAAAGGCATCTATTGGGCCATCGTCACCCTGACCACCGTGGGCTTTGGCGATATCGTGCCGAAGACGCCGTTGGGCCAAGTGATTTCGTCACTGGTGATGATCACCGGTTACTCGATCATCGCAGTGCCCACGGGCATTTTTACCGCCGAGCTGGCCAGTGCCATGCGCGGTGAACAGCTGCAAACCGACTGCCCGGTGTGCAAGAAAAACAGCCACGAGCCCAATGCGGCGTTCTGCTCGCGCTGCGGCAGTAATCTTTTCAAGAAAGTGGAATAAGCAAAGTTCTTTTTAATCTTTAAGCGACTATGGCGCCCCGGCTATAGTCGCTGGCAAATGGCCTTACCCCTTCTCCCGAACAACAAGGAATGAGCAGTGAAAAAACTCGTTAGCGCCTCTCTCCTGGCCGCCGGTCTTGCCCTGGCGGGCGCCGTGCACGCCGCACCGGTCACACTGCTCAACGTCTCCTATGACGTAATGCGCGATTTCTACAAGGACTACAACGCCGCGTTCCAGAAGCATTGGGAAGCCGAGCACCCGAACGACAAGCTGACCCTGCAAATGTCCTTCGGCGGTTCCAGCAAACAAGCGCGTTCGGTGATCGACGGTCTGCCCGCTGACGTGATCACCATGAACATGGCCACCGACATCAACGCCCTTGCCGACAACGGCAAACTGGTGCCAGACAACTGGGTCACGCGCCTGCCCAACAACAGCGCGCCGTTCACCTCCGCCACCGTGTTTATCGTGCGCAAGGGCAACCCCAAGGCGCTGAAAGACTGGCCGGACCTGCTCAAGGATGGCGTGCAAGTGATCGTGCCTAACCCGAAAACCTCGGGTAACGGCCGCTACACCTACCTGTCGGCCTGGGGTTATGTGCTCAAGAACGGCGGCGATGAAGAAAAGGCCAAGACCTTCGTCGGCAAGCTGTTCAAGCAAGCGCCTGTGCTCGACACCGGTGGCCGTGCAGCGACCACCACGTTCATGACCAACCAAATCGGCGACGTGCTGGTGACCTTTGAGAACGAAGCCGAAATGATCGCCCGTGAATTCGGCCGTGATCAGTTCGAAGTGATCTACCCAAGCGTTTCCGCTGAAGCCGAGCCGCCGGTGTCGGTGGTCGACAAAGTGGTCGAGAAGAAAGGCACCCGCGTGGCCGCCGAAGACTACCTGAAGTACCTGTGGTCGCCGGAAGGCCAGGAAATCGCCGCCAACAACTACCTGCGCCCGCGTGATCCAAAAGTACTGGCCAAGTACACCGACCGCTTCCCGAAAGTCGACTTCCTGTCGGTGGAGAAAACCTTTGGTGACTGGCGCACCGTACAGAAGACCCACTTCAATGACGGTGGCATCTTCGACCAGATCTACTCCGGTCAATAACTAAGAAACGCGGTAAAAAATGTGGGAGGGGGCTCGCTCCCGATAGCAGTGTGTCAGCCACTACACCCAGTGACTGACACTCCGCCATCGGGGGCAAGCCCCCTCCCACATTTGGCTGTCTGTATGGCCGTTGCATCGGTAGTGCCACACCACCTTAGTTGTTTCTGAATGTATCATCAGCCAGCATAAGTGATATCACCACGAGCGCCCTACTCGTGCGTACGCCTTGGCTTTACTCTCGCTCGCCATCTTCCTCCGCTTTTATGAGAACACCATGAACGCTACTCCCCACACTACAAGCACCATGACCCGCGGGATGGTGATGCTGTTTGCGTTCTGCTGCGGCGCCATCGTTGCCAACATTTACTACGCGCAACCGATCATTGAACTGATCGCCCCGGACATCGGCCTTACGCCGGCCATGGCCAGCCTGATCGTGTCCCTGACGCAAATCGGTTATGCCCTGGGGCTGTTCTTCCTGGTGCCATTGGGCGACCTGCTGGAAAACCGCAAGCTGATGATCCTCACCACCGTGGTGGCCATCGCCAGCCTGCTGGGCGCAGCGTTCACCGCACAGCCGAACCTGTTCTTGCTGGTGTCGCTGCTGATCGGATTCAGTTCAGTATCGGTGCAGATCCTGATCCCGCTGGCCGCGCACCTGGCGCCTGCCGAGTCCCGTGGCCGTGTGGTCGGTAGCATCATGGGCGGTCTGTTGCTGGGCATCCTGCTGGCACGGCCGGTCTCCAGCGTGGTGGCGGACCACTTCGGCTGGCGTGCGATGTTCATGGCGGCGGCGGGGTTGATGGCGTTTATCAGCGTGGTGCTGATGCTGACCATCCCCAAGCGCCAACCCGACCACAGCGCCACATATGGCCAATTGCTGGGCTCGCTGGGCACCTTGTTGCGTCGCCAGCCCGTGCTGCGCCAGCGCGCGTTTTACCAAGGCTGCATGTTTGCCACCTTCAGCCTGTTCTGGACCGCCGCGCCACTGGAGCTGGCGCGTAATCACGGCCTGAGCCAGAGCGAAATCGCCCTGTTCGCCCTGGTCGGTGCCTTGGGCGCCATCGCCGCGCCCATCGCCGGGCGCCTGGCGGACGCCGGTCACACTCACCGCGCTTCGTTGCTGGCGATGCTGTTCGCCGCGCTGAGCTTCCTGCCGGCTTTCGTACATCCGCTGTACAGCGTGATCGGCCTGGCGGTAACCGGTGTGGTCCTGGACTTCTGCGTGCAGATGAACATGGTCCTGGGCCAACGCGCCATCTACGCCCTCGACGCCAACAGCCGCAGCCGTTTGAACGCGCTGTACATGACCAGCATCTTCATCGGCGGCGCCTTTGGCTCAGCGATTGCCAGCAGCGTGTATGAACACGGCGGCTGGCTCGGGGTGATGCTGGTCGGCAGCGCATTCCCGCTGGTGGCGTTGTTGCGGTTCCTGAGTGCGTCCCGGCGGGTGGCGGTCGCAACCGCTTAAGAGCGCACCAACTTCTCCAGAGCCGCGTCCGCCAGAAATGACGAGCGGCTTTTGACCTTGTGCTCACGCACATAACGGTCGACTCGCTGGATGACATAACCGGGCAAGGTCGCATTGACCTTCTCGGTCTTGCTCAGATAAGGCGAGATGTCCAACGCCAGCATCCCCCAGCCCATCCCCGCATAGTCCTCATGAGCGCGATGGTTCGCGACTGACGTTGGCATCGGAATCGTCCCGCCCTCTGCAGCGATCTCCTGCAGCAGGATGTGCGCGACTTACACGGCAGCGTTGCAAGCCTCTTCAAAGCTGTCCCCGGCGGTGACAGCGCCTGGAATATCGGGGATTTGAATTCCGGTGGCGGTAAAGTCATCGCTCCATTCGATAAAAATATGATGTCTGCCCGTGACGCGATCCAGTACCCATCCAGCCTCTTGCAGCTCCTTGATCAATCACCTGCTTTGCACCCCAGCCTCCTTGGCTTGGCCTGAACAAAAACAACCCTAGAGTTTTCTTTGCTCAAGCACAGAACCTCTCAGCCTGACTGGCGGTGGTTTTACCGAATGTTGAGCGCTGCCGAGTGAAACCTCGGAATCCGCCCGTTGAGCGACGGCCAGTAACCGAATGACCCCCCGCCCGCCAGCAAGGCAGGCTGGCGACGGAGCAGCGCAAGGATGGTTTGGGACGCAATGATCAACGCCAGCCGCTGGCCAGGACATTGATGAGCGCCGAAACCAAAGCTGAAGCTGCGCCGCTGCGGGCGTTCAAGCACAAAACTATCGGGCATCGGGTTTGCCGCAGGGTCACGATTGGCGGACGCCAGCACCACCAGGAGGGTATCCCCGGCCTCCAGCACGCGGTTACCGATGGCACACCGGTCGGCAACAAACCGCCGAGTGTTCTGCACTGGGGAATCGAAGCGCGCCACTTCTTCAACCAGCGCCATGACCTGGGCGGGCGCGTGCTGAACCTGCTCCAGCAGATCAGGCTGCCGGGCGAGCATCACCAATGTGTTACCTATCAGGCCGGCCGTGGCTTCGCAGGTCTGTGACAGCAGCCCGATCAGGTTCGCGGTCAACACGTCAGTGTCCATCCAGTCGCCTGTGCGGATGTGCGTCATCAACGCCGAAGCTTCAAGTACGTCGCCGAACATTTGCGTCAACTGCGACGCTCCGATGTCGGCGTGATGCCGTTGGGCCTCGTTGCTCAGCGGCGAGAGGCAGGCGACGAAATCCCGTGTCAGCTCGGCAACCGCTGCTGTCTGCCCAGCTGGAAAACCCAGCAACGCCGCAACCGCCGAGACCGGCAAGGTGAACATCAACGCCTCCAGGTTATCCACGCGGTCGATAAGGCTGCCGACCACCTCCGCGACGGTCCCGACGCCTACGCCAGCCAATGCCGGTTCGACTGCTGCTCGCGGGCATCGATGGGCCGTCCCTTCATTCATCCGCATCAAGCGGGCAAATACCTGGCCTGCCGCGCCTTGCGCAATCGCAGCAGGCACCGGCTCGTGATGCGGGCGTACTCGACAATCCGGGTGAGCCAGAACAGCCGCAACCACCTCGGCTGTACTGGCGACCCACAGCCCAAGTTCAGCGTCGAACAGCAACCCGCCAGTACGTCTCAGGCGTGAGTAATAGTCATAAGGGTCAGCGTGGGTAGCGGCTTCAAGCGGTGTCATTCAGGACGTCCTGTTCACGAAGAACCGCTACTATCAGTCACCTCACCCGGTAACGATTCGCTCAGGAACGAAATATGAATGGCCAGGACGACGACGCCGCACTCTCACAGGTCGCCGGCGCAATTGCAGAACCTGCGCGCACGAAAATGCTCTGCGCGCTGATGGATGGGCATGCGCGTACCAGCACCGAAATGGCGGTGATTGCCGAGGTCAGCACCTCAACCGCCAGCGCGCACTTGGCCCGGCTCAAGGACGACGGCTTGATCACGCTGCACACGCAGGGGCGTCACCGGTACTACAGCCTCGCCGGTCTGTCGGTGGCCCAGGCGATTGAAGGGTTGATGGTGATCAGCCGCAACAGCGCCAAGGCGTTTGTGCCGAGCACGCCCACGCGTCTGCAGTTTGCGCGCACCTGCTACGACCACATGGCGGGTACGTTGGCGGTCACGCTGCACGACCATTTCATTGAGGCCGGCTGGTTGACCGGGAACGACAGCTACCAACTCAGCGCACACGGCGACGAGGCGATGGTTGAACTTGGGATTGATGTGGCGACGCTGCGCACGCAACGACGGCGATTCGCCTGCGCCTGCCTGGACTGGAGCATGCGCCGCCCGCACCTGGCGGGTGCTTTGGGCGCGGCGCTTTTGCAAAACGCTGTTCGCCGTGAATGGGTAATACAGGACTTGGATAGCCGCGCACTGAGTGTGACGCCAAAGGGCCGCAAAGCGCTCAAGGCCCGATTTGGAACAACGATCTGCGAACCATGAAGATCACCAGCCAAACTCGCCGATACGTAGCAGGATCAGGCGCATACCGAATGCCCAGCATCTAGGCAGTGCAGCAGGCGCTCGACCGTGTGATCCAAGGGGCCGGAGTTATCCAGCACAAACAACCCTGTACCACTGCCGCCGATCAGCTCTTGAGTAAACCGCGCATTGCGCGCCAAGCGCTCCTCGATGTCGGCCGGCAACTCTCGTCCCCGCGCGATCAAGCGCTGGCGTAACACGCCTTGATCCACGGTCAGCAATAGCACCAGCATCTGCGGATAACGCGCGCGGGCCTGCGCCAGGTGTGCACGCGAGCCGTTGACCAGAACGTCATCCCCCGCCGCCAGCCAATCGTCGATTTCCCGTGGAATGCCATAGGACAAGCCGTTGGCCTGCCAACTGAGGGCAAACGCCCCCTCGGTACGCATCACCGCAAACTGCTCCGCGCTCACACCGTGCGCCGCCTCGCCCACGGCCTCCGCCGAACGGGTGATGACGCGCCGCACGATGCGGCAGCCGCGCTCGGCCAACTGCGGACGGGCGGCATCCAGAAGGCTGTCCTTGCCCGAACCCGATGGCCCGATGAGATAGATCAACCTGCCCGCCATCAACACACCCTCTTCGCTTGTCGCCAGACTTATGCACCACAGGAAGCCCTTCGCGGCGCCTGGCTTGCATCAGCTCGGCCCGATGGCCCGTACAAATGCCGCCTGCAACAGGCTGGGCGGATAGCGATCACTGAAAAGTATATCCAGCAATCCTTCGGCAGCCAGGCCGGCGGCGGCCACATTACCCGAGTGCGACCCGCCGCGCATCAGGTTCGGCGCCACCACAAAGACGAGTGATGCCTCCCCGAACAATCCTACAGCCAGCACTACGGTGCTTATCTACGGTACAGGCTCCTATCCCTTCTCCCCTCAACGGAGACGAAACAGTGCCCGACTCAATCGCAGCGCAAGTACGTGAAACCGCTCAAACAGAACAGTCAAAAGAAGACATATTCTTTAGCCTTCTTTCCGGACTGGCTGGCCTTCACCCCATCATCACAACCATAGGCGCCGCCAGAAGTTATATGAAGGTCTGCGAAAAAAGCGGGTTGAAACTCAACCCGTACTTTGTCAAAAACGGCAATTGCGGACCCTCGCCCAAAACCCAAAAGATGCTTTCACACCGCAAATACAAAAGCTTGGGTGTTGGCGCAACCGGGGTGGGAGTGGCGGCGATAAGCCCGGCGATCTCGCCTATTCCCGCGCCCTTCTATGCGGCCAGGCATGCGTCTGCCACGACCTCTACGGCGATACATCTGCGTCGGCTGTCAAAAATGCTGGCGGCTTATCAACCCTTCGCCGCTGGTGATAAACAAGTCAGTGATGCGATTAAATGGCTGCAACTGGCCATCGAGGTAAAGTTCAAGAAGCTCGCATTTCGAGGCACAGAAATGGCCATCTCGACCACCTCGACCTTGCTTTCATTTACCGGCATCGGCCTGGTCGGAAAAATCCCGCTCATCATGGTCAGCTTCCAACTTGAACTGGCCAGGCTGATGGTCAGCGACCGTTACGCCGCCCTGTGCAAGGTGGCGGCGATGGAGTTGCAGTGGGCGGCCTTTCTTGAACAGAACCCCAACGTCGGCGATATGCCGCAAGCCAGCCTCGCCGGTTTATCCCGAGCAGATCAGATCAAGCAGCTTGAACAAAGAAAGATGATGCTCGGCGCCGCAATCACCACTCAAGTGCGAGGTCGTGCACTCGATGCCCGAACCGGCAATACCGGTTTGGGCCCTGCCACGATGATCATCAAGGAGATCATGGCTAAGCACACGTTTCAGGGGCAGTTCTTCGCGGGCCATGACTATTTGACCATGATCCATGAACCGGCTGGCTGGAATGCCATTGCGGCGAAACTGATGAACATATGAGAAGCGGCATGGTACCGGCGCCTCCATGGCCCGAGGGCTGAGGAGGTCCACTGTGGGACGGGGCTTGCTCCCGATGGCGATGCCACATTCAGCTAATCAGTGACTGACCTGGCGCTATCGGGAGCAAGCCCCCTCCCGTATTTGAACTTCAGTGCCTGGAAGGATGGATTTCACAGGCATGAAAAAGGCGACCCGAAGGTCGCCTTTTGTCATTGCGCGTACTGCTTGCTCAACCCCGGCGGCACACCTTGCACGTTGGTGTCTTCCCACGGCCCATTGGGGCTGATGGAGCGGCTCCAGCCGTTGCTCCAGCGGTAGTAGGTGCGCTGGCGGTAGAACGTGTCCGGTTGGTCATCAAGCACGTACACCTGCATCTTGCCGTCCCAATGGCTGGCGGCGCCCGGTGGGGGGGCGAAGGTCGGCGATTTAGTCGGGGCAGGCTTCGGTGGCGGGGTGACCGGGCCGGAAGGCTTGGTGCTCGGCTGAGTCGAGGGGCCGGACGGCGGGATAGTCGGGCCGGTCGGGCCAGGTGGTGGCCGATGGACCGCACAGGCGCTCAGGCCCAGTACCAGGCTGAGCAAGGTGATGCGTGCGAATGCGGTCGTCATAGGCGTTTCCTCAAAATTACTTGTCCGGACTGTCGATGGTCAGCTGTTGCAGCGCAATGGTGCTGCTGGCCAGGGGTTGGCTGCGGCCGATCCACTCGCCAGTGGTTGGTTGACCGGCCCGGGATATGCGCGCAACCAGTTGGACTTCGGGGAAGTTGGACAGTTTCAATTGCGGCATCATTGCATCGGCGTCACCCAGTTCGACGGTAACGGGCAATTCGGCGACGGTGACGCGTTTGACCGCCAGAGGTGCCGGCGGGCCACTGACGGCGCGGGCGAAGATGAACACGCTGTCGGTTGGCAAGGCCTTGGCCTTCACGTCGGCGGACAGGCCCACACGTACCTTCATCACAGCCCTTTGGGCGACGCTGCCCCCGCTCTCCTTCAGACTTTGCGCAGCCCGGTCGATGCCGCCTTGCAGGGCAGCACGGGAATTATCTTCCGGTGGCAGTTGGGCCAACAGACGGGTCCAGTAGTCGATGGCCTCTTGATAACGCTTGCCTTCAAATGCCGCAATGCCCAGCAAGCCCAGGCTGGTGACTTCCTTCGGGTCCAGCTTCAAGGCTTCATCAGTGAGCGCCTGCACCTTGGGCGACCACTGTTTGTTGTCGGCAAAGTACTGCGCCTGGGCCCACTGCCCCAGCAGCTCCGGCTGGCGCCCGGCCAGGGCCACGGTGCGCTCGAACACTTTCGCGGCGTCTGCGGAGCGGTCTTGGGCCATATAGGCGCGACCGAGGAAGTACAGGCCTTCGGCCGAATCCGGTTGGGCCGCAGCCGCGCGTTCCAGGCGGTGGGTCATGTCTTCCATGGACACCGGTGGCTGTGAGAATTCGCGGGTCAGCTCGACCTTGTCGCTGGCACCAAAGTGCAGGTACAGGCCCAAGCCAAGGACAGGGACGAGGACGGCGGCGAGCAATGGCAGCGGTTTGCCCAGGCGCGATTCGCGGGGTTTTTCCACACCCTCGGTATCCGCCAGCAGTTCGCGGGCGGCTTCGGCGCGACCGGTGTCGAGTTGCGCGGCGTTGAGCACGCCTTCGTCCTGCTGCACTTGCAACTCGGCGACGCGTTCTTGATACAGCGCCACGTTCAGCGCGGTGCGATCCTCTTCGCGCTGGGCACGGCGGCCGCGCAACACAGGGATCAACAGGAAACTCAGGGCAATCAGAAGCAGCAAGCCGGCTGCGAGCCAGAAATCAATCATCAGTCTTGGTGTCCAGCAATTGGTCGAGGCGTTTACGCTCTTCGGGGGACAGCGCGTCGGAACCATCGGTCGGCGCTGCGCGGCGACGGCGCACGATCACCGCCATCACCACCACGCCGGCCAATAACAGCCCTGCAGGGCCGAACCAGAGCAGCGCGGTCTTGCCGGTGAGGGCCGGTTTGTAGCGCACGAAATCACCATAGCGATCGACCATGAAGTCGATGATCTGCTGGTTGTCCTTGCCCTCTCCCAGCATGCGGAAGATCTCTTTGCGCAGGTCGGCGGCGATGGGAGCGTTGGAGTCGGCGATGTCCTGGTTCTGACACTTGGGGCAGCGCAGTTCCTTGGTCAATTCGCGGAAACGCTCGCGGTCACCGTCCTTGGCGAATTCGTACGTGTCGATGGCGGCGTGGGCCACACCCGCCAAACCCAGTGCCAGCACGGCAGCAACTAACAGACGCTTCATGGCTTGGCCTCATCGACCAGCGCCTGGTACTTGGCAGCCAGTTGCTCGCGCCAGACCACCTCGTCGATCACACCGACGTATTTGTCGCGGATCACACCCTTGGCATCAATGAAGAAGGTTTCCGGGGCGCCGTAAACGCCGAGGTTGAGACCGAGATTGCCGTCTTCATCACGGATGTCCAGTTGGTACGGGTTATGGAACTCGGCCAGCCACTTCAAGGCCGCCGCATTGTCGTCCTTGTAGTTGATGCCGTAGATCACCACGCCCTTCTCAGCCAACTTATTCAGCACCGGGTGTTCGACGCGGCAGGAAATGCACCATGTGCCCCATACGTTGACCAGTGCCGGTTTGCCCAGCAAGTCGGCACGGGTCAGCGTCTTGTCTCCTTGCACGTTCGACAGCGAGAACTCGGGGAAAGGCTTGCCGATCATCGCCGAAGGCAACTCTGCCGGATCCAGGTAGAGGCCGCGATACAGGAACACCGCCACCACCAGGAACAACGCCAGCGGCAACACCATCAACCAACGCTTCATACCGCCGCTCCTTGCATACCCAAGGCTTCACGCACTCGGCTCTTGACCTTGACCCGATAACGCCGGTCCAGCGCGGCCAGCAAACCACCAAACCCTGTGAGTAAACCGCCGAACCAGATCCAACGCACAAACGGTTTCACATGTACGCGCACTGCCCAGGCGCCCTCGCCCAACGGTTCGCCCAGTGCCACATAGAGGTCACGGGTGAAACCCGCGTCGATACCGGCTTCGGTCATCATCGAGCTCTGCACGGTGTACAGGCGTTTTTCGGGGTGCAATACGGCGATTTCCTTACCGTTGCGGACTACCCGCACGGTGCCTTTGTCCGACGTGAAATTCGGCCCTTCAAAGTGCTTGGCGCCCTCGAAGATGAACTGGTACCCAGCAAGGTCCATGGACTCGCCCGGCGCCAGACGCAGATCGCGCTCGGCGCTGTTCTGGCTGGAAAGCACCACGCCCAGCGCACACACGGCGATGCCGATGTGGGCGATCTGCATGCCCCAGTAGCTGCGGGTCAGCGTCGGCAGGCCTTTGACCAGGCCTTTGTGGCGGGTCTTGTCGAAGATGTCGCGCACACCGGCCAGCAATACCCAGGCGGCAAGCAGGAAGGTGGCGAGCACCGCCCAGTTGAAGTCGCCATAGGCAATCCCGGCGACCACGGCCAGGGCCACGCTGCCGAGCAGCACCGGCATCAACATGCCGACCAGCCATTTGACCGGGGTGTCCTTCCAGCGCACCAGCATGCCGACCGCCATCACCACCATCAACAGGCCCATCAACGGGATGAACAACGCGTTGAAGTACGGCGGGCCGACGGACAGTTTGGCGCCGCTCAGGGCATCCAACACCAGCGGGTACAGAGTGCCGAGCAGGATCATCGACGCGGCCACCACCAGCACCAGGTTATTGCCCAGCAGCAGGGTTTCCCGCGACCACAGATTGAAGCCGACCTGGCTTTTGACCACCGGCGCGCGCAGGGCGAACAGGGTCAGGGAGCCGCCAACCACAAACAGCAGGAAGATCAGGATGAACACGCCGCGCTCCGGGTCGGACGCAAAGGCGTGCACCGAGGTCAACACACCCGAACGCACGAGGAATGTGCCCAGCAGGCTGAGGGAAAATGCCGCGATGGCCAGCAACACGGTCCAGCTCTTGAACACGCCGCGCTTTTCGGTGACGGCCAACGAGTGAATCAGTGCAGTACCCACCAGCCACGGCATGAACGAGGCGTTTTCCACCGGGTCCCAGAACCACCATCCGCCCCAGCCGAGTTCGTAGTAGGCCCACCACGAGCCGAGGGTGATGCCGATACCCAGGAACGCCCAGGCGACGATGGTCCATGGCCGCGACCAGCGCGCCCACGCGGCATCCAGACGCCCGCCAAGCAAGGCGGCGATGGCGAAGGCGAAGGCCACGGAGAAACCGACGTAACCCATGTAGAGCATCGGCGGGTGCACGATCAGGCCAATGTCTTGCAGCAAGGGGTTGAGGTCATGCCCATCCGATGGAATCTGCGGCAGGATGCGGCTGAAAGGGTTGGAGGTCATGATCAGGAACAGCAAAAAACCAATGCTGATCATGCCCATCACCGCCAGCACCCGCGCCAGCATCACTTGCGGCAATTGGCGCGAGAACACCGATACAGCGAAGGTCCAGCCGCCGAGGATCAACGCCCACAGCAGCAACGAACCTTCGTGGGCGCCCCACACGGCGCTGAACTTGTAGTACCAAGGCAGCGCGGTGTTGGAGTTATTGGCGACATAGGCGACGGAAAAGTCGTCGGTCATAAAGGCGTATGTCAGGCAGCCAAACGCGAACAGCAGAAAGGCAAACTGACCCCAGGCGGCCGGCTGCGCCAGGCTCATCCATAGGCGGTCGCCGCGCCAGGCACCGAGCAACGGCACCACGGCCTGCACGATGGCGAAGCACAAGGCGAGGATCATCGCCAATTGGCCCAACTCGGGAATAAACAGTGCGGACGTCATCACTTAGCCCTCCTTCGCTGGGGTTGGTGCCGATTGGCCGCTTTCTTTCAACGCCTTGGTGACTTCCGGCGGCATGTATTTTTCGTCGTGCTTGGCCAGCACTTCATCGGCCACCACCACGCCGTCAGCGTTGAGTTTGCCCAGGGCGACGATGCCCTGGCCTTCGCGGAACAGGTCCGGGAGGATGCCACGGTAGGTGATGGTCACGGCCTTATTGAAGTCGGTAACCACGAAGGTCACGTCGAGGGAATCGCCGGAACGTTTCAACGAGCCCTTCTCCACCATGCCACCGGCGCGGATGCGGGTATCAACCGGTGCTTCGCCATTGGCGATCTGGGTCGGGGTGTAGAACAGGTTGATGTTCTGTTGCAGCGCGCTCAAGGCCAGGGCCACGGCAATGCCGACGCCGGCCATGATGGCGAGGATGATCATCAGACGTTTTCTACGCAGCGGATTCACTTTTCGGTCTCCCGGCGCAGACGACGCGCCTCTTGTTGCAGGTAACGCTTGCGGGCCAGGATCGGCGCGGCGACGTTGAGGGCCAGCACCGCCAGGCAGATGCCATAGGCCGTCCAGACATAGAGGCCGTGGTGGCCCATGGCGAGAAAATCACTGAAAGAAGCAAAACTCATCCGCGCGCTCCCAGGCTGCTTTGCACTTCGGCCTTGACCCAACTGGCGCGGGCTTCACGCTTGAGCACTTCGAGGCGCATGCGCATCAGCAGCACGGCACCGAAGAAACAGTAGAAGCCCAGCACCATCAACAGCAGCGGTGCCCACATTTCCACGGGCATCGCCGGTTTTTCGGTGAGGGTGAAGGTGGCGCCCTGGTGCAGGGTGTTCCACCACTCCACCGAGTATTTGATGATCGGGATGTTGATCACGCCGACAATGGCCAGCACCGCGCAGGCCTTGGCGGCGCTGTCACGATTACTGATCGCGTTGCCCAGGGCAATCAGACCGAAGTACAGAAACAGCAGGATCAACATGGACGTTAGTCGCGCATCCCACACCCACCACGAGCCCCAGGTGGGTTTGCCCCAGATCGCGCCGGTGACCAGCGCCACGGCGGTCATCCACGCACCGATGGGCGCGGCGCATTGCAGGGCAACGTCGGCCAACTTCATCTTCCACACCAGGCCGACAACGCCGCACACCGCGAGCATCACGTAACAGGACTGGGCCAGCATCGCGGCGGGTACGTGGATATAGATGATGCGAAAGCTGTTGCCTTGCTGGTAGTCCGGCGGCGCGAAGGCCAGGCCCCAGACCAGGCCGATGCCGATCAGCAACACGGCGGCGATGCTGAACCAAGGCAGCAGTTTGCCACTGATGCCGTAGAACCATTTGGGCGAGCCGAGCTTGTGAAACCAGGTCCAGTTCATTGCTGTTTCTCACGGTTGCTTCTCGTCATTGCGAGAAACGTAGGGTCTTTCTTATGTTGAAGAGCTGACAATGTCGCTGGGTCAGACCTCATTATTCGCCGACGCTGATCTTCAGGCCGGCGGCTATAGCAAAGGGTGTCAGGGTTACCGCCAGGGCGGTCAGGCTACCAAGCCACAGGAGGTAACCGGTCGCCGGCATGCCCATGAGCGCAGCCTGCAAAGCGCCGCTGCCAAGGATCAGTACCGGGATGTACAACGGCAGAATCAACAGGGCCAGTAGCAGGCCACCACGCTTCAAACCGACGGTCAACGCTGCGCCCACGGCCCCCAACAGGCTGAGCACTGGCGTGCCGAGTAACAAGGACAAAAGCAACACCGGCAGGCATTCGACGGGCAAGCCCAGCATCATCGCCAACAGCGGCGAGAGCAAGACTAGCGCGAGGCCGGAAAAAGCCCAGTGTGCCAGCACCTTGGCCAGTACCAGAAGTGGCAGAGGGTGCGACGAAAGGACCCACTGTTCCAGGGAACCGTCTTCGAAATCACTGCGAAACAGCCCGTCCAGCGAGAGCAGAACCGATAAAAGCGCCGCCACCCACACCAGCCCCGGCGACAAGGTTTGCAACAGTTTAGTCTCGGGACCGACCGCCAGCGGGAACAGCGCAATCACGATGGCAAAGAACACCAGCGGGTTGGCCAATTCAGCCGGGCGACGGCACAACAGCCGTGCTTCGCGGGCGACCAGCAGGGCGAAGACACTCATGCCGACCACCGGCCCAGATCAAGGTCGCGGTAACCGGCGGGCATGCGCGCCAGGGTGTGGTGGGTGGTGAGCAAGACGGTTCCGCCCTGCTCGCAATGCCGCGCCAGGTGTTCTTCCAACTGGGCGACGCCTTGCTTGTCGAGGGCGGTGAAGGGTTCGTCGAGAATCCACAGCGGCGGACCAGGCAGGTAGAGCCGCGCCAGGGCCACGCGGCGCTGCTGGCCGGCGGACAGGGTGTGACAGGGAACGTCTTCGAAACCCTTGAGGCCCACAGCGGCCAGGGCCTGCCAGATGGCATCGCGGGAAGCAGGATGGTGCAGGGCGCTGAGCCAGCTGAGGTTTTCTTCGGCAGTGAGCACGTCCTTGATGCCGGCGGCGTGGCCGATCCAGATCAAGTTGCGTGCAAGCTCGGTGCGCTGTTCGTTGAGGGGCTTGCCGTTAAGCCGCACTTCACCGGCCGTGGGTTGCATCAACCCGGCCAGCAGGCGCAGCAAACTGGTTTTGCCGCTGCCGTTGGGACCGCTGATCTGCACCATATCGCCACCCGCCACACGCAGGTCGAGGTGCTCGAACAGCAGGCGCAAGTCGCGTTCACAGGAGAGCGCTACGGCTTCAAGAAGAGGGCTGGTCAAGAGATCGCGGGCCTTTACGGTTCAAGTCGGCGGTGCAGCGGCCGTTATAGAAAGAAGCACAATAACGGCTTTGGCGACCGATTTTAGAGAGCTGGATCAAATAGTTGTGAGGTTTTTAGCGCTCTCTTTGCAGACGGGCGGCATTATACATGCGATGCCCTACGCTAAAGAGGGCAATTTCCCCAGAGACGATGCGCACGATGACCGGCGAGATCAACCTTCCTACGCTTCCTCCCACCCCGGCAGCCGGGCAAAGCTCCGCGCCTGCGCCTGGAGCACTGCTGAAACTGCTGGAGCCGCAGATTGGGCTGATCGACCCTGGGAAAACCGCGAATGCCGAAGTCATCGCCCTTAAACAAGGCGGTGAAGCCTTTCAGTTGCTGCTCAAGCTGACCTTGGACGGCGGCCGCCAGACGCTGGTGCAGGCCAGCAGCGCGCAGCCATTGCCCTTAGGCAGCAATGTGGCGGTGAGCCAGACGCCAGCGGGCAATCTGACCCTCAGCCTGCAACAGGCTTTGAGTGCCAACGTCGCCGCCCTCACCCGCATCGATACCGCCAAAGTCCCGGAAGGTACGCTGTTGCAAGCCAAGGTATTGACCACTCAGATGCTGCCCCAGGGCACGGCGCAACCGGCGATCTATCGTTCGCTGGTGACAGTGCTGAATAACGTCTTGGCCGGCGCGACACTGACGGTGGAAAGCCCACAGCCGTTGCGCGTAGGCAGCCTGCTCAGCGCCGTGGTGCAGAACGCGCAGACCTTGAATTTTGTGCCGCTGAGCGGGCTCAAGGATCAATTGGCGGTCACCCAACAGTTGTCGACCCAGCAAAGTCGCCAGGGCTCCCTGGATGCGGTGTTCACCGCCCTGCAAAACCTGCCCCGTGGCGACAGTACTTCCGCCGATCTGCGCGCCGCCGCCGACCGTTTGCTCGCGGCGTTGCCTGATCTGGCACAGGTCAGTAACCCCAAAGTCCTGGCTCAAGTGATTCAGAACAGCGGCGCCTTTCTGGAGGCCAAATTACTCGCAGGACAGAATCCCCAAATACCACCACTGGACATGAAGGGCGCACTGCTGCGCCTTGTCGCGGACCTATTGCCCGCCCTGCCCGCCAGTACCAACCTCAACGCCATTCTTGCGGCCAACACGCTGGCCCAGGTATTGCCCAATTTTGTGCGCAGCCCACTGAACACGCTGGGCCAAGTCAGCGCGCGGCAGGCACCGGTCAGCTTTCCACTGCCCGAGCGGCTGATGGCGAAGCTTGAAGGCGAAGGCGACCTGGAAAACCTGCTGCGTCTGGCAGCCGGGGCCATTTCCAGGTTACAGAGCCACCAACTGTCGAGTCTGGAACAGACCGGCACCACCGCCGATGGCCGCCTGCAAACCACCTGGCAGTTGGAAATCCCTATGCGCACGCTGCAGGACATCGTGCCGTTGCAGGTCAAGTTCCAGCGCGAAGAACCGGCGCCAGACAAAGACCAGCCCGAACGCAAAGACCGCAAAGACCCCAAGCAAATGCTATGGCGCGTCGAGCTGGCATTCGATATGGAGCCGCTGGGGCCGTTGCAGGTCCAGGCACAACTGACCCAGGGCAAACTGTCGAGCCAACTGTGGGCAACACGCCCGTTCACCGCCAGCCTGATCGAAAGCCATTTGGGCAACTTGCGCGAGCGGCTGGTGACTTCGGGGATCAACGTCGGCGACCTCGATTGCCACCTGGGTACGCCACCACGCGGGCCGAAAACCGGACTGGAGCAACGCTGGGTGGATGAAACCGCATGAAGAACTCCAACCCACCGCGCCAGGCGATTGCCCTCAAGTACGACGGCCAGCAAGCGCCGACCCTGACCGCCAAGGGCGACGATGCCCTGGCCGAAGCCATCCTCAAGTTGGCGCGGGAAAATGAAGTGCCGATCTATGAAAACGCCGAGCTGGTAAAGCTGCTGGCGCGCATGGAACTGGGCGACAGCATTCCGGAGGAGTTGTACCGCACCATCGCGGAGATCATTGCGTTTGCCTGGACCTTGAAGGGCAAGTTCCCGGTGGGCTATGACCCGGAAGCGCGGCCTGTGGAGCGGGACGTCACGGAGCGTGGCGACGACTACTGAATAGCCACAGGCACACAAAGGTCCAAATGTGGGAGGGGGCTTGCCCCCGATGGCAGAGTGTCAGTCACCTGATGTGTGGCTGAAGCACCGCTATCGGGGGCAAGCCCCCTCTCCCATTTGGACTTGTGTTCAGTTCAGGACTTCGCTCAGCGGGATGAAATTAACCCGATCACCGAGTGCCAGCGTCGTCCCTTCCAACACCTCCACAAACCCTTCCGCCCACGCCGCGCTGCGCAGCACGCCAGAGCTTTGGTTACGGTAGATGATCGCCTTGCCCTGCTCGATGCGCCCGCGCAGATACTCGCGACGATTGCCCGGTTTCGGCCAGACGAATCCCACCGGGACTTCGAACCGCAACGGCTCCACGTCGGCCACACCTTGGCGACGCAGGATGTAGGGGCGCGCCAACAGTGCGAAAGTCACCAGGGTCGAGGCCGGATTACCCGGCAGGCCGATTACCGGCACGCCACGGAAATGCCCGACCGTCAGTGGCTTGCCAGGTTTGATCGCGAGCTTCCACAGGGCCAGTTCGCCTTCTTCACGCAGGGCGATGCCAAGGAAGTCCGCTTCACCTACCGACACGCCACCGGTGGACAGGATCAGGTCGACACTGCCCAGGCCCGCCAATCGCGTGCGAGTCTGTTCCAAGTCATCCGGCAGGATCCCGGCGTCGATCACTTCACAGCCCATGCGTGAAAGCCAACTGCACAGCACGCGACGATTGCTGTTGTAGATCTGGCCGGGCCCCAGCGGCAAGCCGGGCTCGATCAACTCGTCGCCGGTGGACAGCACGGCCACGCGCGGGCAGCGCACTACATTCAGACGATCACAGCCGAGGGACGCAGCCAGGCCCAGCTCAATCGGGCCCAAGCGCGTCCCGGCTGACAAAACGAGTTCACCGACCGTGGTTTCCTGGCCTTGAGGGCGGATGTTCTGGTCGGCGTGCAGGGGCTCGGTAAAGCTCACGCGCTCATCGGCGTGGACCACGGCATTTTCCTGCATCTCCACGCAATCGGCGCCTTGCGGCACCGGTGCGCCGGTGAAGATGCGCGCGCAAGTGCCCGCGGCCAGAGGTTCAGGTGCCTGACCGGCAAAGATGCGCTGGCTCACCACCAGCGGCTCACCGGTCCAGTCCGCCAGGCGCAGCGCGTAACCGTCCATGGCACTGTTCGGCCACGGAGGCAGGTCGAGGGTGGAGACCAGATCCTGCGCCAATACCCGGCCATCACACTCGGCCAGGGGCAAGGCGTGCGGCTCGCGGATCGGCGCAGCTTCGGCCAGCGCCAACAGGTGCTGCAGCGCCTCTTCCACGGGCATCAGCGCGCCGGTCTTGCCAGGCTTACCCACGGGATTCACAAGGCGCGGCCTGTTTCAGGTGCGGGACGAAGTTGCAGGGGCGATGGCGGTTGTCCAACTGCTCGGCAAGAATGCCGTCCCAACCCGTGCGCACCGCATTGGTGGAACCCGGCAGGCAGCACACCAGGGTGCCATTGGCCAAGCCGGCCAGGGCACGGGATTGCACGGTGGAGGTGCCGATGTCGGCCACGGATATCTGGCGGAACAGTTCGCCAAAGCCGTCGACCTGCTTGTCGAGCAGGCAGCTCACGGCTTCGGGGGTGCTGTCACGGCCGGTGAAACCGGTGCCGCCGGTGATCAGCACCACTTGCACCACGTCTTCGGCAATCCAATGGGCAACCTGGGCGCGGATCTTGTAGAGGTCGTCCTTGAGCAGTACGCGCTCGGCCAGGTTGTGCCCGGCGGCGGTGAGGCGGTCGACGAAAACCTGGCCCGAGGTGTCGGTGTCCAGGGTGCGGGTGTCGCTGACGGTCAATACAGCGATATTCAGGGGTACGAAGGGCGCATCAGCCTTGGCTTTCATGGCACGGTCCGGTTGTCGGAGGAACAGCCCGGTGTTATATCACAGGCCCCTATTTACCTGCCGCAGCGGAACCTTTATGTCGTTAGATTCTTCGCCCCTTCCCTGCTCGATTTTGCTGTTATCCGGCGGGCGCGGCCAGCGCATGGGCGGCCAGGACAAAGGTCTGTTGGCATGGCGCGGCCAGCCATTGATCGCCCATCTACAGCGCTTGGTGCGAGCGTTGACGGATGACATGATCATCTCGTGCAATCGCAACCAGGACCTCTACGCGCCCTATGCCGACACGCTGGTGAGCGACGACAGCCCGGACTTTCCGGGCCCGCTCGCCGGTATCCGCGCCGGGCTGGCCGCAGCGCGCCATGAGCACCTGCTGATATTGCCGTGCGACGTGCCGGCTATCGACGCGATCCTACTGACCGACCTGCTTAAGACCGCGCGGCAAAACCCATCGGTGCCCGTGATGGTGCGCCACGGCGAATTCTGGGAACCCTTGATCTGCATCATCCCTACACACCTCAAAACCGAGGTAGAACAGGCCTGGCAAGCCGGCGAGCGAAGCCCGCGCAAGATATTCCTGCAATTGGGCGGCGTGGGGCTGGAGTGCCCGGCGGATGACCCACGGCTGGCCAACCTTAATACGCCGGAGCTGTTACAGCCGAGCTCTGACGTGTCAGAATGAACTTTCGCACAAGGAACTTTGGCGACGCCTTACGCGTCTCAAGGTCAGCAATTAAAAAGTATTCTCTCGGAGACAAACCCATGACTCAACGGACCATCGCCGCTCTCATGCTTGCACTGGGCATCGCCACCCTCGCCGGTTGCGCCTCGCCGACAGTGATCACCCTGAATGACGGTCGCGAAATCCAGGCCGTCGACACCCCTAAATTCGATAAGGATTCGGGCTTCTACGAGTTCGAACAACTGGACGGCAAGCAGACCCGTATCAATAAAGATCAGGTCCGCACCGTTAAAGACCTGTAAGTCTTAGCGTTTGCCTACAAGGCCCGCCTCGCGCGGGCCTTGTCGTTTCCGGGGTTACCAATCGAGGTTGATCTGGCTGCGAAAACGACGCTCTTCGCCGGTGACCGGGTCGATAAACCGTACGCCCTGGGCCAGCAGCTTGAGCGGGTTGGCGTAATCGTCGACGGCATCCTTGAGCACGTCCGGGTAGAACGGGTCATTGCAGATGCTCGCCCCCAGCGCGGTCATGTGAACGCGCAGTTGGTGCTTCTTACCGGTCACGGGAAACAGGCCGTAGCGCCAGAGATCGCCATTTTTTTCCCGCACCTCCACCGCCGTTTCGGTGTTGCTGGCGCCCTCGCCTTCCTGCATGCGGAAGAAGGGTTCGCCGTCCACAAGGCGACTTTTGTGCACCAACGGGAACGTCAAACCAGGTAAGGCTGGGGCAATGGCTTCGTAGAATTTATCGATCTGGCGCTTGGGGAACAATTGCTGATAGGCCGAACGGCTGGCGGGGTTGGCGGAGAACAGCACCAGCCCGGCGGTGTGCCGGTCGATACGGTGCAGGGGTACCAGCGACGGATTATCCAGGCGGCGAATCAGGCGGCGCAGCAGGGTTTGCTCGACGTACTCTCCGGCCGGGGTCACGGGCAGGAAATGCGGTTTATCCGCGACCACCAAGTGCTCGTCGGCGTACAGGATAGTTTCCTGCACCGGAATCACCTTTTCGTTCGGCACTTCACGGAAGTAGTAAATGCACAGACCTTCCTTGTAGGCGAGGTCCAGCTTGATGGGGCTGCCGTTGATATCCAATACCCGTCCGCGGGCGATGCGGTCCAGCCAGTGCTCACGGCTGATCGCCGGGAAGTGCTCGCACAGGCAATCGAGCACGGTCGCCCAAGGGCCTGGCGGCAAGTAGAGAGTGCTGGCTTGGTGTTGGGACGCGGAAAAACCGGAAGTGGACATGCCGATGCTCGAAGCCTTGAAAAAACCGATGGGCATTATCCCGCACGACGCGGGATTGAGCCTAGGGCGGATCTCAGGCTTTGGCTAATTGCGTGCGCAGGATCGGCGACGCACTGGCCGCTTCGGTGAATTCCTTGAGCCAACGCAGCACATCCACCGCTTCCCAGCGACCGGGATCGTACAAGGCGTAGAGCAAGCCCTGATAACCCACCACATCCAGTTGCTTGTGGTAACCGGCGCGCTGGAACAACGCTTCGATCTCCGCGAAGCAGGTATTGAAATGCACTTTGTTAAAGGGCGTCTTGCCTTCCGTGACCAAGCCATCGAGGCGCAGCTCGTTCACCGCGTCGCGCACGACGTCGGCGGACATGCGATTGACGCTGCTTTTCAGTTGTTCAACATTCACCACGGGCGTTCCCTCTATTCAATCGCTGTACAAACATACAGTAACGTAATAATTGGAAACCCGCCATCGCATAAACGTCAGCGCAGGAAGGCAACGACCTGTTCAGCGTCAAAGGGCCAGTCCAATTCGGCGCCGGTATCCACCCGTCGAAGCACCGGAATCCGCAGCCCATAGAGGTCGGTGAGATCTTGGGGATCGGTGATGTCAACCAGCTCCACCAACAGCCCGTGTTCGACGAGCGGCATGATTTCGGCTTCGGCAATCTCACAAAGATGGCAACCCAGGGTGCCGAACAACTGGCATTCAGGAAGCATGGCGAAAGGACCTGATCAGAAAACAGATCAACATTCTAGGCTTGCGTAAGACCCGTGGCGAGCCGATAAACCCTGACACATATCAGCATGACGTATAACTGATTCAGCGATTCTCGCGGCTTTTTGCCCGCTCACCCTGCAACGGAGATGCTCGTGTTCGCCAACCTGCTGATCATTTTGGCCTCATCCCTTGTGGTGATTGCGCTGTTTCGCCGACTGCAACTGCCGCCCGTTCTGGGCTACCTGTGTGTGGGCCTCGCCGTGGGACCTACAGCGCTGGACTGGGTGAATGACAGCGAAGAGCTGCCCGACCTCGCCGAGCTTGGCGTGGTGTTCCTGTTGTTTTCCCTGGGCCTGGAGTTCTCCCTGACAAAGATGCTCGCCCTGCGCCGCGTGGTGTTTGGCCTGGGCAGTTTGCAGGTGCTGGGGTGCAGTGCGCTGCTTGGAGGCTTGTTGATGGGCTTTGGTGTGGCCCCCGGCATCGCGTTGCTGCTGGGTGCGGGCTTGGCATTGTCGTCCACGGCCATCGTCAGCAAAGAGCTGACCAGCCTCGGAGAAATCTTCAGCAGCCATGGCCAGAACGCGATTGGCGTGCTGCTGTTCCAGGACGTGGTAGCCGTGTTGCTACTGACCTTGGTGCCCGTGTTTGCCGGCAGCAGCGATCAAGCCTGGTACTGGGCGCTGCCGCTGACGCTGGGTAAAACCGTGTTGCTGTTTGTTGGCCTGCTGCTGGCCAGTCGCTGGTTGTTGCCGCGCCTGTTCCATGAAGTCGCCGCGTCCCACTCGGCGGAGCTGTTTGTGTTGCTTGCACTGGTGATCGTGTTGCTGACCGCCTGGCTCACCCATTTGCTCGGTCTGTCGCCGGCCCTCGGCGCCTTCCTGGCCGGCATGCTGCTGGGCGAAAGCCATTACCGCCATCAGATCGAAGCGGATATCCGACCGTTTCGCGACATCCTGCTGGGGCTGTTTTTCGTCAGTATCGGCATGTTGATCGACCTGCAATTGTTCATCAGCCACAGTCTGCTGATCCTCGGCCTGACCCTCGCGCTGATGCTGATCAAGGGGTGCGTGGTAGCGGTGCTGGTCAAGCTGCGGGGCAGCGACAGCGAAACCGCCTGGCGCAGCGGCTTGGCCCTCGCCCAGGGCGGTGAGTTCTGTTTTGCGTTGATGGCGCAAATGCAGCAAAGCCGGCTGATCCCGGATGAATTCAATGGCTTGCTGCTCGCCGCCACGTTCTGCTCGATGTTGCTGACGCCACTGCTGTTGCGCGCCGCCCCGGCGATTGCCCTGCGCCTGCACCGCAAACCCAACCAGCAAGTGCAGCTGGAGGAAATCACCGCGCTCAATGCCGAGTTACGCGGCCATGCAGTGATCTGTGGCTACGGCCGTGTGGGGCAGTCCATCGGGCGCTTTCTGCGGCGGGAACAACAAGCCTTTATCGCCCTGGATGACGACCCGGAACGGGTACAGGAAGCCGCCACCGAGGACAGCAGCGTGCATTACGGCGACTGCCGTCGCGGCGCCCTGCTCAGTGCGGTGGGCCTGGAACGCGCGCGGTTGGTGGTAATTGCCGTGGACAACAGCGATGTCGCCCTGGTGGTGTTGAAAGAGGCGCGCCGTATCAACCCTGAGGTGCCGATTCTGGTGCGCACTCGCGATGACAGCCAGTGGGCCGAACTGAAAGCTGCGGGCGCCAGCGAAGTGGTGCCCGAACTATTGGAGTCGAGCCTGATGCTCGCCTCCCACGCCTTGATCCTGCTGGGCCTTCCAGACCACCAGGTACAGGCGCGGGTCGATGAAGTGCGACACAACCGCTATCGCCTGCTGCACGGCTCTTTCACGCCGCCGAACAGCGACGATCAATCCTGACTGACCGCGCCGATCTTGTGGATCGACAGGTCCGCGCCGTAGTACTCCTGCTCCTGACTCAGGCGCAGGCCACCGACGCGTTTGATCACCCCATACACCAACAGGCCGCCGCCGAACGCGACTGCCACGCCGAGGCCGGTGCCGATCAACTGGCTGACCAGGCTCACGCCACCCAGGCCGCCCAGCGCGGTCTGGCCAAAGATGCCGCAGGCAACCCCACCCCACACACCGCACAGGCCATGCAATGGCCACACGCCCAGCACGTCATCGATCTTCCAGCGATCCTGGGCGGCGATAAAGCACCAGACAAACAGCCCACCGGCGACCACACCGGTGACCAGCGCGCCTACCGGGTGCATCAGGTCGGAACCGGCGCAGATCGCCACCAGCCCGGCGAGCGGGCCGTTATGCAGGAAGCCTGGGTCGTTACGGCCGATCACCAGCGCAGCAACAGTGCCGCCTACCATCGCCATCAACGAGTTGACCGCCACCAGGCCACTGACGCCGTTGAGGGTTTGCGCGCTCATCACGTTAAAGCCGAACCAGCCGACGATGAGAATCCAAGAACCCAGCGCCAGAAACGGAATGCTCGATGGCGCAAAGGCGACCAAGCGTCCTTCTCGATAACGTCCGTTACGCGGGCCCAACAGCAACACCGCCGCCAGCGCCAGCCAGCCGCCCATTGCGTGCACCACGACAGAACCGGCGAAGTCATGAAAGCTGGCGCCAAAGGTGGCGAGCAACCAGGCTTGCAGGCCGAAATTGCCATTCCAGACCATGCCTTCGAAAAACGGGTAGATAAACGCCACGATCAACGCGGTAGCGCACAACTGCGGAGCAAACTTCGCACGCTCGGCAATGCCGCCGGAGATGATCGCGGGGATCGCTGCCGCAAACGTCAGCAGGAAGAAGAATTTCACCAGGCCATAGCCATGGTCCGCGCTGATTACTGCCGCCGGTTGCATGAAGCTCACGCCGTAGGAGATCCAATAGCCTATAAAGAAATAGGCCAAAGTAGAGATGGCGAAGTCGCTGAGGATCTTCGACAGCGCGTTGACTTGATTTTTTTGGCGAACGGTGCCGACTTCCAGGAATGCGAAGCCGGCGTGCATCGCCAGTACCATGACCGCGCCGATCAGGATAAACAGGGTGTTTGAACTGTGGACCAGAGTGTCCACCGCACTTTGCAAATTTTCCATGAAGGTTGGCAGGCCTGCATTAAAGGCAAAAAGCACCAAAGCGGTTCAAGCCACGGTTGTACGCACTAAATTGGCACCGCCGGTACCGCCCCTCTTCACAGGGCGTGAACCGCTTTAGCGCAGCGATCAACACAACAGGCTGTTGCCGACAGGGTTTTTCCGCGAGTTTCAGTTATTTAAGGTAAGGTTTTTGATGGCTTGAGGCCTTACCGCCCAGATTCAGCGCAGGCACCCGTGCATGCGCACCAAGGCAAAGCAAAAGCTGTACCACGCAATTGCAGTGAACCTTCACCGACGCCGGTGACTCGAAACCACACGTACCGATCAGCCAATCACGGAGATAACCATGGCCAGAAAAACAGCACAGACAGCCCAAGAGATACTGATGGCGGATTTTCAAACCCTGGTCAGTGATACCGAAAAGCTACTGGATGACACCGCGATCCTGGCGGGTGACCAGGCCGACGAGCTGCGCAGCAAGATTCATGAAAGCTTGCTCAAGGCCCGTGAAACCCTGCAACTGACCGAAGACTCCCTGCGCGAGCGCGGCCAAGCTGCGGTCACCGCTACTGAAGACTACGTACAGGCCAACCCCTGGCAGTCGGTGGGTATTGCCGCTGGCGTGGGCTTTCTGATCGGCCTATTGGCTACAAGGCGCTAACATTATGTCTATCGGCGAAAGCGGCTCGGCCACGGGCGCAAGTTCTACCTCAAGACGCCTGGGCGCGGCCGTTCTAGGCTTGCTGCACAGCCACGTCGAACTGTTCGGCATCGAATTGCAGGAGCAGAAAGCACGCACCGTCAGCCTGCTGCTGTTTGCCGGCTTGGCCTTGGTGTTTGCCCTGTTGTTGCTGGTCGGGTTGTCGACGCTGGTGATGATCCTGGTCTGGGACACCGGCTACCGTCTCACCGGGATCATCTGCCTCTGCTTGTTCTACAGCCTGGCCGCCGCGTTCTGCGGGGTGCGCTTGAAAGCAGCAGTATTCGATGAGTCCACGCCCTTCCACGCCACGCTTGAAGAGCTGGCCAATGATCGGGAGCGCCTGCTGCCATGAGCATGACTGAGATCCCGCACAACACATCCCGTCGAGAAATGCGCAAGGCACTGATTCGCCTGCGCATGGAAATGCACCGCCAGGAAATCCGTCATGAGTCCCAACAATTGATGGCTCCGCTGCACAAAGTGCGCGACATGCGCCACAACTGGCAGGACAGCCTGGGCATCAAGCACGCGCCGCTGTGGGGCGTGGCGGCGGTGACGCTGATGGGCTTCTTTACCGGGAAGGGTGCCAAGGGCGGCAGTATCAGCAGCGTGACCCGGTTGGTGCGGCTGGGCGCAGGTTTGATCCCGCTGATCAAATTAGCGATGGCAGGTACTTCCCGAAAAGGATGAGCCCTGCTGGCTGCATTCTTGCAAACAGAATCGGCCCGGCCTTCGTCATTGAAGGCCGGGCCTCTTTTTTTCGCTACCTCTCATAAGGAGGTCCTGTGATTGACGGGCAACCGCTCGCCTGCTTCCAGCCGTTTATTGACACTGCCACCGGACGCATTGCCGGCGTCGAGGCCTTGGGTCGCCTGCGCCAGGCTGACGGCAGCTTGCAGTCTGTGGGCCCGTTGTTCGCGGACCCGCGCACGCCAGGCACGACGTTGCGACGCCTCGACCGTCAGATCCGCGACAATGCCTTGAGCCGCCTGCATGAAGCCCCCGACGATTGGTTTCTGAGCCTGAACATCTCGCCCCGCTGGATCAACCGGTTGCGTCCGGGCCAGGCCCTGCCGAGCTTGAAACAAATCCACGCCCACGGCGTTGACCCGCAGCGCGTTGTGTTCGAGATCACCGAACTGGGTGGCGATATCCAGCGCCTGGCCGATGTGGTCGCGCGTTATCGCGAGGCCGGTGCGCGTATTGCCATTGATGACTTCGGTGCCGGCTATTCCCAGCTTGACCGGGTGCTGGCATTGCAGCCGGATATCCTCAAGTTGGACATGCGCCTTTTCCAGGAAGCCGCCAAGGGCGGGCCAAGCAGTGACGTCGTGCGGGCGCTGGCGCAGATGGCGGAGAAAACCGGCTGTTGGATCATTGCCGAAGGCGTGGAAACTGAAGCGCAACTGAGCTTTGCCCTGGAATGCGGCTCGCGCTATGTACAGGGCTATCTGTTCGCGCAGGCACAGCTGGATTGGTTTGCCACCGACGCCTTCGTGCCACGCTTTGCCCAACTGCGCGCAGCGTACGTCCAGCAGAAGCTGGCAGAGCGTGGACGCATCATGGACCTGCGCCAACAGTTGGCCGAGCTGATGAAAATCCTCCAAAGCTGGGCCCTGGGCCAGGCACCGCTTAGCCAGTTACCACAATTGCAGGATTTCCCATGGCTGCTGCGCTTTTATCAGTGCGACCGACATGGCACGCAACTCACGCCGAACTTCGAATGGCGCCAGGACGCCTGGCAGGCCGACACGCGTTACCTAGGCCACAACTGGTCATGGCGCCCGTATTTCTATCACCTGCTGGCCGAAGGTTGGGACGAGCGGCGCCTGACCTTGTCGTCGACGTATCGCGACGCCACCACCAACCAGTATTGCCTCACTGCCGGACAATTCTTCGATAACGGTCAGCGCTTGCTGTTAATTGATATCGACGCCGCCGGGTTGTAGATTTTCGCTTGCCCCGCCAAGGTGGAACCGGGAAGCTGGGAGGGTCATTCACCGCACGGAGAGTACCCGCCTTGGATTGGCCTACCCTGCTTACCCGCGAACGGCTTGGAAAGCCCCTGCACAGCCCGGAAGAACTCGGCCGCAGCCCTTTTCACAAAGACCATGACCGCATTATTTTCTCCGGCGCATTTCGCCGCCTGGGCCGCAAGACCCAGGTGCACCCGGTGTCCAGCAACGACCATATCCACACCCGCCTGACCCACTCCCTGGAAGTCAGTTGCGTGGGCCGCTCACTCGGCATGCGCGTCGGCGAAACCCTGCGCAGTGCACTGCCCGACTGGTGCGAACCGAGTGATCTGGGCATGGTGGTGCAATCAGCCTGCCTGGCCCATGACATCGGCAACCCGCCGTTCGGGCATTCGGGCGAAGACGCCATCCGGCACTGGTTCCAACAGGCCGCCGGGCGTGGCTGGCTGGACGACATGAGCAGCGCCGAGCGCAACGACTTCCTCAATTTCGAAGGCAATGCCCAAGGCTTTCGGGTACTGACCCAGCTCGAATACCATCAGTTCGACGGCGGTACACGACTGACCTACGCGACCCTGGGCACGTACCTGAAATACCCCTGGACCGCTCGCCACGCCGACGCCCTGGGCTACAAGAAACACAAGTTCGGCTGCTACCAGAGCGAACTGCCGATCCTCGAACAGATCGCCCACAAGCTCGGTCTGCCGCAACTGGAAGAACAACGCTGGGCCCGTCACCCATTGGTCTATCTGATGGAAGCCGCAGATGACATCTGCTATGCCCTGATCGACCTGGAAGACGGCCTGGAAATGGACTTGCTGGAATACGCCGAAGTCGAGTCGCTGCTGCTCGACCTGGTAGGCGACGACCTGCCGCAGACCTATCGGCAATTGGGATCTCAGGACTCGCGCAGACGCAAGCTGGCGATCCTGCGCGGCAAAGCCATTGAGCATTTGACCAACGCGGCGGCGCGAGCCTTCGTCGAACAGCAGGATGCCTTGCTGGCCGGCACCCTGCCCGGCGACTTGGTGGAGCATATGCACGGGCCGGCCAAACGCTGCGTGCTGGATGCCAAAGACATGGCGCGCAAGAAAATCTTCCAGGACAAACGCAAGACCTTGCATGAAATTGGCGCCTATACCACGTTGGAAATACTGCTGAACGCTTTTTGCGGCGCGGCATTGGAGCAGCATGGCGGACGAACGCCCTCTTTCAAGAACCGGCGTATTCTCGACCTGCTGGGTAACAATGCACCGAACCCGGCTTGGCCGTTGCACGCCTCGTTCCTGCGCATGATCGACTTTATCGCTGGCATGACCGACAGCTATGCCACCGAGATGGCGCGGGAAATGACCGGGCGTTCGAGCCCTCAGTAACGTCATTTATCAAGTTGCCTGTTCCCTGAAGAGAATCGCCCTACGACGGGAACAGAGCGGCCTGATCGAATTCGCACAAACTCCCGAGGAATAATCGCTCACGCTCCGGGCAAATCTGGCGAACAGTTCCTACATGCCCTCCATCGACGCTTCACTCACCGTGTGCCCTCTATGCCCAATTACCCCCTTCGAATCCTGTTGGTGGAGGACCATCCCTTTCAACTGCTCGCCACCCAGTGCCTGCTCAAGAGCTTTGGTTTTGAGCAACTGACCCCGGCGGAAAACGCCGGACAGGCAATCCGTTTGATGACGCAGGCCCAAGCGCCCTTCGACATCCTCCTGTGCGACCAGTGTCTGCCCGACCTGCCCGGGCTCGAGTTGATTGAAATCGCCAGTCGCCAATGCTTTATAAAGGCCGCCATCTTGCTCAGCGGGCTTCCCGAGGCAGAACTGTCGGCGCTGCATAACCAAGCCCTTGAACGTGACCTGCCATTGCTCGGCTATTTGCAAAAGCCGTTGAATAAAGATGAACTTGCAGGCTTGATCCATATATTACTCACGCTATAAGTGTAGGAACTTAAACAAACTAGGCCGTCGAAAAGTTTACGTATAAGTGTCGCAAACTCCTTGCAATCACACGCTAACCCATCCCCTTGGGAAACCCTGGCCGCTCGTCTCGCGACGCCTTCACGCCCGGTAGGGCTTTACCTTTTTTAATGTAGGAACTTTCCTGTTTTATACCTGCCCCCCCTCAAGTTCATGCTTACCCCTCACCTTCTGAGCTAATGTGCCCGCTTTATTTGCACTTGCATGGAATATGATCATGAACACAGTTTTTATTATTGATGACCACCCCGTTATAAGACTGGCCATACGCATGTTGTTGGAGCACGAGGAAAACTTCAAAGTAGTCGGCGAAACGGACAATGGATGCGACGCGATACAAATGGTCCGCGAATGCATGCCGGACCTGATCATCCTGGACATCAGCATTCCCAAACTCGATGGACTCGAAGTGCTTTGCCGGTTCAACGCCATGAGCGCTTCGATGAAAACCCTGGTTTTGACGGCTCAATCCCCCACTCTCTTTGCCACACGCTGCATGCGTTCGGGGGCCGATGGTTATGTATGCAAGGAAGGCGATCTGAGTGAACTGATGAGCGCCATCCGTGCCGTACTGTCCGGCTACAACTATTTCCCCAGCCAGGCCTTAAACGCCAACGATGAGAGCTGCAAGGAACTTGAACTGTTCAAGGCCGTTAATGATAGAGAGTTGATGGTATTGCAACTTTTTGCACAAGGCCGAACCAACAAGGAAATCGCAAAAGGCATGTTCCTGAGTAACAAAACCGTAAGCACATATAAAAAGAGGCTGATGCAAAAACTTCAAGCCAAGTCCTTGGTAGAACTTATCGAGTTGGCAAAACGAAACGCGCTAGTGTGAGAAACCGGATGCCCAGGCGTATAAAGGACTATTTGATTATATTGAGTGCCGGCTTGTGCTTCAGCACCGCTGTGCCTGCGACACCTCCAGCGAGCACGGAACATTTCAACCTATTGAGTCGAGCAAGCTCCGTACAGCTGGAAACCCACTTGGACAAGGGCCAGCGCCAATGGCTCCAGAACAAACGCGAACTGGTGCTGGGCACTGCGTTCCCTGACTACCCACCTTTTGACCTAACCTCCAGCGGGCGCGACTATGAGGGACTCACCGCTGATTACGCTGGCTTGCTGGCCATGGCACTGGCCTTGCCGGTGAAAGTGATGCGCTACCCCTCCCGAGAAGCCGCCATTCGTGCCCTCGAAGCAGGGGATATCGACTTACTGGGCTCTTCCAACAGCTTTGAAGCGGCAAAACCTAACCTGATCCTGTCGGAACCCTATGCCGTGGATCGACCCGTCCTGGTGACCCGCGAAGGCGAAACCCGCAGTCTGAGCGAGGGGTTGGCCGGGATGCGCCTGGCACTGGTCTACCACTATCTACCACTGGCGGAGGTGGAAAAGCTGTATCCCAAAGCCGTCATCCGCGCCTACCCCTCTTACCAAAACGCTTTGAATGCAGTGGCTTTCGACCAGGCTGACGTCTTTCTCGGCGATACCATTTCCACCCACTACATGATCAACAAGGGCTACCTGAAAAACATCCGCATGGCCAACTTCGGCAAACATGAAGCCTATGGGTTCAGCTTCGCAATGCTCCAGGACCAGCAAACACTGTTGAGCATCGTCGACGCGGCACTGAGGGCCGTGCCGACCACCGAACGGGAGGCGATCGCCAAGCGCTGGAGTGCCGGCAGTGACATTCTGCTAACCGACCAAAAGCTGCATTGACCCCGCGCGAAGAACGTTGGCTAAAGGATAACCCGGTGGTCAAGGTGATCGTGAACCCCACCTTTGCGCCGCTGACGTTCTTCGACAACGATGGCAACTTTCGCGGAATCACCGCTGACCTCCTGGAACTGATTCGCCTGCGCACCGGGTTGCGCTTCGACATCCAGCGCGCGCGTGATGTGGACACGATGATCGAACAGGTCGAGGCCGGCAAAGCAGACATCATTGGCGCTATCGCCCCCAGCGTCGAGCGGGAAGCCCAACTGAACTTCAGTCGCCCCTACCTGGAAAACTCCTACGTAATGTTGACGCGTAAGGACGGCCAGGCACCTACAAGCCTGGAGGAAATGTCGGGCAAACGACTGGCGATTACTCAAGGCAGCCCACTGAAGAAACTCCTGATTGAGCAGTTCCCAAAGATTCAATTAGTAGAAACGGGTGACACCTTCAAATCAGCCGAACTCCTCGTACAAGGCAATGTTGAGGGGGCCGTGAATACTCTGGTAGTCGCCAACTACTTCCTGACCTCGCAGATGTTCCAAGACAAGATTCAAATCAGCTTCAGCATTGGCACAATGCCCGCCACCTTTGGATTGGCAACATCACGCAGCGCCACCGAACTCAGTTCGATCCTCGACAAGGCCTTGCTCAGCGTCGCCCCTGACGAGTTGGGTGTGATCAATAGCCGTTGGCGCGGCTATTCCGCAGCCTCCGACAGCTACTGGCGTGACTATCACCAACTGATTGCGCGCATCATCATCGGCACCGGGTTGTTGTTGCTGATTTCACTGAGTTGGAACGCTTACATGCGCCGCCAAATCAGGCACCGGAAAATGGCCGAGCGCGCCCTCAATGATCAGTTCGAGTTCATGCGCGCACTGGTCAATGAAACCCCGCATCCGATCTACGTGCGTGATAACAAGGGACTGTTGCAGACCTGCAACGATAGTTACCTGCAGGTGTTCGACGTCAAGCGCGAAGACGTGATCGGTAAAAGCGCAGTTCAGATCAGTACAGCTCTCGCGGCAGAAGCGGCGCAATATCATGCCGACTATCAACGTGTGGTGGCCGAAGGCAGGCCAATGATCGTGGACCGCACCCTGCATATTCGTGGACAGAAACTGACGATCTACCACTGGATCCTTCCCTACCGCGATTCCGTCGGTGAAGTTCAGGGCATCATCGGTGGCTGGATCGACATCAGCGAGCGACGTCAGCTGTTCGACGAACTTCGCACCGCCAAGGAGCGAGCCGACGAAGCCAATCGCGCCAAAAGCACGTTCCTCGCCACCATGAGCCATGAAATCCGTACGCCTATGAACGCGGTGATTGGCATGCTGGAGCTGACCCTCAAGCGGGCAGACCAGGGCCACCTTGATCGGCCGGCCATCGAAGTGGCCTACAACTCGGCCAAGGATCTGCTGGAGCTAATCGGCGACATCCTGGACATCGCACGTATTGAGTCCGGTCGCCTCAGCCTGGCGCCCGAACGCGTCAACCTGAGAGAGGTGATCGAATCGGTAGTGCGTGTATTCGACGGCCTGGCACGCCAGAAGAGCCTTAGCCTGTTGCTGGAATTCACGCCAGACCTAGAAGACACCGAAGTCCTGATTGACCCCCTGCGCTTCAAGCAGGTGCTGTCCAACTTGATCAGCAATGCGATCAAATTCACTGAACGTGGCCAAGTAAAAATCAAGGTGCATGTATCCAACACTGAATTGGCGCAGCAGATCGAGATGAAGCTGGTGGTGGAAGATACCGGCATCGGCATCAGCCGGGACGATCAAACGCGTCTGTTCGAACCCTTTGCCCAGGCGGACAATTCGGGACATCTGGCCAGGAGCGGTGCGGGCCTGGGGCTGGTGATCTGTCGCAGCCTGTGCGCGATGATGGGTGGGCAACTAAGCCTGAGCAGCGTGCCTATGGTCGGCACGCAGGTGCATGTGAGCCTGAAGATGAATCGCCTGCAGGCACTGCCGGTAGTCGACGAACTCAAGCCAACAACACCTGCCAGCGTGTCTGTGCTCAATGTACTGGTGGTTGATGATCACCCGGCGAGTCGCCTGTTGATGTGCCAGCAACTCGGCTACCTGGGCCACCAGTTCACCGCTGCCCAGAACGGCGCAGCGGGCTTCCAGGCCTGGCGCCAGGAGCACTTCGACTTGGTAATAGCCGACTGCAATATGCCGATCATGAATGGTTACGAGCTGAGCTGCTCAATCCGTGAATACGAGCAACGCGAGAATCTAACCCCTTGTGTGGTACTGGGCTTTACCGCCAATGCCCAGCCAGAAGAGAAAAAACGCTGCGCACAGGCGGGCATGAATGACTGCCTGTTCAAACCTATCAATCTCACGGCGCTGGAGCAGCAACTGGCGAAAATTAGTCCTCAACCCACCGGCCTGATCCAGGACATTGGCAACTTCGAGGCCCTTACCGGTGGCGATCCGCAGATGAGTCGTCTGCTGCTGGAGGAGTTGCTGAGCAGCAGTCGTCAGGATCGCCAGGAACTGGTCGCACTGATGGTTGCGCAGGCATCGCCCCAGGACATCATCGAACAGGCTCACAAGATCAAGGGCGCGGCCAGAATTGTCCAGGCCAGTACGCTGGCCTCGCGGTGCGAAGCCCTCGAACAGGCCTGTGCCCGTGGTGATGACAGGCCCTTGATCGAAATAGGCGTGAAGTCATTGGAAAAGCTGATGTTGGAACTCGAAAGGATGCTGCAAGAGCGGCTTCAAAGACTGGATGGCCAATAAGGGGCGGGTTGCGCCCCTCACTTGATCAGCAGTCGGTCAAGCGGAGGAAAATTGCCGCCAACTGTTCGATTCCGGCCTGATCCTGAGGGGTAAAGCGGGCCAACGACGGGCTATCGAGGTCGAGGACGCCGATCAACTTACCGTCCTTGAGCAGTGGCACGACCAGCTCACTGTTAGACGCGCTGTCACAGGCGATATGTCCTGGGAATGCATGCACATCCTCTACTCGCTGGGTCTGCTGCGACGCTGCAGCAGCGCCGCAGACCCCTCGGCCAAACGGAATACGCACACAAGCGATCTGCCCCTGGAAGGGGCCAAGCACCAGCTCTTCATTGCGATTGAGGTAAAAGCCGGCCCAATTCAAGTCATCCAGTTGGCTAAAGAGGAAAGCGGAAAACTGCGCGCTGTTGGCGATGAAATCGCGCTCATCAGCCAGCAGCGACTCCAATTGGGCACACAGTAGGGCGTAGCCACCGAGACCAGTGCCGGCTTGTTGTAAATCGATCATGGTTGACGCTCCAGTAATTTGAGACCCACCCAGTAACGGGCAAATTGATACGCGCAGCGGCCGTTGCGGTTACCGCGCCCGGTCGCCCAGCGCACCGCGAGAATGTCGAGGGCTTCGTCGCGCTGCCATTGCAAACCGGCCTTGCTCGCTAGCTCACCGATCCAGTGCTCGACCACATCCAGGAAATGCTCTTGGGTGAACGGGTAGAAGGACAGCCACAAGCCAAAACGGTCTGACAAGGCAATCTTGTCTTCCACGGCCTCGCTGGGGTGCAGTTCCCCATCCACCCTCTTCCAGTTGTCGTTGTCACTCTGATTTTCCGGCACAAGGTGACGGCGGTTGGACGTCGCGTACAGCAGCACGTTTTCAGGCGCCTGTTCCAGGGAACCATCCAGCACGCTCTTGAGCACACGGTAGTCGCCCTCGCCGGCTTCGAACGAAAGGTCATCACAAAACAGGATGAAACGCTGCGGCAGCTTGAGCAGTTGCTCAACCACACGGGGCAAATCCGCCAGGTGGTCACGCTCGATTTCGATCAGGCGCAAACCGGCCTTCGCGTGATGAGCGAGCAACGCGCGCACCATGGACGATTTACCGGTGCCGCGCGAGCCCCACAGCAACGCGTGGTTGGCGGGCAGTCCATCAAGAAACTGCTGGGTGTTACGCGCCAATGTTTCACGCTGCTTGTCTACACCGATCAGGTCGGAAAGACGCATGTCCAGGCTTACGTCCAGTGGCAACAGAAAACCGCTGCGGCCTTCGCGCTGCCAGCGGGCGGCCAGACAGTGGCTCCAGTCGATGGCTTGGCGTGGCGCGGGCAACAAGGGCTCCAGGCGAGCGAGCACTGCATCGGCTCGCTCCAGAAAGGCATTCAATCGAGAATCCACGATTATTCCTCTGGCAAGTTCTTGTAAAAGATGGCGTATTGGCAACCCTGCGACAGACCGCTTGGGGCTGCGTAAAAAACGGTTCATGCCGGGCAAGCCTAAGCCTGTGGATGTTCAGCTATGCTTGCCGGGCGAAGGGAAACGTGAAGTGGTTCAACACTCGATGGATATCAAGTTCGCCCACCGCTTGTCTTATAAACAAGCCAGATTGACTGTGCTGGTCGGTTTCGTCTTGGGAACCTTGCTCAGCCTGATCCAAATCGGCATTGATTATGCCAGCGAAGACGCATCCATCAACCGTGAAATACGCTCACTGATCGAAATCAGCCATAACCCAGCATCACGTATTGCTTACAACATCGATGCTGAATTGGCCCAGGAACTGACCCTCGGACTGTTGCACTCCCCTGCCATCATTCGTGCGCAGTTGATCGACAACAATGGCGTGGTGCTCGCCGATGTCGACCGGCCACGTAGAGAAAGTACCTACCGGCCTATCAGTGACTTCATGTTTGGCGCCAACCGCCAGTTCGAAGACCAACTGTTCCTGAGCCATATGCCCAACGACCCACTGGGTGTACTGCGTCTGGATGTAGACACCTACGCCTTCGGCAGCCGGTTCCTACACCGCGCCGAGATCACCCTGCTCAACGGATTCGTACGCAGCCTATTACTGACCGGGATTTTGCTGGGTCTGTTCTACGTGATGCTGACCCAGCCGCTGGTGCGCATCATTCGTGAGTTGAGCACTCGCAAGCAGGCCCACCTGGACTGTCCGCCGGGGCATGAGAATGACGAAATCGGCGTACTGGTGAACGTCGCCAACCAGCAATTTGAAAATATGGAAACCGAAATCCAGCAGCGCCGCCACGCCGAAGACCGACTGACGGAATACCTGGGGCAACTGGAAGATATCGTCTCCGCCCGCACACTTGAACTCAAGGCTAGCAACCAGCGACTGACCCAGTCCAACGATGAGCTCGAAACGGCGAAGATGAATGCAATAGGCATGGCTCAGGCTCGGGCAGCCTTCCTGGCGAACATGAGCCACGAAATCCGCACCCCGCTCAACGGCCTGCTGGGCATGATCGCGCTGTCGCTGGACAGCGCGTTGAATGCTGAGCAGCGCCAGCAACTGTCTATCGCCCATGACTCCGGCAAAGTGCTGGTGGAGTTGCTCAACGACATTCTCGACCTGTCCAAATTCGACGCTGGTCAGTTGGAGCTGGAGCGCATCCCGTTCGACCTTGGTGCACTGATTGAAGATACCGCCAACCTCTTGTCGCAGAATGCCGCACCGAGCGTGGAACTGACGTGTTTGATCGACCCGCAGTTCCCGGCCCAAGTGCTAGGTGACCCGACCCGTGTACGTCAGATCGTCAGCAACTTACTGTCCAACGCTCTGAAGTTCACGCGATTCGGTCGAGTTGATGTGCGCCTGCGCACTTACGACGGCGGCGTGAGCATTGAGGTCTGCGATACCGGCATCGGCATTGCGCAGGAAGCGCAAGTGAAAATATTCCAGCCGTTCACCCAGGCCGGCGCCGGGATCACTCGTCAGTTTGGCGGGACAGGGCTGGGTCTGGCGTTGACTCACAATCTGTGTGAAGCCATGAAGGGACGGTTGAGTATCAGTTCAGAGGTAGGCTTTGGCAGCCAGTTCTGTGCGCAACTGCCATTACCTACCCACTTGCCCGCCGTGCAACCACCGCCTCTCACAGGCAAGGTCGTTGCCATCACCAACATCGGCGGTGGCCTGACCGAGTTGCTCACGACCCTGCTGCCCAGTTGGGGCCTTACCCCCCAATGTTTCACCATGGATGACGACTTGAGCGGGCAAACGCCTGACTTGCTGATTACCGACTGCCCTGAATGTCTGTTCCGTATACGACCGGGCATTACCGCGCCCATCCTGCTGGTGACGGCCTATGGCAATTTCATGCCCAGCGAAGAGGTCGCGGCGTTGGCGCCCTTGCACCAGCAAGCACGCCCCTTGAGCCGCAACGCGCTGTACCAGATTCTTCAGCGCAATTTACGCACCGACATGCACCTGGTTCTTGACCCCATCCAACTGGATGCCGCCCCACTCGCGCATCGCGGCAGCATACTCCTGGTGGAGGACAATCCGGTAAACCAACTGGTGGCAAAGGGCATGCTAAGCAAGCTGGGCTGCGAAGTGATAGTGGCCGCCCACGGTGGTGAAGCACTAAAGTTTCTTGAAGAACAACGCTTCGATATGGTGCTGATGGACTGCAACATGCCGGTGATGGATGGCTACGAGGCCAGCCGGCAGATTCGCCGCAGCGGGCGCTGGCCAGACCTGCCGATTGTCGCGCTGACTGCCAACGCCATGCCCGAAGAACGAGAGCGCTGCCGTGCGGCGGGGATGAATGACTATCTGGCTAAACCGTTCCGCCGCGAAGAACTCAATGCGCTGCTGGACCTGTGGGTGCCTCGGACGACAGCGCTCTGATCTGCGCCAATAACTGATCCAGGCCAACGCGCAAGGTGTCTGCCTGATTCAGATCAACCCCACTGTCGCACAACAGCCGAGTCTTCAGAACGAGAGCCTGATCACGCAGTTCCACGCCGGTGTCACTCAAGCTCAGATGCACCTCCCGTTCATCCTGGGCACTGCGCCGGCGCCGCACCAGTGAAATCTGCTCCAGCCGTTTGAGCAAGGGTGTCAGCGTGCCCGAGTCGAGCATCAGGCGTTCGCCCAGAGCTTTGACTGTCGGCTGCTCAGGGGCTGCGTCGTGCCATTCCCATAACACCAGCATCGCCAGGTATTGCGGATAAGTCAGGCCCAACTGGTCGAGCATCGGCTTATAAGCGCGGGTCACGGCCCGTGAGGCGGCGTAGAGTTTGAAACACAGCTGGTTATCCAGTGCCAGGGACACGGCGGGCAAGTCGGTCATTTGAGCAGGGCTTCGATCTCTTGGGTAAGGTCTTTTGGCTTGGTGGTAGGGCCGAAGCGCTTGACCACCCGGCCGTCACGGCCGATGAGGAACTTGGTGAAGTTCCACTTGATGCCCTTGGACCCCAACAGGCCCGGCGCCTGTTTTTTCAATTGCACGAACAGTGGATGGGCATCGCTGCCATTGACGTCGATCTTCTTGAACAACGGAAAGCTGACACCGAAATTCAGCTCACAGAACGTTGAGATAGCGCCTTCGTCACCGGGCTCCTGCTTGCCGAACTGATTGCAGGGAAAGCCCAGCACCACCAGGCCCTGGTCTTTGTACTGCTGCCAGAGCTGTTCCAGCCCCTTGTACTGAGGGGTGAAGCCGCACTTGCTGGCAGTGTTGACCACCAGCACGGCCTTGCCGGCGAAATCGGCCAAGGTCTTTTGCTCACCCTTGATGGTGGTGCAAGGGATGCTCAGCAGGTCGTTGCTCATGGCAGTGCCTCGATAAAAGCGGAAAGAAGTAGAAACATAGTAGGCAATTCAATTGTGTGCAATTGAATTGATCAAACTGATGATCCGTTATGGGCGCACGTGGTGAGGGAGGATGCTCCCTCACCACGCAGGCTTAACGCGGGACCAGGTCCAGGCACACCGAATTGATGCAATAACGCAGGCCGGTCGGCGGCGGCCCATCCGGGAACACATGGCCCAGGTGCGCGTCACACTTTGCGCAGGTTACCTCGGTACGGATCATGCCGTGGCTGACATCACGAATCTCGATCATCGCGCTGTCGGCAATCGGCGCGTAAAAGCTGGGCCAGCCGCAGCCGGAGTCGAATTTGGTGGTGGAATCGAACAGCGGCTCATTGCAGCAGATGCAGTGGTAAACGCCGTCGGTCTTGGTGCCGTTGTACTTGCCGCTGAAAGGCCGTTCGGTGCCTTTGAGCCGGCACACGTTGTACTGCTCCGGATCGAGCATGGCCTTCCACTCTTCAACGGTTTTCTGCAACTTTTCCATCGGTACACCTCGGCAACTGAAAAAGCCTGATCTGTGTCTTTTCCATGGATCAGGCGGCACGTATGATTGCGCCTCTTCAAAACGCCAGTCTGGCACCCGCGCTATCGGCATTCAAACGTATTTATGGGTGCGGGCCTCGCAGGATTCGCAGTACGGTAGTGCACACACCGTCTGGATCGTTCATTTTCAGGATCACATCGCCATGCAGGTCAGCAAATCGAACAAGCTCGCCAACGTCTGCTACGACATTCGCGGCCCAGTGCTCAAGCACGCCAAACGCCTGGAAGAGGAAGGCCATCGCATCCTCAAGCTGAACATTGGCAATCCGGCGCCTTTTGGTTTCGAAGCACCGGACGAAATCCTCCAGGACGTTATCCGCAACCTGCCTACCGCTCAGGGCTACAGCGACTCCAAAGGCCTGTTCAGCGCGCGTAAAGCGGTGATGCAGTACTACCAACAGAAGCAGGTGGAAGGCGTCGGCATTGAAGACATCTACCTGGGCAATGGCGTGTCCGAACTGATCGTGATGTCCATGCAGGCCCTGCTGAACAATGGCGACGAAGTGCTGGTACCGGCACCGGACTATCCACTGTGGACCGCTGCCGTGACACTGGCCGGCGGCCACCCGGTGCACTACCTGTGCGACGAAGGCGCCGACTGGTTCCCGGACCTGGCTGACATCAAGGCCAAGATCACTCCGAACACAAAGGCACTGGTGATCATCAACCCGAACAACCCCACCGGCGCGGTGTATTCCAAGGAAGTGCTGCTGGGCATGCTGGAACTGGCACGCCAGCACAACCTGGTGGTGTTCTCCGACGAGATCTACGACAAGATCCTCTACGACGACGCCGTGCACGTGTGCACTGCCTCCCTGGCACCGGACCTGTTGTGCCTGACCTTTAACGGCCTGTCCAAGTCCTACCGCGTGGCGGGTTTCCGCTCCGGCTGGATCGCCATCTCCGGTCCCAAGCACAACGCCCAGAGCTACATCGAAGGCATCGACATGCTGGCCAACATGCGCCTGTGTGCCAACGTACCGAGCCAGCATGCGATCCAGACCGCTCTGGGCGGCTACCAGAGCATTAATGACCTGGTACTGCCCCAGGGCCGCCTGCTGGAACAACGCAACCGCACGTGGGAGCTGCTCAATGCGATCCCCGGTGTGAGCTGCGTGAAACCCATGGGTGCGCTGTACGCTTTTCCACGGATAGACCCGAAGGTATGCCCGATCCTCAACGACGAAAAGTTCGTGCTCGACTTGTTGCTGTCGGAAAAGCTGTTGGTGGTTCAGGGCACCGCGTTCAACTGGCCGTGGCCGGATCACTTCCGCGTGGTGACCTTGCCGCGCGTAGATGACTTGGACATGGCGATTGGCCGTATTGGCAATTTCCTCAAGACCTATCGCCAGTAGTAGCATGGCGCTGTACGACCGACATTCGGTCGTACAGCGATTATCTGGCAACACTTCTCTGATCTCGCCCTTTTTCTGTATGGCACTTGCCTCTCTCAAGCCACGTGCCCCCTATAATTGCAGGGTTGTGAGGCAAAAAGTGGGGCATCTCTGGTGACATTCCTAGTCGGAAAATCCCTTCAAAGCTCTACATTCAGGCTGTAGGACACAGTTTGAAATAGTCGCTCGGTTGAATCACCCCATGCCGCACCTTATATACCCCGCAGTACGCGACATATTAAGCATGAGGAGAACTCTACAACCATGATGCGCATCCTGCTGTTCTTGGCCACTAACCTGGCGGTCGTGCTGATTGCCAGCATCACCCTGAGCCTTTTCGGCTTCAACGGGTTCATGGCGGCCAACGGGGTTGATCTGAACCTCAATCAGCTGCTGATTTTCTGTGCGGTCTTTGGTTTTGCCGGCTCGCTGTTCTCGCTGTTCATCTCCAAGTGGATGGCGAAGATGAGCACCAGCACCCAAGTCATCACCCAACCACGCACTCGCCATGAACAATGGCTGATGCAAACCGTGGAGCAGTTGTCTCAAGAAGCAGGTATCAAAATGCCCGAAGTCGGGATTTTCCCTGCTTATGAGGCCAATGCCTTTGCGACGGGCTGGAACAAGAACGACGCGCTCGTGGCTGTCAGTCAGGGCTTGCTCGAACGCTTCTCACCCGATGAAGTAAAGGCAGTACTCGCGCACGAAATTGGTCACGTAGCCAACGGCGACATGATTACCCTTGCGCTGGTACAGGGTGTGGTCAACACCTTCGTGATGTTCTTTGCGCGAATTATCGGTAACTTTGTGGACAAAGTAATCTTCAAGAACGAAGGCGGTCGCGGTATCGCCTACTTCGTGGCGACCATCTTTGCCGAAGTGGTGCTGGGCTTCCTGGCCAGTGCGATCGTGATGTGGTTCTCGCGCAAACGAGAGTTCCGCGCAGACGAAGCCGGCGCGCGCTTGGCAGGCACCAATGCAATGATCAGCGCGCTGCAACGCTTGCGTTCCGAACAGGGCCTGCCAGTGCATATGCCTGACAGCCTGACCGCCTTTGGCATCAACGGCGGCATCAAACAGGGTTTGGCTCGTATGTTCATGAGCCACCCACCACTGGAAGAGCGTATTGACGCGCTTCGTCGTCGGGGCTGATACCTGGTAATGCAAAAAAAGGGGCGATCAGATCGCCCCTTTTTTTTGTGGGCACAGTTTTATGCCCGCGCAACTCTGTAGACCCGCTCGTCCAAGCGCGTGACGCCGTCCTGCACGAACTTCCAGCTCTCACCCAGAATGTCTTGCTTCTCGATCATCTGCAGGCTCCAGTGTGCTCCCAACAGCACCTTTACCTCTTCATCCGTCACCGCAAACGGTGGGCCTGCCTTTTGCGTCTGGTCGTAGTCGAGGGTGATCAGCAAACCCTGGCAGCCTGGACGTAGCATGTTGTTCAACTGCTCGGTGTATTGCGAGCGCATCAACGGCGGCAAGGCGATCAGAGCGGCACGGTCATAGACCGCAGTGCAATCAGCCAGAACCTCAGCGTCGAGGGCGAAGAAATCGCCGCACCACACTTCGATCAAATCAGCCTGATACACCGTGAACACACCGCGCTGAGTGATTCGCGGCGTCAGGCTCTGCTCGCTGAAGAAGGCTTCAACCGCCTGCTCTGATAGCTCAACGCCGAGTACCCGATGACCCTGGGTGGCCAGCCACATCAGGTCCAGGCTTTTGCCACACAGCGGCACCAGTACCTTGGCGCCCTCCGCGAGTGCCAACGAAGGCCAATGCCGTTCTAAATAAGGATTAACCTCAGGCAAATGAAAGCCGAGCTGGTTTCTCGCCCAGCGCTCCTGCCAAAACTTGGGCTCCATGGAATCACCTCCGATAATTCGATCAAAACGCGCTAAAACTTATATTAGATTTAGATCAATGATCTGACTGAAGATGGCTACATGTTAACGCTCAGGACTCTTCTTATGTTCCCCAGCCTGTTTATCTCCCACGGTTCGCCCATGCTTGCCCTTCAACCCGGCGCCAGCGGACCGGCTTTGCAACGCCTGGCTGCCGAAATGCCCCGCCCTAAGGCGATAGTGGTGGTATCGGCACACTGGGAAAGCCACGATTTACTGGTCAGCGGCAGCGCCGCACCCGAAACCTGGCACGACTTCGGCGGCTTCCCCCGCGAGCTGTTTGCCGTGCAATACCCCGCACCGGGCAACCCACAGTTGGCGGGAGAGATCGTCGGGCTGCTGCGCGCCGACGGCCTGAATGCACGCATCGACGACCAGCGCCCCTTCGACCATGGCACCTGGGTGCCTCTGTCGCTGATGTACCCCGTGGCGGATATCCCAGTCGTGCAGGTATCCTTGCCCAGCCGCATGGGCCCTGCCCTGCAGACGCGAGTCGGGCATGCCTTGACCAGTTTGCGCGAGGAAGGCGTACTGCTGATCGGTTCCGGCAGCATCACGCATAATCTGGGCGAACTGGACTGGCACGCAGGGCCTGAAAGCATCGAACCTTGGGCGCGGGGCTTCCGGGATTGGGTGGTGGATAAGCTCGCTGCCAACGATGAAGCCGCGTTGCACGACTATCGGCGCCAAGCACCCCACGCCGTGCGCAGCCATCCAAGCGATGAACATCTGTTGCCGCTGTACTTTGCGCGTGGCGCTGGTGGGGACTTCAGCATCGCGCACCAAGGCTTCACCATGGGCGCCTTGGGCATGGACATTTACCGCTTCGGCTAACTCTTTATTGTTAAAACAGCGGCGCAAAAAAAATCCCCGAACCAGTCGGGGATTTTTTATGTGTGATCAATCAGCCCAAGGGCGGATCAATCTTCGCGGTAGCGACGCAGCTTCAACTGCTTACCGGCAACGCGAGTGTCTTTCAGCTTGGTCAGCAGCTTCTCCAGACCGTCTTCCGGCAGCTCCACCAGGGAGAAACTGTCACGGACCTGGATACGGCCGATTGCTTCACGTGCCAGGCCACCCTCATTCAGGATAGCGCCCAGCAGGTTCTTGGCAGCGATACCATCACGCGCGCCCAGCGCGGTACGGCAACGAGCACGACCTTCAGCCAATGGAACCGGAGCACGACGCTCACGATCACCACGGTCTGGACGGTCGCCGGTACGCTCTGGACGATCACCGCGTGGCGCGTTGTTCGGTACCAGTGGGCGCTCTTTCTCGATAGCTGCCAGGGTCAGGGCCTGACCGTTTGTAGCCTTGCGCAGCAGGGCAGCAGCCAGGGCACGTGGAGTGCAACCGATATCGGCGGTCAGGCGGTCCAGCAGGTCGCCGTGAGTCGATTCAGCGTCAGCCACCAGAGGCGACAGGCTGTTGGTCAGTTTCTTGATGCGGGCATCGAGAACGGCCTGGGCATCCGGCAGGCGGACTTCGGCAACTTTCTGACCGGTTACGCGCTCGATCACTTGCAGCATGCGGCGCTCACGTGGAGTCACCAGCAGCAGTGCACGACCTTCGCGACCGGCACGGCCTGTACGGCCGATACGGTGAACGTAGGATTCTGGATCGTAAGGCATGTCAACGTTGAACACGTGGGTGATACGCGGAACGTCGAGACCACGAGCCGCTACGTCGGTCGCAACAACGATGTCCAAACGGCCATCCTTGAGGGAGTCGATCACGCGCTCACGTTGGTTCTGGGCAATGTCACCGTTCAGCGCAGCGGCTTTATAGCCTTTGGCTTCCAGGGCACTGGCCAAGTCCAGGGTCGCTTGCTTGGTGCGCACGAACATGATCAAGGCGTCGAAGTCTTCGACTTCCAGCAGGCTCAATACAGCCGAGGTCTTCTGGTCAGCGTGAACCAACAGGTGAGCCTGTTCGATCGCGGTAACGGTCTGAGTCTTGGTCTGGATCTTCACGTGTTGCGGATCGCGCAGATGGCGCTCGGCAATGGCACGGATCGACTGTGGCAGGGTGGCCGAGAACAGTACGGTCTGACGGGTCGGTGGCAGTGCCTTGAAGATGACTTCCAGGTCATCCATGAAGCCCAGCTTCAACATTTCGTCAGCTTCGTCGAGAACCAGGTGGTTCACGGTCGACAGTACTTTTTCGTCGCGACGCAGGTGGTCGCACAGACGGCCTGGGGTAGCCACGACGATCTGAGCGCCATTACGGATGGCTTTCAGTTGCGGGCCCATCGGCGCGCCGCCGTAAACGGCAACAACGGTAACGCCCGGCATTTGCTTGGCGTAGGTTTCAAAAGCGGTTGCTACTTGCAGCGCCAACTCACGGGTTGGCGCCAGGATCAGGGCTTGCGGCTCGCGCTTGGCAGGATCGATGCAGTGCAGGATAGGCAGGGCGAACGCGGCGGTTTTACCGGTACCGGTTTGCGCCTGGCCAATCATGTCTTGGCCGGCCATGATGATCGGGATCGATTGCTGCTGAATCGCCGAAGGTTCTTCGTAGCCGGTCGCAATGACGGCAGCAAGAATGTTCGGGTTAAGATTAAAAGCGGCGAAGCCGCCGGTTTCCTGGGTCATGGGTCTGCCTCTAAGTGCATCCGCAAAGACCCATGCTCCAAAGCTGCGCATGCCGTGTTGAGACTCAAGAGTCGCCCTGGCTGCTTTGTCGGCGGGGATTTGCGAAAACGAATGAATGAAAAAGATTCGTTAAGGAAGAGTCCGCTGTGCGGACATGCAGCCGAAGCTGACTTCGGGGAATTGCGCTACCTAAACGCGGCCCGGTTAAAGGCCGGCGCGCACTATACCGGAAATACTTGAAAAAGGGAGCTTTTTTTATCGCAAAGCACCGATAAACCGTGCTGCGTCACAGTCTTTGCAGATAACCCTGCCAGGGTCTATTTTTCAAAGGCCCGGCCCTGTTGGTCATAAGGCTTAAACGATTCACCCTTAGACCAAGACCTTTGGTCTGAAACCCTTCTCTCCACCCGAGGGCACACCCAATGAATCAAGCCAGCAGCAGCCGCGTCAGCCGTGAACTCCAGGGCCATGTCCTGCTGTTGGGCCTGGACCGGGTGGCCAAGCGCAACGCCTTCGACCTGGATTTGCTCAATGAGCTGAGCTTGGCTTATGGCGAATTTGATCGAAACGATGACGCACGAGTGGCCGTAGTATTTGCCCATGGCGACCACTTCACTGCCGGCCTGGACCTGGCCAATGTCAGCGGGGTAATGGCGGGCGGCTGGCAACCGCCGCTGGGAGGCTGTGATCCCTGGGGCGTTTTCGCAGGCCCCAGGGTCAGTAAACCGGTGATCGTCGCCGCCCAGGGCTACTGCCTCACCATTGGTATCGAGTTGATGCTCGCGGCGGATATCAACCTGTGTGCGAGCAATACCCGCTTTGCGCAGATGGAAGTACAGCGTGGGATCTTTCCGTTTGGCGGTGCGACATTGCGCTTTCATCAGATCGCCGGCTGGGGCAACGCCATGCGCTGGCTGCTGACCGGCGACGAGTTCGACGCCCATGAAGCCCTGCGCCTGGGTTTGGTGCAGGAAGTAATGGCCAGTGAAGACCTGCTGCCCCGCGCCATCGAACTGGCCAGTCGCATCGCGCGCCAGGCGCCGCTTGGCGTCCAGGCCACCTTGATGTCGGCCCGCCTGGCGCGTGTGGAAGGCGAAACCGTTGCGGCCGCCGCGCTGCCGCCGATGGTGGATAAATTGCTGAACAGCGAGGATGCCAAGGAAGGCCTGCGCGCGATGGTCGAGAAGCGGCCGGGGGTATTCAAGGGCATTTGAGTCGCCTATACCGACGCCATCGGGGCAAGCTCCCTCCCACATTTGAAATGAGTTCCAAGTGTGAGACGTGCGGTGCGACGATTCGACTCGCCCCCGATGGCGTCGGTACAGGCGACTACGTAGCCGGCCGAATCGCCTTGATCAAGGGCTGCAACGAATACCCCAGACGCGGCGCCAACAACTCAGCCCGAGTAGAAAGGGCGTCAAGATCCAGCTCCTGATCCAGCTCCGAAGGTACCAGCAAAATCACATTGCCCTCCTTCACCGGCAGTTCCCAGTAGTGCCGGTGATACAACCCACGCAACAACGCCGCGCCCAGCGGTTTGCCGTCGTCAGTCGCCCACTGATTGATCACCAGCCAGCCGCCGGGGTTGAGTTTCTTCTGGCAGTTTTCCAGGAAGGTCCACGCCAGGTGCCCAACGCCGGGGCCGACATCGGTATAGAGGTCGACGAAAATCAAGTCCGCCGATTCAGCGGTCTCCAGCAACTCCAGGGCGTCGCCGATGCGGATGTACAGGCGCGGATCATCGTCCAGCCCCAGGTACTCAATGGCCAGGCGCGGCACATCGGGGCGCAGCTCGATGGCTTCGACGTCTTCCAGCGGGAGGAACTTGAGGCACGCCTGGGTCAACGTACCGGCGCCCAGACCGAGGAACAAGGCGCTCTCCGGCTGTTCATGGCACAACGCGCCGATCAGCATCGCGCGGGTGTAGTCGTACTCCAGCCAGCTCGGATCTGCAGTGAACACGCAGCTTTGCTCAATGGCGTCGCCGAATTCGAGAAACCGGTAATCGGCCACTTCGAGCACACGGATCATGCCGAAGTCATCATGAACTTCGGCGAGCAGGCGCTCGACACGCTCCTCTGTCATCACTACTCCTAACGGGTTTGCTGTACGGCAAAGGCGCGATTGTCGGCCAACCGGCAGCAGCAGGTCACGCACTAATTGCTGATAACATTGGCGCCCGACCGTCAATCAGCCAATCGAGTTCATGATGAGCCAACCCTGGAGCCCCGACAGCTGGCGCGCCCTGCCGATCCAGCAACAACCCCAGTACCCGGACGCTGCACACCTGTTGCGGGTGGAGCAGAGTCTGGCCAGCTACCCGCCGCTGGTGTTTGCCGGGGAAGCCCGCGAGTTGCGCCGCCAGTTTGCCGAAGTGACCCAGGGTCGCGCCTTCCTGTTACAAGGCGGCGACTGCGCCGAGAGTTTCGTCGAGTTTTCCGCCGCGAAAATCCGCGACACCTTCAAGGTGTTGTTGCAGATGGCGATTGTGATGACCTTCGCCGCCGGCTGCCCAGTGGTGAAAGTCGGGCGCATGGCCGGCCAGTTCGCCAAGCCGCGCTCGGCCAACGATGAGACCATCGACGGCATCACCCTGCCCGCCTACCGTGGCGATATCGTCAACGGCATCGGCTTCGACGAAAAAAGCCGTGTACCCGATCCGGACCGCCTGCTGCAGTCGTATCACCAATCCACCGCTACCCTCAACCTGCTGCGCGCCTTCGCCCAGGGCGGTTTCGCCGACCTGCATCAGGTGCACCAGTGGAACCTGGACTTTATCGCCAACTCCGCCCTGGCAGAGAAGTACAGCCAACTGGCAAACCGTATCGACGAGACCCTGGCCTTTATGCGCGCCTGCGGCATGGACAGCTCGCCGCAGTTGCGCGAAACGAGCTTTTTCACCGCCCATGAAGCGCTGCTGCTCAACTACGAACAAGCCTTCGTGCGTCGCGACAGTCTGACCAACGACTATTACGACTGCTCGGCCCACATGCTGTGGATCGGCGACCGCACCCGTCAGTTGGATGGCGCTCACGTCGAATTCCTGCGCGGGGTGAACAACCCGATCGGCGTCAAGGTCGGCCCGAGCATGAACCCGGAGGATCTTATCCGCCTGATCGACATCCTCAATCCGAACAACGATCCGGGCCGCCTGAACCTGATCGCGCGCATGGGTGCAGGCAAGGTCGGCGACCATCTACCCAACCTGATCCGCGCCGTGCAGCGCGAGGGCAAGCAGGTACTGTGGAGCTCGGACCCGATGCACGGGAACACCATCAAGGCCAGCAGCGGCTACAAGACCCGCGACTTTGCGCAGATCCTCGGCGAAGTGAAGGAGTTCTTCCAGGTGCACCAGGCCGAGGGCAGCTATGCCGGCGGGATTCATATCGAGATGACAGGGCAGAACGTCACAGAGTGCATCGGCGGCGCGCGCCCGATCACCGAAGATGGCTTGTCGGACCGCTACCACACCCATTGCGACCCTAGGATGAATGCCGATCAGTCGCTGGAGTTGGCGTTCCTGATTGCCGAAACGCTGAAGCAAGTCAAACGCTGAAATTTTAGTTGGCAGAATTGACGCCATCGGGAGCAAGCCCCCTCCCACAGGGAAACGTATTCCAGTGTGGGAGGGGGCTTGCTCCCGATGGCGCCCTAGAAACCAGCGCCGCCATTGAGCATCGCAAGCCGCAACCGAGCGGCGCTCGGGCGCTGGCAATTGAGCTGTACCTGTTCCAGCCCCAACCAATCGGCCATCTGCCGCAGGTTCAGCGCAAGCGCAAGCATCCCTTCATCATCCAACCCCAGCTCTTCCTCGTGCACCGCATGCACCGCCAAACGCCCGTTGGCGCGCTCCGCTCGCAGGTCCACCCGCGCGGCAATACGTTCGTTGTGCATAAACGGCAGCACGTAATAGCCATACACCCGTTTGTCTTGCGGGGTGTAGATCTCAAGCCGGTAACGGAAATCGAACAGGCGCTCTGTGCGGCTGCGCTCCCAAATCAGCGAATCGAACGGCGACAGCAGCGCACTCACCGATACTTTGCGCGGCACTTTCGGTTCTGGCAGGCAGTAAGCCGGTTGCTTCCAGCCTTGCACCTGGCACACCAGCAATAGCCCCTCTTCGACCAATTCGGCCAGACGCTTGCGACTGTCGGCGGGATCGAGGCGGAAGTAATCACGCAGGTCTTTTTCGGTGCCCACCCCCAAGGCGGTGGCGCTGTGCAATAACAAGCCGCGCTGGGCCTCGGCTTCAGTCAACGGGGCTTGCTTAAGGATATCGCCAGGGATAACGCGCTCGGGCAAGTCGTAAAGGCGCTCGAAACCACGACGACCGGCAACGGTCACCAGGCCGGCGGCGAACAACCATTCAAGCGCGTGCTTTTCATTACTCCAGTCCCACCAGGGACCTGCGCGCTCTTCGCGGGTGGACAGGCTACCGGCACCGAGGGCGCCCTGTTGTTCGACAGTCTTCAGCACACGCTGAATGATGGACTGCTGCTCCCTTCCGAAACGCGCCATCTGCGCATAAATGCCTTGCCCCTGCTGCGCCCGCGCCATGCGCCAACCCATCAAGGGGTACATCGCCATGGGCAACAGCGAGGCTTCATGCCCCCAATATTCGAAGAGCGAACGCCGCCGGCCCTGGCTCCAAGCGGCCTGCTCAAGCAGTAAAGGAGAATAGCGACCCAGACGGGAAAACAGCGGAAGGTAATGGGAACGCACCACAGCGTTGACCGAATCAATCTGCAATACACCGAGGCGTTCGATCAGTCGATTGAGGTGCGCGGACTTGATCTCTGCAGGGGGCTGGCGCCCGGAAAAACCTTGGGCCGCCAGCGCCATGCGTCGAGCTTGCTTGAGGGAAAAAGACTGGTCGGCGGGCATGGGAATCTCCTTGAAGGCGCGCGACCTACCCTACTGCATCCGGAGTCATTTTCGCAGCGGGTCTTCCCAGAAGTGCAGATGGCTCTCCTGCTCCACATCGGCGCGGCTGAGGCCGATGTCCTTGAGCGCTTCATCGCTCATGCTCGCCAGCATTCGGCGCTCTTCGTGCAATGCTTGCCAGCGGGCTACGGTTTGAAACAACCCGGCAAACGGCCACTTCGCCATCAACGCAAAACCATTCTGACCTTTCATCTTCTCGCCCTCCCTTGGGGATGACGTCAGTGTGTGCGTGGCACTATGATCAATCCAACGAATGTTTCTTATGCAATACATCTCTGGGATTGATCAATGTCCAGCTACCCAAGCATCGACACTGAAGTGCTGCGCACCTTCGTCGCCATCGCCGATCAAGGCGGTTTTACCCGCGCTGGCGAACTGGTCAACCGCACTCAATCGGCGGTGAGCATGCAGATGAAGCGCCTCGAAGAAGACGTGTTGCAGCGCAAACTATTCGAGCGCGACGGCAGGCAGGTGCGTCTAACGCCCGAGGGCCAAGTACTGTTGGGATATGCGCGGCGAATTCTGAAACTGCATAGCGAGGTGTTCAACACCCTGCGCGAGCCGCATATGGTGGGGCTGGTACGGATCGGCACGCCGGACGACTACGTAATGCGCTTCCTTCCAGGAATCCTCAAGCAATTTTCCAAAGCGTACCCGCTGATCCAAATCGAACTGCATTGCGAGTCGTCAACGGTGCTGATGCAGCGACGCGACCTGGCACTGACGGTAATCAGCCGCGAACCTGGCAAAGAAATCGGCGAACTGTTGCGCACTGAACGGATGGTCTGGGCAGCAGCGCCCTGCTTTTGCGTGGAAGACCACGATGCCGTGCCCCTGGCAGTCTCCGGCGCCGACTGCTTGTATACACAGTGGACCCGCGCCGCTCTGGATGCTTCCGGCCGAGACTATCGCCTGGCGTACCACAGCACCAACGTGGCAGCTATCCAGGCGGTGGTGAGTGCCGGCCTGGCCGCGATGATCTGCATGGAAAGCCTGGTGACTGAAGACTTGCGCGTACTCGGCAGCGACGAGGGTTTCCCACCGCTGCCCTCGATGAATCTGCACTTGCTGCGCAACCCGCAAATCACCTCGCCAATCACCGAGTGCCTGGCCGAGTACATCCTGGAAGGCTTCAGACTTTAAAGGTCAGCATCACCGCACACACCACCAGGAACCCGCAGAACAGGCCACGCAACAGGCGTTCGGGTAATGCGTGGGCAACTTTCACGCCCCAACTGATACTGAGCAGGCCACCGACCGCCAGGGGTATGCCGATCATCCAGTCCACTTCGTGGTGCCAGGCGTAGGTGACGAGGGTCACGCCCGTGCTAGGCAAAGCCAAGGCCAGGGACAAGCCTTGAGCGACTACTTGGGTGGTGCCGAACACACTGGTCAGCACCGGAGTGGCGACCACCGCGCCGCCGACACCAAACAGGCCGCCCATGGAGCCGGATACGGCGCCCAGCACCCCGAGCCAGGGCCAGGAATAACGCATTTGCGCGGTCGGCGGCGCGTTGCGGGTGAACATGCGCAGCAGGTTGTAAGCCGACAACGCCACCAGAAAGGCAATAAAGCCAATCCGCATCGCGCCGGCATCAAGGCCTACCGCCCAGATCGAGCCCAGCCAGGCAAAGCTGAAACCCATAATCCCAAGCGGCAGCGCGTGACGCAGTTCAATTCGGTTGCGCTGGTGGTAACGCCACAGGGCGAGCATCACATTTGGCACTACCATCACCAGCGCGGTGCCCTGAGCAATTTGTTGATCCAGGCCAAACAATACGCCGAGCACCGGGATCGCAATCAGCCCACCGCCAATGCCAAACAACCCGCCCACCGTGCCCAAGGCAGCGCCCAGCACCAGATACATCGCTAAATCCCACACCGCTTATTACTCCACAATCCCAGGCTCTGCATGCTACGCAGTCGGCCCTGGCGCGGAAACGCACAGCAACGCACAATGGCTGTGCCAATTTTGCACAAGCACTCAGCCATGAACCCCAATACCCTCACTGATCAGTTGAGCCTGTTTCTAGATGTGCTCGAAACCGGCAGCTTTTCCGCAGCTGCACGCCGCCACCCACTGACGCCCTCCGCGGTGGCGCGGCGCATCGACAGCCTGGAAAGCTCAGTGGGTAGCCGCTTGTTCCAACGCAGCACTCATGCGGTAGTGCCGACGCCCGCTGGCCTGGCGTTTGCCGAGAGGGCGCGGCGGATTGTCAGCGAATTGCAACTGGCGCGCGCCGAAGCGGTGTCCCTGAGCCATGCGCCGGAAGGCTTGATCCGCGTGGATGCGCCCGCGGCGTTTGGTCGACGGCATCTGGCACCGGTGATTGCGGACTTTCTGAAGGTCTACCCCGGCCTGGACGTGCACCTGCATCTGATCGACAGTTTTGTGGATATGCAGGGTGCGCACTTGGGCAAGGTCGATCTGGTACTGCGGGCCGGGCATATCGTCGACACCCGGTTGATCGCCACGCCCTTGGCCAGCATCGTGCGCATCGCCTGCGCCAGTCCCGCCTACCTCAAAAGCCGCGGCACTCCGACCCATCCCCGAGAGTTGAGTGACCATGACGGCTTGGACTGGGATGGCCTGGCGCCGATGTTCGCGTGGCGCTTCGAGTTGGACGGGCGCCGCGCAACCTATCGCCCGCGGCGCATCCGCATGAGCGCCAACAATGCCGAAGCGCTGCTCTCAGGCGCGTTGGCCGGGTTGGGCATCGCCCACCTGCCCACTTGGCTGGCCAGCGAATACCTGGTGCGTGGCGAATTGCTGCCGCTGTTTTGCGAAGATGGCCTACCCAGCCCGGAAACCACCGGAATCTATGCGCTGCGACTGGAACAGCAGGCCAACGCGCGCAGCCGCTTGCTGCTGGAGTACCTCAAATCCCGTTTCAGTCCAGTGCCGCCATGGGATCTGGCGCTACAGAGCGGCCTGGTCTGAGCGCCTGGACCGAATTATCTGGCGCATTAAAGATTTGCCCGCTAGATTTCAGCCCATATACGTTTTTAAGGCACCGCCATGAGCAAAACCCCTGATCCGTGCGAATCCCTGATGCTGAATAACCAGCTGTGTTTCGCCTTGCACTCCACTTCATTGCTTATGACCAAGGTCTACAAGCCTCTGCTGCAAGCTCTCGGCCTGACGTACCCGCAGTACTTAGCCATGATGGTGCTGTGGGAAGAGGACAGTTTGACTGTCGGCGAAATCAGCAGCCGCCTGCTGACGGACCCTGGCTCACTGACGCCACTGCTCAAGCGCCTGGAGGCCGAAGGCCTTCTCAGCCGCACCCGCAGCCGCGAAGATGAACGGGTGGTGGTGGTGGAATTGACTGCCGCGGGACGTGCCTTGCAGGACAGGGCAATGGGTATTCCGCAGTGCATCCTCGGGGCCAGCGGTTTGGAACTGGAGCAGTTGCGCAAGCTGCAAGCTGATCTGATTACGTTGCGCAGTAACCTGCAAAGCACCGTTTAGCCACCTTCACGCATTGACTTGCAGCACTCCCCGGAAAACATTTCAAAAATTATCTTGCGCGCTAAACATTAGCGCTATACATTTACCCCCACAAACTAATTAGCGCGCAAATATTTTGCGAAAAACTAGACCGAGGACGACACCATGCAAACTCTCTACACCGCAGTAGCCACCGCCACCGGCGGACGTGATGGTCGCGCTGTTTCCAGCGATAACATTCTCGACGTTAAGCTCTCCACGCCTAAAGAGCTGGGCGGCGCCGGTGGCCAAGCCACTAACCCGGAACAACTGTTCGCTGCTGGCTACTCGGCCTGCTTTATCGGCGCGCTGAAATTCGTTGCCAGCCAGACCAAACGCAAAATCCCGGACGACGTCTCGATCACTGCCCACGTAGGCATCGGCCAGATCCCCGGCGGTTTCGGCTTGGACATCGACCTGCACATCAGCCTGCCAGGCCTGGCCCAGGATGACGCGCAAAGCCTGGTCGATGCGGCTCACCAAGTCTGCCCGTACTCCAACGCCACCCGTGGCAACGTCGATGTGCGCCTGCATGTAACCGTATGAAAAACACCCGCCCATAAAAAAACCCGACGTGAAGTCGGGTTTTTTTATGGGCGGGGCCAGAATTACTTCTTGGCGCGGCCTTTGTACGAACCGCCTTCGCGGGTGTCGATCTCGATCAGGTCGTCGATTTCGATGAAATCAGCTACTTGCAGCTCGGTACCGTTAGCCAGCTTGGCAGGCTTCATCACCTTGCCCGAAGTGTCGCCGCGAGCGGAACCTTCGGTGTAGGCAACTTTACGCACGATAGTGGTTGGCAGTTCAACGGAAACCAAACGCTCTTCGAAGAAGATCGCTTCGCAGATGTCTTCCATACCTTCTTCCACGAAAGGCAGAACGGCTTCGATGTCTTCAGCGTTCAGCTCGTACATGGTGTAGTCAGTGGTGTCCATGAACGTGTAGGTGTCGCCGCTGATGAAGGACAGGGTCGCTTCTTTGCGGTCGAGGATTACGTCGTCCAGTTTGTCATCGGCGCTGTAGACGATCTCGGTCTTGTAACCGGTCAGCAGGTTCTTCAGCTTGGTCTTCATGATTGCGCTGTTACGACCAGACTTGGTGAACTCAGCTTTCTGAACCAGCCAAGGGTCGTTTTCGAGACGGATCACTGTACCGGGTTTCAGTTCTTTACCAGTTTTCATTGCATATATCCGAAATTTGGATGGGATTTACAAAAATCAAGGTGGCGTATCATATCCAACTTTCATAAAACTGTACCAGCGCCGTCGCAAGATCAGCCTGCAAGCCCTGTTCCAGACACCACGTTTCGGCGTGTTGAGTGACTTCCGGCCAGTGGTCCAACAATTTTTTCCACGGCTGTGCCATGTCACCCTCGGTGTTCCAAGCCTGCCAAAGCGCGACCAACGCCGCCTTCGCGGCCGGTGATAAGGCGGCGGTGTACAACTCCAGGAAGGCATCTAGCTTGTCGAGGTGTATGTCTTCGTCCTGGCGGTAGATGTGCCACAGCAACGGGCGCCCCGCCCATTGGGCGCGGACGAACGAGTCTTCACCGCGCACTGCGTTAAAGTCGCAGCACCACAGCAGGTGATCATATTGCTCCTGACGCACGAACGGCAGCACCTGCACGGCCAGAGCCTTACGTTGATGAATATCGCCCGCGACAAGCCCTCCTACACCGAGCCAGCGCTGTACGTCACCGAGGATGCGGCCCTCCGGCACCAATAGATGAGTGGCACGCCCGTCCGTCGATAAGACGTCCAGCCATCCGGCGAGACCAGCGTTTTCGTAGGCAAACAGTGAGAACAGCCGCGCACCATCATCCGGAATCACACCCAAGGTTTGCAGGAATTGTCGCTGCGCAGCGACATCCAGTTGAAACGCGTGACGTTTTTCCAGCAACCCCGCCTCACGGAGCAAACCGCCAGTACCAGGTCGGAAGCCGGGGAAAAAGAAGTACTTCTGTACTCCCTTGAACTTCACCGACGGCAGGCGATGGCAGCCCACCACCCAGTCCTCGGCACTGAGGTAATCCAGGTTCATCCACAACGGCGTGCGCTCACGCTCGGCCATGGCTTCCATATACTCAAGCGGTAACTGGCAGGCGAAAGCGGCAATCACCACATCTCCGGCAGGAGTTGGCGACCATTGGGCTGGCCAGTGGTGTACATCAACGCCCTCCTGCCACTGTTGCTCCCGCTGCACATCCACCTCGGGGCACATGCGTTCGAAGGCCCGCAGGTCATCAACCCACAAGCGCACCTCGCAGCCATGCTCCACCACCAATTGCCGGGCCAGCCGCCAAGTCACGCCGATGTCGCCGAAGTTATCGACAACGCTGCAAAAAATATCCCAGCGGGCTTTCATTCCGGGCTCCAACGCTCAAAGGCTCGATTGTCCGCATAAATGCGCCCATGCAGAAGGCTTGATCGCGATTATTCTGCACAGTGGCTGTGCGACAATCGCTGCTACGCCGCAAATGCCCGCCAGGAGGCCATCATGTCGGATCAATCGTTGTCGCTGCTCAAGCTGTGCATCGCTATCGCCTTGGGTGTATGGCTGGGGTTTATCGCCATTGCGCTGACCACCTGGCTGGCGTCGAGCTACCTGTTCCCGCAAAGCCTTGCGCCGGTGGCGCAGGCAGTCCAGCAATTGGGCAAGCCGACCGTTGTCGCGCCTGAGCCACCCAACCGTATGTTCGAGCAGTACCAGCAGAACCTGCACAAGCAGGAACAGCAACAAGCCCTGGACCAGGCACGTAACAACGCACGTAACCTGTCCAACCCCAAATGCCAGTTCTGGCTGCAACAGGACCAGAACGCGCCCAATGAAAAGAGCCGGGCCAATGTCCTGCAATTCTGCGAATGATCAAGCACAACCATGAATAAGCACGCCGTCCTCCAGTTGATCCTGGAAAAACTCACTGTCGATCTCGATATCGCCCAGCGCGCCGCGCAGACCGCCTACGAAACCGCGACTCACGAAGAGAACATCGCGGAAAACAAATACGACACCCTGGGGTTGGAGGCTTCGTATCTCGCGGCCGGGCAGGCCAAACGGGTCGAGGAAATCAAGCAAGCGCTCGCGCTGTGCCAGAACCTGCAGTTGCGTGCCTACGATGATCAACGAGGCATAGAAGTCGGCGCGCTATTGGGCCTGGAGGACGAGAACGGTCGCCAGCAATGGCTATTCCTGGCGCCTGATGCTGCAGGCTTGAAGGTGGATGTGGTCGGGCAACCGGTGACTGTCATCACCCCGCGCTCGCCCCTGGGCAAAAGCCTGCTGGGCAAGTTGGAAGGCGATGAAGTAGAGATTCTGGTGGCAGGCGCCCGGCAACTGTTTACGGTTACCGAGGCCCGATAAACCACTCAGTGGACGGGCAATTCAACGCCGTCGAACAGCTCTTCCAGTTCCTGTTTGTTATGGCACTGGATCGCCTTGGCCATCACTTCGCGGGTCAGGTGCGGCGCAAACTCCTCGATGAAGTCGCACATGAACCCACGCAGGAACGTGCCACGCCGGAAGCCGATCTTGGTCACGCTGGATTCGAACAACTCGCTGGCGTCGAGAACCACCAGGTCTTTGTCGAGGTTGGTGTCGACGGCCATCTTGGCGACGATACCCACGCCCAGGCCCAGACGCACGTAAGTCTTGATCACGTCGGCGTCGGCGGCGGTGAACACCACTTTCGGAGTGAGACCGCGATGGCTGAAAGCTTCGTCGAGCTTGGAGCGGCCAGTGAAACCGAACACGTAGGTCACGATCGGGTATTCAGCCAGGGCTTCGAGGGTCAGCTTCGGCAGTTTGGCCAACGGGTGCCCCTGAGGCACCACAACGCAACGGTTCCAGCGGTAGCACGGCATCATCACCAGGTCACCGAACAGTTCCAGAGCTTCGGTGGCGATGGCAAAATCGACGGTGCCATCAGCGGCCATCTCGGCGATTTGCATCGGCGAGCCCTGGTGCATGTGCAAGGCCACGTCCGGGTATTGCTTGATGAAATCGCGGATCACCGGAGGCAATGCATAACGCGCCTGGGTGTGGGTGGTGGCGATCGATAGAGTGCCTTTTTTCTCGTTGGAAAATTCCTGAGCGATCTGCTTGATGCTTTCGACTTTACGCAGGATCTCGCCGGCAGTAGTGATGATGCGCTCACCAGCCGGGGTGACACGGGTTAGATGCTTGCCGCTGCGCGCGAACACTTCGACGCCCAGCTCGTCTTCGAGCAGGCGTATCTGCTTGCTGATACCGGGTTGCGAGGTGTACAGGCTTTGAGCGGTAGCGGAAACGTTGAGGTCGTGGTGCGCCACTTCCCAGATGTAGCGCAGTTGTTGAAGCTTCATATGTGTCCCTCAAAGCAGATAGACGCCACGGGTATCAGCGACGGTATATAACTATATTAAAGGTTAGACGGATAAATCTAGAACTTTTTATCGTTTTCTACCGATCATACGTCATCAATGCGTCGACCTTGTAAGGACGGCACCAAGTAAACCGGCACCGTAGACAGCTGCAGCACCCGTGCCGCGGTACGCCCAAGCGGCGCTGTCGTGCCGGCTGCATGGCTGTGGCTACCGACGATCAACAGGTCGACGGACAGCTTGCGCAGTTGGTCGAGAATCACCTCGCACGGGTCCCCCTGAATCACACGTACCGAGCGGATCAACTTCAAGTCCTGCTCACCCTCCCCCAACTCCTCGCGGAAACTGTCGAGCACCCGCTGCTCGATGGTCGCCATCACCGTGCTAAGCCCTTGAGTCTGCCATTCACTCAATGCAGCTTCATCAAGGTAGCTCTGCAGCACCGATTCGGCGAACAACCCAATAGGCTCGACCGCGTGAATCACATACAGGTCAGCCTTGAACGTTCGCGCCAGCGCCAGTGCATGCTGCATCACATAGGGCGCGTACAGACCGAGGTCCGTGGCGTACAGCATCGAACGAATCATAAAACCTCCTGGACTGCCAGGGTGGAGGAGATTGAATGAGCTTAGCAGCGGCCCTAACTCTCGGCCTGAATCCTCACCTCATTACTGATGCCATGGGGCACGTGCCCCGTGGCCACCACCTCCCTGGCTTTCTCGCAATGACCGGCTTGGTCATCGAAAAATACATCAGCGGCAAACGCTTCCAGAAACGCGGACTTCTCCAGACCGCCAAGAAACAAGGATTCGTCCAAGCGAATATCCCACTCACGCAACGTGCGAATCACCCGCTCGTGAGACGGCGCCGAACGGGCGGTTACCAAAGCTGTGCGGATCGGACAGGCCTCTTCAGGAAACTCACGCTGCAATACGTTCAGCGCGGCCAGAAACCCCTTGAACGGACCGCCGTGCAAGGGCTGGCGCGCCGATTCGCGCTCGCTGGCCTGGAACGCGGCTAACCCGCCGGCCTGGTACACGCGCTCCGACTCATCGGAAAACAACACCGCGTCGCCGTCAAAGGCGATGTGCAGTTCCTCGCTGGAAGCCCGTCTCGGGCCGCCCGACAAAATCGTCGCCGCTGCAAAGCCGGCATCAAGGGCACTGCGCACATCTTCAGCATGGGTCGAAAGAAACAGATGACAACCAAAGGCGGCCAAATAAGGATAAGGGCTACGCCCTCCTACGAAAGCGGCGCGGGAAATATCCAGGCCGTAGTGCTGAATAGAGTTAAATACGCGCAGGCCAGTGTCGGCACTGTTGCGCGATACGAGCACCACTTCAACCCGGGCACGACCCAGGCTGGCGTTGAGGCTCAACAGCTTTTTGACCAACGGGAAGGCGTCGCCGGGCTCAAGGATTTCTTCCTCGTGTTCGATCTGGTATTTGCGGTAGGCCTCCACCCCTTGAGCGAGATAGACCTTGTGGCTGTCGCTCAGGTCGAACAAGGCCCGCGACGAAATCGCCAGCACCAGTTTGTCGCCCAATCCCTTCGCCATGCATTTACCCCCCGAATCAGCGGTTATGCCGATCAATAAAACTCAAGGCCTGATACAGCGCCTGCATACGCGGCAATTCGCAGCCCGCGGCTTTGGCGGCTGCCAGAGGGCGAGCATAGATGGCCTCCAGCTCCAGCGGGCGCTTATGTACGTGGTCGTGGTACATGCTCGGCAAGTAATCGTCCATGGTTTCGGTCATGGCAAACATCTGCTCAGCGTAACTCTTGGGGATTTCCTGGCCACAGGCATGGGCACCCTGCACCACTTCAGCCATCAGCGCCTGGATCAGTTGGCGACTGGATTCGTCGGCCATCAGGGCCGTGGTGCCAGTCCCCAACACTACCGAAAGGCCGTTGTAAGGCACGTTCCACACCAGCTTGTGCCAGCGTGCCTGATGCACATTGGCCATCGCCTGGGACTCGATACCAGCCTTATGAAACAACGCGGCGCCTGCCTCGACAATTGCTTTCTGACGAGCCTCATCGTTAGCAGCAGAACCGCTGTGATAGCCCAGATTGACCCGTCCCAAGGCTTGATGCTCAACCACACCCGGACCAGAACGGTGCACGCCGATATAGCACAGGCCGCCGAGCAGATGCAGCGACAGCGGCAGGTGTTCTCGCAGGCTGTCTTCTACATCCAGGCCGTTTTGAAGCAGCACCACTTTGGCATCCGGCGCCGCGATTTGGGCAATGGTCGGCGCCAACTCAACATTGCCCGTGGACTTGGTGCCCACCAGCAACCAGTCACACGGCGGCATATCGGCGGCGCGCGCGTAGGCCTGAACCGGGTACAGGTGCAACTTGCCGTGCACCGTGCTGTTGATGTGCAAGCCGTGCTCGCTGACCGCGGCATATTCGCTGCGCAGCAGAAAGTGCACATCGAACCCGGCGCGAGCCAGCATCACACCGTAGAATCCCCCGATGGCACCGGTTCCGATAATGCCAACGCGTGGCGACTGTACTGTCATGGCAAATCCTCTGGAGTACGGATCAACGCTTGATTGATCGCGTCGGCAAGGTCGGCAGATGTAAGACGTGTCTGTAATTGTCCGAGGAATTGACCCTCGCACACGACGAACAACGCGGGCAAATGAAAGATCTGATAGCGTTCAACCGCGCCACCGTTGTGCCCGGCATCCACCCAGCACACACGGTCCACCGGCAAGTGCCACCCTGGCAGTTGCTGGCGCGCCCAACGGCAGCTGGAGCATCCTACGCTGGTGAACACCACGAGCGAAATCCCTGGCAATCCCAGCAATTGCTGGTCAATATCCAGGTCGGTCAATTCCAGTTCCTTCACTATACTGCTGCCACCGCCGTCTACAGGACGGTGCTCGGAGTCCGTGTACATGGGTCGTTTTTTACCTCACCCTGATGATGTCGCTGTCGAGTTAATCCAACGCCCCTCTCCCGCCATACCCCGCCAACGCCTGCTCTCTAACGGCCTGGGTGGCATTGCCTGCAATTGGCCGCGCGCCTGGCGCCAGGGCACGGCCGTTGACTTGCACATTCCATCCCTGGGCGCCACCGCCCGATACCCAGGCTACGTGGCGTGGTGTCGCAAGGTGGAAAACGGCTACCGCGTCGGCATTTCGTTTACCGATGAACATGCGTTGTTCGGTGCGCGCATGGGCGAACAAGCATGCCGGATAGAGCGCTACTGCCGCCAGCACGAAGATGCTGAGCCTAGCCCTGCGAAAGTCGAAGCCCTGGCCCGCGAGTGGGTGGCGCGACACGCCAGTGACTTCTCCCATGAGGCGTTTGTGCGGCCAGCAGGGGATTAAAGGGGGCTTTGCCCATTGTCGCGGGCCCGTGTTACGCGCTAAGGTTCCTCCCCCCTGCATCCAAATCATGCTGTGCTCCGCCGCACGGGGATAGCTGGCGGCCGGCACCCGTGACCCTGACGAGTAACACGATGGCTGATTTACCGATCAATGACCTAAACGTCGAATCCAACGAGACGCTGATCACGCCCGATCAGCTCAAGCGCGAAATCCCCCTGAGCGACGCTGCCCTGCAGACCGTCACCAAGGGTCGCGAAGTCATCCGTGAGATTCTCGACGGCACCGACCACCGCCTCTTTGTGGTAATCGGCCCATGCTCGATCCATGACCTCAAGGCCGCACACGAATATGCTGAGCGCCTCAAGGTACTGGCGGCAGAAGTGTCCGACACCTTGTACTTGGTGATGCGCGTCTATTTCGAAAAGCCGCGTACCACCGTCGGCTGGAAAGGCTTGATCAACGACCCGTACCTGGACGACTCGTTCAAGATCCAGGACGGTTTGCACATTGGTCGTCAGTTGCTGCTGGACTTGGCCGAAATGGGCCTGCCCACTGCCACCGAAGCGCTTGACCCGATCTCCCCGCAATACCTGCAGGACCTGATCAGCTGGTCGGCCATCGGCGCGCGTACCACCGAGTCCCAGACCCACCGTGAAATGGCGTCCGGTCTGTCATCGGCCGTGGGCTTCAAGAACGGCACCGACGGCGGCCTGACTGTAGCGATCAACGCGCTGCAATCAGTTTCCAGCCCCCACCGTTTCCTGGGTATCAACCAGGAAGGCGGCGTCTCCATCGTCACTACCAAGGGCAATGCCTACGGTCACGTGGTACTGCGCGGTGGCAACGGCAAGCCCAACTATGATTCAGTCAGCGTTGCGTTGTGCGAGCAAGCGTTGAACAAGGCCAAGATCAAGCCAAACATTATGGTCGATTGCAGCCACGCCAACTCCAACAAGGATCCGGCCCTACAGCCGTTGGTGATGGAAAACGTTGCCAACCAGATCCTCGAAGGCAATCAGTCGATCATCGGCCTGATGGTCGAGAGCCATTTGAACTGGGGATGCCAGGCGATTCCAAAAGACCTGGCCGACTTGCAGTACGGCGTGTCGATCACCGATGCCTGCATCGACTGGGCCGCCACCGAAAACACCCTGCGCAGCATGCACGCAAAGCTCAAGGACGTATTGCCGACACGCAAACGCACCTGAACCGCAACTGCACACACAAAAACGCCGGGCTAAGCCCGGCGTTTTTTTATTGTCTGCTGATCACTCAGAGCTTCGCGGCATGACGCTGGTGGCGCTCCATGTAGCGTTCGACATAGGAGCAGGAAGGGATCACCGTGTAGCCAGCCTCTTCGGCAAACTTTAAGGCCTCTTCGGTCAACGCCGCCGCAATGCCACGGCCCCGCAGTGCGTTAGGCACGAAGGTCCGATAGATATCCAGGGTCTGCTTCCCGAGGTCCATATAGGTCAGATAGGCACGATGACCGTCCACATTGGTCTCGAACTGATGACCAGCCTGGTCATGGTGGATGGACAACGCCTCGCTCATCACTACTCCTCGCGGGTCTTGAATTCTGACCCCTACCTTACCGATGTTTTTCCGGCGAAGGAACATCTACGCCACCCCGTGCCGGTTTCGACAACGAGAAAACCTTGAGCGCTAACAACCAGCACGTAGGGAATAGTAGGCACCAATCCTGAAATTGCTCAAGGCGCACTCGTCATCCCCTGCTGCTGGTGGATATAGAAGGGGCCTCGACCAAACACTGGTCGAAAGCCTGAACATTGCCGGCAGTTGAACCTTGAGACGAACAGGCGCTCTTAAAGTCACCTCTACATGCGTAAAAGATGCCCGGCAAAGCAACCCCAAACGCAACGTAAGTGTCGGCCCGAATATATAAATTTTCATCTATATACAAAGCTTAACGCATGCAGGCCGGCGCTTTCAGCCTGGATCCAATCTTCACCCGTATGAAAAAAATTGGACGGTTTTTATACAAACCTCCAAAAGATTAGCCAAAATAGATTAGGTGCGAGAATTTTTTTTGCTTCTTGCGCTACGTCAGTTTACTTACTACAAGTAATGGGTAGTATGTACGCCGGCTATTAGCTCACTCTGAGAAAGTAGCCATTTAATAGAAAGTCCTTGAAGGGGAACACGATGAACAACGTTCTGAAATTCTCTGCTCTGGCTCTGGCCGCAGTTCTGGCTACCGGTTGCAGCAGCGTCTCCAAAGAAACCGAAGCTCGTCTGACTGCAACTGAAGACGCAGCAGCTCGCTCCCAGGCCCGTGCAGACGAAGCCTACCGTAAAGCTGATGAAGCTCTGGCTGCTGCTCAAAAAGCACAACAGACTGCTGACGAAGCTAACGAGCGCGCTCTGCGTATGCTTGAAAAAGCTAGCCGCAAGTAATAATCCTTCGGGATTGTTATCAAGCCGATCCATTTATGGATCGGCTTTTTTATTGTCTGCGATTAGCACCTGAACGCAGGCAATAAAAAGCCCGCCGCAGCGCAAGGCTGTGGGCGGGCTTTTGATCGAGCAGAGTTACTGCTGAAGATCGATCAGCGAGCTGGACGCTATAGGCGCCCCACCTGGCACGCCGATTTCAGTCGGCAAACCATCTTCCGCGGCCACCACATCACGCACCTGATCCCAATTGACCCGCAGGTTATTGGCCAAGTCTTCACGCTTGAGCAAAGCGTTGATCACCGCCGTGTGCTTGTCGACCACCGATGGCGTTCCATCATCATTCAAAGGCGTATGCGCTTCCAGATAGACCTTGCCGCCGCTGCTGCCGAACTTGTAGGCATCGTTGATGATGCGCACCGACGTACCTACCGGCACCATGCCCGCCATCTCCAGCACATTATTGTTGAACATGCGGAAACAGCCATGACTGGTACGTGTGCCAATACCGAACTTCATGTTGGAGCCGTGGATCAGGTAACCCGGTGTGCCCAGGGTGAACTTGAACGGGCCCAGCGGATTATCTGGGCCAGCAGGCACCACGTTAGGCAAAGGATCACCGTTGGCGGCGTGTTCGGCCTTGATCGAAGCCGGCGGCGTCCATGTCGGGTTCGGCGTCTTGGCGATAATACTGGTGTGGGCAATGGGCGAGCCCCAGCCCTCACGACCAATCCCCAACGGGAAGGTGTAGACCACGTTCTGGCCCTTGGGGAAATAATAGAGCCGGTATTCCGCCAGGTTGATCACGATGCCCTCGCGAGGCCCCGGCGGCAGGATAAAACGCGTCGGCAGCACGATCTCGGTGCCCGCTCCCGGCAACCAGGCATCAACACCTGGGTTGGCCGCGACCATTTCCGAATAGCCCAGGTCGTAAGTGGTGCCCAGGTCGGCAAAGGTGTCTTCGTACTTGGCCTTGATCACCTGGACCTGGCCGACGATGTCTTCACCCGGAGGTGGCAAGGGCAACTGCAAAGCAGATGCAGAACCCGCCGCACAGAGTGCAGCGAGAGACAGGCAGCAGGTGACGACGGAAAGGCGCGACAACATCCGGAAAATCCTTCGCAGAACGACGTGTAGGTAAAAATCGATTGTATACGTGATGTGAGCTTCTAGCTGCAAGCGTGTCGCGGCCCCTAGAGTTCGAAACGCAGCTCAGGCCAGATCGGCGGTGTGCCGCGCTTTTGGGACTCCAAGATGGCCCGGCACAAGGGGCAAAGGCGCTGGTCCTGGAAAATCGAGCGATCAACCCGCGACCAACGTGGCTGCGCTGGCAGTAACGTGCCGCACAGCGTGCGATCAATGGAGCCGCCCAGTTCCAATTGACGCGCCACTAAATGCACCCGCACTTCCTGGCAGGCGAAGAGATCCAACTGCTCGTCCGGCTCGATCAGTTGGTAGTTAAACAGTGACCAGGCAGGACGCGACATCGGGGGCTCCAGATCGGGGGGGCGCCACCTTAGCCGAAAGCCTGCCAGTAGAAAAGCGTCATAGCAGCGGTTTTAGCGTAGGCCAGACATTTTCCAGCAACTTGCCCTGAGCAGCGACAGCCGGGTGCAGCCCGTCAGCCTGCATCAATTGCGAATTGCCGCCGATTCCTTCAAGGAAAAACGGTACCAACGGCACCTTTTTCTGCTGGGCGACATCGGCAAATACTTTGGCGAAGGCGTCGACATAACGCTTCCCATAGTTAGGTGGAATCTGCATGCCCAGCAACAGCACCTTCGCGCCGCTGTCCTGGGACTTCTGAATCATCGACGCAAGATTTTGTTGCAATTGCGTAGGGGGCATACCGCGCAGGCCGTCATTGCCACCCAGTTCGATAATCACTACCTCAGGCTTATGCTCTGCAAGGGCCGCCGGCAGCCGCGCGAGACCTCCAGCACTGGTATCACCACTGATGGAGGCGTTGACCACTTTATCGTCGAAACCTTCCTTCTTGAGCCGTTGCTCCAACAAGGCAACCCACCCTTTGCGTGTATCCAGGCCGAAACCGGCACTGATACTATCGCCAACGATCAGGACTGTACCCGCCGCTGCGTTCTGGGCCATGCACATCAAGGCCAGGCCAGCACTCAAAAACCACATTCGCATCGGATTCTCCATGGGCGCAAGCATTCTCACCGCGCGGAACCTTAGCAAAGTGGTTCCCAGCGCGGAAGGTGAACTGACTATCCTGCACGAACTGAGCCTCGAACTGAACAAGGGCGATAGCCTGGCTATCGTCGGCAGCTCCGGCTCCGGTAAATCCACCCTCCTCGGCCTGCTGGCCGGACTCGACCTGCCCAGCAGCGGCGAAGTCACCCTCGCCGGACAAGCCCTCAGCCGCCTCGACGAAGACCAGCGCGCACGCATCCGCGCCGAACACGTAGGTTTTGTGTTCCAGTCGTTCCAACTGCTCGACAGCCTTAACGCGCTGGAGAACGTCATGCTGCCGCTGGAGCTGGATGGCCGCAAAGACGCCCGTGAGCGCGCCAAACACCTGCTGGAACGCGTGGGCCTCGGCCAGCGCCTCACCCACTCGCCACGCCAACTTTCCGGTGGCGAGCAGCAGCGTGTAGCCATTGCTCGCGCCTTTGCCGCCGAACCGGACGTGCTGTTTGCCGATGAACCCACCGGCAATCTCGACAGCCACACCGGCGAGCGCATCAGCGACCTGCTGTTCGAGCTCAATAAAGAGAGCGGCACGACCCTGGTGCTGGTCACCCACGACGAGCGCCTGGCCCACCGTTGCCGACGCCTGATCCGCCTTGAAGCCGGCCTGATGGTAGCGCCCCTGGAGCCTTGATGGCACGTTTGCCGCTGTTGCGCCTGTTCAGCCTTGCCATGCGTCAATTGCTGCGCGATGCCCGCGCCGGCGAATTGCGCGTGTTGTTCTTTGCCCTGCTGGTGGCCGTGGCCGCCAGCACTGCTATCGGTTACTTCGGTGCACGTCTCAACGGCGCCATGATGTTGCGCGCCACCGAGTTCCTAGGCGCCGACCTGGTACTTGAAGGAAGCTCACCAGCCCGGTCCGAGCAAATCCGCTCCGGGACCGAACTGGGTCTGGATCACGCGCGAGTCGTGGAGTTCTCCAGTGTTATCGCCACAGATAACGGAATCCAGCTTTCCAGTATCAAGGCGGTCAACGAGCAATATCCGCTGCGAGGCGAACTGAAGAGCGCTGCTGCGCCCTTTGGCGATGAAACCCCTGGCGGCGGCCCCAAACCCGGCGAAGCCTGGGTGGAGGCGCGGCTGCTGACGGCACTGGACCTCAAAATCGGCGACAGCGTCGATGTCGGCATGAAAACCCTGCGTCTGGCCCGCGTACTCACCTACGAACCAGATCGCGCCGGCAACTTCTACAGCCTCACGCCAAGGGTGATGATCAACCTGGCAGACCTGGACGCCACCGGCGTGGTCCAACCCGGCAGCCGCGTCAGCTACCGCGAATTATGGCGCGGGCCGCCGGAAAGCACGGTGCTGCAAACCTATCGCGACCTGCTCAAGCCGGGGCTCGCCGCCAACCAGCGACTGCAGGACTCACGCGACGGCAATCAACAGATTGGCGGCGCCTTGGGCAAAGCCGAGCGCTACCTGAACATGGCCAGCCTGGTAGCCGTGCTGCTGGCCGGCGTGGCCGTGGCTTTGTCGGCCAACCGCTTTGCCACCCGACGCTTCGACGCCAGTGCATTGCTGCGCTGCCTGGGACTGTCACGACGCGAAGCCATGTTGCTGTTCAGCCTGCAACTGACCGTACTGGGTTTGCTCGCAAGCCTGGCCGGCGCCCTGCTCGGTTGGCTGGCACAGTTCGGCTTGTTCTATTTCCTGCACGACCTGCTGCCAGCGGATGTTCCCCCCGGGGGACTGTTGCCGGCCGTTGCCGGGATCGGCACCGGGCTGGTGGCTCTCGCCGGTTTTGCCCTGCCGCCGTTGGCAGCACTCGGTCGGGTACCGCCGTTGCGGGTGTTGCGCCGCGACCTGCTGCCAATTCCGTCCAGCACCTGGATGGTTTACGGCGCTGCGCTGTTCGCACTGGGCCTGATCATGTGGCGCCTGAGCCTGGATCTGGTGCTGACCTTCGCCCTGCTGGGCGGTGGCGTGGTGGCTGCGCTGGTCCTCGGCGGCTTGCTTTTGCTGCTGTTGCAAAGCCTGCGGCGCCTGCTGGCTCGCGCCTCCCTGCCCTGGCGCCTGGGCTTGGGCCAACTGCTGCGCCACCCATTGGCGGCGGCGGGCCAGTCACTGGCGTTTGGCTTGATCTTATTGTCCATGGGTTTGATCGCCCTGCTGCGCGGCGAATTGCTGGACACTTGGCAAAACCAGTTGCCCAAGGACGCGCCTAACTACTTTGCGCTGAACATCCTGCCGGCCGACAAGGACGCCTTTAGCGCCCGCCTGCTGGAAGTGCAGGCGCAATCAGCGCCGCTGTACCCCGTGGTGCCGGGCCGGTTGATTAGCATTAATGGCGACCCGGTACAGGATATAGTCAGCAAGGACTCCAGCGGCGACCGCGCAGTACAACGCGATCTGAGCCTGACCTGGGCCGCCGACCTGCCACCGGGCAATACGCTGACTGCAGGCTCATGGTGGTCGCAACGACCCACCGAGGATATTCCTGGCGTCTCGGTAGAAGCCAAAGTTGCTGAAAGCCTCAAGCTCAAGTTGAACGATCACCTGGTGTTCACCATTGCCGGGGAAAATCGTGAAGCGCGGGTCACCAGCCTGCGAACCATCAACTGGGATAACTTCCAGCCGAACTTCTTCATGATTTTTCAGCCCGGCACGTTGAAGGACCTGCCGGCCACCTACCTGACCAGCTTCTACCTGGCGTCAGGGCATGACCAACAAATCGTCGATCTGTCGCGAGCATTTCCGGCGGTTACGATCCTCCAGGTTGAGGCCCTGCTGGAGCAATTGCGCAGCATCCTCGCCCAAGTGACCCTGGCGGTGGAATACGTGCTGTTGTTTGTACTGGCTGCCGGGATGGCCGTGTTGTTCTCCGGTTTACAGGCCACGCTGGACGAGCGCATCCGCCAAGGCGCACTGCTACGAGCGCTGGGCGCGGAACGCAAGTTGCTGGTCAAGGCACGGCGTATCGAGTTTGGCTTGCTGGGCGCCGTCAGCGGTTTGTTGGCGGCATTGGGTACCGAACTGGTGACCTGGGTGCTGTACCGTTATGCCTTTGACCTGGTCTGGCACCCGCACCCATGGCTGTTGCTGCTGCCGATCATCGGCGCCGTACTGATCGGTGCCGCAGGAGTATTCGGCACACGCCGCGCGTTGAATGCCAGCCCACTGACGGTATTGCGCGAAGGCTGAAACGCCGATGGCCCGCACTCTTCAAAGACTGCGGGCCATCATTGCCTATTTCACATATTCGATCCCGGTGATCCACCAGCACACTTCGCCACCGGGAGTCTGCACGATGGCCTCATCGTCGACCTCCTTGCGCAACAAGGCACGAGCCATTGGTGAGTCGATAGAAATGTAATCCATCCGGTCATAAATCTCGTCATAGCCGACTATGCGAAAACGCTTGGTCTCTCCCTGCTCGTTTTCAATATCGACCCAAGCACCAAAAAAAACCCTACCTTCCTGCTCGGGCATGTACTCCACCACGCGCATGTCTTCCAGACGCTTGCGCAGGTAACGCACCCGTCGGTCGATTTCTCGCAGCAGCTTCTTGTTGTACTGGTAGTCGGCATTCTCACTGCGATCCCCCAGTGAGGCGGCCCACGTCACCTTGCGCGTGGTATCTGGACGTTTTTCGCGCCACAGATAATCCAGCTCTTTCTTCAGCGCCTCATGACCTTCTTTGGTAATCAGCTTGGTACTCAAACGCATGCATCCCCAGGCAATGTCCATAGATGCCGATAGGCCAGGCAATAACTCCCTGACGTCGGTTCGCTGGGGTTGATGATAAATGAACCCGGGAAAGTAGCCAGGGCAGTCTAACCATCCAGGGTCTGATCCAGGTCAAGCAGCACACCCCGCAAACTCTGGCGTAAACCCGACACTTGCGAAGTCATCACTTTCAGGGCTTCGGTCCGCTGACTGACGGCCAACGATTGGTCATGCAACTGAGTGGTGCGCTGTTCCAATTCGCGGGTCCTTTCATCCAATTGACTCTGCTCTTGCTGCAATCGGGCCTGCCATTGATCAAGGGCTGTTTCGCGTTCCATTGCAGCGAGTTTTTGTTGGGTGAGTTCCTGAGCGACACGAGCAAGGTTGGTCAGCGTACTGTCCACTTCGAACAGGTTGCAGCGGTCTGCTGGCGCCAGTTGCTTTGGCTGCACCGGAGCGTCTGGCTCATTCATTACGGCTGGTGCAGTCCGCAACACGGTCACCGGCTCATTGATTGGCATCTGCCTTGGCTCTTCTGGCGTCTGTTCATTTACGGGCAACTGGGCAGGCTCGGTTGGGTCCGCGTCCCTGGGAGGCGCACTCATTTTCGACGAGAAGCGAATGGAAGGCACAATCAATGAAGCACTTTCGATGGGTGGCATCACCGGAGCAGACATTCCCAGGGTGATCACCTTCATCACCAGGGCCTTCTTGATGGTCACCGAATGATGCTCTTCAGGCCTCGCAGGGGGCAGTTTGCACCCTTTCAAATCGAGAAAATGATAAGAAACTTGAGTGTCGGTAACACTGCCGGTCTTAATACCCGACGCCGATGTAAGAATCTGCTTAAAAACTTGCATTGCCACCTGTAAGTCTTCCTTGGACTCTACCCCATCCAGAAAATACCGATCGAGTTTTTTGCGCAGGGTTGCGATATAGACCCTTGAACTCGCCGGCTCCACCTCTTCATCCAAGCTATAAACAAGAAAGTTTGAGGCAATCTGACCAACAGCAAATCCACAGAGCAACGCCCCGTTGACCGGCGTATCTTGGCCATCGCGTTCAAGAACAAGAGTACGTAGAAGCATCATGATAATCAGGTCTCATTAGACATTCGGAAAATCTCTACAACTCCCAGACAAACACTAGGCAGTTAGAGATTACAAACACAAAACAATTGTTCCAGCGACCTGCCTAGCGTGCACGTAGGACTTTTCCTATTAATGCTTATCGGAGTTCCCAAAAACCACTATTGCTCGTATTCTTTTTCAACATCTTCGCCCTGCGCGCACCAGACTAAATGATCAAAATAACCAACCTGATAAAACATCTAAACAAGAAAACAATAATCAACGATTTTTCATTTAGCGCCTGCAAACATGAATGCCTGGGACTATTCGGAGAAAATCCTACAGTTAAAACAGCACTTCTCGATTTAATCTCAGGCTCGACACTCCCCTTCAGCGGACATATCAACATCCAAGGTATCGATACAACCACCCAATCGAATAAAGTAAAAAAGATAGTCGGCTACCAAATTAACAAGTGTGTCAGTCACCCGACGATGCTGGTTAAAGAGTTCCTTGACTACATCGCAGCCATCCGCGGACTTTGCGGCACCGAAAAGCGCGCAAAGGTTGAACAGGCTGCTGCACGATTGGAATTGTCATCGGTGCTCAACGCGCCCCTTGATGCGCTGTCGATCGGCCTTAAGCGCAAAGTCGCCATTGCCCAAGCCATCTTGCACACCCCTACGCTGCTGTTACTCGATGAGCCAACTGAAGGGCTCACACCTGATCAAAAACACAAATTCAGGGCGCTTATCCTGTCGTTGACACAAGACATGACAGTGATCGTCGCCTCCCGCCACTGCGATGAATTGTCCGAGTTCTGTACTCGCGCGCTGGTTATCGCAGGCAATCGCCTGGTGGCCGACACCCCAATGCCCGATTTGCAACGCAACTCCCGTCATTTTCAGGCGGTCACCCTCGCCGCAGACGCTCCGTTGGACTTGTTGGCTCTGGCCGTACTGCCAGGTGTGGCAGGGATCGAAGAGCATCGGCATGCACCCGGTACGGTGACCGTCCTGGCCATGCCAGGACACACCATCTACCCCCACATCAATGCACTCATTGCCCATCGCCGATGGAAAATCAACTCACTGAACCTAGAGCCCGGTCGACTGAGCGATGTGGTTCATCATCTGAGCCGTGAGGCCCGTCTTTGAAACTGCTGCCAGTCATTTTCAAGCGTCAACTTCTCCACTACGCCTGCACACCCGGCACTTATCTGAGCGTTGCCATTTTTTCAGTGCTTTACGTGGCACTCGGGTTGCACATGAGTCCGTGGCCTGAACACGACATCAATACCTTGCAGGTTTTTTTCCAGTTGCACCCTTGGCTATATCTATTATTGATTCCTTCACTCGCGACGCAACTTTGGTCGGACGAGTCCAATGCAGGCTTTCTCGACCTGATGAAAACAGTGCCCGTCACGACGCATGAATGGGTTGTTGGAAAATTTCTAGCAGCCTGGGCCGTGGTGGGCATGGCCCTGATGTTGGCGTTCCCCCTCGTCATCATTGCCAACTACATGGGTAATGCAGACAACAATATTATTGCCTCGCAATTTATGTCTAGCTGGCTGCTGGCAGGCAGTTATTTATCTGTTGGATTGTTTATTTTCACACTACTGCCTCAGCGCACTGTCCTTTTCATACTGACAGTAGGCCTGCTGCTCACCTCCAGCGCTCTTTCTTATTTGCTTGATGCACTAGAGCATCAGGCGCCCATCTGGGCAATAGACAGCCTGGCCTCCCTAAGCCCTTTTTCAAGGTTCAGCGCTATTGACAACGGAAAGTTTATGCTTCGCGACATCCTTTACTTCATTAGTATAATAGTCGCCTTCCTCACAGCCACGACAGTAACCCTCAATTACCGACATCGCTGAGAAGGAAAGCCCTCCATGCAACCTACTCTGCGCACAGGCATTACACTCACTGTCATATTGTTATTATTTCTAGCGTTCAACTTAGTTTGGATAGCGAAAATTCCTGATATTCGATGGGATCTTTCGCGACATAAGGTCCACACCCTCTCCCCACCCGCTAGACAATTACTTTCGTCGCTTGAGTCGCCACTGGACTTGTATTATTTCAATACCAATAACGACCCGAAACGAAGCTTCGCCCTAAAGCGCCACGGCAAGCACATAGAAGACCGGTTGCGGGAATACGAAAAAGCAGCGAAGGGTATGATCAATCTGCACCTTATTGATCCCGGATCTTTTTCAGAAGACGCCTACAAAGCCAGGCTTTTCGGTCTCGACGACCAGGCGGGATTTCTGGGGCTAATCGGCACCCGAGCCGGCCACGGAGCGCAACGTATTGAATCATTCAGCCTGGACCGGGAGCCATTGCTCGAATATGAAATCAGCCATCTGATCTATAAGTTGCAGTACCCAGACCGCCCGGTTATCGGACTATTGTCTGGTTTAGCGATGGGAGACTATGCAGGCCAGTTGGTGACGGAAATGCAGCGTCATTTCAACCTGGTCAATCTGGAGGCGACCACCGAGCGCATACCGGAACACGTCAAAACGCTTATGGTCGTGCGTCCTGAAGCGCTGCCCGAACAATCGTTGTATGGGATTGAACAATTTGTGTTGAGGGGCGGTAAATTGATGATGTTTATCGACCCCATGCCTGAGCAAAGTTCGAACATCACGTCCGCCAATACCCGTCTGACAGAGGTGCTTTCCGCTTGGGGCGTAGAGATGCCAGCAGACAAGTTTCTAATCGACCACCGCTACGCGGAATCGGCGGCACCTGAGCTGGGTAAGCTCCCAGTGCAGTATCCGGGCAGATTGAAGCTGCCTCGGCAGGCAATGAACACGCACGACATCAGCACTTGGAAACTTAATACTGTGACGGTCTCGAGCAGTGGTGCGCTTTTTCATCGCAAAAAAAGCGGCACCACCCTCACCCCGCTTCTGCAAAGTTCCGGGCAATCCAGGTTGCTGGAAACCAACCGATTTACCTCAGCACATGAGATCGACTCAACGGCCGATAACGCATCCACTCGGGCGCAACACCATGTGATTGCTGCTCGTATAGAGGGGCCAGCCTACTCAGCATTCCCCGATGGCATTAAGGAGCAGCCCGCAGGTTTGCAAAAAGCGGCACAGATCCATGTGGTGGTGGTGGCCGACACTGATTTGCTCACGGATCACATCAATAGCTCAGCGCCTGACAGCAACGCAGTCTTTATCTTAAATACGCTGGATAACCTGTCCGCAAGCGATTCACTGACCAACATCCGCCCGCGCGCACCGATGGACAGATCGAAGAACATGATGGAGCGGATACGCGACAACGCCGAACAAGCCTACGTGCAGAAGGCGACTGAATTGGAACGGCGTCTGTTACGAACGGAACAGGAATGGCAAATGCTGAACCCACCGGCAGCCCCCCTCGGCTCCCAAGCAGTGGACACCACCCCCCAATTGGTGGCGCTCAACAAGGAGCGCCTGCGCTTACCCATGGAATTACACGCTTTGAGGGCTCAGACGCACGCTGAGGTGCATCGCCTGGAGCTCGCGATAAAGCTGTTCGTGACCTTGGCAATCCCGGGCGTGCTCTGTCTGGTCGCTTGGGTGGTTTTTGTAAGGAATAAACGGCGCCGATTACAGGCGAGTGTCGGACTCTCCTGAGCCCTCAACGCCTGGCAATCAGCCCCTGCCGGGCAATACGTGTGAGTTGACGAATCACTTCAGCCGCGTCGCTGGCACTGGGCGCCTGGATAACTGCCAGGTCGAAGCTATTACTCGCAAAACGGGCCAGGGAACCGCCATCTTCGACAAACTGGATCAGGAAAGCCGAAGGCCGCCCGGTGCGACGTGGCCAGCCGTCCAGGTAACGCAACAGCGTGGGCTGGTGCTTACCGCCCAAGAGGATTTTCGGATTGCGTTGAGTAAGGTCCGCAGTGATCGGAGCCAGGCGTATCAGGGGGCGTAGTGCATTCATAGTGTCGTGTCTCTGCCTCAAAAGTCTGCGGGCAGGTGAGAGGCAACACCGAACCAGCGCTTTAGCGGTATTTCGAAGCTGTTTCCTCAGGGGAGAACAGGCTTCTGTCGGGCTGCATCGAGTCCCAGTGGCGCCCCGCAATTAGCTGTTTAAATCGGCGCATGGGCAGCATCCTAGAGAAGCCGGATGGCCGATGTCAAGAATCCCGAGCAACGAAAAGGCCCGCACATGGCGGGCCTCTTCAGGTGTTGTAGAGGGGTCAGTTGGCTATTGCACGGTCGGCAGACAGTTTGCCGGCACCTTCCAGCAGCACTGCCACGGACCCGCCCAACAAGGCTAATGCGAACTCGTAACCGTTGTTGGCCATGAACAGACCGTTATGGATATGCACCGAGAAGATCGCCACCACCGACAGAATGGTCAGGCCCAACGCAGCAGGGCGTACCAGCAGACCGATGATCAGGGCCAGGCCGGCGAAAAACTCAGTTCCGCCCGACAGCAGCGCCATCAGGGTACCCGGCGCCAGGCCGATGCTTTCCATCCATTGGGCAGTGCCCGCCAAGCCGTAGCCGCCAAACCAACCGAAGAGTTTTTGCGAACCGTGGGCGGCGAAGATGATGCCAACAACAATGCGCAGGATGGTCAGACCGTAGCCGGCACGAGTGGACAGTAGGCTTTTGATCATTGGGCTCATGGAGTAAATCCTTTTCGAAGTAGGGGTTGGTTGGCCGCTATATTAATCAGTTTAAACAATGATAAAAGCCGAAAAAATGCCTGATTAATATCGATAAAATCGATTACTTCCGTGAGGCAATTTTCGGTGCTGGCGGCTCCAGGGACTCACGCTCCCGATCGAACGCCAAGAAGTACTTGTTGACGCTATTAACATAGCTGACGCCGCCCATTCCCACCTGCTCCATGGCAATGCGCTCCACCTGGAAGAACCATTGGTTGGGGTTCAATCCGCGGCGCCTGGCCTCGGTGCGCATACCCTGCACGCGCTCCGGGCCCATGTTGTAGGCCGCGAGTACAAAAGCCATGCGTTCACGCTCGTTGAGCTTGGGGCTGGCGAAGAACTTGCGACGGATCAACGCCAGATAACGCGCGCCCGCCTGCACATTACTGTCGAGACTTTCGATATTGTTGACGCCCACCCGCTGGGCCGCTGAGGGTGTGATCTGCATCAAGCCGGTAGGACCACCGCTGTTGCGCGCGCCAGGATCGAAGGCGGATTCCTTGAAAGCCAGCGCTGCAAGGTTAAGCCAGTCCATGCCCTGCTCGCGGGCATGTTTTTGCAGCACTGGCCGCAGCTTTTCCAGGCGCTGGCGGTCGGCGCGGGCCAGTGGGTTGCGCACCTGGTAGAGGCGTCGATAAATACGTTGAAACGCCACGTCCTGGTCGGAAGGCGTGCGATAGGTCTTGAGAAAGCGATCAATACTTGCACGCAGCATCGAAGCGTCCTGGCGAACAAACCAGTATTCGTCGCCGGGTTCGCTGATGACGACTTGTTTGTCGAAGCGCAACTTGGGCAGGATCTTAGACCAGCGTTCGGCAATCGGTTTCTCGACAATGGTGAGGTGGAAAATCCCCGCCTGCACCATTTCCAGAACGTCCTCCACTGCCAGGGTCGGGTCCACCCATTCCACCTTCACCGGTGGCTGCTTGTGCAGGGCCAGCTTCTGATTGACCTGGCTGATGGCATCCGCTGCCGCACTGCCAGTGGTCAGCGCCAGCGTTCGTCCTGACAGTTGCTCCAACTTGGTAAAACGCCGCTCTCCCTTCACCCCCACCAGCCACAACGGTACAGCGCTGGCAATCGGGCTACTGGTGCTGATCTTGTGAGCAGCCTTCACATCAAGCAACTCGCCAGGAGCAACCAGATCGCCTTCACCACGGGCCAGCGCGCCGAGCAATTGATCCTTGGCCTTGGGGATTATCTTGAGGTTTATTTCCTGGCCATCACGGGCGTGACCGTTGAGGTATTGCTCGAAGGCGCGTAGGCGGTGGTATTCAACACCGATGGCCTGGCCCTGCACCTCGCCGGAACTGTTGCGACTTTGGTTGACCAATACCCGAAGGGTGCGACTTGAACGAATCTCCGCCAAGTCACGGACCTTGCCAGGCTTGGTCACTTCCAGCGGCCCGTCCAGACGCGCAACCGCCGCCAAAGGCAACAGTAACGCCAGGCACAACATAAGCAACGCCGAGGGTCGGATCATCCGCTCTCCGGAAAGAATACTGGCCAACGCGCTCGCGAAAAACGACGCGGTGGAGGTCAGAAACAGAGCGCTTTATGCGCAGGCTTTGCGTGCAACGGTGGCACAGTGCAGGGCGTTCAGCCAAACACGATGTCACTTGCGACGTTCAAAGACAGCTATAACTCATTGTAGTTCTTCGTTTTTCTTATAAATCTACAGCTCTGATATGCTTTCCGGCCGCAGGCGGAGATAGCACCATGCAACTCATTGATATCGGCGTCAACCTGACCAACCCCAGTTTCGACGACAAGCACCAGGCCGTTCTCGACCGCGCCTACGCCGCCGGCGTGCAGCAATTGGTACTCACCGGCACCAGCGTCGACGGCAGCGAACAGGCTCTGGAACTGTGCGTAAACCTCGACGAAAGCGGCCAACGCCTGTTCAGCACCGCAGGCATCCACCCCCACTCCGCCAGCGACTGGAACGGCGACAGCGCCCAGCGTTTGCGCGGTTTACTCAGCGAAAGCCGCGTACGTGCCGTGGGCGAATGCGGCCTGGATTTCAACCGGGATTTCTCACCGCGCCCGCAACAGGAAAAAGTCCTGGAAGAACACCTGGCCCTGGCCGTCGAGCTAAAGCTCCCGGTATTTCTCCATGAGCGTGACGCTAACCAACGCCTGCTGGAGATCCTCAAGGACTACCGCGACCACCTCACCGCCGCCGTAGTGCATTGCTTCACCGGCGAACAGGCGGCGCTGTTCAGCTACCTCGACCTCGATCTGCACATTGGCATCACCGGCTGGATATGCGACGAGCGCCGTGGGACGCACCTGCACCCACTCGTCAAAGAAATTCCCCGGGGCCGCCTGATGCTGGAAAGCGATGCGCCTTACCTGCTGCCGCGCACCTTGCGTCCCAAGCCGAAAAACGGTCGTAACGAACCGGCTTATCTGACGGAAGTGCTGCGCGAAGTCGCCCTGCACCGCAACGAAAGCGCGCAAGACTTGGCCGACCACAGCACTGCCTGTTCACGCGCTTTTTTTGGGTTGCCGACCTTGGATTGATGCGGCGCATTGACCCATGTCAAAACCGGTTTTCTGAGTAGCGGCACAATAATGGCACCTTGCCAATACTGTTTCCGCTATCAGAGAAAACCTTCCATGGGTGCCTGGCTTAGCAATATCTCGCTGAAGTACAAATTCTGGGCCGTCAACGCGGTCGCCTTCATCACCACCCTGCTGCTGGTGCTGTACGCCGTGCAGCTCGAACAACAAGCGCGCAGCACAGCCTCCCAGGTTTCGGCGCAGGCCCAGGGGCGATTGTTGGCGGCTTGGCCAACCAACCAGCCGCTCCCCAAGGACTCGCATTGGCTGACGTTTGCCCGAGGCCAAGTCCCACAGTTGGGCGATTTGGATCTGTCAGCCCTGAGCACCACCACCGGCTGGGTCGAACTCAATCACATGCCGCTGTTTGGCGAAAATCCATTGATAGGCGCTGAAGTCATTGCCCGCCCGGATGGGCAATACATTGGCGTACTTGCCTACGCGCCAAGCTTGAGCCAGGTCTTCAGTGACCGCTTCGCTAATTACGCTGTGGCTGTCGCAATCCTGATGCTTGTGATGCTTGGCGCTTCGCAACTGCTGATCCGCTTCCTGCTCAGTCAGCTCAACACGCTCAAGGATGTCATGCTGCACGTGGAGAAAACCGGCGACCTGTCGGCCCGCGTCCCCCTGGCCTGCAAGGATGAAGTCGGCCAGATGGCCAGCGCGTTCAATGCCATGCAGGCTGGCTACCAGCGCGTGGTCAGCACCGTGGCGCGCACCGCTCGGCAACTGGACGAAGGCGCTGCACGTCTGGCCAGCAGCATGAATGAGGTGCAGCACGGCATGCTCGGCCAGCAAAGCGAAACCGACCAGGCCGCCACGGCCATCAACGAGATGACCGCCACCGTCTACCACATCGCCCAACATGCTGGCGCCACGCGAGATTTGTCCCAATCCGCCGACACCCTCGCCGGTAGCGGCCAGGAAGTGGTGACTCGGGTAAGACACTCGATTGCCGGACTCTCCAGCGGCGTGCAACAAACTGCCGTAATGATCCAGAAGCTTGCTGAAGACAGCCAGAAAATCAACGGTGTGGTCAGCGTGATTCACAGCATCGCCGAACAGACCAACCTGCTCGCCCTCAACGCCGCTATTGAAGCCGCCCGCGCTGGAGAAATGGGCCGTGGCTTCGCAGTCGTCGCCGACGAAGTGCGCAATCTGGCCAAGCGCGTGCAAAGCTCCACCGACGAGATCACCCGTATGGTTTCGGCGCTGCAAGCCGGTACCCGCGACGCGGTGGACTTTATGCAGGAAAGCTCGTTCAAGGCCGACGACTGCGTGCAACAAGCCCAGGAAGCCGGTGCCGCACTCGCCGAAATCACCGGTGCCGTGGCGCAGATGCGTGAAAGCAACACTCAAATCGCCGTTGCCGCCGAACAGCAAAGCCATGTGGCCGAAGAGATGAACCGCGCAGTGGTCAGTATCCGCGATGTGACCGAGAACACCGTGCAACAAACCGTGGATTCGGCAACGACCAGCAATGAACTGGCGACGTTGGCAGGGGAGTTGAGCAAGGCGATTGGGCAATTGAAACTGTAGGACTGGCTATGAGCCCCATAGCGAGCCCCAATTCGCCCACGCGCCCGCCCCCACCTAAACTCTCTCCATGTTGTTTCAACGGACAGAGGAATCACCATCATGGGCAAACGTCATCCGAATTTCCCCGCCTGGCAATGGCGTAGCTACCCGCAGACGCACCAGCATCCAACGAACATGGCCTTGAACCTGATCGCCGTGCCGCTGTTTATCGTTGGCTTTCTGTTGATCGTTTCTGGGGCCTTTAGTCTGAGCCTGGCCAGTTTCGCCGTTGGCGTAGTCGGCATTCTGGCCGGCGTGGCATTGCAGCGTCATGGTCACAGCCTGGAAGCCCAGGCGAGTCAGCCGTTCAGTGACCGCAAACATGCGGTGAGCGCCTGGTAATTGAGCAGTTCGTGACCTCTGCGCGCGTTGTGTCAAGCAGTGGCAGGTGGCGCGCCTGGCGCCAGCGCCATCTGCACTGATGCTTAAGCGAATACCACAACAGTCTGGCGGCTGATAGCAATCAACTCGCCGGTAGGGCTCCACAGCGCAGCGGCAGCATGGCCGTAGCCGTCGCGGGCGTGTTCGATGTTGACGCAGTACTGGCACCAATCGAGGGTGGTCAGATCCTGCAACGGTTGGATGAATTCGATGGTCCAGGTCAGGGTGCTGCCCGGTGCCGGTTTCTTCAGGTGCGGCAGCAATGCCGGCGGCCAGGCGTCGACCAGGGCGAGGATATGCGCCTCGGTCAACGGCTCTTCTTTCACATCCCCACGCAAGCGAACCCAGCCCCCCATTTCGCGGGACTTATTACCGGTGAATGGCAGGCCGCCGACGCTCCAGCGCATTGCTAAGTGACGCATAAATTCAGGCGTCACGCCCTTGATATAGGGCAACTCCTGGCACTCGTCCCAGTGTTTGAACACCGGCGCCGCGTCGCTTGCCACATCTATCTCTGACTCACGGGATGCGCCGAAACTGGCTTGCACCAGGGTCGCCACTTCACCGTTCTGAACGACGCGGCCTAGCAACTGACTGACTGCCTTGCCTTCGCGCAACACTTCGACTTGATAACTGGCGGGCACATCGGGCGCCACCGGCCCCACGAAGGTTATTGCCAACGACCGCAATGGTCGATCCGCAGGCACTTGGGCACGCAGTGCTTCGTATTGCAAAGCGGCGACCAGCCCGCCAAACGTCGCGCGACCTTGGGCCCATTCGGCGGGGATGGTGACATCCAGCGGGTGGCTACGGGCAGCGTCGAGCAAATCACTAAAGCGCATGGCGACCTCAGGTCAAAGGAAACAGATGAGGGATCTTAACCATCGTGCAGGTGAGGTACAGCGCGTATTCCGGCCAAAAACCGGACCGATTCAGAAACAATCCGCGCTGAGCTTGTCCAGCACCCGATCCGCCTGTCCCTCGGCTTTAGCCATGGTTTTGTGCCATACCGCCACACACGGTTGCAGATCCGCTTGATGTTCAGCCTGGGCCAACCACTGCCAGCAATCATGCCAATCGCCCAGGGCACCTTGGGCTTTCTTCAGGCGCGACATGGCATTGGCGGGCAGTTTGTCCAGTTCCGGATACGCCTCGGCCGCATAACGCACGCGCTTGATCAACAAACGCAGACGGTGGCGATCATGGCCGGGATCCTTGAGGGCTTCACCGAGGGTTTTCCATTGCTTGGCCAGACGCTTCTCGATGCGCGAGCGCAGGCCTTTGAGCAATTTCTGATGTTGGGAGGCGCGAATAAAGCGTGGGAAGGCATCCAGAATCTGCAGCAAGTGCGCCAACTCCGGACTTTGCGCTACCTGGCGATACGCGTCGGGCTGTAGGCGCAGACGCCGATCTGCCGCTTCGTGATGACCATGCTGATGCAGATAAGCAGCCAGCACTTCACGATCACGCAGGGGGGTGGTCAATCGGCCAACGGTGCTGGCAGCCAATTCGAGCTGTTCGACGCCTGGCAACCCACGCAAAGGTCGCAACAGGCTGCGCAGGCGCCGCACGGTGGTGCGCAAGTCATGCAGCGCTTCATCGTCGGTGACGGCGGCGAGGCGAGCCTGGCAGCTCAGCAACCCTACTTCCAGGCCAATGACCTGAGCGACTAACTGATCAACCAACGCTGACATCCTGCCCCCGCCTTTTGATGAAAAATCCTACTTGCTGCCCATGGCTCAACGCCCGGCGCGCGACTCACGAATATAGAACCGTGCCTTCTCAGCCTTGTTGGAGCAGCCTTCAAACGCTTCAAACTGTTGCTGTGTCTTCGCACCGGTCAAGAGGGACAACGCCTTGGAATAGCTGACGGTACCGGCGAAACCTTCGGCCTTGGCCAGGTCCAGTTCTTTCCAGGCAGCGTCCAATTGCGCGCCGCAACTGTCGCGGTAAGCGGTTTTCCCGGCACAACCGGCCAGGGCCAACAGAATCACAGGCACACACATCCAGGCTTTCATCAATGACACCTCAAAATAAAGAAAAACAGTCGTACGGTTGTAGACGTTGCCTACAACAAAAAGTGCCTTGTCCTTAGCCTGAAATCGATAGTACCTATTGCCAGAGCATACCCGAGCCTACTCGCTATTCTGGAAAAATATTACGCAGTTCAGCGAAGATTGAAGCAGCCCCCTCAATAGGTGCATTGTGGGGACCTGCCGATCAAAGGATATGGACCATGAAGAAACGTGTTGCCTTGGTGCTGGGCTCCGGTGGAGCCCGGGGCTACGCCCATATCGGAGTGATCGAAGAAATTGAACGGCGCGGCTATGACATTGCCTGTATCGCTGGCTGTTCCATGGGCGCGGTGGTGGGTGGGATCTACGCCGCGGGCAAGCTGGACGAGTATCGAAACTGGATTGAAAGCCTTGATTACCTCGACGTGCTGCGTCTGGTGGACGTGAGTTTTCGCCTGGGAGCGATTCGTGGCGAGAAGGTCTTCGGACAGATCCGCAAGATCGTCGGCGAGATCAATATCGAGGAGCTGCGCATTCCCTACACGGCCGTGGCCACCGACCTCACCAACCAGCAGGAAATCTGGTTCCAAGAGGGCTGCCTTCACCAGGCCATGCGCGCTTCGGCCGCAATTCCCAGCCTGTTCACCCCAGTGATGCAAGGTAACCGCATGCTGGTGGACGGCGGCCTGCTTAACCCACTGCCTATCGTGCCGGTGGTGTCGAGCCATTGCGACTTGATCATCGCAGTCAACCTCAACGCCACCAACCAGAAACACTACCAATTGCCGGTGATCCAACGTCCGCCGGCGTTCAAGAGCCGCTTCAACAGCTTGGCGAAATCACTCGGCTCGCACCTGCCGTTTCGCCGCAAGCAGGCCGAGCAGTTGATGAAGCTGGAGCAGGAAGCCTTGCAGGCCCAGGCGGCCGAGATCAACCCTTGGCTGGATTCGGCTGAGCCCGAGTCCCAACAACCCGCCGCTGCGCCGGAAAAACCCGGGGCGCCGAAGTCGGCGACCGGTTCGTTCATCATTGATAACGTGGGGCCGGCGTCGTTGCTGGACCTGATCAACCAGAGTTTTGAGGTGATGCAGACGTCATTGGCTCAGTACAAAATTGCGGGCTATCCGCCGGATGTATTGATCAACGTGCCGAAGCGGGTGTGCCGGTTTTTCGAGTTCTACAAGGCGCCGGAGTTGATCGCTTTGGGGCGCGAAATTGCCAGCGATACGTTGGACCGCTATGAAAGTGAACAGCCCTGAGGCGTCGACAGGCGCCAGACTCTAACCGCCCAACAACCGATACCCGACCCCCGCCTCGGTCACGATAAAGCGTGGCTGAGTCGGATCATCCGCCAGTTTCTGGCGCAGATGGCCCACCACAATCCTCAGGTAGTGACTGTCCTCGGTATGGGTCGGCCCCCAGATATCCTTGAGCAGTTGCTGCTGGGTGATCACCCGTCCCGAGTGCCGCGCCAACTGCGCCAACACGGCATATTCCTTGCGAGTCAGCGCCACTTCGACACCGTCCAGCAGCACACGGCGATAGGCCAGATCGACCGTCAGCGGGCCGAAACTCAACGCCGCTTCCTGCGCCTCACCTGCGGGCGCCTGGCGCAGGAGCGCGCGAACCCTGGCGAGAAACTCCTGGATTCCAAAAGGCTTGGTCACATAGTCATTGGCGCCGCCGTCGAGGGCTTGGACCTTTTGCCCTTCGCTGGCGCGCACCGACAGCACCAATACCGGCACCGTCGACCACTCGCGAAACTCACGCAGCACTTGCTGGCCGTCCATGTCCGGCAAGCCTAGGTCGAGCACCAGCAAGTCCGGCTTGCTCAAGGCCGCCTGGGCCAAGCCTTCGTTTCCGGTGCCCGCCTCGATCACTTTGTAACCCTGGGAGGCCAGGCTGATGCGCAGGAACTTGCGGATCTGCGGTTCGTCATCAATGACCAAAATCGTCGCGGTCTGGCTCATGGTGTCCCATCAAAATCCGTGGAGAAAAGAGGGTAGCTCACGACTCAGGCTCCAGGCCAGGCTGTGCAGGCAATGGAAGGAACAAGGTGATGCAGGTGCCGCGTCCTTCAATGCCATCGGCCACGCTGATATGCCCACCGTGCGCCCCAACCATCCCCTGGCAGATCGCCAAACCCAGGCCGGTGCCCTGCCCGCCCCGATCACCGCGCGCAGCGGTGTAGAACATATCGAAAATCTTCGCGCGCTCATCCTCGGGGATGCCCGGCCCCTCATCGGCTACCGCGAAAAACAGTTGCTTATCCGACACGCCGGCACTCAATTGCAAACGTCCCTGAGGGGGTGAAAAGCGTGCGGCGTTCTCCAGCACATTGACCAGCGCCTGTTCGATCAGCGCCGCATGCACATACAGCAACGGCAGCTCAGGCGGCACCTCGGTGCTCACCTGCAATGGCGCCAGTACCGCACGCAAACGGCCAAGGGCGCTGCCGACGATATCGCCCGGCGACACCCAATCACGCGCCAGCTTGAGAGCGCCATGGCCCAAGCGAGTCATGTCCAACAGGTTCTGGATATAGCGATCGAGGCGCTCGGCCTCATCACGCGTGCCTTCCAGTAATTCGCGACGGTCCTCCAGGGGAATGGCTTCACCCAACGCCAGCAGGCTGTCGATACTGCCGCGCATGGACGTCAGCGGCGTACGCAAATCGTGAGACACCGACGCAAGCAAGGCACTGCGCAGTTGCTCGGTTTCGCCGTGCAGGCGTGCGGATTCTAGCTCCTGCGCCAACTGCGCACGGGCCAGGGCCTGGGCCAGAGGCTGACTCAGAGCAGTAAGCAAGCGGCGGCGCTGACCGCTCAACGCCTGGCCCGGTTTGGCACTGACACCGAGCAAGCCCAGCGGACCTTCCTCGCCCGACAACGGCCACCACCACCAGCGCCCAAACGGCAACGTGCCGGTGCCCATGCCCGCGGGTTGGTCATGTTGCCAGGCCCAATCGGCGGCGGCGCGTTCGGCTTCGCTGAAGGTCAGCGGGCCGCCGGTTTCGATCTTCCAACCACCCTGTCCATCGCGATTGACCAGGCACAGGTCCAGGTCGTTCCAACCTTCAAGGTGATGGGCCGCCGCGCTGACCACGGCCTGGCGGTCAGTGGCGGCGGTGAGTTTGCGTGACAGGTCAAGCAGCTCGCTGGTTTCCTCCTGGGTATCGCGCAACGCCTGCAATTGTCGACGCTGACGCGCCGCGAGGTTGCCGGTGAGCGCTGCCATCAGCAGGAAGAACAGCAGGGTCAGCACATCTTCTTCACGCTGGATGGAGAAGGAAAAATTCGGCGGAATAAACAGGAAGTCGTAGGTCAGAAATGATAAAGCCGCGCAGACCAGGGACGGCCCCAGGCTACTGCGCACCGCGACCAGCAATACGGCAGCAAGAAACACCAGCGAGATATTCGGCAACGGCAACACACTGGACACCGCCCAGGCCACGCCGGCAGCAATCACCGTCGCCACCACCGCCAAAAAGTAGTCGAACCACACCAGCCCGCGGACCTGCGGCAAGCGCGGCGCCGCGGGAGTATCGTCACTGTCGAGCACGTTGATTTCCAAGCCGCGCGCATTGCGCAGCAGACGCGCCGCCAGGCCTCCACCGAATAAACGACGGCGCCAGCGCATCCGTGACTGTCCCACCAGCACCAGGCTGGCGCGGCGTTCGGCGGCGTGCTGGATCAAGGTTTTGGCCACCTCCCCCGCCCGCAGCAACACGACTTCCCCGCCGAGACGTTCGGCCAATTGCTGGGCGTTTTGCAGGCGCAGACGCGACTGCTCATCCCGTGCCCGGCCGTTATCGATATGCACCAGGCTCCACGGCAAATGTCGACGCTGCGCCACACGACTGGCATGCCGCACCAGGCGTTCGGCCTGCGCGTCGCCATCCACACCCACCAACAAGCGGCCGCGCACCGCCGGCGCGGCCTGGCCGAGCTGGCGATAGCCCTGGGCCAAGTCGTCGTCGACATGGGCTGCGGCCGTCTGCATCGCCAGCTCGCGCAGGGCCATCAGGTTGGTCTGGGTGAAAAACGCATCGATGGCCGCACGGGCCTGTTCCGGAACATAGACTTTGCCGTCGCGCAGGCGCTCCAGCAGCTCGCGGGATGGCAAGTCGATCAGCAGCAGTTCGTCGGCTTCTTGCAGTACCCAGTCCGGCAGCGTTTCACGCACCTGCACGCCGGTGATCCCGCGCACTTGGTCGTTGAGGCTTTCCAAGTGCTGAACGTTGACCGTGGTAAACACGTTGATGCCCGCAGCGAGCAGTTCCTGAATATCTTGCCAGCGCTTTTCATGGCGGCTGCCGGGCGCGTTGCTGTGGGCCAGTTCGTCCACCAGCACCAGCTTGGGCTTGGCGGCGAGCAGGCCGTCGAGGTCCATTTCTTCGAGCATCACACCGCGATATTCGCTGCGCAGCAACGGTTGCTGTGGCAGGCCGGCGAGCAAGGCTTCGGTCTCGGCGCGGCCGTGGGTTTCCACCACACCGGCGACCAACTTGACGCCTTGGCGCAGTTGGGTGTGGGCCGCCTGCAGCATGGCGTAGGTCTTGCCTACGCCGGGTGCGGCACCGAGGAAGACTTTGAGCCGGCCACGACCATTACGGGGTAGATCAGCTAGCAGGGCATCGGCGCGGCCGGAGTCGCTCATGCGGGCAGTGTCCTTCAGGTGATGATGTAATCGGGCAAGTGAAGATCAACTGTGGGATCAGAGTTTTTCCAGCGCCATGTTCAGCGCCAGTACATTCACTACCGGTGGCCCCACCAATGGGCTTTCGATGTGCTCATCCAACAGCCGTTGCAAGGTCGACACCGGCACATTCCGCGCCGCCGCTACCCGCACCAGTTGATAGGCAATCGCCTGGGGTGGCAAGTGTGGATCAAGACCGCTGCCAGAGGTAGTCAGCGAGGCCAAAGGTACCGGGCCCTGACCTGGCACCAGCTGTTTATTTGCGTCATCGAATACGCGGGTGGCTAACGCTGGGTTACTCGGGCCAAGGTTACTGGCGCTGCTGGACACCGTCGCAAAGGCGCCCGCCGATGGACGCGGGTGAAACCAGCTGTCGCCGGTAAAATCCTGGGCGATCAGGCTGGACCCGCGCACCTTACCATCGGCGTCGCGTACCAGGCTGCCGTTGGCCTGATCGGGGAATGCCACCTGGGCGACGCCGGTCACCACCAATGGGTAGGCGACGCCGGTGATCAGGGTCATGAGCACTAAAAGGCTCAGGGCTGGACGGATGATGTTGGACATTTCAGGTTCCTCAATTCGTTGGATACAGCGACCTTGGTCGCAGTGGGGCTGCTTCGCAGCCCTGCGCGGGGCAAGCCCGCTCACTACAAGGTCTGGCTTATACGAGGTGCAGGGCGGTCAACAGCATGTCGATGGCCTTGATACCCACGAACGGCACCAACAACCCACCCAAGCCATAGATCAACAGGTTGCGCCGCAGCAACGCCGCTGCACTCGCCGCCTGCACGCGCACACCGCGCAATGCCAACGGGATCAACACCACGATGATCAACGCGTTAAACACAATGGCCGACAGGATCGCGCTCTGCGGACTCTGCAAGTGCATGACGTTGAGCACGCCGAGTTGCGGATAGATCGAGGCAAACAGCGCCGGCAGAATCGCAAAGTATTTGGCCACATCGTTGGCGATTGAAAAGGTGGTCAGCGCGCCACGGGTCACCAGCAATTCCTTGCCGATCTGCACCACGTCCAGCAGCTTGGTAGGGTCGCTGTCGAGGTCGACCATGTTGGCGGCCTCACGGGCGGCTTGAGTGCCGTCGTTCATCGCCATGCCCACGTCGGCCTGCGCCAGTGCCGGGGCGTCGTTGGCGCCGTCGCCGCACATTGCCACCAGGCGCCCGTCGTTCTGCTCATGACGGATACGTGCGAGTTTCTTCTCTGGCGTGGCTTCGGCCAGCACGTCATCCACGCCCGCCTCAGCGGCAATCGCAGCAGCCGTCAGCGGGTTGTCGCCAGTGACCATCACGGTGCGGATGCCCAGTTTGCGCAGCTCGGCGAAACGTTCGCGGATGCCGGGCTTGACCACGTCCTTCAAATGAATCGCACCAAGCAGCTTGCCATCGGCGCACACCAGCAAAGGCGTGCCGCCGCTCTGGGCGATCTTGTCGATTTCCCGCGACAGCGCAGGTGCAAGGTCCTGACGCTGCTGGCCGATAAATGCCAGCAGCGAATCCACCGCGCCTTTGCGGTACACGCGGCCCTGGTAGTCAACGCCGGACAAGCGGGTTTCAGCGCTGAACGGCACGGCGGTCAACTCGTCCTGGGAAGGCTCGGCCTGAGGGTGCAAGGCGCGCAGGTATTCAACGATGGATTTGCCTTCCGCCGTGTCGTCCGCCAGGGACGCGAACAGCGCGCCTTCGGCCACCTCGCGGCCGCTGACCCCGGGCGCCGCGACCACCGCTGCACACCGGCGATTACCAAAGGTGATGGTGCCGGTCTTGTCCAACAGCAACACATGTACGTCCCCGGCGGCTTCCACCGCGCGGCCGGACTTGGCGATCACATTGAGGCGTACCAGGCGGTCCATGCCGGCAATGCCGATGGCCGACAACAAGCCGCCAATGGTCGTAGGAATCAGCGTCACAAGCAGTGCGACCAGAAACACCAAAGGCAAGCTGCCATTGGCGAAGTGGGCGAACGGCTGCAACGTTACGACCACCAGCAGGAAGATCAGCGTCAGGCCGATCAGCAGGATATCCAGCGCGACTTCATTGGGGGTCTTCTGGCGCTTGGCACCTTCTACCAAGGCAATCATGCGGTCCAGGGTAGACTCACCAGGGTTGGCGGTGATGCGGATCATCAGCCAGTCCGAGACCAGCCGGGTGTTGCCGGTAACGGCCGAGCGGTCGCCGCCAGACTCACGGATCACCGGGGCGGATTCGCCAGTGATCGCCGCTTCGTTAACCGCCGCGATGCCTTCGATCACCTCGCCGTCACCGGGGATCATTTCCCCTGCGGCAACCCGCACCACATCACCCTTACGCAGGCTGGTGGCCGGCACGACCTTGAAGCTGCCATCGGCTTCCTTGCGCCGAGCACTCAGACCTTCACTGCCTGCCTTGAGGCTGTCGGCGCGAGCCTTGCCTCGCCCTTCGGCCAAGGCTTCGGCGAAGTTGGCGAACAGCACGGTGAACCACAACCACACGGCGATCTGCACGGCAACGAAGGTCGGCACGGAAGTGTCGGGTACGAAGCACAGCACCGTGGTGAGGATCGCAGTCAGTTCGACCACCAGCATCACCGGCGAGCGTTTCAGTTCGCGCGGGTCCAGTTTGACGAACGCCTGGACCAGCGCCGGGCGCCACAGAGCAGAGATAGCGGTTTTGGCAGGCTCCTGGGGTTTGACCGGGGCCGCGTTTTTTGCAGGCATATTCATGTTCATATCCCTTCTCAGAAGCCCATGCTCAAGTGTTCAGCGATAGGACCCAGCGCCAGCGTCGGCAGGAAAGTCAGGCCGCCCACCAGCAAGATGGTTACGGTCAACAGAGTCACGAACAGCGGGCCGTGGGTGGGGAAGCTGTTCTGGCCAATCGGTGCGCTCTTTTTCATCGCCAGGCTGCCGGCCAGGGCCAGTACCGGCAGGATGTAGCCAAAGCGACCGATCAGCATGCCCAGGCCGAGCATCAGGTTATGGAACGGCGTGTTGGCACTGAAGCCGCCAAACGCAGAGCCGTTGTTGGCACTGGCGGAGGTGTAGGCATAAAGCAACTGGCTGAAGCCATGGGGACCAGGGTTACTGATAGCGCCGGCCGGGCCTGGCAGGCTGGCGGCAATGGCGCCGAGCACGAGCACGCCGACTGGCATCACCAGCAAGGTCACGACGAGCAACTGTACTTCCTTGGCCTGGAGTTTCTTGCCCAGGTATTCCGGCGTACGGCCGATCATCAGGCCAGCCAGGAACACCGCGATCAACACGTTAAGCAACATCCCGTACATACCGGCGCCGACGCCGCCAAAGATCACTTCGCCGACCATCATGTTGACCAGCGCCACCATCCCGCTGAGGGGGCTGAGGCTGTCCTGCATGCCGTTGACCGAACCGTTGGACGCCGCGGTGGTGGTCACTGACCACAGCACCGTGCCAGTGGTGCCGAAGCGCGCTTCCTTGCCTTCCAGCGGCGCGGTTTGCTCTACGGCCGGGTTGTTCAGGGTCGGATTGGGCTGATACTCGGACCACAGTGAAGTCGCGCCGCCGATCAGGAACAGCGCCAGCATGCAGCCAAGAATGGCGCGGCTTTGGCGCAGGTCTTTGACGTAATGACCGAAGGTGAATACCAACGCCACCGGGATCAGGATGATGGACGCCACCTCAAACAGGTTGGCCCAGGCAGTCGGGTCTTCAAAGGGATGCGCCGAGTTGACGCCGAAAAAACCACCGCCGTTGGTGCCCAATTGCTTGATCGCAATCTGGCTGGCCGCCGGGCCCAGGGGGATCACCTGATCCACGCCTTGCATCGTCACGGCATCAACGTAATGGGCGAACGTCTGCGGCACGCCCTGCCACACCAGGAACAACGCCAGCACCAGGCACAACGGCAACAGGCCGTAGAGGGTAGCGCGGGTCATATCGACCCAGAAATTCCCCAATGTCTGGGCAGATTTGCGACCGATCCCACGGCACAAAGCGACCAGGACCGCCAGTCCAGTGGCCGCACTGACGAAGTTCTGCACCGTCAGGCCAGCCATCTGGCTGAGGTAGCTCAGTGACGCCTCACCGCTGTAGGACTGCCAGTTGGTGTTGGTCATGAAACTGACCGCAGTGTTGAAGGCCAGCGTCCACTCCTGCCCCGGCAATTTCTGCGGATTGAGCGGGAGATAGTCCTGGAACATCAGGATCGCGAACAACAGCAGGAAACCCGCGAGGTTGAATGCGAGCAACGCCAGCATGTACTTCTGCCAGCTCTGCTCCTGCTGCGCGTCGACACCCGACAGGCGATAACAGGCTTTTTCGACAGGCCCGAGCACCGGGCTCAGCCACGTGCGCTGGCCTTCCATCACCTTGTAGTAGAACCGCCCCAGGAACGGTGCCGGCACCAATACCACGGCAAAGAAGGCGATGATCAGCCAATAGTCATAACTGTGCATGGCCAGCTCCTAGTTCCGATCCGCGCGTAACAGCGCAACCAGCAGATAAATAAACAGCGCCACGGCCAATAGCAGTGACACTCCGTCCAGAACACTCATGGAAGTCTCTCCGTTCAGCGGCGAGTGCCGCGTGTGGGGCAATTGTCCGCAGGAGTGGCGTAAAGGAACGAGTGCGAGGGTGCGGGCGGGGCGTAAAGAAGGCGTAAAGAGTGGCTTTATGCGGGGTTTACACTGCGGGTTTCCAGCGTCTGGGCAGGCGTTATCGGGAGCAAGCCCCCTCCCACACTTGACCGAGTTGTCATGCCGAGCGCCAGTCAACCTGTGGGAGGGGCTTGCTCCCGATAGCGTCGGCACCGTCACCGCCGCACCTATCTGGTGCGACACCGGCAAATTTCAAACGCCAAACCATCCCCCAGACGACAGTTGCGCGCCTTTACGACAATGATTCTCAAGCTGGCATGGCCGCTGCAACACCTTGAATCATTCCAAACCGTTCAGGGAGCAGCACATGAACACACAACTCAAACCCACCCTAGGCACCCTGCATTTATGGGGCATTGCCGTCGGGCTGGTGATCTCCGGTGAATACTTCGGCTGGAGCTATGGCTGGGGCGTGGCCGGAACCTTGGGCTTCCTGGTGACCTCGTTGATGGTCGCCGCAATGTACACCTGCTTTATCTTCAGTTTCACCGAGCTGACCACCGCGATTCCCCATGCTGGCGGACCGTTTGCCTACAGCCGTCGTGCATTTGGGGAGAAAGGCGGTTTAATCGCCGGTCTTGCCACCCTGATCGAATTTGTCTTCGCGCCGCCTGCCATTGCCTTGGCCATCGGCGCTTATCTGAATGTGCAGTTCCCTGCGCTGGACCCGAAGCACGCTGCCGTCGGTGCCTATATCGTGTTCATGGGCCTGAACATCCTTGGCGTGAAACTCGCCGCGACCTTTGAACTGGTGGTGTGCGTGCTCGCCGTCGCAGAGCTGCTGGTATTTATGGGCGTGGTCGCCCCGGCATTCAGCTTCAGTAATTTCGCCCTGAATGGATGGGCCGGTTCCGATACCTTTGGCGCCCCAGCGATTGCCGGGATGTTTGCCGCAATTCCGTTTGCGATCTGGTTCTTCCTTGCCATCGAAGGCGCAGCCATGGCGGCTGAAGAAGCGAAGGATCCGAAGCGCACCATTCCGAAGGCCTACATCAGCGGCATCCTGACCTTGGTGATCCTGGCCATGGGCGTGATGTTCTTTGCCGGCGGCGTGGGTGACTGGCGCACCCTGTCGAACATCAACGACCCGCTGCCGCAGGCCATGAAAACCGTGGTGGGCGAAAGCTCCGGCTGGTTGCACATGTTAGTGTGGATCGGCCTGTTTGGCCTGGTAGCGAGCTTCCACGGCATTATCCTGGGCTACTCGCGCCAGTTCTTCGCCCTGGCCCGCGCCGGTTACTTACCGTCTTTCCTCGCCAAACTGTCGCGTTTTCAGACACCGCACCGGGCCATAATCGCCGGCGGTGTGGTCGGCATCGCCGCCATCTACAGCGACGGTCTGATCAACCTGGGCGGCATGACTCTGACTGCAGCGATGATCACCATGGCGGTTTTCGGCGCCATCGTCATGTACATCATGAGCATGCTCAGCCTATTCAAACTGCGTAAAACCGAACCGCTGCTGGAACGCACCTTCCGCGCGCCGGGTTACCCGATCGTGCCAGGCATTGCGTTGGTGCTGGCGGTGGTGTGCCTGGTGGCCATGGCGTGGTTCAACACACTCATCGGCTTGATCTTCCTGGGCTTTATGGCGGTAGGTTTCATCTACTTCCAACTGACCGCACAAGACCGTGCCGATGCGCCAGCGGACGCAATGTTGACTGGGCTCTAAGGTTTACGAGGCAGAACGGGCTTACACTGAACTACTCAGAAAGCCCGTAACTCAAAGCAGTTATTACCGTGGGAAAATTCTCCCACAGCAATCTGCCTCAAGGAGAGCCTTATGCCGTGGTATGCGTGGTTGATTATGGTGGTCGCGATTGGGTCGATCGTCGGTGGGCTGATGATGCTGCGAGACAGCGCCAACAAGGTGGAACTCACCGACGAGCAACGCAAACGCGTGGCCGAACGCAACGCCCAGGCGGACGCCAAGGATTCGCAGGATCGCTAGTTAGGCTTACTCCCAATCCGCCTTGGCAATATGCAACCCGTGCTGCCCCTTGTAGGCAGCACGCTCCGGCTGGCTCCAGCCGCTCAGCAATTGATCCTCCAACTTGTAGATCTCTACGCCCAGCGGACGACATACCGTCAGCGGATCCTGTGCGTCCGGCCCCCACATCGGCAGCGACAGATCTCCACCCGGGCAGGTCGACAGTGCACACAGCAAATCAATCTCGGCAAAGAACTCCAGGTAATCACCCTTCTGCGCCGGACACGCCTTCATGAAGTACATGTCGTCGTGATTCAGGCCGGTGCACTGGAAAATATTCAACACGTCATGCACGTCGAATTCCGTAAGACCGTGGGGCAGCACCGCGCGAGTGAGGTTCGAATGGCAGTGGTGATGGAAATCCTCACCGGTCAGCATCCGGTTCACGTAGGGATCGCAGCGCGTGCCGAGTAAGTCGTGGAGGCGCCCGCCGTGCTCGTCGATACCATAACTGGCCAGGCTGTCATCGGTGATGGTCACCAACGGTCGCAGAAACGGCAGGTTCGACCACAATCGGTCATGGGTGCTGACATGGGCGCCCTGCAATTGGCGGGTGCGCGCCGCCCAAAGACGTTCCCGCGGGTCGTGGGCGTTCCAGACATTAAAGTCACCCACCTGCGGGCCCACTGGCGTAGTAACACGAAACACATGCCCCGCCGGTACCTTCCAGGCCCTGCCTGTTCGAATAGGCACCTCAAACTGTTCGATCAAGGTGCGTTGATCCGCCCGGTCACGAATGCGCTCGTAAAACGCCGTGTCGACTTGCAGCGCCGAGCCTTTGCTGACCTGATAAGCGGCCGGATAATCTTTGTACATGGTGCACATCCTCGATCAGGGGTGGGTAAACAACGCCAACGACAGGCGTTCGGAATCTTCCAGGTACAGGCTCATCGCCTCCCCTGCCGCGTGTTTATTCGCCTGGACCAATAACGCGTAAATCTCGCGGTCACGCTCAAGCCAAGGTGACTGAAAACGCTGCTCATCGGGCGCCGCACAAAACACGAGGCGTAGCTGGGCGATGACCCGGGCGAAAAACTCATCGAACAAGGGGCTGCGCATCAACCCGACGATGTGCTGATGGAACAACAAACTGTGGGTGGCCACAGCACGCCAATCTTCGCGCTCACGGGCCAGGGTGGTGGCGTCGATGGCGTTTTGCATGCGTTCAGATTGATCGTCCGTCAACGCTTTGCTTTGTGCGATGGCCTGCAATTCCAGTGTGCGGCGGACAACAAACAGATCGCGAACTTCCTCCCGCTCCAATCGCCGGACCATCACACCCTTGTTGCGCACATAACGGGTCAAGCCCTCCTGCCCCAAACGGTGGAGGGCTTCGCGAATCGTATTGCGCGACGCACTGTAGGCCGTGACCAAATCCGCCTCGACCAGGGCCATACCCGGCAATAACCGCCCGCTGATGATGTCGGCACGCAGCTCCAAAGCAATCTGGTCTGCTAAAGACATATTGGGTGTCATCATCGCCTCATGATTGTTGAACAATCTTCTGTCTGGAGGTAATCACGTTTCATGCCAACCTCCAGAACGGGCGATCTGGGTATAAAAAGTTAAGGTTGGTTAAAATGCCAGCCCGTGGCTGGGCCCGCCTTACACGTTATTTACAACACCACAAAACCCAAACTCACCCATGCATCATCAAGGAAGCGCCCGGCCTTCACAGATCAGCTGCGGACCTGGACGCCCATCGCGACAACCTGTTCAGTCAGCAAAGACCGCTGGATGCATTTGTCGACAACTACCTGTTGGAACGGCACATGTCCTCCCCCGGACCACGGCTTCCCGCTGCCAACAATGTTTTCCGAGATAGATCTGAGCGACCAGCCCAGTGCGATAACGAACCCTATCGACGTAAGACTTGAGCAAATTGAAACGGCGCTGGGAGATGGGTGTTGCGGCGCAGAGAGGCTGGGGAAGATGTCGACACTGGTAGGCGCATAAGTCCTTGCCAGGAGTGTCGAAGACCCGCAATTGCTGAGGTGGAACATAGACGTGGTGCGGGGGAACGTGAAGCGCGGAACTCACAGAAGAAAGAGGCCGATCAATGACCGGCCCCTTGGAGCTTAGTTGATCACCAGCCTGTCGCGGTTCTTCTCCAACAGCGCCTTGCCTATACCCTTCACTTCCAGCAACTCATCCACCGCCGTGAATGGGCCATTGCTTTCGCGGTAGGCGATGATTGCCTTGGCTTTGGCAGCGCCAATACCGAACAGATCCCGACGCAGGGTCTCGGCGTCTGCGGCGTTAAGGTTGACCTTGGCGGATTGCTCGGCCTTGGCCATCTGCGCGCTGATAGGGGTTGGGGCTTCAGGCTTGATGGAAGGGGCTGCGGTGCTGGCGACGGAGAGGGTTGTAAGAACGGCGAAAATCAGCGAAGAGATGTAGGTGTTCTGCATTGGTGACGCTCCATGACATCGTTGAAAGAAAAGCAGCTTTTCCGAAGCTGCTTTTCAAACGTAGGTGATGTTGGAAATTCGTCAAAAACGGTTGAGTAACAGAGTATTAAATCAAGGCTCCAGACGGCGTTGCTGGTAAATCCAATCGACGATCTCTCCATCTGGGGAGTAGCCGCTGACCGTATCGCGCAGGAGTTGACGGACGCGGGCGTAGTCGTCTTGATCCACGGCAGTCAATAAGTCCGAGAGCTTGCCTTTAAGCACTTCCCAAGACAGATGATCTTCGTTGGCGCTCATGATCATGGGGTGTTGAGTGGCGACCACGTTGTCGCCGATCAGTAACTCTTCGTAAAGCTTTTCGCCGGGGCGCAGGCCGGTGAACTCGATCGAGATGTCACCTTGAGGGTTCTCGTCAGAACGCACACTGAGCCCGGATAGATGCACCATCTTTTTTGCGAGCTCGACAATTTTCACCGGCTCGCCCATGTCCAACACGAATACATCCCCACCCTGCCCCATGGACCCAGCTTGAATGACCAGTTGGGCCGCCTCCGGGATCGTCATGAAATACCGCGTGATTTTCGGATGGGTAACCGTCAGGGGACCACCGGATTTGATCTGTTTGTGAAACAACGGAATGACTGAGCCCGAGGAGCCCAGCACGTTGCCGAAGCGAACCATAGTGAAGCGGGTTTTGTTGACGCGGGAGATATTCGCCTTATCGCCGAACAATACCGGGGCGAGTTCTCGACTCAGGGCTTGCAGCGTCAATTCCGCCAGCCGTTTGGTGCTCCCCATGATGTTAGTTGGACGTACGGCCTTGTCAGTCGAAATCAATACAAAGTTGGCCACACCAGACTGAAGTGCAGCTTGCGCCGTATTGAGCGTGCCAATGACATTGTTCAACACGCCTTCAGCGATATTGTGCTCTACCATCGGCACATGCTTGTAAGCAGCTGCATGATAGACAGTGTCTACATGCCAGGTTTTCATAACATCGAGCAACTTGCCTTGGTTACGTACTGAACCGAGTATCGGCAAAAGTTTTACCGGCAAAGATTCGCGAGTAATACGTTGCTCCAACTCAGACAAAATGGTGTACAGGTTAAATTCGCTATGGTCGAACAATAATAACGTCGTAGGTTTGAGGGATATAATCTGCCGGCAGAGTTCTGAACCAATCGACCCACCTGCACCCGTAACCAGTACAACCTGACTTTTAATACAGTGTTCAAGCAGTTCGCCTTGGGCTGGGATTGCATCACGTCCTAGCAAGTCTGCAATATCGACCTCCTGGATATCGTCGACCTTGACGCGTCCGCTGGCCAGATCCATGAAGCCGGGAACACTGCGAACGTGCAGAGGGAAACCTTCAAGAAACGACAGGATTTCACGCCGCCGACCACGATTGGACGAGGGGATGGCCAAGAGAATTTCCTGAACACCTGTCGCGTCGATCATTTGTTGAATATGCCGGGGTTTATAAACATGCAAACCCGAGATAACACGATCAGAAATCCCGGGATCGTCGTCGATAAACGCCACAGGACGCATGACACGCCCCATGCGCAATGCGGCGACCAATTGGTTACCGGCAGACCCAGCACCGTAGATAGCGACTTTGATCAAGCCGTCATCACGATTTGTAAACGGCACATGCTGGGTGGCGGTGAACCAATCCCCAAGGAAATATTGACGCATCCCCAGGCGCAGGCCGCCAATCATGATCAGGCTTAGCCACCAATAATTGAAAACAATCGAACGCGGGACGACGTTCTGATGGTTGCTATACCAGTAAACCACCAGCGCCAGGATCAACGATGACAGGCTGACTGCTTTGATGATCGCGATCAGCGCATCATTACCAAAATAACGCATAACCGCCCGGTACATACCGAATCGCACAAACAAGGGAATGGCAACGATAGGTGCAGCAATGAAAAGCCATAAATGCTGTCTAACCGGATTGATCATCTCGTCGATGCCCAGGCGCACGACAAAAGCCATCCACAACGCGGCCCACACCACAACGATGTCAGTCAGCACCTGTAGAACGCGCTTATAACGCCTTGGTAGGCCAAGTAGCAGCGTGCGCAGCCGATCCATCCTTACTCTCCAAAGTTACATCTGCCTGAAAAAAAGGCAGGGGTGGCCTCACTATCAGACTACCTTAATTCGCATCTGCGCCTTAATGACAATCAGGGCGTATTGGCTGGCTCTAAAGAGCCCGCATTAAACTTTATTGCCAACCAGACCAACGGTGCATAGCCAACAACCAAGCCTAGAACCCCATCTAAATCAAGCAGCACTACAGCCAGGGCCACCGGAAGGAGCCAGAAAATATTAATACACGCAACAGCCAGCGTGACCGGCCGGTGCCTGCCGATCTGCCGGGAAGCAAACTGATAGGCGTGACTGCGATGCGCTTCGTAAACCTTGTCCCCACGCAACAGCCGACGTATCAACGTAAAGGTAGCATCGACAATAAACACACCCAGCATTATCAGCCATGCCCAGAACAACTGAGGCGATATAAGACACGCCTGTAAAGAAAACGCCCCCAGTATGATGCCGATAAAACCACTCCCTGCATCGCCCATGAAGATTCGCGCAGGAGGGAAGTTCCAATACAAAAAACCTACTACCGCCATGCTGAACACCAGCGGCGTCCAGACCAGTTGTGCATGCCCCGCCACGCCATAAACGACACACATTCCCAGGCAAGCACACAACGCCTCGATGCTTGCAATACCATCGATACCGTCCATGAAGTTGTAGAGATTTAGTAACCACACCAAATAAAGCACAGCCAGGAAGTTGCCTAGCCAACCCAGGTCAATCAAATGCCCGAAGATCTTTAGCGGCGCCAGGCCTTGAAGGAAAAACAATACCCATACCGCTGCAAGGAAATGGCCAAGCAAGCGCCAGCGCGCTGCGATATGCCCGTGGTCATCCATGAACCCCAGAACGGCAACGCCCAGGCCTGCCCCCAACATGCCCCACGCCCATGACCAGGGAATAAGGTCCGCAAAAGCGAGCACAGGCACAGCAGCGAGAAAGCTGATCACAATCGCGACGCCACCGCCTCTGGGCGTGGGTACTGAATGTGAGCTACGGGCGTTCGGAGTATCGATCAAGCTTGCTGACAATGCATAACGGCGCAGCTGCCACGTCAACAGAAGGGAAATGCCCGCCAGGACAGGGAGCAACCAGAGAAAATTCATCGTTTATTCGTATCCAGATAATGTCGAGCTGCACCATTCAGAGCTTGATCAACGCTGACACGAGGTGCCCACCCCAACAGCGAGCGGGTCTTGCGAATATCGACCTGCAGCGTTCCGCACAGGCGCTGAGAGAGCCCCGACATGCGGAATAGCTTAGCGACGAACGTCAAAAAGCGCGAAGAAATGGGAATCAAGCGGGCGGGTGCGTGTAATGCATGTGCCAACCTGCGCAATAGTTCAGTCGTAGAAAGGTCTTCACCGTCACTGACGAGAAAGACTTGATTGCTGGCAGCAGGGTGATCCAGGCAAGTAACAATCAGATCCGATACGTTTTCAAGCGCGACAAGGCTGCGTTTGTTATGTATGGCGCCCAAAGGCAACGGGATTCCCTTGGACAGAAAACGCATCATGTTCAAAAAGTTTGCTTTTACTCCGGGGCCATAGATAAGCACTGGCCGGATGATGACGATATCCATCTCGACGGCCTCAGCGAGTTGTAGAAGCCCCTTTTCGGCTTCCCATTTAGACAGGCCATACGCGTCAGCCGGGTTCGGCTCATCATCGGCGCAGAACGGCGTGCCAGCCGGCGACCCTTCACCGTTGACCTTGATCGAACTGATAAAGACAAAACGGCGAACGCCGGCGGCGGCGGCCTCCCTTGCCAGGTGCAAGGTAGCTTTAACATTGATGTCACGAAAAGCTTGTAGCGGATCAGCAGAATCGTCGGTCGTTATGTGCACACGAGCAGCGCAGTGGACAACAACATCCACACCCGCCAATGCCTGCCCCCACGCGGTCGTCGAATCAATATCGCCCATGACATGGGCCGAAACGTCGCTATCTAACCTTGTCGCGGCGGTACGCACGGAGGCAGACAGGCGATACTTCTTATCTGATTGCAAACGGCGGATCAGATCTTTACCCAAAAAACCGGTAGCTCCGGTAATAAAGATATGGTCCATCAGTTCTTTGTCCCCGAGCGCTTTAGGTATTCCAGCAATTTGAATGGAATTTTACTCAGCACCATAAGCAAGTTGGTGTATATCCCATTACGCTTGCACGCCAGAACAATTTCCCGATTTAGTTTCAGACTACTTTTTATACCGGAGGTACTGACGCCGCCCGAGCGCATGCGAACCAGGACCTTATCAATATGCGAAAATCTGAGTTTTTTAATCAGGAGCAGGCGAACAAACATCTCGTAATCTGCGGAGATGGCGTACAACATGGAATAAGCACCAACGTCGGCGTAAGCCTCTTTGCGTACAAATGTACCTGGATGGGGAGGCATCCACCCAAACCGCAGCTTCCACGAGCGAAAATGTGAAGCGCTATAGACACGCGTGACCCGCTGCAAGTCCTCAGGATTTACAAAAACAACATCACCAAAGACGAGCGCACTTTCTGGATTCAGACGAAACGCGGCTGCAACGCTCTCTAACGATGTAGGACTTTCATAGAAATCGTCGGAGTTGAGAATGCCGATAACATCACCCGTGGCCAACGCGATACCTTTGTTCATAGCGTCGTATATGCCACGATCCGGCTCACTCACGATGGTTGCGATAGACGCAGCATATTCACCAACAATACCCATCGTATTGTCCTTGGAACCACCATCTATAACTATATATTCGATATTCAAATACGTCTGAGCCAATACGGACTCAATAGTATCCCTGATCGTTTTTTCGCTGTTGTAGGAGACCGTGATAATCGAAATTTTCAACACATCAACCCTTTACACGGCCGTAAACATCTTCAAACCGGACAATATCATCCTCTCCCAAGTAAGATCCCGACTGAACCTCAATCAGTTCTAGCGGAATGATTCCAGGGTTCTCCAGTGCATGAATCTGTCCAATAGGGATAAATGTAGATTGGTTCTCGGTAACGAGATACGTCTTATCACCATTAGTCACGCGGGCAGTACCACTGACAACCACCCAGTGCTCCGCGCGGTGATGGTGCATCTGCACTGAGAGCTTCTCGCCTGGTTTTACGGTAATTCTTTTAACCTGATAGCGCTCGCCACTATCAATAGAGTCGTAAAAACCCCAAGGGCGATAGACCTCGCGATGGTCGGTATGCTCGTGGCGTTTGCCCGCCTTGAGTTGATCAACGATCTTCTTAACTTCCTGAACTTGATCTTTGTGTGCAACGAGGACTGCGTCCTTAGTCTCCACGATAATCAGGTCGTTTACACCAACAGTGGTGACCAAACGATGTGTGGCATGAACGTAGCTGCCGGAGGTTTTCTCAGACAACACGTCACCTTTGAACAGATTACCATCTGCATTTTTCTCGCCTGCCTCCCAAAGAGCAGACCAGGACCCAATATCACTCCAGCCGGCATCTAAAGGAACCATGACGGCGTCTGAAGTCTTCTCCATCACTGCGTAGTCAATGGAGACATCAGGGCTGGTCGCGAAAATGGCACTGTCGACCCGAGTAAAATGCATATCTTGTTGCCCACCCGCCAAGGCTTCCCGACATACCGACACAATTTCCGGTTGAAATTTTTCCAACTCCTGAATATAGCGACTGGCTCGAAACATGAACATGCCGCTATTCCAGAAGTAATCGCCCTGAGCGAGGTAGGACTGAGCGGTAACCAAGTCAGGTTTTTCAACGAAACGACTGACCTTGAACCCTCCCGATCCAACAGGCGCACCCAGCTGAAGATAGCCATACCCCGTCTCAGGGCACGTAGGCGTAATGGCGAAGGTGACCAACTTGCCAGACTCCGCCAGCGCAAGCGCCGTAGCGATGCTTCTCTGGAACGCCTCGACATCTTGAATCAAGTGATCAGCCGCCAAGACGAGCATGATTGGATCATCCTGCTCAGCGAGTGCCTGCAGGGCTGCCAGTGTAATAGCTGGGGCAGTGTTGCGGCCTACCGGTTCAAGGATGATGTTCGCGTCGTCCAGACCCAACTGCCGAAGTTGTTCGGCAGCCAGAAAGCGATGATGTTCGTTGCAAATCAATCGCGGCGCCCCATGCTCAAGCCCATCAAGGCGCTTGATAGTGGCTTGGAGCATCGTCATATCGGCATCCACCAAGGGGAGAAACTGCTTGGGGTTCAATTGACGGGAGAGTGGCCATAGCCGGGTACCTGAGCCACCCGCCATGATTACTGGAAGAAACATTCAAACATCCTTAAGGCCGAGATCGACGCCGCAACATAAGCGCGCTCACTAATAGCCACTAAAAGTGGACCAGGTCAACGCCTGAAACCTAAACTTTACGGTGCCGGCGCCATTTGAAAAAATGCGCAAGCCGACGAGCCACCCCAAGCAACAAAGGCTAGCGCGAGCGAGCGTGCAAGGCGTTCTCGGAGAACCAGGCGTATGCGTCGCGAAGCCCCTCTTCGAGGCTGATGCTCGCACGCCACCCCAATCGCTCAAGACGCGAAACATCCATCAGTTTCCTTGGCGGCCCGTCTGGCTTTGTGCTGTCAAAGCTTAGGCGCCCCTTGAACCCAGTAACCTTCGCGATGGTTTGAGCCAGTTCGCGAATGGTGCAGTCTTCGCCCGTACCTACGTTGATATGAGAAAGCATCGGTTGGGTATAGGCGCCATACTGGTTCTGATCCAACTCCATGACGTGGACCGACGCACTGGCCATATCATCCACATGCAGGAATTCACGCATCGGCGAACCACTACCCCATATAACAACCTCTTCAACGCCTTCTTCGACTGCATCGTGAAAGCGACGCAAGAGTGCGGGTATTACATGGGAGTTCTGCGGGTGGAAGTTGTCATTAGGACCGTACAAGTTAGTAGGCATAGCACTGCGATAATCGCGTCCATATTGGCGATTATAACTCTCACATAGCTTGATTCCGGCAATCTTCGCAATGGCATAAGGCTCATTGGTAGGCTCAAGCGTTCCCGTCAAGAGCGCCTCTTCAGGCATCGGTTGCTTGACGTTAATGGGATAAATACACGACGAACCGAGGAATAGCATTTTTTGCACGTCGTGCTGATGCGCAGCATGGATGACGTTTGCCTGCATCATAAGGTTTTCGTAGATAAACTCAGCCGGGTAGGTGTTGTTCGCATGAATGCCACCCACCTTGGCAGCGGCCATATAGACTTGCTCTATCTTGGTCTCAGCAAAAAAATTCATTACCGCAAGCTGGTCCAACAGATTCAATTGAGCCCTGTCGCGGGTCACAATATTGGTGTAACCCAACGCTCGCAGGCGTCGAACAATGGCCGAACCTACCATCCCCTTGTGGCCAGCAACAAAAACACATTCGCTCAATTGACGTGACATATTAATTCTCCAACGACACCGGCAAATCGTAACCATGATTCTTCAGCAGCGCGTGACGCTGGGCGACTTTCAAGTCTTCGCGAACCATTTCAGCACACATCTCCTGGGCGGTAATTTCTGGCACCCAACCCAGCTTTGTTTTCGCTTTGGTAGGGTCGCCAAGCAGCGTTTCAACTTCAGCAGGGCGGAAATAGCGCGGGTCGACACTAACCAGTACATCACCGACTTTCAGCGCAGGTGCCTTGTCGCCAACAATAGATTCCACGATGCCCCGCTCATCTACGCCAGTGCCCTCAAAACGCAAGGTCAGTCCCAGTTCAGCGGCAGACCAGCGAATGAACTCACGCACCGAGTACTGAACGCCGGTTGCGATAACAAAATCTTCAGGAACATCTTGCTGCAGCATCATCCATTGCATACGAACATAGTCTTTCGCGTGACCCCAATCGCGAAGCGCATCCATGTTGCCCATGTAGAGACACTGCTCAAGTCCCTGAGCAATATTTGCCAAACCACGAGTGATTTTACGGGTCACGAAAGTCTCACCACGTCGTGGTGACTCGTGATTGAAAAGAATCCCGTTACATGCGTGCATGCCATAGGCTTCGCGGTAATTAACCACGATCCAGTAGGCATAAAGTTTGGCAACGGCGTACGGCGACCGTGGATAAAAAGGGGTGGTTTCCTTTTGTGGGGTCTCTTGTACCAAGCCATAGAGTTCAGAGGTTGAGGCTTGGTAGAAACGGGTTTTTTTCTCAAGCCCAAGCAAACGAATGGCCTCAAGAATTCGCAGCGTACCCATCGCATCGACATCAGCAGTGTATTCCGGCGACTCAAAGCTCACAGCCACATGTGACTGTGCCCCCAGATTGTAAACCTCGTCGGGCTGAACTTCCTGAATAATACGAGTCAGGTTCGACGAGTCAGTAAGGTCCCCGTAATGCAAGATAAAACGCTGATTATCAACATGCGGATCCTGATAGATATGATCAACACGCTGCGTATTGAAGGACGATGCGCGTCGTTTGATGCCGTGAACTTCATAGCCTTTTTCCAGCAAAAGTTCAGCCAAGTACGAGCCATCTTGGCCAGTGATCCCAGTAATTAACGCTTTTTTCAGGGTCATATCTACGTCCTAAAATTCTTAGATTTACTATTAAATCGCATTTAACATGCTGGTAATGACATCAGGCATCGTCGACTGGGCTTTCCACCCCAAGACCTGCTCGGCCTTAGCGGGGCAAGCTCGACTGACCAATAGATCAGTAGGCCTGAAAAATTCAGTGGATTGATCGACATAAGCCTTCCAATCGAGGCCCAACTGTGTAAACGCCTCAGCAACAAAGGTTTCAAGCGTATGGGTTTGACCCGTGGCTATCACAAAATCGCTCGGCTCATCACACTGCAGCATCCTCCACATCGCATCGACATACTCTGAGGCGGCCCCCCAATCTCGAGCGATATCCAGGCGTCCAAGAGTTAATCGCTCATCAGAGCCAGCAGCAATTCGTTTCGCTGTCGTTACAATTTTTTGTGTTACAAATCTAGAGGGGCGCAATGGAGATTCGTGATTAAACAAGATCCCTGTACAGGCGAAGAGATTATAAGCTTCACGATAGTTATCGACCAACCAGAACGCCGAAGACTTAGCCACTGCATAAGGGCTACGAGGGTGGAACGCCATCCCCTCAGCGGCGGGCTCACCGTTGGTATCCCCAAAACACTCACTTGATCCTGCTTGATAAAAGCGAATCGGACGCTCTGTCATCCGGCAGGCCTCAAGCATATTGAGCGTACCCAAGGTAATACTCTGGATCGTTTCAGCGGGCTGCTCAAAAGACAAACCAACCGACGACTGCCCCGCCAGATAATAGACTTCATCAGGCTGACTGCGCTTAAGAGCCATGAAAACGCTTCGAAAGTCTTCAGGCACCATCGACAGCAGTTTCACCCGAGGAAAGATATCCAGTCGCTTGAGGTTGACGAATGAAGATCCCTGCGCATCCCGAGAAGTACCCCAGACGGTATAGCCCTTGCTAAGCAACAGCCTCGCGAGATAAGCACCATCCTGGCCGCTCACACCGCAAATCAGGGCGGTTTTTTCTGAGTATTCCAAAGTATTACCTTTGTAATGAATTATAGATCGATAGTGTTTCCTGGCCACACCGCTGCCATGAGAAATGGTTTAAGCGCTCAAGACCGAGCCCCACCAACCTCGCAACTTCGCTGTCAGAGTAAACCACTCTCTCTATCGCCACAGCCATTTCGTCATCATTACCGGGGTCAAAAAAAGCCCCCGCATTGCCGATGATCTCAGGCATGGAACTGGTGCTGCTGCTGACAACAGGACAAGAGTGCGCCATTGCCTCTAAAGGTGGAAGACCGAAGCCCTCATAAACAGAAGGATAAACAAAGGCCTTTGCACCCTCATAGAGCTCCCCCAGCAACGCATCATCACCGCCGATCTGCCGCACCTGACCCGCACTAAAACCAAGACTTTGCATCAACGCCTGTTCGTCTTGAGAAAACTCTCCGCCGCCAAAAGCGACAATATCAAAATCGGACTTTAATCGCTTGGAGCGTGCTACGGCACGGAGCAATCCGGCGAAATTTTTGTAAGCGTAGCGTGCGCCGACATAAAGCAAATAGGGCCTGGATAAATTACAATATTTTTTTCCGGTAACTTTTTTAAATTGCTCAAAGCCTAAATGAACGACTGACAACTTACTCTCGGGGACTGCAAACAACCGCATAAGGTCCTGACGTGTGCTTTCCGAAATGCAAATAACGTGGTCAGCACGCTCGACAGCCTGCTGCTTGAGCGCGGTCGTTTTATCTTGAGATGAAAAGCTTTCGGGATACAATTCATGGATCATATCGTAAACCGTTAGTACGACCGGGCACTTCTCCGAGATAAAACTTGGGCGGCGACTGTAATAGGTCTCATGCACTATCTGAGGCTGCCAACGACTCATTTCCGACCGCCCTTTAAGGCGGTTGTAAGCGAGTATCAGCCGAGCCGTATGAGGCGGGTACTTTTCCATCCAGCGGCCACGAACAATTCCATCGGGTAACTCCTTCAGATAGGCATTGCGATGAAGAGGTGAGAAAATACCCACATCATTACCCGCGTCAACCATCTGCTCGGCGATACGAGCAAAATAACGAGAGATCCCCCCATAATTTTGCAATGAGAATATTTGGTGATCGAACGCAACTCGCATATGTCTGTTCCCGAAAGAAAACAAAGCCCAATCTGTTTAAAATCGAGCTTGCATTGCATTAAATTTCGAACGACTACTTATCAAAGTAGGCCTATCATTTATGTAAAATCTATATCACACCGCATTTCGCCACGTTATCTTTCGAATATCAACACTAAAAACAAACAAACGAAGTGCCACTGCAATATAAGTTATCCCTAGCGACAACAACATCACAACGGGATTATCGATAGCTAGCAGATCAAAAACGCTTTTAAAAAAATAGAGTAGCGAAACCGAAATAACAAACGGAATAAAAATGGCGTCTATGTACCAGGTCTTCGCAGGTTTAATATTTAACTTCTTAAAGACAATCGGAGGACAGAAGGTAAAAAAACCGATATTCAATAATAGCCAAGGCCAAGCACTGCCCGCCAACCCATAAGAGGCAGCCAAATAATACGTTAATGGAACCACAAGAACGGCAGCTATAAAGTTTTGCCAGACGCTGAAACGCGTCCATCCGTGAGCTAATTGCAATGCATAAGGCATATTCATGAATGAATGAATCATGGTGCCGAGAACCAGTATCATCAAGGGCCCACTCGCCGCAGCGGCGATATGTTGATCCTGCGTCCATAACGTAAGCACCTGATGACTGTAAAATGCAATCCATACAGAAAACGGTATTACCAACATCGACAGTATTTGACTCGCCCTAATATAATAGCCAAATGCCTCTACGGCATTACCAGAAGCAACAGATGCCACTATCTTCGGGTAATAAGCATTGAAAACTGGAGATATAAGCCTGAAAGCGATCGTACCCAGCGTCCAAGCGAGCATGTAATAACCAAAATCTGTTAATGACAACGTCTTTGACAAAACTATCTTATCCGCTTGCATCAGTAGAAACGCAAGTGCATTCGTCGCCCCTACTCCCACTGCAAAACCTCGAAGGCGGCGAAGCGTATCAAGAGAGAAAGAAATAGAATCCGTCCAGCCTGCCAACTCGCGAATGAGTTGAATACGCAAAATAAAAACAGTCAAAAGATTTATTACGCACTGCCAAATAAAAAACCATTCAACCGTTGGAGAAACCAGCCACAAGACCAACACCGTTCCACCCGAACGGAAAGTCGCAAAGATGGAAGTTGCAATATTTAATTCAACCTGCTTTTGAAGACCTGTAAGAGCACCATAGTAAAATGCTATAGGAAACTGAAGAACAAGCGCCCCACCCATTACTCTTAACGATTGAGTCACAGAATCCAGCTTATCAGGACTTATATCCAACCAATAATTGGAAATCAGCGGCGCTAACAATATCACCACCGCACCAGCAGTGAGTGCAATACCCCAAAAAACCCACTCAACACTTCTCAACAATAGAATAACTTTTTTCTTTTCCAGCGACGAAGCCGATTCATAAACAGAGGCCTCTTTAGTTGCCACAGCACCAAATCCGCCATCAAGCATCGACATAGCAGAAGATAGAATTACGAAAAAGCCTATTAACCCGTAACCCTCAATACCAATAAACTTAAGATACAAGGGTACGAAACAGATACCCATAAGAGCAGCCCAACCCTGCCCCAAAAAATTTGCCGCTACATTTTTAAGAACGCTATTCATGCGGCATAACCCTTTAACACATAAATCTTACTTCAAAAAAACTCATCCTAGAAACCATTCGATTATATTTACTGATAAATAATGGCTCTAGAAATACAATTATATAGTCAACGCTGGCTCTGAAAGCCTCTACCCATGAACGCTTACAAGAAGCTACTAGGTCCGACAGCGGGATTCAAGACCGCCACGAACAAATCTTCAGCAACACCAATAACTTTAGCATGATCTTGACACACTGAAAAGTCTTGAGAAATTACAGAATTTGAAATTCAAGGGCTCTCCGGCGCAAGCACAGTAAAGTTTCGTTATTCGACGATCAAACCAGCCCATACTCAGGCGCTGGATAAAGACGCTATAAACATTCAGAAAACCAAAAACATGAACGAATCTTAGAACGTAACCCAACGCAATACCGGCCAGCTAAGTTATTAATTGGCCGAGGAATTCTTTAGCCATGACAGCGTCTTTTTAATACCTTCTTGCTTATCCACAACAGGATAAGAATTTGACTTCTCGGCTGGAGAACAATCGACGACATTATCAGTTGTCATATTCTTCAGACGAAAACTAGTAAACGGAAATCTCAATCCTACTGAGTTACAAACATCACCAATCAACGCCAAGAAATAGAAAAAAAACATCGGTGCTTTAACTGGACGTCTAACGCCTGCAAGCGATGCGATACTCAAACCCCATTCATCTACATTCAAAGGCTTTGCATCACCTATGTAATAATATTCGACCGCATTATTTGGCTGCTGAGAAATTGAAATCATCTGATTCACACAGTTTTCGACATATCCATACGTCTTTGTACTCGATTTTTTGCCAATTCTAATATATCGACCAGCAAGTACTATATCAAAGAAGTTACGGTACGGTTCTCCGAACCAAGGCCCCCAAATAGATGTAGGCCTTACAATAGAACATCTAGGCATGCGATCAATCCATCTTTTAACAATGCACTCCCCCTGGACCTTACTCTCCCCATAAACTGTAGTTGGGGAAACATCCTCTATTGACGATGGTATGTGACCTGCTTTACAAACCAACATACTGGAAGCGAAGACTGCATGCTTAACGTAGTCCACCGAAGACAGTACCGAGCACAAGTTCTCGACACCTACAATGTTTTCGGGATAATCGTCCAAACTTTTGCCCCGGAGATCTGTACGTGCTGCGAGGTGAAAGACATAATCCGGCTTAAACGAATCAAAAGCCTCTCTGACACTATCCACATCACAAATATCGCAGCAGAGATGAACATCAAGATTATTTAAATTTCTAGGCTGAGCCACATCCAAGCTTAGAACCTTATATCCTAATATCTTTAACCGACACACCAGGTTAGTCCCTATAAAACCGGACCCACCTGTAACCAGAACTTTGACATTAGTCACGCGTTAGCTCCTCATAAACTTCAAGATAGTTCGATGCCATTGTAAAAGAACTATATTTTTCACAAGCAACACTCAGAACAACCGAGCCTTTTGACTCTTCGGCCAAGCTTTGCACAACCGCAGCATTAAGCCCGACAATATCATCTAGTTTAAAAAAAGAAACCGCATCTTCATCAAAAAGCTCGCGAAAGATTGGAATATCAGAGCACACTATTTTCTTTGAGTGGAGAGCCGCTTCAATCAGAGCAAGCCCAAAGCCTTCAGAACGAGAAGGCATCGCAAATATATCAAAAAAAACATTGCACTGATGTGCATAGGGAATTGATGAAATAAAAACACAGCGACTATCGACGCCTAGAGAAACACTAAGATCCTGTAAGATATTTTTCTCTGGACCGTCACCAATAACCACAAGCCCCAGCCTGGTATTAAGAGCCAACAATCTCACTAACTGATCGACACCTTTTGTTGCGGTGAGCACACAGTACGTACCTAACAAAAAATCAACCTTGCTTTTCAGATTATTTATCTCAGCGGCACACCAATCTTCGATCAATTCATAATTAACAACGATATCCCTGCCATTGTAAACCCTGGAGAGTTTTTTATTATATGAAAACTTGGAGTAATACTGCATAGAATGGTCACTCAACACGACAAGGCGGTCATGCCTCGTCCAGCACACATTCCAAACGAAACTAAACACAACAGAAACAAGTTTATTGTAATGAAAATAAAGTTCCTTCTCTACGTAATTATGCAGCGTACTCACATAGCGAACACTCGAAAAGAATGATTTATTTTTAAATACAAATGCATCAGCCCTCAAGAGATGGGAATGAACTATGTCATAACCCGAAAAATCAAATTTTTTATAAAAACTCACTCGCTCGAATCTTACGCCTTCCAAAAAACCTATATCGACACGCTCATCAAAATAAAGAACGGTGACATCGTGCCCACGACGAAGCATCTGCTCGCACAATTGCAAGGCTACTAGAATAGGCGCCTTATTGACGATTGCAGGAACCACATAGCAGATTTTCATTTCTTCACAATCCCACCATAAATGGACAGCAGTTTCATTACTCCACGATCACCCAAAACACAGCTCATCAAAAAAATAACCAACCGTTTTATGAAAATTCCGTCAACTAGATACAACGGAGTTAATGCCAACTCTTTTCGAAGCCTAAAATTTTCACGAATGATCGACATCATCAAGCTTGGCTTATTACTGAGCCCTCCCACTCGGTGGGACACGATAGAGAAAGGATAGAACCCTGCATCGCTACCGACGAGAGCGCGTAAAATAAAATGATAGTCACCTATTACCTTATAATTCTCATTAAACCCGCCGATTTTCTCAAACAAGGATACATGATGAAAACAACCAGGATGACGAATGGTCATCCTCTTGGATAAATCATTTTTTGCCTCACTCCAAGGAACTCCAACCTCATCAATCAAGCCGCCAGATTGATCGACGAGTATATTTCTACCGTAAACCAACCTCAAACCCTGCCGATCCGCGGCGTTAAGATATTCAAGCACGGAGGATAACGCGGACGGAGAGCTGAAATAGTCATCACTGCCCATAAACACTATCCATTCAGCATTCACCTGCTTCAATGCTTTATTCCAGGCGCTATATACTCCAGAGTCTTTTTCACTGGAGAATCGGACGAAGTCATATTCACTTAAAATCGCCAGCGTATCGTCAGTGCTACCGCCATCCTGAACATACAAATCTACATCTTCAAAATCTTGCGCTTGAATGCTATCTAAACATTCGCGCAGCGTACGCCCACTATTATAAGTAGCAATAACAATCCCGATTTTAGCCTTAGCCATTACTACTCGCCCCAGTTAATGTGTGCCGATTGCGCCGGAAGCCTTAACTCGCAACGCAACAGCTTGACAGTACACCCGATCATAAAAACCAGTTATTATCATAAAAAAGACAAAATGGTATTTATAAAAATACATAACATTACCAAACGAGCCAACTACGACAAATGCTATTAAAAAAGCCCTCGCCACCGAATCTTTGTTTCTCAGATAGCTGTAAAGAATCAACGCCAGAAAAAAAATAACGCCTAGGACCCCAGTCTCTAGCGCGGCACTTAATAAAAAATTATGCGCAGGATAATTTATCCCAGAGGAAGCGAATATTACTTGGCGCTCTGTACCAATCCCATATCCATGTGGATTACTAATAAATGCTTGCAATGCCGTGCTATACAGGGCTTCTCGTGTCGAATCAAATTTAGCAAGATTTAAGCCATAGCCCGCTATTAAGCCACTAACTGCCAAACACACAAAAAACAAATACGACATCTTTAATTTCGAAAAACAAAAAAAGACGAGAGCTATTAAAATGGCAAGCAGGTCTCCCTTGGACAAAAGCATTATCGAAGGCAACAGCATAAAAGCAGAGAGTAAAACATATACTTTATTTCTAGTCACCTGGAATTTTAACAAGTTAAGATAGATCGACAACAGCAAAATCGTACCGACGGTATTTATATGCACACTTAAAAAAGTGGTTTTTCCATTAAAAAAGTCTTTGTAGTACTGCTGATTGTCCAACAGCAGATCAAAAGAATAGTCGAGTATAAAAATGAGATAGAAGACTATACATAAAGCGAAGACTGGCCCCCAACTGGCAATACCGTCAAGCATCTTCACTCTTTCGCCGTCAGACATCATTGACACAACAACAATGATTAATACGATCTGAAGCAGGCGAAAATAAACCTGATAATTAATAACAAGACCGCTAACCAATATAGCCAGCGCACCATAAGCTAAGTATAGAAATATAAGACCACAATATACCAGCGGTCTAAACGCTATGCCTCGAGTACAAAATAAAATAACAAAAATGAATACAAGCAAAATCTCATCAAACTTATAGTTCACACTACCAACGCTTAAAATCTTCAACGGGAAGACAATTAAGACACCGAGTATATAACATAAGTATTTCACACAGACCTGCCGTGGATCGGTAAATACGTAATTGTATGAATTTCGCTCATCGTTGAGTGAGTCAATAGCACTCCAGTGTAGTACTCAGCTATTACTTTCATAATCCATTCGCAGACAGCAGTGGCCCACCTACTCATAAAATCTGAATTAACTAGCCTTGTTCCTATCATATAGTTCTCAACTTACTGACTCTGGCAGGCTTTTCATGATATTGAGCACACCAGGTCATAGCACTGGGTCTTGAAGATTCGATGCTGAGCGCTCGTCATTGCCATGCCCTGCCACTCAGCCCCACTCACTGACGCAACAGCGAGAGAACAGGCGCCCGTGAGTGACCTCAAGGAGCAGGGCTTCAATTTTGACAACCAGCCAGTTCAGCCAGCAGCAGTGATTCATTCGTTACCAGAGAAATGCCAACCCGATAAAATTGAAAACTGTGCAGATCAATAACTGGACTCAGCTCCGATTACTCTGAGAAGGCCAATTATTATAGTGCAAAACCTTTTATTCAACACAGAGCAACTACATTCGCAAAAGTTCTGAACTTACTGTAAGAATTATCTGAGCAGCTATAGCGAAAATTACGGCAGTGCACCGTACGCAAATGGGAACAGGGAGAGGCTAGAGCGCGTAAATTTGAGGATGACGGGCCCATTCAAACCAATTAACAACCCGCTACTTCCAGATGGCTTAAGCTCAGGATCAGCTAAGATGCCAGCCACATACCGAAGGACACTCCGCGTCCCCCCCTCATAAGTGCTTGGCCGTACCAAGGTCACGCGGCGCAGCGCTTCGCTTAAACAGGCCTAAGAATGGACCGATTAACATGCCGATAATCAACGCAAATACAACAAACACGGCTACTGGGGCCTCACCGGTAGACCAACCAAAGAATGAGAGCACAACAGCCTGCTGATTTTCCAAAACAAACCCAACGACTGCAAAGGTAATGACCATTAAGACCACACCTAAAAGAATCCGTAATATTCTAGCCATAGCGTTCGCCTCCATAACAATAGATAGCCGAGTCAGACGCCGTCTTCCTCGTCTTCATTCACCCTATCCCTCAACTCCTTGCCCGGCTTGAAGTGAGGCACGAATTTCCCATCAAGGCTGACTGACTGGCCCGTCTTTGGATTACGACCTACACGAGGCGCACGATAGTGCAGCGAAAAGCTCCCGAACCCACGAATCTCAATACGATCCCCAGTGGCCAGGCACTGAGACATTTGCTCAAGCATGGTCTTGATAGCCAACTCAACATCTTTGGATGAGAGCAGCCCTTGGTGGGTGACAATTCGTTCGATCAACTCCGACTTCGTCATATTTTTCCCTTCTTTTTCAAGCAGCTAGGAAAAGCGCTTCGAAGGTTTTAGCATGACTTGATGAATTTGAACAGCCCATGTTTCAACTTATCTCCTGGCTGAATAAACATAAGTATCGAACAAGTAACGCGCCTAATTGCAGATCACAAGCATCGTGCGGGTGACAGCTCCAGCCGGGTTCAAGCCGAAAAAATAGTCGCCCTCTTCGTCCTTGGCGTCGCTTGACCGGGTGATGACCTTGTAGCCCTGCATCTTGCATTCGCGAGCGGCGCGCTGTTCGCACTTATCCCAATGATTACCAAGGCCAGAGCAATCGACCTCGATGCCGCTGACACCGCGCCTGGCGTGAGTTTTAGCGCTAGTGACAGAGCAGCCGACTAGCATTACCAATGCGAGCATCACGACAAGCTTGTTCATTGATATCCTTATTCCGGGCGAGCTTTTTTCAAGGCTATAGTGACTCTGACACTGAGCCGCGCGCCTTGGTTCTCGTTTGTTAAATCAACAAATTCCAGGCACAAAAAAGGGCGACCGAAGTCGCCCTTTTTATAGCGTTACAGAACTTAGTTCTGTTTAGCCATTGCTTCGCGCAGCAGGGAGGCCATAGTGGTCTCGCCGGTTGCAGCTTCCGGAGCCGATTTCAGGCTCTGGATTGCTTCTTTCTCTTCCACTTCATCTTTCGACTTGATGGAGAGTTGGATCACGCGGCTCTTGCGATCAACGCTGATGATCTTGGCTTCTACTTCCTGGCCTTCTTTCAGAACGTTGCGCGCGTCTTCAACGCGGTCACGGCTGATTTCGGAGGCTTTCAGAGTCGCTTCGATATCGTCGGCCAGAACGATGATTGCGCCTTTGGCGTCAACTTCTTTCACAGTGCCTTTAACGATTGCGCCTTTGTCGTTCTCTTGAACGTACTCGGAGAACGGATCGCTTTCCAGTTGCTTGATACCCAGGGAGATACGCTCACGCTCTGGGTCAACCGACAGGATAACGGTGTCCAGCTCGTCGCCCTTCTTGAAACGACGAACAGCTTCTTCGCCAACTTCGTTCCAGGAGATGTCGGACAGGTGAACCAGGCCGTCGATGCCGCCGTCCAGACCAATGAAGATACCGAAATCGGTGATCGACTTGATGGTGCCGGAGATTTTATCGCCCTTGTTGAACTGACCAGAGAAATCTTCCCATGGGTTAGATTTGCACTGCTTGATGCCCAGGGAGATACGACGACGCTCTTCGTCGATGTCCAGAACCATAACTTCCACTTCGTCGCCGACTTGTACGACTTTCGAAGGATGGATGTTCTTGTTGGTCCAGTCCATTTCGGAAACGTGTACCAGGCCTTCCACGCCTTCTTCCAGCTCAGCGAAGCAGCCGTAGTCGGTCAGGTTGGTAACACGCGCGGTAACGCGAGTGCTTTCTGGGTAGCGAGCTTTGATAGCAACCCATGGATCTTCGCCCAGCTGCTTCAAGCCCAGGGAAACGCGGTTACGCTCACGATCGTACTTCAGAACCTTTACATCGATCTCGTCGCCAACGTTGACGATTTCGGAAGGATGCTTGATACGCTTCCAAGCCATATCGGTAATGTGCAGCAGGCCATCGACGCCACCCAGATCGACGAATGCGCCGTAATCGGTGAGGTTTTTGACGATACCTTTGACTTGTTGGCCTTCCTGCAGGGATTCCAGCAGAGCTTCACGCTCGGCGGAGTTCTCTGCTTCCAGAACGCTGCGACGGGAAACGACAACGTTGTTGCGTTTCTGGTCGAGTTTGATGACCTTGAATTCGAGTTCTTTGCCTTCCAGGTGCGTGGTGTCGCGCACAGGACGAACGTCGACCAAAGAACCTGGCAGGAACGCACGGATGCCGTTAACGTCGACAGTGAAGCCGCCTTTAACCTTACCGTTGATAACGCCCTTGACCACTTCTTCAGCTGCGAAGGCTGCTTCGAGAACAATCCAGCATTCAGCGCGCTTGGCTTTTTCACGGGACAGCTTGGTTTCACCGAAACCGTCTTCAACCGAGTCCAGAGCAACGTGAACTTCGTCACCGACATTGATTGTCAGATCGCCAGCATCGTTGTAGAACTGTTCCAGCGGGATCAGAGCTTCAGACTTCAGACCAGCGTGAACGGTTACCCAGCGAGCTTGGTAATCGATATCAACGATAACACCGGTGATGATGGAGCCTGCCTGAAGGTTCAGGGTTTTTAGGCTTTCTTCAAAGAGTTCCGCAAAGCTTTCGCTCATTTTAATTCCTGTTGATAAGGGCGAAGAATACGCCCATCTCCACACCCCAGACGGCGTGGGTCAGTTTCAGTTAAAAGAAGCCACCGCAGGACTATGACTGGTCCCCTGCGGCCTTCTTGATCACCCGGCGATATCGCGAATGGCGATTTCACTCAAGATGCGTTCCAGCACCTGCTCGATGGACAACTCCGTGGAATCCAACTGTATGGCATCAGCCGCCGGCTTTAGCGGGGCTACTGCACGCTGGGTATCACGCTCATCGCGTGCACGGATCTCATCTAGCAGACTCGACAGACTAACACCATCGACTTTGCCCTTCAACTGCAAGTAGCGGCGGCGAGCTCGTTCCTCGGCGCTAGCCGTCAGGAAAATCTTCAGCGGTGCCTCGGGAAACACTACGGTACCCATGTCGCGACCATCGGCCACAAGGCCCGGCGGCTCCTGAAAAGCCCGCTGACGCTGCAGCAACGCGTCACGCACAGCTGGGAGCGCGGCAACCTGGGATGCCCAGGAACCGACTTGCTCGTTGCGCAAATCATCCGTCACATCATCCCCTTCCAGGATGATGCGCTGGGGATGACCTTCCGTCGCCCCGACGAACTGCACATCTAGGTGCGCCGCCAGCAGCTTCAGGGACTCTTCATTGGTCAGGTCTACGCCATGGTTGCGTGCGGCAAACGCCAGCAACCGGTACAGCGCGCCGGAATCCAGCAGACACCAACCCAGGCGCTTGGCCAGGATGCCGGCGATGGTGCCTTTGCCCGAGCCGCTTGGCCCGTCGATGGTAATCACCGGTGCTTTGATATTCACAATTGAGCCTCTTGGGCAACACGGATGCCGACTTGGGCACACAGTGTAAGAAAATTCGGAAAGGACGTAGCAACATTGGCGCAGTCGCGGATACGGATCGGCGCAGTCGCCCGCAGGGACGCTACGCTGAACGCCATGGCAATCCGGTGATCGCCATGGGCATGGACTTCACCACCGCCCATCAGGCCACCGTCAATGATAATCCCATCAGGGGTAGCTTCACACTTCACGCCCAGCGCGAGCAGACCGTCGGCCATCACCTGGATACGGTCGGACTCCTTCACGCGCAACTCCTGAGCCCCACGCAAAACGGTCCGACCTTCAGCGCAGGCCGCCGCAATAAACAACACCGGAAACTCATCGATGGCCAACGGCACGAGCGCTTCCGGGATCTCGATACCCTTCAGAACCGCAGCACGCACACGCAGGTCTGCGACAGGTTCTCCACCGACTTCGCGCTGGTGCTCCAGGCTGATATCTGCCCCCATCAGCCGCAGGATATCAATCACCCCGGTACGGGTAGGGTTGATGCCGACATGTTCCAGCAATAACTCGGAACCCTCGGCAATCGACGCAGCCACCATAAAAAACGCCGCCGAGGAAATATCCCCCGGCACCTCAATACGGGTAGCAGTCAGCGTATGACCCGACTCAACCGCTGCGGTAGCACCCTGCACCCTCACGGGATAGCCAAAACCGCGCAACATGCGCTCGGTATGATCGCGCGTAGGTGCTGGCTCGGTCACTGCGGTCTTGCCTTTGGCGTATAGCCCGGCCAGCAACAAACAGGATTTGACCTGGGCGCTGGCCATCGGCAACACATAGTCCAAACCTTTGAGCGACTGCCCACCACGAATGGTCAGCGGTGGACGTCCTTGCGGCCCGGTTTCGATCACTGCGCCCATCTCCCGCAGCGGCTTGGCCACGCGGCTCATTGGGCGCTTGGACAACGACGCATCGCCAGTCAACACGCTGTCAAAGCTTTGCGCTGCCAGCATGCCGGACAACAGCCGCATGGACGTGCCCGAGTTCCCCAGGTAAATCGGCCCCGGCGCCGGCTTCAAGCCATTCAAGCCCACGCCATGAATGGTCACGCGCCCATGGTGCGGACCTTCAATGACCACTCCCATGTCACGAAACGCCTGCAAGGTCGCCAGAGCATCTTCGCCCTCAAGGAAGCCTTCGACCTCGGTCACGCCGTCGGCCAATGAGCCCAACATGATTGACCGGTGAGAAATCGACTTATCGCCCGGCACACGGATGCGCCCGCTCAGGCGGCCACCCGGGTTGGCGACAAAGGTCAACTCGTCGGCGTTCACAGCGGTTTCCACATAGGCCCGGCGCGCCAGGATCTTGCTGAAATGCTCACGCGCCACCCGCGCACGGGTGAACACGCCCAACAATTGATGACCATCACCCGCATCCACTGCATCGCGCAGGGCGTCGAGATCACTGCGGAAAGTGTCCAGAGTACGCAACACCGCTTCGCGATTGGCGAGAAAGATGTCGTGCCACATCACCGGGTCGCTGCCGGCAATTCGCGTGAAATCGCGGAAACCACCGGCTGCGTAGCGGAAAATATCCAAGTTCTCATTGCGCTTGGCCAAAGAGTCCACCAGACCAAATGCCAGCAAATGCGGCAAATGACTCGTCGCCGCTAGCACTTCGTCATGGCGCTCGACTTGCATATGCTCGACGTCCGCCCCCAACTCACGCCAGAGACGATCCACCACCGCCAACGCAGCGGGATCGGTTTGCTCCGACGGCGTCAGGATCACTTTATGCCGACGGAACAACTGCGCATTGGACGCCTCCACCCCGCTCTGCTCGGAACCAGCAATCGGGTGACCCGGTACGAAGCGCGCGGGCATCCCGCCAAATGCCAGTTGCGCCGCGCGCACCACATTGCCTTTGGCACTGCCGACATCCGTGAGAATCGCCTGCCCCAAGTCCATACCCGCCAACAACGCCAGCAACTTCTCCATGGCCAGGATCGGCACCGCTAGCTGGATCACATCCGCGCCATGACACGCGAGCGCCAAGTCCGCTTCACAGCGGTCCACCACGCCCAGCTCAACCGCTAGCTTGCGCGATTGAGGGTCCAGGTCGACGCCGACCACTTCTCCGCATAGCCCACTTTCACGCAGGCCTTTGGCGAAGGAGCCGCCGATCAACCCCAGGCCGACCACCACCAGGCGACCGATCATAGGCACAGCAGGTTGCAATGCAGTGACATCAACCACGAGCCAGAACCTTGGCCAGCGCTTCCAGGAAGCGGCTGTTTTCAGCCGGCAAGCCGATGGTGATGCGCAGGTGGTTGGGCATGCCGTAGTTAGCCACCGGACGCACGATCACACCTTCGCGCAACAGACCCTGGAAAACAGGCGCGGCCACTTGGCCGAGGTCGACGCAAATAAAGTTGCCCTTGGACGGAATCCAGCCCAGGCCCAACTCACGCAAGCCTTCCTGCAACTGCAGCATGCCGTTTTCGTTGATGCGCCGACCTTCTTCCAGGTACTCGGCATCCTTCACCGCCGCACAAGCCGCCGCCAAGGCGAGGCTGTTGACGTTGAACGGTTGGCGTACTCGGTTCAGCACATCAGCTACCACCGCCGTGGACAGACCATAGCCAACCCGCAGCGAAGCAAGGCCGTAAGCCTTGGAGAAAGTGCGCGACACCAGCAGGTTCGGATACGCCGCCAGGAAATCCAGGCCGTCCGGCAGGTCGCTGCCTTCTGCGTATTCGATGTAGGCCTCGTCCAGCACGACCAGCACGTGCTCGGGCACATCCTGCAGGAATTCGTTGAGCGCCTGCTCATCGAACCAGGTACCCGTCGGGTTATTCGGATTGGCGATGAACACGACGCGGGTCTGGGCGTCGATTGCTGCCAGCATTGCTGGCAAGTCATGCCCCCAATCCTTGGCAGGAATCACGCGCGCGTCAGCACCGACGGCCTGAGTGACAATCGGGTAAACCGCGAACGCATGTTCACTGAACACCGCATTCAGGCCTGGCGCCAAGTAAGCGCGACCGACCAGCTCAAGGATGTCATTGGAGCCGTTACCCAGGGTCACTTGGTTCAGATCGACCCGGCACTTTTCCGCCAACAACGACTTCAGGGCGAAGCCGTTGCCATCCGGGTAACGGGTCAGCTCGGCCAGTTCCTCACGAATCGCCGCCAGCACTTTGGGGCTAGGGCCCAGCGGGTTCTCGTTGCTCGCCAGCTTGACGATCTTCGACGGATCCAGGTTCAACTCACGCGCCAGCTCGTCCACAGGCTTGCCCGGAACGTAAGGCGACAGTTGTTGCACGCCCGGCTGAGCCAGGGCGAGGAAGTTGCCACTCATGTTAACGCCTCACAAAACCGCTTTCGGGTAAGAGCCCAGCACCTTGAGCGCCACGGCCTCTTGACTGATTTTCTCCAGCACACCTTTGACCAGCGGGTCGCGGTGATGGCCGATGAAATCGATAAAGAACACGTACGTCCATTTACCGCTGCGCGAAGGACGAGTCTCGATGCGCGTCAGGTCAATCCCGTTGTCGTGAAACGGCACCAGCAGTTCATGCAGCGCGCCAGGCTTGTTGCTCATCGAGACGATGATCGAGGTCTTGTCGTCGCCGGTCGGCGGCACTTCCTGGCTGCCGATCATCAGGAAGCGCGTGGAGTTGTCCGGACGGTCCTCGATTTTTTCGGCTAGACGCGTCAAGCCATAAAGACCTGCGGCCATATCACCGGCAATCGCCGCCGAGTTCCACTCACCTTTGACACGCTTGGCCGCTTCGGCGTTGCTGGATACCGCCACGCGCTCGACATTCGGGTAATGGGCATCCAGCCACTTTCGGCACTGGGCCAGGGACTGGGCGTGGGAATAGATGCGGCTGATGCTGTCGGTCTTGGTGTTCTCGCCCACCAGCAGGTGATGGTGGATACGCAGCTCGACTTCGCCGCAGATCACCATGTCGTGCTCAAGGAAGCTGTCCAGGGTGTGGTTGACCGCGCCTTCAGTGGAGTTTTCCACTGGCACCACGCCAAAATTCACCGCACCGGCCGCCACTTCACGGAACACTTCGTCGATGGCCGCCATCGGCTTACTGATCACAGCGTGGCCGAAGTGCTTCATGGCCGCCGCCTGGGTAAACGTACCCTCAGGACCGAGATAAGCAACCTTCAGCGGCTGCTCAAGCGCCAGGCACGACGACATGATTTCACGGAACAACCGCGCCATCTCTTCGTTGCCCAGCGGCCCCTTGTTACGCTCCATCACGCGTTTGAGCACCTGAGCTTCACGCTCGGGGCGATAGAACACCGGCACTTCGCCTTCAGCGAGGGACGCCATCTTCACCCGTGCCACTTCCTGGGCGCACCGCGCACGTTCACTGATCAGCTCCAGGACTTTCTCATCCAGGCTGTCAATGCGTACACGCAGGGCCTTGAGCTCTTGTTCAGACATTAGCCGTGTTCCTTTTCGAACTCTGCCATGTAGGCAACCAGCGCATTGATCGCGTGGATGTCGACAGCGTTATAGATGGAGGCGCGCATGCCACCCACCGAACGGTGGCCCTTGAGGTTCAACAGGCCGCGCGCGTCGGCACCGGCCAGGAATGGTTTGTCCAGACGGTCGTCAGCCAGGCGGAACGGCACGTTCATCCACGAGCGGTCGCTTGGATTGATGGGGTTGCTATACAGGCCGCTGGCGTCAATGAAGTCGTACAGGGTGCGCTTCTTCTCTTCGTTGAGCTTGCCCATGGCGGCGACACCGCCCTGCTCTTTCAGCCACTCGAATACCAGGCCGGACAGGTACCAGGAGAACGCCGGCGGGGTGTTGTACATCGATCCGTTGTCGGCTGCGACCTTGTAGTTGAGCATGGTCGGGCACAGCGAACGGGCGCGGCCCAGCAGGTCTTCACGAACGATGTTAACCAGGATGCCACTTGGACCGATGTTCTTCTGCGCGCCGGCATAGATCATGCCGTACTTGGACACATCGATAGGCCGCGAGAGGATGTCCGAGGACATGTCGCACACCAGCGGAACGTCGCCGACTTCCGGCACCCAGTCGAACTCCAGGCCGCCAATGGTTTCGTTCGCGACGTAGTGCACGTAGGCCGCATCCTTCGACAGCTTCCATTCGTTCTGACCTGGGATGGCGAAGTAGTCGTAGGGCTTGGCGGTGCCGGCAACGTTGACGTGACCGTAGCGCGAGGCCTCTTCAATAGCCTTCTGCCCCCAGATACCGGTGTCGATGTAGTCGGCAGTGCCGTCTTCCGGCAGCAGGTTCAGCGGGATCTGGGCGAACTGCTGGCTCGCGCCACCCTGCAGGAACAGCACTTTGTAATTGGATGGAATGTCCAGCAAGTCGCGCAGATCCTGCTCGGCCTTGGTAGCAATGGATACGAACTCATCGCTGCGATGGCTCATTTCCATCACAGAGAGGCCTTTTCCATGCCAGTCGAGGAGTTCACCCTGCGCACGCTGCAGGACTGCTTCAGGAAGCGCCGCGGGACCGGCACAGAAGTTATAGGCTCTCTTGCTCACATCCAATCTCACTCTGATCTGGTGGGGTGGTGCAATAAATCGGGATTTCAATATTTCACAAGGGACAAACAACAAGGGGGCGAATCTTCATCCGCCCCCTTTGTGTCCGCTTATTCCTGCGGTTCTTCTTCGTCTGCGGCAGCATCGAGGGTTGGCTCGTCGACGATATCATCGCCACTCGCCATGACCTCACCTGCGAACTCGGCATCGGCCTCGTCCAGCTCTTCGCCTTCAACTTCCGATGGTTCCTGGACACGCTCCAGGCCTACCAGTGTCTCGTCGCTGGCCAGCTTGATGAGCGTCACGCCTTGGGTGTTGCGACCCAGGCTCGACACTTCAGCCACACGGGTACGTACCAGGGTGCCCTGGTCGGAAATCAGCATGATCTCCTCGCCGTCGAGCACCTGTACCGCGCCGACCAGACGGCCGTTGCGATCGTTGCTGACCATGGCAATAACGCCCTGGCCACCACGTTTGTACTCCGGGAACTCGCCGATGGCCGTACGCTTGCCATAACCACGCGCCGAAGCGGTGAGGATCTGGCTGCCTTCTTCCGGGATCAGCATCGAAATCAGCTTCTGCCCTTCCGGCAGACGCATGCCGCGCACACCGCGGGCGGTACGGCCCATGGCGCGAACGTCGGATTCCTTGAAGCGCGTAACCTTGCCGCCGTCGGAGAACAGCATGACTTCACGCTCGCCGTCGGTGATGGCCGCGCTGATCAATACGTCTCCTTCGTCCAGTTCCAGGGCGATCAGGCCCACGCTGCGCTGGCGGCTGAAGGATTCGAGCGGGGTCTTCTTCACGGTGCCTTTGGCAGTTGCCATGAAGATGAAGTGACCTTCGGTGTATTCGTCTACCGGCAGCATGGTGGTGATGTATTCATCACTGTCCAGTGGCAGCAGGTTGACCAGCGGACGACCACGGGCGGCGCGGGACGCTTCCGGAATTTCGTAGGTTTTGAGCCAGTACACCTTGCCCTTGCTGGAGAACAGCAGCAGCGTGGTGTGGCTGTTGGCGACCAGCAGGTGAGCGATGTAGTCCTCATCCTTCACGCCAGTAGCCGATTTACCTTTACCGCCGCGACGCTGGGCCTGGTAAGCAGCCAATGGCTGGGTCTTGGCATAGCCGCCGTGGGAGATCGTAACCACGCGTTCTTCTTCCGGGATCATGTCACCCAGGGTCAGATCGAGACGGGCATCGAGGATTTCGGTGCGGCGCACGTCGCCGTATTCGGCGCGGATTACTTCCAGTTCTTCGCGGATCACTTCCATCAGGCGCACGGCGCTGTTGAGGATGCGGATCAACTCGCCGATCTGGTTGAGAATTTCCTGGTACTCGGCCAGCAGCTTCTCGTGCTCAAGGCCGGTCAGACGGTGCAGGCGCAGTTCCAGGATAGCCTGGGCCTGTTCCGGCGACAGGAAGTACTTGCCGTCACGCAGACCGTATTGCGGGTCCAGTGTCTCCGGGCGGCACGAGTCAGCACCGGCACGTTCAACCATCGCCACGACGGCGCTGGATTCCCACGGCATCTTGATCAGCGCTTCTTTCGCTTCCGATGGTGTCGGCGAGGCTTTGATCAGGGCGATAACCGGGTCGATGTTCGACAGCGCAACCGCCTGGCCTTCCAGAATGTGGCCACGCTCGCGGGCCTTGCGCAGTTCGAATACGGTACGGCGGGTCACTACTTCGCGACGGTGACGCACGAAGGCTTCCAGAAGATCCTTGAGGTTCAGGATGCGCGGGCGGCCGTCGATCAGGGCAACCACGTTGATACCAAACACGCTTTGCAGCTGGGTCTGGGCGTAGAGGTTGTTGAGGATCACCTCAGGCACTTCGCCACGACGCAGCTCGATCACTACGCGCATACCGTCTTTGTCGGATTCGTCGCGCAGCTCAGTGATGCCTTCGAGTTTCTTCTCTTTAACCAGCTCGGCGATCTTTTCGATCAGACGCGCCTTGTTCAACTGGTAAGGGAGCTCGGTGATGACGATTTGCTGACGGCCACCGACCTTGTCGATGTCTTCGATCATTGAGCGGGCGCGCATGTAAATGCGGCCACGGCCGGTGCGGTAGGCTTCGATGATGCCGGCGCGACCGTTGATGATCGCGGCGGTCGGGAAGTCCGGACCCGGGATGTACTGCATCAACTCATCGACGGTCAGCTCAGGGTTGTCGATGAGGGCCAGGCAACCGTCGATGACTTCACCGAGGTTGTGCGGCGGGATGTTGGTCGCCATGCCCACGGCGATACCGCTGGAACCGTTGACCAGCAGGTTGGGGATCCGGGTAGGCATGACAGCCGGGATCATTTCGGTGCCGTCGTAGTTCGGCACCCAGTCCACGGTTTCTTTGTGCAGGTCAGCCAGCAGCTCATGCGCCAGCTTGGTCATGCGCACTTCGGTGTATCGCATGGCAGCGGCGTTGTCGCCGTCGACGGAACCGAAGTTACCCTGGCCGTCTACCAGCAGGTAGCGCAGGGAAAACGGCTGGGCCATACGTACGATGGTGTCGTACACCGCAGTGTCGCCGTGAGGGTGATACTTACCGATCACGTCACCGACAACACGGGCAGATTTCTTGTACGGCTTGTTCCAGTCGTTACCCAGCTCGCTCATCGCGAACAGCACACGCCGGTGCACGGGCTTCAAGCCATCGCGCGCATCAGGCAGTGCCCGACCGACAATTACGCTCATCGCGTAGTCGAGGTAGGACTGTTTCAGCTCGTCTTCGATATTGACCGGGAGGATTTCTTTGGCCAGTTCGCCCATGAGAAGCCTGATTCCTTTTTCGGGTGAAACCTCGTCACATCCATATGGGACGAACGAAGCTCGCCGCTGCCGACAGAGTGCCTGACAACGACTTACGACAAATCAACGAGTTATGACACGGATCTGCACGTTATAGGCAACCCCTCGGGGCGGCCCTGGAAACCGCCGGATGTTATCACAATCGCCGCCACGCACCTATCCCCCTGATGCGCATGGAGACTAGTAATTTGACGGATGACAGGCTTGAGGGGGACGAGAGGGGCTCAGAGATGGGGTGGTGCTTTTTTTTGAGGGCGGATCCGAGGGTTTCATTGACTTTCAGGGCCAATCGGGGGCAAGCCCCCTCATACATTTTGACTGTGTTCGCCATTCAAGTGTGGGAGGGGCTTGCCCCCGGTAGCCATTTCACAGACACCGCAGCCCTCAATGCAGCCGCTTACGGCACATCAGCTTGGCCAATTTCGCCGTATCCGGCCGCTCAACCACGCCCTTCTCAGTCACAATCACATCAATCAGGTCGGCCGGAGTCACATCAAATACCGGGTTAAACGCATTAACCTCCAGCCGCTTCCCGTTGACCTCCAGCAGCTCACCGGGATCGCGCTCTTCCAACGCAACATCTTCGCCAGTGGCCATCATCAGATCCAAAGTCGAACTCGGCGCCACCACCATAAACCGCACGCCGTGATGCATGGCACACACGGCCAACTGGTACGTGCCGATCGTGCTGACCACATCTCCATTGGCCGCAATACAGTCAGCCCCGACGATCACCCAGGTCACGCCTTTGGTCTTGAGGATATGCGCGCCCGCCGAGTCGGCATTGACCGTGACAGGGATGCCCTCACCCGCCAACTCCCAGGCCGTCAGCCGCGAACCTTGCAGCCAGGGCCGGGTTTCATTGGCATAGACGTGTTCAACCAAGCCCTCCAAGAAGGCCGCACGCACAACCCCGAGGGCCGTGCCGACACCGCCCGTCGCCAACGCGCCGGCATTGCCATGGGTCAGGATCGCCTGAGCGTTACCCTGGTGCTTGCGAATCCGCTCAACGCCCAACTGCGCCATCACAAGGTTGGCTTCGCGGTCACTTTCATGGATCGCGATGGCCTCTGCTTCCAGGACTGCCAGCGGATCGGCGTGCATCTTGATGCGATCCAGGCGATCGCGCATGCGCTTGAGGGCCCAGAACAGGTTCGACGCAGTGGGACGAGTATCTGCCAGCAGTGCGTAATCCTCCTCCCACGCAGCCTGCCAGTCTTCGCCCTCGGCGATACGATCACGGGCGGCCAGTACCAGGCCATAGGCCGCACTGATACCGATGGCCGGCGCACCACGCACCACCATGGCGCGAATGGCGGCAGCCACGTCGTCGACCGTGGAGCAGGCCACCCAGTTTTCCTGGGACGGCAAGGCACGCTGATCGAGCAGGTGCAGCGTGCCATCACGCCAATCGATGGCCTTCACTTTCTCCGCTGCCAACAGTCGGTCGCGCATCCCTTACTCCGCACTCATGAACAAAAGCCGCCGATTATAGCGATCCGCCAGCCAGGACGCTCGGGTATACTTCGCGCTTCTTTTATAGCTGCCCGGGAAGAAGCCTGCGATGACCTCCACTGCCGCCCCGCTCGACTTACTGCTACTGCCAACCTGGCTGGTACCTGTCGAACCTGCTGGCGTGGTGCTCAAGGAACATGGCGTGGGCATCCGCGATGGGCGCATTGCCTTTATCGGGCCGCGGGCCGCTGCCTTGAAGCTGTCAGCCACTGAGGTGCGCGAACTGCCGGGGATGCTGCTCAGCCCAGGCCTGATCAACGCCCACGGGCACGCGGCGATGAGCCTGTTTCGCGGCCTGGCCGATGACCTGCCCTTGATGACCTGGCTGGAAAAACACATCTGGCCCGCCGAAGCCAAGTGGGTCGATGAAGCCTTCGTGCGTGATGGCACCGACCTGGCCATCGCCGAGCAACTCAAGGGCGGCATCACTTGCTTCTCCGACATGTACTTCTACCCCAAGGTCGCCAGCGATTGCGTGCACAACAGCGGCATGCGTGCACAGATCGCGATTCCGATCCTCGACTTCCCGATTCCCGGCGCCAGTACCGCCGATGAGGCGATCCGCCAGGGCATCGAGCTGTTCGGCGACCTCAAGCACCACCCGCGCATCAAGATTACGTTCGGCCCCCACGCGCCCTATACCGTGTGCGATGCCAACCTTGAAAAGATTCGGGTGATCGCCGAAGAGCTGGACGCCGCGATCCATATGCACGTGCACGAAACCGCCTTCGAGGTACAGCAAGCCGTCGAACAGACCGGCGAACGCCCGCTGGCACGCTTGGGCCGCCTCGGATTACTGGGGCCGCGCTTCCAGGCCGTTCATATGACTCAAATCAGCGAGGACGACCTGGCTTTGCTGGTAGAAAGCAACACCAGCGTTATCCATTGCCCGGAATCCAACCTTAAACTGGCCAGCGGCTTCTGCCCGGTGGAGCGTCTGTGGCAGGCTGGGGTCAATGTGGCCATCGGCACCGATGGCGCCGCCAGCAACAATGACCTGGACCTGTTGGGCGAAACCCGCACCGCTGCGATGCTGGCCAAGGCCGTCGCCGGCTCGGCCACCGCGCTGGACGCGCACCGTGCATTGCGTATGGCTACGCTCAACGGTGCGCGGGCCATGGGCCTGGAAAGCGAGATTGGCTCCCTGGAAGTGGGCAAGGCGGCGGATATGGTCGCCTTCGATCTCACAGGGCTGGCGCAACAACCGATCTACGATCCGGTCTCACAGCTTATATATGCCACCGGGCGCGATTGCGTGAAACACCTTTGGGTCGCCGGCAAGCAGTTGCTCGACGATCGGCAACTCACCCGCATGGATGAACAACAGTTGATCGCCACGGCCATTGCCTGGGGAAAACGCATCAGCGGGCACACCGAATAACGCTGGCTCTGAACCTTAGTGTTCAGGACCGACAAACCGATTTATCAGATTTAGAGGATTCACCATGAGCAACGTCGACCACGCAGAAATCGCCAAGTTTGAAGCCTTGGCCCACCGCTGGTGGGACCGCGAAAGCGAGTTCAAACCCCTCCACGACATCAACCCGCTGCGGGTCAACTGGATTGACGAACGCGTCAACCTGGCCGGCAAGAAGGTGCTGGACGTCGGCTGCGGCGGCGGCATCCTCAGCGAAGCCATGGCCCAGCGCGGCGCCACGGTGATGGGGATCGACATGGGTGAAGCGCCGCTGGCCGTGGCACAACTGCACCAGTTGGAGTCCGGCGTGAACGTGGAATACCGCCAGATCACAGCCGAAGACCTGGCTGAAGAGATGCCCGAGCAGTTCGACGTGGTCACCTGCCTTGAGATGCTTGAGCACGTACCGGATCCCTCCTCGGTGATCCGCGCCTGCTTCCGCATGGTCAAGCCCGGCGGCCAGGTGTTCTTCTCCACCATCAACCGCAACCCCAAGGCCTACCTGTTCGCGATCATTGGCGCCGAATACATCATGAAGCTGCTGCCGCGCGGCACCCATGACTTCAAGAAATTCATCCGCCCGTCCGAACTGGGCGCCTGGAGCCGCCAGGCCGGGCTGACCGTCAAGGACATCATCGGCCTGACCTACAACCCGCTGACCAAGCACTACAAACTGGCCAGCGACGTTGACGTCAACTACATGATCCAGACCCTGCGCGAGGAGTAAGCCTGTGAAGTTGCGAGCGGTTCTCTTCGATATGGACGGTACCTTGCTGGACACCGCGCCGGACTTCATCGCCATCTGCCAGGCCATGCGCGCCGACCGCGACCTGGCGCCGATCAACCCGCAGCATATTCGCGATGAAATTTCCGGCGGTGCGCGGGCGATGGTCGCCGTGACTTTCTCGATGGACCCGGAGTCACCGGGCTTTGAGGAACTGCGCCAGGAATTCCTGGAGCGCTACCTGAAGGACTGCGCGGTGCACAGCAAGCTGTTCGACGGCATGGCCGAGCTTCTGGAAGACATCGAGAAGGCCAAGCTGGTCTGGGGCGTCGTCACCAACAAGCCGTTACGCTTCGCCGAACCGATCATGCAGCAGTTGGGCCTGGCCGAGCGTTCGGCTCTGCTGATCTGCCCGGACCACGTGACAAACAGCAAGCCGGACCCGGAACCGATGATCCTGGCGTGCAAGATGCTCGGTCTGGACCCGGCCAGCGTGTTGTTCGTGGGCGATGACCTGCGCGACATCGAGTCCGGCCGCGATGCCGGCACGCGCACGGCGGCGGTCAGCTACGGCTATATCCACCCGGACGACAACCCACGCCACTGGGGCGCAGATGTAGTGGTGGATCACCCACTGGAACTGCGCAAGGTGCTGGATAACGCGCTGTGCAGTTGCTAATGGCTCACCGGCCTTAGTGATTGATAAAGATCCAAATGTGGGAGGGGCGGTTCGACGATTCGACTTGCCCCCGATTGCAGTGTGTCAGTCACTGCATTTGTTGACTGATACACCACTATCGGGGGCAAGCCCCTCCCACAGGGGATCTCCAGTGTTTTCCAGCTCGCTGTTTGTAACCTGCTGAATTCTGTCGAGGCTTTTTATGTTTGATTACTCTGCACGTCCAGAACTGCTCAAAGACCGGGTCATCCTGGTGACCGGCGCCGGTCGCGGGATTGGCGCGGCGGCGGCAAAAACCTATGCCGCCCATGGCGCTACCGTGCTGTTGTTAGGCAAAACCGAAGCCAATCTGGCCCAGGTCTACGACGAAATCGAAGCGGCCGGCAACCCGCAGCCAGTGGTGATCCCATTCAACCTGGAGACCGCCCTGCCCCATCAATACGATGAGCTGGCAGCCATGATCGAAAAAGAATTCGGCCACCTCGACGGCCTGCTGCACAACGCCTCGATCATCGGCCCGCGCACGCCCATCGAGCAGCTCTCCGGTGAGAACTTCATGCGGGTGATGCACATCAACGTCAACGCAATGTTCATGCTCACCAGCACCTTGTTGCCGCTGCTCAAGCTGTCCCAGGATGCGTCGGTGGTGTTCACCTCCAGCAGCGTAGGGCGCAAGGGCCGCGCGTATTGGGGCGCTTATGGGGTGTCGAAGTTTGCCACTGAAGGCTTGATGCAGACCTTGGCGGATGAGCTTGAAGATGTGGCAGCGGTGCGGGCCAACAGCATCAACCCTGGCGGCACTCGTACCAGCATGCGGGCCCAGGCGTATCCGGGGGAGAACCCGATGGAAAGGCCCGCGCCGGAAGAGATCATGCCGGTGTACCTGTACCTGATGGGGCCGGACAGTGCCGGCATCAATGGGCAGGCGTTTGATGCGCAGTAACATCTGACACCCAACTCGCTGTGTGAGTTGGCTTTTGTAGTGAGCGGGCTTGCCCCGCGCGGGACTGCGAAGCGGCACCAAAACCTGCCAGCGCGATCTCTCTGTCAGATCGCGCTGGCTGTACTGGGGCTGCTTCGCAGCCCAGCGCGGGGCAAGCCCGCTCATCACAGGTCTCGCCCCACATTGGGTTTACTTAGTTCTTCACCACTTCCTCAAGGGTGAAGCGCCCCAGCGGGTTTTGCAGGAAATTGCTCACGTTCTTGCGTGAGATGTTGATGTAGGGGCTGTAGTACAAGTCGATCCAGTTCACATCCTGTTTCGCCAGTTTTTGCAGCTCCACATACATCTGCTCACGCTTGACCGGGTCCGCCTCAATCCGCGCCGCAGCCACCAGGTCCTTGACCTTGTCGTTCTTGTAGCGGGTCATGTAGTTCTGGTTGGTGTCGTGGCCCAGCACAAAGGTGGTCTTCTGGTCCGGGTCGAGGATGTCGTTGGTCCAGTACATCACGGAAATATCGTACTCACCGTCCACCAGCATCTGCCAACTTTGAGTCGGGTCGACCTTCTGCAGGTTGGCGGTGACGCCGACTTTAGCCAACTGGTCCTTGATGATCACCGCGATCTGCTCGTCAGCCTCATTGCCGGCGTTGACCACGTAGTTCAGCTTCAAGTCCTTGGCACCGGCAGCAGCCAGTAATTTCTTGGCTTCGGCCGGGTCGTACGGGCGTTGCAGGTTGTTGGCGTAGTGGTACAGCGAACCTTTTGGAATGTAGGAATAGGCCACGGTGCCCTGACCGTAGGTGGCGGTCTTGACCAGCGATTGTTTGTCGATGGCCATGTCCAGCGCCTGACGGACTTCCGGCTTGGCCAGCAGGCCATGGGCGTGGTTGATCAACAGGTGATCTTCACGGGTGGAAGGGTCGGCGTGGATCACCACGTTCTTGTCTTTCTTCAGCTCTTCAACCCGGGAGAACGGCACGAAGATCGCCGTGTCCAGCTCGTTGTTCTGCACCATGCGCATGCGCGTGTTGTCGTCGGTCACCGAGACCCACTCCACGCCATCCAGGCTCACATTCTTGGCCTGCCAGAAGTTCGGGTTCTTCTTCAGGATCACCCGATCGCCCTTGCGCCACTCCTCCACGGTAAACGCGCCGGATGTCACCGGGTTTTCCGAGTAGGCGTCTTCGCCCATCTTGGTCATGGCTTTTTCCGACAGGATCGAAACCGTCGGGGAGGCCAGTTGCGAGAGGAACGCCACGGCAGGCGTCTTCAAGGTGACGACCAGGGTTTTCGGGTCGGCGGCGTTGGCCGTGTTGATCAGGTTGAAAGGGTCCGCCCACAGCGAGGCTTTGTTATCGCGGATGCGCAGCAGGCTGAACGCCGCATCTTCAGCGGTGATCGGCGAGCCGTCAGAGAATTTCGCATCGCGCAGTTTGAAGGTGTAAGTCAGGCCATCCTTGGAAATCTCCCAGCTTTCGGCCAGGCCCGGTTCCATCTTGGTGCCCAGGTTATCCACGCGCACCAGGGTGTCGTAGACGTTGGCGAACACCCACGTGTCGCGGTTTTGCGCGCTTTTGATCGGGTCGAACGTGGTGCTGTCTTCACGGCAGCCAATAGTCAGGACGCCAGCGGCCTGGGCCAAACCAGCGGTCAGCGACCAAGCCGTAAGCGTAGCGGCGGCGAGCAACTTCAAGTGACGGGATTGCATGTCATAACTCCTTGTTCATGAATGGCAGGAAAGGGTCAAACCAAAGGTGATTCAAGCACGCAACTGTATCGATGCTCGTGCAGGAAATGAGTAGGCGGCGACGCCACGGAACACATGGCGCGCGCATACCGGCAACGTGGATGAAAGGCACAGCCGGTGGGCAAATTCAGTGGGCTCGGTGGCTCACCGGGCAAAGGTTCTGCAGGCAATGGCCGATGCGGATCGATCTCCGGAATCGCCTGGATCAACGCCGCCGTATAGGGATGGCGCGGCGCGCTGAACACTGCTTCAACAGGTCCTTCCTCGACAATCTTGCCCAAGTACATCACCGCCACGCGGTCGCACAGGCGCCGCACGATGGCCAAGTCATGGGCGATAAACAGGATGGCCAGGTTCATGCGCTGTTGCAGTTCCAACAGCAGATTGATGATCTGCCCCTGGATCGACACATCCAGCGCGGCCACGCACTCATCGGCGATGATCAGGCGCGGTTCCACCGCCAAGGCGCGAGCAATGCCGACGCGCTGGCATTGACCGCCACTGAGGGAGCCGGGTTTTCGACTGGCCAGTTCGGGGCGCAAGCCGACCAGCTCAAGCAGTTCGTTGACGCGCGCCGGGATGCGCTCTGCGGGGACTTTGCGCTGCACCCGAAGCACCTCGGCGATGGTTTCGCCGATGGTCTGGCGCGGGTTCAACGCGGCGTAGGGATCCTGAAAGATCATCGCCGTTTCATGGCGCAAACGCGCGATGTCGATCGCGCTGCCATGGGCCATGTCGATGCCATCGAACAACACCTGCCCGGCGCTGATCGGGTTGAGGTGCAGGATCGCCCGGCCAAGGGTGCTTTTACCGCTGCCGGACTCGCCCACCAACCCGAGGGTTTCGCCGGCCGCCAGGTTCAGCGACACACCGTTCACCGCCCTCACCCACTGCGTGTTCAGGCCAAAAAAACCGCTGCCGGACGCCGCAAAGCGCACCTCCAGGTCCTTGATCTGCAACAGGCTCATGGTCGCGCTCCCAGCGGATAGTGACAGGCTACGCGGGCACCTTCTGGCAGCACCTCGGTACATAAGGCACCGACCTGCGGGCAGCGCGGATTGAAGCGGCAGCCGCCGGGCAAGGCATCCAGCAACGGCGGCTGGCCGGGAATGGTGCGCAACAAGGCGTGGCCACTGCTGTGGGCCGGCTGGCAGTCAATCAGGCCAGCGGTGTACGGATGTTGCGGATGGGCCAGCAGGTCGTACTTACTGCCGTGTTCGCACAGGCGCCCCGCGTACATCACCGCGATGGAATCGCAGGTTTGCGCCACCACGCCCAAGTCGTGGGTGATCATGATGATCGACAAGCCACGCTGGTCGCGCAGGTCCAACAACAGACGCAGGATTTGCGCCTGGACGGTCACATCCAGGGCGGTGGTCGGCTCGTCGGCGATCAGTACCCTTGGGTTGCAGCCCAAGGCCACGGCGATCATGGCGCGCTGGCGCATGCCGCCGGAAAACTCGTGAGGATAGTTGTCGACGCGCGCCTGTGGATCGGGAATACCCACTTGGCGCAGTACGTCGATGGCGTGTCGTCGGGCGTCTTTTTTCGACGCGCCCTGGTGCAGGCGAATACCCTCGGCGATCTGCTCGCCGATGCGCATCAGCGGGTCGAGATGGCTGCTGGGGTTCTGGAAAATCATGCCCAATTGCCCGCCGCGTATCGCACGCATGCCGGCGTCATCCAGTGACAGCAGATCCTGACCGGCCAGGCACACGGCACCGCCCTGCACGCGCAGATCAGGCGACGGCAGCAGCCGCATCAGGCCTCGGCAGGCCATGGTCTTGCCCGAGCCGCTTTCGCCCACCAAACCAAGGATTTCGCCTTCGGCCAGGTCGAAGGAGACGCGGTCGACCAAGGTGACATCGCGCCCCGCGTTATTGGCGATTACGCTGAGGTCTCGTACCTGAAGCAGACTCATGACCGATCCCCTAACACTTGCGCCACACCATCAGCCAACAGGCTGAAACCCATGGCCAGGGTCACGATGGCTAACCCCGGAAAGGTGCAGATCCACCAGGCCGTGGTAATAAACGCCTGCCCTTCGGCGACCATCGTCCCCCATTCGGCGGTCGGCGGTTGCACCCCAAGGCCCAGGTAGCTCACGGCGGCACCGTTGAGCAGCACCAACACCGCATCGGACATGGAAAACACAATCGAGCCAAACATCGCATTCGGCAGCAAATGCCGGAACAGGATGCGCCCATGACCAAAACCCAGGCTCTTGGCGGCCAGGGCAAAGTCGCTTTCCTTGAGCACCAGGATCTGCGAACGGATCAGCCTCGCATACGAGACCCAACCCACCAGCGCCATGGCGATGTAAAAGCTCTTCAGGCCCGGGCCGAGGATGGCCATGATCGCCAGCATCAGCACCAGGAACGGGAACGCCAGGATCACATCGATCACACGCATGCAGAAACTGTCGAAACGACCGCCGATGTAACCCGAGACCGCGCCCATAAAGGTGCCGATCATGAAGGGGAAAATGACCCCGATGATGGCCAGCTGCAGGTCAATACGTGCGCCCCAGATGACCCTGGACAGAATGTCGCGACCGTAGTTATCGGTGCCGAATGGATGGGCCAGGCTGGGACCGATCAAACTGATATCGGTGTTCTGTGCAATCGGATCAAAAGGCGCGATCCATGGCGCAAACAGCGCAAGGGTCAACCACACCAACAGTATCAATAGCCCCCACGCGGCCGTCAGCCGGCCATTGCGAAAACCAAAGCGCAGGCGCAAGCGCCATGGGGCAATCAACGGGCGGCTGCTCATTGCATTTTCACCCGCGGGTCGAGGGCCACCGTCGCCACATCCGCGATGAAGTTGACCACCACCGTCGCGCAGGCCAACACCATGGCCACGCCCTGCACCACCATGTAGTCGCGGGTAAAAATGCCGCGCACCAATAACTGACCAATGCCAGGAATGGCGAACAGGCTTTCGATGACCACTGTGCCGCTGATCAGCCAGCCAATATTCACTGCCAGCAGGTTGACCGCTGGCACCAGGGAATTGGGCAACACATGGCGGCGAAACACGGCGGCTTCGGAAAGTCCGCGCGCACGGGCGGCGGTAACATGGTCCGCCTGCAACTCCATCAACATGCTCGCCCGCAGGTTGCGCACCAGTACTGCCGACAGCGCCAGGGCAATAGTCAGGCACGGCAGGACCATATGGTGTGCCTTGTCCAGCCAGGTGCGACCGTAGCCGGACACCGGGAACAAGCCCCATTTCACACTCAGCAGCAGGATCAGCATCAAGCCCAGCCAGAACGCCGGCATGCCCAGGCCCACCGTGGTGAATACGCGGATCAGGTTGTCGGCCCAGCCGCCTTTATTGCGCGCAGCCCAGGTTGCCAGGGGCACCGCGATCAGCAGCGCCAGCACCACGCTGCCGAGTACCAGCACCAGGGTCGGCTCGATACGGGTGACGATCAGCTTCAGCGCGTCGACCTTGTACAGCAGCGATTGACCGAGGTCGCCCTTCAGGAGGTTCTTCAGAAAATAGAAATATTGCAGCCACAACGGCTGATCGAGGCCGTACTGGGCGCGGATTTTCAGCAACGCGTCCGGTGTGCTGCGCGAGCCGAGCAACGCACGCGCCGGGTCGCCGGGGATCGAGCGCACCAGCACAAAGGTAATCAGGCTGATGCCAAACAGCACCGGCAGCAATTGCAGCGGCCGGGACAGCACAAAACGGTAACGCGCCAAGTTCATCCGTCAGCCTCGGTGGCGAGCAAGAAAGTCCAGCAGCACCGGGAAATACGCCTGGGGTTCTTCGTAGAACGGCATATGGCTGCTGTTGGGGAATACGTGCAGTTCGGCGTGTCTGGCCGCCATCTTCATGCGCATGGCACAGGCCGGGGTGAGTTCGTCGTGCTGGCCGGTGGTGATCAAGATCGGCATCTTGAAATCGGCCATCTCGGGGATGCGGTTCCAGTCCTTGAGGTTGCCGACATAGAGGAATTCGTTAGGGCCCTGCATGGTTTCGTAGGGGCCCATGTTCCAGTCGCCGAGGGAGCGTTTGACCGGCTCGGGCCATTCGTCCAGACGGCACACGTGGCGATAGTTGAGCAAGGTGATCGCGGCCTGGTACTGCGGGTGATCGAGAGTGCCCATGGCTTCATGGCGCTGCATCATGGCCACGGTTTCGCTGCCTAAGGCGCCGCGCAGGCGCTCCAGCTCCTGGGACAGGTGCGGAATGTCGCCGACAGTGTTTTCCAGGATCAGGCTTTTCAGCGCGTCGGGATAATGGATGGCGTATTCGATGCCCAGCCAGCCGCCCCATGAATGCCCGAGCAAGTGCACACGGCCCAGCCCCAGTGCCTGGCGCACGGATTCGACTTCTTCGACATAACGGCGTATTTCCCACAGGGAAACATCGGTCGGTCTGGCTGATGCCCCCGTGCCAAGCTGGTCGAATGCAACCACTCGCAGGTTATGCTCTTTGAGCCAGCCATGGGCGTCGCGCAAGTAGTCACACGGCAGGCCTGGCCCGCCGTTGAGGCACAACAGCACCTCATCGCCTTCGCCAAAGCTGTAGACCACGAGGTTATGGCCGTCGACTTGCACGTTGTACTGCTGGTCGGGGGCAATTTCACGCCACATGCATACATTCCTTGTGTTGTATCGGCCTGGCGAGTAGCGGCCGCTTGTCAGGCCAACACTACCGAGGATGCCGCGCGTCCATAACCTAGTAGTTCTTATAGGTTTGGCCTGGCAGTCCTTCGCCGGGGCGTGGCATTCTACTTGCCGCATGTCGAGATTCAAATGAATTCGGGAGCAGAACGGATGCTGACCAAGCTGACTGCCTTCAACAATCGTCTGATGCCGGGCAGGAGCCTGGATGAGCAGATGGACAACGCGTTTATCCTCGCTCAACAGTTAGGCTTCGATGCGCTGGTGTACGACTACTCCCCCGTGCCGATCGACCAGGACGGCGCATTGATCACCCCCTCGGTGCTGGAACTGCGCAATACACCACCCGACTGGCACGCATTATGGTGCAGCAAAGGGTTTTACCAGATCGACCCGGTGCAACACCTGGCCCTGAGCACGGTATCGCCTTTCGTATGGTCCTACGAAGCCAAGGCCGACACCCCACTGCAAAAAATCATCGATCCGTGCCACGCGCCGGTTTCATCCTACCTGCATGACCAGCAGCTGACCTGCGGCGTCAGCGTACCGATCCACCTGCCCCGTGGTGGCTTTGCTTCGCTGACCGGCCTGCGTATCGGTAGCGCGCACACGGTGTTGCAGGACGCGCAGCAAACTTTGTCGGATTTCAGTGTGATTTCCCATGCGTTGCAGGAAGCAGCCTACCCGCTGTTCAGCAAGGAACTGCGCACCTACCCCCATATTCACCTGACCAAACGCGAACGCGAGTGCCTGAAATGGGCCGCCGAAGGCCTGACCGCTGCTGAAATCGCCACGCAGTTGAGCCGTTCGCTGGCGGTGGTCACGCTGCACCTGGCTTCGGCGATGCACAAGCTGGGCGCCAAAAACCGAGTCCAGGCGGTGGTTCGGGCTACCCATTACCGCCTGCTGGAAGACTGATCCATCGGCAAAACCTAGCTGTTTTGCTAGTTACCTAAATTTCGCGCGCAGACTATCGTGTCCCTGAGCCTTTTTTCAGAGCAGGGTACGAAATGGAATTCATCGAAAAAATCCGCGAAGGGTATGCGGCCTTTGGCGCCTACCAGACCTGGTATCGCGTCACTGGAGACCTGTCCAGCGGCCGTACACCACTGGTCGTCATCCACGGCGGCCCCGGCTGTACCCATGATTATGTCGACGCCTTCAAGGACGTCGCAGCCAGCGGCCACGCGGTCATCCACTACGACCAACTGGGCAATGGCCGCTCCACGCATTTGCCTGAGAAAGATCCGTCCTTCTGGACCGTCGACTTGTTCCTCAAGGAACTGGATAACCTGCTGGATCACCTGCAGATCAGCGACAACTACGCGATCCTCGGCCAGTCCTGGGGCGGCATGCTCGGCAGTGAACATGCAATCTTGCAACCCAAGGGTTTGCGCGCGTTCATCCCGGCCAACTCCCCGACCTGCATGCGCACTTGGGTCAGCGAGGCCAATCGCCTGCGCCAATTGCTGCCGGAAGGCGTGCACGAAACCCTGCTCAAGCACGAAGCCGCTGGCACCTATCAGGACCCGGAATACCTCGCCGCCTCGCGGGTGTTCTATGACCAGCACGTATGCCGCGTGAACCCCTGGCCGGAGGAAGTGGCGCGCACTTTCGCCCAGGTCGATTCAGACCCTACGGTTTATCACGCCATGAGCGGCCCGACCGAGTTCCACGTGATCGGCAGTCTGAAGGACTGGAAATCCATTGGCCGCCTCTCGGCGATCAAGGTGCCGACCCTGGTGATCTCGGGCCGACATGACGAGGCCACCCCACTGGTGGTCAAGCCGTTTCTGGATGAGATCGCGGATGTACGCTGGGCGCTGTTCGAAGACTCCAGCCACATGCCCCACGTAGAAGAACGCCAGGCCTGCATGGGGACCGTGGTGAAGTTTTTGGATGAGGCCTGTTCAGTGCCGCACCCCGTCCGCAAGGCTGGTTGAGTTCCAAATGTGGGAGGGGGCTTGCTCCCGATCGCTGTGTGTCAGCCACTGTTTTTGTGACTGACCCATCGCTATCGGGAGCAAGCCCCCTCCCACATTTTTAGACCTCTGTGGTTTCAGCGTGGGCAGCTTTCCTTGGCACCTCCGCTACCAGCGGAATCTCCTTGCCCTCGGCATCAAACAACTTGCCGCCCCTGAAGTAATCTCCATCCCGCAACGCCGCGACATCGTGGAAGCACAAACTGCGCTCGGTCCCCGCTACGAACACCGACTGCTGATCCGAATTGCCCGCCGTGAAGTGGTTAAACGCCAGGTTCAGCAGGATCGCCATGATCGCCGACGAGCTGATGCCCGAGTGGAAAATGGTCGCAAACCAGCTGGGGAATTGATCGTAGAAACTCGGCGCTGCAATCGGAATCATGCCAAAACCGATGGAGGTGGCGACGATGATCAGGTTCATGTTGTTGCGGTAATCCACTTTCGACAGGGTGCGAATACCACTGGCCGCCACGGTGCCGAACAGCACAATCCCGGCACCGCCCAGCACCGAGGTGGGCACCGCGGCGATCACCCGCCCCATGAATGGCAGCAGGCCAAGGATCACCAGGAACAGGCCACCGGTGGCAACCACGAAGCGACTCTTCACCCCGGTCACCGCCACCAGGCCGACGTTCTGGGCGAACGCACTCTGGGTGAACGAACCGAAGATCGGCGCGAACATACTCGACAGCATGTCGGCGCGCAGGCCATTACCGAGGCGTTTGGAGTCGACTTTGGTGTCGATGATCTCGCCCACGGCCAAGATGTCGGCCGAGGTTTCCACCAGGGTCACCATCACCACGATGCACATGGAAATGATCGCCGCGATGTGGAAGGTCGGCATGCCGAAATGGAAGGGCGTAGGGAAACCAAACATCGGGCCCTGGGTCACGCCGGAAAAGTCCGCCATGCCGAGGAACACCGCAATCACCGTGCCGATGACCATCGCCAGCAGGATCGACAGGCGCGAGATGGTTGCGCTGCCAATCTTGCTCAATAGCAGCACCAATACCAAGGTCAACGCCGCCAGGCCGATATTGGGCATGCTGCCGAAATCCGCAGCGCGGCTGTTACCCCCCATGGCCCAGCGTGCCGCCACGGGCATCAGCGTCAGGCCGATGGTGGTGATCACGATGCCAGTCACCAACGGCGGGAAGAACTTGGTAATCCGCGAGAACACGGGCGTGATCAGTAGCCCGATAAACGACGCGGCCATCACCGCCCCAAGAATCGCCGGCACCCCGCCAGCGCCGTCGCTGCCGACAATCGCCACCATGGTTGCCACACCGGCAAATGACACGCCCTGCACCAGCGGCAACTGACAGCCAAAGAACGGCAGGCCAAGGGTTTGCAACAGGGTGGCCAAGCCACCCGCGAACAGCGACGCGGCGATCAGCAGACCAATATCTGCCGGTGACAACCCGGCCGCCTGACCGACGATCAACGGTACCGCGACGATGCCGCCGTACATGGTGAGCACATGCTGCAGGCCGTAAGCCATGTTGGCGGCGACGCCGAGATTCTCATCTTCTGGCCGCTGCGGTGACGCCTTCGGGATAGTCATGGTGAGGGGTTCTCTGTTTTTGTTGTGCGGCCACTGTATGCAATGTTAGGACTAGATGTCCATAGAGTTGTATACAATCAATCGAACAAGATACCCTCCGCCGGCGTTACAAAAACAATCCGGCCGTGATGAGCCAGAACGCCAAAGGACCAGGACCATGAAAAAGGTATTACAGGGCGCCACCGTTGCACTCACCCTTCTCGGCGGCGGGGAGGCTGTCGCGGTGGAATGGATGAACAACAGCGTAAGCTTTCGCTACGGCCAGCAGTTCACCAACCCGAACAACCCCGATGAATTCAGCAAGCGCATCTACAGCTTCACCCACGCCAGCGGCTACCAATACGGCAGCAATTTCCTGAACCTGGACGTGTTCCTGTCCGACAGCCGCGACCCGCGCAAGGGCACTGATCACGGTGGCAGCGAGGTGTACGCCGTGTACCGGCACCAGCTGTACGCCTCACGCGTATTTGATGTGCCGCTGGGCACCGGGCTGATCAAGGATTACGCGCTGACCTTGGGCTTTGATGCCAACCGCAACAACAACTTCGCCTCGGCCAAAAAGCGTGCGCTGGTGCTCGGCCCGACCTTGAAGTTCAACACCGTGGGCGTGCTGGACCTGAGCCTGATGTACTACAAGGAAAAGAATCACACCGGCATCCCCGGCGCGCAGGAGTCGAACCACACCTTCGACGACACCTACATGCTTAACCTGACCTGGATGCGCCCATTCGAAATCGCCAACCACGGGGCAAAATTCCAGGGTTTTATCAATTACGTCGGGGAAAAAGGCGAGGACTACCATGGCCGTGACACTGCGCCGGAAGCCTTGATGCGCACCGCGTTGATGGTGGCGGTACGACCGGGTAAGAGCGTAAAGCCGAACCTGTACCTCGGCGTGGGTTACGAGTACTGGCACAACAAATTCGGTGTAGACGGCGGCCGGGGTAGCCGCACGTCAACACCGACGGTGAATATGGAGATCACGTTTTAGCCACTGACCCAGCCGAGTCAAAATGTGGGAGGGGCTTGCCCCCTCTCACAGTGATCGCACTGTCAGCCTAAACGCGCGACAGCTTCGAAGCCGTGTGCTTCGGCCGCGCCAGCCAGTAGCCCAACACCGCAAGTGGCGCGGTCGCCAGCATCACGATCACGGTGATCAGCAGCGGTTGGTCGATCATCGAAGACACCAGCAGGCTGCTGAGAAAACACAGGCCCAGTTGCAAGGTGTTTTGCAACGCGGCCGCCTTGCCGGAATTTTCCGCAAACGGCATCAGTGCATTCGCCACCACGATCGGATAACTCGCACCGTTGACCAACGCCATCAGACAGAACGGAATCAGCAAGGTGGTGAGGGTCGGCACGGTCATGGTCGCAACCAGATACAGCGCCACCATGCTGATGCAGTAGGCCGCCAGTAACCAAGGCAACAACGTCTTGCCCTGGAAACGCTGCAAGGCGCTGCGGCAGCTGTAGCCGCCCACCAGAAACGCCAGTGTCGGCAACACGTAACTCAGGCCGATGTCATTCGGGCTGTAGCCCATGTCGCCAAGGATGAACGGCGAAGCCGTCAGCCAGGCAAAGAAACTGGCGGAGCAGGCAGCGAAGATCATCACGTTGCCGGTGAACACCCGGGAGGTGAGCAACTGCCCATAACCGAGGCGTGTCGGAGTTTCTGCCTGCCGTTTCGGCACGCTGCGCAGGAACAAGGTCGGCAGCAGCAACAGCAGTGATACGCCCAGCAAGACCCCAAAGATCGCCTGCCAACCGAAGTGGTTCAGCACCATCGCGCCCAACAGCGGCGCCAGGGCAGGCGACAGCGACATCAGCGGCATGATGCTGGCGAACACCCGGTGAGCCTTGTCGGCCGGGTAGCGGTCAATGACCAGCGCCTGCCAGCTCACAGCAGCGGAGCACACGCCAATGGCCTGCATAAAGCGCAAGGCCAGCAACTGCGACGCGGTCTCGACCCAGAACATTCCGGCGCAGCCCAGCACAAACAGACTCAAGCCTGCGAGCAAGATCGGCTTGCGCCCCAGGCGATCGGACAACGGGCCCCACAGCAACTGCCCCAGCGCAAAGCCGGCGAGGAAAATACTCAAGCTGGCCCCCACCGCGCCAGCGCCAATCTGCAACTGCTCGCCCATGGCGCCGAACGCCGGCAAGTACATATCCATGGCCAGATAACCGAGCATGCTCAGCCCCGCCAGGTACCAGGTAAAACCAAAAGAATTTTTCATTGAAGCCTTGTAGATCTTGCCATCAAACTATTTGCTGACTGGCGGCCATTATGAGGCTGACAGATTTTGTGTGAAGCGATAATAATTGGACACTCTTATCAATAATTTTGAAGGCAGTCACCATGTGGTCTGAATACTCCCTGGATGTAGTCGATGCGGTGGCACGCCATGGCAGTTTCAGCGCTGCCGCCCAGGAATTGCACCGCGTGCCGTCGGCCATCAGCTACACGGTGCGTCAACTGGAAGAATGGTTGGCAGTGCCACTGTTTGTGCGGCGCCATCGCGACGTAGAGCTGACCCCGGCGGGCCGTCTATTTATAGACGAAGCCCGAGGCGTGATGAAAAAGATGCTCGGCACGCGGCGTCTGTGTCAGCAAGTGGCGAACGGTTGGAGCGGTCAGTTGAAGGTGGCCGTGGACTCCATCGTCAAACCCCAGCGTTGCCGGCAGTTGGTGCTGGATTTCTATCGACAGTTCCCCGAGGTGGAATTGTTGCTGGAATACGAGGTGTACAACGGCGTGTGGGACGCCCTGGCCGATGAGCGCACCGACATTGTGATCGGCGCCACCAGCGCGGTGCCGGTGGCCAGTCACTTCACCTTTCGCGACATGGGATTGTTGAACTGGTTGTGTGTGGTCAGCGCCAAGCATCCACTGGCGGCGGTGCAAGGGCTGCTCAGCGATGACCAACTGCGCCCGTTCGCATCACTGTGCATGACCGACACTTCACGCAACCTCCCCAAGCGCGACACCTGGACGCTGGATAACCAGCGTCGGCTGGTGGTGCCGAACTGGGCGTCCGCCATCGATTGCCTGCGTGATGGTCTGTGCGTCGGCATGGCGCCAGCGCATCAGGTGTTGCCGTGGATCGAACGCGGTGAACTGGTGGCGCTGCAATTGACCCGGCCCTTCCCCGCCAGCCCGTCGTGCGTGGCCTGGGCACAGAACAAGCTGTCCCCGGCCATGGCGTGGTTGCTGGAGTATCTGGGGGATAAAGAGACAATGAACCAGGAATGGCTCAATGGGCCTGATCCAATAAACGGGTGATGGCTCGCACGATCATTTCGACCTCCTTGGCATCCAGGGTCAACGGCGGCAACAGGCGAATGACCTTACCCCGCGTCACATTGATCAGTAGCCCATGCTCCTGGGCAGCGCGCTGGGCCAGTTCGCGGTAAGGGCTGGTCAGCTCGATGCCGATCATCAAGCCTTGCCCGCGAATCGCCATTACCTGCGGGTGTTCGTCCAATTCCATCCGCAACCGCGCCAGCAAGCGCTCGCCCTGCTGCGCAGCGTTCTGCAACAGGCCTTGCTCTTCGATAATGTCCAACACGGTGCAGCCCACGCGACACGCCAGCGGGTTGCCGCCGAAAGTGCTGCCGTGGCTGCCCGGCGTGAATAACTGGGCCACCCCCGCCCTTGCAAGGCAGGCGCCGATGGGCACACCGTTGCCCAGGCCTTTGGCCAAGGTCATCACGTCCGGCAGGATGCCTTCATGCTGGAAAGCAAACCAGGCGCCGGTACGGCCGATGCCGGTCTGGATTTCATCCAGCATCATCAGCCAACCGTGGCGCGTGCAGTGATCGCGCAGCGCTTGCAGGTAACCCGGCGGCGCCGGCAGCACGCCGCTTTCGCCCTGGATCGGCTCCAGCAAGACCGCCGCGATCCGCGTACCAAACGTTTTGGTGAGCGCTTCGATGGCCGCCAGATCACCAAACCGGACCTTGAGAAAATCCCCCGGCAAGCGCTGAAAACCAAGGCGCACCGACGGTCCGTCACTGGCGGCCATGGTGCCAAGCGTGCGGCCGTGGAAGGCATTCTCCATGACCACCACCAACGGCTCTTCGATGCCTTTTTTCCAACCATGCAACCGCGCCAGTTTCAGCGCGGTCTCGTTGGCTTCGGCGCCGGAGTTGTTGAAAAAAACGCGGTCCAGGCCGGACAGTTGCGTCAAGCGCTGGGCCAGCCGTTGCTGCCAATCAATGCTGTAGAGGTTGGAGGTATGCAGCAACAGGCCAGCTTGCTCGCTGATAGCCGTCACCAGTTTCGGGTGGGAGTGGCCGACATTGGTCACCGCCACACCCGCTACCGCGTCCAGGTATTCACGGCCCTGCTGATCCCATAGGCGTGTGCCCAGGCCACGGGTAAAACTCAAGGCCAAGGGTTGGTAAGTGGTCATCAGGCAGGCGGCGGTCATGGTGGCAGGCTCCGGTTGTGGTGATGGAAGTATCGTTAGCCACCTCAGCTGGATAAACTGTGCTTTCCTGCAATGACTTTAAATCAGGGATTGATAATGGACCTGTTCCAGGCAATGTCGGTGTACGTGAAAGTGGTGGAGACCGGCAGCATGACCGCTGCGGCACAGGCCTGTGGGATGTCGACCACCATGGTCGGTAACCATTTGCGCGCCTTGGAGCAACGCCTGGGCGTCAGCCTGCTCAAGCGCACCACGCGCAAGCAGAGCCTGACGGAATTCGGTGGCCAGTATTACCAGCGCTGCCTGGAAGTGCTGGGACTGGTCGCCGACTCCGAACAATTGGCAGAACAGGCCCACAGTGACGTTCCCAAAGGCACCCTGCGCATCACCGCGCCACCCGCCTTCGGCACCGAACGCCTGGCGCCGGCCTTGAGCGAATTCTCGCAACGCTACCCGCTGATCAAACTGTACGTGGTGCTCAGCAATCAGCGTATGGACATGGTCGACAGCGGCTTTGACGTGGCGATCCGCCTGGGCGAACTGGAGCCGTCGAGCCTGATCGCCCGCCCCATGCAGGACTACACCATCACCCTGTGCGCCTCACCGCAATACCTGGAACGGCGTGGCACGCCACAGACGCCTGTAGACCTGCAGCACCACGACTGCCTGGCCTTCGCCTACCCATCCACCGACGACTGGCGCAATGCCGACAAGCTCTGGCGCATGACCGGCGCAGAGGGCGAAGTGGAAATCCCGGTGTCCGGTTCGCTGACCATCAACAGCTCCCAAGCCCTGCGCCAAGCGGCAGTGCAAGGCATGGGCATCGTCATGCTGCCAGACGCCCTGGTACAGCCCGACCTGCAGAGCGGCAAGTTGGTGGCATTACTGACCACTTACCAACTGCCCAGCCGTCCCATGCACTTGCTGTATGGCCAGGACCGCTATCGCCTGCCAAAGCTGCGCGCCTTTGTCGATTTCGCCATGGAGAAATGGGCGCGCTAGAAGCCCACACCCAATTCACGCAGCCGAGCCGCCGTCTGTTCGGCTGACACATGGTGAATGCCTTGCCAGCCAAGGGCGATGGCCGCGTCGATATTGCCGGCAACATCATCGATAAATACGACTTCTCCTGGCTGGATATCCGGCAAATGGGCACGAACTTGACTGAGGCTGGCGTGGTAGATCGCCGGATCGGGCTTGATCAGCTTCAACTCGCCAGACACCACGATGTCGCGAAAACACTGCAGGAATGGATAGTGGGCACGGGCATAGGGAAAGGTTTCGGCTGACCAGTTGGTAAGCCCAAACAAGGGCATGTTGGCTGCATGCAGCGCCCTGAGAATCGCCACGCCTTCGGGCAACGGGCCACGCAGCATTTCATGCCAGCGGTCGTAGTACGCCGTGATCAGGGTTTTGTGGTGGGGGAATTGATTGATCAGGACGTGCGTGGCTTCGGCCAGCGGCCGACCCGCGTCCTGCTCGGTGTTCCAGGCCTGGGTGCAGATATTCTCGAGAAACCATTGCCGCTCATCATCATCGGCAATCAGCTTGCGGTACAGGTGTTGCGGGTTCCAATCGAACAACACACCGCCGAAATCAAACACTACTGCGCGAATCGTCATGGGGTCCTCCCGTGTGTGAAACGACATAACCATCACAGTCTGGCATGCCTGCGACCTGCAAGAGCGTGTAAGAGCGAGTAGGAACGCTCTGAGAATTCGACCAGGCCCGGCGATGGGAAATAGCGGAGCTCCCGTGCAGTACGCGGTTTTAACTGACTTGCGCGAGTTCAACTTCACACAGACAGTCACACTCGTTCTCTGCGATTGAGGGCGCTTTCACCTTAGTGTCGGTCGGACAATTCAAGGAGCTGGCGTTTGGAGGGAATCGTTCAACTTCGCAGTAGACATACGTGGAGAAACTTCAATGACAGGCATGATTTCCTCAGTGATTTCCCCTTGCGCGCACAGCCTTCATACGCTGCAAAGCTACCGCGCCCAGGGCGCGAATGATCCCGCAGCCGATCTGGTCGGCCAAGTAAAAAACCAAACAGGCATCGTGACGAGCCATCTTGCCCCCTTGCAAGGCATCGCGGTAATCACCAACTCCATCATTGGCGTACGCCCGGTCGAAACCGTGGCAACAGGCCTGATAGAAGCCGGGCACCCCACCAAGGACTTCCACATCAAAGGGAAAAGCGCCAACTGGGGCCCCCAGGCAGGTTTTATCTGTACGGATCAGGCGCTCAGCAAGCTTGAGCAATTTGCTGAAAAAACGCCGGCCAAAGTGGCCAAGGCCAATGAGCAAATCCAGGCGTGCATCCAGGAAGGCCACGCAGTTGCAACCCCTCTGAAACTCTCGGGCCCGCGCATTGATGAGCTGCTCAAGCTCGGCCAGATAACCCAACTGGCAGCCCATGGACCTGACGGCACGTTGCAGTTGAGCGCCTGCGGGCCCAGTCAACAGTCGTATACATTCGAAGGCCATCGCACGTCGCCTTCAAGTGACAGCTACCTCATCACTCATCAGGGCAAGCCCCTCGAAGTGCTGGCCAAGCAATCAGAAGGCAAACCGTTGACCGCCGATTACGACCTGCACATGATCGCGCCCCACATCAGCGACTTTGGTCCACAGGACAATCTCCCCGTGCCGGACGTGGCCCACCGTGTCTTCAGGGATCGAGTTGAGCGCTACAAGCAGGTTCCGAAAGAGCTACGCGCAGACTTTGAAAGTGCGGCGCACTTCTACCAGAAAGAAGATCCCCACCTCGGCAATGCGACACCGCGGATAGAGCAGATGATAGAACTCATCAATCAAACGTTGATAGGCGAGGGAGAGCGCGTGGTTCATCACAATGCGGACTCGGGCAGCCCGGCGACGGAAGTGGCCGACAATTACCCGGCGACGTTTTTCCTGCCGGCAAAACTGGGCCGATTCAATGAAATCAGCATCATCCGCGACAGTAGGGAAATGGTAGAACTGATCAAGACCGCCAAGGACAGCGGTTATCACGTACCGCTGAATCCACTCTGGGAGAAAGAAGTGACCACTGTCAGGCGGTCCGACTTTACCCTGGCAAAAAACCGTCTTTCTTGAATCAAGAAAGAGCTGACAGCGGCCTGATAACCCGGTTATCAAGACCGCTGTCAATCACATCATTTACGCCTGGACCAGACCGTTGATCTTCACGGTCGGGTTCACGTCAGCGTCGTAGTCCACGCCATCGACTTCAAAGCCGAACAAGCGCAGGAACTCCGCCTTGTAGCCGGCAAAATCGCTGATCTCGTTGACGTTTTCGTCAGTAACCTGATCCCACAGTGCCGCAACGGCGTCCTGGACCTTTGGCTCCAACTCAGCCAGATCGGCACGCAGGCGGCCGTCGGCGTCGAGTTTCGGCTCGCTGCCGTACAGGCTGTCCTTGAACAGACCGTAGACCTGCTCGATGCAGCCTTCGTGGGTGCCCTGCTCTTTCATCACGCGGAACAGCAGCGACAAGTACAACGGCATGATCGGGATCGCCGAACTGGCCTGGGTCACCACGGCTTTGAGCACCGACACGCGGGCGTCGCCCTTCAGTGCGGCCAGGTTGTCGCGCAGGGTCAGGACTTTCTTGTCGAGGTCTTTCTTGGCTTCGCCGATGGAGCCGTTCCAGTAGATATCCTGGGTCAGCTTCTCGCCGAGGTAGGTGAACGCGGTGGTCTTGGCGCCTTCGGCCAACACGTCTGCATCACGCAGGGCGTCGATCCACAGCTGCCAGTCGGCGCCACCCATGACATTCACGGTGCCATCGATTTCTTCCTGGGTTGCAGGCTCAAGGGTGGTGTCGACCACAACGCCTTTGTCGGTATTGATACCGCGCAGGGTCACAGCCTTGCCAATTGGCTTGAGGGTGGAGTTATAGACTTCACCGGTTTTAGGATCGGTACGGCGTGGCGCCGCCAGGCTGTAGACCACGAGGTCGATCTTGCCCAGGTCTTTCTTGATGGTTTCGATGGTCAGGCGCTTGATCTCGTCAGAGAACGCGTCGCCGTTGATGCTCTTGGCGTACAGGCCTTTTTCGACGGCAAACTTCTCGAACGCAGCACTGTTGTACCAGCCAGCGGAGCTGAGCTTGCCTTCTTCGCCTTCTTTCTCAAAAAACACGCCCAGGGTGTCGGCGCCGCAGCCAAACGCAGCACTGATACGCGCGGCCAAGCCGTAGCCGGTGGAAGCGCCGAGGACCAGCACCTTCTTGGGGCCGCCTTCGATGACGCCGTTTTTAGTGACGTAGTCGATCTGCTCTTTGACGTTCGCTTCACAGCCAACAGGGTGAGCGGTCACACAGATAAAGCCACGAACCCGCGGTTTGATGATCATAAAAATTTCTGCCTCTTCCAAGGTGCCGAAGGCCAATGGTGGCCATTCAACTTCAATCGTACCGGTCTATGACGCCTGAAAAACCGAAGCGTCACGATAGACGTAAATCTTCCGTTTACAAAATTCAATCCACACAAGGCTGGCAAGGCTTAGAAACGATGTAAAGCCTGCACAAGGTCGCACGCCGTTGCGGTGTTGCCGTCGCTGCTCAACGCCGTGATCCCAGGGTTTTGCGGGATGGCCGTTACCCTGCGTCGGGTTTTCTACAAAAACTGGAAGCTGATTCGGTAAGTTCTGCGGCATGATGGGGGTGGACGGTATTTGCGCTGGGCCCCGCGCCTGAGGTAAATATTCGGCTCGTGCGACCGTTTACGGCGCCCACCATTCTCAAGCTATCGCGCCTCGTAGGGTGCGGTGGCTGTGCTTTCAAGGAATCAGAATGCCCCAACGCCAAGTCATCAATGCCTCCGTCAGCCCCAAGGGCAGCCTCGAAACCCTGTCCCAACGTGAAGTCCAGCAACTGAGCGAAGCCGGTACCGGCAGTATCTACACCCTGTTCCGCCAGTGCGCCCTGGCGATCCTCAACACCGGCGCGCATATCGATAACGCCAAGACCATCCTCGACGCCTACAAAGACTTTGAAGTGCGCATCCACCAGCAGGACCGTGGCGTGCGCCTGGAACTGTTGAACGCGCCTGCCGACGCGTTTGTCGATGGTGAAATGATCGCCAGTACCCGTGAGATGTTGTTCAGCGCACTGCGCGACATCGTCTACACCGAGAACGAACTGGACAGCCAGCGCATCGACCTGAGCAACTCCCAAGGCATCACCGACTACGTGTTCCATCTGTTGCGCAACGCCCGCACGCTGCGCCCGGGCGTGGAACCGAAGATCGTGGTGTGCTGGGGTGGGCACTCGATCAATACCGAAGAATACAAATACACCAAGAAAGTCGGCCACGAACTGGGCCTGCGCAGCCTCGACGTATGCACCGGTTGCGGCCCCGGCGTGATGAAAGGCCCGATGAAGGGCGCGACCATTTCCCACGCCAAGCAACGCATCACCGGCGGCCGCTACCTGGGCCTGACCGAGCCGGGCATCATCGCCGCCGAAGCGCCGAACCCGATCGTCAACGAGCTGGTGATCCTGCCGGACATCGAAAAACGCCTGGAGGCCTTTGTGCGTGTCGGCCACGGCATCATCATCTTCCCAGGCGGTGCCGGCACGGCTGAAGAGTTCCTGTACCTGCTTGGCATCCTGATGCACCCGGACAACCGCGACGTGCCCTTCCCGGTCATTCTCACCGGGCCGAAACAGGCTGCGCCGTACTTGCAGCAACTGCATGCCTTCGTCGGTGCCACCCTGGGCGAAGCAGCGCAGGCGCACTACCAGATCATCATCGACGACCCGGCCGAAGTGGCCCGCCAAATGACCGTCGGCCTCAAGGCGGTGAAACAATTCCGCCGCGAACGCAACGACGCGTTCCACTTCAACTGGCTGCTGAAAATCGACGAAGGCTTCCAGCGCCCGTTCGACCCGACCCACGAAAACATGGCCGGCCTGCAACTGAGCCACGCACTTCCACCCCACGAACTGGCGGCCAACCTGCGCCGTGCCTTCTCGGGGATCGTGGCCGGCAACGTGAAGGACAAAGGCATCCGCCTGATCGAGGAGCATGGGCCGTACGAGATCCACGGCGACCCGGCCATCATGAAGCCGCTGGATGAGCTGCTGCAGGCGTTCGTCGCCCAGCACCGCATGAAATTGCCGGGCGGTGCGGCGTACGTGCCTTGTTATCGCGTAGTGCAGTGAGATAAAGGGGCTGGCCGGTCGGTCATCGTTTTTATCGCCTTGGCCCGTCGGCAAGGTTGTGAACACACCGCCACCTTCGACCTCAATGCGGTCAAGGTGGCGGGCATCAAGCGCCTGACCTGAACCCGCGCGTTGCGGCGAAGGGCAGGCTTTGGTAAAAACCACCTCTGCCCCTGATCGAGAGAAAGCCCCACGTGCGCTCGTTTCTTCTTGCTGCCCTGGCCTTGTCGCCGTCCCTCGCCCTGGCCGATATCGCCTGGCCTGAGCTACCGAAAACCTGCTTCGTCAGCGGCCGTTCGGCCACCAGTACAGATGTCGACACTGGCTGCGCGGCGTTTCTGATCAACGTGAAGGGCAAGGCAGCGGGTACACCGATCAAGCTGGATATTCCCCAGTACGCGATGCACGTCGACGAAGCCACCGGCAAGGAAACACCGGTGATCATCATCCAGGCGGAAGAGAACGGTGAGGTTAAAGCCGTGGGTTACAAGGAGCTGGGCACCGATCAACTCGGCGCCGCGCTGTTACGGGAAGTCAGGCTCTTGGGTACGAAAAAGCCCTCTTAGGACGAAGCTCAGCGAATCCAGCCACCAACCTGCCAGTGGTATCCATCATTGCGCTGCACCCAATGCGGATGCACATAACGATAGCCCTGGCGCACAGGCTCCCAATGGCCGTGTACCGCAACATAGCGCCCACCTTCCCAGCGCCAGTAACCACGCGACCATATGTAACCTTCGCGTACCGCAGGCTCGACCTCGATCACCTGCACCGGTGGCGGTTGTGGCGCAACCACCTCGACATACTCACGTTGTGGCGGTCGACGCTCATGCACGACACGCTCTTGCACACACCCGGATGCCGCAACGACCATGGCCGCCAATGCTGCGTAACGTAGCAACATATAACCCCCTCGGGCGCTGACGCCCAACACTTGCACCAGTAAAAAATGCCCCCGTATTTGAGCCACGCTCCTGCTAAGGCCTGGGTACTTTTTTAACAGGTGATGTCTGTCGGATTGCTGAACTGTTCTCACGGCCATGAAAAAGCCCGCTGACCGTCACCGGTTCAGCGGGCTTTTTTACAGTTGGACCTGAATCAGCGCCCTACCTGTTTTTACAGCGCCAGATCAGACGCCGGCTTGCTCGGCTCAGCCGCAGGCTTGGCAGCCTCGGTCGCCTTGGGAGCAGCCATTGCCGGGATCACCGGCGGTGTAGGCAGTTGCAGGATATTGGCGGTGTAGGCCCATTCCTTGGCAACGGCTTCAGGACTGTCGTTCAGCTTGGTGCCGTAGCTTGGCACGATCTGATGCAGCTTTTCCTGCCAGGCCGGAGTAGCCACCTTGTCCTTGAACACTTTCTGCAGCACGGTCAGCATGATCGGAGCCGCGGTGGACGCGCCTGGCGATGCACCCAGCAGGCCTGCGATGGTGTTGTCGGCGGAGCTGACCACTTCGGTACCGAGTTTCAGGACGCCGCCCTGCTCTTCGTCACGCTTGATGATCTGCACGCGCTGACCGGCTTGCCACAGGCGCCAGTCGGATTGCTTGGCGTTCGGGAAGTACTCTTGCAGCGCCTTGAAGCGGTCGTCATCGGACAGCATCAGTTGGCCAGCAAGGTACTCAACCAGTGGGTATTCACGAATACCGACTTTGGTCATTGGCCAGATGTTGTGGGTGGTGGTGCTGGTCAGCAGGTCCAGGTACGAGCCTTCTTTCAGGAACTTGGTCGAGAAGGTGGCAAATGGGCCAAACAGAATTACGCGCTTGCCATCCAGCACGCGGGTGTCCAGGTGCGGAACCGACATCGGTGGCGCGCCAACCGAAGCCTTACCGTAGGCCTTGGCCAGGTGCTGCTCGGCAACGGTTGGGTTATCGGTCACGAGGAACGAACCACCCACCGGGAAGCCAGCGTATTCCTTGGCTTCAGGAATGCCCGACTTTTGCAGCAGGTGCAGTGCACCGCCGCCGGCGCCGATGAACACGAACTTGGCGTCGGTTTCAGTCTTGGTGCCATCTTTCAGGTTTTTGTAGCTGACACGCCACGAACCGTCGGCGTTCTTGGTGATGTCCTGCACTTCGCTCGACAGTTTCAGGTCGAACTTAGGTGTGGTTTGCAGGTGAGCAACGAACTGGCGGGTGATCTCGCCGAAGTTCATGTCGGTACCCAGCGGGCTCCAGGTGGCCGCGATTTTCTGGTTCGGGTCACGCCCTTCCATCATCAGCGGAACCCATTTGGCGATCTGCGCCGGGTCTTCGGAGTACTGCATGCCGGCGAACAGCGGGCTCGCTTTCAGGGCTTCGTAGCGCTTCTTGAGGAACTTGATGTTGTCATCGCCCCACACAAAGCTCATGTGCGGAGTGGTGTTGATGAACGAACGAGGGTTCTTCAGCACGCCCTGCTGGACCTGCCAGGACCAGAACTGACGGGAGATCTGGAACGCTTCGTTGATCTCGACCGCTTTCGGGATCTCAACGTTGCCGTTCTTGTCTTCCGGGGTGTAGTTCAGCTCGGCCAGGGCCGAGTGACCGGTACCGGCGTTGTTCCAGCCGTTGGAGCTTTCTTCGGCCACGCCGTCGAGGCGCTCGACCATTTCCATCGACCAGTCCGGTTCCAGCTCGTTAAGCCAGACACCGAGGGTTGCACTCATGATGCCGCCGCCGATCAGCAGCACATCGACTTTCTTTGCCTCTTCCGCATGAACGGACGTGATCCCCAGCGACAAAGCCAGCCCCAGCAGGGCAGTGTTTACTTTTTTAAACATCAGTAGCACCTATGATAAAACGCCATCCGCCCCACTGCCCCTGATCATGGGCAACCCTCAATCACGCTACGCCAGGCAACGTACCGCGGGGTTTGCACACTCACACGAAGGCCACAGGGTGGGCACACAAAGCCGACGTATCGACCTCACTTTTATGTCCCTTCTGCGCTGACTTTTTATCTTTATTGGCTTCAGCAACCTGGGCGACAGTCAACCGCTGGGACGTATACGGATGTACGTACCAAGGAAAGACTAGACCAAGACGGCGCGCAGAATATCACGCCCGGCGTCGGATATGGACTCACCGGTCGAACGGCCATCAGTAGGCCAGCTTTTAAGATCTGTCTCATGTGCCTCCAAATCCCAGCATTGCACTATGGATTGGCTTACCCAAGGGGGGTAAGCAGACAACCATCCATCTCGTAAAGGGCATTGCAATGCTGAACAAACTGAGCCAAATCACTCTCGCATGCGGCGCTTGCTGGCTGCTGGCCGGTACCGCACAGGCTGCGGACGGGCAGATCCAATTCACCGGTTCCGTGACCGACAACGCGTGCACCATCAAAACCGGCGACGAGAGCAAGTCCGTGACACTCGATCCGGTGCGCATCGCTGACTTCGGGAAAACGGTGGGCGCCACCGCCAAGCCGAAAGCGTTCTCGATCAGCCTGGACAACTGCAGCACCGCGACCAAGAAAAACGTCGCGATTACCTTCAGCGGCCAGGAAGACGCCAGCGACTCCACCCTGCTGGGCCTGACCGGTGAAAACCAGGTCACAGGTATCGCGATCAAGATCGCTGACGCGCGTACCGGAAACGCGGTTCCACTGAATACCGCGACCGCCGACTACGACCTGCGAGCGATGTCCAACACCTTCAACTTCACCGCCGCCTATGTGCGCACCGCCGCCGATGTGACTACGGGCACGGGCGACGATGCAGTGACCACGTCTGGCATCGGCACCGGTCAAGTCAACGCCCTGGCCAGCTTCGACGTTACCTACAAGTAATTGCTCGTCAACACCGTGGGCCTGGCGCCGCCGCGCCGGCCTACGGACTTTTAAAGGTCTCCCATCATGCGTTTGAAACTGTATTTTTTGCTCGCGCTCTTACCGCTCTGGCATGTCGCAGCAGCGGACGCCGCCGTGACCGTAGGCGCCACGCGCCTGATCTACAACGGCGCCTCCAACGAAGCCAATCTGAATGTGAGCAACCGCGAAGACACCTCGCCTTACCTGGTGCAGTCCTGGGTCAGCCGTTTCGGCGGCACCAGCGAAGAAAGCGTCGACAGCTTTATCGTCACCCCGCCGCTGTTCCGGCTCGACGCCAATAAGGAAAACATCCTGCGTGTGATCTTTGCCGGTGGCGCCGATGTGCCACAAGACCGTGAAAGCCTGTTCCTGATGAACGTCAAGGCGATCCCGGCCATGAGTGACGACCAGAAAGGCAAGAACGTGCTGCAGATCGCCCTCAAGACCACCATCAAGCTGTTCTACCGCCCCGCCGGCCTTAAAGGCGAACTCAAGGACGCGGTGGCGCAAGTGAACTGGAAGGCCAATGCCGGCGCGCTGATGTTCAACAACACGTCCAAATTCCATGTCGTGGTCAGCGAGCTGAAGCTCAACGGCCAGCCGATCACCCAGGCACCGGATGTGCTGCGCCCCGGCCAACAGCAGGAACTAGCGATCCAGGCCAAGCCCGGTGATGAAGTGCAAATGAGCTACATCGATGACTACGGCAGCGTCGTGACCGCCCCCGTCGTCCGCCTTCACTGATACCCAAGCGCCAACCTCGAAACGCCATTTCAGGAACGCCCATGCCCCGTTCACTCCCATTCATGCGCCGTTGCGCCATGAAGGCTTTCGGCTGCCCGCTCGCGGCGGCCTTGGCCTTGCATTTGGCCCCTGCACAGGCTGGCTACGAGTTCGATGCGTCGTTCCTCGAGATCGGCGGTGGGCAGAGTTCGGCCGCCGTGAAACAACAGGTCAGCGCCATGAGCGAAGGCCAGTTGCCAGGAATTTACCGGGTAGACGTGTTGGTCAATGAGCATTCGGTCGAGCAGCGCGATGTACGCTTTATTCGCGCCAGCGGTACGTCGGACCGCTCCTCCACCGGGCTTTTCCCGTGCCTGGATACCGACTTTTTTCGTAGCCAAGGGGTTGCCGATACCGCCCTGCAAAACCGCAGCGACGCCGACGCTACCTGCATCGCGTTCGACCAAGGCCTGGCCGGGATGGTCTACGACTACGATTTCAACCGCCAGGTGTTGTCGATTGAGATCCCCCAAGCGTACCTGGGCAGCATCCCGTTTGAAGTACGCCGCCGGCAGTGGAGTGACGGCGAGCAAGTAGCGTTCACCAACTACAGCTTTTCCGGGAGTACGGTGGAGTCCGACACCGGCAGCCGCCAGGACCAGTTCGGCAGCCTGCGCAGCGGTATAAACGCCGGAGCCTGGCGGCTGCGCAATTTCTCCACCTGGCAGAAAGGCACAGGCGACACCGGGCGTTGGGAGTCGATGGAAACCTACGCCCAGCGCAACATGGGCAACATGATGGCGATTGCCACCGTGGGCGACTCCACCACCGAAGGTGACCTGTTCGACGCCATCCCCTATCGCGGGCTGGGCATTGCCTCGGACATGGACATGCTGCCGGACCAGGCCCGCCAATTCGCGCCAGTGATTCGTGGCATCGCCAACGGCCGCTCGCGGGTGATCATCCGCCAGCGCGGTTACGTGATCCATGAGCAGTGGGTGCCCTCGGGGCCGTTCGCGTTGACCGACCTGTACCCCACCGCCAGCAATGGCGACATTGAAGTCACCGTGGAAGGCCCCGATGGCCAGCGCCAGGTGTTTACCCAGTCGTTTTCGTCGGTGCCTTACATGCTGCGTGAGGGCCAACAGAGCTACTCGGTATTCGCCGGCCAGTACCGCCCGGCGCAAGCGACCACGCAGCAGGACACCCCACGTTTTATCCAGGCGTCCCTGCGGCGCGGCCTGGCCGGCGGCACCACGCTGTTCGGCGGCAGCCTGCTGAGTGATCAGTACAGCGCCGGCCTGCTAGGGTTCGCCCACGACTTCGCCGGTTTCGGTGCGATTTCAGTGGACATGACCCACGCGCGCAGCGAAGCCATGGGCCCGGCAAAAACCACCGCCAGCGGCCAGTCGTTTCGCTTTCGCTACTCCAAAGCCCTGGCGGCCACCGACACCAACTTCAGCCTGATCGGTTATCGCTATTCCACCGGCGGCTACTACTCGTTCAACGAGGCGCTCAACAGCCGCACCAACGAGCAGTCGCTGGAGATGTACCGCAGCGGCCATATGAAGAGCAACTTCACCGCCAACGTGTCCCAGCAACTGGGCGGCTACGGCGGTGTGTATGCCAACGTGACGAAAACCAACTACTGGGACAAGAGCAATGCCGACACCTCGATTCAACTGGGCTACAGCGCCAGCGTCGGGGACATTTCCTACACTCTCGGCTTGAGCGCTAACAAAGGGGACAGCAGCAATGACCGCACGCTGTCCCTGAGCATCAGCATGCCGCTGGGCGGTACACGCAACCAGCGTGTATCGGTCAACGCGAACCAGAGCGCGCGGGGCACGGCCTCGCGCACGGCGACGTTGAGCGGCAATGCGCTGGAGGACGACACCCTGGCCTACAGCGCTGGCGTGTCGCAGCAAGTCAACGCCAATGACCGCGTGATGGGCAGCACATTTGCCGCGCGCTATGACGCACCCAACGCCATCGTGCACGGCGGCTATAACGAAACCTCCGGTAGCCGGCAACTGGACATGGGCATCGAGGGCTCGGTGGTCGCCTATGACCGCAATCTGATTTTCAGTCAGCCTCTGGGCGAAACCAACGTGATCGTGGCCACACCCGGTGCCGCAGACGTGGGAATCGCCAACAAGCGGGGTGTGCGCACCAATGCCAATGGCTACACGGTGGTGCCGTCTGCCCTGCCCTACCGCAAGAACCGTATGTCGCTGGACACCCAGTCGATGCCGGCTGACGTCGACATCGCCCAACTGGTGCAGGAGGTCACGCCGAATCGCGGTGCCTTTGTGCTGGCGGACTTCGAGACCCGCAAAGGCCAACGCATTCTGTTCCGCATCATCGATGCACGCGGCGAAGCGGCACCGTTTGCCGCCAAGGCCGAACTGTTCGCCCCGGATGGGCGCTCTTTGGGTAGCACACTGGTGGCCGACAAGGGCCGTGCGTACCTGAGCGGCGTACCGGCGCAGTCACGCCTGTTGATCAGCGTGGATAACCAGCCGTGGTGCAGCCGCGAATTGAAACTGGACGATAAAGGGCCTGCCGAGGGTGGGATTACACAACTGAACATTCAATGTGAGCGCGCGGCCGGTGGGTCGGGTGCCAAGGATTCGTAAGTAATGATCATGAAAATCAAGCCTGGAAACTGCTTGCTGAAGCTCATGACACTGGTGGTACTGGGTTGGCTGTCGCCTCAAGCACAGGCTTTTATCAGTGGAAGCATAAAATGCTCTCTCTCGGGCTATCCATCCAACGGTTACGAATTCGCCGCCGGAGCCGAGATGAAAGTCCCATTCAGCGGTACCTGCACAGCGGTACGTACCTACCCGTCTGGCGCAGGTACCAATTTGGAAATCACGGCGATTTCCGGAACGTCCCCCGCTAACCTGCAGGTGCTGGACCCCTATAGCAACACCTATATGCTTCAACTGCCGCTGGGCAGTTGGGGAGCCGCATGCTTGGGTGGGACTTGCGCGCCCATACTCGCCGGACGCTCGGTTTCTTACGTGTACTACGTAGTGGGAACCGCCCCGAGTACGCCGGGCCGGCGCACCGCGAGAGTGAAGCTTGGCGTGACCTCTACAGGTGGTTGGCAGGCCTATGCGGAATGGTTCCATGAGTGGCTATTCATCTACAACGTCCGCGCCGTCAGTTGCAGCTTGAGTTCTCCGAGCGCCGTCAACTTGAAATTCGGCACTATCAGCAGCGCTAATCTCAGCGCCGTTTCGCAGTCGACCAGCGTGTCACTCAATTGCCCATCGTCGATGCGCGCCAACGTGACCTTGACGCCGAGCCAGTCAGTGGTCAACGCCAATACCGGAGTATCACGCACCACGCTTGCGGGGCTGAACATGCAGGCTATCTGGACCGACAGCGGCAACCCGGTGGTTTTTACCAGCCCGCGCGCGATGCAACTGAGGGCCGGCAGCAACAGCGTGAATTTGAGTTTCAAGCCACAACTGGAGGCTGGGAAATCGCCTGCCGGTGCGTTCCAGAGCCAATACACCCTGAACATCAATTACCAATGAGGCTTTCATGAAAACGTCATTGCTCGCCCTGGTACTGCTCGGCACTGCCGCCCAGGCCGCCGACACCGTGAATATCACCGTAAGCGGCACCCTCACCCGACCGCCCTGCGTACTGACTTCTGGCACCTCCCTCACGGCAGCATTCGGTAATGTGCGCACCGACCAGGTCGCCACCACCGATACCGTAGCGGTTCCCGTGAAAATGACCTGCCCGGCTGGCTCATCGCTGAACGTAAGCTTCGCTTCCAGCAAAGGCACGCACACCGACACCGTGGCCAAGACCACGGCCGACAACCTCGGCGTTTCGCTGTTGTGGGCAGACAATACGGTGGCCAACCTCAAAGGCACCGCCAAGGCCTACAGCAACCTGAGCGGCAACGTCGACATCAGCCTCAAGGCGAAGCTGATCGCACAAGGCACCCTGACGCCGGGCGCGTTCACCTCGTCGATCGTCATGACCATCAACTACCTATGAAAGTGCTTATCTGGATACTGCTGGCGGTGACCGGCACGGCGGTTGCGCAACCGGCGGATGAGGCGAAGATCGATGTCAGCGGCAAGCTGATCGCGCCGCCCTGCACACCACGTTTTCCCACCTCGCAACAGTTGAAACTGGGTGACGCCAACCTCAACCAGTTGGTCGATGACAGCGTCGCCGCTACCGACGTACCGCTGATCTTCGATTGCCAAGCTGACAGCCAGGTGAGCCTGACGTTTTCAGCGGGGTTGGGCAGCGCTGACAACCAGACCCTGCTCACCAATCGCGTTGGTCTGGGACTGCGCCTGGGGCTGCTGAATAAAAGCGCGAAGGCCGATTTCAGTCTGGGAGAAACCAGCAACTGGACGGTGGAAAAAGAACCATTGGAACTGACCCTACGAGTCAAGCCGGTGACCGTGGGCGAACTGCCCGAAGCGGGCAGCTACAGCGCAACGCTGTTGATGCAGATGACGTACCGCTAACCCCCCTACTGAAACTGCCGGGCCTCGATGCAATAGGTCAGCAGCGCCTGATCACTGTCCACATCCAGCTTGCGCATGGCCGAGATCTTCTGTGCGCTGACGGTCTTGTTGCTGCGGCTCAATTGCCTGGCAATGTCGCTGACACTCATCCCCGTGACGAATAAACGCAGCACCTCCATCTCCCGTGGCGACAAGCTCTGGAACCGCTCCTGCACCTGAAACCCGTTGCCCACCACCGACGTCGCCGCCGGCATCGGTGCCCGGTAACTGCGCTGGGCACTGATGGCGCCCAGGGCTTTCTCGATTTCACCGTGCAGGTGGTTCTTCTGGATCACGCCGGCCACGCCCAACTCCTGCAAACGCGTGAGGATCAGGCTGTTGGAGATCATGGTCAGCACCAACACTTGGGTCTCGGGGAAGTGGCGCAGGATGTACTCGATCAACTTCAGGCCGTCGCCATAAGTATCATCGCCGGGCATGTTGAAATCGGTGATCAGCACTTGCGGCCGATGGCTGCGCAACTGCTCGATCAACTGCGTCGAACTGACCGCCTCGCCCACCAGGCGGTAGCGGGCGTCGCGCTGCACGATTTCGCGCACGCCCACCAACACGATGGGATGGTCATCGGCTATGACGACGTTCATGTCTCGCATGGTTCAGCTCTCTTGTAGGGGGCGTTCATCAGGTGGATGACTCGGCCAGCAGGCACTGCGCGACGGCCGTCAAGCGCGCGCACAACACACGGATCTGCGTGGTGGCATGGCTGTCCAACGGGCCATCGTAGAGGGTGTTTTCCCATGTCTGACAGGCGTTGGACAACAGCCCGGCGCGCACGCTGGCCAGCGCGCCGTTGAGGCTGTGCAGGCGTTGGCGCACCCGATCGGAGTCGCCGGCGTCCAGGCCCTGTTCAATGAGTTGCACGTCGACCAGCAGGGTCTCGCCCATCAGTTTGCGCATGGACGGCGACAGCTCGATCCAGCCTTCGCGGTCGCGGTCCGGCGCCGGTATCGTCAGGGCCGTGGCGCGCCTGCAGTGCGCCATCAACGCCTGGCGCAACATGCTCAGGCTCAGCGGTTTGACCACCCAGGCATTCATGCCCACCGCGAGGCAGCGTTCGCCTTCTTCGCGCAACGCATTGGCGGTGACGCCGATAATCGGCACCTGCACGCCCTGTTCGCGCAAGGCGCGGGCCAGATCGTAACCATTGAGGCGTGGCATGTTGATGTCGGTGATCACCAGGTCAAAAGGCTGCGAGCCCCAGATCTGCAACGCATGCTCGCCGTCCCGCGCCACGGTGGCCTGGGCGCCGAGGGCTTCGAGCTGCTCCTGCAATACCGCCTGGCTGACCGGGTTGTCTTCGGCCACCAGCACCCGCACGTTCAGGCACGGCGCATCCAGACAGGGCGAGGCCAGCGCCGGGCTGATGGCTGAGGGCACAGAAGTGAGAATCGGCAAGGTAATGAACAGCGAAAAACTGCTGCCAAGGCCCGGTTCGCTGACCACGCGCATGCTGCCGCCCATCAATTCACTGAGGCGCGAGCAGATCGACAGCCCAAGGCCCGCGCCATTGCCATCCTGGCCGCCGGCCACTTGGTAGAACGGTTTGAAGAGCTGTTCCACGGCCTTTTCCGGAATGCCCACGCCGGTGTCGGTGACTTGCCACTGCAAGGCGACTTCCTGCTCGAACAGCTGTTGCACGGTGAGGCGCAAACGCACGCGGCCGGAGTCGGTGAACTTGATCGCATTGCCCAACAGGTTGTGCAGGATCTGCCGAATGCGCCCGGCATCGCCGCGCAGTTGCTGCGGCACCTGCGGGTCGATCTCTGCGTCGATCTGCAAGCCTTTGTTGCGCGCCGTGGCGGTGAACGCCAGCACCGACTCGTCCACCAGTTGATGGGGATCGAAGGCAGCCGCCTCCACCGCCATTTGCCCGGACTCGATCTTCGACACGTCGAGCACGTTGCTGATCAACTGGAACAGCACAGTGGACGAGCCCTGGATGATTTCCAGGTACTGACGCTGGCGCTCGCTCATGTCGGTCAGGGCCATCAGCTCTAGATTGCCCAGCACGCCATATAAGGGGGTGCGGATCTCATGGCTCATGGTCGCGAGGAACACCGTCTTGGCCTCGTTGGCGGCGGTGGCTTCCTGGCGGGCCTGGTTCAGTAATTGGGCTTCGTCCACATGCCGCGTGATGTCGTTGCAGCCGCAAAGAAATACGTCGTCGCCCTCGTAGCGCGCGGCCACCACCACAACCTGCAAATAACGGCCGTCCACCGCCAGGCACATTTCGCCGGGGGTGTCGGCGCCGTCGTTGGCCTTGAGTACCGCCAGCAAGGACGCGGTGCCGCCCAACTGCAGGGCGCGTTGGTTCTCCAGCAGCAGTTGCGTGTCGCTGCGCCGCACCACGCACAGCCCGGCCGGGGCGTTGTGGAGCATGATGCGGTTGAACGCTTCGCTCTCGAACAGCCGCTCCTGAGCGCGCTGCGCCGGGCTGACGATGCGCGTCTTGTACCAATGATTGATCCACCAACCCAGCAGCATGGCGGCGAGGAACGTGAGGCCGAGACCGAGCAGCGGCCATTTGGCGTAGCGCAGGAAGTCCTGATAGGTGATGGCGTACAAGCCGGTCCAGCGTTCACCGCCCGCGCTGGTCATCTTGAAGCGCAAGCCCTGGCGGCTGAAGCTCAAGCCCATCGGCGCCATCTGTTCGTCGCCGAGGCTGCCGAGCAACACGTCGCCCTCGGGCGCGATCAGGGTGAACTGGTTGTAGACCGACAGTCGCAACACCCGCTCGAACTCATCGACCTGGGACGTATCCACCACCGCCGCCAAGGCCAGCAAGCCCTGGCCTTGAGCAGCCGGCAACACAGCGCCGGGCACATTAAGACCGATCATGGCGACCACGCTGCGGCTGTCGTGATACAGCTGCGACGGCGCGCGCATCCAGCGCACGCGGCTGTCATTGAGCAAGGCGGCCTGGCGCTGTTGCAATTCATGCAAGCGCCCGACCACCTCGCGGTACTGTCCGGGCAACAACGGCTGATGCTGGCGTAGGCCGCCAATACCGGGCACGGCGAGGCTGGTGAGGTTGTCAGGGGTGAGCACGAACAGCTGTGGCGACGCATAAAACGAGCTGGCCCAATAGCCGCCGTAGTAGTCGGTCAATTGCACGCCAAATGCCAGCGCGCGCCGTGTGTCATCCGCCGATAAGCCGGGATCGTGGGACAAGGTGAACGGCAGCGAGAGCGCAAACCCCTTGGCCTGCAACACCACCTGCCCAGCGTCGCGCTGCACCTCCACCACCGACGTCGATTGCACCGCCGGCAACGGCGCCGAGTTGCGCTGGCTGTAGCCGCTGGCCACATTGCGCAGAAACGCCTCATGCTCATGGATGATTTCCACCACACGGGCAAAGTGAAACTGGATCTTTTCCTGTTCGGCTTCCAACAAACGCGACACTGCCCAATAGCAACTGCTGGACAGCAGCAAGGCGAGCCCGGTGAGCAACAACAGGGCTTTGTTCAGGCGTTGAGAGCTTTGCGCCAGCTTGTCCAGGCGCAGACTTGCATGTTTCATCGTCAGTACCGCGAAAAGCCTGGAATCAGGACGTAGGGCCTATGTTTCATCCGGCATTGACCGATAACACCCGACTGACCGGATGACCCTTCCTCTGGGCTTCTTGACTGTGTGACCCCGGCCGTTCAGATAAGTGCTGGCGCAGGGCCATCTTCGATCAACAGCGCGCTGAATTTTTCGGCAGCGACGCCGTGGGAAATCAAGAAGCCTTGCACCTGGTCGCAGCGAAAACGCCTCAGCACCGCCAGCTCAGCCTGGGTTTCGGCGCCTTCGGCGATGGTCGTCAGGCCGAGTTTGCGGCCCAGTTCGATGATGCTTTGCAAGGCCGACGCCAGGTGTTCGTTGTCTGCACAACCGTGCACCAGTGAGCGGTCGATCTTGACCTCGTTGAACGGCGTAGACACCAGGTTGAAGTAAGAACTGAAGCCCTTGCCAAAATCATCCTGGGCCAGACCGAAGCCCATCAGGCGCAGGCGACATGCTCCAGCGTAGTAGTTGCTGGCCAACTGTGTGGTGGAGCTTTCCATCAGTTCGAAGGTGATTTGCCGGGGCTCCGCGTCGCGCTGCAGCACTTGGGCCAGCAAGCGATCGACCAGGTCGCACTGGTCGAGCAGATGGGTTGGCAGGTTGATCGATACCGGCAACCGGTAGCCGAGCTGCGCCCACTGGGCCTGGGCGGTCAGGGTCTGGGCGAGGATGCAGGACAGCAGTTGGGTTTCCAGGCCCTGGCGTTCGATCCCGCCGAGAAACTCGGCGGGCATCAGCAGGCCCTCCTGCGGGTGGACCCAGCGAGCCAGGGCTTCGGCGCCGACAATACGCCCGTCGTGCAGGGATTTCTTGGGCTGGAACCAGGCCTGGATCTCACCGTTGGTCAATGCGCGGGCCAGGGTGTCCCGCGCCAGGTTGACGCCGCGATGGCAACACGGCGTGCGCGCCTGTTCGGCCAGCCGGTCGAGGCAATCGCGCAGGCTGCGCACCTGCGGATCGCTGATCGGTTTGGACAGTAATCCAGCCACCGTCAGGCCCAGGTTGCCCGCGACCTCCCCGGCCCCCACCAACATGCGCCGCGAAGCCACACTCATCAGCGCCAACGCGGGCGGCGCCTGCAGGCCGGCCAGTTGCTGGATCAGTTGCACACCGTCCATCCCCGGCATCATCAGGTCGCTGAGCAACAGGTCGTAATGCTGGCTGGCCAGGCGCTGCAACGCGGTGGCGCCGTCCCAGACCGCGTCGACGTCAAACCCGCCGATGGCCTGGAACACGTTGATCAGGTACTCATGCTGAAAGGGATGGTCTTCCACGATGAGCACGCGATAGGCACTCAAGGCTCGCTCCTTTGAAAGCGCTGCAGGCACTGATAGAGCGCGCGCAGGGTAAACGGCTTGACCAGGCAGTGGTCCATGCCGGCGCTGAGGCAACGCTCGGCTTCGTCGAGCATCGCGTTGGCCGTGGCGCCGATGATCGGCAGCGAACAGCCCAAGCGGCGAAGTTGTTCGGTGAGTTCGTAGCCGTTCATGCGCGGCATGTTGACGTCGGTGAGAACCATGTCGAACGGGCGTTCGCCCCACAACGACAGCGCCTCAATGCCGTCGCCGGCGAGTACCACGGTGCAGCCGAGTTCTTCCAACTGGTCGCGCAGGATCAACTGGTTGATCAGGTTGTCTTCAGCCACCAGCAGACGCAGGTTCAGGCTGACCTCGGCGGGCGCCTCGCGGGGGATGGGCGACAGGTGTTCTTCGATGCCCTGGGCGCGGCTGACGGCACGATTGAGCGCGTGCAGGTTGTTCAAGCCGATCTGCCAACACGCGCCCGGTCCCAGCGAGACGCCATGCTCATCAGCCGATGCAACTACCCGTGGGCCCGACCAGCGAAGCCGCGCAGCATCGACCGCGCCAGGATAAAGCTCGACCAGCACCGCGCCGGGGTCGGTGGCGACGGATTCGGGCACGCCCAATTGCGCCCGCGCACCCCAGCGCCGCAACCAGCCCCCGATGCTCTCGGCCAGTTCGCGTACCGGTGACACCACATAGACCCGCTCGCCCAACAACGGCAAGGCCCAGGGCTGATCGTCGGTGACCTGCTCCAACGGCAAGTTGAAGGTAAAACTGCTGCCCAGGCCCGGCTCGCTGACCACACGCAACGTGCCGTTCATCAAGTGCACCAGGCGCTTGCAGATCGACAGCCCGAGCCCGCTGCCCGCCACCACATTGGCGTTGCCGCTGGCCTGGAAGAACGGCTCGAACAAATCGGGCTGGTCGTGCGCCGCAATGCCTTTGCCGGTGTCGACCACCTGCCACTGCAACATGCTGCGCTCGCCCTCACGGCTTTCCAGGCGTAAACGCAGGACGATGCGCCCGCTCTCGGTGAATTTGAGCGCGTTGTTGAGCAGGTTGTTGAGGATCTGCCGAATCCGTGTGACATCGCCGCGCACGCGTTCGGGGGTGTGCGGGTCGAGGCAACTGAACAATTGCAGGCCCTTGCTCTGGGCGGCACCGGCATAGCCTTGAATCACTTCCTGCACCAGTTCCAGCGGAGAAAACACCGTGAGTTCCAGGGACAACTGCCCGGCTTCGATCTTGGAGACATCCAACACGTCGCAGATCAATTGCAGCAGGTTCGCGGAGGAACCTTCGATGGCATTCAAGTAGCCGCGCTGCTGGTTGTTGAGCTCGGTGCGGGCAAGCAACTCCAAGGTGGCCAGCACGCCATACAACGGCGTGCGGATCTCGTGGCTCATGGTTGCGAGGAACAGGGTCTTGGCCTCGTTGGCCGCATCCGCCAGGGTTCGCGCCTGCTCCAGCGCCAACTCGACCTGCTTGCGCTCGCTGATGTCGCTGAAGGCACAGATCAATACTTCTTCACGTTGGTAACGGGTGGGCGCAAAGCTCAGGAACAGGTGGCGACCATCGGCCATCTGCAACTCGTCGGTGCTGCCGTGTTCGGCATCATGGAAGGCACGGCGAACCCAGTCGAGACACAGTTGCCGGCGCTCCTGGCCCTTGCCCAGCCATTGGCGCGACAACGGGTTTTCCAGCACCACTTCGCCGTCACTGCGCCGCAGCACGCACAAGGCCACCGGGGCGATCCGAATGACCGCACTGCTGAACGCTTCGCTCTCCACCAACGCTTCGATGCGATTGGCCGCCGGGATGATCAGGCGCTGGTCGATGCGCCGGACCAGTCGCACCATCAGCAGGCTCGCCAGCGCGCACAGCAGCACGCAGACCAGCAACGGCAGCGCCAGGCTGGGCAACAGCGAGCTCAACTCCAGGCTGTAGACGATCTGCCAGTGCGAATAGCCCAAGTGCTTGCGGATCGCCAGGCGGTCGGGCAACCAGCGGCTGCCTTCCCAGCCGAAACTGGCGGTGGAGTGATACTGGCGCAACACCTGCGCCGCCGCCGGTTGATGGGGCGCGCTGCTGAAAATCAGCTGGCCCGCGCCGTCGAGCAACATGAAGTCGCCGGCCTTCTCATGCTGCAAGGCGTTGATCAGGTCCGGTCCGTCCACCTCTAATCCAAGCCAGCCCGATGAAGGACTGCGCTCGTCCAGGCGCGTAAAAATGTACAGCGATGAATCCAGGCGACTCTGCTCGGTCAGCCACAACTCATCGCTGACCGACACCTTGCCGGTATCCACCGCCATCAAGCGCTTCAACACCGATTCCGGTACGGCTCCCGGCGCTTCGCCCACGGTAAACAGGCGCTCGACCAGCGGCGTGGCACGCTGCGGCACGTAAATCAGGTTGACCTGGTTGGCCTGCAAGTAATCGAGCATGCGTCGGGTCAGCCACAGGCTCCAGATATTGCCTGCTTCACCGAGGGTGATATGCACTTCTTCGGCCGGCACTTCATTGAGGTTGCCCACGGGCGGCGTCTTATGGCTGACGGTGGACAGGCCGAGGCTCTTCAACAGCGTCTGGCGGCTGACGAAAAAACTCTGTGCGTCGGAAATCGCCTCGTTCATATAACTGCGCCGCAGCGAAATTTCCTCGCTGAATGCCGCACGCAGATAACTGTAAGCCCCCACATAAACGCCGAGCACCAACGCAAAGGCAAACAAACGCAACAACTTGCGGGCTGCCTTGGGCGTCGAGAAGGTTGAATCGAGGGGTTGCAGGAAATGTTTGAGTTTCATCGCCCAAAGGTTAGGGATGAGCAGGAGCCGGGTGAATAAGACGGATCTCAAAGGCCGGCGCCGTGATGGGATGGAACTCAGGCGTAATCCGCTGTTCTAGACTCCTTCGTGGCCGCCTCGTTAGGATCGGCGGCTCGTCTTTCCCTCCTGCACAGAGCGATCCATGTCTATCCAGCAAACACCCGGGCACGTATTGCCCGCGCGCAGCGCCGCCAAAATGGAAGCCGCCATGGCCGTGGGCGCTTTCGCGATCGGTACCGGCGAATTCGCGATCATGGGCCTGATGCCCGACATCGCCCAGAACCTGGGGTTGAGCGAACCTCAGGTCGGCCACGCCATCAGCGCCTATGCGCTGGGCGTGATGGTCGGCGCGCCGCTGCTGGCGATCCTCGGCGCCAAGCTGCTGCGCAAACATATGTTGTTGCTGTTGATGGGCTTGTACGCGCTGGGCAACTTCGCCACGGCATTCACGCCCACCTTCGGTTCGCTGGTGGCGTTCCGCTTTATCAGTGGCCTGCCCCACGGCGCCTATTTCGGCATCGCCGCCGTAGTCGCCTCCAGCATGGTGCCGAACGACAAACGCGCCGGTGCCGTCGCACGCGTCATGATGGGCCTGACCTTGGCCATGCTGCTCGGCAACCCCATCGCCACCTTCCTCGGCCAACACCTGGGCTGGCGCTCGGCGTTCGCGCTGGTCAGCGTGATTGCGCTGTGCACCATCGCCCTCGTCTGGCAATTCGTGCCGCACCGCCATGACGAAGAACGCAGCGACCCACGCAAGGAACTGCGTGCCTTCACCAAACCTCAGGTGTGGATGGCACTGTCCATCGGCGCAATCGGGTTTGCCGGGATGTTCTGCGTGTTCAGCTACCTGGCGCCGACCATGCTCGAAGTGACCAAAGTCTCGCCACAGTGGATTCCCTTCGGCCTCGCCGCGTTTGGCGTGGGCGGGATCATCGGCAATATCGCCGGCGGCAAGCTGTTTGATCGCATGCAGTTTCGCGCGGTGGGTTGGATCCTGGTGTGGTCGATTGGCGTATTGCTGTTCTTTCCGTTCGCAGCTGCATCGCTGTGGGGCGTGCTGCTGAGCATGGGCCTGGTCGGCACCATGGTGGCGTTGGCTGCACCGTTGCAGATCCGCCTGATGGACATTGCCCACGAAGCGCCAAGCCTGGCGGCAGCGTCCAACCATGCGGCATTCAACCTGGCGAACGCGCTGGGCCCGTGGTTTGGCGGCATGGCGATCACGGCCGGGTTGGGCTGGACCAGCACCGGCTATATCGGCGCAGTCACAGCGTTGGCCGGATTGGGGATCTATCTGATTGCACGACGGATGAAAGGCGGGGAATAAACGAATAGAACTCCTTGAAATCAGGCATCAACGCCAGAAAACGCTCAGAAAACCCTACGTGAAAAATATTTCACTTCCAGACAGGTTACGTTCAGGTTGGATCCAATAGATCGTGCATGTAACATGTCTGTAATACTTTTCCGAATGACAAGGATGTGTTTTGAGCTTTCCCGATAGAAATGTGCTTGAGAATTTTCCCGCAACGCTCAATCACGGCAACGCGACGGTGTTCACCACACACACCAGCGACGACGGAGTCCACCAAGCGATTCAGGACCTGATCGACACTCGCCATCAACTCAAAAACCGCATCAGCGCGCCGTTGAAAGGCATGGAGAACGATCTGTTCGCCAAGTCCCAGCCGTTGGACAGCCTGCGTCCAAAACTGCGCGTCACCTTCGGACGCTCCAAACGCGACGGCACATTCGACTGGCCCGTTGAGGAAGTCATCAACACCCTGGGCGCGCAGAAGCGCGGCGCACCGGTCGCCGGACTGCGTGGTTTCGGTTACAGAAAATCTGCGCTTGGCCTAATCCAGGAATTCTTCATCTTCACCGAGATGCTCGACGGTTACCTCAGCGGCCTGGAATGGCTCAAGCAGGAACGCGGCGTCCTAAGCCTGATCACCGCGTCATTCAAATTGCTGCGCGCCCTGCACAGCAAACACATCATCCACATGGACTTCTGGGCCAACAATGTGATGGTCGACCCGCAGCACCCCACGTGCGCCAAGGCGATTGACCTGGAGAACTGCTTCCTCACCCAGACTGACTACCTCACCGAAGTGCTGGCCTTTCAATTCGGCTTCTATTATCGACGTGAGGTCTTCCGCTTTGTGATCGAGCAGGATTACGACCGCATGGTGATGGAAGAACTGGTCAACTATCCCGGTATCGACCGTGCGCGTTTTGACGAGATGTACACACTCAGCAAGCACGAAAACATCAGCCGCCGGGCACGGCGTAAGATTTTCCATAAAGGTACTGTCGAAGTGGGCTGACGCAGCCCTGCCTGTAGTAGCGGGCTTGCACAGGGCCGGGCGAGAAAGTGCGGAAAATTTCTTGAGGGATTTAGCGGTCTGAGCTGCACAGCCGCCTCAATCTGTATTTACTGAATTCCCAACTCTGTCGAAGGGCCCACTGTGAAATTCATTTGCGCATTCACGCTTCTATTGCTCGCCCAGGCTGCCTATGCGGCCGAGTCCCCCGCGAACCCTGATCCCTACGGCGGCCCTGATAAACGCCCAGAGAACAGTGAAAATGTCACAACGTACTTGAACGAAGATGGCTCCTCCACCACCTCGGCAGTGATGGTTTATGGCGATGGCCATAAGGAACACTGCATTATCCAAATGGCACCGCCTGCAGCGACACATCGGCTACCCAAAGTCACCAGCAAGACGTGTACAAGGATTCGCTCGTACTTTAAATAGCGGGCGCAGGGGGGAAGCCGCGATTTCCATGCGTACGCTACCAAGTCTCCTAGTACGTAGTATCCTTAAAATTAAATATCCCCCCTCGATCACTGACCATGCACAAAACCCAGTCGTTTTTACCCAACAAAATTGGTCGAGATTTTATAGTCGGTGACGTCCACGGGCACTTCAAGCTATTAGAGCTTCTTTTAAAAAAAGTGGACTTCAATGAACGCATAGATCGAATCTTCTCTGTGGGCGACCTCATTGACAGAGGACCCGACTCCATCGATGCCGTGGTCTGGCTACAGAAGCCCTGGTTTCACGCCGTGAGAGGCAACCATGAACAGATGGTTATCGACTGTGTTTCTGGCAATGGCGACATTGCCAGGCATTCGCGCAACGGTGGAGCATGGCTCTACAAACTATCAACTCAATTTCAACAGATCCTGTCTGACGCCTTAAAAGATCTTCCTCTAATAATAGAGGTTGAATTAACAGATGGTCGAAAAATTGGGATTGTGCACGCAGAGACTCCGCTGACGCATAACGATGACACCTGGCAGAGTGCAAAAGACGTTATTACGGGTCAGTTTGGCGAAGTCCATCAACGCCTAGCGTTAGAAAAAGCACTGTACGCCAGAACAAAAATCGAAAGCCTCGACGAAGCTTTAACTCAAGGTATTGATCAAGTTTATGTCGGCCATTCAACTGTATCCTCCCTTACCTATTTGGGAAATACGATCTACATAGATACAGGCTGCTCCTTTGACGACGGAGCGTTAACCCTCATAGAACTAACGACTCAGACGGCTACAAACGTTTCCATGCAAGCAATGCAATAAAGAGACGCCAGGGTCAGACCACGATATCCGACACAATCATTGATTGAGGATCCTCACCGTGTCCCCTGTCGCTTGAGACGGTGAAGAGCGCAAAACACCCCTGATACATCCCTGATAAACTAGGCCACTCGCCTCGTTGACTCAGATTCCCAATGTCCCTACAAACAGCTCCACTCTCCCGCCACTTCTCCGTTGCCCCGATGATGGATTGGAACTACTGAACCAAAGAACCTTTAAAACAAAGACCCACAGCTGATTCATCTTTATCTCGTACCATTTATGTACCACTGCACCCCATTCGGCCCATACCTCCGACCTGACTAGCCGCCATAGGCATCAGGCAGATAGCGGCCAAAAGCGGACGTCGAGCATTCCCCAGACCGTGTGCAAATCGCTCCTTATAATGATCGACAACGCCTTAACGACTAAGTAACGTTGCCTCAGGGCGGGCAATGGATGAGCTCGGCGGCGTAGATGGAGGGTCAGCATGCAAGGCAAGCTAATTTATGAATTAACTGAGGAAGACTTCCGAGAGTACGGTGTCTGGTATTTCCCGATGGACGATGATGACTGGGAAATTGTTCGCCCCTGCCTGGAAGAGAGCGATACGACGGTGCTGGTAAGAACAGTTTTTCGCGGCGCTGATGGAGCCAGTTACGCTGGGTATGTGTACTGGAGTCTTACCGACGACATCGGTCATATCCAACCTAACCTGTTTTTACCCGATGGGTCCTCCATGACCTTTTGGGGAGGAGTTATCAAAGCTGTATGGGAGGACTGGATTCAGGGTGAAGCCGCACGCTTGGTTTTTCCGATCACGTTTGAATCCGAGCCTTTGCTTGGAATGGCACAGATGACGGGGCAAATCGACGGACTCTATTATCTTGATGATGACAAGCGCACGCAGTGCTTAACTCCGCCGCTTCAAATTAATTAGCGGACGTTTAGAGCCTATCCGCGAGCGAATTGGATGATTTAGCTAGCGCTATTGAACGATCCGTCCCTGTTTTCATTTTAACCGTGCCCAAAGCAGTCTAACTGCAGGAGCTTCTAGGTCCGCTAATGGCCGACCGCTGCCGGTCACGAGCGAAAAACATCAGCCTTTTCGGTGATAGATTGGACAAACTAAATCTACAGCCCTTTTATTAAGCGCTTCACTGCGAACCTTGAAAGCATGCGTACCAGTATGTGCCAACGCTGGTCTAACTCCCTCAGACCTCTCCCTGACTATTTCAGCCGCCCCCTTTCAGCAACAAACTATGCTGTATTCTTCTTCGCAGAGCTCGCAACCATGGCAAGCGAATACTCGTAATCATATGTTCCGGAACAGCCTTATCAAAATCAACTGGCTTTGGAAGCTGCTTTGTTGGATTTGACATCATGGGCTGAGCAGCAACCTGCTTTAGTAGTAGGAGGGAACGTAAGAGGTGCACTTAACGCTATTGGTGAGAATACTGAACATATCAAACAATGATTAATTCGTATTAAAAGAGCTGATTTACCTAGCAGACCAACTTATTAAAAACATAACTTTACTTAACAATATCCATTTCTAGAAGCGAAACCTCCAGCGTAATGCCGGTTGAACGCGTGACATCGTTGAACAATGCTCGACAAACGAACGTCTATGCGCGCCCAGCTAAACACTAGCAGAACAGATTGATTACGGGCCATATAGAAATAACAATTAAGAAAATTTTTATTCCCAACTATAGAGCGACGATTAAAATATAGATCAGCAACATAGACCGTCGTAATCGGACAACCATCATCCACGCCCCCGCTTAAAAATTTGCGTTAGACCGCAAAAAATGGTAAATAGTGAGATATTTTAAATAAAAAGGACTTTCATATGCTACTTAAATTTTCAGGGAAAAACTACAAAGCTTTTGATAACTTTGAAATGGAGCTTAAGCCTTTAACAATTTTATTAGGCCCAAATAGCAGCGGAAAAAGCGCATTAATAAATTCGTTATTGATGCTATCTCAATCCGCAGATTCACTTGCCATTTCTGAGTCTCCCCTACGCTTAAATGGGCATAAAACAGGAATGGGTGAAACGCTAAATATAGTCAAAGATAAAAACCCGAATAATAAATTAAGTTTCACTTTCACTTTCGACCCAAAAGATGCCCTCCGCAAACAAATAGGTGAAGCAAAAAGTTCCACCACTCAAAACCATGAGACGGTTGTGCGGTACATGGGGCACTTACTAGAGTTATCGCGAGCGAAGACCCCTGCGTATGCAAAGCTTAATAAAAAAATTGAGCAGCAGATGGAAGGTGCGCGTGATACAGCATCTAACATCCCTAAAGCCACAATGTTTTCAAACGACTATATAAAACTAATTAAACTATATCGCACATTGGTCGGCGACACAAAAAAACTAAGACAGATGCCGGAAGAGTTTATCTTTTTGACCGAACAAGCGTCCCTAATGAAAATACAAGATTGCTTTGTAGCCTTCCTGGCACTTCCAATCAGTAAAATTGCACCTTTAAAAGTCTCATACTCATTTCACTATAACAAACGTAAAGAAACGCTCTCCGTAAGCGAATACGTACAATACAACAAATTTGGAAATATCATCTTTAAGTTTGTTAAAGAAGGTAATAACATCACTATAACTTCGGATGTTATAGATCAAGCGGCACTTAACAGATCCCGCTCCGAGATAATAAAGCTATTTTCCTTGGACTCTTTACAGGTCACAAAACGAGCCGCTCCTGTGGCCTATGGATTCGGAGGATTCTCATCGTTCAAAGGAAGTACAAGTCCCTTTGCGGCTTTGATCACACAGTTTATTGACATAACGTCAAAACATCTTTTATCTAGCCTTGCTGGATTACAAGTCAACCATGTCAGCCCTTTACGCGCTTTCCCTCAACGCTATTACCTTCTTGACAAATCAATTCATCACACAAAGCTAAATGCGCTAGAGGGGACTGAACTCGCAGAGATATTAAAGAACAACCCTAAGATCAAAGATAATGTTAATATTCTTTTCGCAAGGTTTAACATTGGTATTGATGTTGAGAAAGTCAACGACATCATTTATAAAATTGTAGTTAATCAGAATAATGTCAACCTAGAGCTGACTGACGTTGGCTTTGGCATTTCACAGGTTTTGCCGATTTTGGTCCAAGCCTACCTATCCCCTAAAAACTCAATAACAATTATTGAACAACCGGAAATCCACCTGCACCCTAACATGCAGGCCTGGCTCGCTGACGCCCTAATATCCATTGCTTTAATTGAGCAAAAACGTTTTATTATTGAATCTCATAGCGATGCGATAATTAGGAGAATCCGGCTACGCATAGTTGATGAAAGCTCTGAACTTACTGAAGATCACGTAAAAATTTATTACTTACATAGGGACAGCATCGGCAACTGCACAAATCTTGACGATATAAAAATTAGCGATAATGGAGATGTAAGTTGGCCCAAAGATTTCATGGACGTAGAAATGCGTGACACCATTGAAATCCAGAAAATGAAATATAATAGACTGAACAAAGGCAGCGAAGGAGTGCTGCAATGATCAGGTCTCACTGTATCTGCCCCTCTTTCCTATCCAAAAATATCGGGAATGACGCAGTCTTTTATAATATCTTCATGAAAAGCATCTTAGGCTCCGAAGATCAAATCGTTCTCGATCAAGAGGAGCGCCTTGCTACAACTTACGTGAGCTTAATTGAACATGATGATCAAGCCATGCGTAACTACTGCACTTGGCAAAGGATGCTTGAGGCGCAACTACCGGGCAAAATAATAAGATCTAGTTCCACCGGAGCAAGTACTGCAACCCAAGCAGTCTATAAAACCATATCAAAAGCGGTAACGACATCCTGCAAAACAATTATAACCGAGGACAACAATAGTTATGCCGACTTTATTGACGAGATAAATCGTCAACGCATATACCTATTGAATTTACACAGCCTAAACGCCCTTCCTTTCAATGAAAAAAAGAGGACACCTATTTATCAGGAGCTTGAGGACGATCTTGAATGGGTACTCCATAGACTTGGACGCCGCGCAGAAAAAACCGACTCCGAAGACTACAACAACGACTACTTAAGGGACATGCTCTGCTCAAAAAGATATGAAGTTAAAGATCAGGGTCGTGAAGGAAAATCCTCTTCTGGTAAGGGAGCTGGCGAGCTAGACTTGGTCATAGAAGATCAAGGTAGCCTTTTTGCAATTCTAGAAGCATTGAAGTTGAGCTCTGTGGATACGATGAATATCAATTTGCATTACTTCAAACTTCTATCCAACTACAACCCACTCTTAGTGAAACGCACGTTCCTAATAACATATTACTGCGGCGCAAGTTTTGATTCTTGGTGGGGCAAGTATGTTGAGCATATAAAGAGCCTAGATTTATCTGAATTTATCAGCTCAGACTACGAAGCAATTTCAGGCATAGTTGAGGCTGACACTGAGTTTCCGGTGATAAAAAAGCTTCACCATCATTTTTGCGCGTTAGGTGAGCCGTCTATTTGCACACACTTTGCAATCCGATTGTAAATCCTACTAAATAATCTTTTAGAGAGGCCGAGCCATCGCAGGCCTCTCCCCGCCTATCGGTTTGTGTATGCAGATGTGGCGAAATCGCCATGAGCGATTGCGACTTTTTAAGCTCAACGAATAAAACTCCGCTCATGTTTAATGCCCCCCCACAACAGGGCCCGCTCCGGCGGGCTTTTTTGCGCCCGACGGAAACCAGACGCCGGCAGGCTGGTATACCTTTACCGCTGCGCTTGGTTTGAGCGTGCTTGCTAAGGAAGAGAGAAGTGTCGCTACCCATCACCGCGCGGCAGATGAATGCACTAAAGGCGCTTAAGCGGGAGGACCATGACTTGGGCGAACTGGCCATCGCCATCGCACAGGACTTGGATGCCGCGAAGGTCGAAAACCCGGAGCTGGCCGCGTTGATCCAAGACAAGACCTGCCGGCGCATGGTCGCCCGTGACCCCGGCAGTCAGGAAGCAATGATCCAGCGGTAAGTTGAATTGCCTGACGCCCACGCAGGTCAGCGACTTTACCGATCGAGTCAGGAGGCACGGTTAATCATGAATGAAGAAGGACTGCGCGACCTGGTATAGGGCGGCGTGGCACGCGATACGCTGGTCAGCCTACAGGAGGAGAAGTCGACGCTGGCTGTCCATCTAGGAAGCTCTGACAGTCGCTGGATGGCGGCACGCTCGCGCCGTGAGGCGCTTCACACTTGGACCAGCTAGAAGACCATAAGGTGCTTTGCCGATGGGATGGGTTGCGCTGATCTAGTGTAAAGCTTTGAGCGACGTGCGCTTTATGCTAACTACAGCATCCCCCCCTCTGCGCCACCTTCGTAACACCCACTTTCTGAGTTAACCCTGGTCTGGCCGACAAAAACCACAACCGCATGGTTCCGCCACGGTGCTTATCGCCAGTGCCTGTCGCCCCAACTCCAAAATCACTGTAAACGTCAACCTCTGACGGCGTGTGAGTGGCAGTGTGAGCGCGTCACGTAAAAGTCGTGAGCACTGCGCAATGCCGCACGCAGCTTCAAAAGCGGTCCGCCCCAGGCACATCTTGCGTTTTAATGTTGACCCACGGGGAAGAGGTTAGGAGGGTTAGTTTTTTGCTAAGAGCCTTGAATGCCATGTTTGTCATGGCTTTCCGAAGGGTTGGCAAGGTTAGCTTTTTGGTTAGGTCTGGTTATCTCCTAACCTTTATTAGCGTTACATATTCAATATATTAATTCTATTAAAAACAGTCACTTATAAATCCATAACCTTTAACCTAACCCAACCTAACCCTTCAAAGTTAGGTCTCAACCCCAACAAAAACGGGCCTTCCAAGTCACAACCCCCCCATCAAAAAAAAACTAACCTTTTTCCCGAGGCACCTACTGAATTCAGCTGTCTGTACGTTCTTATAATCGTTGCGAAAAACGTCCACCCTCGCAGGGTTCCGCAGGTTTCTGCTCTATCCAAAATGCCTAGCAAGCGCTCAGCCTGAGCCGCCGAGAGTGTTCCGCAGAAGCGCAGAAAAAACGACCTATTTAGCCCGCAGGCGAGGTGGGGGGACGACGGCGCGCGCCGAGTGCTGAAGCACGCCACTGCCCCACTTGTGGCACGTCAGTAGCCCAAATGTGGCACGCCAACTCCCCGGCCTGACAGCGGCGAGCCTGGGGCTATCCTGGCTGCGACTGCTCGGTAGGCCAAAACATGCTGAGAGCCCCGTGTTTATTGGTCCACATAGCCCCCTTCGCTTGCCGTGACAGCCAGCAAATGCTATGTTGAAGTGGGTTTTTTCACGCTGCTGAAGGGCAAACTTTCATCTATCCCAGCTGACTTTTCCGGCCCAATCTCCGCCTACCCATTACAACTCGTCGCCTCAAATCGCGTCATGACCAAACGTCATTTACTGTATACACATACAGTATTGGACTCGTACCCATGAACGATGATGAAGACACCCTCGGATGGCTTGGCCTCCCCACCCCACTGCAGATGTGCCGACAGCATTGCCGTTTACTGGAGAACGAGATTCAGGAACTGAACCTGCAATTACGCAAAGCGCGGGCAGATGTTTTCGGGATCAGCCAGATGCTGCTGGAAACCCAGGCTAAGAACAGCGAGTTCGCCGGTTATCTCCGAGAGCGCGGTGCCGAAGCTGCAGCAATGCGAAAGCAGATCTCAGACCTGACCACGTCGAACTACGTAAACAAGCGAGAAGCGGAAGAGTTGCGACGGATCGTCAGTGAAATGAGGCCTCGACCCACCACGATTGTCTAAGATCAAACCGAGAGAGGGCTTAGCCATGTGCGGAAGACTGTCGCAGTACCGAGGTATTCATGACTTTGTCGCGGCCTTGAGCATCCCCAATGCCCTGGTCAACTCTGTGGGAGACCAGCCCATCGAGCGCTACAACGTCGCACCAACGACCCAAGTTGCGCTTTTACACATGCAGGGAGACTTGCTACACGCCGATCCGGTGCCGTGGGGATGGCGACCGCACTGGGCGAAGGACCGCGCCGCGCCGATCAATGCTCGCGTCGAGAAGGTCGCCCAAGGCCCGTTCTTCCGAGCGATTTGGCCTCACCGAGCAATCACGCCCATCGACAGCTGGTTTGAGTGGGTGGATGAAGGCGGCCCGAAGAAACAACCCTATCTGATCCGCAGGCGGGACGGCGCGCCGGTCTTGTGCGCGGCCATCGGCCAACTGCCAGACGCCGATGAAGGCCCTGGCGAGCATGACGGCTTTGTGATCATCACCGCCGATAGCGCCGGCGGCATGGTGGACATCCACGACAGAAGACCCGTGGTACTTAAACCAGACCTTGCCCGTGAATGGCTGGACCCGGCAACGCCAAAAGAGCGCGCCGAACAGATGGTGTTGCACCAGGGCGAGCCGGCCGAAGCCTTTGAATGGTTCAAGGTCAGCACCGCCGTGGGCAACGTGAGAAATAAGGGCCCCGATTTAATCCAGCCAGCGCCTTAGAACCCCATTTCAACTGGCACCTAATGGATGATGCTATGGCGTTATAATATCAAGAGGCGCTCGGTATTGAGCGAAGCCTAGGATTTAAAGGAGCCACATATGCGAAGAGATATGGACCTGATGAGGCTTGTGGTGCTTGAGGTCGAAAAGGACCATCAGGGACCAAATACTCTGATTGAATACGAGGACTTTGACCACCATATGGTTATTGACGGATTCACCGCAGCCGAAGTCGAATACCACCTTAGACTAGCAATCCAAAGCAAGTTTTTTGAGATACCGGGGAATGCCGGAGGCTTGTATATTTTTTCGGGGCTGACACCCGCCGGGCACGATTTTGCGGACTCGGTAAGAGATGAGAAAATCTGGAAGATGACTAAAGAAGGAGCTTTGAAAGCAGGCGGTTTCACGTTCGAACTACTTGGTCAATTAGCGAAGGGGTTGGTCAAGCAGCAACTCGAAAAACATACAGGTGTCGCCCTGTGAAGAAGTAATAATCCGCTGACACCCGCAGCAGGTGGGTTACGCGGGTATGGACACATACCCGCTTCCCCTATTGATTCAGAACAACATCCCCAGCTCCTCTGGTACCCAATTCATTATCACTAGTTCTCCGCTGACCTCGGCCTTCCCTTGGCGTTGATTGGTAGTGCTGTACCGAATGTCCACGGTTTCAAAGTGAAACCCGTCGAACACACGCCGAATATCTGGATGGTCGTTAATACTCACCATCACCTTGCCTTTGCAGCGGCGCATGAAATCAGCCATCCGCTCGTAGTTTTCAAAGGGAAAGTCCACCCCATAGCCTGCGGTCTGCCAGTAAGGCGGATCCATGTAGTGGAAGGTATGCGGCCGGTCGTACCGTTCCGCGCATTCCAGCCAGCCCAGATTCTCCACGTAGGTGCCTGAGAGGCGCTGCCACGCGGCGGATAGGTTCTCCTCAATCCGTAGCAGGTTGATCGCCGGACCGGTGGTGGCTGTGCCAAATGTCTGCCCGCTGACCTTCCCCGCGAACGCATGGTGCTGCAGGTAGAAAAACCGCGCAGCCCGTTGAATATCAGTGAGTGTTTCCGGCCTGGTCATCTTCTGCCATTCGAACACCTGGCGGGAGCTTATCGCCCACTTGAACTGGCGCACGAACTCCTCCAGGTGGTTCTGCACCACGCGGTACAGCGTCACTAGGTCGCCGTTGATGTCATTGAGAACTTCAACCGGCGCGGCCTGGGGCCGCATGAAGTAAAGCGCGGCACCTCCGGCAAAAACCTCGACGTAGCATTCATGGGGTGGAAACAGCGGAATAAGACGATCTGCCAGGCGACGCTTGCCGCCCATCCACGGGATTATCGGTGTGCTCATAAGTGATCCTTGTTTAGACAATTGGATTCGCTTAGGCTTCGCCCCCCCTGCGCAGTGGGGCGAGGCCTTGGTTGGAGCACTCGGCGTGTTCGAGTGTTTCAGCGTCGAACCGGTGTTGACGCACCGGTTCGTCGCCTCGTTTGCTGCGCAGGGGGTTTTAAGCCCCCACGGGAATTTCATAGGGCTTGAAGCGCACGACCTCCTCCCCGAGCCAGTCATTCACCTGCGCCATACGCGCCTGAATCGGCTCCAGTTCATTGGCCGCATAGATCTGCGCCGCCTCCCTGATCGACCCAAACCCACCCGCGTTCTGCGGCACGATGCCCATCAGCTGCGGCGGAATGCGCAAGCTGGCCAACACGTCGTCGCGGGTCTGGTTTTTGATCGAGTTGAATTCATCCTTGGCCGTCACCTCGCTGACCGGAATGATCTGCAACCCGTCCTTTTTGCCGTTCGGCGAGTACACGAACAGGTTGCGGAAGTTTCCAGGCCCCTTGGAGTCTTTCAGCGCCTTGCGCAGTGAATCGACGTCCGCTTCGTTCTGGGCGGCGTCGGTCATGTAGAGGATGAAGCCGGCATGGCTGCCGTTCTCGTAATACTTACGGCGAAACAGCGTGGCCGACTCATTCAGCAATGCCGACTGCAAGGCGCTGATCCACTCGGGCAGGCCGTACACCTCCTGGTGCAGATCCGCCTCTCGCAGATGAAAGACAGTGCCCGGTTCAAACTCATGCTCCTCTTTCCATCCCTGGACCATGAATTGCCGCCCGTCATTACCCGAACGCATGTACTTCGCCAGCGGCGGTACCAGCTCGCGCACCGGGCCGAGCATTGAGCGCCGCCCTTCCAGATAGCCGTTACCCAGGCACAGGAAATCCAGGGCGAACTGTTCGAACGCTGCCCGCGACAGCAGCCGGTGTGGAATGAAGGTCTTGCTCAGTAAATTGCGCTTAAACATCAGCCCCGAATGCAGATGCACGCTAGACCCCACCGACCGCGCCAGACCATCCAGCGACAACGGCGGCTCATACCACCGCCCGTTAAACCAGCACTCCAGGTAATCGAACACCTCCCGGCCGCTAAGCACCGGTGATGGATCGCCAAAACTGAACGCCTCCATCTTGCTGTCACTGCGCGGAATGAATTCCTGCGTTGCCACGGCGGGTGTCTGGGACGAAGGCTTGGTATTTCTGCGGCGGTTCGACATCAAAAAATCTCCATCCGCCCGGTGTTGGCAGTGGTCTGCCCCTCCAGCGGTTCGTTGTGCAAAGCATGAAAGAGCGCCCACGCAAGGTCGGCGTGGCCGGTGTTGTCGTTGCGGCCGGCGGTGTAGGTGAATTGGCGACCGCCTGCGGTGATGGTCTTGCGGATCGCCATCAACGACTGCGCCATGTCGGTCCAGCCGGCGTCGAACTCAAGCCGGCCCCGGTGGATCACGTCGTAAGCCTTCAGCACCAGGCGGGTCTTGACCTCAGGTGAATAGCTGAACGTGGTGACATTGGGGAAGAATTGGCGCACCAACTGCGCCACGCCGCTGCCCAGACCGGTGACGTCAATGCCGATGTACGTCACCCAGTAGCGGTCGCAGACGGCTTTGATCACGCCGGCCTGGGCCGCGAAGTCCATGCCCCGGAACTGGTGACGCTCCAGCACCCGGAACTTGCCACCTGGCACCAGCGGCGGCGCGACCACCACCAGGCCCGAACAATCGCCGGTTTCCGCAGGGTCATACCCCACCCACACCTGGCGGTCGCCGAACGGCCGCATGGCAAACGGCTTGTAGTCCTCGGCCCACTCAACCCAGCTGTCGACCATGCACGGCTGCAACACCGTGAGCGGGAAGATGCTCGCGCCGTCGTCAACGAACTCGCACATCAGCAGGTTGGCGAACGCTTCCGGGCTGTACTCCCGCCGCAGTTCTTCAATGTCGAACAGGTCGCAACCGCCCTGCTCCGCGTCGAGGATGGTGACGATCTGCCGCCACAACCGGTCTTCGCAGAACCTGCCCTGCTGGAGCGCCCCGTGGGATACGTCGACTTTGGTGTGTTGCGCCGCCGGCTTGCCCTTGTTGAAGCGCTCGCCCGTCCAGAAGGTGTAGGCCTCATGGGCCATGGTCGACGGCGTCGAGAAGTAGGTTTTGCGCCACTTCTTGTGCATCGCCATACCCGACGCAACCTTGTTCAGCTCCTCAAACTTGAACGTCCAGAAGAATTCGTCGAAGTAGAAATTGCCGTGGTAGCCCTGAGCAGTGCGCGCGTTGGTACCCAGAAAAAATAGTTCGGCGCCGTTCGGCAGCACGATGGGATCGCCGGTCAGCTCGACGCCGATGACCTCGCGGGCAAACGCCTGGATGTACCCACGGAACAGGTAGGCCTGATTCTTCGACGCCGACAAAAAAATCTGATTGCGCCCAGTTTCCAGCGCATCAATAAACGCCTCTCGGGCGAAGTAGTAAGTGGCGCCGATCTGCCGGCTTTTGAGGATGACGCGAGTGCGCTGATTGCCCGCCCGGTGCCAGTCTTTCTGGTAGTCGAAACACCCATCGATAAACGCCTCACGCAGCAGCTCGATCTGGTCTTCGCTGATGTCGTTTTTCGGCGTCTTCTTCTTCGGCCCTTCGTTGCGCTTGGCGAGGTTGGGGTTGAGTTCGGTTTCGGTACCGCCACCCTGGAAGCGCTGGATGCGAGCCTGCCGCTCCAACTGCCGGTGCAGCAGGTCAATCTCTTTGAAGTCCCCGCCGCTCTTGCCTTCCTTGAGGATCAACTGCACCAGACGCGCTTCGAGTGCCCCACCTATGCGCTCGACGTTATCCGCCCGGTCCCACTCGTCGCGGGCCTTCCAGCTGTGTAGCGTTTTTTCCTTTTCGCCCGTAGCCTCGGCAATCTCGCAGATACGCCAACCCATCCAATACAGGAACTTGGATTGGCGTCGGGGATCGATTGGGAGCAGTTCAGTCGTAGTCATGGCCGCGATGCTGCCGCCCGCGCCCGCGAGTCAGTAGCGCCGCCCCTTGTAGTCCTGCCCTCTACAATCCCGTCCCGTTGCCGCAACTCGCGCGCGTCACGACCATGCCCCTCATTGCAACGCACTTAGCGCCCAACGCATTGAGGATTCCCGGCATGAAGAAATTCCGCAGTAATTGGTTCCGCGTCGCCGTCGAGGGCGCTACCTCTGACAAGCGCACCATCAAACGCAGCTGGCTGGAACAGGCCGCGAAGAACTTCAACCCGTCGACCTACGGCGCCCGCATTTGGCTGGAGCACTTCCGTAGCGTGATGCCGGACAGCCCGTTCAAAGCCTACGGTGACGTGCTCGCGGTCAAGACCGACGAAGTGGAAATCAACGGCCAGAAGAAGCTGGCACTGTTTGCCCAGGTCGAACCCACCCCCGAGCTGATCGCCATGAACAAGGCGAAACAGAAGGTCTACACCTCGATCGAGATCGACGACAGCTTTGCCGACACTGGCGAGGCCTACATCGTCGGCCTGGCAGTGACCGACTCACCCGCCAGCCTGGGCACCGACGTGTTGGCATTTTCGGCGCAAAAACCTGAGTCCAGCCCGTTCAAGGATCGCCACTACTCCTCCACTTCGATGTTCACCGAGGCAGTGGAAACCGAGCTGCAGTTCGAAGAAATCGAAGACAAGCCTGGTCTCGGCGCACAGCTCTTCAGCAAGGTGCAGGCACTGCTCGGCGGCAAGCAGGCGAAGGACGATGCCGAGTTAGCGCAGATCGGCCAGGCCGTCGAAGCGATCGCCGATCACGTCAAGGATCTGCCTGATCAGCTCGCCGCCGAGAAGAAATTCTCTGGCGAGCTGAACACCAAGGTCGAGCAACTCAGCAAAGACCTGATCGAGCTTAAAACCGTCCTCGGTGACACCCAAGACCACTCCCAAACCCAGCGCCCACCGGTAACCGGCGGCGGCAAGCAAGCCTTGGCTGAGTTCTGACCTGCGGCCTTCACCGCCCAGCCCACTATCGGAGACACCCATGCGTAACGACACTCGAAAACTCTTTACCGCGTACCTCGGCCAGGTCGCACTGCTCAACCGCGTTGAATCGGCTACCGCCACCTTCAGCGTCGACCCGACTATCCAGCAGAAACTGGAGACCAAAATCCAGGAGTCGAGCGAGTTCCTGACCAAGATCAACATCATCGGAGTCGACGAACAGGAAGGCGAAAAGGTGGGTCTGGGCGTCGGTAGCACCGTTGCCAGCCGCACCAACACCACCCTCAAAAAGCGTGAACCACGCGCCATCGGCACCCTGTCCAGCGACAAGTACCGGGCTGAACAAACCGACTTCGACACCTACGTCAATTACAAGCAGCTCGACGCCTGGGCCAAGTTCCCGGACTTCCAGACCCGCCTGTCCAGTGCGATCGCCCAGCGCCAGGCGCTCGACCGCATCCAGATTGGTTTCTACGGCACCACTGCCGCCGAGCAAACCGACCGCACGGCGCACCCGCTGCTGGAAGACGTCAACATTGGGTGGCTCCAGCAATACCGCACCCATGCACCTGACCGCGTGCTAAAGGAAGGCGCCGTCGCCGGCAAGATCACTATCGGTAAAGCCGGCGACTTCAAGAACATCGACGCCCTGGTCTACGACGCCATCCAATTGCTGGACCCCTGGTTCCGTCGCAACCCTGGCCTGGTGGTGCTGACCGGCCGTGAGCTGGTGCACGACAAATTCCTGGCCCTGGTCAACAAGGACCAGGACGCGACCAACACCCTGGCGAGTGACCTGATCATCTCGCAACGCCGCGTGGGTGGCTTGCCGCTGTACGAAGTGCCGTACATCCCCGAAGGCACGATCCTCATCACCACGCTCGCCAACCTGTCGGTGTACTGGCAGATCGGTGCCCGCCGCCGCTACCTCAAAGAAGAGCCAGAGTGGAACCGCGTCAGCAACTTCGAATCGTCGAACGAAGCTTATGTGGTCGAGGAATATGGCCTGGGCTGCCTGCTGGAAAACATCACGCCGGTTGAAGACGCAGGCAGCGAGGGTTAACCCTATGGCACTCAGCATCGCCCAAGCCCACCAACGCCGCGCACGCGCGGCAATGGAGGCAGCGAAAACGGCACCACGGCAATCCATGGCCGGTGCAACAGCTTACGAGCATCAGCTGAATCAGCTGCTGCAAGACCGGCTACGCCTGAAAGCCATCCAGTCCAACGAAGGCAAAGCTGCGCTCAAGCTGCAACTGCTGCCCGAATACATCCCCTACGTCGAGGGAGTGCTTGGCGCCGGCAACGGCGCTCAGGACGACGTCATGACTACCGTCATGGTCTGGCGAGTTGACGTCGAGGACTACAGCGGTGCCCTGGACATTGCGGACTACGTGCTCAAGCACAAGCTGATCATGCCGGACCGTTTCGAACGCACCACCGGTTGCCTGGTGGCGGAAGAAATCGCCACGGCCGCGCTGAAAGCGCAAAAGGCCAATGGCAGTTTCGACCTGGACATCTTGCACCGCACCGTCGAACTGACCGACGCCGAAGACATGCCCGACCAGGCCCGCGCCAAGCTGTACCTGGCAACCGGCCGCGCGACATTGGATGGCATCACCGCCGAGGAGCCAGGCCAGCCCGGACAGATTCAGGCCGGTATCGACCTGCTCAAGCGGGCGATCGAGCTGCACGACGGTTGCGGTGGCAAGAAGGATTTGGACGGCGCCGAGCGCCTCCTGAAAAAACACGCTGCACCTTCTGCTTAGAAGCATGCAGCTAACCAAGCGTCCCCACGCACCCCGCCGGCTCGGGGCGGATCGGCCAGGCCGCTCCTCCTGAACGTGAAGCCCCGACCACCGGCGATCTATTTTCGAGTGCAGTCATGAGCGCATTTGTAGCCAGCGGCACAGTCACCAGTGGCCATATCAACACCGACCCGTTCTGGCCGTCGATTGATCTGGACGGCCTGCGCGCCACACTGCGCATAGACGCGAGCGTCACGCCGGCCCGTTTGGAGACCGCCGTTATCGCAGCCGCGATCAATCTCAACAACGAACTGAGCGAATGGCGAACCGCCCAACAGGCCGCCGGCTACACCACTCTGGTTGATGTGCCGGGGGATCACATAAAAGACCTTTCGGTAAAGGTTCACCTGTACCGCCGTGCAATTGAGGCCGGCACCGGAGCCGAAGTCTGCGAGCGGTACCGTGACTACAGCGCCACCAACACCGGCAGCGACAAAGCTGATGCGCTCACCCCGAACATCGACGATTACCGCCGCGACCTGCGCTGGGCTGTGCGCGACTTCCTCGGTCGTACCCGCACCACCGTGGAGCTGATCTGATGCACGTCGCCATCCGCACCAATCAAAACGAAACCGCCGACGCCCTCTGCTGGCGGTTCTACGGCCGTACGGCGGGCGTCACCGAAGCCGTACTTGAGGCCAACCCCGGTCTGGCCGATCACGGCCCGGTCCTGCCGCAAGGCCTTGTCGTCAACATGCCCGAAGCCCAAACCAGCGCGCCCCAGCGGCAGATGGTGCAGCTATGGGACTGACACTGCGGCACCAAGCCCTTGAACCCACCAACCCTGGACAACGGAATGAAGCGCATGCCTGATCGTCCCGACACCTGGGCCTGGCTCGCCGCCTGGCTCGAACAGAACTGGCCGACTCTTTACGCCGGAGTCCTCGCCTTGATCATCGCCGCCCTACGGATCATGTACGGCGGCGGCACACTGCGCCGCATGCTGGTCGAGGCCCCGCTGTGCGGCACCCTGGCCCTAGCCGCTAGCCACGGGCTGGCGCTGCTCGGCATCCCGACATCCACTGCGCCGTTCTTCGGCGGGGTTATCGGACTGCTGGGCGTAGAAGGTACCCGCGCGGCGGGCAAGAGGTTTTTCAACCGTAAGGTAGAGCAGCTATGACCACTCTCCGCCACGGCGACCGCTCGCAAGCGGTGCTGATGCTGCAAAAGAACCTCATCAAACACGGTGCCACGCTGGTGCCGGACGGACACTATGGCGATGCCACTGAATCCGCCGTGCGTGCATACCAGGTGAAAGCCGGCTTGGTCGCCGATGGCGTAGCGGGTACCAAGACGCAAACCAGCCTTGCCGGCGGCGACTGCGCCCAGCTGCTGCGCAACAATGACCTCGTGGCCGCTGCCGAACGTCTCGACATACCGTTGGCGAGCATCTACGCGGTCAATGAGGTGGAGTCCAAGGGCAAAGGCTTTCTCGACAACGGCAAGCCGGTGATTCTGTTCGAACGGCACATCATGTACCGCCAACTCGCCATGGTTCGCCATCCAGGCGATGACCCGGCCGAACTCAAGCGACACGCTGATCAGCTCGCCACCGCCAACCCTGCCCTGGTCAATCCGAAGCCCGGTGGATACATCGGCGGCACCTCCGAACACCAGCGCATGGCCATGGCCCGCCTGATCGATGACACCGCAGCCCTGGAGTCGGCGTCCTGGGGTGCCTTCCAGATCATGGGGTTCCACTGGAAGCGCCTCGGCTATGCCAGCGTGCAGGACTTTGTGGCTGCAATGAGTGCCGGCGAATCGCAGCAGTTCGACGCGTTCACCCGCTTCATTGAAACCGACCCGGTGCTGCACAAAGCGCTCAAGGCCCGCAAATGGGCCGAGTTCGCCAGGTTCTACAACGGGCCTGACTATCTGCGGAATCTTTACGACACCAAGCTCCAGCGCGCCTATGAGCGGCACGCCGGCTGCGAGTGCGGGCAAGCGGTGGCGGCATGATTGACTTCGAAGCGCTGCAAAAGCTGCGGGTGCAGGACGGCGATCTGCTCGTAGTGCCAGAGTCAACCGAACAGGGCGACATGGAACTGTTGGCCGAATCCATCCAGATCATGAATGGCGCACGCGCCGTCATCGTGCGTGGCCCTATCAAGCTGCTCGACACTGCGGCCATGAACAAACTCGGTTGGTACCGCGCATGACCGCCCTGCGCCAGGCCCTGTACAGCATCGCGCTGCTCGGCGCCCTGGTGCTGCTGATATGGGGCCAGGAAGCACGCATCAACGTCGCCAAAGGCAAAACCGACCTGGCAAATGCTACGGCCAAGACCGCCCGCGATGATGCCGACCGCAACCTGAATACCGCCAACACCCTCACCGACACCCTGAAACAGGAACGCGACGCGCAGAGCAGCCTGCGTGCCCAGCAGGATCAGTTGCGCCAAAGCCTGGCAAAACGCGAGCGAACCATAGAGGAGCTGAAACGTGAAAACGAAGAACTACGCAACTGGGCTGGCCAGCCTTTGCCTGACGCTGCTCGCCGGCTGCGCGAGCGCCCCGCCCTCACCGGCACCGCCGCTTATCGTGACTGGCTGTCCGGCCGTAGTTCCGTGCCATCTGCCGGCGACCGGCCCCCTCAACAACGGTGACCTCCTGACAGACGCAGACCGCGCCGAAGCCGCCTGGGCTGACTGCGCGAATCAGGTCGACATGGTCTACAAACACCAGCAGGCCAATCCATGAACAAGCCCGAAAGCCTGCGCGCTCACCTGCTAGCCACCGTCGCCGACTTCAAGCACGACCCAGATCGCCTGTTGATCTTCATCGACAATGGCAAGGTCCGTTGCACAGCCGCACATACCCTGTCGTTTGAATACAGCTTTGACCTGCAGATCATCCTCACCGAGTTCGCCGGCCACCCTGACAGCGTGATGCTGCCAATTCTGGGCTGGCTCAGTGTCAACCAGTCCGAGCTGCTGGAAAACCTCGACAAGGTCAAATACGGCATTCAGTTCGAAGCCGATATCCTCGACAAGGATAAGGTAGACCTCAGTATTACCCTGGCACTTACAGAGCGCGTAGTCGTTGGCAAGGATGACCAAGGGCTCACCACCGTGAGGCACACGAACGAACCGCAGTACGTGGCGAGCTACCTCGATCCGAACTGGACGCCAGGGGCACAAGGCAACACCAGTGAATGGATGGTGCCTGATGGCAAGTGACCTGGAAGCGCTTGAGACCTGGGCGGCTGTCCTGCTCGATCGACTGGAGCCGGTGGAGCGCAGCAAGCTCGCCCGGAGCATTGGGCAGGAGCTGCGTCGCAGTCAGCAGAAACGCGTGATGGCTCAAGAGAACCCGGACGGGACCAAGTTTGCACCGCGAAAGCAGCGAAACCTGCGCGGAAAGCAGGGCCGTATTAGTCGAAAACTGACGATGTTCAAGAAGCTACGCACGGCGTCGTACCTAAAAGCACGGGGCGATGGCAATACAGTAACGGTAGGCTTCACGGGACGAATCGCTCGTATTGCTAAGGTCCATCAGTACGGTCTGAAAGATCGTGCCGAGCGCGGTGCTCCAGATGTGCGTTATGAGAAGCGTGAGCTACTTGGCTTTACTGGCGGGGAACTTGATTTGATTCGCGACGCGTTGTTAGAGCATTTGGCGACGTAAATTCTGCTAGCTTTGCCAAAGCTGTCAGATAAACCATGGAGCCGAGCATGAACAAGCTAAGCGAACAGCAAAAGGAAGAGTTAATTAGGCTAATGGGCGAAATGCTAGAGCCTCATATACCGGCGCTATCTGACGCATTCCAGCGGTTTGGTAAATGGTTAGACGATGTAAGCAAAAAACACTCTGCACTTATATACCAAGCACTCACAACTGATTGGCAAAAAATCGGTGAACGATTAGAGCAAATGCCAGCTCGATCGAGAAAGGCTATGGATATCGCTTTAAATCAAGGCTGGTTTTTTATTTGGCAACATCGCATGCAGACGATATTAGCGTTAATTGACGAAATTGAGGCTGCTGGAGAACATCAACGCAAAATAGACACAGTTCTAACAGAGCACTACTTAGAGAATCTAGAATATTACTCAGAACAGCTGTACGAAGCTTTCCCTAAACGGAGGTTTGTACTGGAAGCTGCTATCTCGGCTCACAAAAATTTGGGAGCTAACGGGTACTGCTTAAGTATTCCAGTTTTTTTGGCACAGGCTGATGGGATTTTTTCCGAGGTGTGCGAGACCAGTATGGCGTTAGGTAATCCTCGAAAAAAAGGCTCTGAGGGCGTTAAAGGACTTGAGTGGATTAAAAATAAAATTGGTGATGATGTAGAGGCAAGTAACTTATTAAGTCCATTATTTGAACTACACCGATCAAACCTTCTTAAAAGCGAATGGATGCGCAATATCGAATCAGAACAAACAGGAGTGGCGTTTAACTCTTTCAATCGACACCAAATCATTCACGGCGAAGTATCTGACTACGGAACTGAAATGAATAGCCTGAAGGCATTCTCATTTTTAGCTTTCGTAGGCCTGCACCTACCAAGCATTTTGGCATCCGCCCGATTTGGGGCGGACTAACACACAGGTTGTGGCCTGCCTGTTTACAAATCATTAAAGCTGCACTACCACGCGCGTGGCGCCACCATCGGCGCCATGAACGACCTCGCCGCCCTCTCCCGCATGCTCGAAAACCTCATCCGCTTCGGCGTAATCGCCGCCGTGCAGATGGAGCCCCCGCGCGTGAAGGTAAAAACCGGAACCCTCACCACCGCCTGGCTGCCTTGGCTTGCCCTGCGCGCCGGTGCTGATCAGGAGTGGGATCCGCCCACCGTCGACGAACAGGTGATCCTGTTCAGTCCCTCCGGCCAACTTGCCAATGGCGTTGTCATCACTGGCTTGCCCAGCGACCACATCCCTGCCAACGGCAACCGCGCCGGCCTGCACCGTCGCACCTACGTCGACGGAGCGGTGATCGAGTACGACAGCGTCGCCCATCACCTAAACGCCACCCTGCCCGACAGCGGCACCACCAGCCTGGTCAGCAAGGGTGGGATCAACATCATCGGCCCGATCAATCACCAGGGCGACTACAACCAAACCGGCAACCAGAACGTGGTAGGCCTGGTGACCGTCTCCGAAGACGTGGTCGCAGCCAACATCAGCCTGGTCAAGCACCCGCACGGTGGGGTGCTGGTGGGCAGCGCGAAGACGGGGAAACCAGAATGAACCGAGAGACCGGCGCAGCCATGAGCGAACTGGACCACATTGGCCAGAGCATCGCGGACATTCTTACCACCCGCATCGGAACCCGAATAATGCGCCGCGAATACGGCAGCCTGCTGCCCGATCTGGTAGACCATCCTTTCAACGACGCCACGCGCCTGCGCGTTTATGCAGGCACTGTCATGGCGCTGATGCGTTGGGAGCCCCGTATCAGCCTCAGCCGTGTGCAGTTCCTCGGCGCGAACCTGCAAGGGCAGTCGGTGCTGGAGCTGGAAGGTTCGGTCATCGACAGCAACGAGCCGTTGAGCTTGAGCGTGCCTCTGCAAATGGGTGGAAGCGTATGAATTCTTTTGCCGCTATCGACCTCAGCCAGCTCCCCGCGCCGCAGATCGTCGAGCAGATCGACTTCGAATTGATCCTGGCCGAGCGCAAGGCCTACATGACCAGCCTGTGGCCAATCGAGGAACAAGCGCAGATTGCCGCCCGCCTCGAACTGGAATCGGAGCCCCTGGCCAAGCTGCTGCAAGAGAACGCTTACCGCGAGACCATCTGGCGTCAGCGGGTGAATGAGGCGTCCATGGCGAACCTGCTGGCCTTAGCCAAAGGCCCCGACCTGGACCAACTGGCGGGTAACTTCAACGTCCAGCGCCTGGTGGTTCAGGAAGCCAAGCCGATGGCTGTCCCGCCGATAGCGCGGCTGATGGAAAGCGACGAAAGCTTGCGGGAGCGAGCGCAAATGTCCTGGGAGGGGCTGAGCACCGCCGGCCCGCGCAAGAGCTATATCTTCCATGCCCGAGGGGCAGACGGCCGTGTTGCCGATGCGACAGCTGAGAGCCCATCACCCGCCGTGGCAGTGGTCACCGTGCAGGCCCTGCTCGGCGACGGTACTGCCTCGGCCGACTTGCTCGCCGCAGTCAAAAAACACTTGAGTGACGACGACCGCAGGCCCGTGGCCGACCGCCTGACTGTTCAGGGCGCGCAGATCCTGCGCTATCAGGTCAAAGCCAAGCTGTACCTGCTGACCAGCGGCCCCGAGTCGGAGCCGATTCTGGCTGCGGCTGAGCAAAGCCTGCAGGCTTACGTCAATCAACGTCGGCGCCTAGCGATGGAAGTGTCGGAGTCGGCCCTGCATGCGGCGCTGTTCGTCGAAGGGGTACGCAAGGTCGAGCTGGAAAACTGGGTCGATATCGTCGCCACCAAAGCACAGGCGCCGTACTGCACCGGCGTCACCATTACACGGGGCGCCGAGTAATGGGCGCGCAGCAGCTGGTGCCGAGAAACTCCACGCCGCTTGAGATCCAGGCTGCACAGGCGCTTGCGGAAATTCAACGCGTTCCGATCCCATTACGGGATCTGTGCAACCCGAACACCTGCCCAGCGGTGGTGCTGCCCTACCTGGCCTGGGCCTTCTCCGTCGATCGCTGGGACAGCAATTGGACCGAAGCCACCAAGCGCGCGGCCATCCGTTCATCTCGCTACATCCACGCGCACAAAGGCACCATCGGCGCCCTGCGCCGCGTGGTTGAGCCGCTGGGTTACCTGATCGAGGTGATGGAGTGGTGGCAGACCGTGCCGGAAGGCGTTCCCGGCACCTTTGCCTTGAAGGTCGGCGTCCTGGACACCGGTATCACCGAAGAAATGTACCAAGAGCTGACCTGGCTGATCGATGACGCCAAGCCACTCACCCGCCCACTAACGGGCCTGGCGATCAGCCTGGAAAGCACCGGCACCGTTTTTATTGGGGCCTGCGTGTACGAAGGCGACGAACTCAGCGTTTACCCACCGACACAGCGCGACATTGACGTAAGCGGTGTGACCCGCATCGGTGGCCGCGAACATCATATCGACACGATGGACATCTACTCATGACCGATCAAAACAGCCAGTTCTTCGCGATTCTCACCGACATCGGCAGAGCCAAGCAGGCCAACGCGACTGCCCTCGGCACTACGTGGACCTTTGCCCAGATGGCCGTGGGTGATGCCAACGGCACAGAGCCCATTCCCAACAGCTCGCAAACCAAGCTGATCAACGAACGCCGCCGGGCACCGTTGAACCAAGTGAAGGTCGACCCAGCGAATGCCAACGTGATCATCGCTGAGCAGATCATTCCCGAGAGCGTTGGCGGCTGGTGGGTTCGCGAGCTTGGCCTGTACGACGCTGCCGGTGACATGGTCGCGGTAGCGAACTGTGCTCCGACATTTAAACCGCTGCTGGCACAAGGATCAGGCCGGACGCAGGTGATTCGAATCAACCTGATCGTCAGCAACACGGCGAACATTGAGTTGAAGATCGATCCGAGCGTGGTACTGGCAACACGCGAGTATGTCGACCTGGCGGTCACCGAGGTTATGTCGCGGCTCGACTTCAAGCACTCGGTGTTGGTGGCCACCACGGCGAACATCGTGCTGATCGGGATTCAAACCGTCGACGGTGTGTTACTTGCGGCAGACTCACGCGTTCTGGTGAAAGACCAGGCGCAGGCGAAAGACAACGGTATCTATGTCGTGCCGGCAGCCGGCGCCTGGAAGCGCGCCCAGGATGCTGACGCGAGTGTCGAGGTGACGCCGGGGCTGTTCGTCACCGTCGAGAAAGGTACTGCAAACGGCGACAGCGTTTGGCAGCTCGTGACGGATGCGCCGATTGTGCTGGGTACCACCGCGCTGACCTTTGAAGTGGTTGCAGGGCGCACGGGCATTGTCGCTGGCACCTACCGCAGCTTGACCGTGGATAAGCTCGGTCGCGTTATTGCTGGAACGAACCCCACTACTCTCGCTGGGGCTGGCATTACTGATGCTATTTCGTCCACGCCACAGGGTGTTCTTACTGGGGCAATTGCTGATGTTGCAAAGCATGATATCGGGATTTATTCCGGCCCTACGACCGACAAGCCCACAACTGGCGGTCTTTACGTGCGGTGGAAATATCCCGGCGCAAATCCATTGGCGTTCGATCTTTATGCTCACATGGCAAGCGGCGCGGACACTTTCGGATTCAGGCGAGTAGGTGCGGACGGACTTTATATTTGGCGTGAGGTTTATCACTCCGGCAACTTTGACCCGTCTTCAAAAGCCGATAAGTCGCAGCTTGGAACTGCTGCTGCTCTGACGTCTACAGTTTCAACAACAGACTCGACTCCGGGGCGTGCTCTTCGGGTTGGCGATTTTGGTTGGGGCGCGCCAACCGCTGTAACTGCGACTGACGCTAACCTCATAGAGGCGTCGGGTATCTACTCCATCGGCTCTGGCACCTTGAACGTTCCTGCTGGTGCCGGATCTGGCTCAATGCTCTTTCACATGAACTATACGGTTAACACCGGAAATCGGACGGCGACTCAAGAGGTAGTTTCGAGGTCTGCTCCAGCACGGAAATTCTGGCGTGCGCGTGTTGTTGATGTTTGGGGGGCTTGGGTTGAGGCGGCAGCGAGCGGCGTAAACAGCAGTATTACTGCCCTTACAGGCCTGACTGCGCGCCCTTCGTTTGGGGGTAACTTGGCGTGGGATGCGGGAAACTTCGACCCGTCGTCGAAAATCAACAAAGACCAATCTCAGGCAGTCGGCTTTTTTGGGGGAGCTAAGACTGCGCCTTACCTCCTGCACGCTGACGGGACATTTGTTTATTTGCAGGTTGATCGGCCCAAAGATACCGCTCTACTTACGGCAAATGGCTGGAGTAAGAACGCAGACACCGGTGAAATTACTCAACGAGCAGAGGTTGCTATTGGCGACTCCGTTGGTTCAATGCAGGTGTCAGTAACCTGGCCTTTTCAATTCCCGACCAAATGTTTGAGGGCAGATTATTCTTTAAGAGTTGCAAATGGCTCTCCTATTGCAATTATTGCGGGATTTTATGACATCACAACTACAGGCGCCACGGTAAAATTTGAAGAGCTGAACTCTGCTGTTCAGTCAGGTTTGGTTTTAATGGTAGAGGCCGTGGGGTACTGATAAATGAAGATCTTCTATAGCGCAAAACAGAATACTTTTTTCAATGAGGTATTCCACGGCACTCGGGCTATTCAGGTATTTGATCCAGAGTGGATACGCCCAACTTTGCCTGTTCCAGATCCGGAATGGATTCCCCCAAATATTTCAGCGCCCAATCCGGCGTGGTTTGAAGTGATTGAAGTAGAGGGTGAGGAATCAGAAGCTCAAACTGAGCCTGAAACTATTTTGGTTCCCGATCCTGATGCAGTGCATCCAATGATTGAAGTGCCGGATGAACAGGCCTCGCCCCCGCTTATTACCGTGCCCAACCCAGCGTGCTTGCTTCCGCCTGAATCCGAGCTTGTCGAGGTGCTACAGGGTGAACACGACGAGATATTCCGCGTGCTGGCCCTCGGCGGCTCGGTGCTAGCGCCTGAAGAGAATGGGCGACCAACAACTATCCCCGCGCCAGGCCCTACGGTGGAGGAGCTGAAAGCCCGCGAGCGTGCAATCCGCGACCGAGTATTACTGCTCACTGACCCGTTAATCTCGCGTCACCGTGACGAGGTAGAGGCCGAGCGACCAACGACCCTCACCGCCGAGCAGTACAAGCAGTTGCAGGGCTACCGCCAGGATCTGCGGGAGTGGCCTGAATCGGTGCTCTTTCCTGCACTTGAGCACAGGCCGGAACAACCAGCCTGGCTTGCAGATCAACTCGGCTAATCAACTCGCACCTGTAACCCCTCCTCCTACAACCCGCCGCGCTCGCCCAACCGGCGCGCGCGCGGCAGCCTGTGCACTGTCATTCCATCACAGCGCAGGCAACCACCCATGGCCGGTTCAGACTATCTCCACGGCGTGCGGGTTCTCGAACTCAACGACGGCACCCGCCCCATTCGCACCATCGCAACCGCAGTCATCGGCCTGGTTTGTACGGCTGAAGATGCGGACCCGCTCGCCTTCCCTCTGGACACCCCTGTCCTGCTGACCAACGTGCAAAGCGCCATCGCCAAAGCCGGCGTGAGAGGCACCCTGGCATCCAGCCTGCAAGCCATTGCCGACCAGACCAAGCCCTACACCATCGTGGTGCGGGTGAAGGAAGGCGCAGACGCAGCTGCTACCACCACCGCCCTGATCGGCACCACCACCGCCGACGGCAAATACACCGGTATGAAAGCCCTGCTCGCGGCCAAGGCCCGCGTGGGCATGACGCCACGCATTCTCGGCGTGCCAGGTCTCGACAGCCAGCCGGTAGCCACCGCCCTGGTATCGATCGCCCAGGACCTGCGCGCCTTCGCCTACGTCAGTGCGTGGGACTGCAAAACCAAGGAAGAGGTGGTCGCCTACCGCGAAAACTTCGGTGCCCGTGAGGTTATGGTGATCTGGCCGGAGTTCCAGAATTGGGACACGGTCACCAGCGCGACCGTAACCGCGTCGGCGGTGGCCCGAGCCCTGGGCCTGCGGGCGAAGATCGATAAGGACACCGGCTGGCACAAGACCCTCTCCAACGTCGCCGTGAACGGCGTGACCGGCATCAGCGCCGACGTGTTCTGGGATCTGCAAAACCCGGCCACCGACGCCAACTACCTCAACAGCAACGAGGTCACCACTCTGATCAATGAGGGCGGGTTCCGATTCTGGGGCAGCCGCACCTGCAGCGCCGATCCGCTGTTCGCGTTCGAAAACTACACCCGCACCGCGCAGATCATCGCCGACACCATGGCTGAGGCGCACATGTGGGCCATGGACAAGCCGATGCATGCGTCCCTGGTCAAAGACATCATCGACGGGATCAACGCGAAGTTCCGTGAGCTGATTGCACAGGGCTACTTGATCGGCGGCCAGTGCTGGTACCCGGAAGACATCAACGACAAGGAAACCCTCAAGGCCGGCAAGCTGACCCTCGACTACGACTACACCCCCGTGCCGCCCTTGGAAGACCTCACCCTGCGACAGCGCATCACTGACCGCTACCTGATGCAGTTCGCCGCAGCAGTCAACGCTTAAACCGGGTCTCCCCGTAAGGGGAGTTAACCCCATGCCAAACACCCGGAGAACACCGCCATGGCGATGCCACGCAAACTCAAAAACCTCATGCTGTTCAACGACGCAAACATCTACAGAGGTGTGGTCAAGTCCGTCACCCTGCCCGCCTTGGGTCGCAAGATGGAAGCCTATCGCGGCGGCGGCATGAATGGTCCGGTCAAGGCTGATCTGGGCTTTTCCGATGACGGTATCCAGTTCGAATGGAAGACCGGCGGCCTGGATCTGATCAGCCTGAAGCAATTCGGCATGGTCAACGCTTCGGGCGTCGGCCTGCGCTTTACTGGCGCCTTTGAGCAAGACGACACGGGTGAAGTCAGCGCCGTGGAAGTCGTTATGCGCGGCCGTCACGAAACCATCGAAATGGGTGATGCCCAGCCAGGCGAAGACACCGAGCATTCGATGACCACCACCTGTACCTACTACAAGTTGACCGTCGACAACGAAGAGATCATCGAAATCGACCTGCTCAACTTCATTGAGAAGGTCGACGGCGTCGACATGCTGGAGAAACAGCGTAACGCCCTCGGCATCTGACCCCTCAATCAGCGACAAAACCTGCTCACCCTTCACCAGGAGCTTTAGCCATGAAAACCCAAGACACCGAACAACCCGAAGTCAAATCGCTGGCCGACGACAACACCGTCGTGCTGGACACCCCAATCCTCCGTGGAACCAGCACCATCGACAGCATCACCCTGCGTAAACCCAACGCTGGTGAGCTTCGCGGCGTGAGCCTGGCCGATCTTCTGCAAATGGAAGTCGACAGCTTGATCAAGGTTTTGCCCCGCATCAGTTCACCGACCCTCACCACCCTTGAAGTCAAATCAATGGACCCGGCCGACCTGTTTGCAATCAGCGCCAAGGTGTCCGGTTTTTTGCTGCAGAAATCGATGAAGACGGACGCATCCCTCGTTGCGTAGAGGACGCCATGGCCGATCTGGCCGTGGTCTTTCACTGGGCGCCGGCTGACATGGATCAACTGGGCCTGAACGAACTGATGGAATGGCGCGAGCGCGCCAGGGTGCGGAGCTCCACCGATGGCAAATGATCTGAGACTTCAGGTGCTGCTCAGTACCATCGACAAGGCCACCCGACCGCTGAAGCACATCAGCGAAGGGGGTATCGAGACAGCTCGTGCCCTCAAGGCCGCTCGCGACCGCCTGAAGGAACTCACCTCCCAACAAAAAGACGTCAGCGCCTGGAGGGCTCAGCGTGCGGCTGCTGAGCAAACCGGCGCGTCTCTCACTGCGGCACGGGATCGCGTCAAGTCCCTCAGTCAAGAGCTCGCCGCTACCGATACGCCGACCAGAGCAATGACCCGCAGCTTCCAGGCAGCGGTGCGCGAGGCCACTCGGCTCAAGCAGCAGCACCAACAGCAGAGCGAGCAACTGCAGGGCCTTCGATCGAAGCTCTACGACGCTGGCATCAGCACCAAAAACCTTGGCACCCACGAGCGCCAGCTGCGCGAGCAAATCAACGCCACCAATGCCAGCATTAGCACGCAAGGCAAGCGCATGGCAGAGCTGAGCGCCCAGCACAAGCGCGCGGCGGCAGCCCGCAGTCAGATGGAAAAATCCCAGCGCGCTGCCGGCAATCTCGCTGTGAACGGCGCCTCAGGTCTGGGGGTTGGGTATGCAGCGAGCCGCCCCATCGCCTCCGCAATTAAGGCCTTCGCGCCGAATGAGGATTCCGCCACACAGCTCAAGGTGTCGATGATGGACGACACCGGCAAGGTAGCCGAAGACTTCCAGAAGATTACGAACCTGGCCACAAAGCTGGGTGACCGTTTGCCAGGTACAACGGCCGACTTCCAGGAAATGATGACCATGCTGAGGCGCCAGGGCCTCAGTGCACAAAGCATTCTCGGTGGTACGGGTGAGGCAGCCGCGTACCTGGGCGTACAGCTAAAAATGCCGGTGGCCGAGGCCGCTGAGTTTGCGGCAAAAATGCAGGACGCTACCCGCACCTCTGAGAAAGACATGATGTCGCTGATGGACACCATCCAGCGAGGTTTCTACGCCGGTGTCGACCCGACAAACATGCTCCAGGGCTTCAGCAAGATCGCGCCCGTGATGGACACCATCAAAAAATCGGGCATCGACGCCGCCGCTGAACTGGCACCGCTGCTGGTCATGATGGATCAAGCAGGCATGGAAGGCGGCGCCGCCGGCAACGCCTACCGGAAGATCTTTCAGGCGGGCCTGGACAAGGACGGAGTTAAGGACGTCAACGAGATCATGGCGCTGGAGGGAAAGTCCATCCGCTTCAAGTTCACCGATGACAAGGGCAACTTCGCCGGTCTGGAAAACCTGTTCGCCCAGGTCGAAAAGCTCAAGACCCTGAACGACGAAGATCGCACCGCCACAATCAAGGCTCTGTTCGGTGATGATTCCGAAACGATGACCACCTTGAATACCATGATGAACAAGGGGCTGGATGGGTATAAAGAGGTACAGCAGAAGCTGCAAACCCAGGCCGATCTGCGTACTCGCGTCAACGAGCAACTCAGTACCCTCACCAACGTCATGGAAGCCGCAGAAGGCAGTTTCACCAACGCCATGGCTGAGTTCGGTGCAGCGGTAGCGCCGGAACTCAAGGATCTGATCAACACACTGGGCGAGATCGCCAACAGCGTCGGCACCTGGGCCAGGGAGAATCCAAAGTTGGCCGGTGGCCTGGTCAAGGTAGTGGCCGCGATTGCTGCGCTGGCATTCGTTTTCGGCGGCTTGGCGTTGACCATGGCGAGCATGCTGGGACCGTTCGCGGTACTGCGCTACGGGATGGCAATGTTCGGCCTTCAGGGTGGTGGTATCACCAGTATGCTGGGCCGCTTAATGCCCACACTGACCGGACTGGCCCGTAACGTTTTCCCAATGTTTGCCCAGGGTGTTCGCATGCTCGCCATGACAATGGGCGGTGCGCTGGTCACTGCTCTGCGTACCGTAAGCATTGCACTGTGGGGGCTGTCCGCGAACCCGATTGTCTTGATCATTGCAGCTGTCGTAGCCGCGCTGGCCGCCGGTGCCTACCTGATTTACAGAAACTGGGACGCGGTGAAGAGTTATTTCACCAACGCCTGGACAGAGATCAACGCAGGTTTCGACGGGGGTATCGGCGGCATCATCACCACCATGGTCAATTTCAGCCCGCTCGGCCTTGTGTACCAGGCGTTTGCGGGTGTGCTGAGTTATCTGGGCATAGAACTGCCCAGCCGCTTCACTGAGTTCGGCAACATGATCGTCAACGGCCTGGTGAATGGTTTGATGGCAGGTCTCGGCAGCGTCAAAACGGCCATCGGCTCAATCGGCGACGCCAGCATCGGTTGGTTCAAGGAAAAGCTCGGTATCCACAGCCCGTCTCGGGTGTTCGCGGAGCTGGGTGGTTTCACCATGGCCGGCCTCACCCAAGGTCTGGAAGTTGGGCAGAAAGGCCCGCTTGACGCCCTGAGCAGTATGACCAAGCAGATGACAGCGGCAGGCACCTTGGCCCTCGGCGCCACGGCCATGCCGGCGTTTGCCGTTGACAACACGCCGCCAATCAGCAGCTCGCCTTCAGCAGCGGTTTACGACAGCCACGACACCTACGAAATCAGCATCACAGCAGGCCCTGGCACCGACATGCAAAGCCTGGAAAAGAGCGTGCGCGCCATGATGACCCGCATCGAAAACGAAAAGAAAGCGCGTCAGCGCAGCAAACTCTCGGACCTGGATTAACCACCATGATGATGGCCCTCGGCATGTTCGTGTTCAGCCTGCACACCGCTGCCTACCAGGAGCTGCAGCGCCAAACGGATTGGCGCCATGCCAGCAACAATCGAATCGGCGCGGCGCCCGCGCGGCAGTTTGTAGGCCGTGGCGACGACGCCATCACCCTCCCCGGCATCATCTTCCCCGAGCTGGCCGGTACCGCCCTCAGCCTCGACGCCATCCGTTTAATGGCAAACACTGGCAAGGCTTGGCCCATGGTCGAGGGCACCGGACGGATCTACGGCCTGTGGGTGATCGAGAGCCTGAGCGAAACCAAGACCCTCTTTTTCAGCGACGGCACTCCACGGCGTATTGAATTCACCCTGAGCCTCAAGCGCATCGACGACGACCGCATCGACCTGCTCGGCGCCGCTACCAGCATCGGCGTCAACATCCTGCGGGGCCTGCTGTGATCGAAGCCATCATCTCCAAGGTCACGGGTTACGTGCGCAACACGGCCGAGCGCTACATGCGTGACGCGGCCTATCCCGTGCCGGCCTTCCGGCTCACCGTCGACGGCCTCGACATCGCTCAACTGATCAGCCCGCGGCTGATGAGCCTGGAGCTGACCGACAACCGCGGCGTCGAGGCCGACCAACTGAGCATCACCCTCAGCGACCACGACGGCCTGCTGACAATCCCACCCAAGGGCGCGGTGCTGCGACTATGGCTGGGCTGGAGTGACACCGGCCTGGTCGACAAAGGCACGTACACTGTCGACGAAACCGAACACAGCGGCGCGCCGGACGTGCTCAGCATTCGCGCCAGATCGGCAGACTTGCGCAAGGGCCTGAAAACCAAGCGCGAGCGCAGCTGGAGCAACACCACACTCGGCGGCGTCCTGGGCGATATCGCCATCGGCAACGGCCTCACCGCCACGATCGCCAGTGCACTGCACGGCTTGCCCATCCTGCAGCTAGACCAGGCGAACGAATCCGACGCCAACCTGATAAGCCGCCTGGCCGAAGAATTCGACGCGGTGGCCAGCGTCAAAGCCGGCTGCCTGCTGTGCCTTCCAGCGGGCGGCGGCAAAACCGCCAGCGGCATGGATCTGCCACACATCACCCTCACCCGCGCCGACGGCGACCAGCACCGCTACTTACAAGCCGACCGTGACAGTTACGACGGCGTGCGTGCCTATTACTACGACGTGAACAGCGCCAAGAAACAGGAAGCCATTGCCGGCGGCGGCGACAATCTCAAAGACCTGCGCCACACCTACAGCGACCAGCAGTCAGCCCTGCGCGCTGCCCGTGCAGAGTTCCGGCGCCTGCAACGTGGTAGCGCCACGCTTAGCTACAACCTGGCGATGGGCCGGCCGGATCTGATACCGGAGCTGACCTACACACTCCAAGGGGTGAAAGAGGAAATCGACGAGATCATCTGGTACGGCGGGAATGTGCAACACAGCCTGAGTGCGGATGGTGGCTACACCGTCAGACTGGAACTGGAGAGCAAGCTGCCGGAGGACAACGTTGAGGATCTGGCGGAGGAGAACAAGGGGCATTACACGGGGATCATCGCGTACTACCGCGACCAAAAAACCGGAAAGGAAAAGATGACTACAGCGGGGGATCAGACGAAGCCCAGACGGTTGCGATGGTTGTACGCCAGTGAAAAGACGGCTAAGCGAGCGGTGGATCGAGAGTGGAAGAGAATGACACCGGATTTATAGGTAATGTCCGTTAAGCCCGACAGGCGCCGGGCTAATGGATGCCACTACGATAATCGGTGGGCCAACTCTACGATATCTCTATAGGATCGGAGGCGAGCAACGTTGTTAATAGTGCCGTAATATACAAGATGTCTCCATGAATGGAGATCAGACGACAGCTGTGAAATCTCCTGGCGGTCAGCATATAATATCGTTAAATAATATCTTGCAAGATCCGCTGGTGTCGATACATCGCGTATAAAATAGAACGTGACCATATCAGCTTTTGTAGTCTCGTAAGAGTTTATAGCTTTTCGCCACTTATCCGCATCCCAAAGATCAGCGTACTCATCTGCTTTTGACGCCTTGAAAAAAACCAAGTACGCCAACCAGAAAAACTGGACATCTTCACCTATAGTATCTGCAGCACTCTTTATTTGCTTTATATAATTCGCGAGCTCTCGCAACTCAACTTTAAAATACTTACAAAGACCAATAACAATTATTTGATTTTCCGTAACACCTTTCACACTACTAACAATCGTATTTTTTTGCGCTTGCTTAACTTCGCTCCTATCGTAAAAATTATGAACCACTTCACCAGAGACATTTAACTCAAGGGACATCGAACTTATGACAGGTAACGTGTTCCGCACCAAATCAACGATATCACCATTATCCAGGTTAAACTCAGCATCAAAAAATCTGTTGAGGTATCGTTCTGAGGAGAAACCTTGTCCATAGACGGCACGAATGGAATGGGCCAACTGTTTTGAGTCTGAGGCGATTACGAATCGGCACCCATCCAACTCAAAAAAATGTTTAATACGCTCTAACAATTCGATCGCGTAGGTTGGACGACAACGATCTAACTCATCAATAAAAATGAAAGCTGGCTTTTTTAGATTATTATTTTCAGCCGCGACATTCAACCTCTCGACGACAGCTGCCTTAAACTCCTCCACATGCCTGGTCGTTTTTGACTGATCTTCAATGAGAGATGAAACAAGGTCTTCTGTTGCATCAACGGCGTCCTTCCCGCCCTCCTCACCAAATAAGTCATTAAGCTCGACACCCACATATTTCCTAACTAATCCCTTTGCGATCAAAGGGGCCGCTTTCTTGAATATTTTCGCGGCCAAATCTACGGTACGCTTACCAGCTTCCGTAGCTGTTATATCAAGTTTATCCTTAGTCTGCTGTTCCACGCAAGTTACGAGAGCAAGCAAAGGCTCAGCCGAATAATCGGTCTCCCACGCGTTAAAAAAGATGCATACATGCTCTTTGCTAAGTTGCTTTCTCCAGCGATCCAAAAAAAACGTCTTACCTGAACCCCAAGGCGAATTCACATTCAATACTTTTACGTGTTCATTTGCCAATATATATTTTGTTAAGAAATCGCTACTTGACTTACGATTCATAAAATCATCAGCCCATACATCTATTTCGCTGCTCATACGACCTCCCATCCATAAAAGAAAAAAATCGCCGTCCTGGTAGGACCCGGCACAAGTCCGAGGCATCATAAAATCTATTCAGACAGTTGCGTAAAAACTTCTAGCAACCGCAGTAAATCTTTTTGCCTCTGAGCACTGATTGCCCTAAACATTGCCAGCAATATCACTTCCAGATCGCTAAGGCAGTTCGCGTCTACGTCTGCTCCTTTGCTTTCCGACACACCGCTGTTCACCATCATGCGAATACTCCTTTCACACGCAACGGGCACTCGGCGCCTACGTAGCGCCGTTAAAGTCTCCCGGGGAACAGCCAATCTCTCTCACGTTTTGCTGTGTCATCGGACGCCAATGAAAAAATGTGTGTGCTGTTACGTCAATGCGCGGGCTTAAACGGGGGCAGCGTCATGTACACGCCGTTCTCCCCCCACCCTTGCAAATTGCCCTTGGCATCAACCAAATAGTGCTCGTTGAAACTGGTCTCAGGGTCGTCCAGTCTCAGACCGCCATCCGGTTGCTTTTTTCCTACAAAGTGATTTGTATTTTTCCCACCGCTGGCAAAGACAGAGTCGATTAGATACTTGTCGCTTTGCTTGTACAGCACCATCACATGACCCAGCGCGCCGTCCCGCAACCAGCTGCCGATCCTGTTCGGGTAGGCTTTCAGGTCTAGCGCTTTCAGGGCTTCGTAGTCCTTAGCGCTCAAACCAATCAAAGACGCTCTGTAGTTCGGGTCGAAACTGGCGTTAGCCCAATAAGCGCTGTCGGTTTGACCTTCGACGCGGAATCCTATGAAGGTTTTATCGGCTTTGAATTTGGTATCAGCACGAACGGCTCTAGCAACCTCGGCCAAGTCTGCGTCGCTTAACCGCTTGGGAAGCATGACCTCGACTTTGCGTGGCCTGCCTTCGCGAAAATCGTCTTTAGTAATCGCGTAAGAGGGGGGCGCTACAGCAGTCGTCGCAGACTTCTGTGCGACTTTCTCGACTGGTTTTTCCTTGCTACCACTTGAACACATCGACACTGCTACAGCGATTATCACCAGTAGTATAAAAAGTCCGAAGAACTGTTGCCTAACGGTGACTCCAGGTTTTTTTACTCCACAGCTTGGGCAGACCTTTGCGGTGGCATCCACTTTGTGGTTACACGATTTACAAGGCTTCAACGCCATTCGAACAGCTCCTTTCTATTTCCCACGAAAAAAACCGACCCTCATGGTCGGCGTATCAAATCCGCTTCGACAGCAGCACTGCGCTAATTGGGTGACTTCAATCCGTCCAGAGCTGCCGCGCTCGCAAATGCCGACGCCGTCCGCAACAGCACATTGCGGTCCGCTTCTGACATCTGACGCATGCTCTCCAAGACGGCCGACTCGACTTCACTGAGGTTGTTGAGATTTGTGTCGACCCGCGAACCGGTCAGCACGTAATGCACGTCAACTCCAAGCTCTTGGAGGCCAGAGAGATAGCGTACATCGGGGGAGCTGGACCCAAGCTCATAGGCCTTTTGAGTGCCACGGCTTACCCCAGCGGACACGCCAAAGTCGGTCTGGTTTTTACCCAGCCGCTCGCGTTCTTCCCGCAGGCGTTCACCTACCCCCGAAGAAATGAGCATTTTTTTGATCAATATAAGTTGACTTGAACAGTAATCTGCCCAAGAATCCTTTTCGTCGAACACGATTAAACACGGACGAACACTATGCATGCCCTACAGACCCCCGAGCAAGCCCGCGCGGTTCTTGATCGCGAGGGTAAAAGCATTGCCGAATTTAGCCGTCAACATGGCTTGAACAAAAATCTGGTCAGCGACCTGCTGAACGGCCGTAAGAAAGGCCGTCGCGGCGAAGCACACAGAGCAGCTGTATTGCTCGGGATCAAAGACGGCAAGATCACAAACTAGGGCCTCTGGCTCCAAGGGGAAACCAGAAGATGAAACGCCCAGTTCTAGACAGCAGAAAGAGCGTCGTTATGGCCGTCATCGGCGCCTACCCAGGCGGTCGGATGTACGCCTCGGCAGATCTCGGCATGCCGCTGAAGAAGTTTGATAACCAAGCCTACGAGAACGCCGGCAGCCGCCCGCTGACCGATGAACATATTCATCGTCTGGAGCAAGTCGCCGGGACCACATTCCTGGCGGACTACATCGCTTCAATGTACGGCGGCATGTTCGTTCCGCTGAGCGTCCCGGAGAGCCTGGACAACGTGGAGTTGTACAGCCGCTCGCTCAAGGCCTCGGCTCAGCGGGGCAAGGTCGACCAGATCATGTCAACAGCCCTGGATGACGGTGTTATCGAAAAGCGTGAAGCCGACGCGATTATCGCCGCCCTACTCACCTACATGTCGGCCCGTTACGCCGAGGTGTTCGCGACTATCCAGCTGTACAGCCAGGGAGCTGTTTAGTGAGCACTTACAAACTGGTCTGCCCTCACTGCCACGGCCGTATGCGCATCCGCACCAGCGAAGGCCAACACATTTTCCTGCGAATCACTTACATGCAATGCACGAACGAAGCCTGCGGCTGGGCGGTGCGTGCTGAGTTTCAAATGACCCACGAACTGAGCCCAAGCGGCATGCCCAACCCAGCTGTAAAGCTGCCAGTTGCAGATGTGGTCATTCGTCGCCAGGCAATGAAAACAGCCAACGATCAACCCGATCTGCTGGACCAACTGGAAATGGAGGCCACGACCGCATGAACGCCATCAACCTGACTACCAACCCCGCCAGTGACTACCGTGCGGCGATGCAACAAGCGGCGGTGGCCTACCTCTACCGCCATCGCTGCGAGCATCTGGCAGGTGATACGCAGTTGCTGGAGAACTGCACCCGCTACCTGACGCTGTCGCTTGAAGTCCCACAACACCTAGTGCAACGCATTGCCGAACTGGCCGTCGCCGAGTTCGAGAGCATGACTTGCAAGCGCGTTGCCTGGCTAGGTGTTCACCCGAACAGCGGTCCATTCCGCCCGGTCATCTGGCTGCTCGACAACTGCACCCAACAGCGACACCCCGTTTCAGCGCGCTTGCTCCCGACACGCCTGCTGCTGACTCGCAACCTCCCGCACTAACCCGAAACCACTCCCTGATGGATGCCCGCACCGCGTGGGTAGGGGAAATTTGCAACTTACTGGTGGCTGAAATGAGCAAAATCACCATAAAACTGGAGCTGGACGAACAGCAGGCGCAGCACTACCTGCTGTGGCTGACCAGTCAGTACGAAGTCACCATGGCTGATATTTGGTACTCCGATCGCTACCGGAATGTACCCAACGGCCAGCGTGGGCCAAAAGTGCTTGCCGACTATCCACACCTGGCGGGCATTGGCAAGACGCGCCACGAGCTGAAAAAGCAGCTCGTGGCGCCGACTGCGGAGCGCCCGCAGTGATACGTAAGCCCATGGAGGACAAGATCCGGGCTGATGTACTTCAGCGTCTGGAGTCCGATTACGGCCTCCAGCACATGACCGGCACGCATTACATGCGCAAGGGCACCTGCCCTCAGTGCAACCAGAAACGCCTTTTTTCCCGCCACGACGAACCGTGGTTCATCCGCTGTGGCCGCGAAGAAAAATGCCGGTACATGGCTCCGGTCAAAGAACTGTACCCGGACCTGTTCGACGACTGGAGCAAGCGGGCACCGGCCACCAGTGATCAGCCAGCCGCAAGTGCCAAGGCATACCTGGCGTTCGCACGGGGTTTCCGTCTTGAGCTGATTGAGGGCTGGTACACCCAGGAAAGCTACTTCGATCGCGACTTGAATATCGGCTCTGCAACCGTGCGGTTTCCGCTGGAGCATGGCGGGTACTGGGAGCGCCTGATTGATCAGCCTTCCCGCTTCGGCAAGAAAAAGGCCCGGTTCCAGCCCCTCAAAAGCTACCGAGGGCATTGGTGGAGCCCACCGTGCTTGGACCTGCTGGAGGTGAACGAACTGTGGATTGTTGAGGGCATCTTCGACGCCATTGCGCTCATTCAAAATGGTATCTCGGCCGTCGCCGCCCTGTCATCAAACGCTTTTCCAGAAGAATCGCTGAAGGCCCTCATCACCGCTCGCGGCGGCAAAACTCCCAAGTTGGTTTGGGCCTTGGACAACGAGCCAGGCGCTCACAAATACACCCGTACCTGGGTGAAACGTGCCCGCGAACTTGGCTTTACCTGCGAAGCCGCCCAGGTCACGCAGCCGGATGCACGCAAGGTTGACTGGAACGATTTGCACCAGCGCTGGGCATTTATCGACGACGAGAAAGCCCGTGCGGAACGCATCGAAAAAGACCTGAAGGAAGCCCGTCACCAGGGCGCCCTGCTTATCGCAGACAGTGCCAGCGATAAGGCGTTGCTTATGTACCAATGGCGCGAGCGCGAGGAGTTTCACTTCTGCTTCGACTCCCGCCTGTACTGGTGGAAATTGGACCTTGCGAAATACAACAGCGCCAAGCAAGCGTTGGAGAAAAGCGACGACCAGGAAGCCCAAGTGCTGAACGAAAAGCAGCTGCGGGAGAAGGCGCTGAACGTGGCCGGATGCGTCGTCGAAATCGCCAACTGCTACCCCAAAGCCCTCTATTTCCAGCGCAACGAGATTACTGACGAGTCTTGGTACTTCTTCCGCGTCGACTTCCCCCACGACGGTGGGTCCGTGAAAAACACCTTCACCGGGGGCCAGGTCGCCGCCGCGAGCGAATTCAAAAAAAGACTTCTCGGCATGGGTGCCGGGGCCGTGTTCACCGGCAGTGGACAACAGTTGGACAAACTCATGAAAGACCAGCTTTTCGGCATCAAGACCGTTCAGACCATCGACTACGTGGGCTACAGCAAGGAATACCACTGCTACGTGTTCAACGACGTCGCCGTCCGCGAAGGCCAGGTCATCCACATCAACGAGGAGGAGTTTTTTGAGATGGGCAAGCTGAAGCTCAAGACCCTGCAAAAAGGTGTGAAGATCGATCTGGAGAAGGACAGCAAAAACTACGACCAACAGTGGCTGGGCCTTCTGTGGCAGTGCTTTGGAGCCCAGGGAATCGTCGCGCTGACGTTCTGGTTTGGCTCACTGTTTGCCGAACAGATCCGCAACCGCTACCAGTCGTTTCCGTTCCTTGAAGCCACGGGCGAGGCCGGCGCCGGTAAAACCACCTTGCTTACCCTGCTCTGGAAACTGGCAGGCCGGGACGGATACGAAGGGTTCGACCCATCCAAGTCCACCAAGGCAGGCCGTAGCCGCCTGATGGGACAGGTATCGGGCATGCCCATTGTGCTGCTGGAGTCGGACCGAAGCGGCGATGACAAGGCCCACGCCAAAACCTTCGAATGGGACGAACTCAAGGACTACTACGGCGGCGGCACACTCGCAACCAAGGGCGTTAAAACCGCCGGCAACGAAACGTACGAACCCCCTTTTCGCGGCACGATTGCCATCAGCCAAAACGCCCCTGTGGTGGCGTCTGAAGCGATCATGACCCGGATTGTGAAACTGCACTTTGTACGCCCGAACGTAACGCCTGAGAGCCGTGCGGCAGCAGATCGGCTCAATGCGCTGGAAGGCTCGACGCTCAGCAACTTTGTGCTGCAGGCCGTTCGTAAGGAGCTGGAAGTGCTAGAGCTGTTTGCCCAGCGCATCCCTGGCTACGAGGCGAAGTTGCGCAACCTGCATTCGCATTGCTTTGCATGCGAGACACCGTTTCAGGACGAGCAAGCCGATTGTCAGCATTGTGGCAACAAGCTGCGCGGGTACATCCGGGTGGAGCGAATCAACAAGAACCACGCCCAACTGCTCGCCCTGCTGGACTGCCTGCGCATGGTGGTGCCGCTCAGCGATCCGCAGATCAGCCACACCCGCACGCAGATCATCCGCATGGCGATCGAGCGCCAGTCCTCGATCAGCTCCGACCATCCGGTGGTGGCTGAATTCTGGGAAGTGTACGAGTACCTGGAAGGTCTCGACGCCGACGGCCCAGTAGTCAACCACAGCAAAAAAGACAACGTCATCGCCATCAACCTCAACGACTTTGTGAAGTGTGCAGCCGAACATCGCCAGAAGATCGCCGACGTCAGCGAGTTGCGCGACCGCCTGAAAGACTCCCGTTCCCGGAAGCTGCTCGATATCAATAAAGCCACTGACAGCGCTGTACGGGCTCACCAGGCGAAGACCAGCAACGCAGTCATCACTAAACAACCCATCGTGAAGTGCTGGCACTTTCAGGCCTGACCAATCAACGGCAACACCCGCCATGCGCTGCAACGCTGGCCACCACCCAAAGGAGAAGCACCATGCACGTACAAGTCATCACCGGCGAGGGCCAGCAGGGCGAGACCAACCGCCTTCGGCACCTGAAAGAGCTGAAGGACTGGTTTAACGAGTCCGGGAAAATTGTTCACGCCGAGGCCTACGACCCAGCGGGCCTGGTCGCGATCCTTGAGGTTCGTGCGGTAAGCGACAAAGAAATTCTAGTGCTGGAGTGCAGCCGGGATCAGATCCAGGCAGTCCTGGAATGGCAGTCAGCAACGGATGAGGTTGTTGAGTTTGAAAACCTGCTGCTGCACTTGGTGCGCAAGCAAAACCCAACCGGCGAAAGCCAATAAGAAGGTGGTGCCGAGGGGCTGCAACCCCTCGACACCGACCACCCAAAGGAGAAGCACCATGCAAGTGAATCGACCCAAAGGCGGCACCGCAGAGGCTACCACAACACCACTGGCTGTCGGCGACAAGGCCAGCTACATCGAAATGAGCGGCGGTGGTCGGGAGTACCGACTCAACGCACGCACGGGCGTGATCGTAGGGATCGACGGCAACGTTGCCACCCTACGCGCCGCGAACGGTCGCACTGTCACCCAACCACTCGACAAGCTGACACCGGACGGCAAGCCCAATGCACTGACGCGCATGCTCATGGGAGGTTAGCGTATGACGGTATTCCTTCTGCTTTACCTCTGCGCAGATGCAACCCGAACGGATTGCCAAGTGGTGAAGGCTGATAGCTGGAATGGCCCTCTCGCATATGAGCAATGCACCGGCGTCGTGCAAGGCCTTACCGAGGCCCTGACTGCGCTCAACCGAAAGAGGCATCGGTTCGTTTGCGAGACCCAGGGCAATGACGCGAAACCTGCAGAACATAAAGCGCAGCCTGCGTTCATTCATCAATCGTTTCGGATGTAAGGAGACCACCATGAACACAGCCTTCATCCTGATGGCCCAATACGATGGCCAGGCGATTATCTCGCTGGAGTTGGTGTGCCGGGATTACTTCACGCACCTGACACCGGAAATGTTCCAACGCAAGGTTATGAGTGGTCAGATCAAGCTGCCCATCACCCGCCTGGAGCCGAGCCAGAAATCAGCCAAGGGCATCCATCTCACTGACCTGGCCGCATACCTCGACTCGCAGCGCGCCGCCGCTGTAAAAGAACACAACCAGCTCAACGGGATAAAACGCGTCGTTTGAGCCACTTCTCTGATGCGGCGCCCAGTTGGACGGGCGCCCTCAGTATCTTGTCGTGCCATTCCCAGCCCACGTAACGATCACCCTTGCCGCGCAGGTGGGTGTATCGCCTCATTGAATTCCAATCCCGGTGCCCGGAAACACTCGCCACGCGCGGGATGTCCCAGTCCATTTCAAACAGCCGACTGACACCCTCATGACGAAGGTCGTGGAAGTGCAGATCCACGATGGTCAAGAACTTGCAGGCTTTAGCCCAGGACGTGGAGATCGATTCAGGGCTGTAGGGGAATATGTCTTCGCCGGCCTTCGGCATGGTCTGGAGGATCTGCCACGCCTCGTCCGGCAGGTAGCACCACACGTCGTTGCCAATCTTCTGGCCGGGGTTTTTCATGTCGCGCACCAGCACACGCTGGCCTGGCTCATCGACGTCGTCCCAGCGGATACGGGTGATTTCATCCAGCCGGCGGGTGGAGAACAGGGCAAAGCCCACGACCTTGAGCATATTGATGACGCTCGGGCGCCGCGCCTGCATCGCCTGGTAGTGCGTCAGCACGTTTGCCAGTTCGTCCAGGGTAGGCCGGCGGTCTCGCTCGCGGCTTTTTAGGTTATAGCCCAGCTTACGCAGCACGCGTCGGGCGCCGCCCATGGCGAGCGGATCGACCTGGTAGCCCCAGGCGTCTTTGGCGATGGCCAGGACGGCGCCGAGGTGCGCCAGGTCGTTGCCGGCGGTTTGCGGCTGGACACCTCCGCCCTCCTTGCTCATCCGCCAAAGGGCGAAGTCGACCAGGCGTTGGGTATTTATGTCTGTGTCGTTTAGCTTGCCGATGTCCATCTTGCCGATCGCTTCGAGCGTGGCCTTTTTGGTTTTGCCTAGCGGGCGGGCCTTCTCCACTTCCACCAGGTACTGATCGATCATGTCTTTGACGGTGACGCCCTTACGGCTCGCACGCTCGATCGCACCAGGTTCATCCAACTCCGATTCACGCTTGCGCGTCCACGCCTGGGCGGCCTGTTTCCGGGCGAAGGTCTGGCTCTCTTGGTAGACTTGCACTCCGTCGCGTTTGATGCGGATTTGAGCCGTGTAGCTCACAGTCCCATCCGCCAGTTTTCTTGCCCTGATAGTCGCCATATCGAAAGTGGTACGCGTCTGTTTTGAGGTGGTACATCGTACCACCGAGCCTCCAAAAACGCCTGAAAACGCCCTAAAACTCGTCAAGAACACGTTGAGTAAAATGCTAGATAAACAGAGCTTTAGCCCAGCAGAATCAAGCCCCGCACTGTCTCGGCGCTTTAGCGTTGCACCCATGATGGATTGGACCGACCGCCACTGCCGGTTCTTCCTGCGCCTGCTCTCCAAACACGCCCTGCTCTACACCGAAATGGTCACCACTGGGGCGATCCTCCATGGCGACCATGAGCGTTTCCTGCGTCACAGCGAGGCCGAGCACCCCCTTGCTCTGCAATTGGGCGGTAGCGTTCCGGCGGATCTGGCGGCCTGCGCGCGCATGGCCGAGGCCGCTGGTTACGACGAAGTGAACTTGAACGTCGGCTGCCCCAGCGATCGGGTGCAGAACAATATGATTGGCGCGATCCTGATGGCTCATCCGGCGCTGGTGGCCGATTGTGTGAAGGCGATGCGTGATGCGGTGTCGATTCCGGTGACGGTGAAACACCGTATCGGGATCAATGGCCGGGACAGTTATGCGCAGTTGTGTGATTTCGTCGGGACGGTGAAGGACGCCGGTTGCACCAGTTTCACCGTGCATGCGCGGATTGCGATTCTGGAGGGGTTATCGCCTAAGGAGAATCGGGACATTCCGCCCTTGCGCTATGACGTGGCGGCGCAGTTGAAGCAGGACTTCCCTGAGTTGGAGATTGTGCTCAACGGGGGCATCAAGACGCTGGAGCAGTGCCATGAGCACTTGCAGACGTTTGATGGCGTGATGTTGGGGCGGGAGGCTTATCACAATCCGTATTTGCTGGCGGAGGTGGATCAGCAGTTGTTTGGCAGTGCACAGCCGGTGATCAGTCGGGCGGACGCGTTGGCGCACTTGCGGCCTTACATTGCTGAGCATTTGGCCGGTGGCGGGACGATGCATCATATTACGCGGCATGTGCTGGGACTGGGCACTGGGTTCCCTGGGGCACGCAAGTTCAGGCAGTTGCTGTCGGTGGATATTCATAAGGCCGCGGATCCGTTGGCATTGTTGGATCAGGCTGGGGCTTTGTTGGAAGGGCGTTGATTGGGTGGCTTCCAGGGGAGTCCGTTGATTATTGGCTGAGCTGGCACACCGTCATCGGGGGCAAGCCCCCTCCCACATTTGGTGCGGTGTGTGCCGGGGAAGGCATCAGTAGGCATGAAGGCGATATCCAAGTGTCATCGGGCAGTTGGGTTGAACCTGCTGGCGAATTTGCCCTCCTATTTAGCACCACGGCCGGTCATTCAAACGGCTGTTTTCAGGTTGTTGCCCTCGCAAACGATCGAACGCATTTGCGCCCTTGAGCGCCTCTCGGCGCTCGGGTAATGTCATCAGACCCATAGGACAGAGCACGCTCATGACTTCCAAGCTGGAACAACTCAAGCAATTCACCACTGTCGTAGCCGATACCGGCGATTTTTCCACCCTCGCCAAGCTCAAGCCGCAGGATGCAACCACCAACCCTTCCCTACTGCTCAAGGCCGCGTCGATTCCGGGCTATGCCAAGCTGCTGGATGAGTGCGTGCAGGACTGCAACGGTGATGTGGGCCTGGCCAGCGACCGTTTTGCGGTCGCGGTGGGGCAAGAGATTCTTAAAGTTGTGCCGGGCCGCATTTCCACCGAAGTGGATGCCCGCCTGTCGTTCGACGAGGCCGCCATTCTCAAGCGTGCGCACCGCTTGATCGACCTGTACGAAAAAGCCGGCGTTGGCCGCGACCGTGTACTGGTCAAGATCGCCTCTACCTGGGAAGGCATCCGCGCGGCAGAGAAGCTGGAGAAAGAAGGGATCCAGACCAACCTGACACTGTTGTTCTCCTTTGCCCAGGCTGTGGCGTGTGCTGAGGCTGGGGTATTCCTGATTTCGCCGTTCGTGGGCCGCATATACGATTGGTACAAGAAGGCCAACGGTAACGACTACACCGGCTCCGATGATCCGGGCGTGCAGTCGGTTACGCGCATCTACAACTACTACAAGGCTAATGGTTATAAAACGGTAGTGATGGGTGCGAGCTTCCGTAACCTGAGCCAGATTGAAGAATTGGCCGGGTGTGATCGCCTGACCATCAGCCCGGACCTGCTGGAGAAGCTGGCGGCGGATGAAGGCAAACTGGAGCGTAAGCTGTCGCCTGGCCATGCCGGTGAAGCGCGAGTGCATATGACTGAAGCGCAGTTCCGTTGGGAGTCCAACGAAGATGCGATGGCGACTGAGAAGCTGGCGGAGGGCATTCGTCAGTTTGCCCGTGACCAGGAAAAACTTGAGGCGCTGTTGTCCGCCAAGCTGTAAACAGCGGGGACGGCAAAAAGGGCGGTACCTGTGAGGGTACCGCCCTTTTTTTGTGTCTCAAACCGATCTCAGCTCAACTGCGGGAGCGGCTGCTCCTGATAGCGGTGAGTCAGTTGTGAATGTACTGACTGACACTGCGCTATCGAGGCTCCTCCGACATTTGGAATGTGTTCGACAGAAGGATCAGTGACGCTCGAGGGCGTTGACGAGGTCGTGAAACGCTTCGCGATTGGACTCATTGAGGCCCATCAGGATCTTGTGCGCTTCCAGCACCTTCACCCGCACCATTTCTTCGGACTGATCCTGGGACGGGAGGTCGGTAAGACATTCCGGGCAAGGAATCGGACGATCAACGATGTTGAACACCTGATCAAAGCCCATGGACTGCAGCAGCCGGGTGATGTCTTCGTGGGTGGTGACGACGGTCGGCAACAGGCCAACCTTCTGCCGAGACAGAATGGACAACTTGGCTAATAGCCCAAGGGTGGTGCTGTCAATGCTGCGAGTTTCAGTCAGATCGATCACGATCGCCGAGAAGTTCAGCGCAGTGAAGATCCGCTCAATCGTCGCATCCAGCGCCGAACATAAGGTCAGGCGCACTTCACCGACAAACTTCAGGACGAAGGTCCCGTCTTGCTCAGCGAATTGGATTCTTCCGGTACTCATCAAAGATTCCTGCTCAACACCAATAGGGCGATATCATCCGGCATCTCCCCTAGCGTGGCCAATCCAAAAACCTGCCGCAGGCCATCCAGGCTGCCGCCAGCTGCCTTGACCCGTTGGGGCAAGGCGGCTTCTTTCTCTTTGAGTGTAGGCTCTGGAAGAAGGTCCAGGATGCCATCGGACATCAGCGTCAGGCTGAAGGTCGGCGGCAGTTCCAAAATGTGGTCTTCGTAGGTGGCTTCATTGAACAAGCCGACGGGCAGACCACGCCCTTCCAGGTAACGCACACTGTCTGGAGTGTATAAAACAGGCATCGGCAGGTGACCGCCAATGCTGTAGGTCAAAAGACCGGTTTCTTCATCGATCACGCCGCCTACCATCGTCACGTGCTTGCCCAGCTTGCAGCTGATCAGGCCTCGGTTGATGTGGCCCAGCACCTCGGAGGGGGTGAATTCCGGCAAGGTGCCATTGCGCTTGGATTCAAACAACAGCCGTGTGGTCATGAATTTCAACAACACGGTGACAAAAGCAGAGGAAGCACCGTGGCCCGAAACGTCGGCCAGATAGAACGCCACACGTCGCTCATCCACACGGAAGTAGTCGACAAAATCACCCGACAGGTACAGCGAAGGGATGATCTGGTGCGCAAACTTGAACTCGTCGATGGTCCATGGGCTGACCGGCAGCATGTTCATCTGTACCTGGCGACCGGCGTTCTGGTCTTCCTGGAGCAGGTTCAGGCTGGCTTCGAGCTCGCGGTTGGCGGTTTCGAGCTTTTCGCGGTAACGCTGGTTCTCGACCAGCAGACGTGCACGATCCAACGCGCGGCGCACTGAGTGCTCCAGCACCGCAAGGTCTTCCAGGGGTTTGATCAGGTAGTCGGCGGCGCCCAGGCGCAAGGCCTCAACGGCGTCGTTCATCACGCCGGCACCGGACACAACAATCACCGGAGTCTGCGGGGCAAGCTCAGTCACCTGGCGAATCAGCTCCAGGCCGCCCATCTGGGGCATGCGCAAGTCGCAGATCACGAGGTCGGGCTGGTCGCGCTCGAATACCTGGAGACCCTGTTGGCCATTACTGGCCTGCAGGACGCTGAAGCCACTGTCTTCCAAATAGGCCGCGAGACTCGCGCGCACTACTTCGTCGTCATCGATTATCAGCAGCGTGGCACTGGTTTTTTGCATGTGGGCAAACGGCGCCAGAATTAGGTTGGCGTAGGCAACTCGGCAATGGCCGGGGTCACACTACTGGATTCGCTTTCTAGCCTCTCTGTCCTACAAAAGCGTAGGCGTTTTGCCCACGCACAACTGTAAAGCAGAGGTGCCCTTCTAAGGCGCAGACGGTACTCCCATCCGCCAGGTGTTTCAAGCTCATGCCGATGGTCGCCAGGCGTCTTTACATCGCAAATCACCGGGAGTTATAAGAACAGCCACGACCACAACACAAAGTAAGGATGGAACCCATGAGCGAACACGAGCGCGACTACGCCGAGAAACGCGATTTCATCCGCATGCGAGTGGATGCCGATGTGTCTTTGATCCACGAAGGCCAAGAGATTGCTGGGGTTTGCGTGGATCTTTCCAGCTCCGGAATGCAAGTGCAGGCACCGCGCCAGTTCAACGTAGGAGACCTGCTGACCGTGCGCATTGATTCAGAACATGCGGCCCTTAAAGGCCTGGAGGCAGATACCAAAGTGGTGTGGGCCAAAACGGTGGGCAATGATCAGCAATTGGGCCTCAGCATCCTGAAAATGCGCTGAAACCCGCGCACAAAAAAGGCGATCACTCAGGATCGCCTTTTTTCATTTCAAACGATCACCTCTTAAAAGTCGTCGACGACCTTGCCATCTTTGACCTTGAACTCACGGTTCTGCAGGTAGGCGTTACGAATGAAGGTGTATTTGTCGCCGGTGATCAGCTTCTCACTGTCGAGCAAGCTGGCACGGGCGTCGACGATGCCAAGGCCCATGACGCTGTTGCGCAGGGACACATCATCCATATAGCGATAAGGCTGGGTGTAGCTGTCGACGTACTTGGACGGCGCATCACGCAGGGTGCTTGGACCCAGCAGAGGGATCATCACGTACGGACCGCTGCCAACGCCCCAGTAGCCGAGTGTCTGGCCGAAGTCTTCATCGCTGCGTTGCAGCCCCATTTTGGTGCCTACGTCGATGAAGCCCAGCACACCGAACGTGGTGTTAACCAGCAAACGGGCAGTATCGACACCTGCATTGTGAGGTTTGAGCTGCAACACATTGTTGGCCAGGTTGCCGACGTCGCCGATGTTGCGGAAGAAGTTGTGGATACCGTCTTCAACAAATTGCGGAGTGATCCATTGATAGCCTTGGGCCAATGGCTTGAGGGCATAGGTATCAACAGTGTCGTTGAAGGTAAAGATCGGGCGGTTGACGCTTTCCCATGGATCATCTTCCGACGCAGCTTGCACAGCGAACGGGGCCAGCAGAACGGTGGCACACACCGACAGCTGAGCGAAGTAGTGGCTCCAGCGCATAGCTTTTGCTCCTTGAATGGTCTGTCATGGGCGCTATGCCCTGAATAAGGTAGCCAGTATATGACGGAAGTGCCCAATTAGGCAGCCGCCGGGAAAACTCATACCGCAAATGGACAAAATTCCTACAATTGAGCCAACTGTCATCGGACTGTCATCCTGCCTCGATAGCGTCACAGCTATTTCAGGGATGTCGACATGCCTCAAGCCGAGATTGCAATCACCAGCGCACCCGCCTTGACCGCCGTGCTGTTTGGCCTGAGTGGCTGCCTAGTGGATTTTGGCTCACAGGCGCGCACCGACTCTCCTTCCCCGGATTCACAAGCCACGCCGGGCGCCCTGAAAATCCTGCGCAACCTCAAAGAGCTGGGCGTGCCCTGCGCTTGGCTGGATGAGCTGCCGCCTGCGGTGACCACTCCTTTGGCCGCCACCTTGCCCACCTGGCTCAAAGCAGCCTCGCCCTCCTCCATCCGCTGGCCCGCCCCCCACGCGTGCTGGCAAGCGCTGATGGAATTGAATATCGAACGCCTTGAAGGCTGCGTCCTGGTCAGCGGCGAGCCGCGCTTGTTGCAATCGGGACTTAACGCCGGGCTGTGGACCATCGGCCTGGCCTCCTGCGGTTCGCTGTGTGGCTTAGCGCCCGAGCAATGGCAAGCACTGAGCGACAAGGAACGCGAACACAAGCGCGGCAAGGCCACCGTGACGCTGTATGGGCTGGGAGTGCATTCTGTGATCGATCACTTAGGCGAACTCGGCACCTGCCTGGCAGACATCAGCCGGCGCCAGCTCAAAGGCGAGAAGCCCTGATCGAGATCATGCACAGTCGGCGCCGGTGGATTAATCTACAGTTCATCCCGTAGACCTTTCTCAGCGTGCCGTGGTCTATGCCAGTGCCTATCGATAAAAGGAAGAACGTCATGCCTGATCGCAAAAAACTGGAAGAACAGGTCAATATCCTGCGCGGGCAATTGGAGCAGGAGCCACCGCTATCGGAAGAAAAACGTGAAGCGCTGGAAGGGTTGATTGCCAAATTCGAAGTGCAACTTGAATTGGAACCGGCCACCCAGACACCGAGCATCGCCGATGATGTGAACCGTGCAGTGGAAGGTTTTGAACTGGATCACCCGGGCATTGCCGGGACACTGCGCAATATCGTGATCACCCTGGGCAACATCGGCATTTAACCCGAACCCAAGCCAGACACAGAACCAGAATGTGGGAGGGGGCTTGCCCCCGATTGCGGAGTGTCAGTCACCGAACCTGTGCCTGAACCTCTGCTATCGGAAGCAAGCCCCCTCCCACATTTGTTTTACTGGCGGGCCAGGCGCACGTTCTGGAACGCCACATCCTCGGTACTGCGATAAGGGTTGATATCCAGCCCGCCGCGCCGCACATACCGTGCATACACCGTCAATTTCTCCGGCTTCAGCAGGCGCTGCAGGTCGAGGAAGATGCGCTCCACACACTGCTCATGGAAGTCCGAGTGCTGGCGAAAGCTCACGATGTACTCCAACAGGCTGGCGTGATCCAACGCTTGACCACGGTACTCCACCACTACGCTGCCCCAGTCCGGCTGACTGGTAACCGGGCAATTGGACTTGAGCAGGTGGCTGTGCACGCTCTCCTCGACAATCCGCGAGTCGTCACAACGCAACAACTCAGGGCGCGGATGTTCGTAGCTGCTGACGTTGATATCCAGATCGTCAATGCATACGCCCGGCAATGCCATCACACCCTCGGCCTCGATCTCTGCAAGCCTGCGGATGCGTACGGTCACTGGTTTGCCGGCGGCGGCACTCAGGTCAGCGCGCAGTGTCGACTCAAGGCTTTGCGTATCGGCAAAGGCGGTCTGGTTCAGCGAGTTGAGGTACAGCTTGAATGACTTGGACTCGATGATATTCGGCGAGTCGGCCGGGATACTGAACTCACCAATGGCCACCACCGGCTTGCCCGACGGTAACAGCCAGGACAGTTCGAAGCAGTTCCAGAAATCCACGCCCTTGTAAGGCAGGGTCTCGGCACTCAGGCCCAGCTCGGCCCACTTGGCGGCGCGAGGAATCGGGAACAGCAACGAAGGCGTGTACGTGGAGATGTATTCACTGGACTTGCCCAGCGGCGAATGTTCGGCTGCGGGATGCATGGCGGAAACCTGGCTAAATAAACCGCGCCAGTCTACCAGCCTTTGCCCCCGCCCTTAAGAAACGCCTTACTCAACGGTCAGCTTGCCGACCATGCCTGCCTGGTAATGCCCGGGCAGGTTACAGGCGAACTCCAGACCGGTGGCCTGGGTGAATGTCCACGTCAGCTCAGCAGTTTTACCGGGCTCGACCAGCACACTGTTCGGGTCATCGTGCTTCATTGCACCATGGCCCATGGCGCTGTGGTCCATCTTGCCCATGCCGGTAGACGTGAGCATGCCACTGGCCTGCATCTGCAACATTTCCTTCTGGTGCGCCGCGTGCATCGCCGCGTCACCGAGGTTGAATTCGTGCAGCAACTGGCCCTTGTTGACCAGCACGAAGCGCACCGTCTCACCGGCTTTTACATCCAGGGACTTGGGCGCAAAGGCAATATCCTGCAGCGTCACTTCTACGGTGCGCGTGGCCTTGTCAGCCGCTGCTGGTTGACCAAATGCATAGCTGTGGGATGCATCAGCCATTGCATTGAAACTCAACGCCAACAGGCAACCCGCCAACAATTGGGGTGAACGCAACGTCATCTCTCTTCTCCAAAATGTATAACCGGCTTGAGCCGCACTCTAAGATTACGCCGCTGCCAGCCAACTGACTGCTAGATTACAACTTTGTCAGGTTGCGCCCCGCACCTGGTCCCCACGGTATAAAGCCCCCTCGCCACCCGTTGCCAAGAGCTACCCCATGAAATTGCTGATCGTCGAAGACCAACCGAAAACCGGCCACTATCTGCGTCAAGGCCTGGCCGAGGCTGGCTTTACCACCGAACTGGTGGCCGACGGCACCAGCGGCCAGCACCTGGCGCTGACCGGCGATTATGACCTGCTGATCCTGGATGTAATGCTGCCCGGTCGCGACGGTTGGCAAATCCTGCAAGCGGTGCGCAGTGCCGGTCTGGAGATCCCGGTGCTATTTCTGACCGCCCGGGATGCCGTAGAGGACCGCGTGCATGGCCTGGAATTGGGCGCCGACGATTACCTGATCAAACCCTTCGCCTTCTCCGAATTGCTGGCGCGGGTGCGCAGCCTGTTGCGCCGTGGCAGCAGCACGCCCCAGGAAACCGCCCTGCAAGTAGCCGACCTGCGTTTGGACCTGATCCGCCGCCGCGTCGAGCGCGACGGCCAACGTATCGACCTGACCGCCAAGGAGTTTTCTCTACTGGAACTGCTGCTGCGCCGCCAGGGCGAAGTGCTGCCCAAAACGCTGATCGCCTCCCAGGTGTGGGACATGAATTTCGACAGCGACACCAACATCATCGAAGTAGCGATCCGCCGCCTACGCCTCAAAGTCGATGACAACTTCCCTAATAAGCTGATCCACACCGTTCGCGGCATGGGCTATGTGCTGGAGGAGCGGTGCAATTGATCAAGCGCCTGTCCCTCGCCAGCCGCCTGGCACTATTGTTTGCGGCTTGTACGGCAGTGGTGTCGCTGATTGCAGGCGTGCTGTTCAACCAAGCCAGTGAGGCGCACTTTGTCGAGTTGGACCAGCAGCAACTCGACAGCAAACTTGTGGCGTTGCGCAGCACCTTGCAGGGCGTCGACTCACCTCAAGCGTTCAACCAACGCGAGGCGCAACTGCGCGTCGAACTCAATCGACAGCCCGACCTTGCACTGCGCATCACTTACGCTGGCCAGCGCTGGCTGGACGATGCGCCGAGCGTCGCCCTGCCCACCGCGCCCGGCCTGCATAGCCTACAAAATGCCGGCACCGATTACCGCGTCTACAATGCGCCACTGAACGCTGGCCAAGCTGACTCACCGCAACTGAGCCTGATACTCGACATCACCCACCACCAGCACTTCCTGCAACGCATGCAGCGTTTGATCTGGCTCACCGTTGGCCTCTCTGCCCTCGCCACCGCGCTGCTGGGTGCCTGGGCCGCACGCAGCGGCTTGCGCCCATTGCGGCGCATGGGCGAAGTGGCTGCCAGCGTATCGGCCCACTCCTTGACCCAGCGCCTGCCCCAACAACACATGCCGGCGGAACTGGCTGAACTGGCCCAGGCCTTCAACGCCATGCTGGGACGATTGGACGACGCGTTCCAACGCCTGTCGGCCTTCTCCGCCGACATTGCCCATGAACTGCGCACGCCGCTGTCGAACCTGCTGACCCAGACACAAGTCATCCTCACCCAGCCACGCCCGCTGGAGGATTACCGCGAGGCGCTGCACAGTAATTTGGAAGAGCTGCAATGGATGGCCCAACTGGTCAACGACATGCTGTACCTGGCCAAGGCGGACCACGGTTTGCTGATGCCCAAGCGTGAGCCATTGGCCCTGGCCGATGAAGTGGAGGCGTTGCTGGAGTTCTTTGCGTTGCTGGCCGAGGACGCGCACGTATCGCTGGTACGAGAAGGCAGCGCTCATACAGCCGGGGATCGCGGCATGTTGCGCCGGGCTTTGTCGAACTTGCTGGATAACGCCCTCAGGTTCACCCCGGCAGGCGGCGAAGTGCGGGTAAGAATAACCGAAGGCGCAATGGGCGTGACGCTAGCGGTGGAGAACACCGGTGAAGGCATCCCCGGGGCGTTGCTACCGAGGCTGTTTGATCGGTTCTATCGGGCCGACCCGGCGCGCCATGAAGGCAGCAGCGAACATGCGGGGCTGGGGCTGGCGATTACCCAGTCGATCGTGCGCGCCCATGGGGGGAGGATTTTTTGTGAGTCCGGGGCTGGATGGACGCGGTTTGTGATTGAGCTGCCAGCTGTAGATTGATGCAAGCTGCACCGGCCCTAACGGGGGCAAGCCCCCTCCCACACTTTGATCTATGAATACCTCAAATGTGGGAGGGGGCTAGCCCCCGATAGCGGTCTCAATAATTACGAGTATCTCAGCGCATGCGCCGGCTCAATCTTCGCCGCCCGATACGCCGGATACAGCGTCGCCAAAAAGCTCAACACAAACCCGGCGGTGCAGATCAGCACCACATCGCCACCTTGCAGCTCCGAAGGCAGGTTGCTGACGAAGTACACATCCGAACTAAAGATATGCTGCCCGCTCACCCGCTCGACCCAGCCCACCAACTCGCTCACGTTGAGCGCTGCAATAACCCCCAGCACGCCGCCGATCAAGGTGCCGACAATGCCGATCACCGTGCCCTGCACCATGAAGATCGCCATGATCTGCCGTGGCGTGGCGCCGATGGTGCGCAGGATCGCGATGTCCGCGCCTTTGTCATTCACTACCATGATCAAGGTGGCGATGATGTTGAACGCGGCCACGGCGACGATCATCAGCAGCAGCAGGCCGATCATGGTCTTTTCCATTTTCATCGCGCTGAACAGGCTGCCCTGGGTGTGGGTCCAGTCATCTGCCTTGTAGGCCGCGCCGAGGCTGGTGGCAATGTCCGTGGACACCTTGGGCGCTGCGTACAAATCTTTAACCGCCAAGCGCACACTCTGCACCTGGTTCGGCTGCCAATGCTGGATTTCCGCCGCGTCGGCCATGTGTATCAAGGCCATGGAACCATCCAACTCGGCGCCGACCTTGAAAATCCCCACCACGTTCAACCGCTGCATACGCGGGGTGATGCCGCCCGGTGCAGTGCTGATTTCCGGAACGATCAGGGTGAGCTTGTCGCCCACGTTCAAGCGGAAACGCCGGGCGGTGATTTCACCGACCACCACGCCGAACTCGCCGGGTTTCAGGTCGTCCAGTTTGCCCTGAACGATGTGCTGGGCCACGATCGACACCTTGCCTTCCTGGGCCGGGTCGACGCCGCTGATCTCAATCGGCTGCATCGCGCCCTTGTAGGAGAACATGCCGTCCATCTGCGTGAACGGTACTGCAGCGGTCACTTGCGGATTCTTCATCGCAGCCGCGGCCACCGGCTGCCAATCATCAATCGGGTTCACGCCGACGATGGTGGCGTGGGGCACCATGCCGAGGATGCGCGAGCTCATTTCGCGCTGGAAGCCGTTCATCACCGACAGCACCACGATCATCGCCAACACGCCCAGGGCGAGGCCGATCATCGAGGTCATCGAGATAAACGAAACAAAACGGTTGCGGCGCTTGGCGCGGGTATAGCGCGTGCCGATGAAAATCGATAACGGTCTGAACATTCGCTTGCACCGCCTGAAAAATTAAAAAAGCCCGACGCCAGGCGCCAGGCTTGAAACGGGTCAGATGGCGACCAGATGACCTTCCTGCAGGTGCAGCACGCGGTCCATCTGGCGGGCCATGCTCATGTCATGGGTCACCACCAGGAATGCAGTGCGCATCTGGGTGCTCAGTTCCAGCATCAAATCCTTGATGCCCTGGGCGGTGTGGGAGTCGAGGTTGCCGGTGGGCTCGTCGAGCATCACCAGGCCTGGGTTGTTCACCAGGGCGCGGGCGATTGCCACACGCTGGCGCTCGCCGCCGGACAGTTCGGCCGGCTTGTGCTCAAGGCGATGGCCCAAGCCGACACGCTCCAGCAAGGCCTTGGCACGCTGGCGTGCTTCCGGGATTGCGGTCTTGCCGATCAGCAGCGGCATGCAGACGTTTTCCAGTGCGGTGAATTCCGGCAACAAGTGGTGAAACTGGTACACAAAACCCAACGAACGGTTGCGCAACTGGCCACGGGCCTTTTCATTCAAGGCTGACAATTCTTCGCCAGCCAGCCAGACGCTGCCCTGGGACGGCGTGTCGAGGCCGCCCAACAGGTTCAGCAAGGTACTTTTGCCGGAACCGGAACTGCCGACGATCGCCACGCGTTCGCCCGGATGCAGCTCAAGTTGCAGGTTGGACAGCACCACCACTGACTCAGGGCCTTCCTCGTAGGATTTGCCCAGGTTGCGGCAGCTCAGGATTGCTTTTTCACTCATGCCCAATTCACTCATAACGTAAGGCCTGTGCTGGCTGGGTACGTGCCGCGCGCCAGGCTGGATACAGGGTGGCAAGGAAACTCAGGACCAACGCAGCGCCGCCCACCATCAACACGTCCTGGGCCTGAACCTGGGACGGCAAGTAGTCGATGAAGTAGACGTCTGCATTGAGGAACTTGTGGCCGATCACTTTCTCAAGCAAGGCGATGGCTGCGCTGACGTTAAGCGCGGCCAGGATGCCCACGGCGGTGCCGATCAAGGTACCCACCACGCCGATCACGGTGCCCTGCACCATAAAGATCGCCATGATCTGCCCCGGCGTGGCGCCCAGAGTACGCAGGATGGCGATGTCGCCTTTCTTGTCATTTACCACCATCACCAGCGTGGAGATGATGTTGAACGCGGCCACAGCGACGATCAGCAGCAGCAGCAGGCCGATCATGGCTTTTTCCATGCGGATGGCCTGGTACAGGTTGCCGTGGGTACGGGTCCAGTCACGGGCGTAATACTCGGTTTCACCCAAGTGCTGGGCGATATCCCAGGCACCGCGCGGGGCGTCGAACAAATCGCTGAACTTCAGGCGCAGGCCCTGCACCTGATCCGGCTGCCAGCGCTGGAGGCGGGCCAGATCGGTGAGATTGGTCAGCCCGAGGTAGCCGTCTATTTCGCCGGCGCCCACATGGAAGGTGCCTACTACGGTAAAGCGTTTCATGCGCGGAAACATGCCCGCCGGGGTCACGGTGACTTCCGGCGCGACGAAGGTCAGCTTGTCGCCGAGGCCCACGCCGAGCTTGGCTGCGGCCTTGTCGCCGATCACGATGCCGAAATCGCCAGGCGCCAGATCGTCGAGTTTGCCCTGCAACATGAACTTGTCGATGATCGACACGTTGCGTTCCTGGGCTGGGTCGATGCCATTGAGCAAGATCTTCTGCACCTTGCCATCATGGGTCAGCAGCCCCTGCATCTGGGTAAACGGCGCAACGGCCACGACCTTGGGGTTCTGCTTGACCTTGGCGGCCAGGTTTTGCCAATCGTTGATCGGCTCGCCCGACTCGATGGTCGCGTGGGGCACCATGCCCAGCACGCGGGTGCGCATCTCATGATCGAAGCCGTTCATCACCGACAGCACCACAATCATCACGACTACGCCCAAGGCGAGCCCGATCATCGAGGTCAAGGAAATGAACGACACAAAATGATTGCGGCGCTTTGCACGGGTATAACGCGTGCCAATAAATACGAAGAGAGGTCTGAACATGTCGGGGCTTGTTCGGAGGAAAAGAAGACGTCCCGGTGGCGGGGTCTGGTAAGCAGCTTTACACTCTGACCATTACCGTTACCTGGGGTTCGCCATGTCGACATTAGATGAAGAAGAGCGCCGCGAATACTACCGTATCGACGACATGATCGCACTCCAAATCAAAAGCCTGTCGGCCCCCGAAGCGGCGAGCAAGGAAGTGTTGCTGGATGATTCACCGCTGTTCAACCTGCTCAGCGAATTGCACCTCAGCGAATTCGAAGCCCAGCACCTGCTGCGCCAACTGAGCGAGAAGGACCGCACCCTCGCCGCCTTCCTCCGCGTGCAGAACAAGCGCGTGGACCTGCTCAGCCAGATCATGGCACGCGGCCTGCTCGATGAGGTGGGCGCACCGCAGCCGGTGATCATCTCCGAAGGCGGTATCGACTTCCAACACCCTACCTCACTGGTCACCGGCGCTCACTTGGCCGTCAAGCTGGTGCTGATGCCCCAGGCGCTCGGCCTGCTGTTGCGGGCGCGGGTCACCCATTGCGATCCCAAGGGTGATGGCTTTGACGTGGGCACGGAATTCGAGTCCATGACCGATACCCAACGCCAACTGCTGGCGCGCTACATCCTGCAAAAGCAGGCCCAGGAACGCCGCCTGGCGCGGGAACAAAGCGACGACATCTGAATTCGTATTCACTACGCCAGCCAGCCTGGCGCAAAGGAGCAACTGTGACCCTGATTTACGGCCACCGCGGTGCCAAAGGCGAAGCACCGGAAAACACCCTGACCAGCTTCCAGGAGTGCCTCAAGCACGGTGTACGCCGCTGCGAACTGGATCTACACCTGTCCATGGACGGCGAGTTGATGGTCATCCACGACCCAACACTCAAGCGCACCGCTGACCGGCGCGGCAAGGTCGTCGAGTATTCGGCGGCGGACCTGGTGAAGATGGACGCACGCAAAGGCGGCCCAGGCTGGATCAAACCGTGCCCGATCCCGCGTCTGGAAGAGCTGTTTGAGCAGTGCGACTTCGATCACTGGCAACTGGAAGTCAAAAGCGCTTCGCGCACCCGCGCCGCGACCACCGTGCTGGCAATCCGTGAGATGGCGGTACGTTTCGGCCTGATGGACAAAGTCACCGTGACTTCAAGCTCGCGGGAAGTATTGAAAGCGGCGGTTGAACTCACCCCGGACCTGTCACGCGGACTGGTCGCCGAATACGCCTGGCTCGACCCGCTGAAGGTCGCGCAAAACTACGGCTGTGAGTATCTGGCATTGAACTGGACGCTGTGCACCCCGGAGCGTCTGGAAAAAGCCCAGCGCCAGGGTTTGCACGTGTCCGTATGGACGGTCAACGAACCTGCGCTGATGCGCAGGCTCGCCGACTTCGGCGTAGATAGCCTGATTACAGACTTTCCCGGTTTGGCCACTGCCACCCTCGGGAATTACTGAAATCGGTCTCCCCGGCCGGCTCAGGCCACCGGCCGGAGCCGCTCAAAAAAGCCGGTTGAGGCCGTCGTAGGCCGCTACCCGATAGGCTTCAGCCATGGTCGGGTAGTTGAACGTGGTGTTCACAAAGTACTTGAGGGTATTTTGCTCGCCCGGCTGGTTCATGATGGCCTGGCCGATGTGCACGATCTCCGACGCCTGGTAGCCGAAGCAATGCACACCGAGCACCTCAAGGGTCTCGCGGTGGAACAGGATCTTCAGCATGCCTTGGGGCTCACCAGCGATCTGCGCACGCGCCATGCTCTTGAAGAACGCCTTGCCGACTTCATAAGGCACCTTGGCCTTGGTCAGTTCGTGCTCGTTCTTGCCGATCGAGCTGATCTCGGGAATCGTGTAGATCCCGGTCGGCACGTCGTTCACGTAGCGCCAGCTGCCGTTGTCGACGATGCTGCCAGCAGCCGAACGGCCCTGGTCATGCGCCGCACTGGCCAGGCTTGGCCAGCCGATTACGTCACCAGCGCCGTAGATGTTGGTTACACAGGTGCGGTAGTTCTCGTCCACCTCGATCTGGCCACGGTTGTTGACCTTGACCCCGATGTTTTCCATGCCCAGCTTGTCGGTGTTGCCGGTACGGCCGTTGCACCACAACAAGGCGTCGGCCTTGATCTTCTTGCCGGACTTGAGATGCAGGATCACACCGTTGTCCAGGCCTTCGACCCGCTCGTACTCTTCGTTGTGGCGCACGGTGATGTTGTTGTTGCTGAAGTGGTAGCTCAACGCCTGGGAAATTTCCGAGTCGAGGAAGCTCAGCAATTGGTCGCGGTTGTCCACCAGTTCCACCAATACACCCAGGCCGCTGAAGATCGAGGCGTATTCACAGCCGATCACGCCGGCGCCGTAGATGATCAATTTGCGTGGGGTGTGGCCCAGGCTCAGGATGGTGTCGCTATCGTAGATACGCGGATGGTGGAAATCGATATCGGCCGGGCGATACGGGCGCGAACCGGTGGCGATGATGATGTGCTTGGCCACCAGCTTCTCGACCACGCCGTTGGCGCACACCACTTCGACGGTTTGCTCGTCGGCGAAGCTGCCGGTTCCGAAGAACAGGTCGACACGGTTACGGGCGTAGTAGCCGGTACGCGAAGCCACTTGTTTGGAGATAACTTTCTCGGCGCTCTTGAGCACGTCCGGGAACGAGAACCAGCGCGGCTCACCAATGGCCCGGAACATCGGGTTGGTGTTGAACTGCATGATCTGGCGGACCGAGTGACGCAAGGCCTTGGACGGGATGGTACCCAGGTGGGTGCAGTTACCGCCGACCTGGCGACGGCTATCGACCATCGCCACCTTGCGCCCTGCCTTCGCGGCGTTCATCGCCGCACCTTCTCCAGCCGGGCCGGAACCCAGTACCACCACGTCGTAGTTGTAGACAGCCATGCGTACTCCTCAGAACAGGCCAGGCGTACGGTTGGACGCCTGGCTAAATCATGCCGCGGCCAGCGGTCATGAAGGACAATTTGGCTCAAGTGTGTGAACCGGGGCACAGTCTATATAAGGCTCAACGCCGCGCACATTAACCCTTGGTCGCGTCGTAGGCCAGTATTGCCTTTACTACACGGCGCAGATTACCGCTAAATCCTGACACGGCCAGAAATTGAATTACCCTGTAGGCACGTACGTTTTTCAGGACGGGGCATTATGCGACATATAGTTATCTGTTTGATGATGATGCTGTCGATCACCGCGCATGCTAATGAGGCGGATCGATTGAAGCAGGCCGATTTCCCGGCACAGTCCCAGGAACTGGTCCTGAAAAACCAGGCGGTGCTCACGTACCTCTGGGCGGACGTGTACGCGGCGGCGCTATATGCCCCTGCGACGCTGAGCGCCAGACAGGCCTGGGACCAGCAAAAGGCGCTGCGCCTGGTGCTTTATTACTATCGCGACATCGACCGCTCCGACGTAATCAAGGCCGCCACCGCTACGCTGGAGCGCCAGCAAGCCAGCGCACGCTTGAAGCCCGAGCTGGATCAACTGCATGCCAGCTTTCGCAACATACGCAAAGGTGATCGATATGCCTTGGACTTTCATCCAGGGCGCGGCTTGAACCTTGAGATCAATGGCCAAGTGGTGTTCAGCAGCCGTAATGAGGCACTAGCCAGGGCCTACCTGGGTATCTGGCTGGCGCCCAAAGGGCTGTCTGAAGAGTTGCGCGGCAAATTGTTGAAATGAAAATGGCCTGCCGTGGGGTATGCATCCACTGAGCGACCGCTATCGGGGGCAAGCCCCCTCCCACATGTCGACTTGTGAGTACATTCAAATGAGGGAGATAGCTTGCTCCCGATGAGGCCCTGATCGACAACACAAAACCTGCTGCCATAAAAAAGCCCCGAACCAGTCGGGGCTTTTTCATTCAACGCAGAGGCTTAGCGCGGAAACGCAGGCGGGTTAACCCCAGCCATGTCTTCCATCACGCGAACCACCTGGCAGCTGTAGCCGAACTCGTTGTCGTACCACACGTACAGCACAACACGGTTGTCCTGGGTAATGGTCGCTTCCGCGTCCACCACACCGGCGTGGCGCGAGCCAACGAAGTCGGTGGACACCACTTCCTGGGAATTGACGTAGTCGATTTGCTTGTGCAGATCGGAGTGCAGCGCCATGTAGCGCAGGTACTCGTTCATCTCTTCACGGGTGGCGACTTTCTCAAGGTTCAGGTTGAGAATCGCCATCGACACGTTAGGCGTCGGCACACGGATCGCGTTACCGGTCAGCTTGCCGGCCAGCTCAGGCAAAGCTTTGGCAGCAGCGGTGGCAGCACCGGTCTCGGTGATAACCATGTTCAGCGCGGCGCTACGACCACGGCGATCGCCTTTGTGGAAGTTGTCGATCAGGTTCTGGTCGTTGGTGTACGAGTGAACGGTTTCAACGTGGCCGTTAACGATGCCGAACTTGTCGTTCACAGCTTTCAGCACCGGCACGATGGCATTGGTGGTGCAGGAAGCGGCGGACACGATCTTGTCGTCAGCAGTGATTTCACCGTGGTTGATGCCGTGCACGATGTTCTTCAGCTTGCCTTTGCCAGGTGCGGTCAGAACAACACGGTCGACACCCGGGCAGGCCAGGTGCTGGCCCAGGCCTTCGGCATCACGCCATACGCCGGTGTTATCCACCAGCAGAGCGTCCTTGATGCCGTACTGGGTGTAATCCACCTCAGACGGGTTCTTCGCGTAGATCACCTGGATCAGGTTACCGTTGGCGGTGATGGTGTTGTTTTCTTCATCGATGACGATGGTGCCGTTGAACGGACCGTGTACCGAATCGCGACGCAGCAGGCTGGCGCGTTTGGTCAGGTCGTTGTCGGCGCCTTTGCGCACGACAATGGCACGCAGGCGCAGGCCGTCGCCGCCACCGGTTTTTTCGATCAGGATGCGTGCCAGCAGGCGGCCGATACGACCGAAGCCGTACAGAACCACATCAGTGCCTTTGCGGGCAGCGGCGTTTTGCTGGCCAACCACATCGGCCATTTCTTCACGCACGAACTGCTCGGCAGTGCGGCCCGCGCCTTCTTTGCGGAATTTGTACGCCAACTTGCCCAGATCTACCGAGGCCGCACCGAGCTTGAGCTCGCTCATGGCCTTGAGCAGTGGGAATGTTTCGTGGACGGAGAGTTCGCTGTCGTCGGCAGAGCGATGGCGCGCAAAACGGTGCGCCTTGAGAATCGCGATGACGGACTGGTTGATCAGGCTGCGGCCATAGATCGAGCTCACCACATTGTTATTGCGGTACAGCTGACCGATAAGCGGGATCATCGCTTCTGCGAGTGCTTCACGGTCGATCCATTCACCAAGACACTGGTCGGGCTTCTGAGTCACGGGAACCTTCCACATGTAGGGGCTGAAAAAAGGGGCTACATTATGCCGCCCGACTGTCCTCGTCGCAATGCGCGCCAGGCAACAAAAAGTCCTTGCTAAAAAATACCGCCCCGCTGCAGCCCAGTAAATACGCGGGTTCCAGAAGGCCACTAGTTCAACGAGTCGGCCGACTTGTCCGTAACCCTCCTAAACATTCACGCTTTTTGGCACTACATATTGAGTCAAAACACGCCATTGTTTGTCTTAGCCACTACATTTCCTACAAACCGTAATAGGCTCAGTCAGCAACTGACAGGCGGCACCTCGGGCCGTTACAATTACCGACTTTGTCGCAACGCTTGGAGCTCAACCTTCCGTGCCCGTTCTGCGTCTACCGCTACTCCCTGCCGCGGCAGGTAAACAGCACTGGGGCAACCTGCCCGGTGCCGCCCTGAGCCTGGCCATTGCCGAGGCTGCCAGCGCAGCCAAGCGCTTTACCCTGCTGCTCACCGCCGACAGCCAAAGCGCCGAACGGTTGGAGCAGGAGCTGAGCTTCTTCGCCCCCGATTTGCCGGTGCTGCATTTTCCCGACTGGGAAACCCTGCCCTACGACCTGTTCTCGCCGCACCAGGACATCATTTCCCAGCGCATCGCCAGCCTGTACCGCTTGCCGGAACTGGCCCACGGTGTGCTCGTGGTGCCGATCACAACGGCCCTGCACCGTCTGGCACCGACCAAGTTCCTGCTGGGCAGCAGCCTGGTGCTGGATATCGGCCAGAAACTCGATGTGGAACAAATGCGCACGCGCCTGGAAGCCAGCGGCTACCGCTGCGTCGATACGGTGTATGAGCACGGTGAATTCGCGGTGCGCGGCGCCCTGATTGACCTGTTCCCGATGGGCAGCAAGTTGCCGTACCGCATCGACCTGTTCGATGACGAAATCGAAACCCTGCGCACCTTCGATCCGGAGAACCAGCGCTCTATCGACAAGGTCGACTCGGTCAAGCTGCTACCCGCGCGGGAATTCCCGCTGCAAAAAGACGCGGTGACCCGCTTCAAGGCGCGCTTCCGCGAACGCTTCGATGTCGACTTCCGTCGCTGCCCGATCTTCCAGGACTTGAGCAGTGGGATTACCCCCGCCGGTATCGAGTACTACCTGCCGCTCTTTTTCGACGAAACCTCCACGCTGTTCGATTACCTGCCCCAGGACACCCAGGTGTTCTCGCTGCCGGGTATCGAGCAAGCCGCGGAAAACTTCTGGAACGACGTGCGCAACCGCTACGAAGAGCGCCGCGTCGACCCGTCCCGTCCTTTATTGCCTCCCGCCGAGCTGTTCCTGCCGGTGGAAGACTGTTTCGCGCGCCTGAAAAACTGGCCGCGCGTTGTCGCCAGCCAGCAGGACGTGGACGCCGGCAGCGGCCGCGAACGCTTCCCAGCCGGAACGCTGCCGGATTTGGCGATTCAAGCCAAAGCCACGCAGCCCCTGGAGGCTTTGTCCAACTTCCTCGGCGACTTCCCCGGCCGCGTGCTGTTTACCGCCGAATCCGCCGGCCGTCGCGAAGTGCTGCTGGAATTGTTGGAACGTCTGAAACTGCGGCCAAAAACCGTCGACAGTTGGCCGGACTTTGTGAAAAGCAAAGAACGCCTGGCGATCACCATCGCACCGCTCGACGAAGGCCTGCTTCTGGATGATCCGGCCCTGGCACTGATCGCCGAGAGCCCCCTGTTCGGCCAGCGCGTGATGCAGCGGCGCCGTCGCGAAAAACGCGCCGACGCCAACAACGACGCCGTGATCAAGAACCTCACCGAGCTGCGCGAAGGCGCGCCGGTGGTGCATATCGACCACGGCGTGGGTCGCTACCTCGGTCTGCAGACGCTGGAGATCGATAACCAGGCCGCCGAATTCCTCACCATGGAGTACGCCGAGGGCGCGAAGCTCTATGTGCCGGTTGCCAGCCTGCACCTGATCGCCCGCTACACCGGCAGCGACGACGCACTGGCGCCGTTGCACCGCCTGGGGTCCGAGACGTGGCAGAAAGCCAAGCGCAAGGCCGCCGAACAGGTGCGCGATGTCGCCGCGGAACTGCTCGACATTTACGCCCGTCGCGCCGCCCGCGAAGGCTATGCCTTTGCCGACCCAAAAGCCGACTACGCCACCTTCAGCGCCGGCTTTGCCTTCGAAGAAACGCCGGACCAGCAAACCACCATCGAAGCCGTGCGCGCCGATATGCTCGCGCCAAAGCCGATGGACCGCCTGGTGTGCGGCGACGTGGGTTTCGGCAAGACCGAAGTGGCGATGCGCGCAGCCTTCATTGCCGTCCACGGCGGCCGACAAGTCGCGATCCTGGTCCCGACCACCCTGCTCGCCCAGCAGCACTACAACAGCTTCCGCGACCGCTTTGCCGACTGGCCGGTGACCGTCGAAGTGATGAGCCGCTTCAAGTCCGCCAAGGAAGTGAACGCCGCGATCGCCGACCTGGCCGAAGGCAAGATCGACATCGTGATCGGCACGCACAAGCTGCTGTCGGACGATGTGAAGATCAAGAACCTGGGTTTGGTGATCATCGACGAAGAACACCGCTTCGGCGTGCGTCAAAAGGAACAGCTCAAGGCCCTGCGCAGCGAAGTCGACATTCTTACGCTCACTGCGACGCCGATCCCCCGCACCCTGAACATGGCGGTGTCGGGCATGCGCGATCTGTCGATCATCGCCACGCCGCCGGCACGCCGGCTGTCGGTGCGCACCTTCGTGATGGAGCAGAACAAAAGCACGGTGAAAGAAGCACTGCTGCGTGAACTGCTCCGTGGTGGCCAGGTGTACTACCTGCACAACGACGTAAAAACCATCGAGAAATGCGCCGCCGACCTCGCCGAACTGGTACCGGAAGCACGCATCGCCATCGGCCACGGTCAGATGCGCGAGCGTGAACTCGAACAGGTGATGAGCGACTTCTACCACAAGCGCTTCAACGTACTGATCGCCTCGACCATCATCGAGACTGGCATCGACGTACCGAGCGCCAACACCATCATCATCGAGCGCGCTGATAAGTTCGGCCTGGCGCAGTTGCACCAACTGCGTGGCCGCGTCGGCCGTAGTCACCACCAGGCTTACGCCTACCTGCTGACGCCGCCGCGCCAACAGATCACTTCCGACGCCGAGAAGCGCCTGGAAGCCATTGCTAACACCCAGGACCTGGGCGCCGGATTTGTGCTGGCCACCAACGACCTGGAAATCCGTGGCGCCGGCGAACTGCTGGGCGACGGCCAGAGCGGGCAGATCCAGGCCGTCGGCTTCACCTTGTATATGGAGATGCTTGAACGCGCGGTGAAAGCCATCCGCAAGGGCGAGCAGCCGAACCTCGATCAACCCCTGGGCGGCGGCCCGGAAATCAACCTGCGCTTGCCGGCCTTGATTCCCGAAGATTACCTGCCGGATGTGCACGCACGGTTGATCCTGTACAAACGCATCGCCTCGGCCACCGACGAAGAAGGCCTCAAGGATTTGCAGGTTGAAATGATCGACCGCTTCGGCCTGCTGCCGGAACCGACCAAGAACCTGGTGCGCCTGACCTTGCTTAAATTGCAGGCCGAGCAGTTGGGTATTAAGAAAGTCGACGCAGGGCCACAGGGCGGACGCATCGAGTTCGAAGCGCAAACGCCGGTAGACCCGTTGGTGCTGATCAAGCTGATCCAGGGCCAACCCAACCGCTATAAGTTCGAAGGGGCTACGCTGTTCAAATTCATGGTGCCGATGGAACGTGCCGAAGAACGCTTTAATACCCTGGAGGCGCTGTTTGAGCGCCTCATCCCGAAATCTGTTTGAAGGACGCCCCAATGCGCCTGTTCCGCATTTTGAGCTTGTTGTTGGTGGTACTGGCGCCTTCGGCATTTGCCGACAGCCCTTACCAGGTAGAAATGATCCTGGTGCGCCAAAACGCGGAGCCGGTGATCAACAGCCGCGCCGCGCCGGAAAACTGGGATGCAGGGGCTGTGCGCCTGGGCGACAAGATGAGCCCGCCGCGCCTGAACAATATCGTCGACAAGCTCAGGGCCGATAACAGTTACACCGTGTTGGCGCACAAGGCGTGGGAACAGAACCTCGGTGAACAGCCGGTCAAAATCGCGATCACCGACGGCGAGGAGCAGTTCGGCCAGTTCCCTATCGAGGGCACGCTGAACCTGCAACTGGGGCGCTTTACCGATATCGATGCGCAATTCTGGATCAACCAGTTCGACAGCAAGGGCAGCGTGATTGCCAGCGAGCACCTGAACCAGACCGACGTGCGCACCAAGAACAACCAACTCAACTATCTGGACGGCGGCCATCTGGCACTGCTGATCAAGATCACTTCGCTGACCGCCAAGCCACCCAGCGCACCACCGCCCGACATTCAGGACTGATCCAGCGCCATGCCCCTGACATCGTCGCTGACCAAACCCCTGGCCCCTTCGTGGGCCAATCGCTTCAAAGAGCAGAGCCTGGAGCGCGGGCGACGTTACGCGCTGGAGAATCGGGTGCGCATCGTCGAATCCGGTGACAGCACCATCATCGCCAGTTGCGAAGGCTCGGGCGGCAACGTTTACCGACAAACCATCTCGCTGCGCGAATCGGCCAAGGGCTCGCTGATTCTGGTAGACAGCCGCTGCACCTGCCCGGTGCACACCAATTGCAAACACATCGCTGCCGTTTTGCTCAAGGTCCAGGAAACACTGGCGTATCCGGCAGCCGCACAGGACGCCGAATTGCTGGAAAAACTCCAGGCCGTACTGGATAACCGTGTGGTGTTGCCGCAGGTGGTGATGGAGGACGTGCTGCCGGTCCCGCGCCTGTGGCTGGCGAGTGTCGAGTTCAGTGCGTTCGAACCGCGCAACGGCAAGATGCAGCGCTATATCCAGCACCGTGCCGCGCTCTCGTTCAATTACTTGGGCAACTATGTCAGCGGGCAAAAGAACGCCGACATCATCGTGCGCCAGGAAACCCAGAGCCTGCGTATCAAGCGACACCCGGAGCTGGAACAACCCTTTCGTGAACGACTGCGCCTGCTGGGTTTCAAGATCGCCACCCGCCAGAGCAAGGCACTGCCGGAAAGCGCTGGCGAGCTCTTCGAAATGGTCAATGACAGCGCCTGGCTGAACTTCACCCTTAACGTCTCACCCACCCTGCGCGCCGAAGGCTGGGAATTGCAGATCGATGAGGATTTCGGTTTCGACCTGAGCCCGGTGGACGACTGGTACGCCACTGTCGATGACGGGCCTGAGCGCGATTGGTTTGACCTGGAACTGGGCATCATCGTCAACGGAGAGCGGCTGAGCCTATTGCCGATCCTGCTGAATCTGATGCGCTCCCACACCGAGATCCTCAACCCGGAGAAACTCGCTCGGCGCCGCGATGACGAACTGATCCTGGTGAATATCCCCGGCCTGCCCAACGGCCACGGCCCACTGCAAGTGGCATTACCTTACGGCCGCCTGAAACCGGTTCTGGCAACGCTTGGCGAGTTTTACCTACAGGACCCTGGCACCACCACGCTGCGTTTGGCCAAGGCCGATGCAATTCGGTTGAACCCGCTGGAAGACCTGACACTGCAATGGGAAGGCGGCGAGAAGATCCGCAACTTTGCCCAACGCCTGAGGGATATCAAGGACTTCACCTGTGCGGCGCCCGAGGGTTTGAACGCGACGTTGCGCCCGTATCAGTTGGAAGGCCTGAGCTGGATGCAGTCGCTGCGCCAATTGGACGTCGGCGGGATCCTTGCGGATGACATGGGCCTGGGTAAAACCCTGCAGACCCTGGCGCATCTGCTCAGCGAAAAGATCGCCGGACGCCTGGACCGGCCCTGCATGGTGGTGATGCCCACCAGCCTCATCCCTAACTGGCTCGACGAAGCCGCGCACTTCACACCGCAACTCAAGGTATTGGCGCTGTACGGCGCGGGTCGCAAGAAGCACTTCGCCAACCTGCAGGACTACGATCTCCTGCTCACTACCTACGCCCTGTTACCCAAGGATATCGACCACCTCGCCGCCCTGCCCTTGCACGTACTGATCCTGGATGAAGCCCAGTACATCAAGAATCCCTCCAGCAAGGCGGCCCAAGCGGCGCGCGAGCTGAATGCTCGGCAGCGCCTGTGCCTAAGCGGAACGCCCTTGGAAAATCATCTGGGCGAGCTGTGGTCACTGTTCCACTTCCTGCTGCCAGGCTGGTTGGGCGACGTAAAAAGCTTCAACCGTGATTACCGCGTGCCCATCGAAAAGCGCGCCAGTGAGGTGCGATTGCAGCACCTCAACGGCCGGATAAAACCCTTCCTGCTGCGCCGAACCAAGGAACAAGTGGCGACGGAGTTGCCACCCAAGACCGAAATCATCCACTGGGTCGACCTCAACGAGGCCCAGCGCGACGTGTACGAAACCATGCGCCTGGCCATGGATAAAAAGGTCCGCGACGAGATCACCCGCAAAGGCGTGGCGCGCAGCCAGATCATCATCCTTGAAGCGCTGCTCAAGCTGCGACAGGTCTGCTGCGATCTACGCTTGGTCAACGACGCCACTCTGCCTGCCCGCGGCAGCAGCTCGGGCAAGCTCGACAGCCTGCTGGAAATGCTCGACGAGTTGTTTGCCGAAGGTCGCCGGATCCTGCTGTTTTCCCAGTTCACCTCGATGCTGAGCCTGATCGAAGTCGAACTGAAAAAACGCGGCATTGCCTACGCGCTGCTCACCGGCCAGACCCGGGATCGGCGCACGCCGGTGAAGGACTTCCAGAGCGGCAAGTTGCAGATTTTTCTGATAAGCCTGAAGGCCGGTGGCGTGGGGCTTAACCTGACGGAAGCCGATACCGTGATCCACTACGATCCGTGGTGGAACCCGGCGACGGAAAACCAGGCCACTGACCGTGCGTATCGCATCGGGCAGGAGAAGCCGGTATTTGTCTATAAGCTGATTGCCCGAGGGACGGTGGAAGAGAAAATCCAGCACCTGCAGAAGGAAAAATCCGACCTGGCGGCGGGTGTGCTGGATGGACGAACCACCGGGGATTGGCAGTTGGGCAATGAGGAAATTGAAGCGTTGTTTGCGCCGCTGCCTGATAAGCAAGAGAAGCGCTGACCGTTAGATTGTTTGGTAGGCAAGCCACACACCCGGAATGAACACCCTGTGAGAGCTGACTTGCCTGCGATGGCCTCGCCGCGATGTTCAGCCGATCAACTGAGCCTTTCGCAACGCAGTAAGCGCCGCCAACCAACGCGGATCCTGCTTGTAATCGGTCGAAGCAATCGCCTTACCACGCATGCGCGCAATTCGGGGCGATGGAGTGACTTTCATCCGCTGCGCCGCAATGAGGGCAAGCTCCGCAGCAGCACGGTCATTGCACACCAGCCCCATGTCACAGCCGGCCGTCAATGCCGCTTCGATACGACTGGCCGCATCGCCGACCACATGGGCACCGGCCATGGACAGGTCATCACTGAAAATCACCCCGTCAAATTGCAGCTCGCCGCGCAGGATGTCCTGCAACCAACGGCGCGAGAAACCAGCAGGCTGGGCGTCGACTTGCGGGTAGATGACGTGAGCCGGCATCACCGCCGCCAATTGCTTGCTCAGACGTGCGAAAGGCACCAGATCATTGGCGCGAATCTGTTCCAGGCTACGTTCGTCATTGGGAATGGCGACGTGGGAATCAGCCTCTGCCCAACCATGTCCAGGGAAGTGTTTGCCGGTCGCAGCCATGCCAGCGCTGTTCATGCCACGAATAAAGGCACCTGCGAGCACCGCAGCACGCTCGGGGTCGCCCTCAAAGGAACGGGTGCCGACCACCGCGCTGCGTTGGTAGTCCAAGTCCAACACCGGGGCGAAGCTTAAATCCAGGCCGACAGCCAACACTTCGGTGGCCATTATCCAACCGCACTGCTCGGCCAGGTATTCAGCGTTGGGGTTGTCCGCCAGCGCACGCATAGCCGGCAGGCGCACGAAGCCTTGGCGCAAACGTTGTACACGACCGCCTTCCTGATCGACGGCCAGCAACAAATCCGGGCGCACTGCGCGAATCGCCGCGCTCAGTTCACGCACTTGGCGCGGATGCTCGATATTGCGCGCAAAAATAATCAGGCCACCCACTTCAGGCTGACGCAACAGGTGGCGATCCTCGGCCGTCAGCCAGGTACCGGCAACGTCGACCATCAAAGAACCTTGCAGGGCAGCAGTCATAAACCTTCCTTAAATAACGCACACAACCCGGTGCACTTGCTTCGCGCGATACGCGCGGCAAGCACAACGGGTTGCGAGTAAATAGCTGAATTCGGCATGGCGGCTAGCTTAGCGGATGCAAGCAGCCGCGCACACCCGGCGCAGTCAAACCTTGGCAGGAACCGGCGCAGTTTTGCTGCGTGGACGCAACTGGGCAGCGGCCATGCCCGGATCGGTCACACCGGTTTCGGCACGCATGCCGGCGGCGAGGAACGGCACCATCAGGCGCATGACCTGTTCGATGGAGGTGTTGACGCCGAAATCGGTCTCGGCAATCGCACGCAGTGCCTTGATACCCGACATGCTGAACGCCGCCGCACCCAGCATGAAATGCACGCGCCAGAACAGTTCGATAGGCGGGATACGCGGCGCCGCTTCGTTGACCAGCAACATATAGCGGCGGAACACCTTGCCGTACATGTCTTCCAGGTAACGCCGCAAGTGGCCCTGGCTTTGGCTGAAAGCCAGGCCCAACAGGCGCATGAAAATCGATAGATCGTTGCCACTGCGCGGTTGAACCACCAGGGCTTGCTCGACGAGGATCTCCAGCAGCTCTTCCAGGCTGGGCTTGTTGTCGGCCTTGGCCTGGCGACGCTCTAGCTCACGATCGAGACTTGCGCAAAACGGCCCCAGGAAGCGAGAGAACACCGCCTGGATCAGGGCTTTTTTCGAGCCGAAATGGTAGTTCACAGCGGCGAGGTTGACCCCTGCCTTGCTAGTGATCAGCCGCAATGAAGTTTCAGCAAATCCTTTTTCCGCGAACAATTGCTCGGCAGCATCGAGAATGCGTTCAACGGTTTCCGACTGGGCCATGACTACTCCGCCTGACAAACACTTGTTTGAAACATACGTTTCAGGGTGTGTCTTGTCAAGCCTGCGGGTTCGCTTTCCGGCCGGTCAGTCATCTATTTCATCGCTATTTAATCACATCCCTTCAGGTCTGTAGGCAGTGCCATACCTGCGTTGTAGGAAGGATGGCGAATGACCGTCCAGCGGAGCCACAGAAAAGGATGATTGCCAAGTGCAGTTCACTGTATATAATCCCAGTCACTGTATAAAAAGACAGAGCGATCAACATGCTAAAACTGACGCCACGCCAAGCTGAGATTCTGGCTTTTATCAAGCGCTGCCTCGATGACAACGGCTACCCGCCGACACGAGCTGAGATTGCGCTGGAACTCGGGTTCAAGTCCCCCAACGCCGCCGAAGAACACCTCAAGGCACTCGCCCGCAAAGGTGCGATCGAGATGACCCCCGGTGCCTCGCGCGGTATTCGCATCCCTGGCTTCGAAGCCAAGGCCGACGAATCAACACTGCCGATCATTGGCCGCGTTGCCGCTGGTGCGCCGATCCTGGCACAACAGCACGTCGAGGAGTCCTGCAACATCAACCCGACTTTTTTCCATCCGCGTGCCGACTACCTGTTGCGGGTGCACGGCATGAGCATGAAAGACGTGGGCATCTTTGACGGCGACCTGCTAGCCGTCCACACCACCCGCGAAGCCCGTAATGGCCAGATCGTCGTCGCCCGCATCGGCGATGAAGTCACCGTAAAACGCTTCAAGCGCGAAGGCAGCAAGGTCTGGCTCCTGGCCGAGAACCCTGAGTTCGCCCCGATTGAAGTAAACCTGAAAGATCAGGACCTGGTGATCGAAGGCTTGAGCGTCGGCGTCATTCGCCGCTAAAGGAGGCATCATGCAGCTCGTACACACCCCACAACACACACAACTGTCGCTGTTCGAGGCCTTTATGGCTCAACCCCTTGCGCCCATCCTCAAGCAAACGGTAGAGGCGCCCTGGAGCGCTGAACCCGAGGCGTTCAGTGAACTGTCGTTGCGCGGTGCGGCCGGGAGCTGCCTGAGCCTATTGGCACCTATCCTGCGTGATCTGAGCGAAGATCAGGATGCACGCTGGTTGACCCTGATTGCCCCGCCCGCCAGCCTTACACAGGCCTGGCTGCGGGACGCCGGCCTCAATCGTGAGCGCATCCTGTTACTGCAACCGCGCGGCGCGCAAAGTGCCCAGCAGTTGACATGCGAAGCGTTGCGCCTGGGTCGTAGCCATACGGTGGTGAGCTGGTTGAATCCGCTGAATGCGTCGGCCAAGCAGCAATTGATCAGTGCCGCACGCACGGGTGATGCACAGAGTTTGAATATTAGATTGGGATAAAAAGCTGGGTTTGATGAGGGCGCGAAGAGGGCTGATTGTAGTGAGCATGCTCATTATGCTTAGCGAACTTCTGTGGCGAGCGAGCTTGCCCCGCGCTGGGCTGCGAAGCAGCCCTGAATAGATTGATACGGTATATCGGATAATCCACGGCGCCTGGTTTTAGGGCTGCTTCGCAACCCAGCGCGGGGCAAGCCCGCTCACCACAACAAGTACACTCATCAAAAAATCCGCTCGCAATAAGCAGCGCTCGGCACAGACTCAGTGAAGAACCCGCGACCCATCCTCTTTCTCCGGCTCGCCTTCCGCCAGGCGACCAGCCATCTGCACACCTACGCTCAACATGGCTTTTGCCACTTCCACGTGCTGGCCTTGCAGGAACGCTTTTGCGTCCTCTGAAAAGTCCAGAATAACCAGAGAACCCTCGTCCTCAGCCCGACGCAGCTCGATTCGGCCGTCAGGCAACTCAACAATTTCCAGAAAGGACGTCGGCATAAAAGTCTGTTCTCCACGAAAGGCCGGGATTATATCAGTCATCCACCCAGCCTCGCTGAGGATCTAGGGAGGTTTCTTTACAGCTTGATGAACGGTGCTTTCTAAACCTACTCGGGGTTTAGCACTCGTTCAGGCCCTCACGAAAGCGCAGCGCCATCTTCTTCAGCTCCTGACGCCAGCCCTCCAACTCTTCCCGGCTCAATGACTTAGGCTCGTCCTCCTCCAGCGCAACTGCCAAGATCAATGGCTGCCTAACGTCACCCTTAGGCACATGGGGAACACGCGGCGGCTGAAACATATCGGCATGGGCCTTGAGCAGGCGCGCCACCCAGCTGTCTGGGCTCTGGGCCATCTCTACCAGTTCCGCCAGCTCAGGAATCGCCATGGTCTCCAGCACTTCACGGCTCATGATCATTTCCGCACGGGGCGAACCGGCCTGGGGCAAGCGGTAGAACCCGGCGATTTCATGGCACAGGCCCAGCAAGGCGCCGTACAGGTGGAATAAGGCTGCTTCACGCCCCGCCTGAACCAGCGCGATAGCATTCATCTCCTTCCCTTCCTCGGCACGACCAAGGGCTTCCAGGGACAAACCCGCGAAGTAAATTTTCTGATTGGTACGGGTATAGAGTTCGTTGGCCATGACGGCAATCTCCACAACGAATGAGGCGCGATGCTGGCTTAACAGTGTCACGGATCAACCGAGCCCGCTGCAAGCGCAAAAAAAGGCCGCCCATACAGGCGGCCTTTGTCTATCGCAAATTAGTCGATCAAGCGCCTTGGCGCTTGTCTTCGACCTTCCACTTGCCGCCGTCGTAGAACGCTTTCCAGCCGGTAGGCTTGCCGTCTACTTCGGTCTGTACGTACTGCTCCTTGGTCTTGCGGCTATAGCGGATCACGGCTGGACGACCATCCGGGTCCTTCTTCGGCGCTTCACACAGGAAGTGGTACTTCGGATCGATCTCGTCCTTGTGCGGAACGATTTCCAGCACCAACGGCGCGCGGGTCTCGCGGTTTTTCGGGAACTGGCTTGCCGCCAGGAACAACCCCGAAGCGCCATCACGCAGGATGTAGGTATCGTTGACCTTCTCGCACTTGAGTTCCGGCATCTTCACCGGATCCATCTTCGGCGGCGCCGCATCACCGCTTTTCAGCAGTTTGCGAGTGTTCTTGCAGGTCGGATTGGTGCAACCGAAGAACTTGCCGAAACGACCGGTCTTGAGCTGCATCTCGCTGCCGCACTTATCGCATTCCAGGCTCGGCCCTTCGTAGCCCTTGATGCGGTAGGTGCCCTCTTCAATCTCGTAGCCGTTGCAATCCGGGTTGTTACCGCAGATGTGCAGCTTGTGCTTCTCGTCAAGCAGATAGGCGTCCATAGCCGTGCTGCAGATCGGGCAGCGGTGCTTGCCACGCAAGACCAGCGACTCGGACTCACCTTCGTCATCGGCGGCGATTTCATCACCTGGCACCAGATTGACCGTGGCCTTGCAGCGTTCTTTCGGCGGCAAGCTGTAGCCCGAGCAACCAAGGAACACGCCGGTGGATGCCGTACGAATCTGCATCGGGCGGCCGCACGTCTGACACGGGATATCGGTCATAACCGGCTGGTTGGCACGCATGCCGCTCTCAGGGCTCTCAGCTACTTCGAGTTTCTTCTTGAAGTCGCCGTAGAACTCGTCGAGTACATTTTTCCAGTCGCGCTCACCTTGGGCCACGTCATCGAGGTTCTCTTCCATGCCGGCGGTAAAGCCGTAATCCATCAGGTTGGAGAAGCTCTCGGACAGACGCTCTGTAACGATGTCGCCCATCTTTTCCGAATAGAACCGACGGTTGTGCAGCGCTACGTAACCACGGTCCTGGATGGTGGAGATGATCGCCGCGTAGGTCGATGGACGACCGATACCGCGCTTTTCCATTTCCTTGACCAGGCTGGCTTCCGAGTAACGCGCCGGTGGCTTGGTGAAGTGTTGGGACGGGTCGAGCTTGATCAGCTTCAACGTATCGCCCTGGGCCATGTCCGGCAGTACATCGTCGTCACCAGGCTTGGCGATTTGCGGCATCACGCGGGTGTAGCCATCGAACTTGAGGATACGGCCCTTGGCACGTAGTTCGAAGTCGCCAGCACCCACGCTGACGGTTGTCGACAGATATTGCGCCGGCAGCATCTGGCAAGCCAGGAACTGGCGCCAGATCAGCTCGTAGAGGCGCTCAGCGTCGCGCTCCATGCCACTCAGCTTGCTTGGCTCGGTGTTGGCATCGGAAGGACGAATCGCTTCGTGAGCCTCCTGGGCGCCTTCTTTGCTGCTGTAGACGTTCGGCTTCTCCGGCAGGTACTTCTTGCCGAACTCGCTTTCAATATAGGTACGCGCCATTGCCACCGCGTCTTGCGACAGGTTGGTGGAGTCAGTACGCATATAAGTGATGTAGCCGGCTTCGTAAAGACGCTGGGCCATCATCATGGTTTTCTTCACGCCGAAGCCCAGGCGGTTGCTCGCGGCCTGTTGCAGGGTGGAGGTGATGAACGGTGCCGACGGTTTGCTGCTGGTCGGCTTGTCTTCGCGCTTGACGATGCTGTAGCTGGAGGCCTTGAGCTTTTCCAGCGCGGCCATGGCCTGAGCTTCGTTCAGCGGCTTGAAGGCTTCACCTTTCTCGCGGGCCACTTCAAAGCGCACGTTGTTGCCCTTGGCAGTGCCCAGGTCGGCGTGGACTTCCCAATACTCTTCAGGGTTGAACGCACGGATCTCACGCTCACGCTCCACCACCAGCTTGACCGCTACCGATTGCACACGACCGGCGGACAGGCCACGGGCGATCTTGGCCCATAGCAGCGGCGAGACCATGTAACCCACGACGCGGTCGAGGAACCGACGGGCCTGCTGCGCGTTGACACGGTCGATATCGAGCTCGCCCGGCTTGGAGAAGGCTTCCTGAATGGCTTTCTTGGTGATTTCGTTGAACACCACACGCTTGTAGCGGCTGTCGTCACCGCCAATGGCTTCCCGCAGGTGCCAGGCAATGGCTTCCCCTTCGCGGTCCAAGTCCGTCGCGAGATAGATGGTGTCGGCATCTTTGGCGAGCCGGCGCAGCTCTTCGATGACCTTTTCCTTGCCCGGAAGGATTTCGTACTTGGCCTTCCAGCCATGATCCGGGTCCACACCCATGCGCGAGACCAGCTGCTTGCGCGCTTTCTCTTTAGGCGTGAGCACCGGACCTTCGCCCGCAGCCGCCTTGCCGCGCTTGGCGGCAGGCTCCTTGCTGGCGCTAGCCGAACCGCTGGTGGGCAGGTCTCGGATATGGCCGATACTCGACTTCACCACGTACTCGTTACCCAAGTACTTGTTGATGGTCTTGGCCTTAGCCGGGGATTCCACAATGACCAGCGATTTGCCCATGGATCGGAAAATTCCTGAATTCGAGAAGTGAAAGGCGGTTGGCGCCTGACGCGGCAACGCTATATATAGTGGCAACAAGGTGAGGTCAAGCGCAGCATTCTGCGCCGCCTGCCGTTATTGCCCTGAAAAAAGACTGGGTTCGGCCTGGACCAAAGCAAAGCGCGGGACCTGCTCGCCGTCAACTTCGACGGTCTCCAGGAACATGCTCAAGGGACGCACCCAAAAGCCGTAATCGCCATACAGTGCTTGGTAGAACACCACTTCTTCTTCGGTCTCGGAATGCCGTGCCACGCTGAAAACGCGGTACTGCGGACCTTTATAATGTTGGTAGAGCCCTGGTTCGACTTTCATGCTCTGGCCCCCTTACAAAATTTGTTGAAAAAAAATATTAAAAATTCCAAAAAACAAAAACCGGGGCACTTGGCCCCGGCTTCCGTCAACTCAACGCTTAGACGCGTTCGAAGACGGTGGAAATGCCTTGGCCGAGACCAATGCACATGGTTGCAACCCCAAGGTTACCGCCATTTTGCTTCATCACGTTAAGCAAAGTGCCGGAAATACGCGCACCGGAACAACCGAATGGGTGGCCCAGGGCAATCGCACCGCCGTGCAGGTTAACCTTCTCGTTCATCTTGTCGAGTACTTTCAAATCTTTCAGCACCGGCAGGGCCTGTGCGGCGAAAGCTTCGTTGAGCTCGAAGAAATCGATATCGGAGATAGTCAGGCCCGCGCGCTTCAACGCTTTTTGTGTGGCCGGTACAGGACCATAGCCCATGATTGCCGGGTCCACACCCGCCACTGCCATCGAACGGATCACTGCCAGCGGCTGGATGCCCAGGTCCTGGGCACGCTGCGCCGACATCACGATCATGCACGAAGCACCGTCGGTGATTTGCGACGAAGTACCCGCTGTCACGGTGCCGCCCTTTGGATTGAATGCCGGCTTCAGGGCCGCCAAGCTTTCCAGGGTGGTGTCCGGACGAATGGTTTCGTCGTAGTCGAACAGTTTCAAGAAGCCGTTCTCGTCGTAACCGTTCATCGGGATGATTTCATCCTTGAACTTGCCTTCCACGGTCGCCTTGTGGGCAAGTTGGTGGGAGCGCAAGCCGAACGCGTCCTGGGCTTCGCGGGTAATGCCGTGCATCTTGCCGAGCATTTCTGCAGTCAAGCCCATCATGCCAGAGGCTTTCGCCGCGTAGAGCGACATGTGCGGGTTTGGATCGACGCCGTGCATCATGCTGACGTGGCCCATGTGCTCCACGCCACCGACTACAAACACATCCCCGTTGCCAGTCATGATCGCTTGGGCGGCGGTGTGCAGCGCGCTCATGGACGAACCGCACAAGCGGCTCACGGTCTGGCCAGCAGCTGTGTGCGGGATCTGAGTCATCAGCGACGCCATGCGCGCGATGTTCCAGCCCTGCTCCAGGGTCTGGTTGACGCAGCCCCAGATTACGTCTTCGACTTCGTTCGGGTCGACCTTGACGTTGCGTTCCAACAATTTGCTGATCAGGTGCGCGGACATGTCTTCAGCGCGGGTGTTGCGGTGCATGCCGCCCTTGGAGCGGCCCATCGGTGTGCGACCGAAGTCGACAATCACCACGTCTCTTGGATTCAAGCTCATAAATATTCTCGCTCTAGTCGTCTGGGCGCTTAACCGAAGAAGCTCTGGCCATTTTTGGCCATTTCACGCAGCTTCGCGGTCGGGTGGTACAGCGGGCCCAGATCAGCGTATTGATCAGCCAGGGCAACGAATTCGGCCACACCGATCGAGTCGATGTAACGCAGCGCACCGCCACGGAATGGAGGGAAACCAATACCGTACACCAAGCCCATATCGGCTTCGGCAGCGGTTTCAACGATACCGTCTTCCAGGCAGCGTACGGTTTCCAGGCACAGGGCGATCATCATCCAGTTGATGATGTCCTCATCGGACACCTCACGCTGTTCGTAGATGACAGGTGCGAGCACTTCGTGAACCGATGGATCGGCGACTTTTTTCTGCTTGCCCTTCTTGTCGGTCTCGTAGGCATAGAAGCCCTTGCCGTTCTTCTGGCCCAGGCGCTTGGCTTCATAGAGAGCATCGACAGCGGAGCGGCGGTCGTCTTTCATGCGGTCCGGGAAGCCTTCAGCCATCACGTCACGACCGTGGTGGCCGGTGTCGATGCCGACCACGTCCATCAGGTACGCCGGGCCCATCGGCCAGCCGAATTTTTCCATGACTTTGTCGATGCGCACGAAGTCAACACCGGCGCTCACCAGCTTGGCGAAACCACCGAAGTACGGGAACAGCACGCGGTTGACCAGGAAGCCTGGGCAATCGTTGACTACGATCGGGTTCTTGCCCATTTTCTTGGCGTAGGCAACGGTGGTGGCAATCGCCAGCTCGCTGGACTTCTCGCCACGGATCACTTCCACCAACGGCATCATGTGCACCGGGTTGAAGAAGTGCATGCCGACGAAGTTTTCCGGACGCTTGAGGGCCTTGGCCAGCAGCGAGATGGAAATGGTCGAGGTGTTCGAGGCCAGGATGGTGTCGTCTTTGACGTGGCCTTCAACTTCAGCCAGTACCGCCTGCTTGACCTTCGGGTTCTCGACAACGGCTTCGACCACCAGGTCGACATGGCCGAAATCGCCGTAGGACAGCGTAGGACGAATACCGTTAAGTACTTCAGCCATTTTCGCTGCGGTCATGCGACCTTTATCAACGCGCCCCACGAGCAGCTTGGCGGCTTCGGCCAGACCTTGCTCGATACCGTGCTCGTTGATGTCTTTCATCAGGATCGGCGTGCCTTTGGACGCCGACTGATAGGCAATACCGCCGCCCATGATACCGGCGCCGAGTACGGCAGCCTGTTTCACGTCCTTGGCGATTTCGTCGTAGGCCTTGGCCTTTTTCTTCAGCTCCTGATCGTTCAGGAACAGGCCAATCAGACTTTGGGCAGCCGAGGTTTTCGCCAGTTTGACGAAGCCTGCCGCTTCCACTTCCAGGGCTTTATCGCGACCGAAGCTCGCTGCTTTCTGGATGGTTTTGATCGCTTCAACCGGCGCCGGGTAGTTCGGACCGGCCTGGCCAGCGACGAAACCTTTGGCGGTTTCGAACGACATCATTTGTTCGATGGCGTTGAGCTTGAGTTTTTCCAGCTTCGGCTGACGCTTGGCCTTGTAATCAAATTCGCCGCTGATGGCGCCCTTGATCAGGTTCAGTGCGGCTTCGGCCAGTTTGTCCGGAGCAACCACGGCGTCGACGGCACCGACTTTCAGCGCGTCTTCAGCACGGTTTTCCTTACCGGCGGCGATCCACTCGATGGCGTTGTCGGCCCCGATCAGGCGCGGCAGGCGCACGGTGCCGCCGAAACCTGGGTAGATGCCCAGTTTGACTTCAGGCAGGCCGATTTTGGCGGTGGCCGACATGACGCGGAAGTCTGCGGCCAGGCACATTTCGAAGCCACCGCCCAGCGCGATGCCATTGATCGCGGCAACGGTCGGTACGTTGAGGTCTTCGAAATCGCTGAAAATCTTGTTGGCTTCGAGGTTGCCAGCCACCAGCTCGGCATCGGGCAGCTTGAAGTTGTCGACGAATTCGGTGATGTCAGCGCCGACGATAAACACGTCCTTGCCGCTGGAGACGATCACGCCCTTGACCGAAGCATCTGCTTTGATGGTGTCTACGGCCTGACGCAGTTCATTCAGGGTTAGACGGTTGAACTTGTTGACGGACTCACCCTTGAGGTCGAATTTCAATTCGACGATGCCACTTTCAAGAGCCTTAACCGTGATGGCTTTACCTTCGTAAATCATCAACTGATCTCCACGATATGGAAGCTGAACAGTACACATTGGACGCTGGCCTCTGGTTGGACACTGGCCTTTAGGTCAATGCTCACTCCAATCCGCCAGGCACACCCGCCAATGCGATAGTCGGGTTGTATGTGCGCGCGGTCTGACAGACAAACGCTCAATTCATACGCCCGTTTGATTTGGGTACGCCACCTTCATCCAATTCCAGGCAATTGTCAATCGCTCGAAAGGCTAGGAAAAACGCGACTTTCCAGTCATTTCAGAACTCAAACCATAGGCGCACGCTTCGCCAATATTCAAATATTCACGAAATCAATTATAGGAAGGATGTGGGAAAAGACTGTACAGAACGGGATATCCGGCTAGGCTAGCCGCAACCATAACGCGCACGGATGAACATCCGACGCAGCAAGCACAGATTACCGGCCTGCCTGGCCAACTCCAGCCCGATGATGATGTCGGGCTTTTTATTGCCTGAAATTCAGTAGACGCTTCAGGCCAGCGCTTTGAGCAGCGCATCAATGGCGAGCAAATCACTCGCTTCGCCCTTCTCGCCCCAATACAGGGCAATCATCTGCTTATCGGCCTCGACCTTGTAGACGTTGGCCGGCAGCGTTGCAAAATGCGGCAACAACTTCTCATCGTCGCAGACTTCACGCCATTGATTAACCCACACACCCGGCTCCAACTGCCAATAACTCCAGGTTGCCGGCGTGCTACCGCGTCGTGGCCGGCAGTATTGCGCACAGGGGCTCGGCGGCTCTTGCTTGAGCCAGTGCGGCCACTCCTGAGGTACCAATTGCATGGCCAGGCCGATGCGGCGCGCCTCCATGCGCAGGGCCATTCGCCCGCTCTGGTGGCGCGAAGGGCGTAGCCATGCCAGAGGGCTCAGAACCACCACAAGGATTGACACCACTATCCAGACCGTCATATGAGTACCCCCGAATTTCTAGATGAGCGGATTTGACCTGACGCAACCCCATCCGCTTGAAAGCAGCCATACTGAACTTATTGCAGTCCCCTGGAGGAACGCCCCATGTCCTACACACATATTCTGGTCGCCGTCGACCTGACCGAAGAGTGCGATCCAGTGATCAAGCGCGCGCAGGCTTCAGCAATCGCAAACGGCGCCAAGCTGTCACTGGTACACATCGTCGAGCCCATGGCCATGGCGTTTGGCGGCGATGTGCCGATGGACCTTTCCCAACTGCAACAACAACAGTTCGATCAGGCCAAAGAACGCCTGGACCGGTTGATCATCAAATACCCGGAACTGACCAAGGAAAACTCCCACCTCACTTACGGCCAACCGCGCCAGGAGATCCACCACCTGGCCAAGGAACAGAACTGCGATCTGATCGTGGTGGGCAGCCATGGCCGTCACGGCTTGGCATTGCTGCTGGGCTCCACCGCCAATGATGTACTGCACGGAGCGCCGTGCGATGTGTTGGCCGTTAAGTTGGTAAAAAGCTCGTAACTCCGATGAAGATGCAATGCGGGAGGGGGCTTGCCCCCGATAGCAGCCTCTCAGTAGAAACACCACTGACTGAGACACCGCTATCGGGGGCAAGCCCCCTCCCACATTTGAGCCGCTTTTTTACTGACCTCAAGTCACTCAGGCATCTAACTCTGCCCAACGCTCCATCAGCACTTCCAGTTCTTGGTTCAACTTCTCCAGAGAAGCGATGACCTTGGCAGTTTCCGCCGCCGGACGCAGATAAAAACCCGCATCAGCCATGTCGGCTTCTACCGCAGCAATCTGCTGTTCCTTGGCGTCGATATCACCCGGCAAGGCTTCCAGCTCGCGCTGCAACTTGTAGCTGAGCTTCTTCTTGGCCGTCGGCGCAGCCTCGGGTGCAGGGGCAGCAGCGGCAACAGGTGTGACCACCGCCGAGTTCAAGTCGGCCTTGCCGGACTTGCTCTCGGTCACGCCCAACAGGCGCGGTGAACCGCCCTGGCGCAGCCAGTCCTGATAGCCACCGACGTATTCGCGCACCTTGCCTTCACCTTCAAAGACCAGGGTGCTGGTGACCACGTTATCGAGGAATGCCCGGTCGTGGCTGACCATCAGCACAGTGCCGTTGAAGGTCAATAAGACCTCTTCCAGCAGTTCAAGGGTTTCTACGTCGAGGTCGTTGGTCGGTTCGTCGAGCACCAGCAAGTTGGCAGGTTTGCTGAACAGTTTGGCCAACAGCAAGCGTGCGCGCTCACCACCGGACAAGGCCTTGACCGGCGTCCGTGCGCGCTGCGGGCTGAACAGGAAGTCGCCCAGGTAGCTCAGCACGTGGCGGCTCTGGCCGTCGATGTCGATAAAGTCGCGACCTTCAGCCACGTTGTCGATCACGGTTTTTTCCAGGTCCAACTGATGGCGTAACTGGTCGAAGTAAGCCACGTCGATGCGTGTGCCCTCCTCCACGGTGCCGCTGGTCGGCTTCAGACCATTGAGCATCAGCTTGAGCAAGGTAGTCTTGCCGGTACCGTTGGCGCCCAGCAGACCAATACGGTCGCCACGCTGCAGGACCATGGAGAAGTCCTTGATCAGGAACGGACCGTCCGGGTGATGGAAGCTGACGTTTTCCAGCACCATCACTTGTTTACCCGACTTGTCGGCGGTATCCAGCTGGATATTGGCCTTGCCGGTGCGCTCACGACGCTCGCTACGTTCAACACGCAGGGCTTTGAGGGCGCGCACGCGGCCTTCGTTACGGGTGCGGCGCGCCTTGATGCCCTGGCGGATCCAGACTTCTTCCTGGGCCAGCTTTTTGTCGAACAGCGCGTTGGCAGTTTCTTCAGCCGCCAGCGTCGCTTCTTTGTGCACCAGGAAGCTGGCGTAGTCGCCGTTCCAGTCGATCAAGCCGCCGCGATCCAGTTCAAGGATGCGCGTGGCCAGGTTTTGCAGGAAAGAACGGTCGTGCGTGATGAACAGCACGGCGCCCTGGAAATCCTTGAGGGCTTCTTCAAGCCAGGCGATGGCGCCGATGTCCAGGTGGTTCGTTGGTTCGTCGAGCAGCAACAGATCCGGCTCGGACACCAGGGCCTGGGCCAGCAGCACGCGGCGACGCCAGCCGCCGGACAACTCGGCGAGGGTCTTGTCGGCCGGCAGTTGCAGGCGGCTCAGGGTGCTGTCCACCAGTTGCTGCAGGCGCCAGCCATCACGTGCTTCGAGGTCCTGCTGAACGTGCATCAGCTTGTTCAGGTCTTCCTCGGTGACGCAGTTCTGCGCCAGGTGATGGTATTGCGCAAGCAACTCGCCCACACCGTCCAGGCCTTCGGCAACCACGTCGAACACTGTCCGTCCGTCGGCCACCGGCAATTCTTGCGGCAATTCGCCAATCTTGAGGCCCGGGGCGCGCCAAACAGAGCCGTCATCGGGCTTTTGGTCGCCTTTTACCAGCTTCATCATGCTGGACTTGCCGGTGCCGTTGCGGCCGATGATGCACACCCGCTCACCACGGGCGATCTGCCAGGACACCTTGTCCAACAACGGCATAGCGCCGAAAGCAAGGGACACATCGCTGAATTTGAGCAGGGTCATACGCTTCTCCAAAAACTGGGCGCGCATTCTACCTGAGTTGAGGGTGGGATGCGGCCAGCATTTTCAAGGCCGACACGTTCTGTAGGACATTTCCCGTAAACCTGAACGAACCGGCCAGCAAAGCTTTCGCCGGTCGCTGGCAAAAGGCTAAGCTAGGGGCAATCAGCGTCGGCAGTGCCGGCGCTAGTCGTGATTTCTCTGCACGGACGTCTCATGCGCAGTCGCCTTTTCAACTTTTTATCTTGTCTGCTTCTTTCCGCCACCGCCGTTCAATCCGCCCAGGCCGTGGACCTCACTACCCAACGTCAATATTACGATGAAGCCAAGCGCGCTCTGGCCAAGGGCGATACCGGCCCATACATGCAATACAGCCAGGCCCTGGCCGATTATCCGCTTACACCGTACCTGGCCTACGACGAACTAACTGCGCGCCTGAAAACCGCGAGTAACCAGGAAATCGAGCAGTTCCTGGCCAAAAACGGCGACCTGCCCCAGGCGAACTGGATGAAACTGCGCTGGTTGCGCTGGCTGTCCGAGCGTGGCGACTGGCAAACCTTTGAAAAGTACTACGACCCCAAACTCAATTTCGTCGAACTGGACTGCCTGCACGGCCAATACCAGCTCACCCACAACCTGAAGGCCGAAGGCTACAAGACCGCCGAAAAGCTGTGGATGACCGGCAAATCCCAACCCGCCGCCTGTGATGCCACGTTTGGCCAGTGGGCCGCCGACGGCCAACTCACCGAACAGAAAATCTGGGACCGCACCAAACTCGCCGCCGAAGCGCGCAACTACGCGCTGGCCAACAGCCTGGTAAAAACCCTGCCGACCCTCGGTGCCCAAGGTCGCCTGATGGTGGACGTGGCGCAAAAGCCCGACATGCTAAGCGATCCATCGCGCTTCCAGCCGGCCACCGAGGCTATGTCGGATGCCGTAGGCCTGGGCCTGCGCCGCCTGGCGCGCCAGGACCCGGACAAAGCCATGGCCCTGCTCGACGGTTACGCCAGCAGCATGCACTTCTCCCGTGACGAAAAAGTGGCAATCGCCCGTGAAATCGGCCTGACCCTGGCCAAGCGTTTCGACCCACGCGCCCTTGAGGTGATGACCAAATACGACCCGGAACTGCGCGACAACACCGTCTCCGAATGGCGCCTGCGCCTGCTGTTGCGCCTGGCGCGCTGGGAAGATGCCTACCAGTTGACGCGCAAACTCCCACAAGACTTGGCCACCTCCAACCGCTGGCGCTACTGGCAGGCGCGCAGCCTTGAACTGGCTGAGCCGAAGAACCCGCAAGCATTGGTGCTCTACAAGAACCTTTCGCGGGAGCGGGATTTCTACGGTTTCCTCGCCGCCGACCGCTCCAAGGCTCCGTACCAGTTGAACAACAAGCCGCTGGTGATGAGTCAGGCGCTGGTCAATAAAGTGCGTAACACACCCGGCGTGCGTCGCGCTCTGGAGTTCTACGCCCGTGGCCAGATCGTGGATGGCCGCCGCGAGTGGTACCACGTCAGCCGTCATTTCAACCGTGATGAGATGGTCGCCCAGGCCAAGCTGGCGTACGACATGAAGTGGTACTTCCCGGCGATCCGCACCATTAGCCAGGCCCAGTACTGGGACGATCTGGATATCCGCTTCCCAATGGCCCACCGCGACACCCTGGTGCGTGAAGCCAAGGTGCGGGGCCTGCATTCGAGCTGGGTATTCGCCATTACCCGCCAGGAAAGCGCCTTCATGGACGACGCCCGCTCCGGCGTAGGCGCCAGCGGCCTGATGCAACTGATGCCCGGCACCGCCAAGGAAACCGCGCGCAAATTCAGCATCCCGCTGGCTTCCCCGGCCCAGGTCCTGGACCCGGACAAAAACATCCAGCTCGGCGCCGCCTACCTGAGCCAGGTGCACAGCCAGTTCAACGGCAACCGCGTGCTCGCTTCCGCCGCCTACAACGCCGGCCCCGGCCGTGTGCGCCAGTGGCTGCGCGGAGCGGATCACTTGAGTTTCGATGTATGGGTGGAAAGCATCCCATTCGACGAAACCCGCCAGTATGTGCAGAACGTGTTGTCTTATTCCGTGATCTACGGGCAAAAACTCAACTCACCACAGCCTCTTGTGGATTGGCATGAGCGCTATTTTGATGACCAGTAAGGTCTGAAGCGACTCTGAAAATGCCCGCATCGAAAGATGCGGGCATTTTCATTTCCACGGCTGAAAACATTCTGATCGCCCGGGGAAATACACATACAGAAAAAACATGATGGAACGCGAAAAGTCTGATGTTCACTCAGCCCACGAGCTCAGTCGATAAATCATCTCTGAGTGACTGACTTCAAAATGGCCTAGAGAGAAACTCAGACATGACACTCACGTCCATCAGCAGCCGCTTAAACACTCAGCCCGCGACCAACATCATCACCCCCCCGCCACTCTTCGAGGTCAAGAGTGAAAAGCCGCCCACGCCTGATCAAGATGCCGGCAAAACGCCGCAAGCCAAGGCCGATCAGGAATTGGCCGTGCTGTTTGCCGCCGTATCAGCCAGATCGGCGAAAACCGGCCCATCGTACGATGGCATAGAGAGCGTTGAGGGTATCCCGCCAAGTTCGACCTTCGGCCAGTGGTGGACGCACCTGCATACGCTGCTCAAGCATCCCCAATTCGTCGAATGGGCAACGCAAAGGCACATTAATCTTTCCAAACCCTTAATGATCAGTCTGCGCGACCAGATCACCTTCACCATGACTGATGGGCGCCGGGAGGTGTTCAGGGCAACGGATGAAAACCCGCTCTGGCCGGTCGTTGTGGCGCCGATTCTTCGCGCCGCCAACGTCGTGGCGGCGGGCAACAGCCCCCTTCGTCTGTCCGCATCGGACCCCACATCTGCGCCCTTTGAAGTGGTGGCGAATTTTCACGGTGAATCGGTACCCCTCACGACGCCACGGACAGCAGAGCTGCAGCAGACCCAGACATTCACCAAAAACGCCGCCAACGCGGTTCCAAACAAGGTCGAGGATGGGCCGGCCAATACGGGCAAGCTCAATACAGAGCGGACCGCCCTTGGCGACTTGGTGGACACGCGCGCGCTCTGCGAAAAGCTCAAGGGCCTTGTGCGCTATGGTACTGAGGGGATTGAGGAGCGGTTAAAGAACACAACGATAGAGGTGCACCCGCACTCGTCATTCGGCCAAGGCCCCGAAACCGGCCCTGGACGCACCGTGACACTTGAGCAATTTATCCTGGCAAATAACTGGCGGTTGCCCAGCACGCTTGAAGCACTGGAGAACATGATCAGCACGCTCAATGCCCCGCCGTTGCAGGCACCACGCCTAGGCAGCCTGGGTGGGGCGATCTCGTGGCCGGCCCCGCTGGGCGACCACGACCAAAAGAGCGTTTACAGTCATTTTCACTACAACCTGCAACTACCGGCGTTGGTGAAGGAAAGAACGGAGCCCCAAAACCCACGGGGAGTTTTGGGTTATCTCACAAGCCACCTGCACATTTCCCAAAACGAATTGCGCGACCCACTTAAAGTCATCGAAAAAATCATCAACACACCAAAAGCCATCGAACTCGAAGCCGCCTTGCACCAAAAGATGGGGGATGGCTGGAAGACCAGCTCCAGCCATGACTGGCTGTTGACTGCCATCGCTACCACTCTGGACCCAGAAAGCATGTTTGGCCCGCAAATCAATCATCTCGCGGGTTTCAATCTGGCCGACGGACGTTTCATGGGGCAGCCCCTCGCAACTATCAAGCAGGCGTTCATTGACCACCTGATAAAACTGAACAGAGCCTCGCCGGACATGGCGCCCATTGCTGCACAAATGCTGCTTTCGCGTACAGCGCCGGAGTTATTGGTCAAAAACGCTCCTGCCAGCATTACGTTGGGATCGGCAGCGTGGGTGAGTTTCAAAGCGGCGGTGACGCGGATCGAGGCCTATAGCCCTGGTGCCACGATGCAGATGACGTTTGCGCAAGTATGTGCCCGAGATGCTCTGGACCCGATTTCGCAAGAGGGGCAGGCCATTCAGCAAGTCACATCGCGAGCGGCGCTTATTGAGTGGGGCAAGATCAACGGCGAACTCGTGCCCCGCGATGACGGGAACTATCCTCAGGCTGACATTGATCGGGTCCAGCGCGCGCTCGCTGACAAAACTTCAACGTTGCAACAAGCCGTCGAGCAACTTGCCAGTAAGGTGCCGACCCAACGCGATGTGGCGCTACAGCAACTCAAGCAACAATTCGGCGAGGGGCTTCCCTACGAACTTAAATGCTTTCGCGATAACAGCCCCCGCGGCAGAGGCCACGGAAATCTTGCTAGCTCCACGCAGCCAAAATATTCGCTACTGGACTTTTATCTTTCAAAACCCGAAGTCAATCCGTTTTCTAATTGGGTATCCGATAACAACACGATTGCCCCCAGCATGATTGCCCGTCTTGCTCACTTGCCAGACGCAAAATCCCTCCATAAGCAAGCCTTTTTCGACTACACGGAAGGCACCAAAAAAGCACAGGCGAGCGTGATAAAAAACCAGCTTGCGAAACTTCCTCTGGAAGATCGCAAGAATCTTGAGTTTGGCAGCATTCGTATATTCATAGAGGGTCAGGTCAGCCGTTATGAAAGCAACCTCCCAGGTTTCACAATTAATGACGAAGATAAAGTACCCAGCCAGCCGAAAGAGCAAAAGGCACTGATCTTCCAGACCGAGCGCGACGGGAACCTGGAGTTTTATGAAATATCAGCGCAAAAAGGCCAGATAAATAAACGTGACGATCTGAAGACAAACTTTAAGGAAGGCCCCCAAGGAGATTGGGTCAAGGTGCCCAGCCATCAAGGTTCAAAATGGACAAATACGGCGATCCATGAAGTCAAACCAAGCGCCTCCCAAGATGCAGTACAACAACGGGCCCGGCAATTGCCAGTGACCATCCCTGCCTCGTTCAGCAGCGCGCGCAGTGCCTATATCAGTAATACGGTAGTCAATTACTCCAACCCGGAATCAAACTTTGAGCAACTACTGGAACTGACCAAAAGCATCACAACATTCGATGAAGAGGCCGATAAGGAAAAAGCCCTGTTTAACATAATTGTAGGGCTAATACCTGGGGCGTCTGCCGTTAAAAACCTGATCAATGGAGACCCCTTGGCGGCACTGGGAGATCTGTTGTTTGACGGAGTGATGTACTTGACCGGCTCGGCCCTGGGCAGAGGCGCGAGTGCCGTTGGCGGTCCCAGAGGCGCGACCCGGGTGGCCATGGCGAGCAGCCGAATAGGTCGCGGCGTGCTGGGTAAGGCCTCGGGCGCGCCGGCCAGCAGTGCCCGGCTGGCCGCAGGCACGAAACCCCTTAATGCACGGCAACTGTCGCAGAGCACGATGGATCACGCTCAACTGCGCGCGTTTGCCGAACGAGCCGACATAGCGGAAGGCACTTATCGCGCCCCCGGTGCACTCGAACCCAGCCGAGTAACCGCCCAACTGGATAACAAAACCGGTCACTGGCTGCACTATGACGTGAATAAAAACACAGCTTACGGGAAGAAACTGGATAACTTCTCACCCGACAATCATCGGCCAATTTCAGCCGCAACAGGCAGTCAACCTGCAACTTCACCTGTGTCTTTCGAAAAAAGTCTGGCCTATGACAACGTCATACAAATGAAAGGCACGATGAAAGACCTCAAACTTGTGGCCAATGAAATGCATGTGTTCGTCGACACCTATAAAGGTGTTGATCGCCTGAATATTGTCGCCCACGGTCTTGAGCGCAGCCGACTGGACAGATTTTTGAACCGTGGAAGCAGCATCGTTATCGACAATACCGCGTACTCGGCCAAAGACTTGGTCGCTTTGTTGAACACGAAAGGCGTCGACCCCAGCGCCTTTAACAATGTGCGGCTATTGGTTTGCTACTCTGGCGAGGGTGGCAGTCGCGCCTTCGGCAGCTTGCTGCAAAAGGAGATCAACCGGCCGGTGAAGGCGTTCGAGGGCTCGGTTTCAATCCAACACGGCTCTACGTCATTGACGGCCGCGCGAGACGACCTGATTGCGCGGATCAACGAGATCAGCCCCGGCATCTCTGCTAAAAACGCCGAGCGGCTGGCAGATATGAACATGTATCAGGCCTTTGTAGGGAAAGTCACCCAGCACGTTGTCAAGACTCACGGTAGCAAGATAAAGATGAACGTGGCGCTTCCGGGCGAGCCCAAACACTATGTGGACACTAGGGTTTGGTACAAACCTGTCTACTTCCGTTAGCACTGGCGCCAGGCATAGCAGGTCATTGCGCTTGCGCACCACTACTGAACTGCAATGCCGCCAACCGCGCATACAACGGGTTGCCCGCAATCAGCTGCTGATGCGTGCCCACCGCAACCAGTTTGCCTTGGTCCATTACCGCAATGCGGTCGGCGTTCTTCACCGTCGCCAGGCGGTGGGCAATCACCAGCGTAGTACGGCCCTGCATCAATTGAGGCAGTGCCTGCTGGATCAAGTGTTCACTTTGCGCATCCAGAGCGCTGGTGGCTTCGTCCAGCAGCAGGATTGGTGCGTCCACCAGCAACGCGCGGGCGATGGCCAAGCGCTGGCGCTGGCCACCAGAGAGGCCCAGCCCGCCATCACCGAGGTGGGTCTGGTAGCCGTCGGGCATTTGCAAGATGAAGTCGTGAGCATGGGCGATGCGTGCAGCGGCTTCGACTTGCTCGCGGGTAGCTGAGGGATTGCCGTAGCGGATGTTCTCTTCGACGCTGCCGAAAAACAACGCCGGGCTCTGGGACACCAGGGCAAAGTGGCGGCGCAGGTCCAGGGGGTCGAGGTCGGTCAGCGGATGGCCTTCGAGCAGGATTCGGCCATGCTGCGGATCGTAGAAACGCAGCAGCAGGTCGAAGATCGTCGATTTACCCGCGCCGGACGGTCCGACGAGTGCCAGGGTTTCACCGGGGTTGATGGTCAGGTTCAACCCGTCGATAGCGTAGCTGTCAGGTCGCGAGGGATAGGAAAAGCGCAGATCTTGCAGCTCCATACGGCCACTGACCCGCTCGGGCAATTTCACGGTATCGGTTGCCGGAGCCTGGATTTCATTAGTCGACTGCAACAGCTCACCAATCCGCTCAGCTGCACCGGCTGCACGCTGCAGCTCACCGAGCACTTCGCTCAGGGTGCCGACCGCGCTGCCGACGATCAGGCTGTAAAACACGAACGCCGCCAGTTCGCCGCCGGAAATGCGCCCACTGATCACGTCCATGCCGCCGACCCACAACATCACACCCACGGCACCGAGCACCAGCATGATCACCAGCGTGATCAGCCAGGCGCGCTGGGCGATGCGTTTGCGCGCGGTGGCAAAGGCTTCTTCCACGGTCACGGCAAAGCGCTGCTCGTCCTGAACCTGGTGGTTATAGGCCTGCACGGTCTTGATCTGGCCAAGGGTTTCGGAGACATAACTGCCCACATCGGCAATGCGGTCCTGGCTCAGTCGAGACAGGCTACGCACGCGGCGCCCGAAAATCAGGATCGGCGCCAGCACCAGCGGCAATGCAACCACCACGATGCTGGTGAGCTTGGGGTTGGTGACGAACAGCAACACGATGCCGCCAATGACCATCAAGGCATTGCGCAGGAACAGTGACAGCGACGAGCCGATCACCGATTGCAGCAAGGTAGTGTCGGTGGTCAGCCGCGACTGGATTTCCGAACTGCGGTTGTTCTCATAGAAGCCGGGATGCAGGTAGATGAGGTGGTTAAACACCTGCCGACGAATATCCGCCACCACTCGCTCGCCAATCCAGGAGACCAAGTAAAACCGCGCAAAAGTACCCACCGCCAAGCCAAGCACCAGGATCATGAACAGGCCGATGGACTGGTTGAGTAGGTGTGGCGATTGGGTCATGAAGCCCTGGTCCACCAGCAGGCGAATGCCTTGGCCCATGGACAAGGTAATCCCGGCGGTAACGATCAGCGCCAGCAAAGCACCCAGCGCCTGCCAGCGGTATGGCGCGATAAAACGGCTGGCCAGGCGAATCGCGCGGCGTTGACGGGTTGAGAACATAGGGGCATCACCGATGAGGAACCTGTACCCAACATTGGGGGAACTTGGGCAAATAACAATGAGTCAGGTTAATTATGCCCGCCGATACTCATCCCTAGAGGCTATCGGTCTAATGCCCGGCTGGAAATCGGCCGCCGTTTCTGGTGGACTGAGTATTCGAACCGGTGGTCGTGCAGGGAGTTGTAACAGCGCGGTCACGCGGGGGTTTTAAAGTAGGTATACAACCTGATGAGGAGACAGGCCATGACCTTGCAAAACAGCAGCGATGCCAAAATTGAAGTGATCCGCCAACCCCAGCAGTTGCCTTGCTCCGTCATCGACGCCCAAGGCCATGAGGTGCAGATCACCGAAGAAATGATCCAGCAAGCGTGCCGCGAACTGGAAGAAAAACTGGTCAAGCCTGCCCAGCAAGGCTGAAGCGCCCAAGCTCTTTCAGACCCGGCCTTGATGGCCGGGTTTTTTATGGGCGCTTAAACAGCTACCGCGCCCAGTGCGGACACGATCTTCGACAACGCCGCCGACTCCCCATTGATGCGCACACTCAAGCCATCAATCTCGCGACGCTCGGGATAGTGCTTGCGCAGCAGGTCGAACGCCTTGCGCTGCTCTTGCACAGTTCCAACCAGGCTACGACGGAAATCCGCATCATCCCGGCGCGGGTCGTACACGCTGCGGCACAAGGTCGCCAGCGCCCAGGCCGGGTCGGTCGAGGCATTCAAGTGCACTTCAGCCAACCACAGCGCAGGCAACAGCTCACTCAACTGAATGCTCGGTTCCTGACCCAGGTACGCGCAAAACGCCTGGTAGATCTGCGCCGTGCCGCGCTGGCGGCCTTCCAGGCTGTAACCGGCGATATGCGGTGTGGCCAGCACGCATAGGTCGGCCAGGTCCACATCCACTTCGGGCTCGCCTTCCCACACATCCAACACCGCTTGCAGGTCTTCGCGTTCCAACAGCACCTCGCGCAGGGCGGCGTTGTCCACTACCGGGCCACGGCTGGCGTTGATCAGCCAAGTGCCGGGTTTGAGTTGTTCGAGGCGCTGACGGTCGAATAAATGCCAGGTAGAGCCATTGCCGGACTTGGTCAAAGGCGTGTGCAGGCTGATCACGTCACACTGCTCGATGATCTGCGCCAGGCTCACATAGTCGCCCCCTTCGGCGATCTGCCGCGGCGGGTCGCACACCAGGACATTCCAGCCCAGGCCTTTGAGCACCTTGACCAACCGCCCGCCCACTTCACCGGCGCCGACAATGCCATAGGTGCGTTGGTTGAGGTCGGCGCCTTCAATCTCGGCGAGGGTCTGCAGGCTGCCTAGCACGTAGTCCACCACGCCACGGGCATTGCAGCCGGGCGCGCTGGACCATTGGATGCCGGTCTGCTTGAAGTAGTCGAGGTCCAAGTGATCGGTGCCGATGGTGCAGGTGCCGACAAAACGCACCTTTGAGCCCTCCAGTAACGCGCGATTGACGTTAGTCACCGAGCGCACCAGCAGTACGTCAGCCTGCTCGACCGTGGCGCGATCAAGGGAACGGCCGGGCACCCGGCGAATCTCGCCAAATCCTTGGAAGAAGGCATCGAGCAGCGGGATATTTTCGTCGGCAACAATCAGCATGGCAGGCTCCTTTGGCGGATCAGCAGTGTACAGGGATGCGATCTGCAATGTGGGAGGGGGCTTGCCCCCGAATAGCCGTGTGTCAGCGACTATCCAGTGACTGACACTCTGCAATCGGGGGCAAGCCCCCTCCCACCAGGGATATGCGGTGCCCTGAGAGGTCGCTTACAAATCCCTAACACAGGTTTTTTCCTGACCATGGCGTCAAGGCGTAGAATCCGCCGTCCTTGCGCTATTTTCTATTGGACACCCGCACGTGAACACTGCCGCCACCCCCCTCACCCGCCCCGTCCGTATCAGTCGGGAAGTGCGCGACCTGCTGACGCTCGCTCTGCCAATCATGATCGGCCAACTGGCTACCACCGCCATGAGTTTTGTCGACGCGGTGATGGCCGGACGTGTCAGCCCCCAGGACCTGGCGGCAGTGGGGTTGGGCAACTCGATCTGGATCCCGGTGTACTTGCTGATGAGCGGCACGCTGCTGGCCACCACACCAAAAGTCGCTCAGCGCTACGGTGCCGGCAAATTCAGCGAAATCGGACCGCTGGTGCGCCAGGCCTTGTGGCTGGCGGTGGTCGTGGGGATCCTCGGAGGATTGCTGCTGCTGTGCGCCGAACCGATCCTGCATGCCATGAAGGTCGAGCCTGACCTGATCGTGCCGTCCATGGGCTACCTGCACGGCATCGCCGCGGGGATGCCAGCGATTGCGCTGTATTACGTGCTGCGCTGTTTCAGCGATGGCCTTGGCCGTACGCGACCGAGCATGGTCATGGGCCTGGTCGGCCTGGCGCTGAATATTCCGCTGAACTACATCTTCATTTACGGCCACTTTGGCGTGCCGGCCATGGGCGGCGTGGGCTGTGGCTGGGCCACGGCCATTGCGATGTGGGTGATGATGCTCGGCCTGGCCGTCTGGACGCGCTGGGGCCCGGCCTATCAGAGCAGTGAATTGTTCAAGCGCTTTGACTGGCCGCAATGGGCTGTGATCAAGCGTGTATTGGGGATTGGTCTGCCGATTGGCGTCGCGATCTTTGCCGAGTCGAGCATTTTTGCAGTGATCGCCCTGTTGCTCGGCAGCCTCGGCGCCACGGTGGTGTCCGGGCATCAGATTGCACTGAACGTCAGCTCCCTGGTGTTCATGATCCCCTACTCCCTGAGCATGGCCGTCACCGTGCGCGTCGGTCAGGCCCTGGGGCGTGGCGAAGCACGTGAAGCGCGCTTCGCCGCCGGGGTCGGCATGGGCACCGCGCTGGCATATGCCTGCCTGTCGTGCAGCCTGATGCTGTTGTTTCGCGAGCAGATCGCGACGATCTATACCCCGGACCCGGTGGTGATCCACTTAGCGTCGACGCTGATCGTGTTCTCGGCGCTGTTTCAGTTCTCGGACTCGATCCAGGTCACTGCCGCTGGCGCATTGCGTGGCTATCAGGACACCCGGGTGACCATGGTGCTGACGTTGTTCGCCTACTGGGGCGTGGGATTGCCGGTGGGCTACGCCCTAGGGCTGACTGACTGGCTCGGCGCGCCCAGCGGCCCAAGCGGTTTGTGGCAAGGGCTGATCGTGGGCCTGAGCTGTGCGGCGGGGATGTTGCTGGTACGCCTGGCGCGCAGTGCACGCCGGCGTATCCGGGCGGATAAGGCGCGCGCTTAGTCGGCCTTTTTGCGAATCCAGTACAGGTAGGTGCCGGCCTGCTCCTGCTGATCCACCAATTCGTGGTCAAGGAACACGCAGAACTTGGGAATATCGCGACGGGTTGACGGGTCGGTCGCGATCACTTTGAGCAAGCCGCCTGCCGGCAGGTCGCGGATGTGCTGGTGCAGCATCATCACCGGTTCCGGGCAGTTGAGGCCTGTTGCATCGAGAACGCCGTCTACGGGGCTGTCGTTAATATCGCTCATTGATTACTCCTCGTTAACGGGCCTTGGTTTTCTTCGCATCCACCAGTCGACGCAGGTGGCACGTCACTTCCTCACGGTCGTGGTAAAGCTGCTTGCAACCGATCTCCACGCGGATGCCGCGCGCCTTGAAACCCTCTTCGATGCGCTCCAGCAGACGCTTCACTTCGGCATAACGCTGCTTCATCGGCAACTTCAGGTTCACCACCGCCTCGCGGCAATATCCTTCGCCAATCCAGGTTTCCAGCAGCGCGGCGTTGCGTGCGGGTTTCTCCACAATGTCGCACACCATCCAGTCAACTGGTTGCTTGGGCACGAAGGTGAAACCGTCGGCCATCAGGTGCTGCACCAGGCCGGTGTCCATCAGGCTTTCGGCCATGGGGCCGTTGTCGATGGCCGTCACCAACATGCCGCGGTTGACCAGTTGCCAAGTCCAGCCGCCCGGCGCGGCACCGAGGTCGACGCCGGTCATGTCGCCGTGCAGGCGCTCGTCCCATTGATCGCGGGGGATAAAGTGGTGCCAGGCCTCTTCCAGCTTGAGGGTTGAGCGGCTTGGCGCGTCGCGCGGGAATTTCAGGCGTGGAATGCCCATCGGCCACATCGCCGAGTTGTTCGACTCGGCCAGCCCCATGAACACTTCGCGGCCACTCTTGAACGTCAGCAGCAAGCGCGGCTTGCTCGGGTCGTCCACCAGTTTGCCGGCGTTGAGCAGGGCTTTGCGCAGGTGCACTTCGAATTTCTTGCAGAAGTTCGACAGTTCCTTGCCATCGTTGGTGTCGACCATCTCCAGCCAGAGGCTGCCGCACACCGGGAATTCACGCAGGTGAGCGAGGATCACGCTGATGCGATCGGTTTCCGGCAGGTCGATAAACACCCCGCGCGCCCACTGCCTCGGGAAGATCAGCTCGGCAAAGCGTTGGCCGTGCATCAAGCGCTGGGCGCCGTCTTCTTCGGTGCAGACAAATTCGGCGCAGGCGCTGCCGGTCTTGGCTTTGGCGTAGCCGGAAACGTTCAGACGCGCGGCGTGTTCCGCGATCTCGGAACAGACTTCGCCTTCAAAACCCGGGCGGCAGTGCATAAAAAGGGTGTTCATTGAATCTCCTGGCAACTGGCTTGCTCGATCGCAATGCCTGTCATGAAAACGCGCGCATGATAGCCGAGTTCGGAACCTTGGACTTGCCCATAGAGTCCAGTTATTAGCCTGCTAATGAAAACAGCGCTAGTTTTAAAGCTCTGTTCGTCCCGTCAGGTCCGTAGCCGTGCGGACCATAAGGAGTCATGTAATGTCATCCCTTGATAGCCTGAGAACCCTTAAAACTTTAGAAATCGACGACAAGACCTACCACTATTTCAGCCTGCCCGAAGCCGCCAAGAGCCTGGGCGATCTGGATAAGCTGCCGATGTCGCTCAAGGTGCTGCTGGAAAACCTGCTGCGCTGGGAAGACAACAAGACCGTCACCGGCGCAGACCTCAAGGCCATTGCTGCCTGGCTCAAAGAGCGCCAGTCCGACCGTGAGATCCAGTACCGCCCCGCCCGCGTGCTGATGCAGGACTTCACCGGTGTACCCGCCGTAGTCGACCTGGCCGCCATGCGCGCCGCCGTGGCCAAGGCCGGGGGCGACCCGCAGCGCATCAATCCTCTCTCCCCCGTGGACCTGGTGATCGACCACTCGGTAATGGTCGACAAGTTCGGCAATGCCGACGCCTTCGAAGAAAACGTCGATATCGAGATGCAGCGCAATGGCGAACGCTACGCCTTCCTGCGCTGGGGCCAGAGCGCCTTCGACAACTTCAGCGTGGTGCCGCCGGGCACGGGCATCTGCCATCAGGTCAACCTGGAATACCTTGGCCGCACCGTCTGGACCAAGGACGAGGACGGCCGCACCTACGCCTTCCCCGACACATTGGTCGGCACGGACTCCCACACCACCATGATCAATGGCCTCGGCGTACTGGGCTGGGGCGTGGGCGGCATCGAAGCGGAAGCGGCGATGCTCGGCCAGCCGGTGTCGATGCTGATCCCGGAAGTAATCGGCTTCAAGCTCACCGGTAAACTCAAGGAAGGCATCACCGCCACCGACCTGGTGCTGACCGTGACCCAGATGCTGCGCAAAAAAGGCGTGGTGGGTAAATTTGTCGAGTTCTACGGCGACGGCCTGGCCGATCTGCCCCTGGCCGACCGCGCCACCATCGCCAACATGGCCCCGGAATATGGCGCCACCTGCGGATTTTTCCCGGTGGATGACGTCACCCTGGATTATCTGCGGCTGTCCGGTCGTCCGGCGCAAACCGTGAAACTGGTCGAGGCTTACACCAAGGCCCAAGGCTTATGGCGCAATGCCGGTCAGGAACCGGTGTTCACCGACAGCCTGGCCCTGGACATGGGGAGCGTCGAAGCCAGCCTGGCTGGGCCAAAACGTCCACAGGACCGTGTGGCCCTGCCGAATGTCGGCCAGGCCTTCAGCGACTTCCTCGACCTGCAATTCAAACCCACCAACAAGGAAGAAGGCCGCCTGGAAAGTGAAGGCGGCGGTGGTGTGGCCGTGGGCAACGCCGACCTGGTGGGCGAAGCAGACTACGAGTACGAAGGCACGACCTATCGGCTGAAAAACGGCGCGGTGGTGATCGCCGCCATCACCTCCTGCACAAACACGTCCAACCCCAGCGTAATGATGGCCGCCGGGCTGGTGGCGAAAAAAGCCGTGGAAAAAGGCCTCACGCGCAAACCGTGGGTGAAGACCTCACTGGCTCCCGGCTCCAAGGTGGTCACCGACTACTACAAGGCGGCAGGCCTCACTCAATACTTGGACACCCTCGGCTTTGATCTGGTGGGCTATGGCTGCACCACCTGCATCGGCAACTCCGGGCCATTGCCCGAGCCTATTGAAAAAGCCATCCAGAAGGCCGACCTCGCCGTGGCCTCGGTACTGTCGGGCAACCGTAACTTCGAAGGCCGCGTGCACCCATTGGTGAAAACCAACTGGCTGGCATCGCCGCCGCTGGTGGTCGCCTATGCGCTGGCTGGCACCGTGCGCATCGATATCAGCAGCGAGCCGTTGGGTAACGATCAGGACGGAAACCCGGTCTACCTCAAGGACATCTGGCCAAGCAGCAAAGAAATTGCCGACGCCGTGGCGCAGGTCAGCACCAGCATGTTCCACAAGGAATACGCCGAGGTGTTTGCCGGCGACGAGCAGTGGCAGGCCATTGATGTGCCCCAGGCCGCGACGTACGTGTGGCAGAAGGATTCCACCTATATCCAGCATCCACCCTTCTTCGAGGACATCGACGGCCCGTTGCCGGTGATCAAAGACGTCATGGGCGCCAACGTGCTGGCGATGCTGGGCGATTCAGTCACCACCGACCACATCTCCCCCGCCGGCAATATCAAGATCGACAGCCCCGCTGGCCGCTACCTGCGCGAGCAAGGCGTCGAACCGCGGGACTTCAACTCCTACGGCTCACGCCGCGGTAACCATGAAGTGATGATGCGCGGCACGTTTGCCAATATCCGCATCCGCAATGAAATGCTCGGTGGCGAAGAAGGCGGCAACACGCTGTACATCCCCACCGGCGAGAAGATGCCGATTTACGATGCGTCAATGAAATACCAGGCATCGGGCACGCCGCTGGTGGTCATTGCAGGTCAAGAGTACGGCACCGGATCCAGCCGTGACTGGGCGGCCAAAGGCACCAACCTGCTGGGGGTCAAGGCGGTGATCGCCGAAAGCTTCGAGCGGATCCACCGTTCCAATCTGGTGGGCATGGGTGTGTTGCCATTGCAGTTCAAGCTGGATCAGAACCGCAAGGCGCTGACGCTCACGGGCAAGGAGAAGATCGATATTCTCGGGCTGAGCGAGGTGGAGATCGTGCCGCGGATGAACCTGACGCTGGTGATTACACGCGAGGATGGCAGCCGCGAGAAGGTCGACGTGCTGTGCCGGATCGACACCTTGAATGAAGTGGAATACTTCAAGTCGGGGGGGATTTTGCACTATGTGCTGCGGCAGTTGATTGCGTCGTAAGGCGATCTCAAAAGCAATGGAGAACTAATGTGGGAGGGGCGGTGCGACGATTCGACTTGCTCCCGATAGCGTTGGATCAGTCATAGATGTTTTGACTGACATACCGCCATCGGGAGCAAGCCCCCTCCCACACTTTGACCGCGTTTAACGCTTCAGATCAGCCGAACAGCCACTTCCACAACAGCACCAGAACGACCACTGCCAGCACCGGCCGCGCAATGCGGTAAGCCTTTGGATGCTTGCGCTTCCACTGTTTGACCACACCACTGAACTTGTCACTGAAGGTCTTGCTCCAGGCATACGCCTGGTTGATGCCGCCGACGCGCTCGTCATCCAGGTTCTGCGGCGCGGTGGCGCGGCCCAGTTGCTTGCTGACCCAACGGTTGACGCGGGTCATCACGCGATTACTCAGCGGGCGCTCGATGTCGCAGAACAGGATCACGCGTGTCTTCTCGGTTTCGTTCTTCACCCAGTGCACGTAGGTTTCGTCGAACATCACGTCCTCACCGTCACGCCAGGCATACACCTGGCCGTCGACGAAGATGCGGCAGTCGTCGGAGTTCGGCGTGGACAAGCCCAAGTGATAACGCAGGGAACCGGCAAACGGGTCACGGTGCGGGTTGAGGTGGCTGCCGCCCGGCAACAACGCAAACATCGCCCCTTTGACGTTAGGAATGCTGCTCACCAAGGCCACGGTTTTCGGGCACAGCGCCTCGGCCGATGGCAGGGGTTTGTCGTACCACTTGAGGTAGAAACGCTTCCAACCCTTTTTGAAGAACGAACCGAAACCGGCGTCGTTGTTCTTTTCGGCGGCGCGAATGTAACCCTCGTCGAACAGGTGCATGGCCTCTTCGCGGATCACTTCCCAGTTGTCCTTGAGCACGTCCAGTTCCGGAAACTTGCTGCGGTCCAGGTAAGGTTTGGACGGCACGGCCGAGAACAGGTACATCAAGGCGTTATAGGGGGCGAACAGCGCCGAATGGTTAACGAACTGGCGCAACATCGGTAAACGGGCCTTGCCGCGCAGGTGTACATACAGCGTGCTACCGATAAACAGCAGCAACACCGACAGTTTGGCGGCCAAAGAAAAGGTCATGCAGCAACTCCTGGAAATAAGCGTCTGGCCAACAACTTCCCGTCACGGGGAAACCAGACGTAGCAGCCAGCCATGATAAACAGTTGGGCCAGTATGCAGAAGGCCCAGGGTAACGGGGCTGACACACATCAACCCCAAACGCTCATCAGGCCTGGTTTTCCTGCTCGGTAAACAAATCGCTGAATAGCATGCTCGACAGGTAGCGCTCGCCGGAGTCCGGCAGGATCACCACGATGGTCTTGCCCTGCATTTCCGGCTTCTCGGCCAGGCGCACGGCCACGGCCATTGCTGCGCCACAGGAAATACCGCACAGAATTCCCTCTTCCTGCATCAGGCGCCGTGCCATGGCCTTGGATTCGTCGTCGGTCACCAACTCGACGCGGTCAACCATCGAAAGATCGAGGTTTTTCGGCACAAAGCCGGCGCCGATGCCCTGGATCTTATGCGGGCTGGGCTTGATTTCTTCACCGGCGAGCGCCTGGGTGATCACCGGCGACACAATCGGCTCCACCGCTACCGACAGAATCGGCTTGCCCGCAATGTTCTTGATGTAGCGAGACACACCGGTAATGGTGCCGCCGGTGCCCACGCCCGCTACCAGCACATCGACCGCGCCGTCGGTGTCGTTCCAGATTTCCGGACCGGTGGTTTTCTCGTGGATCTCGGGGTTCGCCGGGTTTTCAAACTGGCCCGGCATGAAGTAGGTGGCTGGATCGTTGGCGACGATTTCGCCGGCCTTTTCGATAGCGCCTTTCATGCCTTTGGCCGGCTCGGTCAGGACCAACTCGGCGCCCAGCGCCTTGAGCACCTTGCGGCGCTCGATGCTCATCGACGCCGGCATGGTCAGCAGCAGCTTGTAACCACGGGCGGCGGCGACAAACGCAAGGCCGATGCCGGTGTTGCCAGATGTGGGTTCGACAATGGTCATGCCCGGTTTGAGTTTGCCGGTGCTTTCTGCGTCCCAGATCATGTTCGCGCCAATGCGGCACTTCACCGAGTAACCCGGATTACGCCCTTCGATCTTGGCCAGGATGGTCACGCCACGGGGGGCGATCCGGTTGATCTGCACCAGGGGCGTGTTACCGATGGAGTGCGCGTTGTCTGCAAAAATGCGGCTCATGACGGGTCCTATAGGCAATTTCAAGAAGGCAATAAGGGTATGCCTCGTACTGCAAAGCGTCCAGTCAGAGGAACGTTGCTCGGCTCGCGGCAGTCCATGTTTTACCTGCAAGGAGAACTGCCCGATGAAACGTCGCTACAGCTGGCCACTATGGACCGTCGCCGGATTGCTGGTGGTCATGGTTGCCTTAAGCATCGCCCTGCCCTACTTAGTGCGTAATTATCTGAATGACAAGCTCGCCGACATGGGCGATTACCGAGGCCGAATTACCGACGTGGACCTGGCGCTGTGGCGCGGCGCCTACCGGATTAACGGCCTTGAGATCGTCAAGGTCGACGGCAAAGTGCCGGTACCGTTCGTCAAGGCGCCGCTGATCGACCTGGCGGTGAGCTGGCATTCGCTGTGGTACGACCATGCAGTGGTCGCCAAAATGCGTTTTATCGAGCCTGAAGTGAATTTCGTCGACGGCGGCGCTAACAAGCAGGCGTCCCAGACCGGTAAAGGCACCGACTGGCGCGAGCAGTTGAGCAAGCTGGCGCCGATCACCCTTGATGAAGTGCGTATCGAAGAGGGCAAGATTGCCTTCCATAACTTCAGTTCCAAACCCGTGGTGAAGATCGACGCGACCAACGTCAACGCCAGCTTTTATAACCTGACCAACGTCGTTGACGTCAAAGGCAAGCGCGACGCCCGCTTCGACGGCAAAGCCCTGCTGCAAGGCCAGGCCCCGCTGGAAGCCAGCGCCACCTTCGACCCGCTGAGCAATTTTGAGAACTTCGAATTTCGTTTCCGCGCCAAAGACCTGCAACTCAAGCGCATGAATGACTTTGCCTCGGCCTACGGTAAGTTCGACTTCAAGGCCGGCACCGGCGATGTAGTCATCGAAGCCCAGGCCGAAAAAGGCCAACTGACTGGCTATATCAAACCGCTGCTAAGGGATGTGCAGGTGTTTGACTGGCAGCAAGACGTGGAGAACAAGGACAAGAACATCTTCCGTTCGATCTGGGAGGCCGTGGTGGGTGCGAGCGAAACCGTGCTCAAGAACCAACAGAAAAACCAATTTGCCACCCGCGTCGAACTCAGTGGCAGCGTGCATCAGAAGGATGCCAGCGCGTTCTCTGCGTTTTTAGCGATTTTGCGCAATGGTTTTATCCAGGCGTTCAATGCGCGCTATGAACAGCCCAAACCCAGCGCAGATTAAAATGTGAGGGGGGGCTTGCTCCGATGGCGGCGGATCAGCCAATGAGTCGGTTGGTTGAAACCTTGCCATCGGGGGCAAGCCCCTCCCACATTGGTCATTCAGAGACTGAATAACTCGTCTGCGTTCACAGTCGCCGGGGCTGCGCGGTATAGTCCCGGCATTGATGAATGCGAGGAAACACCGATGAAGTTCGAAGGCACCCAGGCCTATGTGGCTACCGATGACCTGAAACTGGCCGTCAACGCCGCCATCACCCTGGAGCGGCCGTTGCTGGTCAAGGGCGAACCGGGCACCGGCAAGACCATGCTCGCCGAGCAACTGGCCGAATCCTTCGGCGCCAAGCTGATCACCTGGCACATCAAATCCACCACCAAGGCCCATCAGGGCTTGTACGAGTACGACGCGGTCAGCCGTCTGCGTGACTCGCAGTTGGGCGTGGACAAGGTGCACGACGTGCGCAACTACCTGAAAAAAGGCAAGTTATGGGAAGCGTTCGAATCCGAAGAACGGGTGATCCTGCTGATCGATGAAATCGACAAGGCCGACATCGAGTTCCCCAACGACCTGCTGCAAGAACTCGACAAGATGGAGTTCTACGTCTACGAAATCGACGAGACCATCAAGGCCAAGAAACGCCCGATCATCATCATTACCTCCAACAACGAAAAAGAGCTGCCGGACGCTTTCCTGCGCCGCTGCTTCTTTCACTACATCGCCTTCCCCGACCGCACCACCCTGCAAAAGATCGTGGATGTGCACTACCCCGACATCAAGAAGGACCTGGTCAGCGAAGCGTTGGACGTGTTCTTCGACGTGCGCAAAGTACCGGGCCTGAAGAAAAAGCCATCCACCTCCGAACTGGTGGACTGGCTCAAGCTGCTGATGGCCGACAACATCGGCGAAGCGGTGCTGCGCGAGCGCGATCCGACCAAAGCCATCCCGCCGCTGGCCGGTGCCTTGGTCAAGAATGAGCAAGACGTGCAACTGCTGGAGCGTCTGGCGTTCATGAGCCGTCGCGGTAATCGCTAATGTTGCTCAACCTGTTCAACGAGATGCGCGCCGCCAAGGTGCCGGTGTCCGTGCGCGAGCTGCTCGACCTGATCAACGCGCTCAAGCAGCGCGTGACCTTCGCCGACATGGACGAGTTCTACTACTTGGCCCGGGCGATCCTGGTCAAGGACGAGCGGCATTTCGACAAGTTCGACCGCGCGTTTGGTGCCTATTTCAACGGCCTGGAAAAGCTCGACGACCATTTGCAGGCGCTGATCCCCGAAGACTGGCTGCGCAAGGAATTCGAGCGTTCGCTGAGCGATGAAGAACGCGCGCAGATCCAATCCCTTGGTGGCCTCGACAAGCTGATCGAGGAATTCAAAAAGCGCCTGGAAGAACAGAAAGAACGCCATGCCGGCGGCAACAAATGGATCGGCACCGGCGGCACCAGCCCGTTCGGCTCCGGCGGCTACAACCCCGAAGGCATTCGCGTCGGCGACGCTGGCAAGCGCCAGGGCAAGGCGGTGAAAGTCTGGGACCAGCGCGAGTACAAGAACCTCGACGACCAGGTTGAGCTGGGCACGCGCAATATCAAGATCGCCCTGCGCCGCCTGCGCAAGTTCGCGCGCCAGGGTGCGGCCGAAGAGCTGGACATCGACGGCACCATCGACCACACCGCCCGCGACGCCGGCTTGCTGAATATCCAGATGCGCCCGGAACGGCGCAACACCATCAAGTTGTTGCTGCTGTTCGACATCGGCGGCTCGATGGACGCCCATGTGAAGATCTGCGAAGAGCTGTTCTCGGCCTGCAAGACCGAGTTCAAGCACTTGGAATATTTCTACTTCCACAACTTCGTGTACGAGTCGGTGTGGAAGAACAACCAGCGCCGCACCTCGGAGCGCACTTCCACTCAAGACCTGCTGCACAAGTACGGCGCCGACTACAAAGTGATCTTTATCGGCGATGCATCGATGGCACCGTATGAAATCACCCAGGCTGGCGGCAGCGTCGAGCACTGGAACGAAGAGCCGGGGTATGTGTGGATGCAGCGCTTCATGGCCAAGTACAAAAAGCTGATCTGGATAAACCCGTATCCCAAGGATACGTGGGGTTACACCGCGTCAACGGGGATTGTGCGGGAGTTGGTGGAGGATCAGATGTATCCGCTGACATTGCGCGGGCTGGAAGAAGGGATGCGCTTCCTCTCCAAATAAACGCCGAGCCAAATAATGCAGGAGATCTAATGTGGGAGGGGCGGTGCGACGATTCGACTTGCTCCCGATAGCCGTGTTTCAGTCAACACATCAGTGACTGAACCATCGTCATCGGGAGCAAGCCCCCTCTCACATTTTAAATTGCGGTGTTATGTAAATCGGCGCAAATACTCGACATGCTGCCGATGCGCCGTTTCCTGGACCACCGGTACCAACCTCACCTTTTCTCCCGGTAAACACTGCGCCAGCCGCGCCAGCGACAAAGGCGTCAACGCCCCCAGACGCGGATAACCGCCAATGGTCTGCCGATCATTGAGCAACACAATCGGCTGCCCATCCGGCGGCACCTGGATGCCACCCAACGGGATACCTTCGGAAATCAGCGACGGCCCTTGGTACCGCAACGGCGTACCGAGCAAGCGCATGCCCATGCGGTCGGCGCGACTGTCCAGGGCCCAATCGGTATTGAAGGCATCGAACAGGCTCTGGCCGCTGAACTGGCCGATTTGTGCACCGACGATCACATCCAGCGGCGCCTTGGCGGGCAACGCCTGTGCACTCAGGACTTTCATCGCGCCGCCCGTCCCGGAATAGGCCAACCGCCCGCCCTCGGCCAACGCTTTGCCGAATCCGTCCGGCCCGCCCAGTGCTTCACGCACCACCGTCGCACAACTGCCCAGCACATCCGGCGCATCAAACCCGCCGGGTGCCGCCAGGTACGCCCGCGCACCGTTGAACGGCTGGGTAAAGCGCAAACGCTGGCCTTTTTGCAGGATAAAACTGCGTCCCGGACTGATAGGGCGTTCATCGACATACGCGCCCAGGTCCGCACCGGCCAAGGCCAGCAGGCAATACTCCTCGGCCTGCACGGTAAAGCCGCCGAGGGTGATTTCCACCACCGGTGCGTCCAGCGCATTGCCCAGCAGCCAATTGGCCCACGACATCGACACCCAATCCAGCGCGCCGCCTTGGGTCACGCCCAGGTGGCGTACGCCAAAACGACCGGCGTCCTGCAACAGGCACAGCGGCGTGCTGGCCTCGATGATCAAGCGGCTCATGCCTGCGCCTCCAACGGCGTGTCATCGCCACCCAGGTTGATAAATTCGGCACGACTGACCGCTTCGAAGCGCACCGTGTCGCCAGGTTGCATGAGGCTGTAGCCGTCGCGCGCGCGGTCGAAGAGTTTGGCGGGGGTGCGACCGATCAGGTTCCAGCCACCCGGAGAAACCACCGGGTAAGCAGCCGTTTGGCGCTCGGCGATCCCCACACTGCCAGCCGCCACGCGTTTGCGCGGTGTGCTGAGGCGTGGGCTGGCGAGGACTTCGTCCACCAACCCCATAAAGGCAAAACCGGGGGCAAAGCCAAGGGCGAACACCTGATATTCGTGGGCGCTGTGGAGACGGATCACGTCGTCGACGGCCAGGCCACTGCGCTGGCTGAGCAAGGTCAGTTCCGGACCGACGCTCAGGTCGTACCACACCGGCAGCACATGGCATTGACCGCTTCCCTGAGCCTGCGGCTGCAAGTCGGTGAGGGCGTGGTCGATCAGCTCTCGGGCCTGGGCAGGGCTCAGCGCGATGAGGTCGTAATGCACCATCAAGGTGGTGTAGGACGGCACCAGATCCACCAATGCAGCGCCGAACCCTTCTCGCAAGCGTTGCGCTGCGGCGAGCATCCACGGCATGTTGGCTTCTGCAATCGCATCGAACAGACGCACCATCAGGCAGTCGATGGCCACCACTTCAATCCGCGGCTTCATGCTGGCTTCAACGCCTCGCGGATACGCTGCACGGCAGCAATTGAACTGGCGTTGTCGCCATGCACGCACAGGGTATTGGCGTTTAGTACGAGGGCGCTGCCGTCGCTGGCCGTCAACGGTTCGCCACGAGAAATAGTCAGGGCTTGCTGGATGATCGTGTCGGCGTCGTGGTGCACAGCGCCGGGTAACTGGCGGGAAACCAAGTGGCCGTTATTGTCGTAGGCGCGGTCGGCGAATGCTTCAAACCACAGGGTCACGCCATACTCATCGCCCAATGCCTGGGCTGCGCTGTTATCGCGAGTGGCCAGCAACATCAGCGGCAAGTCACCATAAGCGGCCACCGCCTCGATGACCGCACGCAGTTGTTTCGGGTTGGCCATCATGTCGTTGTACATCGCGCCATGGGGTTTGACGTAGCTGACGCGGCCGCCTTGGGCACGGCAAATGCCGTCGAGGGCGCCGATCTGGTAGTGCAGCAGATCCTGGATTTCCTGAGGGGAATAGGCCATGGAACGGCGGCCGAAGCCTTGCAAATCCTGGTATGCCGGGTGCGCCCCCACCTGCACGCCATGCTTGAGCGCCAAGCTAACAGTTTTGCGCATGATGCTTGGGTCGCCGGCATGAAAGCCGCAGGCCACGTTGGCGCAATCAATGAACGGCATGACCTCGGCGTCCAGACCCATGGTCCAGTTACCAAAGCTTTCGCCGATATCGCAATTCAGTAAAAGACGGCTCACGGTCTGGCGCTCCTGTAGGACTTATTTTTTTGCAGTGTGGGATTTTTAACGCAGAACGTGCAACCTGTCCTGACACCCCCACGACGCTCATCGTGGAATACGCTCGATTTTTGGCGCTTGCCCGGTACGGCGTCCAACTAATAAAAACCGATCCATGCATAAGAAAAAGTTGATCCCATGAATTTGAAGTTCCTCGAAACCTTCGTCTGGGTGGCCAAGCTCAAGAGCTTTCGCCTGACTGCCGAGAAGCTGTTCACCACCCAGGCCTCGATCTCCAGCCGCATCGCCGTGCTGGAAAGCGAGCTGGGGGTGAAGCTGTTTTTGCGTGATTCTCGAGGCGTAAGCCTGACCCCGGAAGGCTTGAAGGTGCTCGATTATGCCGAGCAGATGATGGTGACCATGCGGGGTCTGAAGCAGTCTCTGGAGACCACCAGCAGCAAGGTCGGGCGCATTCGGATCGGCGCGATGGACACGGTGATTCACACTTGGCTGAGCCCGTTGGTGGCGGAACTGATGGACCATTTCCCCTTGGTCGAAATCGAATTGGTCGCTGATACCGCGCTTAACCTCAGCGATCAACTGCAAAAAGGCTTCCTTGACCTGATCCTGCAAACCGACCTGGTGCGCCTGGAAACCGTGCGCAGCCTGGAACTGTGCAGCCATCCCATGGCCTGGATCGTCGCCAGCCAATCGATCTACAACCGCGACTACGCCTCCCTCGCCGAACTGGCTCAGGAGCGGATCATCACCTACTCGAAAAACTCGCACCCACATCAGGATGTGCTGAGCCTGATGCAGGCCAACGGCGTAGCCGCGCCAAGGATGAACTGTGTGAATTCGGTGTCTGCGATTACGCGGTTGTTGCGCGATGGATTCGGCATTGGCGCACTGCCGCCGGTGCTGGTCAGTGAGGAACTGGCGCGCGGGGAATTGGTAATGTTATCGATGGCGCAGAAACTGCCTAACCTGCAGGTGGTGGTGTCGTGGCGGGTGGGGGTGGAGTTGGTGGAGGAGATTGTCGGGCTGTGCCAGAAGGTCGTTGCCCGCTATGCCGAGGAAGTCGGCGAAGAGCGGATGCTGCTGGCCCCCTGACGAAACCCGGTTAAAACTGTGGGAGGGGGCTTGCTCCCGATAGCGGTGGGTCAGTACCTGAAGTATTGACTGACCTACCGCTATCGGGAGCAAGCCCCCTCCCACATTTGACCGAGTTGGGCGTTAGAGACCTTTCAGGTCCCGCTCTTCAATCGGCCGGCTCTGGCGCAGGCGCTTGCCGCCCAACACGACCCAGTCGATCAGGCGGAACAGGCATTCCAATCCAAACGACAGCAGCATCGCCCCGCCCAATCCCCAACCCATGGCTTCTGGGGTCAGGAGGATCTGATAGCTGTAACCGTTCCAGGTTTCCTGGCGGATATCCGGGTCGGCGGCCACCGCCACTTGCAACGCGCGGATGTACCACGGGCCTTGCATGGCCTGGAATTGCTTGTCCAACGCAACTTGGCGATCAAGCATGGCGCCCAGGCTGTTGGCGTCGCTCTGGAAAACCGGGTCGTCACTGGCGCGGTAATGCGCGACCAACGCCTTCAAATCACCGTTGAAGAACTGCCGCGCGGTGGTTTCAAACCCGCTCAGCCCCGTCTGGGCCTCTATCAAGTGGGCTTCGACGCGCTTGGCGTAATCGTTGATAAATCCCGGCACTTGCACGCCGACCAACAGGCCAATGGCAAACAGCACCAACCGCAGATAGCTGAGCAACATGGTCGATATCCTTACTCAGTAATGCCCTGGCTGACGCATTCACCGCGTCGCCACAGGCTCCATTGGCCCGGTTCGTAACGGGTCCAGTTTTCGTTGTCGGTCAACGGCTCGGTGGCGATTACCGTCACTACATCATTGGGTGTGGTCTCGGCCTGAAAATCGACGATCACGTCGACATCTTTCAAGCGCGCCGGACCGAACGGGGCACGCCGGGTGATCTGCGCCAATTTGGTCGAGCAGTAGCAAAACAACCAGTCGCCATCGCTGAGCAGGCAGTTGAACACGCCTTTGCTGCGGTATTCGGCACAGGCGGCGATCAGGTCCGGCAGCATCTGTTCGATGTCCACCGGCTCGGGGAAGGCTTCGCGCACGCGGTTGAGCAAGTCGCAAAAGGCCGCTTCGCTGTCGGTATCGCCGACCGGGCGGTAGAAGGTGGCGCGGGGGTTGAAGTCCGCCAGTTGGCCGTTATGGGCGAAACACCAGTTGCGGCCCCACAGTTCGCGCACGAACGGGTGCGTATTGGCCAAGCTCACCTTGCCCACGTTGGCCTGGCGGATATGGCCGATCACCACTTCGCTCTTGATGGGATAACGCTGCACCAGCAGCGCGACTTCCGATTCACTGCTGGCGGCCGGGTCCTGGAACAGACGCAGACCACGGCCTTCGTAGAAAGCGATGCCCCAACCGTCGCGGTGGGGGCCGGTGCGCCCACCGCGCTGCATCAGCCCGGTAAAGCTGAACACGATATCGGTGGGGACGTTGGCACTCATGCCCAATAATTCACACATGCCAGGGCTCTCGCTGCAACGTTAAAGGCGCGGTTCGACCCGCATGCCACTGACAGGCGCCGGACGGCGGAATGGCTCGTCGTCTTCTTCCGCCGGCTCAGCGGCCAGGGCTGCATCGGTGGCGGCCTTGCGCTCACGACGCGCATTGGCGGCGCGCTCGATGGGCCAGCGGATCAACACAATCACCAGGTACACGCCAAAGGCGATCATGGTGTACATGAACAAATCGGAAATAGCCCGCCAGGCGTTATTGCCGACCTTGAGCACCAGGTCCAGGGCGGTAATTGCCACGGCCGGCGCGAACTGAGTCTTGACCGGGTCTACGATGGTCGGGCTGAACAGCAACACGGCCATCAGCAATTGCAGCGGCTCGCGCAACCAGCGCCACATCCAGCGCGTCATGCGCCACCACACCAACAGGCAGCCCAAAGCGGCGAAGGCGTAAAGGCCCCAAGCGGTCAGATAGTCGTTCTCGGTCATGGTGTCCATGGCAAGGTAGGCAAACAGGCGGCTATGATAACGGCTTTTGCGTGTCGCGGCTGCAAAGCCTGCCACCGTCCGCCAGATAGAGAATAATCCATGCCTGTATCGACGCCCCCGATTGCCCGAAAGGCCCCTGGCCAAGACCCTTACGCCTGGCTGCAAGAACGCGACAGCGCTGAAGTACTCGATTACCTCAAGGCCGAAAACGCCTGGCAGGAAGCCCAGCTCGCCGATCAGGCAGCCTTGCGCGAAAGCCTGTTTGAAGAGATCAAGGGCCGCATTCTCGAAACCGACCTGTCCCTGCCCTCGCCGTGGGGCCCGTACCTCTATTACACCCGCACCACCGCCGGTGACGAGTACGCCCGTCACTACCGCTGCCGCCGTCCGGCCGATGACAGCAACGTGGTGGACGACAGCAGTGAAGAGCTGTTGCTGGACCCGAACGAACTGGCCAACGGTGGCTTTTTCTCCCTCGGCGCATTCAGCATCAGCCCCGACCACAATCGCCTGGCCTACAGCCTGGACACCACCGGCGAAGAGATCTACACCCTGTTCGTGAAGGAATTGGCAACCGGCAAGGTCAGCGAACTGGAGTTCCAGGACTGCGACGGCAGCATGACCTGGGCCAACGACAGCCTGACCCTGTTCTTTGGCGAACTGGACGAAACGCACCGCCCCCACAAACTCTATCGCTATCGCCTGGACGGCACGGCGGCGCAGGAAGTGTTCCATGAGCCCGACGGGCGTTTCTTCCTGCATTGCTACCGTTCCAGCTCCGAGCGCCAGTTGCTAGTGGCCCTGGGCAGCAAGACCACTAGCGAAGTCTGGGCCCTGGACGCCAACCAACCGCAGCAGGATTTCACCTGCCTGGCGCCACGGGTCGACGATCACGAATACGATGTCGACCACGGCCAACTGAATGGCGCCTGGACTTGGTTTATCCGTAGCAACCGTGATGGCATCAACTACGCCCTGTTTGTCGCAACCGACATTGGCGACGTGCCGACCGAGGATGAGTGGCAGAACCTGATCCCCCACAGCGATGAGGTGATGCTCGACGGCGTCAGCCTGAACACCAGCGCCATGACCTTGAGCCTGCGCATCGGCGGCCTGCCGGTGATCGAAGTGCACCCCGAGGGCCTGCCTGCCTATCGCGTGGAATTACCTGACGCCGCCTACAGCCTCTACGTACAGAACAGCCTGGAATTCGTCAGCGACAAGATCCGCCTGCGCTACGAAGCCCTCAACCGTCCGGCCCAGGTACGCCAGCTGGAACTGGCCAGCGGTGCGCAGCAGGTGCTGAAGGAAACCCCGGTACTCGGCGTGTTCAATGCCGATGACTATGTCAGCCAACGCCTGTGGGCCACCTCCGCCGATGGTACCCAGGTGCCGATCAGCCTGGTGGTCAAGCGCGACCAACTCGGCAAAACCACACCGCTGTACCTTTACGGCTACGGCGCCTACGGTTCGAGCCTCGACCCGTGGTTCTCCCACGCACGCCTGAGCCTGCTTGATCGCGGCGTGGCGTTTGCCATCGCGCATGTGCGTGGCGGCGGCGAACTGGGTGAAGCCTGGTACCGCAATGGCAAGCAGGAACACAAGCAGAACACCTTCAGCGACTTTATCGCCTGCGCCGAACACCTGATCGCTCAAGGCCTGACCACCTCCAAGCAACTGGCCATCAGCGGCGGCAGTGCCGGCGGCCTGTTGATCGGTGCGGTGCTCAACCAGCGTCCGGCGCTGTTCCAGGCGGCGATTGCCGAAGTGCCGTTCGTTGATGTGCTCAACACCATGCTCGACCCGGAGCTGCCGTTGACCATCACCGAGTACGACGAATGGGGCAACCCCGAGGAGCCCGAGGTGTACGAGCGCATCAAGGCCTACGCGCCGTACGAAAACGTCCAGGCCCAGGCCTACCCGCACATGCTGGTGATCGCCGGCTACAACGACAGCCGCGTGCAGTATTGGGAAGCGGCCAAGTGGGTGGCCAAGCTGCGTGACACCAAGACCGACGACAACCTGCTGTTGCTCAAAACCGAACTGGGTGCCGGCCATGGTGGGATGAGCGGTCGTTACCAAGGATTACGTGACGTAGCGCTCGAATATGCATTTGTGTTCAAGGCGCTGGGGTTTATTTAGGAACTTAGCGCGGCGGGCCTGTCTGAACACAGGACCGCCTACTGATTGATGGACCAAGATTGCAGCCATGGCACTACCGACGCTAATGAATACCGAAATCCGCGACATGCTCATGGACTGCGGCCTGTTCGACCCTTTGTTGCCGGAAGATTTTCACGTCGCCGCCGGCTACTTCAATATCAGCAGCATTGCCCAGGACGAAGCGATCTTCCTCGAAGGCGATGCCGGCACGTTCATGTGCATCATCCATAGCGGCCAGGTGGCGGTGCAGAAAACCAATCACGACGGCCAGCGCCTGACCATCGCCACCCTGCGCAGCGGCCGGGCTTTCGGTGAGATGGCAGTACTCGACGGCGAGCGTCGCTCCGCCAGTTGCGTGGCTGCCAGTGATTGCGTGCTGTTGAACTTGGGCAAGGACTCCCTGGAAAAGATGCTCAACGAAACCCCGCGGGTGGCCGCGAAGATCATCCGCGCGATTGCGATTGCCCTGTCCAAGCGCCTGCGCATGGCTGATGGGCAGTTACTGTCGCAACAGTTTTAACCGCCGGGGGTCTTTGGTTTGCTGTCGTTCTGCTGCAGGCCGGGCACCGTCTGGTCCTTCGGTGGCGTCGGTAACACGATGGGCGCCAAGGGCGGCGAGCCGTTGGTCTTGGGCAGCGCTGGCGGGCTGACTTGGGGATACAGCGTCGGCGTCGGCGTGCCCGGTGCACCGGGGGTTGGCGCGGGCGCGACCGGTACGGTTTGCAACTCCTGAGCCTGCGCCGCACCCAATGCGAGCGCGCTCAACACAATGACCGTTAGAATGCTGCACTTCATCGATGGCTCCATGGCCTGACCGGAATGTCGTAAGGCTACTCCCAACCGCGCAAGAATGCCCTTCCCAATGAGATTTCCATGAAACGTTTCGTTCTGCTGGACACCACCCCGATCCCCGACAACGGCGGTGCCTTGTGCCTATTCGAATACGGCGAGGATTTTGTCATCAAGATCCAGGGTGGTGACGGCGGCCAGTTGATGAACACGCGCATGCACGGCTCCGAAGATGCGCTGGCAGAAATTCCCTGCCGCAAAGTTGCCGGTCGTCCTGATTCACGGGTGCTGATTGGTGGTTTGGGCATGGGCTTTACCCTGGCCTCGGCCCTCAAGCATTTGGGCAAGACTGCCGAAGTGGTTGTCGCCGAACTGGTGCCGGGCGTCGTGGAATGGAACCGTGGGCCGCTGGGGGAAAAATCCGGGCGCCCACTGCTGGACCCGCGCACCGTGATCCGCATGGAAGACGTGGCCAAGGTGCTGCAAGCCGAGCCCCAAGGCTTTGACGCGATCATGCTCGACGTCGACAACGGCCCCGAAGGCCTCACGCAAAAGGCCAACAGCTGGCTCTACTCTGCCGGTGGCCTGGCCGCCTGCGCCAAGGCCTTGCGGCCCAAGGGCGTGCTGGCGGTGTGGTCAGCGAGTGCCGACAAACTGTTCAGCGACAAACTGCGCAAGGCCGGTTTCAAGGCCGAGGAAGTGCAGGTATTTGCCCATGGCAACAAGGGCACCCGACACACCATCTGGATTGCGGAGAAGCTCAAGGGCTGAGCACCATTAACCAAACCACTGGAGATCCAATGTGGCAGGGGGCTTGCCCCTGATAGCGGTGGTTCAGTCAAAACATTTGGTGACTGACACTACGCTATCGGGGGCAAGCCCCCTGCCATATTTTGATCCCTGTCAGTTGTGGGATTTGCGGTAGTCGATCACGTACGGGACTTTTTTGTCGAAGGTCTTCTGCAGCTCATCGCGATCCAGTTGGGTCATCCCACCCAGTTGCTGGGCGGTAAAACCGCTGCCTCCCACCGGTGATCCCGGCGCCAGGCTGACCATGCGCTTGGCGACCGCTTCGATCGCATCCTTGTAGCCGCCTTTTTTGTCCAGGTTGTACTGGCCCAGATCAATTTGCGTGCGCAGCCAGTTACCCCAATAGAACTCCAGGAATTCCGGGGCGATCTCGCCGCCATCCGGCTTGCCATAGGCGGCCTTGCGGGTGAAATACACCAGGCTGCGGAAGGTGTCGTCCTGCAGATTCTTGAAGCCCAGGTGAGCAGGCAGTTGCGTAGGCGGCAGGGTCTGGCCCCGATTGTCCTTGAGCCAGACCTTGCGCGCCGCTTCCATACGCTGCCAGAAGGTGGCGAGGTCTGGGCTGTTGCTGAAATCGTCAGTCACCTTGACCCACATTTTCAACTGAGGGCCGGCACCCGGCGTTTGCCAAAGGGTGGTGAAACTGTGGTGACCGTCGGTCAGGTACAACTGGCCACCAGGGCCGACCACCACGGTTTTCATGTCCTCGGGATGAGTGCCTACCGGGTCTTTGCACGTGAAGCTGGAAGGCGCAAGCAGGCTGGCGTTCTTGGGTACCTTGTCGGCCTCGCCCTGACCGTTGGTTTCGCAGAATTCATCAAAGGCCTTGGTGGGTTTGTCGGCGAACAGCCCGAGGCTGTAGTAGATCTGGTCGAAACCCACCACGGCCTGGGTCGGGTGCAACTGTTCAAGGGTGACCTCAATCACCTGCCCGGGCTTGGGCGTCGAAAACGCCTGGGCTTGAGCCGCCAGCGCGCAGAAAAGCAGTGCAATTGTCCATGTGTACCAACGCATAGGTTTCAGATCCTTGTGAAATGAATGAACCGATACTACAAACGCCCGCCGACGGCTAGAATCAACGTTATCCGTGACCCACAAAATAGCCAGGAGCCATGATGAGCTCGACCAACCCGCCCTCCCACACCGCCAAGCTGGACCGCATCCTCGCCGATGCCCAGCGTGACCGGGAAATGGGCTACCGCGACAAAGCCCTCAAGATGTACCCCCACGTGTGCGGCCGCTGCGCCCGTGAATTCGCCGGCAAGCGCCTGAGCGAACTCACCGTACACCACCGCAACCACAATCATGATGACAACCCTCAGGACGGCTCCAACTGGGAGTTGCTGTGCCTGTACTGCCACGACAACGAACATTCGCGCTACACCGATCAGCAGTACTTCGGCGAAGGCTCCACCAGCAGCCCGACGATTGCCAAGGCCACGCATAACCCGTTTGCGGCGCTGGCGGGGTTGATGAAGAAAGACGACTGAAGAGTGTCGTCGTCTGTCCTGGCGTCATCGGGAGCAAGCCCCCTCCCACATTTTGAGTTGTGAACACTTTCAAATGTGGGAGGGGGCTTGCTCCCGATAGCGTTAGCCCAAGCAATACATCACCTTCAAGCCGTATAATCGCCGCTTTTCTCCAAGGCACCCTTCCCCGTGGGCAATAAACGCTACAGCTGCATCGGTCTGTATAACCCCAAATCCCCCGAAAACGTCGGCTCGGTCATGCGTGCCGCCGGTTGCTACGGCGTGGCCTCGGTGTTCTACACCGGCGTGCGTTACGAGCGCGCCCGGGACTTCATCACCGACACCAAGAAGGTCCATCACGATATTCCGCTGATCGGCATCGATGACCTGAAAAAAATCCTGCCCCTGGGCTGTATCCCCGTCGCCGTGGAACTGGTGGAGGGCGCCCGTCCCCTGCCCGAGTACACCCACCCCGACCGCGCGCTGTATATCTTCGGCCCGGAAGACGGCTCGCTGGATAAGGAGATCCGGGACTGGTGCGAAGACGTGGTCTACATCCCGACCACCGGCTGCATGAACCTGGCCGCCACGGTCAACGTGGTGCTCTATGACCGCCTGGCCAAGGGCAACAACACCCGTTCGGGCCCCAAGTATTGATTTTTTGGGAACATCCGACGCCCGCCAGCAGTCAGCTACTTACACTTGCCCTTGTTGGAGACAGATCATGAGCGACAGCAAAAACGTGCGACCTATCATCGAGCACACGCCCTTCCAGAGCCAGCCGACGCAAAACGTCCACGGCTGGGAACGCATCGGCTCGGTGGCCGGTGGCGTGATGATGGTCGGCAAAGGCCTGCGCCGTGGCGGGATTTTCGGTTTGATCCAGGTGGCGATTGGCGGTGTGGCACTGGCCCGTGGTTTTACCGGGCACAGCTCGCTCAAGGACAAGCTGGAACAGGGTCGCCAGGAAATGAACAGCGTGCGTACGAAGATCGAGCGTGCAGGTGCAGAGCTGAAAAACCTGAAGACCAAGGCGGAAGTGGCGGCTGAGAAGGCCGTTAAAACCACAGGCTGAACCTGGCTTTCGGTAGGTTAGAGATCCAAAAGTGGGAGGGGGCTTGCTCCCGATAGCAGAATGTCAGTCAGCACATGTTGTGCCTGAATCAGCGCTATCGGGAGCAAGCCCCCTCCCACATGTTGATTGATGCAGAGGTTGAAAATCAGCGCAGTAGCTTGGTATCCAGCACAACCGACGACTCGCCAATAATGCTCTCAGCCAGCTGCACGAACTCCGCCGTCGTAATGCTGTTCGCCCGCATCACCGCTTGCGCGAGGTCATCCAGCGAGCGTTTATTATGGGTTTTCACCCGAATCTCGCTGTCCAGCTCCTGCAATATCACCACTGCCCGCGACACGGTTGCACCACTGACATGCTCGCCGCGTAGCGTCGTGACATCTTTGCCCTCCTTGCTCAACCGCGCCTGTATCGCCTGATACCGCTCATCGGTGATCCCACCGGCACGGCGCACCAGTTCGATGGCGTAATACTCCCCAAGCCCTTCGCTGATCCAGTCACTGGTGTCGTGATCGTTGAAACGTCCGATCGCCTGCACTACTTCACGAATCAACGGGCTGCTGCCGTTTTCGCTGACCAGCGGTGTGCGGCTGTTGAGGTAGATCGAGTCATGCGCCGAGAACACGCCACGGCGCATCGGATCACTGGCGCCCACCACCAACAGCTTGGCCGGATGACGCGGGAACGCGGCTTCGACCTGGGGCCAGACAAAGGTCAGCAACGTCAGCACGTCCATGCGGCGCATGGCCTGACCCTTGGGCGACGCCACGGTGACTTCAGTTTCGCCCAGGCGCACGCGGCGGCTGCCAAGCGTGCCCGCGAGCATCCAGCCGGTGGGCCGGTCGAACAGGCGGGAAACGTTGTCGATGCGAAATTTATTCTTGCCGATACGGGGCCAGGCGGTTTCGACGCTTTTCCAGCCCGCAGGCAATTCGAACACCAGGCGCGAGATCAACTCGACGCCATCCTGCTGGTCGAGCCGCGCGGTCGGCACCAGGTCTTCGCCGCGAAACAGCGCCCAACTCGCAGTCATACGTGCTTCATAGCTGCCCGGCTTGCGCGCCTGGGTGAGGTGCACGCGGTAGGTCAGACTGGCCTTGTCGGCGCTGGGCTGCCACACGCCCCGCTGGCCACTGACCTTCCACTGGCCGTCGGCCTTGAAGTCGCTGTAACTGCCTGCCGGGCCCAGGTCAAAGTCCAGGCTGCGCACGGCCGAGCCTTGTGACAGGCTCAGGCGTACTTCAGCCTGATCGCTCTGGGGCAGCAATTTAACGTGATAATCCAGGTCGACTTTCCTGGCGCACCACGCAGGCATGCTCAGCGCCAGCAGCACCAGGCATGCCGCCAGCTGGGTTCCCACCTTCATACACACTCCTTTTTCAGCCTGCGCGGAAGATCAGGTAATCCTCCCAGTCGTCTTCAGGCACGCTGCCTTCGCTGAGCATGCGTCCAGACTGGGAAATGCGTTCGTGGTGCACGGCGTCGCGGTCGCCACAGACCAGGTGGTGCCACAGCGGTAAATCCTTGCGCTCGCTGACCAGGCGGTAGCCGCAGGTGGGCGGCAGCCATTTGAACTGATCGGCCTGGCCTGGGGTGAGCTGGATGCAGTCGGGCACCGAGGCGCGGCGGTTGGGGTAGTCGGTGCACTGGCAGGTTTTCAGGTCCAGCAGTTTGCAGGCGATACGGGTGTAATAGACGCTGTTGTCGTCTTCATCCTCAAGCTTTTGCAGGCAGCACAGGCCACAGCCGTCGCATAATGACTCCCACTCCTCCTGGTCGAGGTGTTCAAGGGTTTTGCGTATCCAGAAAGGTTCGACTTTGGCGGCCATGGCTCTGCATCAGTATCGGTAGGTGAAAAGGCCGCCAGTCTAGTGCCCAAGCCCCTTGGAACCAAGCGCTTACGACTGGCGGTGTTACAACACTTGTCAGTCTAGCGGGCGCGCAGTAGCTTTGAGCGCCGAATTGACGATCAGGACCTGCTCATGACACGTGTTGCCGACTATCCGATCCACACCCAGTTCACCGACCGCTGGTCGCCCCGCGCCTTCACCGGCGAGAGCATCTCGAAAGAGACGCTGCTGAGTTTCTTCGAAGCCGCACGCTGGGCGCCGTCGGCCTACAACTCGCAGCCGTGGCGGTTTCTCTACGCGCGCCGCGACACGCCGGACTGGGAACGTTTCCTGGGCCTGCTCAATGAATTCAACCGCGGTTGGGCGCAGCATGCCTCGGCCCTGGTGATCATCGCCTCGAAAACCGACTTCGTCGCTCCCGGTGCCACCGAAGAAACCCCAGCGCTGTGGCACACCTTCGACACTGGCTCTGCTTGGGGCCACCTGGCACTGCAAGCCAGCCTCAGTGGCTGGCACACCCACGGCATGGCCGGTTTCGATCAGGAGCTGACACGCAAGGAGTTGAAGATTCCGGAAGGTTACGCGCTGCACGCGGCCGTGGCCGTTGGCAAGCTGGGAGACAAGTCGACCCTGCCGGAGTACCTGCAAGGGCGTGAAGTGCCGAGCCCGCGCAAGCCGCTGAGCGAGCTGGTGTCCGAAGGTGATTTCGGCCTCTGACAGCCAGTACCCTGCCGCCTGAACGCGGCAGGGTGTCTCTTGAGGACTACCGGGCGATCAGTTCGCTGAACGCCGAGCGCAGCTGCGTGATTTGCCGGTCATACGCGTTCTTGACCGCCGGCACCATGAACTCGGCGGGCATACCGTTCATGTCGATGGGATAGAGCTTGTTGTCTGTTTTTGAGTACATGAAGTTACTCAACTGCGGGTCGTTATGAAAAATATCCCTGGCCTCCATTTGCGCTACCGCGTCGTCGAGTAACGAACGTGCTTCGGCGGGCAGGCTGCCTTTTTCGACATGGGCAAGATCAACCCCGTCAACTTTGCCCATCTTTATGTATTTGCGGCCGTCCTCGATCAATACCTCGGCAAAGCCCTCTCCGTAGTACTTGTTCAAATTGACCACTTCCATGTCGACGTAGCCCTCTACCGAGGTCAAGCGGGTCGGCCCCAAATCTTTATAAACACTCTTACCGTCGAGGCTTGTATACACCACGCCTTCGCCCCCACGGCCGATTTCGGGGCCGAGATCGGCTTTGACCGCAACCGGCTGGCCGCCCCGCGCACCCAGTCGCCGCCATTGGTCATCCTGCACACGTTCGAGTAACAACGGAGTTTGCCGGTTGTTGTGGTACACCCGCGCCTGCACGCTGCCGTCCGCGCCGCGGGACACCTGCCGGACCTCATAAACGCCAGCCTGGCCGGAAGCGTCGAGATGGCGCACATACGAGCGATGGCCGTCGGCAGCAACGTACACGCCCTGATTATTGCGCGAGAGCCCGGCGAGGCTCGACTCCGGTGCCCTGTAATGACGAAACAGCCCATTGCTCAGCTCACCGGCAGAAGCACTGCCCCTGGTCACCCACCTGCCGCCGCTCACCAGCAGATCGCCGACGCCGCTCAAGGGGTTGAAGGCCTCCACCGCCGTTGCGCCAACAAACCTCACCGCCTTGGCCGCCTGGCGCGCAGTGGTCAAGGCGCCGCCCAGCACCTTACCCGCCTGCACGGCTTTGCCGGCGCCCAACGTAACCAGGCCAACCGCATCCAGGCCCAGGTCGAACACGCCCTGCCCAATGTTGCCGTTTTGGAAGTTGACGATAGCCGAGCGCAACGGGATCAAGTTCAGGAAGAATTCACCAATGGCTTCATTGCGGGCGCTGTCTTGATCAAAGGACGTCAGGCCCCGGGCCTCGTTCATCAGATCGTCGTTGTTCAGGTCGAGGGATTTGACGAACACATCAGCAATGGCATGGCTGCGCCGCGAGTTGAGACTGTCAGAGGCTTGGGTGCCTTGGGGTTGCGCCGGGAAATCGCTGTCGGGCTCAAACTGAACGGTTCTAGAAAGAATATTCGCATCGCGCGATTCCATATTCGCAGCGGTGTAAGGCGGAGTACGTCGGCGCAATAGAAAGTTTTCTTTCTCAACGGTGCCGATTCGCGTGTCGAGGGTATAGAGATTGACCTCGCCGTTTCGAGTCGCCTTCACCTCCAGCGTATGGCCGCGCACGTGCAGCGCCGGCGGAGTAAACAGGTCTTTGGCGATTGTGTACTGGTTGGTGTGGAAGAATTCGAGCTTGCCGAACTCCAGGTTATTGCGGTCCTCCAGGGGCAACGTGGCGATCATCTGCCGCACGCGACTCTGTTGCCCGGTTTGATGGGCGCTGATCGCCTGGTCGTAGGCCTTCGTGAATGCGCTGGCGACCTCCAGCTTGCCTTGTTGGTAAAGGCTGCAAAAACGGTCAATGGGCAGGCGTTTGTTATTGCTCACCCAATGCTCATCGGTCGCCAATGGACCGCCGTGCATGACGATATCCAGCATAGAGCGTGAGCCGGGATGGATGCCTGGGCGCCCTTTGGTGAGCCTGGCCTTTTGAAAATGCCTGACTTCGAAGAGGCTCGGGTCGACGTCAGGAAACGCCCGCTCAAGCAGGGCCAGCGCCATGGCTCTGCGGCTGGGGATTGGCGTTTGCAGTAGGGCGCTGGTGCTTTTCAGCGCGCTGAGCTGTTCGTTGTAGGCCGCCCTCAGGCGCTCCATTGCACTGGCCGATGGCATCTCATCGGTGCGGGTCAGCACACCGTTGGCCACGCCCCACTCCGTCAGGGCCTGCCCATCGATGCGCTGGCGAGTGGCAGCGTCAAGGGTGAGCGATTCGGCGTTCAGCAAAATTTCGGCATACCCCATACCGAGCGTGCGGCCTGGCGCGTGAGCTTCGATCCTGCCCACAGCCATCGCCAACTGAGCCCAGAGCACACTGGCGCAGGTCACGCTGGCGGGAATGTCCTTGACCAAATATTCAGGTGCGGAATTGATCAGTAAGCGATACGCGGCCTGGTGGGCTGCTTGAACGCTGGCACCGCCTTTTTCGAGTAAATGGCTGGCCAATCGTTGGATGACGACCGAAGGCGGTTGCCCCCAATGGTCGCTACGCGTCAGGTCAAAGCCGGACAAGTCTTCAAGCGGTGCAGGGACATCGACCGGACGCGACGGGTCAGGCTCGCGGTCGGGGGTGCGGGTTACGTCATTGTGGTGGGCGGGCGCCATCGGGCGCGGCTGAACAGCGGGGGAAATAAGGGGCGTCATGGAAATACCTGTCCTTAGCCAAAAGGAGTCCGTTAAAGGCGCGACCTTGCGCCCTTTGCGGCCCTTGGGTGGAACGCGCCGTCAATGCGGTTCCATCCTGACTGTCAGGTTTTATGTAGGCCCAGCGAGCGGCGCGGTGGCGTCAGTACCCGCGCTCGAAATCCACTTCTCCGCGTAATGCCTGCTTGGCCTTATACGCGCGGATATTTTCCAAGAACAACTCCACCATCATCGGCGGCGACGTGGGTGCGGAACTGTGCCCGGTCAACAGCAACCCCCAGGCGGTCCAGAATGGATGACGCTGCGGCAGTGGCTCCTGGCGACATACGTCGATCACTGCGCCGGCCAGGTGCCCTTCCTTCAGGGCTTCGACCAGATCAGCATCCACCACCGCCACACCACGGCCGACATTGATAAACAAGCCCGTCGGCTTGAATTGCTTGAACAGCGCGGCGTCGTACAGGTCATGGGTGTTCGGCGTGTTGGGCAGCAGGTTGATCACGTAGTCCACCTCACCGACCAGACGCCCGATCTGATCAAGCCCGGCCACTTCGATAAACGGGGCCTGTTCACGCTCAGTACTGGCAATGCCATACAGCTTGACGCCAAACGGCACCAGAAACTCAGCCACACTCTGGCCAATATCGCCGGTGCCCACAATCAACACCTTACGCCCCGCCAGGCTCTGGCCGGTGCGGCTGTCCCACTTGCGCTCGACCTGGCTGACCAACCGCGCCAGTACTTCGCGTTCGTGGCCGAGCATATACGTGAGGACAAACTCGGCCATGACCTGGCCAAAAATACCGACGGCGCGGGTCAAGCGATAATCGCGGGGCAAGCCTTCGGCCAGCAGGGGGGTGATACCGGCCCAGGTCGATTGCAGCCATTGTGGTTGGTGGCCCTGGCGCAACAGAGTGGCCAGCAGGTCCGGTTGGCCAAGCCAGACCGGGCAATCGGCGGCCAGACGAGACAGTTCGGCCGAGTCGCCACTGGTGAGCACCTCAAGGTCCGGCGCCACGTCATTGAGCAGTTGGGCGTAGAGCGGGTGATCCTGTTCAGCAATCAGAACACGCATGGTTCAAACCTTTCAAAAACAGTGCAGACGGCCGCCCGCTTCCTTACGGCCACCGCCCACTAATACGATTCCATTGAAACCTGTGCCCTGAAGCGGGCACTGACCGATTACATCGGGTCGTTACGACGCAGCAGCTCTTCGGGCAAGTGTTCGATGTACTCGTCCTCGGCCGGCGGCATTTGCAGGTGGTAGCCCTGCTTATCGAGGTTTTCCAGGACCACGACGATGTCTTCGCGCGACAGCTTGCGCTCTGGTGTCAGCACCATGTCGAAGGCGTGATGCGGCTTGCCGAAGGCGACCATCAATGGCTCCGGCACGCGCTCAAGTGCATCGCTCTTGAGCACGTAGAGGTACATGCCGTCTTTTTTCAAGCTGCGGTAGATGGAGCAAATACGTTTCAAGGCTGTTCTCCGGCAGTGGCCAGGCTGTCGAGCAGCGCCTGGCCCATCAACTCGCGGCGCCAGCCACGCAGCGAGTCTGGCAATTTATAAGGCCCATCGGGGTAGCCACTTTTAACCAAGGCTTCGAGGGTTTTCTTGCGCAGCATCAGTTCCGGCGCCATTTCCAGGCGTTCGGCGAATGTCTGGCCCAGGGCGCGCAGTTGCTTGATCAGCGTGGCGGCATCCACCGGCAGCGGTTCAGCCACAGCCGGCGGCCATTGGTCCGCGGGCACGCTGCCGGCACGTTTGATCAGGTCCAGCAGGAACTGGCCATCCTGACGCACGGTGCGCGGGTGCATGTCTTCGATCTTGCCCAGGGCGGCGAGGTTATCCGGCTGGGATTTGGCCAGGGGCCACAACGAGTGTTCACGAACGATGCGGTTGCGCGGCAGGTCACGGGCGCGGGCTTGCTGTTCGCGCCAGGCGCACAGTTCACGCAGTACGGCGAGTTGAGCGCGGGACAGTTTCCACGCCAGCTTGGCGTCGCGGTACACCTCGTACGGGTCGACTTCCCGGCGCAGGTTGGCCACCAGTTCGGCGCCATCTTCCAGCACCCAGGCATATTTATCGTCTGATAGCTGCGGGCGCAGGCGAATGTAGACCTCGGCCAGGTGTACCGCGTCTTCGGCGGCGTAGCTGATCTGGGTTTCGGACAACGGCCGCTGCAGCCAGTCCGAGCGGGTCTCGCCCTTGGGCAGCTCGATGTCGAGTACGGCTTGTACCAGGCGCGAGTAGCCCATGGAGAAACCGAGATTCAGGTAAGCGGCGGCCAATTGGGTGTCGAACAACGGCACTGGCAGGCTGCCAGTCAGGCGCAGCAACACTTCCAAGTCTTCGCTGCAGGCGTGCACCACCTTGATCACGGCAGGGTTTTCCAGCAGATCGGCGAGGGGTTTCCAGTTGTCGATGGTCAGGGGATCGATCAGGTAAGCGCGTACGCCATCACCAATCTGGATCAGCCCGGCAATGGGATAAAAGGTGTCGACCCGCATGAATTCGGTGTCGAGGGCGACGAATGGCAACTGCTGCCATTCGGCGCAATGCTGGCCGAGGCTATCGTTGTCGCAGATCCAGTGAATATCGATGGCCACACGGCTCTCCCTTGAAGAATGGCGCGCAGTATATATCGCGAAAGAGGCTAGCGAGCATCCGCAGTGCACTGGCAACCATGAAAACTCAGACAGGGGATGAAGAATAGCCCTACAGGCCAGAGTTATCCTTTCTTACGAAGCACATAGACGCGCCACAGGCTGGAGCCTGGCATGAATTCCTGCTGGTTCAGGACCTTGAAGCCAGCCTGACGAAACTCGTCGTCTACCGCCGTTCGCGAATTGACCGAGACAATCACCGTATCGCGGCTGACGCGGTGAAACTCCCGCAGCAACGCCAGACGTCCTTCGCTGCTGGGCACATGGCGAAATAACTCCAGGCAAAAGATGCAATCCACCGCATTTGCCGACAAGCCGATGGAAAACGCCGAACCCTGAAAGGTTTTGATCCGCTTTAGCAGCGTCGCCGGATGGTGGGTGCGCGCATGGTCGAGCATGTCCTGGGAGTTGTCCGAGGCGAGGATCACCCGGTTGATATGCTCGGCCAATACCGGCCAGAACCGTCCCGAGCCGCAGGCCAGGTCGAGGATCAGCCCCGGTTCGCCGGCAACCTTGAGTGCGTGGCGAACCAACCACTCGTCGCGCCATGACGCAAGGCGCCGCAGCATTCCGGGTGGGCGCGTGTCCGCACAGACCTTGGCATGTTCAAGGCCACAGCGCTCTGCGTATTCGATCTCGATGGAGGATGGTGGTTGTGGCGACATCACGGGCTCATTGGATTTAAACAGTGGTGAACGACCTTGATTCGCAGCTTAACCACCGCAACGTGAAAAAAAGGTCGAAGCCTCCACGCCCTTCAATCCATTCAGGCTTGATGCAGATACCAACGCCAATCCTGTTCGCCCACCTCGCCCATGAACTGCCGATACTCAGCGCGCTTCACCGCCAGGTACACCCCCAGGAACTCACTGCCAAACGTCTCGCGCGCCCAGCTTGAAGCTTCCAGCGCGCGCAGGGTGGTGAGCCAGTCGGTGGGCAGAAATTCCGTGGCCTGGGCGTAGCCGTTGCCTTCCACTGGTGCGCCCGGGTCGCGCTGTTCGCGGATCCCGCGATGAATACCCGCCAAGATCGCGGCAGCGGCAAGGTATGGGTTGGCGTCAGCGCCGCAGATGCGGTGTTCGATATGCCGGGAATTTGCCGGGCCACCGGGCACGCGCAGGCTGACGGTGCGGTTGTCCACGCCCCACGTGGCGGCCAGGGGCGCATAGCTGTTGGTTTGGAAGCGGCGATAGGAGTTGGCGTTGGGGCAAAACATTAGCAGCGAATCAAGCAAGGTGCTGAGCATGCCACCCACGGCCTGGCGCAGCAGCGGCGTGCCGTCGGCAGCCTCGCTGGCGAACAGGTTATTGCCTTGGGCATCCGCCAGGCTGACGTGCATGTGCATGCCGGTGCCCGCCAGGTCGTCGAAGGGCTTGGCCATGAAGCAGGCAGCCATCCCGTGTTTGTGTGCCACGCCCTTGACCAGACGCTTGTAGCGCACCGCTTCATCCATGGCTTGCAGGGCGTCGGCGCGGTGTTCCAGGGTGATTTCCACTTGGCCGGGAGCGTATTCGGAGATCGCCGTGCGCGCCGGGATGCCTTGGAGCTTACAGGCGCTATACAGGTCGGCGAGGAAGGGTTCGATCTGCTCCAGTTCGCGCAGGCCGTAGACCTGGGTCGAGCGTGGGCGACCACCGTCCACATCCCGCGCCGGTTGCGGGCGGCCGTGGCTGTCGGGTTTCTGGTCCAGCAAATAGAACTCCAGTTCGGCGGCCATCACCGGGTAATAGCCATCGGCTTTAAGCCCGTCGATGACCTTCGCCAGCACATGCCGAGGGTCGGCCACGGTGGCGGGCAAACCTTCGGTGGGGTGCATGCTGACTTGCACCGCCGCGGTCGGGATCAACCGCCACGGCATAGGTTGCAGGCTGCCACTGACCGGATAGGCGCGGCAGTCGATGTCTCCCACCTCCCACACCAGACCAGAGTTCTCCACGTCGTCGCCATTGATGGTCAGGCCGAGGATCGTACTGGGCAGGGGCCGGCCGCTTTCATACACCGCCAGCAGTTCATCGCGGTGCAGCAACTTGCCGCGGGGTACACCATTGTTGTCGAGGATAAACAGCTCGAACATCTCGATGTCCGGGTGTTGCTCAAGGAAGGACTGGGCTTCTTGCAGGCGCGCGAAATCGCTCATTGGGTTTCTCATACGTGTTCGTCAGGCAGGCGCACAGGCGCTGCCGGGCAGATGCGCAGGGGGCCGCGTCATCCATGGGGTAGATCAACGTAGGAGAAAGGAATCCGGCGGGCGCGCATGCCGACAGTGGAACAGCGCCCAGAACGCCAGTATGGACGGCAGTGTCGCGAGGTGGGTGGCGGCGGAACCGTCCATGGGGGAATCACGGTGATGAAGATGCCCGCAGCCTCACACGCCTGGATACGCTATTAAATTCAGGGATGACGGAGTTTGGTTACACCCACGCTAAACATTCGCCACGCCTTGCCACCCTGCCCCGCGCTGGAAATAATGACCGCCCCGACCATGCCCCAAGGACTCGACCGCATGAAAGCTCCCTTCGCCCTGTGTGTACTTGCGAGCCTGGCCACCAGCGCCCTGGCCGACACTGCCCCGTCACGCCTCGACGACGTGCTCCAGCGCGGCACCCTCAGCGTGTGCACGACCGGCGACTACACGCCCTACACCAAGCTGCGCGCAGATGGCACCTATGAAGGCATCGACATTGCCATGGCCGAGTCCCTGGCCAAGAGCCTCAATGCGAAAATCACCTGGGTACCCACCACCTGGAAAACCCTGATGCCGGACTTCCTCGCCCAACGCTGCGATATCGCCGTGGGCGGTATCTCGGTGTCGCTGGAGCGTCAGAAAAAAGCCTTTTTCAGCCAGTCCCTCGGCGTTGACGGCAAGATCCCGCTGGTGCGCTGCGCCGATGTACAGCGCTACCAGACCGTCGAGCAGATCAACCAGCCACAGGTGCGCGTGATCGAACCGGCGGGCGGTACCAATGAAGTGTTTGCCCGCGCCCATCTGGGCCAGGCGCAGATCCGCCTGCACGACAACGTGACCATCTTCGACGAACTGCTCGACGGCAAGGCGGACGTAATGATCACCGACGCCAGCGAAGCCCGTTACCAGCAGAAGCAGAAGCCCGGGCTGTGTGCGGTTAACCCTGAGCGGCAAATGCAGTACAGCGAAAAGGCCTTTTTGCTGCCCCGCGATGATGTGGCCTGGAAAAGCTATGTCGACCAGTGGTTGCACCTGAGTGTCGCGACCGGTGTGTACCAGGGCATTGTCGACCAATGGTTGGCAGCGCCGTGAGCTAAGGCCGACTACGCTCTTGTCACACCAATAAGAACGAGGACGGAACATGAAGGGATTGCTCCGCATCACCTGGCTGCTGCTGTTGTGTTTCAGCCAGGTGCACGCCGAAACGACTCAGGATGAGGACGCCCAGGCGGCCAAGGCCCTGCTGGAAAAAGCCCTGGCTTACTACAAGACCAATGGCGACAAAGCCCTCGCCGTGTTCAGCCGCCAAGGGGAATTTATCGACCAGGACCGTTATGTGTTCGTGATCGATACCAAGGGCGTGCTACTGGCCAGTGGTGGCCCCTCCTCCGCGTTGATCGGCCGGGACGTTAACGAGGTATTGGGGCCGGACCTGAGCCAGTCATTCAAGGATGCCCTCAAGGTGCCTGAAGACCAGGGTATCCAGCAGGCCGATTACCGTTGGCAGAACTGGAACGACGGCAAGGTAGAGCGCAAACATGTGTTTTATCAGCGGGTGGGTGATCGCATCCTGGCCGTGGGCTACTACCTCCCACGGGCCACGCCGGAACAGGCGCGAGCCTTGCGCAACAAAGCGGTCAACGCGCTGCTCAAGGATGAACCCGGTACGCTCAAGGCCATCAACTCATTGCAGGGCGGCTTCCTGCAGGATGACCTCTACGTGTTTGTGGTGGACCTGAACACCCAACGTTACGTGGCGCACGGCACCAACCTGCGGCTGGTCAACACTGACTTCAGCAAGATCAAGGACCCGGACGGCAAGCCGGTGGGCGAGCCGATCCTCAAGTTGATGGCGGAGCAGGACCAGGGGGAATACAAGTACCGCTGGAAAAACCCGGTGACCGACAAGATTGAGAACAAGCATGCCTATGTGCGCAAGGCCGGGCATTTCATGGTTGCGGTGGGTTACTACAGCCCGTGATCTGGACTGGAATGCAGTCAAATGTGGGAGGGGCGGTTCGACTTGCCCCCTTCCACACTTTGATCGCTATCGTGTCAGTTACTTAACTTTATCCTCCCGACCGCGCAGCACCCGGTTAGGCATCGCAATCGCCGCCGCCAACCCCAGCAACGACACCGCCGCACTCACCATCAACAAATGTCGGAACGTCACCGCCAGCTCCCCGCGCAGTGCATCTTGCGCCGGGCCGGGAGCGGCGTTCAGGCCATCCAACAGCACATTGCCGGAGCTGCCCTCGGCCACCAGCGAACCGCTGGCCAAGTGAGCGAAGCTCGAATCCTGCAACAACGCCAGCAGCAGCGCCGACATGCACGCCACGCCCACCGCACCACCAAGGGAACGGAACAGGTTGGTGGTGCTGGTGGCGACGCCAATGCCGCGCTGTTCCACCGAGTTTTGCGAGCCCACCAGGGAGGTAGGGAATTGCATCCCACCGGCGATCCCGCACAACAACATGAACACGCCGGTAAGCACTACGTCCTGGGGCGCGCTGAAGGCCATGCCCAGGATCGCCAGCGGGCTTAACAGTGCGCCGCCAAGGATCATCGGTTTATAACGTCCGGTCACCGAGGTCATGCGCCCTGCGGAATACGCGCCGATGGGCAAGCCGATGGCCAGTGGCAACAAGTGCAAGGCGGCACTGTCGGCCCCGCCTCCGGTCACGGTCTGAAAGCGCAGGGGCATCAGCACCGTCAGGGAAATCGCCTGGAAGCTGGTGAAGAACACCGTGCACCAACACAGCACCGCGCTGCGGTTGGCAAACAAGTGCATCGGCAGCAACGGCTCCCGCGCACGGCGCTCGTGCCACACGAACAACGTCAATGCCACCAGCGCGCAGGCCAGCAGCCCCAGCACCCCACTGTCACGCCAATGATGACCCTGACCAATTTCGGTGATACCCAGCAACAGGGCGGTCAGGCCAACGATCATCAACACGGTGCCGAGGTAATCGATGATCGGCTTGCGCTGCGGCACAGGCAGCCCCACCAGGGTGCGATGGGCCACGTACCAGGCACCAGCGCCCAGCGGCAGGTTGATCAGGAATACCCAACGCCACGACAGGTACTCGGTCATGTAGCCGCCCAACACCGGACCGGCCACGCTGGCCACTGCGTACATGCTGCTGAAATAGCCTTGATAACGCCCACGTTCACGGGGCGGAATAATGTCGCCGATGATCGCTTGGCTCACCGAGATCATGCCGCCAGCGCCAATCCCCTGGAGCACCCGTGCCAGCACCAACTGCTCCATGCTTTGCGCCATGCCGCAAAACAGCGACGCCACGGTGAACAAGCCCATGCCGATCAGCATCATCGGCCGGCGCCCATACAGGTCGCCGAGCTTGCCGTAGATCGGCACCGCCACTGTCATTGCCACCATGTAGCCGGAGATCACCCAGGCCAGCAGGTTGACGTCGTGGAACCGCGCGGAGATAGCGGGCATGGACACGGCGACAATGGTCTGGTCCAGTGCGCCGAGGAAGATCGCCATCATCAACGAGGCGAGAATACTGCGCACCGCGGGAAGCGGTGGCGCGGGCTGATTGAGCTGAGTCACGACAGAACCTTCAAGCAAGGCCCGTGGGAAAAGTCGGCCCACGGCAATGCTCAATACGATAGCAGGCTATTCGATAGCCTCGTAAGGAAGCCCGACGTAATTTTCCGCGATGGTTTTGCGCCCGGCTTCGGAGTGGATGAAGTACTCCAGTTCGCTCTGGGCAATGCGCTGGCTGAAGCCGTCCGCCTCCGGGAATTGATGCAGCATCGAGGTCATCCACCAGGAAAACCGCTCGGCCTTCCACACCCGGCGCAGGCAGATGGCGGAATAGCGCTCCAACAAATCCACGCGCCCCTCGCGATACACCTTGAGCATGATCCTAAATAGCGTACTCACATCACTGGCCGCCAGGTTCAGGCCCTTGGCGCCGGTGGGCGGCACGATATGCGCAGCGTCACCCAGCAGGAACAGGCGCCCGTACTGCATCGGTTCAACCACAAAACTGCGCAACGGCGCGATGCTCTTTTCAATCGACGGCCCGGTGACCAACTGCTCGGCCAGGTTGCTGGGCAGGCGGGTTTTCAGCTCAGCCCAAAAGCGTGCGTCCGACCATTCATCCAACGGTTCTTCAGCCGGCACTTGCAGATAATAGCGGCTGCGGGTCGGCGATCGCATGCTGCACAGGGCAAAGCCGCGGGGGTGTTTGGCGTACACCAGTTCGTCGTGCACCGGCGGGGTGTCGGCGAGAATGCCCAGCCAACCAAAGGGGTACACGCGCTCGAAGATTTTCAGTGATTCAGCGGGGATCGACTGACGCGCCACGCCGTGGAAGCCATCACAGCCGGCGATGTAGTCGCATTCCAGACGGAACGCCTCGCCCTGGTGTTCGAAGGTCAGCCAGGGTCGATCACTTTTGAGATCATGGGGCTGCACGTCACGCGCGTCGTAGAGCGTAACCGCGCCGGCAGCCGAGCGGGCGGCCATCAGGTCGCGGGTGACTTCGGTCTGGCCGTAGATCATCACCGATTGGCCGCCGGTCAGCGCCTTGAGGTCGATATGGGTGAGATGTCCGTCGAGCGCGAGCTCGAAGCCATCATGTACCAGGCCTTCGGCATCCATGCGTTGGCTAACGCCGGCTTGGCGCAGCAGGTCGACCATGCCTTGCTCCAGCACCCCGGCGCGGATGCGGCCTTGCACGTAGTCAGCGCTCTGGCGCTCTAGAATAAAGGTCTCGATGCCGGCGTTATGCAGCAGTTGGCCGAGCAACAGTCCGGAAGGACCGGCGCCGATAATGGCGACTTGGGTTTTCAGCGTTTTCATTATTTTTATGGCCCGCAAGTTCCACTCGAACGGATTGAGTGAAAGAGTTGTCATTGGTCTTGTGGCTGACATTTTTCACTTGAGTGCTTGGCATAAGAAGGTGAAAACTGCGACAAACCCTGCGCTTTTTGCCAATTTGGGCGATTACCGCACAACCGTCCTGAGTATCGGATTGAAACCATGACCAACACCGCGATTCCGGTCTTCAAGCTTTACGGGGAAAACCAGCAATGGCCGACCCCCGATTTGTTGCACTGCGAAACCATTTCCCGCCGCAGCCGGGAATACCAGTGGGAAATCCAGCCCCACCGGCACGCGGATCTGTGCCAGTTGTTGTACGTGCACAAAGGCCAGGCTCAACTGGAAATAGAAGGTCAGCGCACCACGCTCAACGAAGCCACGCTGCAGATATTGCCGCCGTTGTGCGTGCATGGGTTTCGCTTTGCCGAAGATGTCGAAGGTTATGTAGTGACACTCTCGGCGCCACTCGTGAGCCACTTGCAGGCCCAACTGGGCGCAACGGCCGGCGGTTTGCAGACCCTGGGCAGTTACCCGGCGGGCAAGGACAGTGACTACCTCAATAGCCAATTCGCCCGCCTGCAGGACGAATATGCAGAAGAGCAACCGGCCCGGGACATGATGATGCACGCCCTGGTCAGCGTGCTGCTGGTGTGGATCAGCCGTCAGGCCATCCAGCGTTGCCATCCGCGCGCGCCAAGAGGCCGCGAGTATTTCCGGCGGTTTACCCAATTGGTCGAACAGCACTACCGTGAGCACCCAAAGATTGAGGATCTGGCCCACAAGCTGGGTATCTCGGTCTCACATCTGAATGGGACATGTCGGGAACTCGGTGGCCAGCCCGCCCTGCAGATCATGCATGACCGCCAGTTGCTGGAGGCCAAGCGCCTGCTGACTTACACCAGCATGACCATCAATGAAATGTCGGAAGTGTTGGGGTTTTCCGACCCGACTAACTTTTCCCGGCTGTTTCGCCGCCGGGTCGGATTCTCACCCAAGGCGTTTCGCGAGCAACTCAAGGCCGAATCGACCACTACCTGAGCGCACTGAAACTGCCGGTGTGGGGGACACATTGGTCCTGATTGCAGCTGATCGCAAAGGTCGGCTGCATACGGGTCTGCTCCACACGGTAGGCGGCAGTCCCGTACAGTGCGCTGGCCAAGGCGCAGAGAGTGAAAATCATCAGGTACTTTCTGGTTTTTATGCTCATGACAGAGACCTCTGGACGGATCTACATGACGCTGTTTAAAGCATAGGCCAGTCAGGGCGAGTTGCCATTATTGGACGACATTCAACAGGGTTATGTCGCCTCAGAGACCGATGTCCCACGCAGGCTCTTCAGGGAACCTCACCACCAGAAAATCCAGCAGGCTGCGCAACGCCGACGGCATGTGTTTGCGTGAGGCGTAGACCGCGTAGATGTTCATCTGCCGGGGTTCGGCGCGGGGCAGTAGGCGCACCAGCTCACCACGTCGAATGTGATCGCCGGCCTGGTAGCTGGGCAACATCGCCACCCCAGCGCCGGCCAGCGTCAGGCGTAGCAGCGTGCTGGCCTCGTTGGCGGTGATATTGCCGTGCACCGGCACCGACACGTGCTCGCCACTTTCTTCGAAATGCCACAGGCTTTTGCCGAAGTACGAGTGGGTCAGGCAGTTGTGCCGGACCAGATCTTCGACTTTTTGTGGGGCCGGATGCTCACGCAGATACGCGGGGGTGGCGCAGACCACCGAGCGACAGACGGTCAGGCGCCGTGCGATCAGGTTCGGGTCCAGGTCATTGCTGGTGCGGATGGCCAGGTCGATGCGCTCGTCCACCAGATTCACCGTGCGATCGAGCATTTGCAGGTCGACCGTGACCAAAGGGTAGCGTTTGACGTACTCGGCAATCGCCTCGGCCAATTGCGCCTGGCCGAACGAGGTGCTGACACTCAGGCGCAGCAGGCCACGGGGCGCGTCATCGGGCTCACTGACGGCGGCCTGCATGTCGCCGCACAACTCCAGCAATTGGCGGCAGCGCGGCAAGGTCTCACCGCCCGCCGCCGTAAGACTAAGTTTGCGCGTGGTGCGGTGCAGCAGGCGCGCGCCGACCCAGTCTTCCAACTCGGCGAGGTAACGCGATACGACCGGCCGCGACAGGTCCAGATGGTCCGCGGCGGCGGACTGGCTGCCCAGGTCCACCACGGTGACAAACACGCGCATTGCTTGAAGACGATCCATGATTTGCCCGATTTCAGAAACAAACTATGTTCCAGCATCGCATTTTTAGTCTCGTTTAGTGCAACTAAGCTCTGTGCATCCTTTGAACCGATTGCTGGAGCTGCCCAATGCTTTCAACCCTCAAGCGCATGACCCTAGCCACCGCCGCCCTGGCCTTTGCCGCCCATGCCTCTGCGGCCGACTTGACCCTCGACGTGTACAACCCTGGCGAAGCGGCGATCTTCCCGGTGACCTCGGTGCTGGTCAGCGGCGCCAAAGACGCGATCCTGGTGGACGCGCAATTCGGCAAGGGCCAGGCCGAGCAACTGGTGCAAAAGATCCGCGCCAGCGGCAAACACCTGACCACCATTTACATCAGCCATGGCGATCCGGATTACTACTTTGGCCTCGACACCCTGACGGCCGCGTTCCCGGACGCCAAGGTGCTGGCTCCGCAACCGGTGGTCGACCACATCAACGCCACCGTGGCCGGCAAACTTGAGTTCTGGGGCCCGAAAATGGGCGCCGACAAACCGGCTAAAACCATCGTGCCACAGGTGCTGCAAGGCCATAGCCTGACCCTTGAAGGGAAACAGTTGGACGTTATCGGCCTGGACGGCCCGCAGCCGGATCGCAGCTTTGTGTGGATCCCGTCGATCAAGGCGGTGGTCGGTGGCGTCGTGGTTGCCCAAAACATCCATGTGTGGATGGCAGATACCCAGGGCGCGCAATCCCACAAAGACTGGCTGGCCACCCTGCAACGCATCGAAAACCTGAAACCGCGTACCGTGATTCCGGGTCACTACCTGGGTACGCCGTCCGTGGCGTCGGTCACCTTTACTGCCGACTACATCAAGGCCTTCGACGTAGAAACCTCCAAGGCCAAAGACTCCGCCGCCCTCATCGCGGCCATGAAAAAGCGTTACCCCACCCTGGCGGACGAAAGCTCCCTGGAACTGAGCGCAAAAGTCGCCAAGGGCGAAATGAAGTGGTGAAAACTCTCAAACCTTAACCGTACTGGAGAACGTCATGAGCAAGATCGCAATCATTGGGGCTACGGGCCGTGCCGGCAGCCAATTGCTGGAAGAAGCGTTGCGTCGTGGGCACAGCGTGACCGCCATCGCGCGTAACACCGACAAACTGGCAGCGCGCCCGAACGTCACTGTCAAACAAGTGGACGCGCTGGACGCCGATGCCCTGCAACAGGCCATCAGCGGCAACGACGTGGTGATCAGTGCCGCGCACTTCGCCACCCTGCCCGCCAGCGCCGTGATCGGGCCGGTGAAAAAGGCCGGTGTCAAACGCTTGCTGGTGGTGGGCGGTGCGGGTTCGCTGTTGCTGCCGGGTGGCGGTCGCGTGATCGACAGCGAAGGTTTCCCTGCTGAGTACAAGGCAGAGGCCAGCGCAGGAGCTGAATTCCTTGAAACCCTGCGTCAGGAACAAGAACTGGATTGGACTTTCCTGTCGCCCTCGGCTCTGTTCGATGGCACCGAGCGCACCGGTAAATTCCGCCTGGGCCAGGATGATTTGCTGGTGAGCAGCGAAGGTACAAGCTCGATCAGCTTTGCCGACTATGCCATCGCGATGATTGACGAAGTGGAAACACCGAAGCACTCGCGCCAGCGTTTCACCGTCGGTTACTGACATTTGTGGGAGGGGGCTTGCTCCCTCCCACATTTGCCCTTCAGTGTTCTGGAGATTGTGCCTGGCTGACTAACCAATCCATTAGAGCTTCGAGCCCGGTCGACGGCGTCGTCCCCGGCGGATACACCAGGTAATACCCCATCCCCGTCGGTACCCGCAGTTCATAAGGCATCACCAACCGCCCCGCCTTCACATCCTCGCCAATCAACGCACTGTCGCCTATCGCCACCCCGGAACCCTGGGAGGCCACCGTCATCGCCAAGTCCAGCGTTTCGAAATGATGGCCTTGGCTCAAATTGCTCAAGCGCGTGTTAGCAGCCTTCAACCATAACGCCCAGTCCCGTTCATCCCGCGTGGGATGCAGCAGCACCTGGTGCTGCAAGTCTTGCGGCGTGTGCAAGGCATCCGATAACCCCGGCGCGCAAACGGGCGTAAGTTGCTCATCGAACAAATGCCGCGCCTCGGCTGATTGTTCGGCAATGGGTGCGTAGATCACCGCTGCGTCAAACTGCTCGCGGCGAAAGTTCACGGTGTAAGCCACAGTGGTGGTGAGCTCCACCGGCACGTCCGGGCGCTCCTTTTGCCACTGCATCAAGCGCGGCAGCAACCAGCGCATCACACAGGTGGAGGCCTTGAGCTGCAGGGTCTGGCGGCGACTGCCGATCTGCTCCACCGCATCACCAAGCAAACCAAATACCTGCTGCGCACGCACCGACCACTCGCGCCCCTCTTCGGTCAGGCTTAAGCCCCGTGCCTGGCGCTGGAACAGCGCGTAACCCAAGTGGCTCTCCAGCCCAGCGATCTGCCGGCTCACCGCGCCCTGAGTGATGTGCAGTTGCTCGGCGGCGCGGGTGAAGTTGCAACACTGGGCCGTGACCCAGAAAGTGTGCAGCGCGGGCAGTGGTGGAAGACGTTTCATCGGGCTCAGCCATGACGTGAGGACATGGCTAGTATGACTTTTTATCGATTGTTGCCGCTACGGGCCAGCCGTTCCAATACCGCCTCGAATCAATAACAAGAGCGACTTGTATGGCGACCTGCGGCGAAGTGTTGGTGAAGCTCTTGGAAGGCTATGGCGTTGAACAGGTGTTTGGCATCCCCGGCGTGCACACCGTGGAGTTGTACCGCGGCCTGGCCCGTTCCAGTATCCGTCACGTCACCCCACGCCACGAGCAAGGGGCCGGGTTTATGGCGGACGGTTATGCACGCACCAGCGGCAAGCCCGGCGTGTGTTTCATCATCACCGGCCCAGGCATGACCAACATCACCACGGCCATGGGCCAGGCCTATGCCGACTCGATCCCGATGTTGGTGATCTCCAGCGTGCAATCACGCAGCCAGTTGGGCGGCGGGCGCGGCAAGTTGCATGAGCTGCCGAACCAGAGCGCGATGATCGCGGGCGTGGCGGCGTTCTCCCATACCTTGATGTCGGCGGCGGAGTTGCCCGGGGTGCTGGCACGGGCATTTGCACTGTTCCAGGCCGGCCGGCCGCGGCCGGTGCATATCGAGATCCCGCTGGATGTGCTGGTGGAAAACGCCGACGCACTGCTGGGCAGCAAGCCGATCAGCGTCGCGCGCGCCGGTGCCGCACCCTCGGCGATCAAGCAGATGACTCAGTTGCTGGCGTGCGCCAAGCGCCCGTTGATTCTCGCCGGCGGCGGCGCCATCGATGCCGCGCCCGCGCTGACCCGCCTCGCCGAAACCCTCGGTGCGCCAGTGGCGCTGACCATCAACGCCAAAGGCATGCTGCCCGCCGCGCACCCGTTGCTGATCGGCTCCACCCAAACGTTGGTGGCCACCCGCGCATTAGTCGCCGAAGCCGATGTGGTGCTGGCCATCGGCACAGAACTTGCGGAAACCGATTACGACGTGACCTTCGCGGGCGGGTTTGAAATTCCCGGCGCACTGCTGCGCATCGACATCGACCCGGACCAGACCGTGCGCAACTACACACCTCACGTCGCCTTGGTAGCCGATGCGCAGATCGCCACCGAAGCCGTGCTGGCCGAGTTGGACAGCAAGGAGTTACCCCTGCGCAACACCGACTGGGGCAGCCAACGCGTCGCGCGTTTGTGGGCTGAATTGGCCCCATCCTGGGACGCCGCCACCCGTGCGCAAACCCTGTTCCTCAGTACGATCCTGGAGACGTTGCCCGGCGCCATCATGGTGGGCGACTCCACCCAACCGGTGTACAGCGGCAACCTCACCCTCAACCTCGACCACCCACGCCGCTGGTTCAACTCTTCTACCGGCTACGGCACCTTGGGCTACGCCTTGCCCGCCGCGATCGGCGCCTGGCTGGGGCGCGGCGATGGGCAACCGGTGGTGTGCCTGATCGGTGACGGCGGACTGCAATTCAGCCTGCCGGAACTGGCCAGCGCGGTGGAGGCACGCACGCCGATCATCGTGTTGCTGTGGAATAACCAGGGCTACGAGGAGATCAAGAAATACATGGTCAACCGCGCCATCGAACCGGTCGGCGTGGACATCTACACACCGGATTTTGTCGGCGTGGCCAAGGCGCTGGGCTGCGCGGCTGAACGCATCGAGGGCATCGAGCCGTTACGCAACGCATTGCTGGCCGCCTCTGATCGACAGGGGCCGACGCTGATTGAAATTGACCAAGAGCTTTGGATGAAGGAGGTCGCGGTATGAACGCAGTATTGAACGGTGTGTATATCGACGGCGAATGGCGTGCTGGCCACGACGTGCTGGAGGTGATCAACCCGGCGACCGAATCCCGCTTGGCCCAGGTCAGCGTAGGGGACATGGCTGCCGTGACACAGGCAGTGGATGCCGCCAGCCGGGCGTTTGCCGGCTGGTCAAAAAGCACCGGCCGTGAGCGCGGCGCCCTATTACGCAAAATCGCCCAAGGCGTGCGCGAACAGCGCGAAGCCTTAATGCACCTGCAGTCGAGCAACAACGGCAAACCGCTGTTTGAGGCGGGCATCGATGTGGACGACGTGATCGCCACCTTCGAGTACTACGCAGGTGTTGCCGAGGACCTGGACGCCGGGCAAGACCGGCCGGTGGCACTGCCCAGCGATGAGTTCAGCGCTCGCCTGCGCCGCGAGCCATGTGGCGTAGTGGGGCTGATCGTGCCGTGGAATTTCCCCATGGTGACCACCGCCTGGAAACTCGCCCCCGTCCTCGCCTCCGGTTGCTGCGTGGTGCTCAAGCCGTCGGAAGTCACGCCCCTGGCAGAGCTGCAATTGGCGCGAATCATCGCCGAATCCGGGCTGCCCGCAGGCGTGTTCAACCTGGTCTGCGGCACGGGCCTGGCGGTCGGTGCACCGCTGGCAGCGGACCGTCGTGTGGCGAAAATCTCCTTTACTGGCAGTAATGCGGTGGGCGTGCAGGTGATGCAACGCGCCGCCGAAACCATCAAGGGCGTCAGTCTGGAACTGGGCGGCAAATCTTCGTTGCTGGTGCTGGCAGATGCTGACCTCGACTTGGCCGTGGAACTGGCCTGCGGCGGTGGATTTTTCAACGCCGGGCAGATGTGTTCTGCCACTAGCCGCGTGCTGGTGGCCGACACCTTGGCGGACGAATTCCTGCAACGCTTGCGGGCGCGGGCTGAAGGGATTCGCGTGGCTGACCCGTTTGCCGAGGACGTGGAAATGGGCGCGCTGATCAACCGTGCGCAGTATCAGCGGGTAGTGGGGCATATCCAGCGAGGCATCGAGGACGGCGCGCGGTTGCTGTGTGGCGGTGAACGTCCGGCGGATCTGGCCAGGGGTTATTTCATCCGCCCGACCGTGTTTACCGCTGTGCCGTTGGACAGTGCGTTATGGAACGAGGAAATCTTCGGCCCGGTGCTGTGTGTACGAAGTTTCGCAACTGAAGATGAGGCGATTGGCCTGGCCAACGACAGCGATTTCGGCCTGGTGGCCAGTGTGGTGGGCGCCGATGTCGAGAGCGCCGAGCGAGTAGCAAATGCCCTGCAGGCCGGACTGGTATGGATCAACGCGCCGCAGGTGATCTTCCCGCAGACGGCGTGGGGGGGTTACAAGCAGAGCAGCATCGGACGCGAGCTGGGGCCTTGGGGGTTAGCGGCGTTTCAGGAGATAAAGCACGTCATTCGGTCTAACTGACACTGCAACCCCTGCTGTAGAAGGTGGACCCATGTGGGAGGGAGCTTGCCCCCGATAGCGGTGGATCAGTTACAGATGCTTAGACTGAAACACGGCTATCGGGGGCAAGCCCCCTCCCACATCTTGATTTGCGGTGTTTGTGGGAACTGCAATTTTTAGATAGTGCCTGCGACTTTCTCATTTGCCCCCCTGCCCCATGCGTGGCCTGATTCACCCTTGTTCACTCAAGGCAGGCCCATGGAAAACGTTCACGCAAAACCCACCACTGCCGTTTGGCTGATGATCAGCGTGGTGCTGGTCGCCCTTAACCTGCGCCCGTCGATGGCTGCCGTGGGGCCGTTGTTGTCTTCGATTCGTGGCGATGTGCCGTTGAGTTTCAGCAGCGCGGCGTTGCTGACCATGTTGCCGGTCATGACCATGGGCCTGGCGATGTTCTTTGGCATGGGCCTGGCCAAGCGTTTTGGTGAGCACCGCAGCATTGTCCTGTCGCTGCTGGTGATCGGCGTGGCGACGCTGTCGCGGTTGTTCCTGGATTCGGCGCTGGAGCTGATCGTCAGCGCGATTGCGGCGGGGATCGGTATTGCGATGATCCAGGCGTTGATGCCGGCGCTGATCAAGTCGCGCTTCAGCGATAACGTTTCACTGTTCATGGGCCTGTACGTCACCGCCATCATGGGTGGCGCGGCGCTGGCGGCTTCGTTCTCGCCCTTCGTGCAAACGCACACCGGCAGTTGGCGTATCGGCCTGGCGATCTGGGCTGTGCTGGCGTTGCTCGCCTTGGTGTTCTGGTACGCCCAGCGCTCGGTAATGCCGCCATTACCCGAGGCCGGTTCCGGCCCGCAGGAATCATTTTTCGGCAATCGCCGCGCCTGGTTGCTGGCGATCTTTTTTGGCTTGGGCACCGCGTCCTACACGTGTGTACTCGCGTGGCTGGCGCCGTACTACGTGGAGCAAGGCTGGAGCGAGCAGGACGCCGGTCTGCTGCTGGGCTTTCTGACCGCCATGGAAGTGGTGTCTGGCCTGATCACACCCGCCATCGCCAACCGCCGCCAGGACAAACGCGGCGTGGTAGCCGTGCTGCTGGTGCTGATCATCATCGGTTTCTGCGGCCTGATTCTCAGCCCGCAATCCCTCAGTTTGCTGTGGCCGTGCCTGCTCGGCCTGGGCATCGGCGGCCTATTCCCCATGAGCCTGATCCTGTCCCTCGATCACTTGGACAACCCGCGCCGTGCCGGTGGCCTCACTGCCTTTGTGCAAGGCATCGGCTACCTGATTGCCGGTCTGTCGCCGCTGATCGCCGGGATGATCCGTGACCAACTGGGCAGTTTCGAATGGGCCTGGTGGTCGCTGACGGCGGTGATCGTATTGATGTTGCTGATCGTCACGCGCTTCAACCCGAGGCATTACGCGCAACATATCCGCTGAGGTCGTGTTGCAAACAGTATTTGTCCCACTGCAAACATAGAAACGCCCTACAGAGCTTTCTATTGGTACGCACGTTCCGTTAAGCTTTTGGGCTGTCTTGTACTGAGTTCGGTACAAAGGGTTTACGGACGAAACCGATGTTAAACAGTAACTTGCTCAGAAAACTCGATATGCAGGACTTGATGGTGTTTATCGCCGTCTACGACCAGAGCAGCGTTACCGAGGTGTCCGAAACGCTGTTCGTCAGCCAGTCCACCGTGAGCTACAGCCTGAAGAAGCTGCGCACCAGCTTTGAAGACGAGCTGTTTATCAACACCCGAGCGGGCATGCGTCCTACGTACAAGGCCACCACCATGTACGGCCATGTGCAGAAGATCCTCGAAAGCATCAACCTGTGCCACGCCGGTGGCCAGGCCTTCGACCCCACGCAAAAAGCCGTGACCTTCAACGTATGTGCACCGGAATACTTCGAACAGTTGATCCTGCCGCGCCTGCTGAAAACCTTCGACCGGTCCGACTTGCCGGTGATCGTCAATGTGCAGAAGCTGGAAACCGACATCCCCGCCGATGACCTGCGCGAAGGCCGTCTGGACTTGGTGATCTGCTTCGGCCCGCATTTTCATCGCGCCCACAAAGACTTCAAGACCCAGATGCTGCTGGAGGACGATTTGGTGTGTGTCTTCGATAAACGCTCAGCGCCCAGGGAGCCAGCATTCAGCCTGCAATCCTTCGTCGAACGGCGACATGTATTCCCCACGCCGTGGACCTCCGACACCAACATGATCGACGGCTGGCTGGCGCGCCAGGCCCACAAGCGCCAGGTGGTCGCCCGTGCCAACAGCTACAGCGCGGCATTGAAGATGATCACCGGCACCGACTTTATCCTCACCCTGCCCCGCCGCGTGCAAAAGCTACTGGCGCCGGAGCCGGTGTTCGGCCATTGCGAGGCGCCCAACGGATTGCCGGGGTTCACCCTTGATATGCAGTGGAACGAAACCAGTGAACAGGACAGTGCCAATACCTGGTTTCGCGAGCAGGTGGTGAAGGTATGTGCCGATCAGGGCTTGTTGTAAGCCTTAGCCGATAGCGACTTTGCTATAGGCATCGCGGTCCATGTCGCGCAGTTCAACGCTCAGTTGTACCTGCACGCCTTCGGGCCACGGGCTAAGGTCCTGCAACACCGCCAGCAGGCTTTCCGACAGCTGCTGCTTGACCTGCGGCGAACGCCCGCTGAGCAATGACAGCTTCACCGCAATAAAGCCGCGCGGATTGAGGGAGGTACCTACCTGAAAATGCTCAAGCTTCACCGCACGGCTTTTGATATCGAACTCGGAGCCGAATTGCCCGGACGCCATTAGCACATTGTTGAGCCGCAACAGGGTTTTATCGACGGTCAGGTCTGTCAGGTTGGCGGTGTATTCCAGGTGCAGATGCGGCATGGGTTGCTCCGAGGCTTGTTGTAGGAAGATTCTTGAATATATAGCGTCACGCCTTGGCGCCCAACCCTCTATCGCTCATGAACGCCTCCAGTCTCGACCGCACCCAACGCTCGGCGGGGTCGGTGTCCACATGGCTGAGCCAAACCATGGACAAATCCAACGTTGGTGTCTCGAACGGAAACGGCTCACAAAACAGATTGCCCGACACCGCCATGGCTTCGGCGGTGTAGTCCGGCAGGCTGGCGATGAGGTCGGTGCCGGCCAGCAACGCCGGCAACGCGCTGTATTGCGGTACCGATAAAACCACGTGGCGCTTACGGCCAATCTCGGCCAGCCACTCATCGGCAAAACCCGACACGTTGGCAGTGTGGGACACCAGCACATGGGGCCGCGAGCAATATTCATCCAGGGTCAGCGGCGTGTCCGAGGCATCCGCGCGCAGGAGTCGCGGACGGATATGGCGCAGCAACTTGCGCTTGGCATTCGCCGGCAGGCCACGGGTCTGGGTGATGCCAACGGTGATATCGCCGGACGCCAGCAGGTCAGGGATGCGCCAATAATCCACATGCTGCACCACGAACACCACTTGGGGCGCTTCCTGGCGCAGCGCGCGCAGCAACGGAGGCAACAGGCCGAACTCGACATCGTCGGACAGACCGATGCGAAACGTCATGGTGCTGATGGAAGGGTCAAAATCGTGGGTCAGGCTCAAGGCCGACGACAAGGAATCGAGGGCCGGGGACAGATGCTGAATGATTTCCTCGGCGCGCGCGGTGGGCTCCATGCGATGGCCTACACGAATAAACAATGGGTCATTGAACAAGGTACGCAAACGGTTCAGGGCCGAACTGATGGTCGGCTGGCCGAGGAAAAGTTTTTCGGCCACCCGCGTCACATTGCGCTCAAGCATCAGTGCTTCGAAGACCACCATCAGATTGATGTCGGCCTTGCGTAATTCATTGCGATTCATCGGCGCCTGCCCGTTTCACCAAGACAGGTCGCAGTGTAGAAAGCGCGGCGCACGCCGTCTATGCGCTTAATTGCCGATAAGTCAGCATCACAGGCGGACAGGTTGCTCAGGGCTTGAGCGGAAACTCCTGATCGCGCTCGGAAAGCTCCGTACCGTCGTCCGGATGCTTCCAGGTCTGCGGCTTTTCCTCTTCGCGCTGCCGCTGGGGTTGCTCACGCTCTGGTTCATCGCGCCGGTTTTGTTCGTTACCCATAGCCACCTCTTTCCTTAAGCATCGGTCACCTGTTCAAGCATAGGACAGGGAAAGAGATTTTGACGGCCACAGGGATTGATAATCCCTGAACATCAATAAACCCAAAATTTTCACTTATCATTTCTAAATGTGTCAGCCACTATCCATAGTCTTAAGCGAAATAAGCACTTTGAAAAGAACGCTGGAGACACAAAACCATGACTAGCCCTTCCCGCCCCGACTCTGCCCGCTCGAAAGTTGGCGCGGTATTCCGCGTTACTTCGGGCAATTTCCTCGAACAGTTCGACTTCTTTCTGTTTGGTTTCTACGCCACCTACATCGCGGCTGCGTTCTTCCCGGCCGCTAATGAGTTTGCGTCATTAATGATGACCTTCGCCGTGTTTGGCGCAGGCTTCCTGATGCGCCCACTTGGCGCAATCATTCTCGGTGCCTACATCGACGACGTCGGTCGCCGCAAAGGGCTGATCGTGACCCTCTCGATCATGGCCAGCGGTACGTTGCTGATCGTGCTGGTGCCGGGTTATCAGACCATTGGGCTGTGGGCACCGCTGCTGGTGTTGCTTGGTCGCTTGCTGCAAGGCTTCTCGGCCGGTGCGGAACTGGGCGGGGTGTCGGTGTACTTGTCTGAGATGGCCACCCCAGGCCGTAAAGGCTTCTACACCAGCTGGCAGTCGGGCAGCCAACAGATCTCCATCGTGGTCGCCGCTGCGCTGGGTTATGGCCTGAACGTGTGGATGGAACCGTCGGTGGTTGCCGACTGGGGCTGGCGCATTCCGTTCGCCGTCGGTTGCGTGATCATTCCGTTTATCTTTGTGCTGCGTCGCAACCTGGAGGAAACCGAAGAGTTCGCCAACCGCAAGCATCGCCCGACCATGCGCGAAGTGCTGGCAACCCTGGTGAAAAACTGGACCGTTGTGATCGGCGGCATGCTGATGGTGGCCATGACCACTACCGCGTTCTACCTGATCACCGTGTACGCGCCGACCTTCGGCAAGACCGTGCTGCAACTGAGCACCTCGGACGCCCTGCTGGTGACGTTGCTGGTGGCCGTGTCGAACTTTGTATGGCTCCCCATCGGCGGCACCCTCAGCGATCGCTTCGGCCGCAAGCCGGTACTGATCGCCATGACAGCGCTGGCGGTTCTTACAGCGTATCCAGCACTGTCTTACGTGGTGAATGCACCGAGCTTCGGCCATATGCTGGAAACCCTGCTGTGGTTCTCCTTCCTCTATGGCATGTACAACGGCGCGATGATCCCGGCGCTGACCGAAATCATGCCGGTGGAAGTGCGCGTGGCGGGCTTTTCCCTGGCCTATAGCCTGGCAACCGCGATCTTCGGTGGCTTCACCCCGGCGATCTCCACCTGGTTCATCCACATCACCGGGGACAAGGCCTCACCGGCCTACTGGATGATGTTCGCCGCACTGTGCGCACTGTGTTCGACCCTGGCGTTGTACCGCCGCGCCAACACTCGCGGGCAGATGCTGCAGGGGGCGGTATGATGCGACCTCTGCTCAACACACTGGCGGCCTTGGCCCTCGGCGCGCTGGCGCTGTCGGCCCAGGCCGAGGAGCTCAAGGTAATGACCTCCGGTGGCTTCACCGCCGCTTATAAGTTGCTTGGCCCGCAGTATGCCCAGCAAAGCGGTGACACCCTCGATACCATTCTCGGCCCGTCCATGGGCAAGGCGCCGGAAGCGATTCCCAACCGCCTGGCCAGGGGCGAACACGCCGATGTGGTGATCATGGTCGGCTACGCCCTGGATGACCTGATCAAACAAGGCAAGGTCGACCCAGCGTCTCGCGTGGAACTGGCGGACTCGCGGATTGGTTTGGTGGTGAAGGAAGGCGCGGCGAAACCCGCCATCGGCACCGATGCAGAACTGAAGGCAGTGCTGAGCAAGGCCAAGTCAGTGGCGTACTCGGACAGTGCCAGCGGTGTGTATGTCGAGAAAGAGCTGTTCAAGAAGCTCGGCATGCCGGCCAAGGGCACGATGATCGAACGTATTCCGGTGGCTGAACAGGTTGCCAAAGGTGACTACGAAGTGGGTCTGCAGCAGGTCGCCGAATTGTTGCCCGTACCGGGCGTGACCTATGTGGGCAAAATCCCCGAAGATGTGCAGTCCGTTACGCGTTTTGCAGCAGGTATTCCGGTGAACGCCGAACACCCGACCCAAGCCAAGGCGTTGCTGAAGTACCTGGCCTCGCCCGAGGCGCAACCGCTGGTGCGATCCACCGGCCTGGATTCGGTGTCACGCTGACCGAAACGGCATCTCCCGCACCAACCGTTCCAACTCCAGCGCCGCGGGCGGCAATGTCCGCCCGCGGCGCTTGATCAAGCCCACATTGCGCATCACCTGCGGCTCCACCAACGGCACGCTTACCAGAACCGGGTGCGCGCACGCCGGCATCGCAATCGAAGGCACCATCGCTACCCCCAACCCCGCCTCCACCAACGCAATCATGGTGGTCACGTGGTGCGTCTCGCAGACACTCGGTTTTTTCACACGTACGCCGCGCAAGGCCTGGTCAAGCAGGAAGCGGTTGCCCGAAGTTTTGTCCACCGTGATGTAGTCATGCTCAAAGGCTTCGGCCCAGGTCACGCTGTCACGTTCGGCCAACGGGTGATCACGGCGACAGGCGAGTACGTATCGCTCCTGCAGCAGCAATTCGAACTCCACTTCATCGGGCAGGCTGCCGCTGAAACTCACGCCAAAATCCGCCTCGCCATTTTCCACCGCATTGCACACCTCACCGGCACTGGCATCCAGCACCCGCAGGCGAATCTTTGGATACAGCTTGTGGAATTCGGAGATCACGTGAGGCATGAAGTAGTACGCAGTCGAAGGCACGCAGGCGATGATGACATCGCCCATGCGCGTGGACGCGACGTTACTGATGCCCATCAGCGCGATGTCGAGGTCGTCGAGCATGCGCTCGACTTGCGGCAGGAATGCACGGCCCACCATGGTCAGGCTGACCCGTCGGGTGGTGCGCTCGAACAGCTTTACATCAAGCGCGGATTCAAGTTTTTCGATGCGCCGACTGAGCGCCGGTTGCGAGATACGGATGGCCTCCGCGGCGCTGCGAAAACTGCCCTTGTCTACCACAGCGCGGAAGGCTTGGAGGTCGTTGAGGTCGAAGTTGATGATCACGGAGAACGGCCAGTCAATAGCGGGATGGACGGCATTATCGTACGACTGTCGGTGGGAAGCCATGCATGAGGACCGCCAGAAAAACTGCAGTTGTGGCTTAGCCGGATTCTGAGAGCCCCGTCAGTTGCTTCCTGTTTTTTCTGACGTAAAGACACGCTCGCTCTGGTTCCCTAGAATCCCGCGTTCGACTTTATGACTAATGGACCCAGCCATGGCCGAACCGATCGTAAAAAGCACACCACTGACTTGGTACGTCGAGCATTTCGCCTTCTTCAGCGGTGCCTTTACCTTTCTCGCTATCGCGGGGCTGTTGATATTTATCTACCGACGTTCCGGATCGCTGCTGTTTTTGCGGGATTGGATATGGCGGTTTTTTGGGGGCAAAACGCGCTTCGAAACAGAACGTTTTGAACGCATGCGCAAGGATTTGCGCGAGCTTGAATATTACCGCTACGAATTCAACATCCCTGCCAAAACGCTGCGGGAGGCAGACTTGGCCGAGGATTGGATGTACAGCAATGAATTCGCCCCGCGCGACTTCGGCCGCGTGAAGCGCTACATAGAGTGGGGCGACTTCACAGCGCTGAATTTCATCACCCGGCGGTTCGCACAATGGCGCATCAACTGTTTTTTTGTACTCGCTTTCGTGCTTTTGGCAGGTGTAGCCATTGCGGTTCCTCTGATTGAATCGAAGTACCTGATGGTGTCCCTGAAAAACGCCCCAGATGCTCCATCGTTCTATTTATCTGAAGATAACGTGAAGTTCGGCATCTGGTCCGACAACGTCCTGATGGTAGAACACTGCCGGTCGTCCGAGTCGCTACAGGCTTTTCTTCTCCCGGGATTACCGGAAGAGAAACTCGACATCATTTGCTCATTCTTCCTCGACAAGAACTACAACAAATACGTACGAGAGGGTTTGAGCGAACAGCGCGGGCTACTGTTCTCGCTGGTACTCGTGTCGATGGCCTGGATGATTTACCTGGTGATCCTGATCGCGCGAATGGAAGTCGCCCGACGACTCTACAGACAATGGCAGGCCAACCAGTCTTGAAAAAGCTGCCTTGAAAAAAGCACTTAGGTGCGTAGTCTGCAATCCGACCGTTTTCGACTGAGAGTTCAATGAGCAAGGCATCCGGCAGAAAAACGCTACACCGAGCGCTGAAAGGAGCTGTATGCCTGGTAGGCCTGCCCTGCCTCGCCGCGCTGGGCTTCTTCACTTGGCAAAACTTCTACCCCGTGAGTACGGCGAGCGGCTGGACTGTTCAGGTGCTGCACCGCGATGTGCCCAAAGCTGCCTCGCTGATGCCGTTACCGGACGGCGCGTTGATGGTCAGCCAGGAGCTCGACGACGCCAAGGGCAGTATCGTGCGCATTCATCTAGACGGGACACGCGAAGTGGTGGTGGGCAAGCTGTCCAAACCCGACGGTATGCTCTCCACCCGTGGCGGCTGGGTATTCAGCCAGGAAGCACTCGACTCTCCCGTCAGCTTCCTCAAGGACGGTACCGTCACAGAGTTATTCAGGGGCGAAAACGTGCAAGGTCTGTGGGACGACGGGGACTACCTCTATGCGATGGAGGACCGTCGCGACGAGGGCCGTCTCCTGCGTTATCGCTGGAGCGACCGGACCTTGAGCGTCGTGCGCAAAGACCTCGATGAGGGTGAATCCATCATCCGCTGCACCGATGGCCGCATGCTCTACACGAAGAAGAAAGAAGGCACGGTGCGTGAGCTAGCCGCAGACGGCAGTGATCCGGTGGTACTGGCCAAGCTGAATCAGCCGACGTTTTTGATGTGCGATGAGCGCGGGTTATGGATCAATGAAGACGCCACCCACCGCGCGCGGCTGTTGTTGATCGACAAGCAAGGCCGCCAGCAGACGATTTTGTCATTCTTGAAAGCGCCACAATCGATCGTGCCGACTGCGCGCGGGACTTATCTGCTGGCCGAGGGCGGACGTGATCGCGTATTGGAGCTGACCCCGCCCCAACCCGCCGTCGCGCAGGAGTGAGCGCGCTGCTTACGCAGGTGATGCCATTCAGTGCGAGCGCCTCGGTGAGCGTCTCTCGGTAAATCAATATACCCGTCTCCCAAAAAACGATGGCGTGTCGACGAGGACCGGCAAACACTCAGGCTTCAATCTTGGAAGGAGGTATGAACAAAGCTGTGCGGAAGGGTATGTAGGACTTTTATGGCACCAAAAACGAAAAAGCCCCGTAGCTTATTCAGCTACGGGGCTTTTTCTATGTAATGGCGGAGAGATAGGGATTCGAACCCTAGGTACCGGTGAAGGTACAACGGATTTCGAATCCGTCCCATTCGGCCACTCTGGCATCTCTCCAACGGCGCGCATCATAACAGCATGATTCGTGGATGCAAAGCGCCTAAGCGATTTTTTTCCGTGCTATCAGATGCTTGCGTCGATTACAGCGGTACGCCGAGACGATTGGCGACTTCTTCGTAAGCTTCGATAACGTCACCGAGGCCCTGGCGGAAGCGGTCTTTGTCCATCTTCTTCTTGGTGTCCTTGTCCCACAGGCGGCAGCCGTCCGGGCTGAATTCGTCGCCCAGGACGATGGAACCGTCGTGGAACACACCGAATTCCAGCTTGAAGTCCACCAGCAGCAGGCCTGCGTCGTCGAACAGCTTGCTCAGTACGTCGTTGACCTTGAGGGACAGCTCTTTCATGCGAGCCAGTTGCTCAGCGGTGCCCCAGCCAAATGCCACGACGTGGGATTCGTTGATGAACGGGTCGCCCTTGGCGTCGTCCTTCAGGAACAGTTCGAACGTGTAAGGGTTGAGCTTGAGGCCCTCCTCCACACCCAGGCGCTTGACCAAGCTGCCGGCGGCGTAGTTACGCACGACGCATTCGACCGGGATCATGTCCAGCTTCTTCACCAGGCACTCGTTGTCGCCCAGCAGTTTGTCGAACTGGGTCGGAATGCCGGCCTCTTCGAGTTTCTGCATGATGAAGGCGTTGAACTTGTTGTTCACCATCCCCTTGCGGTCCAGTTGTTCGATGCGCTTGCCGTCGAACGCCGAGGTGTCGTTGCGAAACAGCAGGATCAGGCGGTTGGCGTCGTCGGTCTTGTAAACCGACTTGGCCTTGCCGCGGTAGAGTTCTTCACGTTTTTCCATGATGGGCTCCGCTTTGAGTGAGGTGGGCTAGGCGATATGTCGCCAGTCGAGCCCTGAATCTTGATCGGCCAATTGCAGCCAGTCCGGGTCGCACCCGAGGGTGTCGACAAAACATTGCCGGGCAAGCGTCGGCAGGTTGTTCTTGCTGCTCAGGTGGGCCAGGACCAGGTGTTGCAGGTCTTGCCAGCCCAACTCATACACCAGGTACGCCGCCTGGTGGTTGTTCAAATGTCCCAGTTCGCCGCCCACCCGCTGCTTGAGAAAGTAGGGATAGTGACCGCGAGCCAGCAGGTCTCGGCAGTGGTTGGACTCGATCATCAAGGCATCGAGGTCGCGGTAACCGTCCAGCACCTTAGCGCAGTAGGAGCCCAGGTCGGTCAGAACGCCGAAGCGTCGCTGGCCATCACTGAATACATACTGCGTCGGCTCCTGAGCGTCGTGCGCCACGGCAATCACATCAATGCTCAAGGCACCGATTTGCAGTTGCTCACCGCCAGCCAGGAAACCTGCGGGCTCAATGGGCTTGCGCATCCCGCGCAAGGTGCCGCGACTCAGGTACACAGGAAGATTGTAGCGCCGAGACAGCAAACCCACGCCATGCACGTGATCGGCATGTTCGTGGGTCACTAGAATAGCGCTCAGCTGCGTGGGGTGAACCCCCAGGCGCAGCAGGCGCCGCTCGGTTTCTTTTAACGAGAAACCACAATCCACCAGTACGTACGTGTCGTCGTGGGCGACCAGCGTGCCGTTCCCTTGGCTACCGCTACCGAGAACAGCAAAACGCATCGGATCAGCCCAGATTGTCCTGAATTACGCCCAACACTTTGCGGGCTGTTTCAGCCGGCGCAACGGTGTTGATGTTCTTCTCGACAGTGACTTGCACAGTCTCGCCAACCTTGCTCAAACGAACCTGATAACGCTCGGCGCGGGTCTCGATTTCTTCCTTGGTCGGCTGGCTGCCAAACAGCTTGCCGAAGAAACCAGGCTCGTCGTCTTTGCGCTCGGCCTTTTCAGCCACGTTGATGTAGTAGAGGCCGAGGCTACGGTTGATGTCTTCAACACGCCAAGGGCCTTGCTCCAACGCGCGACCGACGCTGGCCCAGGCACGGTCCAGGTCTTCACCCAGATTCAGCACCACGTTGCCACTGCCGTCCTCGGTGAGGCTGACGCGGCTCGGGGTGTCGTAATCACGTGCGGCGAGCAGGGAAACGGAACCGCCCTTCTCGGAAATACGGCTCATGCTGGCCAGCATCTCGTCGACCAGTGCCGAGTCAACGCCGGTGTTGACCGAACGGTTGGTGAAGGCGACGTTGGCGGTGCTGCCGGCAGGACGCTCGGCACTCACCACGTAGACTTCACTGGTATTGCGCTGCACGCCTGGCTCGATGCGAACACGCACGCGGGCTTCGCTGTCAGCCGCTACACCACCGGCCTGCAAGCGCTTGGCCATGGTGGCGGACAGTTCGCTGCCTTGCTGCCATGCCGTGGTGAATTCGCCGGTCTGCGGGCGCTGCTCGTCGATGCGGAAACCGTTGTCCTGGAAGAACTGCACCGCCACTGGCCAGACTTCGGCAGGTGGGCGCTGAGCAACGATCCAGCGGGAATCACCGCTCTTCTGGAGGCTGTAGTCGCTGGCATCCGCCACGGCCGAGATCGGCTGTGGACGTGGCACTACGTATTCACCCTTGGTGGTGTCGTCGGCAACGTTGCGTGGAATCGGCAGCAACGGGTCAAGACGCTTTGCAACGTTGACGTCTGGCGGCAACTGCATCGGTTTGGTTGCTTGTGCTTCCAGGTAATCGCTGCCGCGGTCACGGAAGTAGCCTTCCGGGCCCCAGATCCAACCGCAGCCACTGGTGCTGGAGATAATCAAGGCAAGTGCGGAAAGTCCGGCCAATCGCTTCATGCGTAGTGCTTCCTCAATTAAACCAGGACGCCGGACTGGCGCAGGGCCTGTCGCAGCGGTTCGTGACAGGCTTCGCTGAGACGGGTGAGCGGCAGACGGATACCGTCCGGCATCAAGCCCATCTCGAACAGCGCCCATTTCACGGGAATAGGGTTGGATTCGATAAAGAGTGTCTTGTTGAGCGGCATCAGCTTCTCGTGGATCGCACGGGCGGTCACGGCGTCGCCAGCGATGGCAGCAGCGCACATGTCACTCATGGCACGTGGGGCCACGTTGGCGGTCACGGAGATGTTGCCCTTGCCACCCAGCAGAATCAGCTCGACAGCCGTGGCGTCATCACCGGAATACAGCAGGAAGTCGCTGCTCACACCGGCCAGGATGTCCTTGGCGCGCTGCAGGTCGCCAGTGGCTTCCTTGATGCCGATGATGTTCGGCACGGTGGACAGGCGGATCACGGTCTCGGCCTTCATATCGCACGCGGTACGACCCGGCACGTTATAGAGGATCTGCGGGATGTCGACGGCTTCGGCAATGGTGCGGAAGTGCTGGTACAGGCCTTCCTGGGTCGGCTTGTTGTAGTACGGAGTCACCAGCAGGCAGGCGTCGGCGCCAGCCTTCTTGGCGTTTTTGGTCAGCTCGATCGCTTCGCGCGTCGAGTTGGCACCCGTACCGGCGATCACGGCGATGCGGCCCGCAACACGCTTGACCACGAACTCAATCACCTGGATGTGTTCTTCCACATCGAGGGTGGCCGACTCACCTGTGGTGCCGACCGCCACAATGGCGTTGGTGCCTTCTTGCAGGTGGAAGTCCACCAGTTTGCCCAGGCTGTCCCAGTCGAGATGACCTTGTGCATCCATGGGTGTGACCAGTGCCACCATACTGCCCGCAATCATGCAACCGCTCCTGCCGGAAAAAGAGAGCCGTAATGGTACTGGCGCCAAGATGCTTGTACAAGCGAAGTACCGCGTGAGGATGCGTTCTGGGGCAACTAAACGATGGGCAATGCCATCATTGGACGAAAGCATGGGTTACAGCAGGCTGGAATCACGCCGTTCACGTAATGAAAACGCCACCTCCTATCCCTTGGCGGCGCTTTTCGCTACCCTTCATGCTTTGATCGATACGGCCCTCATGGTATCGACCGCTCATCGTTTAGGAAGGCTGCATGTCCACCCCCACAGTTCGCGAACAATTCCTTGTTATCAGTGCCCTCGGCGCCAACCCCATGGAGCTGACGAACGTCCTGTGCCGCGCCAGCCATGAAAACCGCTGCGCCGTCGTGACCTCCCGCCTGACACGCCATGGCGAGTGCAGTGCGCTGGTCCTCCAGATCTCCGGCACCTGGGACGCCCTGGCACGCCTGGAAACCGGCCTGCCGGGCCTGGCCAAGAAACATGACTTCACCGTCAATGTAGTGCGTAGCGCCGCGCTGGAAAACCGTCCCCAGGCCCTGCCTTATGTGGCTTACGTCAGCTCGGCGTACCGCTCGGACATCGTCAACGAGTTGTGCCAGTTCTTTATCGACCATAACGTAGAACTGGAAAACCTGACCTGCGACACCTACCAGGCCCCGCAAACCGGCGGCACCATGCTCAACGCCACCTTCACCGTGACCCTGCCAGCCGGTGTGCAGATCAGTTGGCTGCGCGACCAGTTCCTGGATTTCGCCGACGCACTGAACCTCGACGCGTTGATCGAACCATGGCGCCCACAGAACCCAATGTAAGGAAGTATTCATGGCAGTAGTCATCGACCAACCCATAGCCGACTTCGAAGCCCAGGCCACCAGCGGCCAGACTTTTAGCCTTGCGGCCCTCAAGGGTAAGCAGGTGGTGATCTACTTCTATCCGAAGGACAGCACCCCCGGCTGCACCACTGAAGGCCAAGGCTTCCGTGACCAGTACGCGGCGTTCCAAGCGGCCAACACTGAAGTGTTTGGCGTGTCGCGCGACAGCGTGAAGTCCCACGAGAACTTCAAAGGCAAGCAGGAATTCCCTTTCGAGCTGATCAGCGACAAAGACGAGGCGGTTTGCCAGCTGTTTGATGTGATCAAACTGAAGAAGCTTTACGGCAAGGAATACTTGGGTGTGGATCGCAGCACCTTCCTGATCGACAAGGAAGGCGTGCTGCGCCAGGAATGGCGTGGCGTGAAAGTGCCAGGGCATGTGGATGCTGTACTGACAGCAGCGCAGGCTTTGAATAAGGCCTGAAAATGTGAGAGGGGGAGCAGGCTCCCCCTTTCCGTTTCAGAGCAAAGGCGCCACCACTGGCTCCTGCCGCGGCCACGCATCCAGCACTGCCTTGAACAGCGTTGCCAGGGGAATCGCAAAGAACACCCCCCAGAATCCCCATAGCCCACCAAACAACAATACCGCGCAAATGATCGCCACCGGATGCAGGTTGACCGCCTCCGAGAAGAGCAACGGCACCAGCACGTTGCCATCCAGGGTCTGGATGATCCCGTACACCGCCATCAGGTAGATGAACTGGTCGCTCCAGCCCCACTGGAACAAAGCGATCAGCGTAACTGGTACGGTCACCACTACCGCGCCGACATAGGGCACCACCACTGAAATACCGACCAGCAATGCCAAGAGGGCCGCGTAATTCAGGTCCAGGGCAATAAAAGCGATGTAGGTAACGCCGCCGCAGATAATGATCTCGATGACTTTGCCACGAATGTAGTTGGCGATCTGCCGGTTCATTTCCTCGGCAACCCGAGTAATTAGCGCTCGCTCACGCGGCAGGTAGCCACTCACCCAGCGACCGATCATTGCGCGATCCTTGAGAAAGAAGAACACCAGGATCGGGACAAGCACCAGGTAGATCATGATATTGACCAGCAGCGGCAAGCTGGACAGGGAAAACGTCAGCGCCCATTGCCCGAATTTCCCGATTTCGCCGCGCGCCACTTCAATGGCCTGCAGCACCTGCTCATCCGATACCAGATGCGGGTAGCGCTCCGGCAACAGCAGCAACAGCGACTGCCACTTGGCGAGCATGCCCGGCAACTCGTTGAACAGCGTTATCAGTTGGTGCCACAGCAGCGGCAACACCACCACGATAAACACCACCAGCAGGCCCATGAACAAGGCGAAGACCAGCCCCACTGCCGCACCGCCTGGCAAGCGCAAACGCTCAAGGGTGGTGACCAGGCCCTGCATCAGGTAAGCGAGCACCATCCCCGCAAGTACGGGCGCCAGCATGCCACCCAAGGTGAGGACTGCGGTAAAGGCCAAAAACAACAGGACGGCTAGTACCACGGCTTCTTCATCAGAGAAGTAGCGCTGGATCCAGTCTCGTAACACTTTGAACATCAATCAACCTCGGGTGGTAGGGGCAACGGCTCAGGCCTTGCGCAACCAGTAACGGTAAACACCGGAGGCATCTTCTTCATGCAACAACGTGTGTCCGGCCAGTTTGGCAAATGTGCGGAAATCCCTCTGGGAACCTGCGTCCGTTGCGATCACCTTGAGCACGGCACCGCTGGTCAATCGGTTGAGTTCCAGCTTGGCCTTGAGCAAGGGCAACGGGCAATTGAGGCCGCTGGCGTCGAGCTCGGCATCAAAGGCTACAGCGTCGGTCATGGTTTTACTCCGGGCAAGCGTTCGGGGTGCTTAGAATATCTGGTCCGAAGCTCAGTGTCCGGCTACAGTAAGCTCTTTGTCGAAAGGCTATGTGCATGACTTTTTTGCGCCCCACCCTGCTGACGCTGGCTTGCCTGCTGGCCTCTCCAGGCTTCGCTGACGACCTGCCGTCGCTTGGCGACGCCAGTTCTGCCATTGTCTCGCCACAACAGGAATTCCAACTGGGCCGTGCCTGGCTGGCCTACCTGCGTGGGCAGGTTTCCCAACTGAACGACCCGCAACTCAAAGACTACGTCGAAACCAGCGTGTATAAGCTAGTAGAAACCAGCCAGGTGAACGACCGACGCCTGGAGTTCATCCTGATCAACAGCCCGCAACTCAACGCGTTTGCCGCGCCAGGCGGTATTGTCGGCGTGAACGGCGGCCTGTTCCTCAACGCCCAGACCGAAGGAGAATACGCCTCGGTGCTGGCGCACGAATTGGCTCACTTGTCACAGCGTCACTTCGCCCGTGGCGTTGAAGCGCAGCAGCGCATGCAGATCCCGATGATGGCTGCTCTCCTCGGTGGCATCATCGCGGCAGCCGCCGGCGCAGGTGATGCGGGCATTGCTGCGATCGCCGGCACCCAGGCGGCGGCGATCCAGGAACAACGGCGGTTCTCTCGGCAGAATGAACAAGAGGCTGACCGTATCGGTATCGTCAATCTGGAGAAAGCCGGCTACGACCCGCGCTCCATGCCGACCATGTTCGAGCGATTGGGGCGTCAATACCGCTTCGACGCCAAGCCACCAGAATTCCTGTTGACGCACCCGGTCACTGAATCGCGGATCGCCGACACCCGAAACCGAGCCGAGCAATCCAAGCCCGGCGGAAAGGAAGACAGCCTGCGCTATCAACTGATTCGCGCACGGGTGCAGCTGCAATACGAGGACACCTCAGGACTCGCCGCCAAACGCTTCCAGGCGCAACTGGACGAGAATCCGAAAAACGATGTGGCGCGTTATGGCCTGGCCATCGCCCAAATCAAGGCCTCACAATTCAAGCAAGCGAGAGATAGCCTGCAACCGTTGCTGGCCAAAGCGCCCAATGACATCACTTATAACCTGGCGCAAATCCAGCTGGACATAGACAACAGCCGTCTAGCCGACGCCCAGCAACGCACGGATCGGATGCTGACCCAATACCCCGGCAACTATCCGCTGAATCAGATCCGAGTCGACCTGCTGCTTAAACAAAATCGTACCGCGGATGCGGAAAAGGCCCTGGATGGCCTGCTCAAGTCTCGTCCGGACGATCCGGACGTGTGGTATCAAGTCGCCGAGACACGCGGGTTATCCGGCAACATCATCGGCCTGCACCAGGCGCGCGCTGAATACTTTGCTCTGGTGGGCGACTTCCAGCAGGCGATACAGCAACTGGACTTCGCCAAACGCCGCGCCGGCAGTAACTTTCCATTGTCGTCACGTATCGACGCACGCCAGCGTGAGCTGATCGAACAGGAACGCCTGGTAAAAGGGATGATGAGCTAAACCCATCACCCACAAAAAAGCCCCGCCATCGTTGACCGACGGCGGGGCTTTTTATTGGCTTAGCGGATTACTCGGCCAGCTTGAAGGTAATGAAGCTGGCGCGCCCCTGACGCAGCACGCGCATCGACACCGAGCGATTCTTCGGCAACGCCTTGGCGATATCAGTGAACTGCTTGGTGGAGTCAATCGCCTGATTGTTCAGATGGGTGATCACGTCCCCCGGCTGCAGGCCGATCAACGCTGCTGGGCCATCCTGCACTTCCTTGATCACTACGCCGCCCTTGAGGTCGAAGCTTTTCTTCTGCTCTTCGGTCAGCTCAACGACTGCAATGCCCAGACGGTTGCTGCTTCGCTCAGCACCCGATTTGTTATTGCCGAGGGCGTCCAGAGTCGCACCTTCTTCAGGAATAGCGCCTACCGTCAGTTCAACGTTCTGGCGCTTGCCGTCACGAATCACTTCCAGCTTGGCCTTGCTGCCCGCCTTGAGTGCACCGACCAGGTGTGGCAGGTCGGCCGACATGACAATCGGTTGGCTATTCATGGTCAGGATCACGTCGCCGACTTGCAGACCGCCTTTAGCAGCAGGGCCGTCGTCCTGGATCTGTGCAACCAGAGCACCAGCAGGCTTGTCGAGACCGAAGGACTCAGCGAGGTCTTTGTTCACTTCCTGGATCACTACGCCCAACCAGCCACGGCTAACCTTGCCACCGCTTTTCAATTGGTTGGAAACATCCATGGCCACGTCGATCGGAATAGCAAACGACACGCCCATGAAACCACCGGAGCGGGTGTAGATCTGCGAATTGATACCCACTACTTCACCGGCCAGGTTGAACAGCGGGCCACCGGAGTTACCTGGGTTGATCGGCACGTCGGTCTGGATGAATGGCACGTAGTTCTCATTCGGCAGGCTGCGACCAATGGCGCTGACGATACCCTGAGTCACAGTGTGGTCAAAACCGAACGGCGAGCCGATGGCGACTACCCACTGCCCGGCCTTGAGGTCCTGGGATTTGCCCAGCTTCAGAACGGGTAGATCCTTACCGTCGATCTTCAGCAGCGCAACGTCGGAACGTGGGTCGGTGCCCACCAGCTTGGCTTTCAGCTCGCTGCGGTCGGCCAGGCGCACGAGAATCTCGTCAGCGTCAGCGATCACATGGTTGTTGGTAAGGATGTAGCCATCAGGGGAAATGATAAAGCCCGAGCCCAGGGACTGCGCTTCACGCTGGCCACCACCACCGCCACGAGGCGTGCGCGGTTGTGGCATGCCGCGCTCGAAGAACTCTCGCAGCATCGGCGGCAGGCCTTCCAGGTCAGGCATCTGCTGGTTCGACACTTTGCGATCTGGCAGTTTCTGCGTGGTGCTGATGTTCACCACGGCCGGCGAGGCTTGCTCAACCAATTGGGTGAAATCAGGCAACTCGGCCGCTTGTGCAGGCAAGGCCTGGCCAAGCACCAGTACCGTGGCGACTATGGATAGGTAGGATTTCAAACGTGGTATCGACATACAGCTCCCGTTACGACGAGCAGGGTTGAGCGACAGGGTTCAAGAAACGCCGAAAACTGCGACCGACATTTTTGTTCCGCGAACAAAACAAGGCCAGAGCCGACAAGCCCTGACCTATAAAAAACATGGGAGATTTTTGCAAGTGAAAATGCTGATCCAGACATTTCATGCTCTCGGCAGCCAGCCTGACATGGACGTACAGTGGAAGAGCAGGATGAACATAGGATTAACAACTCACGGCTGGATGGTGGCCTTTTTTTCACCGCGCACCGACAGCGCGATACGCTCGGCGGTGCCGATAGGAATTTCACCAACTACCGTCACCATCATTTCGCCGTCCACCGTATTCAGCCGGCGGGACACAGCAACCGTGGGGCCCAATTGAGTGCGGGTTTCAGTCACGCCCACAGCGCTGATCGGCTCAAGAAATACCGAAAAACGTGCCAGCCCGTCTTCATACATCAAGCTGTCGACAGTGGCTTTGGTCTGAGCATCTTTACGGGCACTGCTATTGGTCAGTTGAAAACCCGGCGGCAACCATTCCAAATGCCAAGCCTGAGTGGGCTCTACTTCCGACGCCTTAGTATCTGAGATCGCGATAGACGTGCAGTCACTGCTGGGCTGTAAATCACGATCGGTGGGCGAGGTAGAAGTATTCAAGCGTGTGAATTGAAAGCGCTCCAGTAACTGCCCTTGATCGTTCAACAACAGGGACTTGAGCGGCAATGCGGTTTCACGATCCAGATGCAGCTCAAAGCCATAACGGTATTGATCACGTGGCGTGATCGAAACGATGACTGCATTACGGCCGGCCACGCGGGACTTGCCGATGATGGCCAATTCGTAAAATTGATTGAGTTTTTGCGGGTCAAGCGCTCGTGAGGGTGCATCACGCGAATTGCCAATGCCAGCAACCAGCGTGCCGCTGACACATTGGGTCCGGCCATCCACTCGCACAACTTCCTGGGCAGAACCATCGAGCTGCAAGAGCCGCTCGCGTACCTGACCATTCTGGACACGATGCCAGATGTCGTGGGTGGAAAAACTGCCGTTACGTTCATAGACGAACGTACCTTCAAAGCTTTGCTGCTGCTCTGCACGCCCAAGTCGAGTCAGCCAGTCTTGGGCTTCATCGGCATGGGCGGGTAGTGCAAACCAACCACTGAGAAACAGCGTAAGGAGCGGTATGGCGCGCATAATGCCCCTTAGCGGTTTAGCGATTTTCCAGGCTTGCAGCGCGAGCGTATGGCAGAGCGCTTTCAGTGCCTTTCAAGGCTGATTCCTGTGCGTGTTGGCGCAAGTAGCCTGGAAGACGCTGGTCCTGCGATTGCCCTTGAAGTACACCGTTGGCCATAGGGCCAGTGGTGTCAGAGCTTTCCTTGTAGCCGGCCAGTACAGCTGGGCCTTTGACTTGCGGACCGGCCATGACCGGCTGCTGAGTCTGTTGGGCCAGTTCGGCACCAGCAATTTCGTCCTGGTTGTACAGGCGAACACCAGCAAGCACTGCAACTGTCACCGAGGCAGCGACTGCCAGGCGACCCAGGCTACGCCAAGGACCACGAGCAGCTTTTGCCGGAACGGCTTCATCGGCCAGCGCAGCAGAAACAGCCGCAGCAATATCCAGACGAGGGATTAGAAGATCCTTATGCATCACCGCCCGAGCGACTTGGTAACGAGACCAGGTGTCACGGGTTTCGGCATCATCAAATGCGTTGAGCACTCGACGAAGTTCCAGTTCATCCGCTTCGTTATCCATCACTGCGGACAGCGATTCCTGCAGGGCATCACGACTCATGGCGGTTCCTCTCTTGGCTGTCGCCGCTGTCTTTAGTTTTCCTGCAACAAAGGTTGCAAGGCTTTATCGATGGCTTCCCGGGCCCGGAAAATCCGTGACCTCACAGTCCCCACCGGACACTGCATGACGCTCGCAATGTCTTCGTAACTCAGACCATCGAATTCACGTAAAGTTAACGCCGTACGCAAATCTTCTGGCAGTTGCTGAATTGTGCGATGAACGGTGCCTTCGATCTCGTCGCGCAGCAATGCACGCTCCGGCGACTCGAGATCTTTGAGGCCGTGATCACCATCGTAAAATTCTGCATCTTCTGAACTTACATCGCTATCTGGTGGGCGGCGTCCGCGAGACACCAGATAGTTCTTCGCCGTGTTGATGGCGATGCGGTACAGCCACGTGTAAAACGCACTATCACCGCGGAAATTGCCCAGTGCACGATAAGCCTTGATAAAGGCCTCTTGTGCAACGTCCTGCGCTTCATGGGTGTCGTGCACAAACCGCACGATCAACCCGAGAATTTTGTGCTGGTATTTCAGCACTAGCAGATCAAATGCTCGCTTGTCGCCGCGCTGAACGCGCTCGACGAGCTGCTGATCCTCTTCCTGGGTTAGCATGAACACTCCTCGTTGTACTTGAAGGAGGCTTGCATAACTAAACGATCAGGCTTGCAAACATAGACTCGGACTTTTCGCAAAAGTTCTCCCCCTTCAAGCAAGTTTCCGGCATGCACTGATTTGGCACACACGAAAAACGCAGCGCGGGCAACGCCGGCTGCGCGAATAATCTTGTCGCCGGTTTTCTGACGCGTCCAATGCTCCCGACGGGCCAATAAACTCAACGTTTCCCAGCTTTCGGGCAACCTGCTATTGAGTCGGGGCTTATGCAAAAAGTTCCCGCTTCAACAACCGGCTGATTTTACCCGAGCTGCGCACCGTAATCTCACATTGCCACGAATGCCCGGCTATTGTGCCGCTCCCCCCCTCTATATACTAGTGGCCCGTGTGACCCTTTGATTCGCCGATCCAGGCCTCCTGTCTGCGCCTGACCTTTGGATCGCTTTTTGCGGAATCCTTCAAATGAGCCAACAGTTTCAACACGATGTCCTGGTGATCGGCAGCGGCGCGGCAGGATTGAGCCTAGCGCTGACCCTTCCCAGCCATCTGCGCATTGCGGTCCTGAGCAAAGGCGACCTGGCCAACGGCTCCACATTCTGGGCCCAGGGTGGTGTGGCCGCCGTGCTGGATGATACCGACACGGTGCAATCCCACGTCGAAGACACCCTCAACGCTGGCGGTGGCCTGTGCAACGAAGATGCGGTGCGCTTCACCGTCGAGCATAGCCGCGAGGCGATTCAATGGTTGATCGATCAAGGCGTGCCGTTCACCCGCGACGAACACGCGAGCAGTGACGACGGCGGCTTCGAATTCCACCTCACGCGCGAAGGCGGCCACAGCCACCGCCGCATCATCCACGCCGCCGACGCCACCGGCGCCGCGATCTTCAAGACCCTACTCGACCAAGCCCGCCAGCGTCCCAACATCGAATTGCTGGAGCAGCGCGTCGCCGTTGACCTGATCACCGAAAAACGCCTGGGCCTGGACGGCGACCGCTGCCTAGGCGCCTACGTGCTCAACCGTTCCAGCGGCGAAGTCGACACGTACGGCGCACGCTTCACCATTCTCGCGTCAGGCGGTGCGGCCAAGGTCTACCTCTACACCAGCAACCCCGACGGCGCTTGCGGCGACGGTATTGCCATGGCCTGGCGTTCGGGTTGCCGGGTGGCGAACCTGGAATTCAACCAATTCCACCCCACCTGCCTTTATCACCCGCAGGCCAAGAGCTTCCTGATCACCGAGGCGCTGCGTGGTGAAGGTGCACACCTGAAACTACCGAATGGCGAACGCTTCATGCAGCGCTTCGACCCGCGCGCCGAACTGGCCCCGCGCGATATCGTCGCCCGCGCCATCGACCATGAAATGAAGCGCCTGGGTGTCGACTGCGTGTACCTGGACATCAGCCACAAACCCGAAGACTTCATTAAGACCCACTTCCCCACGGTCTATGAGCGCTGTCTGGCGTTCAATATCGACATCACCAAAGGCCCGATCCCCGTCGTACCCGCCGCGCACTACACCTGCGGTGGCGTGATGGTCGACCAGCACGGCCGCACCGACGTGCCCGGACTGTACGCGATTGGCGAAACCAGCTTCACCGGCCTGCACGGCGCCAACCGCATGGCCAGCAATTCTTTGCTCGAATGCTTTGTCTACGCGCGCTCGGCGGCGACAGACATTCTCGACCAACTGCCGCACATCCCGGTGCCGACCGCCCTTCCCCGCTGGGATGCCAGCCAGGTCACAGATTCGGACGAAGACGTGATCATCGCGCACAACTGGGACGAGCTGCGGCGGTTCATGTGGGACTACGTGGGGATCGTGCGCACCAACAAGCGCCTCCAACGGGCTCAGCACCGCGTGCGTTTGCTGCTGGATGAGATCGACGAGTTCTACAGCAACTATAAAGTCAGTCGTGACCTGATCGAATTGCGCAACCTGGCCCAGGTCGCGGAACTGATGATCCGCTCGGCCATGGAACGCAAGGAAAGCCGAGGCCTGCATTACACCCTCGACTATCCGCAGATGCTGCCAGAAGCCCGCGACACTATTCTGGTGCCAACCACCTTCGGCGGCTGAACTTCAGGCGTACCCGCAGGCGCCGATGCACATCGGCGACCTGCGAATCCCGTGGGACACAGACGGAACGCACCCGCCACTCGCCCTGAACCCGATAGCGCAATACGACAATCAGCGGCAACGCCAGGCTGTCGGGGCGCAACTGCACGCTGTGCCAACCGCGCTCATGACTGAACAACTGCCAGCCATCCTCATCGCGACGCAGGCCAACAATCGACGAACGGTGGGTCAACAGGACACGACGCGGCAGCACCCAGGCCGCATGGGCCAGGCATAACAGCACGCCAAGGAAAGCAAAGGGGGAATCGAGGACTAACAACGCACCCAGCGCGAATAGCTGGGCGAGCACATACGCCGCCAGCATTAGCCGTGAGGCCCGCCAGCGGCATTCAAAACGATTACTTGGGCTGAACACGGTCCAGAATGATCCGAACCATACGCTGCAGCTCAGGATCTTCCGATTCGGCGCGTTCCATGAACCAGCCGAACATGTCCTGGTCTTCGCATTCGAGCAGACGGACATAGAGGTCGCGATCTACTTTATTGAGCGTGGCGTACACCTCTTTGGTGAAAGGCACCAACAACACATCCAGCTCCAGCATGCCACGACGGCTGTGCCAGTAGAGGCGATTGATTTCTACTTCTTCGACCATGGAGCGCTCCTCAAATAGCGCGCAAGTATACAGGCACCACGGCCCCGGAACAGCCGGCTTTGGTCGCACCATATGGAAACTATCCATTTGCCGGGCGCCCCTCTATGATGCACCCATGACTTTTTGACCTGCGATGACCCATGGCTGACTCCGCTTTTTTCTGCCCGCTGTCCCACGAAGGCGTTCTGGCCGTCCGCGGCTCCGACGCTGCCAAGTTCCTGCAGGGCCAGCTCACCTGCAACCTCAATTACCTGAGTGATACTCAGGCTAGCCTCGGCGCGCGCTGCACGCAAAAAGGCCGCATGCAATCGAGCTTCCGCATCCTCTTGCAAGGTGACGGAGTATTGATGGCGATGGCCACCGATTTGCTGGAACCGCAACTGGCCGACCTGAAGAAATACGCGGTGTTCTCCAAGTCCAAGCTCACCGACGAAAGCGCCGCCTGGGTGCGTTTCGGCCTATCGAACGCTGACCATGCACTTGCCAGCCTGAGTCTTGAACTTCCACCCGAGACTGACAGCGTAGCGCGTGCCGACGCACTGATCGCCATCCGCGTATCCCCAGCCCGCGCCGAACTCTGGGTGCCTGCCGAGCAAGCCGACACCGTGAGCAGCCAACTGGCCGCTCACGTAAAAGAAGCAGACTTGAATGAATGGCTGCTGGGCCAGATCCGCGCTGGCATCGGCCAGGTCATGCCGCAAACCCGCGAAGTCTTCATCCCGCAAATGCTCAACCTGCAAGCGGTGGGCGGCGTGAGTTTCAAGAAAGGTTGCTACACCGGCCAGGAAATCGTCGCGCGCATGCAGTACCTGGGCAAACTCAAGCGCCGCTTGTACCGCCTGAGCCTCAACGCGGCTGACATGCCCGAGCCAGGCACCCCACTGTTTTCCGCCAGCCACAACAGTTCGATCGGCGAAGTGGTGATTGCCGCAAAAGCTGACCAAGCGATTGAACTTCTGGCCGTATTGCAAGCCGAAGCAGCCGATAGTGGCGATGTGCACTTAGGCACACTGGAAGGCCCAGGTTTACACCTGCTTGAGCTGCCTTATACCCTCGACCGCGATCGAGAAATCCAGCGTTAGTCGCCGTACCTTTTTGCAGCACCCTAGAGAGCATGAATGAACAAACTGGCGGAAAAAGTCCAACAGGCGTTGGTTAAGGCCATCAACAACGATGACCTGGTTCTGCCGACATTGCCGGAAGTGGCCCTGAACATCCGTCAGGCCGCTGAAGACCCGGAAATCAGCATCAGCCACTTGAGCAAAGTCATCGGTCGCGACACCGCGCTGTCGGCGCGCCTGATCAAAGTGGTCAACAGCCCGTTGTTACGCGCCACTCAGGAAGTCACCGACCTGCACACCGCCATCACCCGGCTGGGTACCAACTACAGCAGCAACCTGGCCATCGGCCTGGTGATGGAACAGATCTTCCACGCCCGTTCCGAAACGGTAGAACAGAAAATGCGCGATGTGTGGCGCCGCAGCCTGGAAGTAGCGGGCGTGAGCTATGCCTTGTGCCGCAGCCACAGTCAGCTCAAGCCAGACCAGGCAGCGTTGGGCGGACTGGTGCACCAGATCGGCGTGCTGCCGATCCTGACCTACGCCGAAGACCACTACGAACTGCTGTCGGACCCGGTCAGCCTCAACCATGTCATCGACAGCATCCACCCGGTATTGGGCGACAAGTTGCTAGGTGGCTGGGACTTCCCGGAAATGCTGGCGAAACTGCCAGGCCAGTACCTGAACCTGGAACGCGACTCCGCCAGCCTCGACTACATCGACCTGGTGCAGATCGCCGTGCTGTATTGCCATCACGGCACCGATCACCCCTTGGCAAAGGTGGAAGTTTCCAACGTGCCGGCGATGAAGAAACTGCGGGTCGACCCCTACAGTGAAAAACTGCGCGCAGAGCTGGATGAAGCCCGCTTGATGTTCGACTGATCAACCGGCGATAAAACTTACCCGCACCTTCAACCCCGCCTGCGCACCATCGTGCAGGCTGATCTGCGCCAGATGGGCGCGGCAGATTTCGCCGACAATCGCCAACCCCAGGCCTGAGCCCATGCCTTGCTGGCTGCGGCGGTAGAAGCGCTCGAACACCCGGTCGCGTTCATCCAGCGGAATACCTGGGCCGTCATCTTCCACCTCCAGTACCGCAGGCGCCGACACCCGCAAAATCACGTTGCCACCCGGTGGCGTGTGGGCCAGGGCGTTGTCCACCAGGTTGCTCAGCAACTCGTTCAGCAGCGTCGGCTCACCGCGCAACCACACCGGCTCGTCGGCCTCAAGCGCCAATGCCACGCCACGCGCATGGGCCAGGGGCGCCATGGCCATGCCCAGTTCACGGGCCAGCTGGCTCAGATCCAGCAACTGCGCCCCCCCTTCGGCAATCGCCCGCGCGCCATTTTCAATGCGTGCCAGGGACAGCAATTGATTGGCCAGATGGGTCAGGCGGTCGGTGCCCTGGGCGGCGGTTTCCAGGGTGCTGCGCCAGGTCGCCGGATCTTCCGCGCGCAGACCCAGTTCCAGCCGCGCCTTGAGTGCCGCCAACGGTGTACGCAGTTCGTGGGACGCGTCGGCAATAAACTGCGCCTGGCGTTCGAACTGCCCGCGCAGGCGCTCAGTGAAGTGATTGAGGGAACGCACCAGCGGGCCGAACTCATGCTGCACCTCCACCAATGGCAAGGGCCGCAAGTCGTCGGACTGGCGTTCTTCCACTGCCGTGCGCAAGCGCTCCAGCGGGCGCAGCGCTGCGCTTACGGCGAACCACACCAATAACAACGCGCCGATCGCAAGCATGCCCAAGCGCAGCAAGGTATCGGCCATCAGGCTGCGGGCCATGCTCACGCGCGCTTCATCGGTTTCGGCGACGCGGATTTCCGCCATGCCGTTCATATTCGGCTCGGAGACGGCCTTGAGCAGGCTGACCACACGCACCTGCTGGCCTTGGTACGTGGCGTTGTAAAACCGCGCCAGCGCCGGATAGTCATCGGTGCGAGGCGTGCCCGGCGGCGGGCCGGGCAGGTTCTCGTAACCGGAGATCAGCTTCTGGTCGATGTCATTGACTTGGTAGTAGATACGCCCGGCGCTGTCGTAGGCAAAGGTGTCCAGGGCGACATAGGGCACGTTGGCGCTGAGGGTGCCGTCCACTTGGGTCAGGCCGGCCGCGATGGTCCGTGCCGAGGCCAGCAACGTGCGGTCATAGGCGGTGTCGGCCGCTTCGCGACCGTTCCAGTAGGCACTCATGCCACTGGCGAGCATCAACAGCACCAGCAACAGCGCCAAGTTCCACAGCAGGCGCCAGCGCAGGCTGCTGGGCTTATGCATCGCGGGCTTCCAGCAGGTAGCCAAGGCCGCGGAAGGTCACGATGGCGATGGGCTGGCCATCGAGTTTCTTGCGCAACCGGTGCACGTAGATTTCGATGGCATCCGGGCTGGCCTCTTCGTCCAGGCCGAACACCTGGGACGCGAGTTGCTCCTTGCTCATCACCCGGCCCGGGCGCGCGATCAAGGCTTCGAGCACGGCTTGCTCGCGAGAGGTCAAGGTCATCAGCTCGCCGCCCACGGTGAAGCGCCGAGTATCGAGGTCGTACACCAACACGCCGCAGGTCTGCTGGCGCTCGCCGCCCAGCACGCTGCGGCGCAGCAGCGCCTTGACCCGGGCTTCCAGCTCCGTCAGTTCGAACGGTTTGGCGAGGTAGTCATCGGCGCCCAGGTTCAGGCCATGCACGCGGTCTTTCACATCACTGCGTGCGGTGAGCATCAGCACTGGCAGATTTTTTCCGCGAGCGCGTAGACGCGCCAGCACCTCGAAACCATCCATGCGCGGCAACCCCACATCAAGGATCGCCGCCGCGTATTCCTCGCTGCTCAAGGCCAAGTCCGCGGCCACGCCATCGTGCAGTACGTCGACGGTCAAACCCGTGCTCTTGAGCGCCTGGGCGACACTTTCGGCGAGTTGCAGATGGTCTTCAACCAAGAGGACACGCATGGATTTCTACCTCGTTCATGGGTGGTCGATGCCACGCCTTGGCGGGCAGTTTACAGGCGCCGCCTGCCCTGTGAAGCCCGAAAACATTGAAAGGCAGCTGAAAGGTTAGTGAAAGCTTCGCCCTTTAGCATCCAGCCAAGGTGGGTCATGCCCGCCGAGCGACCAGATGAGTCGCGACCGAAAAACGCCTCGATGCGTTTTCGCCAAAATAAGAACAATAACGGAGTGCAACACGATGCTGTCGACCCAGCCCCAGGCTTGCCCGCCTGTTCGTTTTTCCCGCCTGACCCACACAGCCCTTGCCAGTGCCGCTGCCCTTGCCGGCTTTTCGCCGCTTGCCCAGGCTGCCTTCTTTGAAGACAGCAGCGCGACCCTGGAAACCCGCAACATGTACTTCAACCGCGACTTTCGCGACGGCACCAGCGCACAGCAATCCAAGCGCGACGAATGGGCCCAGGGCTTCATGCTCAACCTGCAATCGGGCTACACCGACGGCACCGTCGGTTTTGGCGTCGACGCGCTGGGCATGCTCGGAGTCAAACTCGACTCCAGCCCCGACCGCACCGGTACCGGCCTGCTGCCGACCCATGACGATGGTCGCGCCGCCGATGAGTACTCCAAGCTGGGTTTGACCGGCAAGGTGAAGATCTCCGCCACCGAGCTGAAGATCGGCTCGCTGATGCCTGAACTGCCGATCCTCAAGCCCAACGACGGCCGCATCCTGCCGCAGACGTTCAACGGCGGCCTGCTGACTTCCAAGGAGTTCAAGAACCTGACGTTCACCGGCGGTCGCCTGGACAAGGCCAAGGACCGCGACGACAGCAACTACGAGGACATCGCCCTCAACAACAAGAACAGCCGCTTCCTCAGCGGCGCCACCGGCAAGCATTTCAACTTCGGTGGCGTGGACTATAAGTTCGCCGACAAGATCACCGGTAGCTACCACTTCGCCCAGCTCGACGACGTTTACCGCCAGCACTTCCTCGGCCTGGTGGCCGCACGCCCGATGGGCCCCGGCACCTTCGCCACCGACCTGCGCCTGGCTATCAGTGATGACACCGGTGCTGCCCGTGGCGGCAAGATCGACAATACCTCCCTCAACGGCCTGTTCAGCTATGCCCTCAATGGCCATAAGCTCAGCGCCGGCTACCAGCACATGTCCGGCGACAGCGCCTTCCCGTATGTGGATGGCAGTGACCCGTACCTGGTCAACTTCGTTCAGATCAACGACTTTGCCGGCGCCGACGAGCACTCCTGGCAGGCGCGCTACGACTACGACTTCGCCAAGCTGGGCATTCCCGGCCTGAGTTTCATGAGCCGTTACCTGTCGGGTGACAACATCAAACTCAAGAACGGCGAGACCGGTAAAGAGTGGGAACGCAACACCGAAATCAAGTACGTGGTGCAAACCGGCACGTTCAAAGACGTCGCTGTACGCCTGCGTAACGCCACGTACCGTTCCAACTATTCAGCCCGTGACGCGGATGAAATGCGCGTGCTGGTCAGCTACAGCGTTGCCCTTTGGTAAATGTGCTCTGGCAGTAGAACCTCACAACAATAAAGACGGAGATAACCATGACCCTTTCACTGCGTAAATTTGCCCTCGCCGCCGGCTGCATGCTGTTCGCCGGCCAACTGCTGGCTGCCGATGAACCCAAGCGCCCGGAATGCATCGCCCCGGCCTCCCCCGGCGGTGGTTTTGACCTGACCTGCAAACTGGCGCAAAGCGCGTTGGTCAACGAGAAGTTGCTCAGCAAGCCGATGCGCGTGACCTACATGCCGGGCGGGGTGGGCGCAGTGGCTTACAACGCGGTGGTCGCCCAGCGCCCTGCTGATGCCGGCACATTGGTGGCCTGGTCCAGCGGTTCGCTGTTGAACCTGGCGCAAGGCAAGTTCGGTCGTTTTGATGAAAGCGCCGTGCGTTGGTTGGCGGCAGTTGGCACCAGCTACGGCGCCATCGCAGTGAAAAGTGATTCGCCCTACAAGACCCTCGACGATCTCGTCAAAGCCTTGAAGAAAGATCCGGGCAGCGTGGTGATCGGTTCCGGCGGCACCGTCGGCAGCCAGGACTGGATGCAAACGGCACTGATCGCCAAGGCAGCCGGGATCAACCCGCGCGAGCTGCGTTATGTCGCCCTTGAAGGTGGCGGCGAAATCGCTACTGCCCTGCTCGGCGGTCACATCCAGGTGGGCAGTACCGACATCTCCGACTCCATGCCGCACATCCTGAGTGGCGATATGCGCCTGCTGGCGGTGTTCTCCGAGAAGCGGCTGGACGAGCCAGAAATGAAGGACATTCCGACCGCCAAGGAGCAAGGCTACGACATCGTCTGGCCAGTGGTGCGCGGTTTCTACCTGGGCCCAAAAGTCAGCGATGCCGACTATGCCTGGTGGAAAGAGGCGTTCGACAAACTGCTGGCCTCGGACGAGTTCGCCAAGCTGCGTGACCAGCGTGAGCTGTTCCCGTTCGCCATGACCGGCCCGGAGCTGGACACCTACGTGAAGAAACAGGTGGCTGACTACAAAGTACTGGCCAAAGAGTTCGGCCTGATCCAGTAATCGCCCCGCCTTCTAAGTGCGGCCACGCCCTCTTTCACAAGGGGCGCGGCCCAGGAGTTCTACATGCTCTTACAACGCATTTTTGCCGCTGTGCTGTTGCTGGCCTGTGCCGGCCTTGCATTGATGGCTTGGCCGTATCAGGCGGCATTTTCCTACGAGCCGGTGGGGCCTCGTGCCTACCCGCTGCTGATGCTAGGGCTGATGAGCCTGGCACTGATCTACATGCTGTTTCGCCCGCAACCTACCAAGCACACCGAGGAAGAACCGGCGCTGGACCGCCAGACCCTGATCAAGATCTGCATCTGCGTAGCCCTGTTGATCGTGTTTGCCGCCACCTTCGAACCCCTCGGCTTCATTCTCAGCAGCATGCTGATCGGCATTCCCATGGCGCGTCTGTACGGCGGCCGCTGGGTGCCCAGCGTGGTGATCGTCAGCCTGATGGCCATTGGTCTTTATCTGCTGTTCGATAAAGCCATGGATGTTCCGCTGCCCCTCGGCCTGCTCGACGTTCTGGAGAACTGATATGGATACTTTCGGCTATTTGGGCCAGGGCTTCGGCGTTGCACTGTCCCCTTACAACCTGGTGACCGCCCTCTGCGGCACCTTGATCGGCACTGTGGTCGGCCTGCTGCCGGGCCTGGGCCCGATCAACGGCGTAGCACTGTTGATCCCCATCGCATTCGCCCTGGGCCTGCCGCCGGAATCGGCGTTGATCCTGCTGGCGGCCGTGTATCTGGGTTGCGAATACGGCGGCCGTATCAGCTCAATCCTGCTGAACATTCCGGGCGAAGCGTCGACCGTGATGACCACCCTCGACGGCTACCCGATGGCCCGTAAAGGCCTGGCTGGCGTGGCGTTGTCCTTGTCGGCATGGAGCTCGTTCATCGGCGCGTTTATCGCTACCTGCGGCATGGTGCTGTTTGCGCCGCTGCTGGCCAAATGGGCAATTGCCTTCGGTCCGGCGGAATATTTCGTACTGATGGTGTTTGCGATTGTCTGCCTGGGTGGCATGGCCGGTGACAAACCGCTGAAGACGTTTGTTGCGGCGCTGATCGGCCTCTTCCTCTCGGCAGTGGGTATTGACGCCAACAGCGGCGTGTACCGGTTTACCGGCGACAACATCCACCTCACCGACGGCATCCAGTTTGTGGTGTTGGTGCTGGGCCTGTTTTCCATCAGTGAGATCCTGCTGCTGCTGGAAAAAACTCACCGCGGCCAGGAAGCGGTGAAGGCCACCGGGCGGATGATGTTCAACCTGAAGGAAGCGGGTTCGGTGTTCGTGGTGAACATCCGCTGCGGCCTGCTCGGTTTCATCATGGGTGTACTCCCCGGCGCAGGTGCGACATTGGCCTCGGCCGTCGCCTACATGACCGAGAAACGCCTGGCCGGTGCCAGCGGCAAATTCGGCCAGGGCGACATGCGTGGCCTCGCCGCGCCGGAAACGGCCATCGGTGCTTCCGCCTGTGGCGCCCTGGTACCGATGCTGACACTGGGTGTACCGGGTTCGGGCACCACGGCGGTGATGATCGGTGCTCTGTCGCTGTACAACATCACCCCTGGCCCGCTGCTGTTCCAACAGCAACCGGACATCGTCTGGGGCCTGATCGCCTCGTTGTTTATCGCCAACATCATGCTGGTGATCCTCAACATCCCGATGATCCGCATCTTCACGCGCATTCTCGCCGTGCCGAACTGGGCGCTGGTGCCGGTGATCGCCATCATCACAGCGATCGGTGTGTATGCGGTGCACGCCACCACCTTCGATCTGTTCCTGATGGTGGGTATCGGCATCTTCGGCTACATCCTGCGCAAGCTGGATTTCCCGCTGTCGCCGGTACTGCTGGGCTTTATCCTCGGTGGCCTGATGGAGCAGAACCTGCGCCGTGCGCTGTCGATTTCCAACGGTGACCTGCAAATTCTTTGGTCGAGCCCGATCACCTTCGGTGTGTGGGTACTGACCGCGTTGATGCTGGCCTTCCCGCTGATCCGCATCTACCGCAAACGTGCCCTGCAGCGTCGTGCCGTGGCCGATGTCTGAGGTCACCTTTAAACAATGGTGGGGAACGCCGCTGGTCGGTCTGGCCGGCGGTTACCTGGCCAGCCTGGTCGGCTGGCCTTTGCCGTATATGGTCGGTTCGTTGCTGGCGATCATCCTCGTGCGTTGCCTCACGCCATGGCAGTTGGCGGAGATTCCCGGCGGGCGCAAATGCGGTCAATGGGTAGTGGGCATCGGCATCGGCCTGCACTTCACCCCGTTGGTGATTGAACAGGTGATGAGCCACTTCGGCCTGATCTTCTTCGGCGCGCTGGTCACCAGCCTGTCGAGCGTGGTCGGCGTGTGGCTGATGCGCCGCAGCGGTGAAGACCGCGCCACCGCGTTTTTCTCCAGCATGCCGGGCGGTTCCGGTGAGATGGTCAACCTCGGCGCACGCAATGGCGCGGTGCTCAGCCGCGTGGCAGCGGGCCAGAGCCTGCGGGTGCTGGTAGTGGTGTTGTGTGTGCCGGCGATTTTCAAGTATTTGCTGGAGGGCGGCGCGCCGCAGTTTCATCCGGCACCGGTGAGTTGGGCGTGGCTGGCGTTGCTGTTTCCTCTGGGTACGCTGGTAGCCTGGGGCTGGCAGCGTTTGCGTCAGCCAAACCCGTGGTTGTTCGGGCCCTTGTTGGTGAGTGCCACCGCCAGCGTGGTGTGGGACCTGCACATCGGGTTACCTGACGGCGGCAGCCAGATTGGCCAATGGCTGATCGGCAGCGGCTTGGGCTGCCACTTCAATCGTCAGTTCTTCCGGCGCGCTCCGTCGTTCATGGTTCGCACCTTGATCGGCACGGCGTTGACCATGGCGCTGGCGACGCTGGCGGCGGTGGGCTTGAGTGCCCTCACCCACCTGGACCTGCGCTCATTGACCCTGGGCATGATGCCCGGCGGCATCGCCGAGATGAGCCTCACGGCCGAAACCCTGCAACTGTCGGTGCCGCTGGTGACGGCGATGCAGGTAATGCGGTTGTTGTTTGTATTGTTTCTGGCGGAGCCGTTGTTCCGGCATTGGAACCGCCAGCCGATGCACTAAATAGGCGCCTTTGCCTGGCACCCAGATGAAACTTTGCTACCATCTGCGGCTTCGGAAGAGGTGGATTCCATGCATATTCAAAAGTTACAGATAGAGAACTTACGGTCTTTTAAGGCCGTAGGGCTCGACTTCAATGTGCCCGCCACAGGTAACTTACAGATCCAATACCCTAACGTGAATGTCTTGCTGGGAGATAACGGCCTCGGCAAGACCAGCGTATTGCGTGCAGTCGCATTATCGGTGTTGGGGCCTTTGCTCAGCGGAGGATCCGGCTTTGTTTCCGAAGGCCTGGTTCGTCGTACTGACGCCGCTGAAAAAAAAACGCCTCCCGCCACTATTACTGCAACGCTCCTTTCGACTGACGAAGAAAAAAATCCGAAGCAGACAGACCACCCGCTGCCCGATCAATTTTCGCTGAAGACCCAAATCAGTTCCTTCGGCTCTACTGAGCGCATGCGCAGCAAAGTGTCCCCGCGCGATATCGAGAATACGGTCGAGTTTCTCCAGTTCAACGAAGACAATCCTGCGTTTTTCATTGTGGGTTATGGGGCGAGCAGAAGTGTTGAAGCCTCCGCCAGGGTAGATGAAAGTGCACGTAAAAAATCGCGCCTGCGCCGTTATGAACGGGTTGCCAGTCTCTTCGAAGAACACGTCACACTCATGCCATTGTCCTATTGGCTGCCTGAATACGCCAAAAGCAACAAAGGCCGATACACCCAAGTCATCAACCTGATAAACGATCTGCTGCCTCTGAACTGTCAAATTCAGAAAACGGTGCAGGAAAACGAAAACTTATTTGAAATGAACGGCATTGTGCTGCCATTCCGAGCCTTGTCCGATGGGTTCAGGGCTTATATTGGCTGGATAGGCGACATGCTGTTTCATGTCTGCCAGGGTGTCGCGACAGGGCTGAAACTAAGGGAAATGCGAGGTGTTGTAATGGTCGACGAAATCGATCTGCACTTACACCCTGAATGGCAAAAAGTGGTAGTCCCCACTCTGGCAAAAGCCTTACCCAACGTTCAGTTCATCTTCACCACCCACAGCCCATTGGTGGTGGGTTCATTGATGTCACAAAACCTCTTTTTGCTGAGTCAGGAGGAAGGTTCAACCCTCATAAAGCGGCTGCCCGAACATGTGAGGGGCAAGAGTTCCGAACAAATTCTGCTTTCGCCCTATTTCGGCCTGGACAGTACTCGCGCCGAGTCTACGTCAACCAAACTCAACGAACTGGCACGCAGTGCCGTTTCCGGGAATCGCGACGCCAGCGCCAACTACCTGAAACTTATGGCAAGCGGCCTAGGGTTCGACCAGCCCCCGTCACCACCGACCACTTCTGCGCCTAAGCGAAGAAAGAACGGGGAAGGCGTCAAGAAATGATCCGTTATCCAATCCTGGAGAAAGATCTCATTGCACAAATCAAAGAGCGGAATAAAACCTGGCTTAGCCGTGCCAAGGCACGTACTGGAACTTACGTGGCTGCCGGTAAATACACCGGCGGTACTGAGTTCTGGGGCCAGATAAAAACCGTCTATATAGCGCTGCAATACGAAAAATGCGCATATTGCGAAACCAAACTTCAGGGTTCGGTGCTGGCGAGCAAAGTCCACGAAGTGGAGCACTATCGCCCCAAGTCCAGTATCCAGGCCTGGCCCATACACCTTAACTGGGCCAGCGGCGCAGCGAGCGCAACGGGGTACTACAAGCTCGCTTATCATCACTTTAACTATGCGATTGCCTGCACCCGTTGCAACTCAACCCTGAAATCAAACTTTTTCCCCATCCGCGGCCATCGCGATGTGCAAGGTTCCGACCCCGCACAAATGGGCAACGAGTTAGCGCTGTTGCTCTATCCGATCTCAACGGTTGACGTGGACGACCCGCAAACGATCATTACTTTTGATGGCGTATTAGCGGTTCCGGCGCAGCAAAACGGACACGCCTATGAACGGGCGGTCACCAATATCGAATTTTTCCAGCTGAACCATGAAGACCTCACCTCACGTCGAGCGCTTGCACTGATAGAGCTCTGGGTTGCGCTGGAAGCCTTGGCGGCGGACAAAACCGACGTCGCGACGCGAAAGGTCGCACAGCAACTGGTGACCTTCAAATGCAGCGCCCAGAGTGAGTTCACCGCCTGTAACCTCGCTTTCCGACAGCTCTACCAATCCGATCACAACGCCGCCAAACAGATGGCTCTCTTACTGGCGCAAGCCCTCCCGGAATAACCCAAGCCCCCTCACAGCAGCGGCAGCCGCCACTCAATCGGCGTCTCGCCATTCTGCTCAAGAAACTTGTTGGTACGGCTGAAATGCCCGCACCCCAGAAACCCTCGATACGCAGACAGCGGCGACGGATGCACTGACGTCAGTACCAAATGCTTGGTGGCGTCGACCAGTTTCTGCTTGCCTTGTGCATGGGCGCCCCACAACAGGAACACCAAATGAGGCTGGTGCTCGCTGACCACTTCGATAATCCGATCGGTAAAGAACTGCCAACCCTTGCCCGCGTGAGCGTTGGCGTTGGCGCGCTCCACGGTCATGGTGGTGTTGAGCAACAACACGCCCTGGTCGGCCCAGCTTTGCAGGCAGCCATGGTTGGGGATGTCGATGTTCAGGTCGCGCTTGAGCTCTTTATAGATGTTGGCCAATGACGGCGGCGTCGGCACGCCCGGTTGCACCGAAAAACACAAACCGTGGGCCTGGCCGGGACCGTGGTACGGGTCCTGGCCGAGGATCACGACCTTGACCTTGTCCAGAGGCGTGGAGTTGAGCGCATTGAAAATCAGCGGGCCGGGCGGGTAGATCTCTTTGCCGGCAACGTGCTCCAGGCGCAGGAACTCGCGCAACTGAGCCATGTAGGGCTTATCGAACTCATCACGCAGGGCGTGTTTCCAGCTGGGTTCGAGTTTGATACGGTCGCCTTCGGTCATAGTTGAATTGTCTTGTAAAAAATAATGAGGCGAACCCTAGGAAAGCCGGCCTTGCTTGTCAATTGATCTGACACACCATCGGCACTTTCCCACGAAGCGATCATACTGATCCTTCACCCTCCCGAATGAGGTCACAATGAACCTGCACTTCGAAGAGCTCACCGGCAGCGACGGCGCCCGCGTCGGCATCGCCAGCCTTGATGCTGAAGCATCCCTCAACGCCCTGTCCCTGCCGATGATCCTGGCCTTGAGCGATCGCCTGGATGCGTGGGCCAAAGACCCGAACATCGTCTGCGTGCTGCTGCGCGGTAACGGGCCCAAGGCCTTTTGCGCCGGTGGCGAGGTACGCAGCCTGGCAATGGCCTGCCTCGAACAACCCGGCGAAGTGCCGGCCCTGGGTGCACAGTTTTTTGCCGCGGAATACCGCCTCGACTACCGCCTGCATACGTACCCTAAACCGCTGATCTGCTGGGGCCACGGGTATGTGCTGGGGGGTGGCATGGGCCTGCTGCAAAGCGCGGCCATACGCATCGTCACGCCGAGCAGTCGCCTGGCGATGCCCGAAATCAGCATCGGCCTGTACCCGGATGTGGGCGCCAGTTGGTTTCTGTCGCGCCTGCCGGGCAAGCTCGGTCTATTCCTGGGCCTCACCGGCGCGTACATCAACGGCCGTGACGCCTTGGACCTGGGTCTGGCCGACCGTTTCCTGCGCGACGATCAACAGGACGAACTGCTTGATGGCCTGCTGCAACTCAATTGGCAGGAACAGACCGCGATGCAACTCAACAGCCTGCTCAAGGCCCTGGCCCAAGAGGCTGTCAGCCAGCAGCCCGAAGCCCAATGGCTGCCGCGCCGAGCGCAAATCGACGAATGGCTGGACGTGGGCGATGTGCGCTGTGCCTGGCGAGCGTTGAGCCCACTGCGGGACCACGCCGACCCGCTGTTCAGCCGCGCCGGCAAGACTCTGAGCGAAGGCTGCCCGCTGACCGCACACCTTGTGTGGGAACAGATCCAGCGCGCACGGCATTTATCCCTGGCCCAAGTGTTCCAGATGGAATACACCCTGAGCCTCAACTGCTGCCGTCACCCTGAATTCAGCGAAGGGGTACGCGCGCGGTTGATCGATAAAGACCAGAAACCCCATTGGCATTGGCCGGATATCAATACAGTCCCGGACGCCGTGGTACAGGCGCACTTTCATAAGGCGTGGGAAGGTCGCCATCCGCTGGCGGACTTGTCCGATTACTGATTGTTTTCTCCCACAAAAAACGGCGCTTCCTGCGCCGTTTGCATTCAACTCAGATCAACGGTGACCGCCGCGGCCACCGCCATGACCTCCATCGCGTCCATCGCGTCCGTGCCTGCCATTACCCCCATGTTCGCCCCAGCCCTGGTTCGGATAAGGCCGGTAACCGGCCCTCGGCCCAGCCGGGTAATAGCGTGGTGCCGGCTGGTAATAACGCGGCGCCGAGTAGTAACGCGGTGCTGGTGCGTAATAGCGCGGCGACGGGTAGTAATCACGGCGATATTGATACGCCGAGCCACCCCCGTAGTAATACGCCGGCGCCGGTGAGGTATAGACCTCGGATCGATAGTAGCTCTGGCCTCCATCGTAGTAGGGCACACAAGCGGAAAGGGTCAGACCGAGTAAAGCGCTGAGCAGCAGTCGTCGATACATGGCGGCCTCCTGGACCGCGAAAGAGCACCTCCAGCGACGCGGGAGGGCGGCATTCAGCTTTCACTGAATGACGAAATATCTGACATCAAAAACCGAATCTGGTGCGTTTTGGTAACAGATTGATACATCTGCATCTGCCAGATTTGTCATCCGCCCAAGATTGCCCATTGGTCGGAGTTTTTAACTGGATGGAACATTTTTGGATGTATTGAAACTTTAAATAATTGGATAGTGTCACTATGACATCGCACAATGCCAAGGAGGCTCTAGCGCGAGCACTCTACCCATATGACCTCGGATTTAAGCCATGAAGATTTCAACCAAACTGTTGCTCTCCTTTCTACTGTGCGCAGTCGTCACCCTGGGCGTGGGTTTACTGGGTATCAAGGGTGTGGTTCGCCTCGCCAACGCACTCGAACTGACGTTTTCGAACAATCTGGTTTCCGTGAGCAACACCGCGGCCACCCTCAACGGCCTGGTCGCCCACAACCGGGGCTTATACCGGTTGATGGATGCCAGCCAGGGCAACGTGTCCCAGCAAGACCGCGACCGCGTGCGCCAGGACATCGCCAAAGAACTCACGAACAGCCAGGCTGCCTACAAGATCTACCGCGCCACCCCGCTGGAAGACGACGAACGGGCTGCAGGCGACAAGCTCGACCAGCTGTTGCCCGCTTACATCAGCAGCTCCGAACGCATCATGTCGATGCTCGAAAGCAATCAGCTCGACCAGGCCCGCGCACAGCTCAACAGCACCAACAATGAAATGTTCCGCCAGGCACGCGACTTGATCCGCGTGATGATCGAGTCCAACAACCGCCAGATCAAAGAAGGCTCCATCGCCGCTGATGAGCTGCGCGACAGCGCGTTGACCTGGATGATCAGCGGCATCGTGCTTGCCTTCATCATCGCCATCACCATTGGTGTGTTGATCACCCGCCTGATCACCCGTCCCATCGCCCAGGCCGTGGAGAGCGCACAACGCATTGCCAAAGGTGACCTGACCCAAGCCATCGTCACCGAGCGTACCGATGAAGCCGGGCAACTGCTGATGGCGCTGTCCGATATGCAGGGTGGTTTGAAAAGCACACTGATGGAAATCGCCAACGCTTCTGACCAGTTAGCGTCGGCCGCCGAAGAACTGAGTGCGGTCACCGATGAAAGCAGCCGTGGCCTCACCCGCCAGAATGACGAAATCCAACAAGCCGCCACCGCCGTCAACCAGATGACCGCCGCGGTGGACGAAGTGGCAAGCAACGCCGTGTCCACTTCAGAAGCCTCGCGCCAAGCCACCACCGAAGCCGAAGAGGGCCGTGAGCAAGTGGCCCAGGCCGTGTCCGGCATGGGTTCGATGGTGGTCGAGATCAACGACTCCACCCAATCGGTCGCCGATCTTGCCGGCCAGGTCCGTGAAATCGGCAAGGTGATCGATGTGATCCGCGGCATCGCCGACCAGACCAACCTACTGGCCCTCAACGCGGCCATCGAAGCAGCGCGTGCGGGCGAACAAGGTCGCGGTTTCGCGGTGGTTGCCGATGAAGTCCGCGCCTTGGCTCATCGAACCCAAATCTCCACGGTCGACATCGAAAAAATGATCGGCGAAGTGCAGGTCGGCGCCGATGACGCCGTGGCCGCGATGAACAAGAGCCTGACCTGGGCCAACAACACACAGACCCTGGCTCAGAACGCCGGTGAGGCATTGGAGCGCATCACCGCCAGCGTGGCGAAGATCAATGAGCGCAACCTGGTGATCGCCTCCGCCTCCGAGGAACAGGCGCAAGTGGCCCGTGAAGTGGACCGCAACCTGCTCAACATCCAGGACCTGTCGACCCAGACCGCCGCCGGCGCCCACCAGACCAACGCCTCCAGCCAGGACCTGTCACGCCTGGCCACCTCGTTCAATGTGCTGGTCAGCAAGTTCCAGCTGTAAGTAGCCTGCCGTGGGTTGGCGCTGTATCGTGCAAGGCCAAGCGAACCTTGCCCGATCAGCCCACTCCATGACCACGCCAACCCTATGCCCCGCATGCGGCGCCCGCAACGATTGCACCCTGGCCGACCCACGCACGGCCGACCAGGCCTGCTGGTGCTACAGCGTCACCATCGACCCCGCCGTGCTTGAGGCGCTGCCGGATGAACTGCGCAACAAAGCCTGCCTGTGCCCGCACTGCGCCCAAGTCGATGAACAGTTGCGTCGCCGCGATGCGAGTTGACCGTTTCCTCAGCAACCTAGAGCAGTTCAATCGCAAGCAGGTGCGTCTGCTATTGGTAGAGCGGCGCGTGAGCGTCGATGGGGTGATCGTCAGCGACCCTCACCATGACGTACGGGAATTCAGCCGCGTGTGCGTTGACGACAACGTGCTACAGGCGGGCAAACCGGCGCGTTATTTCATGCTGCACAAGCCCCAGGGGTGTGTGAGTGCGACCTCAGACCCGCAACACCCCACGGTGCTGGACCTGCTGCATGAGCCGGACAAAGCGGATTTACATATCGCCGGCCGTTTGGATTTCAACACCACCGGCCTGATGTTGATCACCAATGACGGCCAGTGGTCGCGCCGCTTGACGCAACCGACGACCAAGTTGCCCAAGGTCTATCTCGTTGCCACTGAACAGGCCATCGGCGCCGAGTACGCGACCACGTTCGCGGCGGGCCTGTATTTTGCGTTTGAGGACCTCACCACCCAGCCAGCCGAATTGGAGCTGTTGGGGCCGACGACCGCGCGGCTGAGCATCATCGAGGGCCGCTATCACCAGGTGAAGCGCATGTTCGGGCACTTCAATAACAAGGTGATCAGCTTGCATCGCGAACGTATGGGACCGCTTGAGTTGGATGCTGCACTGGCGCCGGGCGAATATCGGCCGTTGACGCTTGAGGAAATCCTCCAGGTCTGATGACCGTTCAGCCGGTGATGGCAAAAACCCATTTATAGGCCTTGCGACATCCCGAGTCTGTGCTTGAATCAAGCTCACCAGTTTAAATATGACTGGCGAGTCGCCTATAACCTCCAAGAAACACCTTGCCCACGCCCGCGCTTTATTCCACGGGCCTTCCAGGCAAACAGCCCGCCATAACAACACCCGTCGGCCAGCCGTCACCGGACCGACATGGGCCTTCATTTTTCAGGCGTATGCCTACCTGTCACAAAGCTCGTGCAGAGTTATCTGCGCGCCCTACCCGCTTGCCAGGAGTCTTACGACATGAGGCCAGAAATCGCTGTGTTGGATATACAGGGTCAGTATCGGGTTTACACGGAGTTCTATCGCGCGGACGAGGCTGAAAAGACCATCATTCTGGTCAACGGCTCTATGGCCACCACGGCATCCTTCGCCCAAACCGTGAAAAGCCTGCACCCGCAGTTCAACGTGGTTTTGTACGACCAGCCCTACGCCGGCCGTTCAAAAATCCATAACCGTCATGAGCAGATGCTGACGAAAGAAGTCGAAGGCCAGATCCTCCTGGAACTCATCGACCACTTTGCCGCCGAGCATGTGCTGTCGTTTTCCTGGGGCGGCGCCGCCACCCTCGTCGCCCTCGCCCAGCGCCCTCGCCGCGTGGAAAAGGCCGTGATCAGCTCGTTCTCCCCGGTGATCAACGCGCCCATGCGCGACTATCTGGAGCGGGGTGTCGACTACCTCGGCAACCTTGACCGCGACCGCGTCGGCCACCTTGTTAACAGCACCATCGGCAAACACCTGCCATCGTTGTTCAAGCGTTTCAACTACAAACACGTCAGCAGCCTGGCCGAACACGAATACGGGCAGATGCACTTTCACATCAGCCAAGTGCTCACCAGCGACCGACTGTGCTACCTCAAGGCCGCCAAGGCGATCGATATTCCGGTGCTGTTCCTGAACGGCGAATGGGATGAATACACCAGCGCTCAGGACGCCAGGCAGTTTGGCAACTACGTGGCCAACAGTAGCTTCAGCACTATCCAGGCGACGGGGCATTTTCTGGACATGGAGCATAAGGCAGCGTGTAAAGATAGCCGGGAGGCGGTGGTGGGCTTTTTAAAACCGGAGCGGCAGGTCAGCCGATTGCGTTATCACCAAAGTCAGGCACAGCATGCATTTGCGATTTGAAATGATGATTCATGGCCTGGCTCGTTGTGGCGAAGGATCATCCGCCTTCGCCGCAACCTGCACATTTTCAAAGAAAAACTTCAAATCCATGTGAACATCTGGTACAAAGTCAGCCGCTCTGAGCGGGTATAGTTTAATGGTAGAACAGTAGCTTCCCAAGCTTCCGACGAGGGTTCGATTCCCTCTACCCGCTCCACTCAGACATAGCACCCACGCCACTATCGTTTTGGCGGGGGATGCCCAAGAAACCGGCCCTTTGAGGCCGGTTTTTTTATGCCCAGGATTTTCTCGGCCGCAAACCTGTACAAATACAAAATTCTGTACAACTATCAACGCTGGAGCGCTGGCACCACGCCTCGCACGATCAAGGAGCCGCGCAATGACGCGTCTGCTGGTTTCACTGTTGCTGGCGTTGAGCTTGGCGAGTTGCAGCCATGTGGAGGTCGATCACTACGCCGACCAGAAACCACAGCTGGACCTTGAGCGCTTCTTCAGCAAACCCGTCAAGGCCTGGGGCATCTTTGAGAAACGCTCGGGCGAAGTCGCCAAGCGTTTTGAAGTGGATATCGCCAGCCATCGCGAGGGCGACAAATTAATTCTCGACGAGAAATTCCTGTACAGCGACGGCACTCGCCAGCGCCGTGTGTGGACCCTTACGCCCGATGGCCCGGGACGCTGGCGCGGACGGGCCGGTGATGTGGTCGGCGAGGCCATCGGCGAGGTCGCCGGGAACGCGTTGCGTTGGCGCTACCGGCTCAACCTCCCGGTGGAGGGCTCGGTATACGAGGTGAGCTTTGACGATTGGATGTACCTGATGGACGAGGACACGATGATCAACCGGTCGAGCATGACCAAGTTCGGCGTGGAATGGGGCCAGGTCACGTTGTTCTTTCGTCGCCAATAACCCCCAAAGGTAGGGTGAACCATGAATGTACAAAAGCTGACCCAACTGGCCGAGAAAGGTGAAATACGTAGTTTGGAGTTGCTGTCCCTGGAGGGCGGTTTCTATATCGCTCGTGTGAAACTGGATCAGGTCGACATCACATTACTGGACGATAACGGCAAGACACTGCGGCTGCGGTCCAGCACGCATTTGCGCGACCTGTTGCAGGGTGTTCCGCCATTTCCCTGTGTGCTGGTGCAACAGTGCGCCCATGACGAAATGTGTGGGATCCGTGAGGGCGCTATCGGGGCGTTGCGCATTCCATTTTCGCTGGGTGCAACCCTTTAAGATCGTTGCGTGTTTGGCTCTCGTCCCGCTTGGCGTGAGCGCTGCACTCAGTAATCAACGCCCCTCGACGGCTGGCAGGCAACTTTACGACGGCAGACCTCGCACAGGTTCGCAGGGTCGCCAACCTGTCAGCGCGATCAATAAGGTCAGCAGTTGGAACACGATGATCAGCACCACACAACCCGCCCAGCCCCATCGCTCCCAAATCAGCGCTGGGACAATCGCACCGCAACTGCCCCCCAAGTAGTAACACGTGAGGTATACGCCGACGGCACCCGCCTTGTTGTCGCGCGCCGTCGCGGTGGTGAAGGCATTGGCCGCGGCCTGGGCGAGGAACACGCCAGTGGAACTGAGGGCCAGGCCCGTCACGATGCACCACAGAGAGGGCACCAGCGTCAGGGCCGATCCACTGACGCCAAGTACGGCAGCAACCGTCAGCAATTGGGCATGTGGACGCGCCTTGCTCAGGCGGCCGGCGATAGGAATCACAATCAGCGCCAGCAAAAACACCATGTACAGCGTCCCCAAGGCCGCAGACCCAAGGTTGAACGGCGGTAAGCCGAGGTACAAACCTGCGTAGGTAAACGCCGCCACCTGGGAAAACAACACGCAAAAGCCTACGGCGTACGCAGCCAATAACGGTTTGCGAAAAACACTCGTAAAGGAAGCCCTGCCCTGCTCCACTCGCGCACGATTGGCGGGCAACAGAAACTGGATAAACCCGCCGACCATCAGGCTCAACACCGCCAGTAACTCAAAGGCTTCACGCCAGCCTACATATTCAGTCATCACCCCCGTGACAAAACGCCCGGCAAACCCGCCCAACACCGTGCCCGCGACATAAAGGCTGGTGACTTCGGTGACGTTGCCACCGCGCCAACGGTCGCCGATGTAGGCCACGCTGGTGGCAAACACCACGGGTATCACCATGCCCTCTACGAAGCGCCACACCAGCACTTCAGCAAAGCTGTCGGCATAGGCGGTCATGAGTGTCGGCCCCGCCAGCAGCAACGCGGCCACGCAGATCACCGTGCGTTGCTCGAAACGCCCGGTCACACGGCTGACAAACGGTGCGGTGATTGCCACGGCCAAGGTAGTCACGGTGATGCTCCAACCCGCTGCGTTGGCGCTGAGATGAAACTGCGCGGCAAAGGTCTGGAGGATGCTCTGGGTCGCATACAGGTTGAGAAATGCCGCACAGCCACACAGGAACAGGGCAAGGCGGGCACAATGCAGACGCGGCTTCATGAAACCTCTCGTTTTATTTTGAAAGGTCTTTATAGAATGGCCGGCAGGTCTGGAACCAATACCGAATTCAGACCGATTGATACCCAAGGATCAGGATGCTCGACCTACGCAAGCTGCGTTACTTTCTGACGGTCGCTGAAGAATTGCACTTCGGCCGTGCAGCCATTCGCCTGCACCTTGCGCAACCACCGCTGACCCGGCAGATTTCAGCGTTGGAAGCGCAGTTGGGTTTCAAACTGTTTGACCGCACCAGCCGCACCGTGACGCTCACCGCCCAAGGCCGGTCGTTCCTGCCCTACGCACGCGGGGTGTTGGAACAGGTGGACTTGGCCCAAGCGATCGCAGACAAATTGGCTGCGGGTTCCGCCGGACAACTGTCCGTCGGTTATGCCAGCTCAATCGCCCTGTCAGATCTGTTCAGCCAAGCGATCCAGTCTTTTGCCCGGCAATTTCCGGATGTGCAGCTGACGCTGGTCGAAAGTGCCTCCGGCAGCCTATGTGCTCAGGTAGCGGATGGGCGGCTGGATATCGGGTTGAGCCGCATGGTGCCGCAACGTCCAGAAGTGCAGGCGCTATCCCTCGCAGAAGAGCGCTTACTGGCGGCGGTGTCCAAAGACAGCCCACTGGCGACTCTGGCCGAGGTCAGCCTGGCGCAGCTCAGTGCCTACCCGTTGATATTATTTCCGGCGGATTATGGCTCGGGGCTCAACCAGTCCATCGAACAGCTTTACCGATACCACGGCGTGCGCCTGCACCTTGGGCCGACTGGGCGGCAGATCACCTCGATCATTGCGCTGGTGGCGGCCGGCCAAGGTGTGGCGTTGGTACCGGAATGCACACAAAGCTTGATGAACAAAGGCGTGACGTACAGGCCGTTGGTCGAGGGGGATGCTTACGCGCAGTTGTTAGTGTTGACCCCGGCTGAAACAAAAAGCGTGCTGGTGGAGGCCTTCCTCAGCGTGATCGCTGGGATCTCCCATAACCGGTAAAACCTGCGAAAAACCTCGCCACACCTCACAGGATCGCTAGCCTGATGTCAGCAATGACTGACAGCGGCAATTAACGAGTGTCCCGACAATCCCGGTTGGTCTGCCAGAAATGCGGAACCACAGCCATGCTTGAACCTGGACAAGCCACACCAAAGCCCCTATTGCGCCAAATACTCGGCTGGGTGCTGGTATTACCCCTGCTGATCTCGTTTGTACGGTTGCCATTCCCTCTAGGACTGGTGCTGGCACTGGGCGTCATGGCCGGATCGGTCTACGGCTTACGGCTAGCCCATCGTCATGCAACCCGGCGAGTCACCCTGTTCGCCTTGATCGTCACCCTGCTGAATGGCATCTCATTGATCGCAATGGGGACAGCTTCACTGCTTAAAGCCGTGTTTTATCTTGTGTGGCTCTACGCGTATCCGCATTACACCAACTGGGTGTACTGGAATTTCTAAGCCCTGAAGAATTCGATCGCAAGAAACGTAGTTTTCAGTGCAGCGCAGGGAGCTACAGTCTCGATCACTTATCGACACGGCCTGACGAGGACCTCAACCATGCCCTACGAATACAAGCTCATGCCCTCCCCCGTCGGCCAACTCACCCTGGTGGCGCGCAATGGCAAGCTAAGCGCCATCCTTTGGGAGACAGAACGCGCCAACCGCGTGCGCCTGGGGGAGTTGCACGAGGCCAACCAGAATCCGGTGCTGCTGGAGACCGAGCGCCAGTTGCAGGAGTACTTCGCCGGCACGCGCAGCACCTTCGAGCTGGAACTGGATTTCAACGGCACCGCGTTCCAAAAGCAGGTCTGGCAGGCGTTGCTCACCATTCCTTTCGGCGAAACCCGCAGTTACAGCCAGATCGCCCGGCAGATCGGCAACCCCAAAGCCGTGCGCGCCGTCGGCGCTGCAAATGGGCGAAACCCGATTTCGATCGTTGCCCCGTGCCATCGGGTCATTGGTGCGGCGGGCAGCCTGACCGGATTTGCCGGTGGACTGGAAGCCAAACACTACTTGCTCACGCTGGAAGGCACCGGCCAGGCTCAATTGGCGTTCTAGGATTACGCGACAAAATCGTACACATGTGTTCAGGCGCGCAATTGTAAAAAGAAATTTCAGCGAGCCACTGCGGTCCATCATTTCATCGCCATCTCAATAAGGAACCCGGTCATGAAATTCTCCGCAGTCTCGCAATCCCTGTCTCGCTGGGCTGGCAGCCCGCGCACGTTCTACGCAGCGGTGGCGTTGATCTTGGCATGGAGCCTGAGCGGGCCGTACTTTCACTACAACGACACCTGGCAACTGATCATCAACACTTCGACCACGATCATCACCTTCCTGATGGTGTTTCTGATCCAAAACACACAAAACCGCGACAACGACATCCTGCATATCAAGATCGACGAGTTGCTGCGCGTGTCCAAGGATGCGCAGAACGCCGTACTCAGCCTGGACGGCCTGGACCGCAAAGAGCTGGAAAAACTGCGCCAGGAATACCGCAGCATTGGCAATACCGGCACCGTCAACCTGAACAGCAGTTGCGGCCACGCCGCCGACGACGCGGCGCCCGCCAAAACCGATCTGAATCAGGCATAAAAAAACGGCGGTTGGAGAAGATCCAACCGCCGTTTTTCAATTCAGGTAACGGCTTCAACCGTCGCCTTGATGACCTTTACCGTAGGTGGACGCCAAGGCTCGGGCCTTCTGCAGGCGCTCCTCCAATTTGGGCAGTGTCTCATCCACCAACGCTTTTATTTCCGGCACATCCGACGCAGCGCCTTCCTTCTTGAACAGCGCGATGGCGTCTTCGTTTTCCTTCACCTGCTGCGCGGTGTAAGCGGCATCGAACGAGTCACCGTCCTTGAGTTCGGGCATCAGGGTTTCAGCTTTGTCGACGATTTTTTCGCGGGGCGCCACGGGCAGGTCGAGCTTCTTGGCGATAGCCGCCAAGTGCTGGTTGGCCAAGGTGCGCTCGTTGATCACCTCGATGGTGTAGTCCTTGATTTCCTGGGACGAGGTTTTCGCGTGTGCCATGCGGCTGGTCTCGATATCGGCCATGCCTTTGGCAGAAGCCTGCTCGATGAATTCAGCAGGCGACTGGGCGAAAGCATTGCTGGCGCCGAGGCCCAGCAGCATCGCGAAACTGGCGGTGCGTAACCGGATAGCCATGCGGCTCATGATGGGTTCCTCCAGGGCAAAAATAAGTACGGGGAACACACCCCGCCCTGAATTCGAATTTTCAGGGCGGTAAAGGTTTAGAAAAAACTCGCCGGTGCGACGAACGGTCGTCGGCGCATCAAGCGGATTTGCTGGCAAACAGGCCCGGCAATGCATGGGCCAGGGCGTTGATGGCGAAGCCGATAAACATCACGCCACAGAGCCTGGTGATGAGGATTTCATGGCGCTGATACACCGTGCGTACGCGCTGGGCGCCGACCACGCCGATCAGGATTGCGTAGGCCAACACACCACCGACGAAGCTCAGGAAGATCAACGCCGGCAGCATCGACCAGGTCAGCAATTCGGCACGGCTGGACAGCAACGCCGTAAACGTCGCCACCGCGACTGGATACGCCTTGGGGTTGGTCAAGCCGAACACAATGCCGTGCCAGAACGGATGCCGCGCGGCGCCCTGAGGGGCATCACTGCTGCGACGCTGGGTGCGGATGGCCCGCCAGCCAAGCCAGAACAGATACAGGCCACTGAGCACGCCGAGCACATCGAACGCGCTGCTGCCGACTTCCCGCGCGCCCACAATCGCGACCAACGCCGTACTGCACCACAGCACATCGCCGAGCAAGTACCCACACAGAAACCCCGCCCCGGCACGACGGCCGCGGGCGGCGCCGATGCCAAACACTGCCAAGACTCCGGGGCCAGGCGTAATACCGTAGATAAAACCCGACGCGAGGACGGCGAGCAGCAGGGATAGGGTCATGGGCGTGACTCAAACAAAGCGTGGGAAGGTGGAGCGATTCTGCACGTTCCTACGCTAAGGGTAAAACCTCATTCCCGAATAGGGTTTTTCGCGGCAAGCCAACAGACGCGAAGCCAGGTCGCCGACATGGGCTTCGAGCTTATGACCGTCGGGATCAAGGAAATAGAACGAGGCGCCTTCGCTTCGGTTATCGCGCCACTCCTGCACCTCGGCGGCGCGCAGACGCGAGACCAGCGCAGCGAACTCACTCGTTCCGACGGTGAACGCATAGTGGGTGTAATCGGCACCTGGCTTCGACTCGCGTAGCGGATCAAGCGACAGGCATAGCCATAGACCCGGCAATGACAAATAGGCGCCGCTGTCCCAAGTGGCGTCGAGCTTGAGCTGCAACAGCTCATGGTAAAAAGTGACGCTACGACTCAAGTCGGTGATGGCCAGGGTCAAGTGATTGAAGCCTGAGAGCATGTCTTTTTCCTGTTATCTGCGGCCTTCGGACAACATACCCTGCACCTGCCCAATCAACCACTGCAACCCAGAATCCCCTCCCCGTCGCGCATGCCACGCCAGCTCGAAGGCAAACGAGGGAATATGAAATGGCGGCGCCACGGCGACCAGATGCTGGTGATCAATATTCAGCAAGCCTCGCGACGATACGGTCAGGATCAAGTCCGTGCCCTCAATCAACTGCGGCGCCACACCCCAGTGCGGCAGGCTGATCGCCACATGCCGCCGCTGACGAATCGCCGTCAGCGCTCGTTCGATTTCCGGCGTGCCGCTGCCGCGCATTTCCAGCAGCACATGGGGGCGCGAGAGGTAGGTGGGCAGGTCGAGAGAGCCGTCCTGCGGCAGGCTGCTACGGTCCACCAGACAGGTGTAATGCTCGTCGAACAAGGGCGTAGTACGCAGTTCAGCAGGCATATCGGGGAACACGCCAGCGGCCAGGTCAAGGTCGCCATTGAGCACGCCTTCAACCATGCCTTCGCGGCTGGTCTGGATGATTTGCAGGTCGATGCCCGGTGCTTCACGGCGCAGTACACGAACCAACCTCGGTAGGAAAATCGCCGCGCTGTAGTCCGACATCGCCACACGAAAACGACGCTTTGCCGATGCCGGATCAAAGCGATTCGGCGCCAGTAGCGCCTGCACCTGCGCCAACGCTTCGGCCAGCGGTGCCGCCAATTCCAACGCACGGGCGGTGGGCACCAGCGTGCCGCCCTGACGCACCAGCAACGGATCACCCAGCACATCCCGCAACCGCGCCAGCGCATGGCTGACCGCCGGCTGGCTCAGGTGCACGCGCTCGGCGGCGCGGGTGACGTGTTGCTCACTGAGCAAGGCGTCGAGGATCACCAACAGGTTGAGGTCAATACGGCGCAGATCATTCATCAGCTGCATATCCAGCATGAGAATTTGGAATTTAAATTTGATCGACGAATGACCTAGAGTCCAGCAAAACCTCTGGGAGATCCAACATGACAACGTTGCAGTGGGCAGGTTTATTGGCGCTAGCGGTAATCGCCGGGGCGGTGGTGCCGTTTCAGAGTGCAATCAATGCCAACCTTGGGCGCGGGCTCGGCCACCCGCTGTGGGCCACCCTGGCGTCACTACTAGTGAGCATGATGGTGTTGCTGCCGGTGATCGTGGCGCTGCGTCTGCCGCTGCCCAGCCTCACGTTTATCGTCAAGGCGCCGCTGTGGATGTGGGCCGGTGGCGCGTTTGGTGTGTGCTTTATCGCGCTGGCGTTGATGCTGCTGCCCAAGCTGGGTGCGTCGGGGTTTATCGCCCTGGCGTTGGCGGGACAGATGCTTGCATCACTGCTGCTCGATCACTTTGGGTTGTTCGGTCTGGTGGAGCGTCAACTGACAACGCCACGGGTGCTTGGGGCATTGTTGTTGATGGGCGGTGTGGCGCTGATTCAGTTTGGCAACACGTCCGCACGTGCACTGGCAACAGCGAGCTGATCAGCCTTTGGCATCGATTTCAGTGATGTCATCCGGCGCGCAAGGCAACTCACCGTTGCGCGCGGCCACAGCATCAGCAGCGCTCAGCCGCCAGGCGATTGATCTCGCCCTGCTCCACCACCGGTTGCGGCGCGCCATGGCGCACCGCTTGCAACATGGCTCGGCCGACAGTTTCCGTACTCACCACCCAGCCCGGCTTAACCCGACGCACCAACGAAAGCACTGGCCCGAGCACGGAGTAAAACGCTTGATACAGCGGCGTCTTAGAGCGCACACCGTGCAGCGGCTGAATGATCCCCGGCCGAAACAGGTACACCGCGTTGAACGGCAATCGCAGCAACGCGTTCTCGGTCTTGCCTTTGACCCGCGCCCACATCGAATGGCCCGCCTCGGAGCTGTCGGTGCCAGCGCCGGACACGTAGATAAACGTCATCTGTGGATTGAGCCGCGCCAAGGTGCTGGCAGCTACGAGCGTCAGGTCATAGGTGAGGTGGGTGTACGTGGTTTCATTCATGCCGGCCGACGACACACCGAGGGAGAAGAAGCAGGCATCAAAGCCTTGCAGCAGGTTTTCCAGGGGTTGGAAATCCAGCATGTCGCTGTGCAATACCTGATGCAGCTTGCCGTGTTCCTGGGTCAGGGGCGTGCGGCCAACGGCGACGATTTCCTGGACATCGGCAGCCAACAGGCATTCACGCAGAACGCCTTGGCCAACCATGCCGGTGGCTCCGAATAACAGAACTCTCATAAGGTGACCTCAGCGGCAAGCCGCAAGCTTCATGCTCAAGTTGAATGCATCCAACCTGTAGCTTAACGCTTGCAGCTTGAGGCTGCCCCACTCAAAACGCGCTGCGAAAGATCTCCTCGATCTGACGCTGATCCGCGCGCCGTGGGTTGGTCAGGCCGCACGCATCCTTCAACGCATTGGTCGCCAGCAGCGGAATATCCTGCAACTTGGCACCCAGCTCACGCAGGCCCGCCGGAATTTCAACGTCCTGGGCCAGGCTACGAATGGCGGCGATGGCAGCTTGGGCGCCCTCTTCATCGGTGATGCCCTTGATGTCTGCCCCCAGCGCTCGGCCTACATCGCTCAAGCGTTTGGCGCTTACGCTGGCGTTGAAGCTTTGCACATGGGGCAGCAGCACCGCGTTGCACACGCCGTGGGGCAGGTCGTAGAACCCGCCCAGCTGGTGAGCCATGGCGTGCACAAAACCCAGGGACGCGTTGTTGAACGCCATGCCGGCGAGGAACTGCGCGTAAGCCATGTTTTCCCGCGCGACCTTGTCACTGCCATCACGGACAGCCAGGCGCAGGTTGGCGCTGATCAGTTCGATGGCCTTGATCGCGCAGGCGTCAGTGATCGGCGTGGCGGCGGTGGAGACATAGGCTTCGATGGCGTGAGTCAGGGCGTCCATGCCGGTGGCGGCGGTGAGCCCCTTAGGCATGCCAACCATCAGCGATGGGTCGTTGACCGACAGCAGTGGCGTGACGTTGCGGTCAACGATGGCCATTTTCACGTGACGGGTTTCGTCGGTGATGATGCAGAAGCGGGTCATCTCGCTGGCCGTGCCGGCAGTGGTGTTGATGGCTACCAGCGGCAGTTGCGGCTTGGCCGATTGGTCCACGCCTTCGTAGTCGCCGATATGCCCGCCGTTGGTGGCGCACAGGGCGATACCCTTGGCGCAGTCATGGGGCGAGCCGCCGCCCAGCGACACCACAAAATCACACGCACTTTGCTGCAACAGCGCCAGGCCTTTCTCGACGTTTTCCACATTGGGGTTGGGTTTGGCACCGTCATAGATCACCGAGTCGATGTCTTGCATCGCCAGTTTCTCGGCGATCATGCTGGCGACGCCCGCCTTGGCCAGACCGGCGTCGGTGACAATCAGCGCCTTGCGAAAACCGTAGTTGCGGATGGCGTTCATGGCTTCGTCGAGGCAGTCGGTGCCCATGATGTTGACGGCTGGGATGAAGAAGGTGCTGCTCATGGCGAATCCTCGGATAACGTTTCTGCCTCTAGCATCGGCCTCAGTTGTCTGCGGCATCTTGATCAGGATCAACGTCAGCTCGTGATAAAGTCACCGCCCAGCCGATTTCGAGTAGCCCGCCGCAATGAAGGATTTCCAGGATATTGACGCCCACCTTGAAGACTGGAGTGCCCTGCGCAGCACCATCGACTTCACTGGGATTCTGATCGGCAACGGCGCGAGCCGTACGGTTTGGGAAGACTTTGCCTACGACTCGCTGTTCGAAAACGCCCGCACCGTCGAAGAAAAACCCCTCAGCCCATCCGAACTCAGTGTGTTCGACGCCCTGCAAACCCGCAGTTTCGAACAAGCACTGGGCGCGCTGAAAACCACCAGCCGGGTCAACAAGGCCCTGGCGGTCAGCTCGGCGGCGCCGCGTAATCGCTACTACGCGATCAAGGAAGCATTGATCAACACCATCCACGCCGTGCATATCCCGTGGCGCTTGGTGAAGCCATCGACACTGGCGACGGTCAACGCGGAACTGGCCGGTTACTCCACCGTATTCACCAGCAACTATGACCTGCTCAACTATTGGGCGATCCTTCACACGCCGGGCATCGACGATCTGTTCCGCAGCGCCGACGCCAGCTTCGACCTGCGCAACACCCGCACCGACGCCACACGCATCCTGTACCTGCACGGCGGCTTGCACCTGGTGCGAAACCTCGACGGCACCGCACGCAAATTACCCACGACTGACAGCACCTTGCTCAGCAGCTTTGCCATCAACAACACGATCAAGACCCTGGACGATGTGCCGCTGTTTGTCAGCGAAGGCACCGTGCAGGAGAAGCTCAAGACCATCCGCAGTTCGGACTACCTGTCGTTCTGCTATGAGCAGTTGCTGACCTATGAAGGCGCGCTGTGCATCTTTGGGCACGGCCTGGGGCCTCAGGATCAGCACTTGGTGGATGCCATTCGCCAAGCCAATTTGAGCACCCTGGCGATCTCGGTGTCGGGGCGCAGTGACGGGTTTATTCGCCAGCAGAAGCGGCGGTATTCGGAGTTATTTGACGGCAGCGGCGTGGAGCTGAAGTTTTTTGCGGCGCGCACGCATCCACTGGGTGATCCAGCACTCTCAGTACCTGTGGAACGCTGATCAAGCCCGCCTTATCAAACTTAAATAAGTTACTGACTTTAAAGGCTTAAATACCAACCCTTAAGTCTAGAGTCCTGCATGAGTCATTTCAGTCGAGCGCCTTCTTGTAGCGAGCGGGCTTGTCCCGCGTAGGGCTGCGCAGCAGCCTAAAAACCAGGCGCAGAGGAGCGCCTGATACACCGCATTCGTCTTCATCAGGAAGCACTTCGCCCCAAAGCGGGATAAGCCCGACCCGTTGTCGTCCGATGCCTTTCGCGGGTTCTATGGCGGGGCTATCGCGCCCGCGATGCAGGCACCTCGGTGTGTCAGTGACCACGACATGATGCAATCGCAGGCAAGCCCGCGCCCACACAAGATCAACTGTACGGATAAATCCGTATCCAGCTGTAGGCCCGCGTTCGACGGGGGTTGTGGCTATATGGGCTTCCCTTGAAGCCCTCTAGATTTCGGTTGCCCCCATGAGCTCGCGCGAAAACACCGGCATGGCCCTCGGCCTGCTGGGCGTCATCATCTTCAGCCTGACCCTGCCCTTCACCCGTATCGTGGTGCAGGAAATCCACCCGTTGCTCAATGGCCTGGGCCGAGCGTTGTTCGCGGCGGTACCGGCGGCGGCGCTGTTGCTGTGGCGCCGTGAGCGCTGGCCGACCTGGCGCCAGGTGCGGGGTTTGTGCCTGGTGATCGCCGGGGTCATTCTCGGTTTCCCGGTGCTGTCGGCGTGGGCCATGCAAACCTTGCCGGCGTCCCATGGTGCGCTGGTCAACGGTCTGCAACCGCTTTGCGTGGCGCTGTATGCAGCATGGCTGTCCCATGAACGGCCGTCGAAAGCCTTCTGGGCCTGCGCCGCATTGGGCAGTGCGTTGGTATTGAGTTATGCGTTGATCACCGGCGCCGGAAGCATCCAGGCGGGGGATCTCTTGATGCTCGGCGCGATTGCCGTGGGCGGTTTGGGTTATGCCGAGGGCGGTCGATTGGCCAAGGAGATGGGCGGCTGGCAGGTGATCTGTTGGGCGCTGGTGCTGTCAACGCCGGTGCTGATCGGGCCGGTGTGGTACTTGGCGGCGCAGCATCAAGGTGCGATTTCCATGCGTACCTGGTGGGCGTTTGGGTATGTGTCGCTGTTCTCGCAGTTCCTGGGGTTCTTTGCCTGGTACGCCGGGTTGGCCATGGGGGGCATTGCGCGGGTCAGCCAGATCCAGCTGTTGCAGATCTTCTTCACCATCGCGTTTTCGGCGTTGTTCTTTGGGGAACATATCGAGCCAATTACATGGGTGTTTGCGTGCGGGGTGATTGTGACGGTAATGCTGGGGCGCAAGACGGCGGTGCAACCTGCGCCAGTCCCCAAGCCAAGTGCAGTCTAAATGTGGAAGGGGGCAAGCCCCCTTCCACATTTGAGCAGTGTTCAGGCCAGGTAGCCATCCGCGCGCAGCAGGGTTTCCAGGCAGTGTTCGGTGATGTGGTAGAACGCCTTGAGCTCCTGAATCTTCTCCAGCAACTGCGTATTGTCCACCGGCTCGTTACGCTTGACCGCGAGGATCATCTTGTTCTTGTTGGTGTGTTCCAACGAGATGAACTCGAACACTTTCGTCTCGTATCCACAGGCTTCGAGAAACAATGCCCGCAAACTGTCGGTAACCATTTCCGCCTGCTGGCCCAAGTGCAAACCGTATTGCAGCATCGGTTTGAGCAGCACCGGGCTCTGGATCTGCAAGCGGATCTGCTTATGGCAGCACGGCGAACACATGATGATCGACGCGCCGGAGCGGATACCGGTGTGGATCGCATAGTCGGTGGCGATATCGCAGGCATGCAGGGCGATCATCACGTCCAGCTCGCTCGGCGCCACGCTGCGTACGTCGCCGCATTTGAACACCAGACCCGGGTGTTCCAGGCGCGCAGCGGCGGTGTTGCACAGGGTCACCATGTCTTCGCGCAATTCAACGCCGGTAACTTCGCCTTCGGCCTTGAGGGTGTTGCGCAGGTAGTCGTGGATCGCAAACGTGAGGTAGCCCTTGCCCGAACCAAAGTCGGCGACACGCACCGGTTGATCCAGCTTCAGCGGTGACGAGGTCAGTGCATGGCTGAACACTTCGATGAACTTGTTGATCTGCTTCCACTTGCGCGACATCGACGGGATCAGCGCCTGCTTGGCGTCGGTCACGCCCAGGTCGGCGAGGAACGGCCGGCTCAAGTCGAGGAAGCGATTCTTCTCACGGTTATGCTCCGCCGAAGGTGCCTCGCGCAGTTGCTGTGGCTTGCTTTTGAACAGCGAGCTTTTGTTCTTCTTGCTGTATTCCAACTGGGCTTCGTCGGTCAGCGACAGCAAGTGCGCATTCTTGAACGACGCCGGCAGCAGCTCGGCAATCGCCGCCACGCCGTCGGCCAGCGGCAAGTTCTTGGTGATGTCACGGGTCTTGTAGCGGTAGACGAAGGACAGGCGTGGCTGCTCCTTGACGGTCACCGCCTTGATGATCAGCCGCTGAAGCTCGGCTTCGTCACCAACGTACTTGGCCAGCACCAGCTTGATAAAGGCGTTCTGCGCAAGGCTTGTGCTCAACAGTTCGATGAACTGGGCGTGGTGATCCGGCGCAGGGCGGACAGGTTGAGCGGTGACGGACATGAACAAAAACGCCTCGGGCTGGGAATGCCGGGCATTTTAGGGGGGATAGTCCACCAGGGCACGGAGTTATTTGACCAGTGGTCACCGCAGACTCAAATGTGGGAGGGGGCTTGCCCCCGATAGCCGTGGATCAGTTTGAACATCGTTGACTGACACTCTGCAATCGGGGGCAAGCCCCCTCCCACATTTTCAGCCAGTGGTGGCGGGGCTATTCCAGTACGACCAGCCGGTTTGGCAGTTCATTGCGGGTCTGCGTTACCGGCACATGCACCTTCAGCAATTCACCGCATGCATCGATACACGCAATAAACCCAGCCAGCGTCTGCCCCTGTTTCACCTGCTGGGTAAACGCCCTGACGATCCCATCCCAATGACTGTCATCCAGGCGGCTGGAGATGCCATCGTCCACCAGGATTTCCACATAACGCTCCGCCTCGCTGACAAAAATCAGCACCCCGGTACTGCCCAGCGTGTGGTGCAGGTTCTGCTCCAGAAACTGCCGGCGCGCCAGGTTGGAAGCGCGCCAGTGCCGCACGGAGCGCGGGATCAAGCGGGTCGTGACCTTGGGCAAGCGGAACACCAGGCACAACACGATGAACGTCGCCCATTGCGCCAGCAGCAAGGTGTACATGGTCAGGTAGCCGGACAGGTAATGCACCACACCCGGCACCACCAAGGCGATCAAGCTGGCCCACAACAAGGGGATGTAGGCGTAATCGTCGGCACGCGCGGCCAGCACGGTGACCAACTCGGCGTCGGTCTGTTGCTCGACCCGGGCAATCGCCTCAGCGACTTGGCGTTGCTCGTGTTCAGTCAGTAATGCCATGGTTGTACATGCTCTTTTCTAGTTATTGTCATCACCAGCCACCTGAAGCACCGCCGCCGCCGAAGCCGCCACCGCCGCCGCGAAAACCACCGCCGCCACCGCCTCCCCCGCCGCCGCCGCGTCCACTGCTGCTGAGAATCGCCAGCAGGATCGCGCCCACCGGCAGGCCCATGCGGTTACACAGCCACAACACGCCAATCAGCAGGATAACCAGGCCGATGGAAAACCCGGGATTATCCTTGGCAAAATTGGCATCCGCCACATGGGCCGGTACCGCCAATGGCTCACCGCCCACCACCTGGATCATCGCGGCCACACCGTCGCTGATGCCCTGGCTGAAATTGCCGGTTTTGAATTTGGGGGTGATCACCTGGTTGATGATCACCCAGGACTGCGCATCGGTCAGCACGCCTTCCAGGCCGTAACCGACTTCGATGCGCAATTTGCGCTCATCGCGGGCGACGATCAACAGCGCGCCGTTGTCCTTGCCCTTCTGGCCAATGCCCCAGTGGCGCCCCAGTTGATAACCGAAGTCTTCAATAGGCACGCCTTGCAGGTCAGGCACGGTGACCACCACGATCTGGTCGCCGGCGGTTTGCTCCAGCGCCTGCAACTGCTGGGACAACTGCGCGCGCACCGCCGGGTCGATCATCTGGGCGTTGTCGACCACCCGTCCGGTCAACTCCGGGAAGGTCAGCGCTGCCTGGGCCACGCCCACGCAGGCCAGCAGCCACAGTGCCAGCCCTATCCGTAATAAGCGCATCGGCTTACTTGAACTTCACTTGCGGTGCTTTATCGGCATCGGCACTGGTGGCTTCAAACGTTTGGCGGATCGGCAAGTCGCTGTACATCACGCTGTGCCACAGGCGACCTGGGAAGGTGCGGATCTCGGTGTTGTAAGCCTGCACGGCCTGGATGAAATCACGACGGGCCACGGCGATACGGTTTTCGGTGCCTTCAAGCTGGGATTGCAGGGCCAGGAAGTTCTGGTTGGCCTTGAGGTCCGGGTAGCGCTCGGACACCACCATCAAGCGGCTAAGCGCGCCGCTCAAACCGTCCTGGGCTTGCTGGAACTGTTTGAGTTTCTCGGGATTGTCGAGGGTGCTGGCGTCGACCTGGATCGAGGTGGCCTTGGCCCGCGCTTCGATCACGGCGGTGAGGGTGTCTTGTTCATGGGCAGCGTAGCCTTTGACCACTTCCACCAGGTTAGGGATCAGGTCGGCGCGGCGTTGGTATTGGTTCTGCACCTGGCCCCAGGCGGCTTTGGCCTGTTCGTCCAGGGTGGGAATGGTGTTGATGCCGCAACCGCTCAGCACCGTGCTGATCAATAGCAAAGCTGCGGCTTTGAAGCCCCAGCGGTAACTTTGTGCTGCTTGCATGGTGTCTCTCCTGAGCAATCTTGATGGAATTTGACGACTGACCCTATAAACCGCGCGCTTGGGGCATAATCCGCTCCCACTACTGGATTGCATCGAATCATTCAGCTAAAAAGATGCCCAGCGCAAATAAGAGTTCAGAAGTGTGGTGCATTTTCTGCAATAACACTCGAACAACAACATATGTTCCCCACATTTTGGCAGAACAGCGCATGTTTGCTGTGCAGTGAGCCGAAAAAGGATATTCATGAAGAAGCTGTGTTTGCTCGGCCTTGTTGCCACGCTGGCCACCCACCCCGTCTGGGCAGAAACAAAGCCTGCTGCGCTTAAAGACAAGGACGCCTTCGTCAGCGACCTGCTCAAGCAGATGACCCTCGATGAGAAGATCGGCCAATTGCGCCTGATCAGCATCGGCCCCGAAATGCCCCGCGAGCTGATCCGCAAGGAAATCGCCGCCGGCCGCATCGGTGGCACGTTCAACTCCATCACCCGCCCGGAAAACCGTCCGATGCAGGACGCGGCCATGCGCAGCCGCTTGAAGATCCCGATGTTCTTCGCCTATGACGTGATCCACGGTCACCGCACCATCTTCCCGATCAGCCTGGCCCTGGCCTCCAGCTGGGACATGGACGCCATCGGTCGCTCAGGGCGCATCGCTGCCCAGGAAGCCGCCGCCGACAGCCTCGACATCACCTTCGCGCCGATGGTCGACATTTCCCGCGACCCACGCTGGGGCCGTACCTCCGAAGGTTTCGGCGAAGATACCTACCTGGTGTCGCGAATCGCCGAAGTCATGGTCCGGGCCTTCCAGGGCGCCAGCCCCGCAAATGCCGACAGCATCATGGCCAGCGTCAAGCACTTCGCCCTGTACGGCGCGGTGGAAGGCGGCCGCGACTACAACGTGGTCGATATGAGCCCGGTCAAGATGTACCAGGACTACCTCCCGCCGTACCACGCGGCGATCAAGGCCGGCTCCGGCGGCGTGATGGTGGCGCTCAACTCGATCAACGGCGTGCCCGCCACCGCCAACACCTGGCTGATGAACGACCTGCTGCGCAAGGACTGGGGCTTCAAAGGCTTGGCCGTCAGCGACCATGGCGCGATCTTCGAACTGATCAAGCATGGCGTGGCCAAGGACGGGCGTGAAGCCGCGAAGCTCGCGATCAAGGCCGGCATCGACATGAGCATGAACGACTCGCTGTACGGCAAGGAATTGCCTGGGCTGCTCAAGTCCGGTGAGATCGAACAGAGCGACATCGACAACGCCGTGCGCGAAGTGCTCGGCGCCAAGTACGACATGGGCCTGTTCAAGGACCCGTACCTGCGCATCGGCAAGGCTGAGGATGACCCGGCAGACACCTATGCCGACAGCCGCCTGCACCGCGCCGAGGCCCGCGATATCGCGCGCCGCAGCCTGGTATTGCTGAAAAACCAGAACAACACCCTGCCGCTGAAAAAATCCGCGACCATCGCGCTCGTGGGCCCACTGGCCAAGGCGCCGATCGACATGATGGGCAGCTGGGCCGCTGCCGGTAAGCCGGAACAATCGGTGACCCTGCTCGACGGTTTGAATGCGGTCATCGGCGAGAAAGGCAAGATCATCTACGCCCGTGGCGCCAACATCACCAACGACAAGGCCGTGGTGGACTATCTCAACTTCCTCAACTTCGATGCCCCGGAAGTAGTGGATGACAAGCGCGCACCGCAGGTGCTGATCGATGAGGCCGTCAAAGCGGCCAAGGATGCCGACGTGATCGTCGCGGCCGTGGGTGAGTCCCGTGGCATGTCCCACGAATCGTCGAGCCGCACCGACCTGAACATCCCGCAAAGCCAGCGCGACCTGATCAAGGCGCTCAAGGCCACCGGCAAGCCGCTGGTGCTGGTGCTGATGAACGGCCGCCCGCTGTCGATCCTGGAAGAGAACCAACAGGCCGACGCGATCCTGGAAACCTGGTTCGCCGGCACCGAAGGCGGCAACGCCATCGCCGACGTGCTGTTCGGTGACTACAACCCGTCGGGCAAGCTGCCGATTACGTTCCCCCGCTCCGTGGGCCAGATTCCGACCTACTACAACCACCTGACCATCGGCCGGCCGTTTACCCCAGGCAAACCGGGCAACTACACCTCGCAGTACTTCGATGACACCACCGGGCCGCTGTTCCCGTTTGGTTATGGCCTGAGCTACACCACGTTCAGCCTGTCGGATATGGCGCTGTCGTCCACCACCCTGAACAAGACCGGCAAGCTCGACGCCAGCGTCACGGTGCAGAACACCGGCAAGGTCGACGGCGAAACCGTGGTGCAGATGTATATCCAGGACGTCGCGGGTTCAATGATCCGTCCGATCAAAGAACTGAAGAACTTCCAGAAAATCATGCTCAAGGCTGGTGAAGAGCGCACCTTGCACTTCACCATCACCGAGGAAGACTTGAAGTTCTACAACACCCAGCTCAAGTACGCGGCGGAACCCGGCGAGTTCAATGTGCAGATCGGCCTGGACTCCCGGGATGTGCAGCAGCAGACGTTCGAACTGCTCTAACGCCTGACGCGCTCAAACAATATGGGAGGGGGCTTGCCCCCGATTGCGGTGTACCAGCCAGCATATCTGGAGCTGAGTCATCGCTATCGGGGCAAGCCCCCTCCCACATTTGATCTCAGTGTTCTTGCTAGCCGCGTCGGTCCAGCACGTTCACCACCAACCGATCAATCCACCCCCACACCCGCTGCTTCACCCGCCGCCACAACGGTCGCGCCTTCCACGCCTCCAGGCTCACCGCCTGACTCTGGGCAAAATCCCGTTCGAAACTGCCTTCCACCGCCAGCGTCAATTCCGGGTCCAACGCTTCAAGGTTGGCTTCCAGGTTGAAGCGCAGATTCCAGTGGTCGAAGTTGCACGAGCCGATGCTGACCCAATCGTCCACCAGCACCATTTTCAGGTGCAAAAAGCACGGCTGGTATTCAAAAATCTGCACGCCCGAGCGTAATAAGCGTGGGTAATAACGATGCCCGGCGTAACGCACCGACGGGTGATCGGTACGCGGGCCGGTGAGCAGCAAACGCACATCCACCCCACGCCCTGCCGCCCGGCGCAAGGCACGGCGCACGCCCCATGTGGGCAAGAAATACGGCGTGGCCAGCCAGATTCGTGTCTTGCTGCTGTTGAGCGCGCGGATCAGCGATTGCAGGATGTCGCGGTGCTGACGGGCGTCCGCATACGCGACGCGGCCCAGTCCCGGGCCGGTCGCTGGTACTTTGGGCAGGCGCGGCAAGCCGAAATGGGTGGCCGGTTTCCACTCCCGGCGCGCCACGTTGGCGTGCCATTGGCGATCGAACAGCGCCTGCCAATCCAGCACCAGCGGGCCGCTGATCTGCACCATCACTTCGTGCCATTCGGCGGTGTCTTCGCCCGGCGTCCAGAATTCATCGGTGACGCCTGTGCCGCCGACCACGGCGATATTCTGGTCGATAAGCAGCAGCTTGCGGTGGTCGCGGTACAGGTTGCGCATCCAACGGCGCCAGCTCAGGCGATTGTAGAAACGCAGCACCACACCGGCATCGGTCAAACGCTTACGCAGTCCCAGGGTGAACGCGAGACTGCCGTAGTCATCGAACAGGCAACGCACCAGCACGCCACGTTCGGCGGCGAGCACCAGCGCCTGCACCAGCGCTTCGGCGCACGCGCCCGCCTCCACCAAGTACAACTCAAGATCCACCTGGCGCTCAGCGCGGGCAATGCCCACGAGCATTTGTGGAAAGAAATTCGGTCCGTCGATCAACAACTCGAAACGGTTGGCGCTGCGCCACGGGAACACCGCGCCGCTCACGTCAGCGCGCCGTAAAAATCAGCACCGCACCCACCGGCACCGACAAGCTGATCGACTTGAGCCCCGCCGCTTCACGCAATGCCGCCACACCCGGTGCCAGGTCGAAGTCCTCGGCGTGCAACACCACAGGTTCCAGGGTCACCACCTGGAAACGCCGGTCATCCAGGCGCGTGGCCAGGAGTTCTGCGCTGTAGGTCTGGGTTTTGCCGTGCAAAGTGACGTTCAGCGGCAGGCGCAATTCCAGTTGCGCGCCGGGGGCCAGGTCATTGATCGGTTGCAGGTTGATCTGTGCACTGATCAGCGCATCAGGAAAAGTCTTGATCTCGAAAAGCTGATTGCGCATGCGCTCGTCACGCAGCGGGATGCTGCTGTTGACTGACTCCAGCTCCACTTCCAATTGCGCCGCGCCCTTGCTGTCGACCTTACCGTGCAGCACCAGGAAGCGATGGACTTCAGCGATCTCGGTGTTTTTGGTGGTGACGAACGACAGGCGCGAGGACTCGTTGTCCAGGTACCAATCGGCGTGGGCGGGTACGGCGGCAGCGACCAGCAGGGCAAAGGCCAGGGGTTTGATAACAGACGCGTTGAACATTAAGGACTCGTGGGGAAAAAACCTGCACGAACCTTAAGCGCAATGTCACAAGCGGCGCAAATCCAATGTGGAAGCGAGACGGGTCAAGGACTCAGGCGACAGCCCTGGCGGTCGCCGAACCAGCGTGCACGGTGCGTACGCCCCAACCCGCTCGCCGTCACTTCACTGCGCTCCGGGTTATCACTGAACGCACTGGTGGGCACGTACTGCTTCACATATCCCCGGCAATAGTCGGCTGGATTGTTCGCCACATACCGGCACGAGCAATACTCCTTGGCGGTATACGCCGCAATGATGTCGGGGAAGGCTTGCAGGTTAACGCGCTCGTGCCAGATCCAACCCAGCAGGCCCAGGACCAACAGTAAAAAGACACTGGTAAACGGCCGACGACGGATCATGGTTGCACCGCCGCAAGCACGCGTTTGAGCAGTTCGTTGTGGCGGTAGCTGCCGTCGCGATCGTCGCCGTAACGCACGATCACCAGGTGTTCGGTGGGCATCACGTACAGCGCCTGGCCCCAATGGCCGAGGGCGGCGAAGGTGTCGGCGGGGGCGTCGGGCCAGGGTCGTGGGGTGCCCTGGTTCAGCCACCAATGACCGCCAGGGACGGCTTCGTCCTGGCCGGCCTTGTATTTGTCGAAGGGCTGGCGGTTGAAAGCCACCCAGTCTTCAGGCAGCAATTGTTGCTCGCCCCAGCGACCGTCCCGCGCCATCAGCAAACCGACGCGGGCCAAATCGCGCGCGGTCAGGTAGGCATAGGACGAGGCGACGAAGGTTTCATCGGCATCGGTTTCCCACGTGGCGTTGCGAATGCCCAGCGGCTTGAACAGCGCATCCCACGGGTAACTCATATAAGCCTTGTGACCCAGCATGCCTTTGAGCGCGGCGGACAAAATATTGCTGTCGCCGCTGGAATAGCGGAAGACCTGACCCGGTGCACTGAAGGATTCGGTATTGGCGGCGAACTCAGCCATATCGGCACGGCCACGGGTATAGAGCATCGCCACCACCGAGGATTTCAGCGGGGCGTATTCGTAGTCTTCCTGCCAGTCCAGGCCCGAGGCCCAGTGCAGCAGGTCGGCCATGGTCACCGTGGGATGTTGCTTCATCGGCGGGTAGAAGCGCGCCACCGGGTCAGTCAGTTTGAATCGATTATCGCCATAGGCGACGCCCAGAACGGTGGCCATCAGGCTCTTGCTGATGGACCAGGTCAGGTGCGGCGTGTCGGCGGTGGTGGGGGCGGCGTAGCGTTCATAGATGATCTGGCCGTCGCGGATTACCAGCAGCGCATCGGTGCGAACGCCTTGGCGAGTGGCATCGTCACGCGGCGGGAACGCGTAGGCATCCAGGGCTTGGGTGGCGGGCCCGGCGAGCGGCGTGCCCTTGGCCCAGTCCTTGTCGGGCCAGGTGTCGGCGCGGGCGGTAACGGTGGCAAACAGCAGGGCAACGCACAGCAGGCCTCTGACCATGGACACAGACTCAAGGGGGCATTCAAGCCCGCGAGCCTAGCCGAGGGTGATGACAGATTTGCGACAAAGGGGCTGTCATCCAAGCGTCACCATAACTTCATGGAGATGACACCGAGCCTACATAGCCTGAGTTTGGACAAACAAGTCGACCGGCCGGAACGTGGCTGGCACTCGGAGATTCGCCATGACTCAGATCGCCCGCATCAGCGACACCGGCAATGAACGCCGTCTGCAAGCCGAACGCCTGGTTGGCGCACAAGCGTTGCAGGAAGCCCAGGCCCTGCGGTTCAACGTATTCAGCGGCGAGTTCAACGCCAAGCTGAAAGGCGCGGAACTGGGTCTGGACATGGATGACTATGATGTTCACTGCAGCCACATCGGCGTGCGGGATTTGAACAGCGGACGACTCGTCGCCACCACCCGTTTGCTCGACCACCAGGCTGCCAGCACCTTGGGCCGGTTCTACAGCGAAGAAGAATTCAGCCTGCACGGCTTGCTGCACCTGCAAGGCCCAATCCTGGAAATCGGCCGCACCTGCGTCGACCCGGCCTACCGTAACGGAGGCACCATCGCTGTGCTGTGGGGCGAGTTGGCTGAAGTCCTCAACCAAGGCGGCTATAGCTATTTGATGGGCTGCGCGAGCATCCCGATGCACGACGGCGGCATCCAGGCCCACGCAATCATGCAGCGCCTGCGCGAACGCTACCTGTGCAACGAACACCTGCGCGCCGAACCGAAAAAACCGCTGCCGGCGCTGGACCTGCCGACCAACGTAATCGCGGAGATGCCTCCGCTGCTCAAGGCCTACATGCGCCTGGGTGCAAAGATCTGCGGCGAGCCGTGCTGGGATGAAGATTTCCAGGTGGCCGACGTGTTCATCCTGCTCAAGCGCGATGAGTTGTGCCCGCGTTATGCGCGCCACTTCAAGGCGGCCATGTGATGAGCCGCCTGCGCGTGTACGGGCGCATTGCCCGCGTGCTGGTGGTCGTGGCGCTGGGTTTAAGCATGGCCAGTGTGTTTGGTGTGTTCGAGCGCTTGGGCATCGCCAACTCCATGGTGCGGCGCCAGCGTTGGTCGCGATTCTTTATGGCGCGGCTGACCAACGCCCTGCCCTTTCGCGTGACCGTGCACGGTGAGTTGCCGACGCAGCCGATGCTGTGGGTGAGCAATCACGTGTCCTGGACCGATATTCCGTTGCTGGGCGCGGTGGCGCCGATGTCGTTCCTGTCCAAGGCGGAAGTGCGCACTTGGCCGGTGGCGGGATGGTTGGCAGCCAAGGCCGGTAGCCTGTTTATCCGTCGTGGTTCGGGCGACAGCCAGTTGATCCGCAAGCAGATGACCCGTCACCTGGAACAACAGCATCCGTTGCTGATGTTCCCCGAAGGCACCACCACCGACGGGCGCAGCCTGCGTACCTTCCACGGACGCTTGCTGGCCAGTGCGATTGATGCGGACGTGGCGCTTCAACCGGTGGCGATTCGTTATCTGCGCGATGGGCAAGTGGACCCATTGGCACCGTTTATTGGCGATGATGATTTGCTGTCGCACCTGATGCGCTTGTTCGGCAATGATCAGGGCGATGTGGAGATCCATGTGCTCAAGCCGATTGCCTGCGCCGGGCAGGAACGCGCGGCGCTGGCGCATCAGGCGCAGCAGGCGGTGCAGAGGGCGTTGTTTGGGCCAGTGCCGGAGACTGAACAAGTAGCGACGCGACCAGCCTTTGCCGCGTGATATGAGCCAGACACTGTTCCAAATGTGGGAGGGGGCTTGCTCCCGATAGCAGTGGATCAGCCAGCATCAGTGGTGGCTGGCACACCGTAATCGGGAGCAAGCCCCCTCCCACATTTAGCTTTGTGTTGTCAGGTGGTTATGCGCGAAGGCTTGCAGTTCGGGGTAGAAGATCCGGAAGTCTTCACTCAACGGCTCATACAACTCACGCAATTCCTGCATCGCAAACCCTAATTCCTGGGGTTGTGTCAGCCGTCGCGAAATCCCCCGCAACACCTGCTCCATCACTGCAAACTCGCGGTACGACCCCAACCAATCATCCGCGGCCATATACGGCGCAATCTGCGCCAAGCGTCCCGGTAACTGCGGTTCGGCCGCCAATACGCGGTACACCTGCGAGGTGAAGTGGTCCAGGGGCTGGTCGGCGTAAAGCGCCCAGTCCCGCGCCAGGCAGTGATCGAAAAACACGTCGAGGACGATTCCCGCATAACGCCTGCGGGTGAGGCTGAAACGCGACAACGCCTCTCCCACCCGCGGGTGACTGTCGGTGAAGCGGTCGATGGAGCGATGCAGCTGGATCGCCGTTTCGATGGGCGGGCTGAACTGGCCCTGCAGGCGACCTTTGACGAAATCGCCATAGAGACTGCCCAGCAGTTGTGCAGGAAGTTGGCCGCCCAGATGCAGATGTGCGAGATAATTCATGGCGCGCAGTCTAGCACTGCCGTCAACGTATCGTTATAACCCGATATACCGATTTGGGCTGAGTTAAGACCAAAATCATATTGGTATATCGGGATATAACGATTTATGGTTCGCCTCATCGCGATATAACGCTTTACGACACTGAGCACCTGCCATGTCCATCGACCTCGACGAAATAATAAAAGCCCTGGCGCACCCAGTACGACGAGACATCCTCACCTGGCTCAAAGACCCGAAAGTGCAATTCCCCGAGCAACTGCACAACCACGAATACGGCATCTGTGCCGGTCAGATCGACCAACGCTGCGGCTTGTCCCAGTCGACCGTGTCGGCCCACCTGGCCACCTTGCAACGGGCGGGTTTGATCAGCAGCCAGAAGGCCGGGCAGTGGCACTTCTTCAAACGCAACGAGGAAACCATCCAGGCCTTCCTTGCGGCGCTCACCACAGAACTCAGCGCTGACGACAACGCAGCGCTGTAACAAGGAAACCCAAATGCCCCTCTCGCTACTCATACTGGCCCTGAGCGCCTTCGCCATCGGCACCACCGAGTTCGTCATCATGGGCCTGTTGCCCGATGTGGCGGCAGACCTCGGCGTGTCGATCCCCGGCGCCGGCTGGCTGGTCACCGGTTATGCCTTGGGCGTGGCCATTGGCGCGCCCTTCATGGCACTGGCCACCGCCAAGCTGCCGCGCAAGGCCGCACTGGTAGCGTTGATGGGCATCTTTATTGTCGGCAACCTGCTCTGCGCCCTGGCCAGCGACTACAACGTGCTGATGTTTGCCCGCGTGGTTACCGCGCTATGCCATGGCGCGTTCTTCGGGATCGGCTCGGTGGTGGCGGCCAACCTGGTGCCAGCCAACAAACGCGCTTCGGCCGTGGCATTGATGTTCACTGGTTTGACCCTCGCCAACGTACTCGGCGTGCCGCTGGGCACCGCGCTGGGCCAGGAAGCCGGCTGGCGCTCGACCTTCTGGGCGGTGACGGTGATTGGTGTGGTGGCGTTGATCGGCCTGATCCGCTTCCTGCCAGCCAAGCGTGACGAAGAAAAACTCGACATGCGCGCCGAACTGGCCGCCCTCAAAGGTGCCGGCATCTGGTTGTCGCTGAGCATGACTGCGCTGTTCGCCGCATCGATGTTCACCCTCTTCACCTACGTTGCGCCGCTGCTCGGCGATGTCACCGGCGTGACACCCAAAGGCGTGACCTGGACCCTGCTGTTGATCGGCCTGGGCCTCACCGTGGGCAACATCATCGGCGGCAAACTGGCCGACAAACGCCTGGCCGCAACCTTGATCGGCGTGTTTATCAGCATGGCGGTGGTATCCACCGCACTGACCTGGACAAGCGTCGCGGTGATCCCGACTGAAATCACGCTGTTCCTCTGGGCTACCGCGTCGTTTGCCGCTGTCCCTGCGTTGCAGATCAACGTGGTGACCTTCGGCAAGGCCGCACCGAACCTGGTGTCCACCTTGAACATCGGCGCCTTCAACATCGGCAACGCCCTCGGCGCCTGGGTCGGCGGCAGCGTGATCGCCCACGGCTTCGGCCTGACCAGCGTGCCTCTGGCGGCAGCGGCCCTGGCGATCCTGGCGCTGCTGGTGACCCTGATTACTTTCCGTCAGGGCGGCGATGCCGACCTGGCCCCTGCGACCAACTGATCAACTTCAAAGAGAAGGGTGTTTTCCCATGACGACTATTTTCGATCCGATCACACTGGGCGACCTGGAACTGTCGAACCGCATCATCATGGCGCCGCTGACCCGCTGCCGCGCTGATGAAGGCCGCGTACCCAACGCACTGATGGCTGAGTACTACGTGCAACGTGCGTCCGCCGGGCTGATCCTCAGTGAAGCCACCTCCGTGACCCCGCTGGGCGTGGGCTACCCGGACACCCCAGGCATCTGGTCCAACGACCAAGTGCGCGGCTGGGCCAACGTGACCAAGGCGATTCACGGCGCGGGCGGCAAGATCTTCCTGCAACTGTGGCATGTGGGTCGTATCTCCCATGAGTCGTACCTGAACGGCGAAACCCCGGTGGCGCCGAGTGCGATCCAGCCAAAAGGCCACGTCAGCCTGGTTCGCCCACTGGCCGACTACCCTACCCCGCGCGCCCTGGAAACAGCTGAAATCGCCGACATCATCGACGCCTACCGCACCGGTGCCGAAAACGCCAAGGCCGCTGGTTTTGACGGCGTGGAAATCCACGGCGCCAACGGCTACCTGCTCGACCAGTTCCTGCAAAGCAGCACCAACCAGCGCACCGATAACTACGGCGGCTCCCTGGAAAACCGTGCACGCCTGCTGCTGGAAGTGACCGACGCAGCCATCGAAGTCTGGGGCGCCGGGCGTGTGGGTGTGCATTTGGCACCGCGTGCCGACTCCCACGACATGGGCGACGATAACCTCGCGGAAACCTTCACCTACGTCGCCAGCGAACTGGGCAAACGTGGCATCGCCTTCATCTGCTCCCGTGAAAAAGAAGGCGCGGACAGCCTCGGCCCACAACTGAAAAAAGCGTTCGGCGGCGTATACATCGCCAACGAACGCTTTACCAAAGACAGCGCCAATGCCTGGCTGGCCGAGGGCAAAGCGGATGCGGTGGCTTGGGGCGTACCATTCATTGCCAACCCGGATCTGCCAGCACGTCTGAAGGCCGATGCGCCGCTCAACGAAGCACACCCGGAAACCTTCTACGGCAAGGGCCCGGTGGGTTACATCGACTACCCGACCCTGCCGCTTTAATCGGCCGAAACCTAAAACCAAATGAGAAAGGGGGCTTGCCCCCGATGGCGGTGCGTCAGTCACTGTATGTGTTGACTGAACCACTGCCATCGGGGGCAAGCCCCCTTTCACGTTGTTGGCGGCCTACAGGTTCTGGCTACATTGCTTCACAGAACCGCAACAAAATCCCTACAAAATACTTAGGCGGCTACCTATCAACCGCCCACCAGCCCGTATATAAAGTCATCCCACCAATCAGGCAGAAGGACGATTGACCGTCCTTAAGCTTTACTGTTGACACAACCTGATGCAATTACGCATTTTGTTTCAATTGCGCAGGCTCGGGCTCAGACGCAGCATGTCTAGCCCTGCATCTACCCAGCGCTCGGCTTCCTGATGCAATTGGAAGCTGTCGGGGACCAACAGCCACTGGCCAATCAGCCCGTTGATGTAGGCATGCATGCAAACAGCACCGCGGGTGGTATCGAGGTTTTCCGGAAGTTGCCCGCGATGGACCGCATTACGCAGAGTCAGGCCGATGCGCAGATTGCATTCCAGACTGTGGGTCTGGCGCTGGCGGCGCATGTCGCACATTTCATCGGTGAATTCGCACTTATGAAACAGAATCTCATTGATGCGGCGGGTTTTCGGGTCCAGGGCCACTTGATGAAACAGATGAATCAGCAGCTTGCGCATGCACCCCAGTGGATCGAGTTCGTCCTCGCTCTCACTGGCCCTGGCCAATTCGTCCAGCGGCTCATGCAAAGTGTCGAGCAGCGCCTGCAACAGGTCGGACTTATTGCTGAAGTGCCAGTAAATCGCGCCCCGCGTCACGCCGGCCAACGCGGCGATGTCCGCCAGCGTCGTACGCGCGACGCCACGATCGTAAAAGGCTTGCTCGGCGGCTTGAAGAATTTGGCTGCGCGTTTCCTGAGCTTCCTCTTTAGTGCGACGAACCATGGCAGTAGAACCTCAATCAGGACACTTGAGACTATCGTTAACGCAACGTTAATAGACGCGAACGATCATCTGAATATTTGTGGGACGACACCGTCATGGGTGTCGAACGTAATGGAATCGAGGCTTCGGGTGTTGCTTTGTCAACATTGCGCGAAGCCTGTCAAGAGTTTACAAACAACCATGAACGTAAGTATATTGCGTAGCAAGCTACTTATCTACTCACAGCCTGTTTTTTACCCTTCCACCCTTCTTGTGCGCACCCTGCGCGCCTGACCCGAGGATCTTCATGCAACTTAAGCCAGCTGTTACCGCTCTGGTCACTGCCGTCGCCCTGGCATCGCTGCTCAGCGGATGTAAAAAGGAAGAAGCGGCTCCGCCCGCTCAAATCCCTCAGGTCGGCGTGGTCACCCTTCAACCGCAAGCCTTTACTCTGACATCCGAGCTACCAGGCCGCACCACCGCCTACCGCATCGCGGAAGTTCGCCCTCAGGTCAACGGCATTATCCTCAAGCGTCTGTACAAAGAAGGCGCCGACGTGAAGGAAGGCCAGCAGCTGTATCAGATCGATCCGTCGGTCTATGAGGCCACCCTGAAAAGCGCACAAGCCACGCTGACCCAGACCAAGTCCATCACCGATCGCTACAAGCAGTTGGTTGATGAACAAGCCGTCAGCCGTCAGGAATACGACACCGCCGTCGCGAACCGCATGACTGCCGAAGCAAACGTTCAAACCGCCCAGATCAATGTGCGCTACACCAAGGTGTACGCGCCGATTTCCGGGCGTATCGGCCGTTCTGCCGTCACCGAAGGCGCGCTGGTCAGCAATGGCCAGGCCGATGCGATGGCCGTGATTCAGCAACTGGACCCGATCTACGTCGACGTCACACAGTCGTCGGCTGAAATGCTGAAACTGCGCCGCGACCTGGAGAGCGGTCAGCTGGAAAAAGCCGGTGCGAATGCCGCCAAGGTCAAGTTGACCCTGGAAGACGGCAGCGATTACGGCCAGGACGGCAAGCTGGAGTTCTCCGAAGTCTCGGTCGACCAGACCACCGGCTCGGTCACCCTGCGCGCCGTGTTCCCTAACCCTGACCACACCCTGCTGCCGGGCATGTTCGTACACGCCCAATTGCAAGCCGGTGTGAACAGCAAGGCCATCCTGGCACCGCAGCAAGGCGTGACCCGTGATCTCAGGGGTATTCCAACAGCGCTGATCGTCAACGCCGACAACAAGGTCGAGCAGCGTGAACTGGTGGCCAACCGCACCGCCGGCGCCTACTGGCTGGTGGAAAAAGGCCTGAACGCCGGGGACCGCCTGATCACCGAAGGGCTGCAGTACGTCAAGCCGGGCGCTGAGGTCAAGGTCAAGGACGCTGACAACGCCAAGCCCGCAGGTTCCGCTGCTGCTCCTGCTGCCGCTGCTGGCAAAGGGGAGTAATCCATGTCGAAATTTTTTATCGACCGTCCCATTTTCGCCTGGGTAATTGCCCTGGTGATCATGCTGGTCGGGGCACTTTCGATCATGAAGTTGCCCATCAACCAGTATCCGGCCATTGCGCCGACCGCCATTGATATTCAGGTGACCTACCCAGGCGCGTCCGCACAAACCGTGCAGGACACCGTGGTACAGGTCATCGAGCAACAGCTCAACGGTATCGACAACCTGCGTTATGTTTCCTCGGACAGTAACTCCGACGGCAGCATGACGATTACCGTGACGTTCAACCAGGGCACTAACCCGGACATCGCTCAGGTTCAGGTGCAGAACAAGCTGAACCTGGCGACCCCACTGCTGCCACAAGAAGTGCAGCAGCAGGGTATCCGCGTGACCAAGTCGGTGAAGAACTTCCTGATGGTAATCGGTCTGGTGTCGGAAGACGGCAGCATGACCAAGGACGACCTCTCCAACTACATCGTCTCGAACATCCAGGACCCGATTTCACGGACCGCTGGTGTGGGTGACTTCCAGGTGTTCGGTTCGCAGTACGCCATGCGTATATGGCTTGACCCGGCAAAGCTGAACAATTACCAGCTTACGCCGGTGGATGTCAGCACGGCGATTTCCGCACAGAACGTACAGGTGGCTACCGGCCAACTGGGCGGCCTGCCTGCCCTGCCCGGCACCCAGTTGAACGCCACGATCATCGGCAAGACCCGCCTGCAGACGGCCGAGCAGTTCGGCAATATCCTGATGAAGGTCAATACCGATGGTTCACAGGTACGCCTGAAGGATGTCGCCCGTATTGAGCTGGGTGGCCAGAACTACAGCATTGCTGCGCAGTTCAACGGCAAGCCCGCTTCGGGTATGGCGATCAAGCTGGCCTCGGGCGCCAACGCGCTGGACACCGGCAAAGCCATCCGCGCCACTGTGGCGTCGCTCGAACCGTTCTTCCCGCCTGGCATGAAGGCCGTGGTGCCCTATGACACCACGCCTGTAGTGACCGAATCGATCTCCGGTGTCGTCGACACCCTGGTCGAAGCGATCGTGCTGGTGTTCCTGGTGATGTTCCTGTTCCTGCAGAACTTCCGCGCCACCATCATCACCACCATGACGGTGCCGGTGGTATTGCTGGGTACCTTCGGGATCCTGGCCGCGTTTGGCTTCACCATCAACACCCTGACCATGTTCGGCATGATCCTGGCCATCGGCTTGCTGGTGGACGATGCCATCGTGGTGGTCGAAAACGTTGAGCGGGTAATGGCCGAGGAGCACTTATCGCCGAAAGACGCGACGATCAAATCCATGGGCCAGATCCAAGGCGCCCTGGTGGGTATTGCCCTCGTACTGTCGGCGGTACTGTTGCCGATGGCGTTCTTCGGTGGATCCACCGGTGTGATCTACAAACAGTTCTCCATCACCATTGTCTCGGCGATGGCGCTGTCGGTACTGGTTGCCCTGATCTTCACCCCGGCCTTGTGCGCCACCATGCTCAAGCCGATCGACCCCGAGAAGCACGGCCAACCCAAGCGTGGTTTCTTCGGCTGGTTCAACCGCACCTTCGACCGTGGCGTATTGAGCTACGAGCGCGGCGTGGGCAACATGATCAAGCACAAGATCCCGGCGTTCCTGGTGTACGCGCTGATCATCGCCGGCATGATCTGGCTGTTCATGCGCATCCCTGCTGCGTTCCTGCCCGATGAAGACCAGGGCGTGATCTTTGCCCAGGTGCAGACGCCAGTCGGCTCTTCGGCTGAACGGACGCAAAAAGTCATCGACGATATGCGCGCGTTCCTTCTCAACGACAAGGAAGGCGAGCCGGGCGAAGGCAAAGGCGTGAAATCGGTGTTTACCGTGAACGGCTTCAACTTCGCCGGTCGTGGCCAGAGTTCGGGCCTGGCCTTCGTGATGCTCAAACCGTGGGGCGAGCGTGATGCTTCCACCTCGGTATTCGAGATCGCCAAGCGCGCCCAGGGCTACTTCATGCAGACCTTCAAGGACGCCATGGTATTCGCCATCGTTCCGCCGTCTGTACTGGAACTGGGTAACGCCACCGGCTTCGACGTGTTCCTGCAAGACCAAGGCGGTGTCGGCCATGACAAACTGATGGCGGCACGTAACCAGTTCCTGGGTATGGCAGCACAAAGCAAGATCCTGGCAGGTGTGCGCCCTAACGGCGTGAACGATGAGCCGCAGTACGAACTCACCGTTGACGACGAAAGGGCCAGTGCCCAAGGCATCACCCTGTCGAGCATCAACCAGACCCTGGCGATTGCCCTGGGTGGCAGCTACGTCAACGACTTCATCGACCGTGGTCGGGTGAAGAAGGTGTACGTGCAAGGTGAAGCCGCCAGCCGGATGTCCCCGGAAGACCTGAACAAATGGTTCGTGCGCAGCGACTCCGGGAAGATGGTGCCGTTGTCGTCCATCGCCTCGGGCAAGTGGATCTTCGGTTCGCCAAAACTCTCGCGTTACAACGGTGTGGCGGCGATGGAAATCCTCGGTACGCCGGCACCGGGTTACAGTACCGGTGACGCCATGGCCGAAGTCGAACGCATCGCTAAGCAATTGCCAGCGGGCGTGGGCTACGCCTGGACGGGCTTGTCGTATGAAGAACGCCTCTCCGGCTCCCAGGCGCCGGCGTTGTATGCGCTGTCGCTGCTGGTGGTGTTCCTGTGCCTCGCGGCACTGTACGAAAGCTGGTCGATCCCGATCGCAGTGATCCTGGTGGTTCCGCTCGGCGTGGTGGGTGCGTTGATCGCCACCAGCATGCGCGGCTTGTCCAACGACGTGTTCTTCCAGGTGGGCTTGCTGGTGACGGTGGGTCTGGCGGCGAAGAACGCCATCCTGATCGTGGAGTTCGCCAAAGAGCTCCACGAACAAGGCAAAGGCATTGTCGAGTCCGCCATCGAAGCATCGCGTATGCGCTTGCGGCCGATCATCATGACCTCCATGGCGTTCGTCCTCGGCGTACTGCCGCTGGCGATCTCCTCGGGCGCCGGTTCAGGCAGCCAGCACGCGATCGGTACCGGCGTAATTGGCGGTATGATCACGGCCACTGTCCTGGCGATCTTCTGGGTGCCACTGTTCTTTGCAACCGTGTCCGCCGCGGGCGAGCGTAAAAAGACTGAACCTAAGCAAACTCCTAAAGAGGCTGGCCAATGAGCAAGTCGCTACTTTCCCTAGCCGTCACCGCCTTCGTGCTCAGTGGCTGCTCGCTGATACCTGACTACCAGCGCCCCGAAGCGCCGGTGGCGGCACAGTTCCCGCAGGGGCCGGCGTATTCGCCAGCCCAGGCGCCGAACCAAGCCGCTGCCGAGCAGGGCTGGAGGCAGTTTTTCCATGACCCTGCCCTGCAACAGCTGATCAAGACTGCGCTGGAAAACAACCGTGACCTGCGCGTTGCTGCCCTGAACATCGATGCCTATGCCGCGCAGTACCAAATCCAGCGCGCCGATCTGTTCCCGGCCGTATCGGCCACGGGCAGCGGCAGCCGTTCGCGTACGCCGGCCAAGCTGTCGCAGACCGGTGAAGCAACCATCGCCAGCCAGTACTCGGCTGGCTTGGGGATCAGTTCCTACGAGCTGGACCTGTTCGGCCGTGTCCGCAGCCTGAGTGAAGAAGCGCTGCAGAAGTACTTCGCCACCGAAGAAGCGCGGCGCAGCACCCAGATCAGCCTGGTGGCCAGTGTGGCCAATGCCTACCTGACCTGGCAGGCCGACAAGGAACTGCTCAAGCTCACCCAGGACACCCTGGGCGCGTTCGAGCAGAGCTTCAAACTGACCTCGCGCAGCAACGAAGTCGGCGTGGCCTCGGCCCTCGATCTCAGCCAGGCCCGCACGTCGGTGGAAAACGCCCGCGTGCAACTGGCGCGTTATACCCGCCAGGTGGCCCAGGACGAAAACAGCCTGACCCTGCTGCTGGGCACCGGCCTGCCGGCGAATATCGCCAGCAAGCCACTGTCGGATGACCTGCTCAGCGACGTGCCGGCCGGGTTGCCATCGGACCTGCTGCAACGTCGTCCCGACATCGTGCAGGCCGAGTACAACCTCAAGGCGGCCAACGCCAACATCGGCGCTGCCCGTGCAGCGTTCTTCCCGAGCATCACCCTGACGGCCAGTGCGGGCACCGCAAGCCCGACCCTGGGCGGTCTGTTCAAAGGCGGTTCGGGCACCTGGTCGTTTGCACCGCAGATCAACATCCCGATCTTCAACGCTGGTAGCCTGCGCGCAAGCCTGGACTACTCGAAGATCCAGAAAGAGATCAACGTGGCGAACTACGAGAAAGCCATCCAGACCGGCTTCCAGGAAGTCTCCGACGGCCTCGCCGCCCGTGAGACCTACAAGCAGCAACTGGATGCCCAGCGTGGCTTCGTCGGGGCCAACCAGGATTACTACCGCCTGGCTGAGCGTCGCTACCGCATTGGTGTCGACAGCAACCTGACCTTCCTCGACGCACAACGCCAACTGTTCAGTGCCCAGCAATCGCTGATCACCGACCGCCTGGCGCAGCTGACCAGCGAGGTCAACCTGTACAAGGCTCTCGGCGGCGGCTGGAACGAGCAGACGGCGAAGAATGAGCCGTTGAAAGAAGAAGCACCGGCGTTGAAGTTGTTCTGACAATGGCGCTGTAAAAAACCGCTTCCCTCATCGGAAGCGGTTTTTTTATGCCCGCCGTTATTGTGAACGGGCTCACCCCCCTCACCACAGAACATCCTCTCGCCTTGCTTTCCCGACAACCTTTCAGGCTAAAATTGGTCACAGATTCTTACAGACCACAGAGGGAGCTTGTCGTAATGATCGTAGGAATCGACCTGGGAACCACCAACAGCCTCGCGGCCGTCTGGCGTGGGGATGCCGCTGAACTGGTGCCCAATGCCCTTGGCCAGTTGTTGACCCCTAGCGTGGTCGGGCTGGATGATCAAGGCCGTGTCCTGGTAGGCCAGGCCGCCAAGGAGCGCCTGCACACCCACCCGCACCTGACGACTTCGCTGTTCAAGCGCTACATGGGCAGCGCCACTGAAGTGCGTCTGGGTGATCGCTCGTTCCGCCCCGAAGAACTCTCGGCGCTGGTACTCAAGAGCATCAAGGAAGATATCGAACGTACCTACGGCCACCCCGTCACCGAAGCCGTCATCAGCGTGCCCGCCTACTTCAGCGATGGTCAGCGCAAAGCCACGCGCATCGCCGGTGAATTGGCGGGGCTCAATGTTGAAAAACTGATCAACGAACCCACCGCCGCCGCCCTCGCCTACGGCCTGCACCAGCGCGACAAAGAGACGTCATTCCTGGTCTTCGACCTAGGCGGCGGCACCTTTGACGTGTCGATCATCGAACTGTTCGACGGCGTAATGGAAGTACGTGCCAGTGCCGGCGACAACTTCCTCGGTGGCGAAGACTTCGACACCCTGCTGCTGGAATACTTCGTCGACAGCCAGCGTAATGCCGACGGTTTCCCACCCACCAACAGCGTACTGCAGGCCCTGCGCCGCGAAGCCGAACGTGTGCGCAAAGCCCTGGGCCAGGACGACAGCGCCGAGTTCGCTCTGCGGGTCGATGGCCAACAGTGGGTGCAGACCATCACTCAACAGGAAATGGCCAAGCTCTACACACCGCTGCTGGAACGCCTGCGCGCACCGATTGAACGCGCCCTGCGCGATGCACGGATTCGCGTCAGCGACCTCGATGAGATCCTGTTGGTGGGCGGTACCACGCGCATGCCGCTGGTGCGCAAACTCGCCGCCGGATTGTTCGGGCGCTTCCCATCGATCAGCCTCGACCCCGACCAAGTGGTCGCCCACGGCGCCGCGATCCAGGCCGCGCTCAAAGCCCGTTCCGCTGCGCTTGAAGAAGTCGTTCTGACCGACGTGTGCCCCTACACCCTGGGCATCGAAACCTCGAACCAGTACGGCGGCCATATCGAAAGCGGCCATTACCTGCCGTTGATCGAACGCAACAGCAGCGTACCGGTGAGCCGGGTCAAAAGCGTGGTGACGCTGCACGACAACCAGAGCCAGGTGCTGCTGAAGATCTACCAGGGCGAAAGCCGCCTGGTGAAAGACAACATCGAACTGGGCCAACTGGACATCGCGGTACCCAAGCGCAAGGCCGGTGAAGTCTCGCTGGACGTGCGCTTCACCTACGACAACAACGGCCTGCTGGAAGCCCAGGTGAGCATCCCCCTGACCGGCGAGCAGCACTCGCTGGTGATCGAAAACAACCCCGGCGTGCTCAGCCCGCAGGAAATCCAGCAACGCCTGCAAGCCCTGGCGCAGTTGAAAGTTCACCCGCGCGACCAGCAGGTCAACACCGTGCTCACCGCGCGCCTCGAACGGCTCTACCAGGAAAACCTCGGCGAGCTGCGTGAGCAACTCGGCCACTGGGCCGCACAGTTCCAGCAGATACTCGACACCCAGGACGAACGCCGCATCCGCGAGGCCCGCAGCGAACTGACCCGGCAACTTGAGCAGCTCGACAATGGGTTCTGGCGCTGAGGGCACACTCATGGATTGCTGGAGCGTGCTGCAACTGCCGGAAGACGCCGACGAACGTGCCATCAAGCGCAACTATGCGCGGATGCTGAAAAACTGTCGCCCGGATGACGATGCCAAAGGCTTCCAGCGCCTGCGCGAAGCCTATGAACAAGCGCTGAGTGAAGTACGCTGGCGGGCTGATAACGAAGAGGAAGAACACGTCCAGGCGCCCGTGGCCGAAGCGGTCTACGGAAACCTGAATGACCTGACCGAACTGATGGACCTCAGCCCCGTCAGCCCTGCGCCCTTCGAGCCACTCACAACAGCCCCAGCCCAGGCACTGCTCAATGGCCTCAACGCGCGTAACCTTGATGAACGCTGGGCCCAGGCTCAGCGACAGGGCTGCACCGATGCGTTCCAGGCCGGCCTGTTGCGCCATTGCTTCGAAGCACCGGGCGAACGCAGCGCCATCGCCGGTTGGGCCGCGCAACACCTGGAATGGCTGACCCCCTGGCAGCAGGTGGCAATGACGTCCTGGCAATACGAAGCGCTGACCGGCGAGCTGCTGCAAGACTACCGCCGCACCCTGCAGGAACTGCTGGAGCAAAAGGCCGAGCGCGAATTCATCACCCAGCTCACGCAGTACAACGACCAACCCTGGCTGCAGGTGTTCGACCTGCAACAGCAGTGGCAGCGCATCGTCCTGCACCTGTTGCATGACACCCAATGGAGCGTGCCGCTGTTCGAGCGCGTGTGCCAGGCATTCGGTTGGGACGACCAGAAAGGCGTATACCCGGAACCGGCGTGGATGTGGCGCGAATTGGTGTCGCGTTGCGAACAGGAAAGCTTCTACGCCAACCTGCAAGACAAGGCCCGGGACACGACATGGAAATCCGCCGACGCCATGGCGGCGCGCCTGTTGCTCACGCCAATGTCGGCGACGCAACAAAAACAGATGACGCAGAGCTTCGACAGTAATGCCTGGAACGCCTGCCAGCATCTGGCCGAAGTTCTGGCCTGGCGCTACCCGCAGTTGGTTGAGCGGCTTCCCCAGGCCAATGTATTTTTTTGGCGAGAATTCCTCCCCAGGCCGGTCTCCCATCGAAGCTGGATACGGGTATGGGGTGGCCTGGCGCTGGCAGCCGCCTTGGCCGTTTCCCCACATACAAAAATGGATAGGCTCAGCGACGCCGTCATTGTGGTGATACTGACCTTTGCTCCGGCCATTATCGGCATACGTGGCACTCAGTTGTGGGCTGTCTTGACATCACACCTGATCGTCCAGGACCTGTGGCTCAGCAAGCGCCTGCTGCCGTCACGGTTCAACCCTCATCAACACTGGCTGGTGCTGCGCCACGGCATTCCTCAAGTGGGCATGCTGCTGATGTTCGGCTTACTGCTGGGCGTGATGGGCATGCTGACGTACGTGGGAATGATCGGCATACATCTGTTTCACCGCAGGCGTATCGGCAAAGTGAATGAGTATGTCGAGCACTTTTACCCTTGGGTAAGCGGCTTGCATTGGGCGCACTGGAGTCCGCTGCAGGTGGCTTTCCTGGCCGTGATGGCAGCGATCACCCTACTCTGCCAGAGGTACTTGCCAGAGATCCCGTGGACGAGCCTGCTCTACTTCCTCTGAGCCATTGAACCGACGCCTCCCTGGCAAAGGGAGGCCCGGTAACTTGCGTTCGATCATCGCCCACAACCCGCCCGCCCCCGATTGAACCCCTCCCGCACCGCCCCGCACCATGGCCGCCACCTGCACAACCCCAATAACAACAGGTCCAACGCCATGAGCACGTTCCGTCCTCGCCAGCTTTTACTGGCCACCGCTGTCGCCAGCCTTGCCCTTCCCGTCGTCGCCGAAGAACACGGTTTCCTGGAAGACGCCAGCGCCAACCTCAACCTGCGTAATTTCTTTATCAACCGCAATTTCACCAACCCAACCAAAACCCAGGGTGGCGCGCAGGAATGGACGCAGAGTTTCATCCTCGACGCCAAGTCCGGCTTCACCCAAGGCACGGTGGGGTTCGGTGTGGATGTGCTGGGGCTGTACTCGTTGAAGCTTGATGGCGGGCGCGGTACTGGCGGCACGCAGTTGCTGCCGCTGGATCATGACGGCCGGCCGGCGGATGAATTCGGGCGTCTCGGCGTTGCGTTCAAAGCGCGTATTTCGAAGACAGAAGTAAAGGTCGGCGAATGGATGCCTGTGCTACCGATCCTGCGTTCGGATGACGGCCGTTCCCTGCCGCAAACCCTGCGCGGCGGGCAGATAACGTCCAAGGAAATCGACGGCCTGACACTGTACGGCGGCCAGTTCCGCGCCAACAGCCCGCGAGACGACAGCAGCATGTCGGACATGTCGATGGTCGGCAAAACCGCTTTCACTTCGGACCGCTTCAACTTCCAGGGCGGCGAATACGCGTTCAACGACAAACGCACCCAGGTCGGCCTCTGGAATGCCCAGCTCAAGGACATCTATAGCCAACAATACGTCAACCTGACCCACAGCCAGCCACTCGGTGACTGGACCCTGGGCGCCAACCTCGGGTTCTTCTACGGCAAGGATGACGGCAGCGCCCGCGCAGGCGACTTGGACAACAAGACCTGGTCCGGCCTGTTCTCCGCCAAGTACGGCGGCAACACGTTCTATGTCGGCCTGCAAAAACTCACCGGCAACAACGCCTGGATGCGCGTCAACGGCACCAGCGGCGGCACCCTGGCCAACGATAGCTACAACTCCAGCTACGACAACGCTCAGGAAAAATCCTGGCAACTGCGCCACGACTACAACTTCGCCGCCGTCGGTGTGCCGGGGCTGACGCTGATGAACCGCTATATCAGCGGCAGCAACGTACACACAGGCACCATCACTGACGGTAAGGAATGGGGTCGCGAAAGTGAATTGGGCTACACCGTGCAAAGTGGCAGCCTGAAAAACCTGACGATGCGCTGGCGCAATTCGAGCATGCGCCGCGACTACAGCAACAACGAGTTTGACGAAAACCGGTTGATCGTCAGTTACCCGATAAGTCTGCTGTAATCCGGCGCGGCACTTACTGTATCGTGCGCGCCTGCCGCTGCTGATCCGCCCAGCAGCGGCCTCTTTTTCGAGCCCGCGCACACCATGAAATCCTTCGCCATCGCATCCGCCGTGCTGGCCCTGGCCGTGAGCCTCAGTGGCTGCATCGGCGCGCCTATCGCCCTGACGCCCCAGACCGAACAGCGCCTGCAAGCACAGGCGCCGATCCGTTTTCTGCTGACCTTCGATGACGGCCCCAGCGCCTCGGGTTACAACAACCCGAGCCGTTCGGTGGTGGCCGACCTGGCGCACAACCCGGTGTTGCCGGGAATCAAGGCCGTGTTTTTTTTACAGACCGAAGCGGCCCGTTCCGGCGGCAGTTCACGGGGTCGCAAGACCATGGAGCGTGAGTACGCGGGCGGTCATATTCTGGCGTTTCACACGGCCACCGCGTTCCATACCAACCACCGCTGGCTGAACAACGCCGAACTGGATAGCACCCTGGCCCAGGGTTCTGCCGATATCGCCTCGATCACCGGCGCACCACCGGTATTGGTCCGTCCGCCGTTCTGGAACTACGACCGCCGCACCTTCGCCGCCTACCAGCGCCATGGCATGCACGTTCTGCTGACCGACTTGAGCGCCAATGACGGCAAGATCTGGGGTTTCAACGGCAGCCCACGCCGCCGCGCCAACCTGTATCGACAACTGTCGGTCGTGCGCGAACGCATCGCGCTGGGGGAGTTGCCGACAGTGGACGGCGTGATACCGGTGGTGGTGACCTTCCACGACATCAACCGCTACACCGCGCGGCATATGCAGGAATACCTGCAGATCCTGCTGGACAGTGCCCAGGTCACCGGCATGAAGACCGCCGCCGAGCCGTTCTACACCGACCGTGGCGCACTCGAACGGGCAGCGCTGTCACGCACCGTGAAGGCTGTCAGTGAGGAAGTGCATTTACCGGGCGTGTGGAATTGGGTGTGGGACGCCGACTCCCACTGACCTTAAGCCGTGTGAAGAGCAAAAATGTGGGAGGGGGCTTGCTCCCGATGGCGGTGGTGCAGTCTCAATAACGCTGACTGATCCATCGCCATCGGGAGCAAGCCCCCTCCCACATTTCGACCGCATTTCAAATCTACTCTGGTTGCCGGGACTCAACACCCAATTCATCCCACACCGACTCTGCCAGGTGAAAGGTGGCATTCGCCGCCGGGATACCGCAGTAGATCGCGCTCTGCATCAGCACTTCCTTGATCTCGGCACGGGTCACGCCATTGCTGGCAGCCGCGCGCAGATGCAACTTGAGTTCTTCGGCGCGGTTCATGCCGATCAGCATCGCAATCGTGATCAGGCTACGAGTGTGCCGAGGCAGGCCAGGACGGGTCCAGATATCACCCCAGGCGTGGCGGGTGATCATTTCCTGAAACTCGCTGTTGAACTCGGTCAGGGCATTGAGGCTGCGGTCGACATGGGCATCGCCCAGCACTTCGCGGCGTACTTGCAGGCCCTCGGCATAACGTTGTTTCTCTTCCACAAACAGCTCCTCAACGGGCCAGCAAAAATTCAATCACGCGGTCGCTGAATGCAGCGCCGGCCTGAACGTTGGACAGGTGCGCCGCGTAGAACTCAGCGTACTCGGCCCCCTGCACATGATTCTGGATAAAGTGGCTACCGGCCGGCGGTGTGACGGCATCTTCGGTGCCCGCAATCACCAGCGTCGGCACTTTGATCGAGCGCAGTTGCTCACGGAAATCCGCATCACGCACGGCGCCGCAGCTGGCCGCGTAACCTTGGGGTGACGTGGACGCGAGCATGTCAGTGATCTGCTGGGCCTGATGGGGGTTCGCCGCTGCAAAGTCGGCGGTAAACCAGCGTGCAATGGAGGCATCGCGCAAGGCGACCATCGCCGCCGAGCCATCGCGCAACACCATCTCGATGCGTGGGTTCCAGATCTCCAGCGTGCCGATCTTGGCGGCGGTGTTGCACAGCACAAGGCGGTTCAGGCGGCCACCGGCGTGGATGCCGAGCCATTGGCCGATCAAGCCACCCATGGACAGCCCGCAAAAATGCGCACGTTGAATATCCAGTGCGTCCAACAGCGCCAGCACATCACGGCCGAGTTGCTCGATGCTGTAGGGCCCTTCGGTAACCAGGGATTTGCCGTGGCCACGGGTATCGAAACGCAACACGCGAAAATGCTCGGTGAAGGCCTGGATCTGGATGTCCCACATATGCAGGTCGGTGCCCAATGAGTTGGACAGCACCAGTACCGGCGCGTCCACCGGCCCATCCAGTTGGTAATGCAGGTCGCCCTCGGCGAGTTGTACAAATGGCATGGGGGCCTCCTCAGGCAGTCAGTTCAAAATGTTCGGTGACAGCACGCGTGACCCAGGTATGGGCCTGGCCCAGATAGTGGGCAGGGTCGAGCAGTCGATCCAGTTCGGCCGCAGATAACTCAGCGGTGATCTGCGGTTCGTCCGCCAATACCGCGCGCAGATGGCGCCCCTCGGCGACCGCACGCTTGCAGCACTGCTCCAGCAGATGGTGCGCGGTTTCGCGGCCAAGGCGTTGGGCAAGCACAATGCTGACGGCTTCGGCCAGTACCAGGCCTTGGGTCAGGTCGAGGTTCTGCTTCATGCGCTCGGAGTCGACTTCCAACCCTTCGCTCACCAGTAGCGCCTGTTGCAAGGCACCGGACACCAACCGGCAAATCTCCGGCAAGGTTTCCCATTCCGCATGCCACAGTCCCAGGCTGCGCTCGTGCTCCTGGGGCATGGCGCTGAACATCGTCGAGACCAACCCAGGCACGCGCGTAGCCGCACTGATCAGCACCGCAGCGCCTACCGGGTTGCGTTTATGGGGCATGGTGGACGAGCCGCCCTTGCCCGGCGCCGACGGTTCGAACACTTCCGCCGCTTCAGTCTGCATCAACAGGCTGATGTCCCGGCCCAGCTTGCCGAGACTGCCCGCGATCAAACCCAGCACGCTGGCGAACTCCACCAGACGATCTCGCTGAGTGTGCCAGGGCTGTTCGGGCAGGCTCAGTTGTAACTGGGCCGCCAAGGCCTCGGCCACGGGCATCGCCTGTTCACCCAACGCCGCGAGGGTTCCGGAGGCGCCGCCAAATTGCAGCACCAGCAAGCGCGGTTTCAACTCCGCCAAGCGCTGGCGGCTGCGCGTCACAGCGCCCAGCCAACCGGCGATTTTCATCCCCAGCGTGACCGGCGTGGCGTGCTGCAACCAAGTGCGCCCGGCCAACGGCGTCACCGCGTAACGCTGGGCTTGGGCGGCAAGCACATCGCCCAAGCGGGCCAGGTCGGTTTCGATCAACAGCAGTGCACGCCGCAGTTGCAGCACCAGGCCGGTGTCCATCACGTCCTGGCTCGTCGCCCCCAGATGCACGTAGCGCTCGGCGCCGGCATCTCCACTGGCAATCAACTTGCCCAAGGCCTTCACCAATGGAATCGCCGAGTTCCCGGCCGAGGCAATCGCCACGCCGAGGGCGTCCATGTCATACAGCGACGCCAGGCACGCCTGGGCAATTGGTGCGACGACCGACGGCGGGATCAACCCGACCTGAGCTTGCGCCCGGGCCAGGCCGGCTTCGAAATCCAGCATGCCCTGCAAGCGCCCCTCGTCGCAGAACACCTCGGCCATGCTGTCAGCGGTGAAGTAGGCGTCGAACAGTTGGTTGCTCGTGCGCAGTGTCATAACGCGTCCCTTACAAATCGTGGTGCAAGTACTCCGCCTGTTTCGGCAGACGCAAGCTGAACAGGAAGGCCACGGCCATCATGCCGGTGACGTACCAATAAAAAGTGTTTTCCATGCCCATGGATTTGAGTCCCAAGGCCACGTATTCCGCCGAGCCACCGAAGATCGCGTTAGCCACTGCGTAAGCCAGGCCCACCCCCAAGGCACGTACGTGCGGCGGGAACATTTCCGCTTTCACCAGGCCGCTGATCGAGGTGTAGAAACTCACGATAGCCAACGCCAGGGAAATCAGTACAAAGGCCAGGAACGGGCTTGTCACGGTTTTCAGGGTCAGCAGGATCGGCACCGTGCAGAGGGTACCGAGGGCGCCGAACCAGAGCATCGAGTTACGTCGGCCGATCTTGTCCGAGAGCATGCCGAACAGCGGCTGCATGCACATGTACACAAACAGCGCGCCGGTCATGATGTAGCTGGCGGTCTTGGCGTGCATCCCGGCGGTGTTCACCAGGTACTTCTGCATGTAGGTGGTGAAGGTGTAGAAAATCAGCGAGCCGCCCGCGGTGTAGCCCAGCACGGTGATGAAGGCCGCTTTGTGATTGCGAAACAGCGCGGCGACGCTGCCGGCATCCTTGTCCTGGCGGGTTTCCTTGCTGGTGGTTTCCTTGAGGGTGCGCCGCAGCAACAGGGAGATCACCGCCGCAATCGCACCGATCACGAACGGAATCCGCCAGCCCCAGGCACGCAGTTCTTCTTCAGTGAGGATCTGTTGCAGGATCACCACCACCAACACCGCCAGCAGTTGGCCTCCGATCAGGGTGACGTACTGGAACGAGGCGAAGAAGCCGCGCTGGCCTTTGAGTGCGACTTCACTCATGTACGTCGCGGTGGTGCCGTACTCGCCACCCACCGACAAGCCCTGGAACAACCGCGCCACCAGCAGCAATGCCGGGGCCCAGGCGCCGATGTCTTTGTAAGTAGGTAGGAAGGCGATGACCAACGAACCGGCGCACATCATCAGCACCGAAATCATCATCGAATTTTTGCGCCCGTGCTTGTCAGCGACCCGGCCGAACAGCCAGCCGCCGATGGGGCGCATCAGGAACCCGGCGGCGAATACACCGGCGGTGTTGAGCAGTTGCACCGTGGGATCGTCCGACGGGAAAAATGCGGGGGCGAAGTAGATAGCGCAGAAGGCGTAGACGTAGAAGTCGAACCATTCGACCAGGTTGCCGGAGGAGGCACCGACAATCGCAAAGATCCGTTTGCTGCGCTCTTCTCCGGTGTAGTGACTGGTGGCTGTTGTCATGATTTTTTCACTCAGTGGGAACGGTTATAGCCTAGACATACTTTGCAATAACCATGTTCCGCAAGCAGACATTTGGATAGGGATCTCCTGAACTGACCTCATCGGGGGCAAGCCCCCTCCCACATTTTGAGCGCGCCGCCTAACAAATGTGGGAAGGGGCTCGCCCCCCTATGGATCCCTGACAAGGGACTCAGTAGTCGAAGAACACCGTCTCCTTATCTGTCCCCTGCAAAATCACATTCCACTGATACACACCGTCAGCATCCTGCTTAGCAATCAAGGTGCCACGACGTTCGGCAGGCACACATGCCAGCAACGCGTCATCCCCATTCAACGCCTCACCGTCAAAATAAATCCGCGTGAGCAAGTGCTTCACCAAGCCACGGGCAAACACCAGCACTACCAAATGCGGCGCCTGGGTCGTGCCCTTGAGCCCCGGCACGCTGCCCGGCTTGATCGTGGTAAAGCGAAAACGCCCTTCGGCGTCCACCGGCACCCGACCGAAACCCTCGAAGTTGGGATCGACGGCCTTGTCCTGGTCATCTTCCGGGTGGTCGTATTTGCCGGCGGCGTTGGCCTGCCAGACTTCGAGCATGGCGTCGTTGACCACATCACCGTTGCCATCCACCACTTGCCCGCTGATCGCCACGCGCTCACCAAGGGTGGCGGCGACGGTCAGGTCTTCGCGGTTCAGCCAGGTCAGGCCAATGTGGTAGTACGGCCCGACGGTGTGGGACGTGGTTGCGTAAAGGCTCATCTCATTTCTCCATCGGCGTGGCGTCGCGGCCGCGCAGGACGATGTCCCAGCGGTAGCCGAGGGCATAGGAAGGAATGGTTTTTTCCAGGTCGAAACTGGCGATCAGGCGCTGCTTGGCCGAAGTGTCCGGCACACAGTTGTAGATCGGGTCGTATTCCAGCAGCGGGTCGCCAGGGAAATACATCTGCGTGACCAAGCGCGTCAGCACGCTGGGGCCGAACAGCGAAAAGTGGATATGCGCCGGGCGCCACGCGTTGTGGTGATTGCCCCATGGGTAAGCGCCGGGCTTGATGGTCTGGAACTGATACCAGCCATCGGCGTCGGTGACGGTACGGCCGGTGCCGGTGAAGTTCGGGTCCAGCGGCGCGTCGTGCAGGTCACGCTTGTGGTTGTAGCGGCCGGCGGCGTTGGCCTGCCAGATCTCCACCAGAATGCCCGGCACCGGCAAACCGTTTTCGTCCAGTACACGCCCATGGATGATGATGCGTTCGCCCTGGGGCTCGCCTTCATGCTGGGCGGTGAGGTCGTTGTCTTTCTCGTTGATCCGCTCGGCGCCGATGGTCGGGCCGGTGATTTCCGACAAGGAATGGGGCAGGAACACCAACGGCTGTGACGGCGAACGCAAGTTCGTCGACTGGTAGGCCGGGTGCAGGTAATCAGGTTGGGTGCCCGCTTGCGGGCGCCGGTAACCGGGCTTGTCACTCATGGAGCAATCCTCTCTTATTAGATGCGTTCAATCGCCAGGGCCAACCCTTGGCCGACGCCGACACACATGGTCGCCAGGCCTTTACGACCACCGGTTTTTTCCAACTGATGCAGGGCTGTCAGTACCAACCGCGCACCGCTCATGCCCAACGGATGACCGAGGGCGATGGCGCCGCCGTTCGGATTGACCTGGGGCGCGTCGTCGGCAATACCCAATTCGCGCAATACCGCCAGGCCTTGGCTGGCGAAAGCTTCGTTGAGTTCGATCACGTCAAAGTCGGTGACCGCCAACCCCAGGCGTTCCACCAGTTTGCGCACCGCTGGCACCGGACCGATGCCCATCACACGCGGGGCGACACCGGCGCTGGCCATGCCCAACACACGGGCACGCGGCGTCAGGCCGTGTTTCTTGACCGCTTCGGCGGACGCCAGAATCAGCGCCGCCGCACCATCGTTCACACCTGAAGCATTACCGGCGGTGACGGTCTTGTCAGGGCCGTTGACCGGCTTGAGTTTGGTCAGGGCTTCCAGGGTGGTGTCCCGTGGATGCTCATCGTGCTCGACCACGGTTTCGCCTTTTTTATGGGCAACCCGTACCGGCACGATTTCTTCGGCAAAAAAGCCCGCAGCCTGAGCGGCCGCCGTGCGTTGCTGGCTGCGCAGGGCGAAGGCGTCCTGATCAGCACGTGAAACCTGGTAGTCATCGGCGACGTTATCGGCGGTCTGCGGCATCGCGTCCACGCCGTACTGGGCTTTCATCAAGGGGTTGATAAAGCGCCAGCCGATGGTGGTGTCTTCCAGCTTCATGTTGCGCGAAAACGCCGCGTCAGCCTTGCCCATCACGAACGGCGCACGGGACATCGACTCAACGCCCCCGGCAATCGTCAGCTCCATTTCGCCGCTGGCGATGGCGCGAAAGGCGGTGCCAATGGCGTCCATGCCCGAGGCGCACAAACGGTTAAGGGTCACGCCTGGAATGCTTTCCGGCAGACCCGCCAGCAACAGCGCCATGCGGGCGACGTTGCGGTTGTCTTCACCGGCCTGGTTGGCGCAGCCGAGGAACACCTCATCCACCGCGCTCCAGTCCACCGACGGATTGCGCTCCATCAGCGCCTTGATCGGCAATGCCGCCAGGTCATCGGCGCGTACGGTGGACAGGCCACCGCCAAAGCGGCCGATGGGAGTGCGAATGGCATCACAGATAAATACGTCGCGCATCAGGCTTCTCCCGGTGCTTGGCCGTGGGCGGCAGCGGTGCGGGCTTCGAGGTCACGCAGGGCGGTCAACTCGACCTCGGTCGGCTCGGCGGTGGTGCTGACTTGGTCGGCAAAGCGAATCGCCCAACCGGTAGCGGCCACCACTTGCTCGCGGGTCACGCCAGGGTGCAGCGCGGTGACCACGAATTCATGGGTGCCCTCTTCCGGCTCCATGATGCACAGGTCGGTAATGATTCCGACAGGACCGGCACCCGGCAGGCCCAGGCGTTTACGTGAATCGCCGCCCTCGCCGTGGCCGACTGAGGTAATGAAGTCCAGCTTGTCCACAAACGAACGGGACGACTGCTTGAGGATAATCAGCACACTTTTGGCGGAGCCGGCGATTTCCGGCGCGCCACCGGCACCCGGCAGGCGTACTTTGGGCTGGTGATAGTCACCGACCACGGTGGTGTTGATGTTGCCGAAACGGTCGACTTGAGCTGCACCGAGAAAGCCCACGTCGATACGTCCGCCTTGCAGCCAGTAGCGAAAAATCTCACCGGTTGGCACCACGGTGTCAGCGGTTTCCGCCAGTTCGCCATCACCAATGGACAACGGCAGTACCGAGGGCTTGGCGCCAATCGGGCCGGACTCGTAGATCAACACCACATCGGGCGATGAGGTCAGGCGCGCCAGGTTGGCCGCTTTGGATGGCAGGCCGATGCCGACAAAGCACACCGAGCCGTTCTTGAGGCGGCGCGCGGCGGCGACGGTCATCATTTCATTGGTCGAGTAAGCCATTACTTGGCCTCCTGCGCGGTGGCCAACTTGGCCTGGTATTCACTGAAATCAGCAGTGCCGTGGATGTATTCGTCGATCCAGGCGGTAAACGTCCCACGGTCGCGGGCAATCGGATCCCACGCCTGGTAGAAGCGGTTGTCGCGCTCGTTGTAACCGTGGGCGTAGGACGGATGCGCGCCGCCGGGTACGTGGCACACAGCAGTCAGGGCCCAGGTGGGCAACACGCAGCTGTTCATCGGTGCATTCAGGTCGTCGACAATTTCTTCAACGGTGACGATGCAACGCTTGGCCGCCAACGCCGCTTCTTTCTGCACACCGAGAATCCCCCAGAGCAGCACGTTGCCCTTGCGGTCGGCCTTTTGCGCGTGGATCACCGTGATGTCCGGACGCACCGACGGCACCGCCGCCAGCACTTCGCCGGTGAACGGGCATGTCACGCTTTTGATCAATGGGTTGACTTTGGGCAGGTCGGAACCGGCGTAGGCACGCAGTACCGCGAACGGCAGGCCAGAGGCGCCGGCGACGTAGGCATTGGCCAGGTCGGCGTGGCTGTGTTCTTCGATTTCCAACGGTTGCGGCCATTGCTTCTCGACCGCGTCACGCAGGCGATGCAGGGAGCCAACGCCCGGGTTGCCGCCCCAGGAGAAAATCAGCTTGCGTGCGCAGCCGGCACCGATCAACTGGTCGTAGATCAGGTCAGGCGTCATACGCACCAGCGTCAGGTCTTTCTTGCCCTGACGAATGATTTCATGGCCTGCGGCGGTAGGGATCAGGTGGGTGAAGCCTTCGAGAGCGACGGTATCGCCGTCGTTCACGAAACGCTTGACCGCATCACGCAGGGTGAGAATTTCAGCCATGGGGTTGGGCTCCCGGTGTTGATCGAAAAAGGCGCTGAGGTGGCGCCGAAGTGCTTGAAGATTAAGCCGGGGAAATGGGCCAAACAATCCGATAATCGACTCAGCGTTCGATTATCGAACATATTGTTGTCTAGCTAATCTTCTGGTGTGAGAGGGGGCTTGCCCTCTCCCAGCTTAGAAACCTGCCAAGCTCAGGTGGCATCCGCATGGCTGACCATGCCCTTGATCACCACCGCCGTCGTGGCCACAGCGGCCGGGATCACCAGGGCGGTGAGCACCTGCTCAAAGTTCCAGCCCAGGCCCAGCAAGGTGGCGCCCATCCAGGCGCCGAGGATCGCGCCGAAGCGGCCGATGCCGAGCATCCACGACACGCCGGTGGCGCGGCCTTGGGTCGGGTAAAAGCGCGCCGCCAGGGACGGCATCGCCGATTGCGCGCCGTTGACGCACATTCCGGCGATCAGCACCAACGTCGCCAGCACGGTGATATTGCCCAGGCTCTGACCTACCGCGTAGGCAAACACCCCGGCCAGCAGGTAAAAGATGCCGATGACTTTGTGGGGATTGAACCTGTCCATCGCCCAGCCCACGCCGACGGCGCTTAACACCCCACCGAACTGGAACAACGCGCCAATAAACGCGGCCTGCTCCATGCTCGCGCCACTGTCACGCATCAGCGTCGGCAACCAACTGGTGAGCAAGTACACGATCACCAGGCCCATGAAGTAGGTGAGCCACAGCAGCAAGGTACCGGCGCTATAAGTGCCGGAGAAGATCACCGCGAATACGTTGCGGGCCTTGACGGTTTTTTGTTCGGGCACGCTGAAGGCGGTGGCCTGGGCGACGATGTTGGGCTCGATGGGTGACAAGGTTTTGCGTACCTTATCGGTGCCGCGGTTGCGCACCACCAAGTAACGCGCCGACTCCGGCAGCCAGAGCAGCAGCACCACCACCAGGATCAACGGCAGGATGCCGCCGATCATCAATAACGCGTGCCAGCCGAACGCCGGGATCAGTTTGGCCGAGATAAACCCGCCACCGGCCATACCCAGATTGAAACCGCAGAACATACTGGTCACCAGCAGCGACTTGTGGCGCTCGGGGGTGTACTCGGACAGCAGCGTGGTGGCATTAGGCATGCCTGCTCCAAGGCCCAGCCCTGTGAGGAAACGCAGCACGAGCAATTGGTCGACATTGCTGCTGTAGGCCGAAGCCAGGCTGAACGCGCCAAACACCAAAACCGCGCCGACCAGCACGACTTTACGACCGAAACGGTCGGCCAGCGGGCCCGAACCTAACGCGCCGAACACCATGCCGATCAACGCGGCGCTCATCACCGGACCAAGGCTGGCGCGGTCGATGCCCCAGTCCTGGGACAGCGCAGGCGCAATAAAGCCCATGGCGGCGGTGTCGAGGCCATCAAGGAAGACAATCAGGAAACACAGGATAACCACGCGCCACTGATAGCGTGACAGTGGCTGGGTGTTGATGAAGGACTGCACGTCCAGCGTGGTACCGACAGAAGGCTGATTCATTATTTTTATTCCACACCGAGGGCGGGCCAACGACCTGGGGTCGTCATTATTATTGGGGCGCCCTTAAGAGCGCTGCCGCACAGTAATAAGCCGGAGGAAATAGCGTCAATTGATCAAGCCGGGATCTGTGCGGTCACCGAACACCTTAGGCAAACAACTGCGCACTCAGCTCACGGCTGGCGCTGAGCATGCTCGGCAGGAAGCGCTGTTCCAGCTCGCTGCGGCTGACGCGTCCGGCATGGGTACTGACGTTGAGCGCTGCCAATACCTGGCCAGACGCGTCATACACCGGCACGGCGATGGAGCGCAGGCCTTGCTCCAGTTCCTGGTCGACGATGCACCAACCCTGCTGACGCACTTGTTGCAGGCATTCGAACAAAGCTTCGGGGGTGGTGAGGGTGCGGCTGGTCTTGATTTGCAGGTCCGCGTGGTCGAGGTAATCCTGCAGCGAGGCGTCGTCCAGCGCCGCGAGCAGGATGCGGCCCATGGACGTGCAATAGGCCGGCAAACGCCCGCCCACCGACAGGTCCACGGAAATCAGACGTTGGGTGGTGGCCGAACGGGCGATATAGAGGATGTCGTCGCCTTCGAGGGTCGCCATGTTGCAGGCTTCGTGCAGTTGTTCACTCATGCGGTCCAGATATGGCTGAGCCGACACCGCCAATGGCGTGGACGACAGGTAGGCATGGCCGAGGGTCAGTACTTTGGGCAACAAGGAATAGGTACGCCCATCGGTGGTGGCGTAGCCAAGTTTGATCAGGGTATGCAGGCAACGACGCACAGCGGCGCGGGGAATTTCGGTGCGATGGCTGATTTGCGCAATCGTCAGGTGGCGTTTGCGCTCCTGGAATGCCTGCACCACGGCCAAGCCACGGGCCAGGGAGGTCATGAAATCCGGGTCACCGGTAAACGCCTGGATACGCTTGGCCGGCGAGGCAACGATCGGCGGCGCCACTGAGGCGAAAGAGTTGCGCAATTGATCGTTCATCTCAGGTTCCTTTCTCTTATTGTCAACCGCAGGAATTGGGCAGGTATTACAAGCCGCACCGACCGATCTGCACAAGACAGGGCCGGCAACATTGGGCGATTATCGGACGATCATGCGATTATCGCAATTTGGGGCGTACCTGAACGACCGGCCTCGCGATGGCGCCTTGGCAAAGTAAAGTTACGGTGAAATGCTTGAACCTTTAGTTGCTTGTTGAATTTATGGCGCCAGAATCTCAGCAACTACTCACGTGTGCGTGTAACAAAACGCTCACACAAAGTTGACGCTTTTCAACTTTATGCCGATAGTGTTATTCAAATGCGCCGCTATAATGCACCCTGTGCGGAGGTCAGCCCGGTTTCACTTTCGGGGCCAGAGCTCGCCAGGCCAGGCACATGCAGTGCATGGACAGTCGCAACTACCTGCTTTGAATGACAGCCATAACCAACGGTTTCCAGTATCCGTTGTTCAAACTTGAACGCATCAACTGCTCAACTTTGAACAATCCGAGGGCGACATTCAGGCATAACGCTGCAGCGTAATTACACTCAACTCAATTAGGTAACAATGTGACGAAAGATGAACTGCGCGCGGAACTTGAGCGCCAGGAGCAACGTTACAAGGATGTTTACGGCGGGGAAGTCACCACCTACGCCGCCCAGCCTGAACCTGAACGCAAACCATGGCGCAAGCGAGCCAGCCTGCTCGACCAGGCATTTGCCCAGGAAATCCAAAAGATTGAACAGGAACTCAAAGCCGAAGAGCCATAAGCGCTTCGGATTGAGCCTAGGGTTCGGCCCTGACTGCTGGCAGCTAGCCATCGGTCGGGCACCCTGAGTCCCACTCCCACCAGTAAAATTTCATACAAATGTTTCAAGGATGACGATTCGGTGACAAAACCGTGTCTTTTCAGCCCTGCACTTTATAAATCAAAGACTTGCTAAAGCCCCGAAAACCCTGGGATCGCCCGGTTTCGCCCCAGGCGTTTCAATGAAGATTGTTACCGATGAGCAGCTAATGCATCGATTACTGAGGTTTTCTGGCATAATCGCGCCCCCTTACGACCGGGTCAGAAAACCTTCATGATCGATTTATTCAGCGGACTGGATGCTTGGGTTCTAGTGAGCCTGTTGCTCGCCCTCGCCTTTGTCCTCGCCTTCGAGTTCATCAATGGCTTTCATGACACCGCTAACGCGGTGGCCACAGTCATCTATACCAAAGCCATGCCGCCGCATCTGGCCGTGTTCTTCTCCGGGGTGTTCAACTTCCTCGGCGTGTTGCTCGGTGGTGTCGGTGTCGCCTACGCCATCGTGCATCTGCTGCCGGTGGAGTTGCTGATCAATGTGAACACCGGCCATGGTTTGGCGATGGTCTTCTCGTTGTTAGCCGCGGCGATCACCTGGAACCTGGGCACTTGGTACTTCGGTATCCCTGCTTCCAGCTCCCACACCTTGATCGGTTCGATCCTCGGTGTCGGCCTGGCCAATGCCCTGATCAACGATATCCCCCTGTCTGACGGTGTGAACTGGCAGAAAGCTGTTGATATCGGCGCATCCCTGGTGTTCTCGCCAATGGCTGGCTTCCTGGTCGCAGCCCTGGTGCTGATCGGTCTGAAATGGTGGCGTCCGCTGTCGAAGATGCACAAGACTCCGGACCAGCGCCGCAAGCTCGACGACAAGAAGCACCCGCCGTTCTGGAACCGCCTGGTCCTGGTGATCTCCGCCATGGCCGTGAGTTTCGTGCACGGCTCCAACGATGGCCAGAAAGGCATCGGCCTGATCATGCTGGTGCTGATCGGCATCGTGCCGGCGCAGTTCGTACTCGACCTGGGCAGTACCACCTATCAGATCGAACGCACTCGCGACGCCACCGTGCATTTGAGCCAGTTCTACCAGCGCAATAACGCCACCCTCGGCGAATTCCTGGCCCTGGGCAAAAGCGTGAAAGACGATCTGCCGGGCAAGTTCCAGTGCAACCCGCAGCAGACCGAACCTACTATCAATGCGCTCGTCAGTACGTTGAAAGGTGTCTCCGACTACCATTCGCTGACTTCGGATCAGCGTATCGAAGTGCGTCGCTACCTGCTCTGCCTGGACGACACTGCGAAGAAAGTCGGCAAGCTGCCGGGCCTGGATGCGCGTGAGAAGTCCGACCTCGACAAACTGCGCAAAGACCTGACCGCCACCACCGAGTACGCGCCGTTCTGGGTGATCCTCGCCGTCGCACTGGCCTTGGGCCTGGGCACCATGGTGGGTTGGAAGCGTGTGGTACTGACCATCGGTGAGAAGATCGGCAAACAGGGCATGACGTATGCCCAGGGCATGTCGGCACAGATCACCACCGCTACCATGATTGGTTTTGCCAATATCTTCGCCCTGCCGGTGTCCACGACCCACGTGCTGTCTTCGGGCGTGGCCGGCACCATGGTCGCGAACAAAAGCGGCCTGCAAGGTGGCACGGTCAAGACCATCCTGATGGCTTGGGTGTTGACGTTGCCTGCGACTGTTGGACTGTCGGCCGGGTTGTTCTGGTTGGCTTCCAAGGCGTTGGGTAGCTGATAGATTTGGGTTGGAAAAGAAGGCGTGATCCTGATGGGGGTTGCGCCTTTTTTTTGGTTTTTTTGGCGGGGGACCTATCCGTTGCTGCAGCGACGGATATACACACAAAAACAACTCAAAAAAAAAGGCGACCGAAGTCGCCCAAAATGCCTTGCGTGCTCATGTAACCCGGAAAGACCTAAGGTTTTTTACGCTTGTTTGCGTCTTTCCAGATGAAGAATCCAAACCCTACAAAAAACAACACCATGAGGCTTACAGTCAGCACTCCGGCGAATACCACATTATCGATAAACATGACCGGCCTCCTGCACTTGCCCTGTTGCGATAGGGCTAAGTTACTGGAGAAGGCGGATTGAAAAATTGACGGGGATCAATGTCGCCCGCAACGGGGCGTAAAGAAGGGGACTAACTGACCTGCATCAACAGATGCAGGCCGTGTTAACGCTTTTTCGGTTTGTTCTTTGATTTTTTCTTGCCTTTGCCTAAAGGCATCGCGTGTTCAAACGCCTGGCGCACTTCATTCAGGCGTTTGTCATTGAGGTCATGTACGCGCTTGGCGCGTTCGGCATTCAGGTCGATCAGCTTGTCGTCATCACTCATGGCTTGTCTTACGTCGTGGCGAGTAGGGTTCAATAATGCGGGCTGCTGCGCCCGACGGCAAATCAGCGCGCGACAAATGGCAGGCCGTCGCCCAAAATCGGCACTTTCCGCACGACCCAGGAGGCGCACTCAGGTGGCTCTGCACAAGGATCTTCCACCGTTGCTGGCACTACGAGCCTTTGAAGCCGTGGCCCGCCACTTGAGTTTTATCAAGGCGGCGAGTGAGTTATCGGTTACCCAAAGCGCCCTAAGCCATCAGGTGCAAAAGCTCGAACAGCATCTGGGTAAACCGCTGTTTATCCGACGCACCCGCGCGATCGATCTGACCGCCGACGGGCAGCGTTACTACGATGAAATCCGCCCCGCCCTTGACGCCATCGCTGCCGCGACCCGCGCCCAACGACAGCTACCCAGCGCCACTGTGTTGCGCATCGGCCTGCTGGCGTCTTTCGCCACCTTGTGGCTGGCCCCGCGCCTGGCGGGGTTTCTCAACCGCTATCCGCACATCCAGGTGGAGCTGTTGCCAGCGATTCAACTGGCCAACGTCGCCGCCGCCGAAGTCGACCTGGCCATCCGTTACGGCAAAGGCGATTGGCCGGACGTGCGGGCCACGCGGCTGATGGCTGAAGTGATTTCACCGGTGTGCAGCCCGGCATTCAAGGCCAGTCAACTGCACAACGGCCCCTTGCTGATGGCAACCTCGCACCGGCCGTTCGAATGGACGGATTGGTCCCATCATTATCAAGTCGACCTCGAAGACCACCCGCGCGTCATGCTGCATGACTACAACATCGTGGTCGAAGCCGCCGTCGCCGGCCAGGGCATTGCCATGGGCCGTCACCGCCTGATCCAACGCCGGCTTCAGGACGGCAGCCTGGTTGAAGCCTTCGATTGGCCGCCCTACCACAGTGACATCGGCTATTGGCTGATCGCCCCCCAAGGTTCCACCGGTGAAGCGGCCGAGTGTTTCAGCCAATGGTTAAAGGAGGTCTGCGCTGACGCGTGAGTTATTTCGATACGTCGCGTGAGATCTATCCGTTTGTCGCAGCCTCCCCCGGACCAACATGCTCAAACCTCTTGAAATCAGAGGATTCAGCATGAGCAACTCCATCCGCCAACGCGTGAACGCCCTTGGCTTGACGCTGCCAGCCCCCAGCCAGCCGATTGCCAACTACATCAACCATGTCATCAGCCAGAACCAGCTGTTTATTTCCGGGCAGATCCCACTGCTCGACGGCAAGCCTGCTTACCTCGGCAGACTGGGGGAATCCCTCAGCGAGGAAGACGGCACCCAGGCGGCAGAACTGGCTGCACTGAGCTTGCTCGCGCAATTGAGCGATGCCTTGGGCGACGACCTGTCGCGCTTGGTACGCACCCTGCGCCTGGGGGTTTTTATCGCCAGCAGCGCTGACTTCCAGCACCAGGGCGCGGTGGCGAACGGTGCGTCGAACCTGCTGGTGAATGCACTCGGCGAACAGGGCCGGCATGTGCGAACAGCGGTGGGTGTTGCCAGCCTGCCGGCCAGCGTGGCGGTGGAGGTTGACGCAATTTTCGAGTTGCAGCCGTGAGCCCGCTGGATATTCAACGATTAAGGGAGGCCACTCCCGGCTGCCAATCGGGCCTCGTGCACTTCAACCATGCCGGCGCGTCCCTGCCAAGCCAGGCGACACTGGACGCCATCATCGACCAACTACAGCGCGAAGCCCGCGACGGTCCAATGGAGGCCGGTGAGCATGGCGCCATGCTGATGGAAAAAGCCCGCCACGCCGCCGCGCAACTGCTCAATGCGCCCGCCGCGTCCATAGCGTTTGCCAGCAGCGGCTCAACTGCCTGGAGCATGGCGTTCCAAGCCTTGGGCGCGTGGCAACCCGGTGATCGCATTCTGGTGGGGCGCCACGAATGGGGCGGCAATCTGGCGAGCATGCAGCTGGCCGTGCAGGCGGGTGCACGGGTGGAAGTCATCCCCTGCGATGCAACCGGCGCGGTTTGCCCCGTGGCGCTGGAGTCAATGATCGATGCCCATGTAAAGCTGATCGACCTCACCTGGCTCCCGGCCAACGGCGGCCTGATCAACCCCGCCCAGGCCATCGGCGCAGTGGCCAAGCGTCATGGCATCCCCTACTTTGTCGACGCCGGCCAAGCCGTCGGCCAAGTGCCGGTGGATGTACAAGCGTTGCAGTGTGACGTACTCAAGTCGGCCGGTCGCAAACACCTGCGCGGGCCGCGAGGCACGGCGCTGCTGTATGTACGGCCGGACTTTCTCCAGCACCTGGACCCGGCCCAGCGTGACGTGCTTTCTGCCCCCTTGGCCGCAAGCGGTTTCGACCTGCGCGACGACGCCAGGCGCTTTGAAACCAGCGAAGTGTCCTTTGCGCTGTTAGCGGGTTTGGGAAATGCGCTGCGCGAGATGAATCACCTGGGGATTGAGCGCGTATGGGAACGCGTCGCACAGACCAGCGCGCAAATTCGTGAAGCTCTACGTGAGATTCCGGGGATTTCCCTACATGAACTGGGCACGCTTCAATCAGGGCTGATCGCTTTCAACCTCGCCGGCTGGGACGCCTTCGAACTCAAACGGCAATTGGGATTGAAGCGCATCAATATCGGCGCCAACGGCGTGGGCTACACCCCGCTGGATATGCAGGCGCGTGGCCTGGCAAGCGTTGCAAGAATCTCCGTCAGCCCCCTGAACAACGATCACGACATCAAGTCGCTGATGGCAGCCCTGCGGCAACTGAGCGCTTAAACTTCGACGTCAACCCACAAGCCCTGGCGCGGCGCGTCTTCGATCAACGGCACGACCGGTACGGTGTTGTCGGCATTGAGCAGGTCGCCCGGGATCGCCAGGTGCTGATCCGGGTTTTCATCGGCTTCGCGCCGACGCTTCTGTTGTTCCTGCTGGCGGCGTTGTTCCTCGCGCAGCAAAAAGGTCGACTGCTCGGCATCGCCCTTTTTCAGGTCGATCGTGCTTTCGTTGGAGCCCGCTTGCACAGGGACCACGGGCGGAATATCCGGTTTCTGGCGGACCGGGTCGAGTTGCGACGTAACCGGTACAACGCTGACGGGCAGCATGGGTGGCAGCATGATAGTTGTTCTCCTGTCAGCAGGCTGTCGGCGGGCCGAACGACGACTTGAGCACGGACTCGCCAACCTGTGACCCAGTCGACACTCGCAAGTGCCCGCCACCCGTCGATTCAGCGCTCGCCCCTGCACTCAAACGGAGTAGTTTTCGTCAGAGTCCTTTGGCTGAGGGCCTTGTTCCGTTAAGATAGTCGGCTTTTTCACGGCGGGAGTCAGGCAGCATGGCGCAGCAGTATCAACCGGGGCAACGCTGGATTAGTGACAGCGAAGCAGAGCTGGGGTTAGGCACCGTTCTGGCACAGGACGGCCGCTTGTTGACCGTGCTCTATCCGGCCACTGGCGACACTCGCCAGTATGCGCTACGGAATGCGCCCCTCACCCGAGTGAGGTTCTCGCCGGGTGACTCCATCACCCATTTCGAAGGCTGGAAAATGACCGTTCAGGAAGTCGACGACGTCGACGGTCTGTTGGTTTACCACGGCCTCAATGGGCAGAACGAGCAGGTCACCCTGCCGGAAACCCAACTCTCCAACTTCATCCAGTTCCGACTGGCCAGCGACCGTCTGTTCGCCGGCCAAATCGACCCGTTGGCGTGGTTCTCGCTGCGCTACCACACCCTGGAACACACCAGCCGCCAATTGCAGTCCTCGCTGTGGGGCCTGGGTGGCGTGCGTGCGCAACCCATTGCTCACCAACTGCATATCGCCCGTGAAGTCGCTGACCGTATCGCGCCGCGGGTATTGCTGGCGGACGAAGTAGGCCTGGGCAAGACCATCGAAGCCGGCCTGGTGATCCATCGCCAATTGCTGTCGGGCCGCGCCAACCGTGTGCTGATCCTGGTCCCGGAAAACCTGCAGCACCAGTGGCTGGTGGAAATGCGCCGCCGCTTCAACCTGCAAGTTGCGCTGTTCGACGAAGAACGCTTCATCGAAAGCGATGCCGCCAACCCGTTCGAAGACACCCAGTTGGCCCTGGTTGCACTGGAATGGTTGGTGGACGACGAGAAGGCCCAGGACGCGCTGTTCGCCGCCGGCTGGGACTTGCTGGTAGTCGATGAAGCCCACCACCTGGTCTGGCATGAAGAAAAAGCCAGCCCGGAATACACGCTGGTGGAGCAACTCGCCGAAGTGATCCCCGGCGTACTGCTGCTCACCGCTACCCCGGAGCAACTGGGCCAGGACAGCCACTTCGCTCGCCTGCGCCTGTTGGACCCGAACCGATTCCACGACCTGCACGCCTTCCGCGCCGAGAGCGAGAACTATCGCCCGGTGGCCGAAGCCGTGCAGGAGCTGCTCGATAAGGGCCGCTTGTCACCGACTGCACACAAGACCATCCAAGGCTTCCTCGGCAACGAAGGCGAAGCGCTGCTCACCGCCGTCAACGATGGCGACGCCGAAGCCAGCGCGCGCTTGGTGCGTGAGCTGCTCGACCGCCACGGCACCGGCCGCGTGCTGTTCCGTAACACCCGTGCCGCCGTGCAGGGTTTCCCGGAGCGTAAGCTGCACGCCTACCCAATGCCGAACCCGGATGAATACCTGGAGTTGCCGCTGGGCGAACACGCCGAGCTGTACCCGGAAGTCAGCTTCCAGTCGCAACCGGACATCGATGAAGAAAACCGCTGGTGGCGCTTCGACCCGCGCGTCGAGTGGCTGATCGACCAGCTCAAAATGCTCAAGCGCACCAAAGTGCTGGTGATCTGCGCCCACGCCGAAACCGCCATGGACCTGGAAGACGCCCTGCGCGTGCGCTCCGGCATCCCGGCCACGGTGTTCCACGAGGGCATGAACATCCTCGAACGTGACCGCGCCGCCGCCTACTTTGCCGATGAAGAGTTTGGCGCACAGGTGCTGATCTGCTCGGAAATCGGCAGTGAAGGCCGCAACTTCCAGTTCTCCCACCACTTGGTACTGTTCGACCTGCCGTCCCACCCCGACCTGCTGGAACAGCGGATCGGTCGTCTGGACCGGATCGGCCAAAAGCATGTGATCGAACTGCACGTGCCGTACCTGGAAACCAGCCCGCAAGAGCGCCTGTTCCAGTGGTACCACGAAGCGCTGAACGCGTTCCTCAACACCTGCCCGACCGGCAACGCCTTGCAGCATCAGTTCGGCCCGCGCCTACTGCCGCTGCTGGAAAACGCCGACGACGGCGAGTGGCAAGCCCTGATCGACGAAGCCCGTGCCGAGCGCGAGCGCCTGGAGCAAGAGCTGCATACCGGTCGTGACCGTCTGCTGGAGCTCAACTCCGGCGGCGCTGGCGAAGGCGATGCGCTGGTTGAAGACATTCTTGAACAAGACGACCAGTTCGCCCTGCCGATCTACATGGAAACCCTGTTCGACGCATTCGGCATCGACAGCGAAGACCATTCGGAAAACGCGCTGATCCTCAAGCCCAGCGAAAAAATGCTCGACGCCAGCTTCCCCCTGGGCGACGACGAAGGTGTAACCATCACCTACGACCGTAACCAGGCACTGTCGCGCGAAGACATGCAGTTCATCACCTGGGAACACCCGATGGTGCAGGGCGGCATGGACCTGGTGCTGTCCGGTTCCATGGGCAATACCGCCGTGGCGCTGATCAAGAACAAGGCGCTCAAGCCGGGCACCGTGCTGCTGGAGCTGCTCTACGTCAGCGAAGTCGTCGCACCACGCGCACTGCAACTGGGTCGCTACCTGCCGCCGGCGGCACTGCGCTGCTTGCTGGATACCAACGGCAACGACCTGTCCGGCCGCGTCTCGTTCGAAACCCTGAACGACCAGCTGGAAAGCGTGCCACGGGCCAGCGCCAACAAGTTCGTGCAAGCCCAGCGCGATCAACTCACCCCGCGCATCAACGCCGGTGAAGAGAAGATCACTCCGCGCCACGCCGAACGTGTGGCCGAGGCCAAGCGTCGCCTGGCGGCAGACACCGACGAAGAACTGGCACGCCTGACCGCGTTGCAAGCGGTCAACCCGACCGTGCGTGACAGTGAGTTGGTTGCCCTGCGCAACCAACGCGAGCAAGGCCTGGCCATGCTCGACAAAGCGGCGCTGCGACTAGAAGCGATTCGGGTGTTGGTAGCGGGTTGATTACCGCCCTGCCCTGCTGAACAAGAAGGCCCGCGCAATGCGGGCCTTTTTTATTCGCTGGAGAACAGCGTTGGCTTTGCGGGCTTCATCGGGGGCAAGCCCCCTCCCACATTGATCAGTGGTCGACATGACAACTCGGTCAACTGCGGGAGGAAGCTTGCCCCCGGTGGAATCACCGCGGTTTCAAGCAGTCGCTGCCGCAGCCGGCACCTCAACCGCCATCAAGCCTTCCTTCATACGCTTGGCATCACGCACAAAACTGCGTGACGCCTGGAACAGAAACAACATCGTCAAAAACAGCGCCACCGGAATCAGGTACATGGCGTCGTGCAAGCCCACGGCTTTATAAGCCTCGGTCATCTGCGCAGCCCCATCGGCATACATCGCCGAATGGGCAAAGTGGTCGGACAGCCCGCCCACCACAATCGGCCCCATCCCGCCGCCGAGCAAGTACAACCCGGCAAAGAACAACGCCATCGCCGTGGCCCGCAGGCGCGGCTCGACCACGTCCTGGATCGCGGTGTACACGCAGGTGTAGAAGTTATACGCAAACAACCAGCCCACACTGAACAGGGCCACAAACACGCCGATCTCGATGCGCCCGGCGTGCAATGCCCAGGCGGTGGTCACAGTAGAGATGATCAGGCTGAACGCCGCAAACAGCAGCCGGCCATTGGCAACACGTTGATGGATCTTGTCGGCAATCCAGCCCCCCAAGGTCAAGCCCACCAGGCCGGTCAACCCGACAATGACGCCAGTGGCGACCGCCGCGTCCTGCAGTGGCATAAGGAAATAGCGCTGCAGCATCGGCACCAGGAACGAGTTGCACGCGTAGGTGGCAAAGTTGAAGCACAGGCCAGCCAGCACCAGCCACAGGAAAGTCGGCACAGCCAGTACGCGGCGAATCGGGCGGTCGACGCGTTCCTGGGAGACTTGTACGGTTTCGGCGGCGCCGCGCTTGGGCTCCTTGATATAGAACATGAACACCGCAAGGATCATCCCAGGCACGGCGGCGATAAAGAACGGCGCGCGCCAGCTGTCGAAGGCCTTGACCATCCAGCCAATGGTAAAGAATGCCAGCAATAGGCCAAGCGGCAGGCCCAGCATGAAAATCCCCATGGCTCGAGCACGGCGGTGCGCCGGGAACAGATCGCCAATCAGCGAGTTGGCGGCAGGCGCATAACTGGCTTCACCGATACCGATGCCCATGCGCACCAGCAAGAATGTCCAGAAACTGCCGACCAAGCCGTTGACCGCCGTCAGGCCGCTCCACGCGAACAGGCCCCAGCCCATGAGTTTGCTGCGCGAGCCGGTATCGGCCATGCGCCCCAGCGGCAGGCCGGCAATGGCGTAGACGATAGTGAAAGCGGTGCCGATGATGCCGAGCTGGAAGTCGCTCAGGTGCCATTCCATGCGGATTGGCTCGATGATGATCGCCGGAATCGTGCGGTCGAAGAAGTTGAACAGGTTGGCCAGAAACAGCAGGAACAGAATGCGCCAGGCATTCGCCGCTTGGGTCGAGTTCTGCATGGGTCCGTCTCTTTTATTGTTATGAGAGCTGCGATGCCCGATGCATCCTGCCCGGTACCTGCAACATAGTCAGGCGAGCTCTGGTTGTCTGTAATGATTCGTAAAGCTGATAGGGCATGATTTCACCCGGTGCTGCGGGACTTCACCTACAAAAATATAAGTGCGCCACCCTCTTCCCAACGGCCATGGCGCGGATAGAATGGCGAGCCTTCCCGCAGCACCCCCTTCTTACTTTTCTTATCGATGACGCCCATGTCCGAAGCCAGTCCGTGTCTGAGTTGCGGTGCCTGCTGTTCACACTTCCGTGTGTCTTTCTTCTGGGGTGAGTGTGCCTCATCGGGGGGCACGGTGCCGGATGACCTGGTGGTGCAGATCAACCCGACCCGCGTGGCGATGATCGGGACTGATCAAAAGCCCGCACGCTGCTGCAGCCTTGAAGGTGAAGTCGGCAAAGGCACCAGTTGCTCAATATATGAGCAGCGTTCAAGCCCCTGCCGAGAGTTCGATGCGTCGTGGAGTCAGGGCGAACAGAACGTCGACTGCGATGCAGCCCGCGCCGCATTTGGCCTGCCGCCGTTGCAAGCGCCGTTCGAATTGGAACTGCCCATCAGCGCTTAGCATTAATCGCTATGGGTGGCATGCCAAAATCATTCAGAGCAAAGTGCCATTATCCCTGGCAAATCCTTCGAGGCTTCTATACTCGACCCCATAGGTCATTGCCGCAGGCTGTGACGTGACGCTATGACGGGACATGCTATGGAATGGCTGGGTCTGCACTTCTTTACCAATCTTCCAGCGAACGGGCACTTATTACTCAATTGCAGTCATAACCCTTTCCTGGTGTTGCTGGCCTATCTGGTGGCCTGTGCGGCGGGGTTCGGCACCCTGGACATGGCGGAACGCGTTGGCCATGTCGAAGATCCCACCGCACGCCGCCACTGGCGCTGGCTGGGTGCCGGCTGCCTGGCGGGTGGCATCTGGTCTACCCACTTCATCAGCATGCTGGCCTTCCAAGCCCCCATTGCGATTCACTACGAACTGATTACAACGTTCGCCTCGCTGCTGATCGCCCTGATCGCCTCGTTGTTCGCCATGAAAACCCTCAGTCATGCCAACCTGCGGTTCCACCAATACGTGCTGGCGTCGGTCTGGATGGGGTTTGGCATCGCGTTGATGCACTACGTCGGCATGTCAGCCATGCGCTCCCAGGCTCAGATGTATTTCGAGTCGGGACTGTTCCTCGCCTCTGTGGGCATCGCCATGGGAGCCAGCCTGGCCGCGTTATTGCTGTCGAGTTACCTGCGCACCGGCACTGGGGTATTTCATCAACTGCTCAAGTACGCCGCCAGCCTGGTGCTGGGCGCGGGCATTCTCAGCATGCACTTTACCGGCATGGCCGCGACGCAATTGATCGTGCCCACGGGGGCCGACCTTTCATTGCCGCTGGACAACAACCCGATCCAATTGGGACTGTCGGTCGCCGTGATCACCCTGCTGGTAATCGGCAGCAGCATCAGCGCTGCTCTGGCGGACAAGAAACTGCAGCACAAGGAACGCGACCTACGTCGGGTCAACGCACTGCTCAGCGAACTGGACCAGGCGCGCGCCTCTCTACAACAGGTAGCCCATTACGATGCCCTGACCAGCCTGCTCAATCGCCGGGGTTTCAATCAGATCTTTGCGGAGAAAATCGCCGAAAAAACCGCTTCAAACGGCATGATGGCCGTGATTTTCCTGGACATCGACCACTTCAAGCGCATCAACGACAGCCTCGGTCATGACGCCGGCGATCAATTGCTCACCGTACTCGCCAGCCATATCAAAGGCTCGGTGCGCAGCCATGCAGACGTGGTCGCCCGGTTTGGCGGCGATGAGTTCTGCATCCTGATCAGCGTCCACCACCGCGACGAAGCGCGGCACCTGGCCCAGCGCATCATGCAGAAAATGAAAGAGCCCATCGAACTGGCCGGCCGCCGCATGGTAATGACCACCAGCATCGGCATCAGCCTGTTTCCCGACGATGGCCTGACCTGCGAAGAACTGCTCAAGACCGCCGACCTGGCGCTTTACCAGTCCAAGGATACGGGGCGTAACAGCCTGAACTTCTTCAGTTCCAACCTGAAGACCCGGGCCTTCCTCGAACTGCAATTGGAAGAAGAACTGCGCAGCGCCTTGCGCGCCCAGAACCAACTGGTGCTGTTCTACCAACCGATCTTTGACATGAAACTGGGCAAGGTCACGCGCCTGGAGGCCCTCGTGCGCTGGCAGCATCCGCAACATGGGCTGCTGGCCCCGGACCGATTTATCGGCATTGCCGAAAGCAACGGACTGATCGCCGACCTCGACCACTGGGTACTGCGCCAGGCCTGCCATGACTTGAGCCTGCTAACCGACCGAGGCTATACCGACCTGACCATGGCGGTGAACTGCTCGGCCCTGAACCTGGCCCGCGATGAGCTGGCAGATGAGATAGAAGACGCCCTGCGCTTCAGCGGGATCGGCGCTAATCGCCTGGAGCTGGAAGTGACTGAAAATGCGCTGATGGGCAACATCAGCAGCACCCTGGCGCTGTTGCGGCAAATACGTTCGCTGGGCGTGTCGCTGGCCATCGACGATTTCGGCACCGGCTACTCCTCCCTCGCTTACCTCAAGCGCCTACCGCTCAACACCTTGAAGATTGATCGTTCGTTCATCCAGGACATTCCCAAATCGACCGCCGATATCGAGATCGTCCAGGCGATTATCGGCATGGCCCATACCCTGCACCTGCAGGTGGTGACCGAAGGCGTGGAAACCCATGCCCAGTTCGAACTGCTGCTCCAACACGGCTGTGATTACGTCCAGGGTTACCTGCTGAGCCCAGCAGTGGCCGCCAGTGACATCATCAGCGTTATGCAGGGCATCGACATACGCAACCCGCTTTATTCGTTGAGCATGGCAGCCACCAAAGACACCATCGCGCCGAGAGAACCTGCCCCGGGCCGACCTGGGCCCACCTCTATCGTCAGGCCAATTCGCTGACGCCGACTCTTTGGCATTTCGCCATCATTCATCTAAAGATTCCCGACGAACGGCCGATTCATCAGAGTCCGGCCAGGTTTTCCCTGAGAACACGGGGTCAACCCGATCGTCCCGGACAAGGACGCACTGCAAAGTCGCGAACTCCCATTCCGTGATGGCCCTTTGATTCTTTCCAGCCATCCGCCCAGGCACATGGCGCACAATGACTTCTAAAAATAACTCTGCCACCGTGGTATCCGACGTGTTGCTCGCAGCGCCTGCGCAGAAGCCCTCAGGTTCAACGTCATTGACCACTGCCCGCCCGCTGTCCACCCAGCAATACCTGTACTTCACCGAAACCAATACCGACCGTATCCTCGATAACCTCGATGGCCTGCGCGACATGGTGTTTCCACGCCCGCCTCATCTGGAAGTGGACGGCGAGCAGCGCAGCGAGCAAGAGTTTCCGTCGGTATGCCTGATCGGCCTGGGCCGCTGCGGTTCGAACATTGCGCTGGACGTGGCGGAGTTGGTGTACAACGCGCGCAAGTTCTACCTGAACGAGTTCAGCAACGAAGATAAATCGTTGGACAAGGGTTACAGTCCGGCCCAGTGGATCCGCAATAACCTGCGCCTGGGCGGCGGCAAGGCCAGCAAGCCGGTGTTCCTGGTGGAACCGTTGGTGATGCTCGGCGACCTGGACAAGGACATCGCGGGGCGCATTCGCTTCTCGCGCAAGGGCGAAAAAAGCGGCTTCCTGCGCGACTACAGCAAGATGAAAATCATGGACCTCTCCGAAGTCCATGCCGGTGGCGCCGGTAACGCGCCGATCCTCGGCCAATACCTGGCGAAGATCATCCTCAACAAAGACACCCAGCGCTTTTCCAGCCCCGACTGGAAAATGATCCACTCGTACCTCATCGACTCCTGCGGCATCAAGGCCAACCAGTCGCGCCTGTACTTCTCGATCTTCAGCGCCGGTGGCGGTACCGGCTCAGGCATGGCCTCGGAATTCGGCCTGGCCCAGCAGCACTCGTACATGAACAAGACCTTCGACACCAAGCCCGCCGACGAGCACGACAGCAAAAGCGGCCATGCTTTCGTCTTCGAGCCGATCTTCACCAGCGGTATTTGTGTGCTGCCGAACATTTCCGATCACCGCAGTGAAATGTCCGAGGCACTGCACATCAACGCCGGCCGGCTGCTGTGCAAATACCTTTCGGAAGAGTGGGACTTCTCGTACAACTTTGACAACGAAGACAGCAGCGAAGCCAGCGTGAAGGGGCGTATCCGCCCATGGAACGCGATGATGCTGATCTCCAACGACATCATGCGCTATGCCGAAGAAAGCGATGACGGCAACATCCAGAACATTGACGTCAATGCCATGGAAAAACACGCCAACCAGTACATCTCCCAGCAGATCTTCAACATCCTCACGGCCCAGGCCGTGACCACCGACTACGACCAGAACTACTTCCGTCGCGCCGGTATCGACATCGGCGAAACCATCCGCCTGGACGCCAACGACCTATTCATGAGCCTGGCCGGCCCGGTGGCGATTGCCTACGCCGAGTCCGTGGTTCCGGAAACCCCAGTTCCTTCGAATGACAAGTTCAAAGTCTTCGAGAAGGAGCCCCAGCGCCTGAATATCGACGATCTGTTCTTCCGCTCCATCGACCTGCCGCACTTCAATAAGGTCACCCAGGCCATCGAAGGCATCAGCCTGTTGCCAATCGAGTCCAAGCGCTACAAAGCGTCCCTGGAGCAGTACAAGAATTCCGGCTATGACGCAGCGGCGCTGCACGACCTGCACTTCTTCAAGAACTGCTCGTCGGTGGTGTCCATCGTCTCGCTGCCCAAGGACTACAAACTGTCCTACATGGACCTGAACCGGCTCAAGACTCACCTCAACAGCCTGTTCCCCAATACCACGCTCAAGCGCTACGCCTTGGTCATCGGCGCGTCGGCCAACCTGTCGCTGACCACCCTGATTGCCAAGAGCCCCTGCCTGTCGGATGACTTCCTGACGCTGATCGTGGCGTTTATCAAGCGTTGCTTCGCGCGCAATCCGTACCGCTTCGATGACACGCTGGACAACTCGATCCTGGATTTCATCATCCACGAGGACTTCGACGAAGACCGTATCGACGAGCTGCTCAACGAGTTTGAAAACCCGGCCAAGATCCTCGACACCAACTGGTACGCGATCAAACCGATGTATGAGAAGAAGTACCGGGAGCTGATCAACGACAAAGACAAGTTCGTATCGATCAATGACATTCGCCTGTCACGGGACTGCGTGAAGAAAGCGATCAAGTACCTGCGTGAGATCTATCGTCACCGCATCGGCAAGACCAAGGTTATTTCGTTGAATAACCATACCGGCAAGACGGCCTGATACTGTGCGACGGCGCCGCGTGGCGCCGTCGCAACGTCATTGCGTCATGCGCTGGCGCAGGAACGCGAGGATGGTTTGTTCGTCAGCGCGCTTGGCAGGCCGGGGAATATGCTTCGGCCAGCCGGCGTCTTTCGCGCCGAAAAACCGCTGCTGCTCCGCCTCATCCCAGCCGCGAATCTCCCGGGAAGCCGATTCCCACCAGCCATGTCGGCACACGTCGTAGTACGGATGCTCGGGCGCCGAGCTGCCGTAGAGCAAATCGCGGCCGACCTTTTTGACACGCTTGCACTGATTGCGCAGCTTCCATTTGATGCGCAATCGCTGCCAGGGCGAGGGCACCGGCTTGACCCGCGGCACATCAAGGCAACGCGCTACCAGCTCAGGGCCGAATACCTCACCGTGCTGGGCGAAGAAGTGCGCCTGCATGGCATGGAAGAAGCGCTTGTCGGCATAGTAGTGATGCACGAACTTGCACGCCTCGCGCACCTTGTGTTCGCGCATCGCAAAGGAAATCGCGATTTGCTCGATGGTGTGGATATCGAACGAGTGCTGGGTCCACTCGTCGATCAGGCAGATGGACGCTTCGAGCAGCGGCGCATCACTGGCGCGGACACCGCACAGGCCACTGTTGTAGAGCTTGAAGCTGTTATCGGCAGAGATGCCATGGGCCTGTAGGTGCTCGCCCAACTTGAGGTAGTCAGGACGCTTGCACACGTAGCTCCAGTCGTATTCGAAGCCATCCATCACGTACTGGCCCGGCTCGATCAGCTCAAGCACGCGATGGGGGGATTTGAGAAACAGGGTGTCGGTGTCAACGAACAGGGTCTTGTCCGCAAGCGCAAGCCCGTGGGCAATCGCGCACGCCTTGCGGCGGTGGGCATAGCCGTTTTCACCCTGCCATTGGGTCAGGGTCTGCTCGTCCAAGGTGATGGTCTCAACCGGCCAGCCGAAGTAATCCTGGGGGCGATCGGTCATGACACGGATGCACAACGACTCGCCCGCTTTGAGCTGGGACAAGGCAGTGAGGATACTGAACTTGGCTTCGCGCCGATAAACGTCCTGATTACCGTAAATAAGGTAAAGCAGCTGGTGCGAGGACTTGGCTATAGGGGGCAGCGCTGACGGCATGACGAGCTCCGGGTGACAAGCGGCGAACTTTACCGGAATTCACCCTTTCCCATGTCATGATCTGACAGCCGCTACGCTTTATTCACACTGAGAAACAATTCTCCCGCCTATTCGCTCGCAAGATAACTGTTCCCATGACGCGCACGTCACCCTGAGCTGTGACCTTTCTCCACGGCAAGATGCCATCACCGTATCTGCGGTTACTCGGCTACACACTTTTGCCACGGAAAAACACGCACCGTTTTAGTGCTCACCTCTATTGCACCGCCCTTTCCTGGATCAATATCCACGGCGAAACCACCACCGCCCACAAACTCGGGTCACGCTCCACCAGGTCCAATGCCCGCGTCGCAGACACTTCGCCCAGGCTACCCGAGGCCAGCCAGGCAGCGACTTTGTCACGGTTGTCCTCGGCCATTCCCTCGGCGGCTTCGATCAAATCCAAGCCGGTGTCGACCCACAATAGGGCACCCTTGGCAAAGAACGGTTCAAGCTCCTTCCAGGAAATTTCGGCGGTTTCACCGAGCAGCTTGGCATAGAGGGTGCTAGGTTCTTGCGTCATGGGAATTCACCTTGGGAAAAAATCGGCGCAATCATAACGTCGCGACCGAGGTAGAAAAACCCAGTTGCAAATGAGTCATCGATAGAAAGTGTCAGGAAAGCCAAGGATTGCCCGAAACTCTGGCATCACCCCGCCGCAATTCTGTCTTTTTCTTTCATTTAAGCGACACGCCAAGGTTTTGCCCCCAGCAGCCAGCTTTTCAAGCGATGAACCGGCGCTCTACACTGTACCGGTACAGTTGCCAGGGCACTGCCGGGGGATATCCGAGATATCTGATCCGGTTCTGCAGCTCACAAGGCCGCTAGAACTATAAAAAATACAACAGTAAGAGTGGAGCACTATGAATAAGGCTACTAAGCAGATTTCCAAACTGTTTGCCGCTATGGTCCTGGCTGGGGTTGCCGGCCATTCGTTCGCAGCTGACACCATCAAGATCGGCATCGCCGGTCCAAAGACTGGTCCTGTAACGCAATACGGCGACATGCAATTCATGGGTGCCAAGCAAGCTATCGCCGACATCAACGCCAAAGGCGGCGTCGACGGCAAAATGCTTGAAGCCAAGGAATACGACGACGCTTGCGACCCTAAACAAGCCGTGGCTGTCGCCAACAAAGTGGTTAACGACGGCGTTAAGTTCGTGGTCGGTCACCTCTGCTCCAGCTCCACTCAGCCAGCGTCCGACATCTATGAAGACGAAGGCGTGATCATGATTACCCCGGCGGCCACCAGCCCGGAAATCACCGCCCGTGGTTACAAGCTGATCTTCCGTACCATCGGCCTCGACAGCGCCCAAGGCCCAGCGGCCGGCAACTACATCGCCGACCACGTGAAGCCTAAAATCGTTGCCGTCCTGCACGACAAACAGCAATACGGCGAAGGCATCGCCACCGCCGTCAAAAAGACCCTGGAAGAAAAAGGCACCAAAGTTGCCGTCTTCGAAGGCCTGAACGCTGGCGACAAAGACTTCTCCTCGATCATCCAGAAACTCAAACAAGCCAACGTCGACTTCGTTTACTACGGCGGCTACCACCCTGAGCTGGGCCTGATCCTGCGCCAAGCCAAGGAAAAAGGCCTGAACGCCAAGTTCATGGGCCCTGAAGGCGTCGGCAACGACTCCATCTCGCAAATCGCCCAAGGTGCTTCCGAAGGCCTGCTGGTGACCCTGCCGAAATCCTTCGACACCGACCCAGCCAACAAAGCCATCGTTGAAGAGTTCACCAAGAACAAGCAGGACCCAACCGGTCCGTTCGTGTTCCCGGCCTACTCGGCCATTGAAGTCATCGCCGGCGGTATTACCGCTGCCAAGAGCGAAGACACCGCCAAAGTGGCTGCCGCCATCCACGCGGGCACCTTCAAGACCCCTACCGGCGAGCTGAGCTTCGACGCCAAGGGCGACCTGAAGGACTTCAAGTTCGTGGTCTACGAATGGCACTTCGGCAAACCAAAAACCGAAGTTTCCCCTCAGTAAGCCAGGCGTTACTGGTCCAACAAGCCCACTGTGAGAGCAGTGGGCTTTGTTTTACGAGGTTTATGGGCCTGTCACCCGCGATCCGGGCGCTGGCTCACCTGAAAATCTTAAAACCGTCACCAGCGGTTCGCTGGCAAACGCTTTGTGCAAATGTGCTCACAGAACACAGCACAGGGCCGGAACATGACTCCACCAGTGAAATGCGTATCGGGTTTTTAGGAGCGCTGTAATGCCTGAGATCTATCATTTTTTCCAACAGCTGGTTAATGGCCTGACCATTGGCAGCACCTATGCCTTGATAGCCATTGGCTACACAATGGTTTACGGCATCATTGGAATGATCAACTTCGCCCATGGCGAGGTGTACATGATTGGTTCCTACGTGGCCTTCATCGCCCTTGCCGGGCTGGCCATGATGGGTATCCACTCCCTGCCGCTGTTGATGACCGCCGCGTTCCTTGCGTCGATCGTCGTAACCAGTGCCTATGGTTACAGTATCGAGCGCGTTGCCTACCGTCCCTTGCGTGGCAGCAACCGTTTGATCCCGCTGATTTCCGCCATCGGCATGTCGATTTTCCTGCAGAACACCGTATTGCTGTCTCAGGACTCCAAGGATAAATCCATCCCGAACCTGATTCCGGGGAGCTTCTCCTTCGGCCCAGGTGGTGCGGAAGAAGTGCTGATTTCCTACATGCAAATCCTGGTCTTCGTCGTCACCCTGGTGGCCATGCTGGGCCTGACCCTGTTCATCTCCCGCTCCCGTCTGGGGCGCGCCTGCCGGGCCTGTGCCGAAGACATCAAGATGGCCAACCTGTTGGGCATCAACACCAACAACATCATCGCCCTGACCTTCGTGATCGGTGCTGCGCTGGCAGCCGTCGCGGCGGTACTGCTGAGCATGCAGTACGGCGTAATCAACCCCAACGCCGGTTTCCTGGTAGGCCTCAAGGCTTTTACCGCAGCGGTATTGGGCGGCATCGGCAGTATCCCGGGCGCGATGCTCGGCGGGCTGGTGCTGGGTGTGGCCGAGGCGTTTGGTGCCGATATCTTCGGCGACCAGTACAAGGACGTCGTGGCGTTCGGCCTGTTGGTTCTGGTGCTGTTGTTCCGTCCGACCGGCATCCTGGGCCGTCCGGAGGTTGAGAAAGTATGAGCAGATATCTTAAATCGGCGTTTTTCAGCGCCTTGCTGGTGTGGGCCGTGGCCTTCCCGGTACTCGGCCTCAAGCTGAGCATTGTCGGCATCAACCTGGAAGTGCATGGCACCGGTCCCGTGACCCTGACCATCATCGCCCTGTGTTCGGTGCTGATGTTCCTGCGTGTGCTGTTCACCCAGCAGGTCGGCGCTCTGTTCAAGAGCAACCGTGGTCCGTTGGTATCGCCTAAGGTCAGCCAATTCCTGACCCTGCCGCGCACCCAGCGCTACATCATCATCGGCCTGATCGTGGCCGCACTGATCTGGCCGTTCTTTGGCTCGCGCGGTGCCGTAGACATCGCCACCCTGATCCTGATCTACGTGTTGCTGGGCCTGGGCCTGAACATCGTGGTGGGCCTCGCCGGCCTGCTCGACCTGGGTTATGTGGGTTTCTACGCCGTGGGTGCCTACACCTACGCGCTGCTCTCGCACTATCTGGGCTGGAGCTTCTGGATCTGCCTGCCGCTGGCCGGCATGGCGGCGGCCACGTTCGGCTTCCTGCTGGGCTTCCCGGTACTGCGACTGCGCGGTGACTACCTCGCCATCGTAACCCTGGGTTTCGGCGAGATCATTCGTCTGTTCCTGCGTAACCTCACGGACATCACCGGCGGCCCCAACGGCATTAGCAGCATCCCCAAGCCAACGTTCTTCGGGCTGTCGTTCGACCGCACCGCTGCCGAAGGCATGCAGACCTTCCACGAGTACTTCGGGATTGCCTACAACCCGGTAAGCAAAGTGGTGTTCCTGTACCTGGTGGCGCTGTTGCTGGCGCTGGCGGCATTGTTCGTGATCAACCGCCTGCTGCGCATGCCAATCGGCCGTGCTTGGGAAGCGTTGCGCGAAGATGAAATCGCCTGCCGCGCCCTGGGTCTGAACCCGACCATCATCAAGCTCTCCGCCTTCACCCTGGGTGCTGCGTTCGCCGGTTTTGCCGGCAGCTTCTTCGCCGCGCGCCAAGGCCTGGTGACACCGGAGTCGTTCACCTTTATCGAGTCGGCGATCATCCTTGCCATCGTGGTATTGGGCGGCATGGGCTCGCAACTGGGCGTGATCCTGGCCGCGATCGTGATGATCCTGCTGCCAGAAATGATGCGTGAGTTCAGCGAATACCGCATGTTGATGTTCGGCGCCATGATGGTGCTGATGATGATCTGGCGTCCTCAAGGTCTGCTGCCCATGCAACGTCCACACATGGAGCTGCGCAAATGAGCCGCGAGATCCTGAAAGTCGAAAATCTGAGCATGCGCTTTGGCGGTTTGCTGGCGGTCAACGGCGTGGCCCTGACCGTGAAAGAGAAACAGGTGGTTGCATTGATCGGCCCCAACGGCGCCGGCAAGACCACGGTGTTCAACTGCCTCACCGGCTTCTACAAGCCAAGCGGTGGCAGCATCCTGCTGGACGGCCAGCCGATCCAGGGTTTGGCCGGTCACGAGATCGCCCGCAAGGGCGTGGTGCGTACCTTCCAAAACGTGCGGTTGTTCAAAGACATGACGGCGGTCGAAAACCTGTTGATCGCCCAACACCGTCACCTGAACACCAACTTCTTTGCAGGCCTGTTCAAGACCCCGGCGTTTCGCAAAAGCGAGCGCGAGGCCATGGAATACGCGGAGTACTGGCTGGACAAGGTCAACCTCACCGAGTTTGCCAACCGTCCCGCCGGCACCCTGGCCTACGGTCAGCAACGTCGCCTGGAAATCGCCCGCTGCATGATGACCCGCCCGCGGATCCTCATGCTCGACGAACCAGCCGCCGGCCTGAACCCAAAGGAAACTGAAGATCTCAAGGCGCTGATCGGTGTGCTGCGTGAAGAAAACAACGCCACGGTGCTATTGATCGAACACGACATGAAACTGGTCATGAGCATTTCCGACCACATCGTGGTGATCAACCAGGGCACGCCCCTGGCCGACGGGACGCCGGAGCAGATCCGCGACAATCCTGAAGTGATCAAAGCCTATTTGGGGGAAGCGTAAAATGCTGCAATTCGAAAACGTTTCCACTTTCTACGGCAAGATCCAGGCCCTGCACAGCGTCAATGTGGAAGTACGCCAGGGTGAAATCGTGACCCTGATCGGCGCCAACGGCGCCGGCAAGTCCACCCTGTTGATGACCTTATGCGGTTCGCCACAGGCCCACAGCGGCAGCATCCGCTACATGGGTGAAGAACTGGTGGGCCTGCAGTCTTCGCAGATCATGCGCAAGAGCATTGCGGTGGTGCCGGAAGGCCGCCGCGTGTTCTCGCGACTGACCGTCGAAGAAAACCTGGCCATGGGCGGGTTCTTCACCGACAAGGGCGACTACCAGGAGCAAATGGACAAGGTGCTGCACCTGTTCCCCCGGCTCAAGGAGCGCTTCAGTCAGCGCGGCGGCACCATGTCCGGCGGCGAGCAGCAAATGCTCGCCATCGGCCGGGCGCTGATGAGCAAGCCCAAGCTGTTGCTCCTGGACGAACCGTCCCTGGGCCTGGCACCGATCATCATCCAGCAGATTTTCGACATCATCGAACAGCTGCGCAAAGACGGTGTGACCGTGTTTCTGGTGGAACAGAACGCCAACCAGGCGCTGAAAATCGCCGACCGCGCCTATGTACTGGAAAACGGTCGTGTGGTGATGCAGGGCACTGGCGAGCAGTTGCTGACGGATCCGAAGGTGCGCGAGGCGTACTTGGGCGGCTAAGAGACGGTTGCTGAATAAACCGGATCTAAATGTGGGAGGGAGCTTGCTCCCGATGGCGGCATATCAGGCACAGAGCATGTGACTGATAGTCCGCCATCGGGAGCAAGCTCCCTCCCACATTTGTTTTCACCGTTTGAAAGTTTTTCAACTGCCTTTGTAACGAACTCAATCCTCCCTTCTCTAGTGGTGCATGCAGGCAATCAAGCCTGCCCACTCAACCACTGCTGGAGAAACACCATGACGACCAAACTGTCCGCCGCGTCCCTCGTCCTCGCCCTGAGTTCTGCCTTGAGCCTCTCCGCTCTGACCAGCACCGTCCACGCCGCCGACGACATGCAGAAATGCTTCGGCGTCGCTGAAGCCGGTAAGAACGATTGCGCCGCAGGCGCAGGCACCTCCTGTGCCGGCAGCTCGAAAACCAAGGATCAGGCCAACGCCTGGAAACTGGTCCCCGCCGGCACCTGCACCCAAACCCCCAGCTCCACCTCGCCGACCGGTTTCGGCCAGGAAGCTGCCTTCACCGCCAAGTCGTGAAACCCTGCACAGCCTGAGTACGGATCATGACGCTTTCACGCCAGCACACGGTCTCACACGCTCAGGCGCCCGGCCTCCCCTGTCGGGCCGGGCTGGGGCTGAAGAGCGAGCACTTCACCGAAGTGCTCCAGACCCTTCCCGATGTCGGTTTTTTTGAAATACACGCCGAAAACTACATGGTGGCCGGCGGCCCGTTTCATCACTACCTAGGGTTGATTCGCCAACAGTACTCGCTGTCGCTGCACGGCGTGGGCCTGTCCATCGGCGGCGAAGGTCCGCTCAACCGTGAGCACCTGGCGCGCCTGGCAACGCTGATCGAACGCTACTAACCCCACTCCTTTTCCGAACACTTGGCCTGGTCCAGCCACGGCCCGGTGTTTCTCAATGACTTACTGCCCCTGGCCTACGACGCAGACACGCTGAACCGGGTATGCGAACACATCGACCAAGTGCAGAGCACGCTCAAGCGGCCCATGCTGCTAGAGAATCCATCGACCTATTTGCAGTTCCAGCGCTCTACCCTGGACGAGACCGACTTCATCAGCGAGACCATCCGCCGCACTGGCTGTGGCTTGCTGCTGGATGTGAACAATGCCTACGTGTCGTGTATCAACCACCAGCGCGACCCGCTCACTTACATCGACGCCCTGCCGTTGCACGCGGTGGGCGAGATTCACCTGGCCGGCTTTGGCGAGGACACCGACAACCTGGGTGATCGCCTGCTGATCGACGACCATGGTGCCCCCATCAACAACGCCGTATGGCAACTGTACAAACAGGTGCTCACACGAACTGGCCCGGTCGCCACGCTCATTGAACGTGACAACCACGTGCCGGCCTTTAACGTTTTGCACGCTGAAGCCCAACAGGCCGAGCACTATTTATCGCAGGTCCGCCCATGAGCCTTCACGACGCCTTCACCAGCGCCTTGCTGGCACCCGACCTGCCCTGCCCGGACGGCCTGTTCAGCAGTAACGGTGCCGACCCGGCCAGTCGCTTTGCGGTATATCGCAACAATGTTCACAGCTCATTGATCAATGCACTGGCATCGGCCTATCCCGTGACAGTGCAATTGGTAGGCGATGAGTTTTTCCGCGCCATGGTCGGCGTTTACGTCCAGGCGAACCCGCCTACCAGCCCACTGATCAGTGACTACGGCAGCACATTCGCCGACTTCATCCAGGGTTTCGATCCGGCCTCCAGTGTGCCTTATCTGGCCGACGTGGCCCGCTTGGAACGCTTGCGGGTTCGTGCCTATCACGCGGCAGATACGCCGGCGGTGAGTCAGCAAGACGCCCTGCAACAGCTGCAGGCCCAAACGGAGCTGGGCGCATTGCGCCTACGGCTGCACCCATCCCTTGCCGCTTTGAACTCAGCCTACGCCGTGGTTGCGGTATGGGCGGCGCACCAGACCGAGGGCGCCTTGGCCACTCTTGATCCTTACAAAGCCCAAAGTGCATTGGTGCTGCGCCAGGGGTTGATCGTCAAGGTCTTCGCCGTCGACGGCGGCTCTGTCGCTTTTATCAATAGCCTGAACCACGGCGCCGCATTAGAAATGGCCGTGGCGGATGCGCTTAAAGCCTGCGCCGAGTTCGACCTGCACCAGTGTCTGTCACTGCTGATCAACCACGACGCCATCACTCACTTGCTCCCAGAACAAAAGGTATCGCCATGAACACTAGCCCTTCGTGCCGGATCAAACAGGCCATCGTTCTCTTCGAGAAAATCCCCTACAGCCTGATCGCGTTTATTGCGCGCTTTTCCATCGCGGCAGTGTTCTGGAAATCCGGGCAAACCAAAGTAGAAGGCTTCGCCATCGATCTGGTCAGCGGCACGTTCCAACTCGGTGAACCCTCACTCGCCGCCTCGACACTGCCGCTGTTTCGCAGTGAGTACCACGTGCCGTTGATATCGCCGGAAGTGGCCGCGCACATGGCGGCGTTTGCAGAGCACTTTTTCCCGGTGCTGATATTGGTGGGGTTCGCCACGCGCTTCTCAGCCCTGGCCTTGATTGGCATGACGTTGGTCATTCAATTGTTCGTGTACCCGGACGCCTACCCCACCCACGGCACTTGGCTTGCGCTGCTGTTGCTATTGGTTGCCAAGGGCCCTGGTTGCTTGTCCATCGACCACTTGATCGCCCGCCGCTACCGTTAAAGACGATCCAACGCCTCGCCGCTGCGCTTGAACCACTCCACCAGGTAGTCGGCCAGAACCTGGGTGCGCCTGGGCAGGCCACCTTGATAAGGGTGAACCAGGTACATCGGCAGGCTTCGAGTCTGATAGTCACGCAGCAACCAGCGCAATCGACCGTCGGCCAGTTCCGTCGGCAGCACGTAGGACGGCAACCGGGCAATACCAGCGCCTACCAGCGCTGCCTTCTTCAGCAAGTTGTAATGGTTGGAGGCAAAGGTGCCGCTTACCCTGACCCGCAACAACTCGTGCTGCTGGTGATACAGCCATTCCTCGCGGCCGCTGTAGTGGCTGTTGAGCAAGCAGGTGTGCGCCGCAAGATCCGCCGGGGTCAGCGGTTCGCCGTGCTGCTCCAGATAGGCGGGGCTGGCGCAAGTCATCTCATGCCAGGCCAGCAGAGGCTTGGCCACCAGGCGCTCGTTTTCAATCGCACCCGAACGCACCCCCAAGTCGAATCCATCACGCGCGAGGTCTCGATAGCTGTTGTTGAGTTCAATCTCGATCTGCACCTGAGGGTACTGCTTGGAAAATTCCAGCAACAAGCCATCGAAGAAAGTTTCGCCTAATGAAACGGGAACCGTCATACGCACCGGCCCGGCCAGATCGTCCTTGAGCCTCGCCAGTGCCTGACGCGCACGTTCCACCTGCACCACCAATGCCTGGGCCTGTGGCAACAACGCCGCGCCGGCAGCGGTCAGGCTGAGCTTGCGGGTGGTGCGGTGCAACAACACCACACAAAACTGCGCTTCCAGCTGGGAGATACGCTTGGATAACTGGCCCTTACTGCAGCCCAGTTGCTCGGCGGCCACCGTAAAACTGCCGGCTTCGATCAGTACGGCAAAGGCCGCCAGGTCATCCATCTCGCTCATGGATTGTTTCCATTTGAAAACCAAAGGTTGCCTATTACCAAGTTTATCCAGCGAAAAAGCCACCCTAGACTGAGCCCTCACTTATCACTGGAGGAACAGCACCATGAAAATCCTATTGATTGGCGCGAGTGGCACCGTCGGCTCGGCAGTCAAGGCCGAACTGGCTCAGCGTCATGAGGTGATCAGCATTGGCCGCACCAGCGGCGACTTCCAAGTGGATATCAGCGACAGCGCGTCAATCCGCAGGTTGTTTGAGCAAACCGGTAAATTCGACGCCCTCATCTGCGCGGCCGGTAGCGTGAATTTCGTGGCGCTGGGTGATATGAGCGAAAACGACTTTGAACTTGGCCTGCGTGACAAGCTGATGGGCCAGGTAAACCTGCTGCTGATCGGCCGCGAGTATGCTAACGACGGCGCCTCGTTCACCTTCACCAGTGGCATTCTCAACCGTGATCCGATTCGGACTGGCGCTTCTGCGGCGCTGGTCAATGGCGCACTCGATGCGTTTGTCAAAGCGGCAGCGATCGAATTGCCACGAGGCCTGCGCATCAACTCCGTGAGCCCCACAGTGCTGGAAGAGGCCATGGGCAGCTACGCACCTTACTTCCGCGGCTATAAGCCGGCTCCGGGCGCTGACGTGGCCTTGGCCTACGCTAAAAGCGTGGAAGGCCTACAGACCGGCCAGACATTTATGGTTGGCTGAATGTAAGGGTTGTAAGAATTACCTGAAGCGGGACAGCGGGGTTGTGATGCACCGCCAGCCTGCGTAACGTGGCGGCACTTGCCTGGAGACCCCGATAATGCGTGCCGCCCGTACCTTTGCTTTGTGTGCTTTGCTTCCCTTTCTAACCGCGTGTCAGGTCTTCGAGAGCGAGCCGGCCAAGCCGTCTACGGTTGGGCTGACCCGCATGCAGGGCCAACTCACAGCCGTAGGCGACAAACTGTTGTTCCAAGCGTGCCACGACCAACGTAACTACGTGGTCAAGGACACCGGCGGCACCAGCATCCTGCAGGAAGCCGCCTCCCTGGCCGGCCAGCAAGGTGCGCTGTTTGCCGACCTGCGCGGTAAGTTTTCGGGCGTCGCCACCGGCACTCAGGGCGAAGTGGAGTTGCAACAGCTCTACCGTGTCGAACGGTCGACCTCGGCCTGCGACGACCCCGATTTCAAACGCATGATCCTGCGCGCCAACGGCCACAAGCCGGCCTGGGCGATGAACGTCACCGCCAAGGGCATGGTGCTGGAACGTGAAGGCCAGCCGCCTTTGGCCGTACCTTATGTAGAAGAGCAGATCGGCGACGGCCGCTTTAACCTGATGACCGAAGCCAACAACCAGCACATCGAGCTGTGGGTGGCTCCGCAACGTTGTGTGGACAGCGTCAGCGGCAGCCTGCAACACATGACCGCCGAATTGCGGATCAACGGTCAAGTCCAGCGTGGCTGCGCGGCTTTCGGTGGTTCGCGGGACGATTGATAGTGTCCTGCGCTTTTTAGCATGACGGGACACCACCGTTGGGGCTTATAATCGCCGGTTTGCAAAACCGCCGGCCTTACCGAATGCCGCACACCGGATCCCGTCATGTTACGAATCACCGAACTCAAGCTGCCCATCGACCATCCCGAAGAAGACCTGCGGCCTGCCATCCTGGCGCGCCTTGGCATCGCCAGTGATGACCTGCTCGATTTCACCCTCTTCAAACGTAGCTACGACGCCCGTAAAAAATCGTCGGAGCTGTGCTTCATCTACACCATCGACTTGGATGTGAAGGGTGAAGCCGCCCTGCTGCTCAAGTTTGCCGATGACCGCAACGTCAACCCGGCGCCGGATGTCAGCTACAAAGTAGTCGGCCAAGCGCCCGAAGGCCTGGCTGAACGACCGATCGTAGTCGGTTTTGGCCCCTGCGGGATCTTCGCCGGGCTGCTGCTGGCACAGATGGGTTTCAAGCCGATCATCCTCGAACGCGGCAAGGAAGTGCGCCAGCGCACCAAGGACACCTGGGGCCTGTGGCGCAAAAGCGTACTGAACCCCGAGTCCAACGTTCAGTTTGGTGAAGGCGGCGCCGGCACCTTCTCCGACGGCAAGCTTTACAGCCAGATCAAAGACCCCAAATTCCACGGTCGCAAAGTACTCCACGAGTTCGTCAAAGCCGGCGCGCCGGAAGAAATCCTCTACGTCAGTAAGCCGCACATCGGTACCTTCCGCCTGACCGGCGTGGTGGAACACATGCGCGAGCAGATCATCGCCCTGGGCGGTGAGGTGCGTTTCGAGCAACGCGTGACTGACGTGCTGATTGAAGACGGCCAACTGAACGGCGTGGTGGTGGATGGCGGCGAGCAGATCCTGTCCAGGCACGTGATCCTGGCCCTGGGCCACAGCGCCCGAGATACCTTCCGCATGCTTCACGGTCGTGGCGTATACATGGAGGCCAAGCCGTTTTCGGTGGGCTTCCGCATTGAACACCCTCAATCGCTGATCGATGCCGCGCGCCTGGGTAAATACGCCGGGCACCCGAAGCTGGGCGCCGCCGACTACAAACTGGTGCACCACGCGAAGAATGGTCGCTCGGTCTACAGCTTCTGCATGTGCCCTGGCGGCACCGTGGTGGCGGCCACCTCCGAGCCGAACCGCGTTGTGACCAACGGCATGAGCCAGTACTCACGTAACGAGCGCAATGCCAACTCCGGCATCGTGGTCGGCATCACGCCGGAAGTGGACTACCCCGGTGGCCCGCTGGCGGGTATCGAGTTGCAGGAACGCCTGGAGTCCCACGCCTACATTCTCGGTGGCAGCAACTACGAAGCCCCGGCACAACTGGTGGGTGATTTCATCGCCGGCAAGCCGTCCACCGCCATCGGCAGTGTGGAACCGTCCTACAAACCTGGCGTGGCCCTGGGCGACCTGGCGTTGGCGCTGCCGGACTTCGCCATCGAAGCCATCCGCGAAGCGCTGCCGGCGTTCGAGAAGCAAATCAAAGGCTACTCGCTGCACGATGCGGTACTGACCGGTATCGAAACGCGGACCTCGTCGCCGCTGCGGATAACCCGTGACGAATCGATGCAGAGCCTGAACGTGAAAGGGCTGTTTCCGGCCGGTGAAGGCGCCGGTTATGCCGGTGGGATTTTGTCGGCGGGTGTTGATGGGATTCGAATTGCCGAGGCGTTAGCGCGGGATATGTTGGGCATCGAGGCCTGAGCACATCCGTGTTCACAAGTGGGAGGGGGCTTGCTCCCGATAGCAGTGGATCAGTCAGGACACATGTGACTGGTCCACCTTCATTGGGAGCAAGCTCCCTCCCACACGGTTTTTGCGTGATTTCAGATGTTAGCGCGCAGGATGCAATCCGGTAGCGGCTCGCCCCGCTCCACACTGGCCGCAACGGCCGCGATTAGCCCTTGCAACTCGTACCCCTGCCCCGCCAACCACACCGGGTTGTAATAGGTTGTGGCGTATCGCTCGCCACCATCGCACAAGATCGCCACGATAGAACCCGACTCCCCCGCAGCCTTCATCTGCTGCGCTGCCACCAACGCGCCAACCAAGTTGGTCCCGCTGGAACCGCCCACTCTCCGCCCCAATCGCTCTGCCAGATAATGCATGGCTGCCAGTGACAGCGCATCCGGGACCTTGACCATTGCGTCGATCACCTTCGGCAAAAACGACGCCTCGACCCGTGGCCGGCCAATGCCTTCGATACGCGAACCGCAGTCCAGGCGCAGGCTGGCGTCACCCGTCTGGTAATAGTCAAAAAACACCGATCGCTCAGCATCGGCGCATAGCACGCGGGTGGCGTGCTGGCGATACCGCACGTAGCGACCCAATGTCGCCGTGGTGCCGCCGGTGCCGGGGCTGGAAATCAGCCAGCTCGGCTCGGGATGCTGCTCGAAACGCATCTGTTGGAAGATCGACTCGGCGATGTTGTTGTTCGCGCGCCAGTCGGTAGCGCGCTCGGCGTAGGTGAACTGGTCCATGAAGTGACCGCCACTTTCCCGCGCCAAGCGCTCGGATTCTGCATAGATCTGTGTGGGATCTTTTACCAGATGGCTCTTACCGCCATAGAAGGCAATCTGCGCGATTTTTTCCTGGGAAGTGCTGGCCGGCATCACCGCGATAAACGGCAGGCCGAGCAGCCGAGCAAAGTAGGCTTCGGAGATCGCCGTGGAGCCGCTGGAGGCTTCAATCACTGGTGCTCCGGGCTTGAGCCAACCATTGCACAGCGCATACAGAAACAGCGAGCGGGCCAGCCGGTGTTTGAGGCTGCCGGTGGGATGGCTCGACTCGTCCTTGAAGTACAACTCGATACCCGGCAAACCTGGCAGCGGCAAGGGGATCAGGTGGGTGTCAGCGCTGCGCTGGAAGTCTGCTTCGATGATACGAATGGCTTCGCGAGCCCAGGGACGATGGTCACTCATGGTCGGTTTCTCTAAGAATTTCCAGGTCAATATTAGGATCTTTCCTACACTCGACACAGATACAGTAACGTCTCAATTGGACACACAATTTCAAGCCCCTGACGCAACGCTGAACCTGCCCATTGCTTATAACAAATAAGAATATAACTTTTGTTTTAACAACTAACGGTACGGGTTAGGGTACCCGCCTATTGAATCCGGATTGGAGAGCACCCCTTGGCTCTGCGTAGCACTTTCACTCGTTTCTTCCAGCTGGAAGCCGCCAGCGGTCTGTTGTTGATCGCCGCTGCGGCCCTGGCATTGATCATCAATAACTCACCGTTGTCCCACCTGTACGGCGCGTTTCTCGACGTGCCGGTGGTGGCGCAGATTGGCGCGTTGAAAATCGACAAGCCAGCCTTGTTGTGGATCAACGATGGCCTGATGGCTCTGTTCTTCCTGTTGATCGGCCTGGAGGTCAAGCGCGAGTTGCTTGACGGCCATCTGTCCAAACCGTCGCAAGTGGTCCTGCCCGGTGCAGCCGCCATCGGCGGCATGGTGGTGCCGGCGCTGATCTACTGGGCGATCAACAAGGACTACCCCGCCGCCCTCTCCGGTTGGGCAATCCCCATGGCCACCGACATTGCCTTCGCCCTGGGCGTGTTGGCGCTGCTGGGCAAGCGCGTCCCGACGTCCTTGAAACTGTTCCTGATGACCCTGGCGATCATCGATGACCTGGGCGCGATCATCGTGATCGCAGTGTTTTATTCCGCCGATTTGTCCGGTGCAGCCTTGGCTGGCGCGGGCGCCTGTCTGGTGGCCTTGATCGCGATGAACCGCCTCGGAGTGATCAAGCTCTGGGCCTATCTGATCGTCGGCCTGATCCTGTGGGTATGCGTGCTCAAGAGTGGCGTGCACGCCACACTGGCCGGCGTGACGCTGGCGTTCTGCATCCCGATGCGCACTAAGAACGCCGAGCCCTCGCCGCTGCTGACCCTCGAACACGCTCTGCACCCGTGGGTGGCGTACGGCATCCTGCCGCTGTTCGCCTTCGCTAACGCTGGCGTTTCCCTCACCGGCGTCAGCCTGGAGAGCTTCACCCACCACGTGCCCATGGGCATTGCCGCCGGCCTGCTGATCGGCAAGACCATCGGTGTGTTCGGCCTCACTTGGCTGGCCATCAAGACGGGTCTCGCCACACTGCCTAACGGCGCCAACTGGGGCCAAGTCTTCGGCGTGGCGATCCTGTGCGGTATCGGCTTCACCATGAGCCTGTTCGTCGGCTCCCTGGCATTCGTGCCGGGCGCCAGCGAATTTGCCGGCGAGGATCGAATGGGGATTCTGACCGGGTCGATATTGGCAGCATGTATTGGATATCTGGTAACGGCGATGGCGAGTCGTAAAAAAGCCTGATCCCCCAGAAACAGCGCCCACAAAAAAACCCCAACCGGTCACCCGGTTGGGGTTTTTCTTTACCTGCTGCTTACCGATTAACGGGTAACGCGACTGGTACCATCGACCGTCATGATGCGCACGCGGTCGCCAATGCGGAAGATTTCGTTCTCCTGCACAGCCTGGACGTAAGCGCGCATGCTGCCATCGTCTTCGCGAACGGTGATTTCCACGCCTTGAGTGCGGGTCAGGCCTTCTTCAGTGGCCGAGCCCAGCAGGCCGCCAGCGACTGCGCCGATCACAGCAGTGACGATGCTGCCACGGCCGCCGCCGATGGCGCTGCCGCCAACGCCGCCGATGACTGCGCCGGCAGCGCCGCCGATTGGGGTCTTGGTGCCTTCGATTTTCACCGGACGCAGGGATTCGATGGTACCCATGCGCACGGTCTGTACACGACGCGCTTCATCACGGGAATACGAATCGCCGGTCAAACTTGAGGCGCAGCCACCCAGTAGCAGCGACAGGGTGGTAAAGCAGGCAACCAGTAAAACGGACTTACGCATAGCATCAACTCCAAAGGACAGGTGTTCATTAGACGCTGCGGCTTGGCGCCTGTCACGGCAAGCACCGCAGAAAACTGCTTTCATTCAGCCTGAGTACAGACTGCGTACACCGGAAAACTCGACAAACGGTAGCTCAGTTCGTGTACCAAGAGATGTCACAACGTTTTCATCATTGTAGCCGCGCAGCCGCATGCGACCGAAGTCTCTCCCATAGAGACGTCGGTGCTGCGAACAACATTCAGATGAAGTGACGAAAGGTGACGCTCAGGGCGCCAGGCGCTCGCGGGTCCACTCGCCCCCTTGCAGGCGGTAATTCAAGCGGTCATGCAGGCGGCTGGCGCGACCTTGCCAGAACTCAATACGCTCCGGCAGCAGACGATAGCCACCCCAATGCTCGGGGCAGTCGGGCTGGGTATCGCTGAAGCGCTGCTCAGTGGCCGTGAGCAGGTCTTGCAGTTCTTCACGGTCACGAATGACCTGGCTTTGCGGGGAAGCCCAAGCGCCGAGACGGCTGCCCATAGGACGGACCTGGTAATAAGCATCCGACTCCTGAGGCGTGACCTTGACCACCCGCCCTTCGATGCGCACCTGGCGCTCCAGGGTCGGCCAGAAAAACGTCATGGCTGCAAACGGCCGCGCCGCGAGTTGTTCACCCTTGGCGCTCTGATAGTTGGTGAAGAAGGTAAAGCCCTGCGTATCCAAGCCCTTGAGCAGCAGGATGCGGCAGTGCGGGCGACCTTCCTGGTCGACCGTAGCCAGGGTCATGGCATTGGCTTCCACCGGAGGCTGCTCGGTTTTCACCGCATCGGCAAACCACTGGTGGAACAACGCAAACGGCTCGCCCGGGGCCTGGGCCTCGCTCAAACCGTCCCGTGTGTAGTCACGGCGCATATCGGCCAGTGCCTGGGTCATGCGGCTTTATCCTTCTGGTTCAGCAGATCAGTTTTTTGCCTGGTCGTTCGCCGGTGCAGCAGCCTTGGCTTTGGCCGGGGCAGTTTTCTTGGCAGCTGGCTTGGCCGGCGCCTTTTTAGCGGCTGGCTTGGCGGCAGCTTTCTTCGCGGCCGGAGCTTTTTTCGCCGCAGCTTTGGCTGCCGGAGCCGGTGCAGGTACGTTCTGCACGGCAACCATTTCAGCCACAGGCGGCGTCTTGCCCGAGTTGTACTTGCTCAGCAGCGCCAACATAGTTGTACGCTGAGTGAACATAATTTCCATGCGACGGTTCAGCGCACGGCCCTGGGTGCTGTCGTTGGCGGCACGTGGCATCAGGTCACCCATGCCACGCAGCATCAGGCGATCCTGCTTCAAACCGCTGAGGCTGAAAATCGAAGCGATAGACTGCGCGCGCTCCCTGCTCAGCGCCTGGCTCGCCGGGGCGGTGCCGGTGGCGTCAACGTGACCCAAGACCAGTACGGCGGTCTTGGGATCTGCTTCAACAGCCTTGGCAACACGCGTGAACGGGCCAAGGGTAACCGGCAACAGCATGGCTGGACGTTTTGGGTTGTAGGAGCCATCGACCGGCGCAATCACGACGAGCACGTTGTCGCGACGTTCCAGTTGCAGGTTGCTGTCCTTGATGGCGGCGCGCAGGCGCGGCTCATAGTCGTCCAACCAGGCCTGGGTGATTTTCGGGTCCGGCATCGGCACGTTGGTCACGTCGACCTTGGACAATGGCTTGGGTTTGCTTTCGAACGGCCACCACCAGTGAGTTTCGCTGTCGGTCTTGGCGACGGCTGGTGCAGCGGCAGCGGCCGGAGTGGCGGCCTTGAGGTCGGCTTTCAGGTCTGCGGCCTTGGCATCGGCAGCCTTTTCGTCGGTGCTTTTGGAGGAGAACGGCCACCAGCTGGAGCCGGTGTCAGCCTTGGCTGCCGGAGCAGGCGCAGCGGCTACAGGTGCGGCAGGCTTGGCGCCAGCTGCGGGTTTGGCATCCGGCTTGGCCTCGGTCTGGGTCACGACGTCCTTGGTAGCGGCCTTATCAGATCCAAATGACCACCAATGCCCACCCTCGGCATCATTCTGTGGAGTTTGTGCGCAGCCGGTAATGGTGAGGCAAAGCGCCAGTGCCAAGGACTTGTTCGATAACATGAGATATCCACAAAATGAGAAAAGAAACGGGGGTCTGGATGACCCGTTAAACAGACGCTTACAGAACATTAAAGTTACATCATTTCGTTCAGCGTCTTCTTATAGTTGCCTTTGTAACAAAAAAATGTGAAACAGCAAGGGGTTTACAGACAACCGGCCAATATTCCGACCAACTTCTGTGCACGAGGGTCCATAAGTACATAAGGCCCCAATGTATTAGTCACGAAACCAAACGCTACATCGTGTTCGGGGTCGGCAAACCCTACCGATCCACCTGCACCAGGATGCCCAAAAGCACGCGGGCCAAGGCCGAATGTGGCATTAGGCATCTGCGGTTGATCCAACATGCATCCCAAACCAAAGCGAGTTTGTGTCAATAATGTTTTATCCGGCCCGATACTGTGTTCACGGGTCAACTCTTCGAGCATGTCGGCTTCCAACAAACTACCGTCCAACAAACCACTATAAAAACCCGCCAGGCTACGCGCATTACCGTGACCATTAGCCGCGGGCTGCTGCATGCGTCGCCATTCAGGTTTATTAGTACTGGTCAAAATAGACGGTGGATTGGCAAATGCCCGTGTGGTCATGGCGGTGGGTTCACGCATCATTACTCGCAGTAAACGTTGCGCAGCTTCATCGCCCATATTGCCTTTGCTGCGCGCTATATGGGCAACACGATAAAACTCTTCATCCGCCAGGCCCACATGAAAGTCCAGGCCCAACGGCCGTGCAACGCGCGCCACAATGGATTCACCAGGCCCACGCCCATCGGCGCGGCGCAGAAGTTCGCCGACCAGCCAGCCGTAGGTGATCGCCTCGTAGCCATGGCCTTGGCCCGGCGTCCACCAGGGTGCTTCGGCCGCGAGGGTGTCGACCATCAGTTGCCAGTCATACAGGGCCTCGGTGGGCAGCATCTCGCGGATCGCCGGCAAACCCGCCTGATGGCAGAGCAACTGGCGCAGCGTGATGCTTTCCTTACCGGCAGCGGCAAATTCCGGCCAGTACTTGGCAACTGGAGCGTCCAACTGCAACTTACCCTCAGCCACCAATTGCAGGGCCGTGACGGCAGTAAATGTCTTGGTGCAGGAGAAAAGATTGACGATGGTGTCGCTGTGCCAGGCCTCGGCACCGTCCTTGTCAGCGGTGCCGGCCCACAGATCGACCACGGTTTCGCCGCCGATCTGAATGCAAAGCCCGGCGCCACGCTCCTGTGGGTCATCGAACAGCGCGGCAAACGCTTCACGTACCGCTTCGAACTGGAGTTCGTAATGACCCTGAATCTGCACGTAAGCCGCCTCGAAAAACACCATGGAAAGTGGCCGACATTGTTCCAGCCCTTGTAGGTTTTGTGAACCCGTCAGCGATCAATCAATGACCGTTGGCGGAGTGCCCACCGGCATGCCCGGCGCCCTGCCCTGCGCCTTTGCCGTCATGCCCAGACTTACCGCCTTCACCCTCACGGACAGCGCTTGCCGCCTTGGCCTTTTCCGCCTCCTTGCCCAGTTGGTCCACCGCCGCCAGGTTGCTTTTACGCACGCTGTCGACAAAGCCCTGATAAGGCACGTCGGTGATGCCCACCAAGCCGAAGTGGCCGTTTTCACCGTCCAGCAAACGGCCGGTCACGGGTTGGTCCAGGTACTGGAACCAGTGCACACCCACAATCGAAGGTTCGGCCATGGCTTGCTTGAGGAAGTTGGCGTACGCCGCGCCACGGTCCTCTTCCCTGGCCAACTGGGTCACGCCGCCCCAGAACGGGCCACGGTCGGCAGAGCCAAAGTTGAATTCAGTGATCAGCACGGGTTTATCCAACGCGCGCAGCGCAGCGAAGTCGTAACCGTCCTGAGGCTTGAGGGTGTACATGTTGAAGCTCAGCACATCGCAATACTGTGCGCACGAAGCCACAGCCTCGGGCGTGCTCACCGCATAGCGACCACCCAGCAACAACTGGTTCGGCGCGTGCCATTTCAGAGAATCGGAGATGGTCTTGAAATAAGCATCGGCAAAGGTTTTCTGGAAGTATTTAAAGTCGGCCTCGATTTCCGGGTGCTCAGGGTTGGGAATCGGTGGTTCAAAGCCTGGATCTTCCATCAGCTCCCAACCCGCCAATTCGATGCCCCAGGCTTTCGACAAGCCTTCTTCATTGCGGTACTTGTCCCGCAATTGCTTGAGGAAAGCGCGTTTGGCTGGAACGTCGGTGGTCATACGCAACGTGCCGTAGGCCAAGGCGTAGCGGGATTTCGGATCATCACCCGGCCCTGCCCAAGCCAGTTCGTTATCGGCAAAGAAGCCGATCAGCCACGGGTCGTCGCGATGGTCGCGAGCAGCAATCGCAACGGCACGCTCGGTCGCCATGGCGAAGCGTGGGTCAAACGGATCGGGCATGCCGCCCCACCAGTCGGTGCCGGTGCTGATGCTGGCGTAATCGCCGACGATCAACAGCGGCAAGGTATAGGGGACGCGGTCGGCACGGGCCAAAGCCTCGTCGCTCCAGTTGCCCACGGTGTTGAAACCCCAGGCTTGCAGGCGGTCCAGGGTGTGAGTCACCCAGCGTTTCTGGTCGAAGCCTTCGCCACCGTAGGCGCGCTGCAGGTTGGCGCCATAGAAATCGTACCAACGCCCGGCGCCAAAACTACGCCCCTCACCCGCACCGTTACCGGTGCGGTTATCGCCGCTGCCGTAATACTTATCCAAGGGCTCACCAGCCTTGGGCAACGCCGCAAACATCCATTCACGACCGGCCACGTAGGTCTGGCTGTTATCCGGGGCCACGGTATTGACGCCCAGGGAGTAGAACGGATGGCCCTCAGGCGTTACCAGATACCAGCGGCCGTCACGCTTCTCCGTGTGGAAAAAGCCGCTGGCATTGAATGCAGGGCCTTTGTTCCAGCCACCAAACCTGTCCAATGCGGACTTATCCCGCGCAGCCAACCAGCCTTGAAGCTGGGTTTGCTCTTTGGCCGCGGCGGCCTTGAGCTGCTCGTCGCTGCTGACCTTCTCTGGCCAACGCGCACGGGTGGATTGGCCATAGGTATCCACTAACTCGCTGTAGGCGGCCTTCAATACCGGCTCACTGTCCTGAACACCAAAGCGCTCCAGCAGGATGCTTTGGGCCGCGTTGGGCTTGATCATCGACAACGTCACCGAGACCACCTGGCTGCGGTCGATTTCCCCAGCGCTGCCAGCCAGCAACACACGCTGGCCATCAACAGTAATCGGCATCGGCGGGCCGGCCTTCATGCCCTGACTCAGCGGCGAGTTGGCTTGCAGCGGGATCAGCAGGGTCTGTGCCGGGCCGGCCGGCAGATCGATTCGACTGACCAACGTCTTGCCGTCACTGCTCTGCACCTTGACGTAAAGGGTCAGCGCCCAGTCCATGGCACTCTGAATACGCAGGCTCATGGCGCTGGACTGCGACCAGTCCCACACCCCCGTCTGCGGGCTAAGCACCAAGCTGGGTTCAGCGGCCGGGTTGAAGGTGATACGGCGCAACACCTCACCTTCGGGGGTTTGCTCGGCGTTGTATTGCGGCAGGCTGGCGTCCTGGGTCGCCACCTTGACCACATCGGCAGGCCGGACGAAGTTGAACAGGGTTTGTTGCCCGGCGGGCGCCGCCATCAAGGGCGCAGCGAACAGCAGGGCAAAAAGGGCGGGCAGCGTGCGAATCATACGAGCAAGGTTCTCCCAAACGGCCGGTGAATGGCCTGATGACATTGATGAGATAGGCCACGAAGTGGGCGAATCCGCCCACAGTGGCTTAAGAAATTTCGCGCCGGAACGGCGGTAAAGCATTCAGGATAGCTTTGCCGTAGCGCTGGGTGACCAAACGACGGTCGAGCAAGGTGATGGTGCCGCGATCTTCTTCCGTACGCAGCAACCGCCCGCAGGCCTGCACCAGCTTCAACGAAGCATCCGGCACCGAGATTTCCATGAACGGGTTACCGCCCCGCGCTTCGATCCATTCGGCCAACGCGGCCTCTACCGGATCATCCGGCACCGAGAACGGGATCTTGGCGATCACCACGTGCTCGCAGTACGCGCCCGGCAAGTCGACACCTTCGGCAAAGCTCGCCAGGCCGAACAATACGCTGGAGTCCCCGCCGTCGACGCGCGCCTTGTGCTTGTTCAGGGTTTCCTGTTTGGACAGGTTGCCCTGGATAAACACCTGCTTGCGCCAGTCGCGGTCGAGGCCGTCGAACACGTCCTGCATCTGCTTGCGCGACGAGAACAGCACCAGCGTGCCCCGAGAGCCTTCGACCAGGCCCGGCAAGTCACGAATGATCGCGGCAGTGTGGGCCGGCGCGTCCCGAGGATCGGCCTTGAGGTCCGGCACCCGTAACACACCGGCGTCGGCGTGATGGAACGGGCTCGGCACCACGGCGGTGACGGCTTTTTTCGGCAGCCCGGCGCGCATGCGGAACCGGTCGAAAGTGCCCAGGGCCGTCAGCGTGGCGGAGGTGACCAGGCAGCCGTAGGCCACGTTCCACAGATTGCGCCGAAGCATTTCGGCGGCGAGGATCGGGCTGGCATTGACCTCAATATCAAACAGCGCGCCGCTTTCCGACAAGGTCAGCCAACGGGCCATGGGCGGGTTGTCTTCGGGGTCTTCGACGGTAAACGCGGTCCACAGCTCCCAGTTCCCTTGGGAACGGGACAACAGGCTGCCGAACAGTGGGTACCACTCCTCGGCCTGGTTACTGGCGATGCCGATATTGACCTCGCCATCCATGCCTTCCTTGAGCAAATCCGTGAGACGGGTAAACAGGTCAGTCAGGCGTGAAAAGCCTTTCTTCAGTTCAATGCCCATTTCGCGCATATGCTCGGGGATCATCCCGCCGACAAAGCGGTGGCGTGGGCGCTCACGGCCCTCCACATCTTCGCCGGGCTTGAAGTCGGCGACCTGCTCGCAGGCGCTGAACATGAACTGCTGCTGGGTCTTGATCTCCCGCGCCAGCTCCGGCACCTGCTCAATCAGCTTGCCCAAGTCGCCGGGAAGCGGGTGCTGGGCGAGCAATTTGGTGAGGTTCTTCGCGGTGGTTTCCAGCCAGTCGGCGGTGGAACGCAGGCGCGTGTAGTGGGCGAAGTGGCCGATGGCCTTGTCGGGCAGGTGATGGCCTTCGTCAAACACATAGAGCGTGTCGCGAGGGTCCGGCAGGACGGCGCCGCCGCCCAGGGCCAGGTCGGCCAGGACCATGTCGTGGTTGGTGACGATTACGTCGACTTTGCCCATGCCCTCGCGCGCTTTGTAGAAAGCGCATTGACCGAAGTTCGGGCAATGGCGGTTAGTGCATTGGCTATGGTCGGTGGTCAGGCGTGCCCAGTCGGCGTCTTCAAGGGCGGTGGGCCAGCTGTCGCGGTCGCCGTCCCATTTATTGCCGGCCAGTTTCTCGATCATGCTGGTAAACAGCTTCTGGCTGACTTCATCAACCTCAATCTTGAAGCCTTCTTCTTCGAACAGCGACGCCGTGGCGGTCTGCGCGTGGCCTTCCTGCAGCAGCACGTCGAGCTTGGACAGGCACATGTAGCGGCCACGGCCCTTAGCCAGGGCAAACGTGAAGTTCAGGCCGCTGTTGCGCATCAGGTCGGGCAGGTCTTTGTAGACGATCTGCTCTTGCAGGGCGACGGTAGCGGTGGCGATCACCAGGCGTTTGCCTGCGGCCTTGGCGGTCGGGATCGCAGCGAGGCTGTAGGCAACGGTCTTGCCGGTACCGGTGCCGGCTTCGACGGCCACGACCGCTGGGTCACCTTCGCGGCGACCTTCGTCGTCGGTGTCGATATCCCCGAGGACCTTGGCCACTTCGGCGATCATCAGGCGTTGGCCGTAGCGCGGTTTCAAGCTCTTGGCTTCGAGAAAACGCGAGTAGGCGCCCTGGATCGTGGTTTTGAGTTCAGTGCTGATCATGGATAGTCGGGCGCAAAAAACGCTGGATAAATTTTCAGTGGTTCGGATCGGCCGCTATCATACCCCGCTAATTAATCCCGCGCAGAACGGAGTACCACAATGACCGCGTTTAGCCTCGCTTACACCCTGCATGTATTGGCCGCCCTGGTATGGGTGGGCGGTATGTTTTTCGCCTGGATGATCCTGCGACCCGCCGCCATGGCGGCACTTGAGGGCCCTGCCCGACTCAAGTTGTGGGCAAATGTGTTTCAACGTTTTTTCGTGTGGGTATGGGTGGCGGTGCTGATTTTGCCGATCAGCGGTGTGGGCCTGCTGCACCTGCGTTTCAGCGGGTTTGAGACTGCACCGCGTTACGTGCAGGTGATGATGGGCTTATATCTGGTGATGACCGCGTTGTTTATCCGCATCCAGGCGTTGAAATTTCCGGAGTTGAAGGCGGCGGTGGCGGCTGAGGATTGGCCGGCGGGCGCGGCTGCGCTGGGGCAGATTCGCAAGTTGGTGGGGGTTAATCTGATTGTTGGGTTGGTGGTGGTCGCGATTGCTTCGGCTCGGCCGATGTTCTGAGACGACCTTTAGCCCGCTATCGGCAGCAAGCCCCCCACACCCGGAATGCATTCCAAGGTGGGAGGGGCTTGAAGTATCAGAGACGCTGAATAGTCACAGTCCCCGCAGGCCCAACCGGCCCCGGTTGTCCTTCCAAACCAGGACGGCCCTTTTCGCCGCCATCGGCGCGATACACCAGGCAGCCTTTGGATTCCCCGCCTTTGCCCGGTTTGCCCGCTGTACCCGCCAGCCCGCCAGCGCCGCCGTCCACCCAGACCTTGATATGTTCAGCCGGGAAGTCCTTAGGCAACTCCACGCGTACCTGCGCACCCGCGCCCCCCGGCAGGCCATCACCGCCATTATCACCATTGAAACCGCGTCCGGCTGAGCCCCATGTGCAACCCGGGTCCACACCATTGGCACCATCAAGCCCGGCATAACCCTGAGCACCGGCGCCGCCACGGGCATCCACCGACAGCTCTTCAGCCGCCAGCGAATTGATGCGCAAGGTCAGGTCTCGACCGGCTTTCGCAGGTTTTTCATGGGTGCCTGGCGCGCCGCGCGAGGTGATCTGGCTGCCATGTTCCAGTTGCGCATGACCCACCTGCAATTGCAGTCCGACAGCGCCGGGGACAATGGCGATACGTGCATCGCGCCCCAAATGCAGCTCATCGACGGTGACCTGGCTGATGGTCGAGGGGATCAGCAAGGTGCCGTAGTCCGCCACTTCCAAGCGTTCCAGCTGCAACACACTGGTGCTGCTGGGCAGGCGCATCAACGAGTTGGTTTCGACACTGACGCTCTGGGCCAGGGCAACGGGGCTGGCCAACAGAGCCAACAGAAAAACCTTACGCATCATGGGGCTCCTGAGTGTTTTCAAATTTTTCTTTGATCGCACAGTAACGACTTCTACAGGCGATTTGCCAGTGAAGGTTCAAAAAACTTGAAAGGGCGGCGATTAAAGAGAGGATCTGTGCCGCGGTACCCCATCCCCGTATTCATTGAGGATGAACATCAAAGTAGGACTTTTCGCCATCACCTGCTCTAGGCCCACACGCTCAGCCGCGCTAGTCTCTACGGTCCTGATGTGAGGATCTCTGATGACCGCTGGTATTTCTGCCCGTACCCCCCAGCAAGCCCTGGCCGCATTGCTCGATCTGCACCAGCCCAAACGCCTGTTGCTGTTGGGTGCCAGCCAGTTCCCGGCGCTGGATGCCTTTAAGGAAGCGCATCCCGACACCCAAGTGTTTGTGGCAACGCCTGGGCCGTTGCCCGCAGAGCTGGCCGCGCTGCGCTTTGACCTGGCATTGGTGGTCGATTGCCTGGAGCACCTGTCAAAACCCCAAGGCCTGACTCTGCTCGGCGGGATTCGCAACCTCAACGCCAGCCGCATTGCGGTGCTGGTGGATCTGGGCGCCTGCGACTGGAAGGACACCGACTTCTTCTCTCTGGCCCTGCAGGCCGGCGAACGCTTCCAGCGCGATGAGCAGGTGCTGACGCTGTTTACCTACGATCTGCTTGACTATAAACAGGTGCCGGACTGGCTCAATGCCCGCTTCTGGGCCAACCCGGAAAATTTCGGTAAGTATTGGTGGTAACCCAATGAGTACATCCATTTGTCCCTGCGGCAGTGGCAACCTGCTGGATGCCTGCTGCGGCCATTATCACGCCGGTCACCCGGCGCCCTGCGCCAGCGCGTTGATGCGCTCGCGCTACAGCGCCTATGTGCTGGGCCTGGTGGACTATTTGGTGGCGACCACATTGCCCGCGCAACAGGCGGGTTTGGATCGCGAATCCATCAGCGCCTGGAGTGCCCAGAGCACCTGGCTCGGCCTTGAGGTGGAAAGCTCGGAGGTGTTCGGCGGCCAGCCGGAACATGCCTTCGTGACCTTTACAGCGCGCTGGCACGACAGCACCGGCGAACATAGCCACCGCGAACAGTCTTCTTTCGTACAGAATGACGGGCGCTGGTACTTCATCGATCCGACGGTGGAGGTGAAGGCTGGACGCAATGACGCGTGCCTGTGCGGCAGCGGGCAAAAATTCAAGAAGTGCTGCTCCAGCTACTTCTAACCACAATAGGACCAACGCCATGCTCCGGATCTACAGCTTGATGCTGGCGTTAATCTTCGGTCTAAGCGGCTGTGCTTCGTGGTTCGAGGACGACGCGCCGCCGCCCCACGTCTCTCTGGTTAAGGTCGAAGTGGTGCGGGCCAAGTTGCTGGAACAGAAATTCAAACTGTACTTTCGCGTAGACAACCGCGACGACGCGGACCTGACCGTGCGCGGCCTGATCTACAAGGTCACCCTGGATGATTTTGTGCTGACCGAAGGCGAGTCCAACGAATGGCTCACCGTGCCGCCCCGAAGCCATGCGTTTTTCAAAGTTTCCGTACGCACCAACCTCTGGCCGCAGATACGCAGTGTCGTGCAGTTGTTGAAAAAACCCGACCAACCCGTGCCCTATCGCTTGGAAGGCGAGCTCAAAACCGGATTATTCATCGGTTATGACGTGCAGGTGGCCCACAATGGCGTGATAATCCCCGGCGATTTTATTCCGGAGCGACATCAATGACTCAGCAACCCCATGTCCATGGTCCTGACTGCAACCACGATCACGATCACCATGATCACGACCACGGCCACGGCCATGTCCACGGCCCGAACTGCGGCCACGCTCATCAAGAGCCAGTGCGCAACGCGTTGAAGGACGTTGGCCGCAACGATCCTTGCCCATGCGGCAGCGAGAAAAAATTCAAGAAGTGCCACGGGGCGTAAGCTCGATACTGTAATAGGCGCCCGGCGACGGTTCGGGCATATGAATGGGCACGGAAGGCCAATCCGCCCAAGTCCTCTTGGGCCGTTCATGAAAATAAGGCTGAGCTCCTGCTTGCGTCGGTTCGCCGCGCTCACTAACGTAGCGCCTTTACTGACGCTACCCCCCGCAGGAGCTTTGCCATGGCCTCGCCAGCCCTCTCACATTTTCTCCCCCGGTTCGGCGTTGCCGCGGCAGTGGCCAGTGCATTAAGCCTGGCCGGTTGCCAGCTCCAGAGCACCCAGGACACCTTGCCGCCCGTTGCGGGCGTACAGCCGATCAAAGGCCTGGCACAAAACGTGTCGGTGCGCCGCAATGCCCAAGGCATGCCGCTGATCGAAAGCAACACATTCCACGACGCACTGTTCAGCCTTGGGTATGTGCACGCCAGTGACCGCATCACCCAGATGGTCACCCTGCGCCTGCTGGCCCAAGGCCGTCTTGCAGAAATGTCCGGCCCAGAGGTGTTGGATGTCGACCGCTTCATGCGTGCGGTCAACCTGAAAAAAAGCGCCGGCGAGCTGTACAACGCCTCATCGCCGCGCCTCAAGCGCTTCTTCGAAGTGTATGCCCGTGGCGTCAACGCCTACCTGTTCCGCTACCGCGACAAGCTGCCGCCGGACCTGGCCCAGACCGGCTACAAGCCCGAATACTGGAAGCCGGAAGATTCGGCGCTGTTGTTCTGCCTGCTGAATTTCAGCGAGTCGGCCAACCTGCAAGAAGAGCTCGCCTCTTTGGTGCTCGCGCAAAAAGTCGGCGCCGACAAACTCGCCTGGCTTACCCCAAGCGCACCGGACGAGCCCATCCCACTGGCCGAAGCCGAGAAGCTCAAGGGTGTGAACTTCAGCCAGATCACCGGTCTGGCGGGGCTGGACACCGTCAGCCAGCAACTGGGCAGCCTCAATGCCCTGGCCGTGACCACGTCGAGCAACTGGGCCATCGGCCCGCAGCGCAGCCGCAGTGGCAAGAGCCTGCTGGCCAACGACCTCGCCGCCCAACCGCAAGCACCGTCGCCATGGAGCTACGTGCAGATTCGCGCCCCGAAATACCAGGCCGTCGGCGCCTCGATTGCCGGCTTGCCAACGCTGCTGTCCGGGTTCAACGGCAAAGTCGCGTGGAGCATGAGCACGGTCAAGGGCGATACCCAGGACCTGTTCCTGGAAAAGGTCAAACGCCAAGGCAACGCGCTGTACTACGAGAACAACGGCAAATGGCTGCCGGCCGGCGTGCGTAATGAAACCTTCTTCGTCAAAGGCCAGCGCTCGACTCGCGAAGTTGTCTACGAAACCCGTCACGGCGCCCTGCTCAACAGCAGCCAGGCGCTCACCAGCGGTCTGGGCCTGGCGTTGCAAACAGCCGACTTTAAAGACGACAAGAGCCTGGATGCGTTCTTCGACCTGTCCCGCGCGCAAAACGTCGCCAAAGCCTCGGATGCGACCCGCGAGATTCGCGCCATTGCCTTAAACATGGTGTTCGCCGACGCCACCAATATCGGCTGGCAGGTCACCGGCCGTTTCCCCAACCGCCGCGAAGGCGAAGGTCTGCTGCCGTCGCCAGGCTGGGATACGCGTTTTGACTGGGACGGCTACGCCGACGCGATGCTGCATCCTTATGACCAGGACCCGGCCCAAGGCTGGATCGGCACCGCCAACCAGCGCACCGCGCCGCGTGGCTATGGCATGCAGTTGTCCAACTCCTGGGACGCCCCGGAGCGCAGCGAGCGCCTGGCGCAATTGGCCAATGCCGGCAAGCACGACAGTCGTAGCGTGATCGCCATGCAATACGACCAGACCACCACGTTCGCCGCCAAGCTCAAGACCATGTTCCAGGCACCGGGCATGGCCCAGCCGCTGAAACAGGCGATTGATGGGTTGCCTGCAGCCGAACAGGCCAAAGCGCGTGAAGCGCTGAATCGCCTGATGGCCTTCGACGGTCGCCTCGTCGCGACATCCGCCGACGCGGCTCTCTATGAGTTATTCCTGCAGGAAAGCACCAAGCAGATCTTCCTCGACGAACTCGGCCCGGAAAACAGCGCCAGTTGGAAAGCGTTTGTCAGCAACGCCAACCTCTCCTACGCCGCCCAGGCCGACCACTTGCTGAGCCGCGAAGACAGCCCGTTCTGGGACGACGTGCGCACACCGCAGAAAGAAGACAAACCGGCGATCCTGGCCCGCAGCCTCGCGGCCGCGATCACCGCGGGCGACATCCAGCTGGGCGCCGATCACAAGGCCTGGCAGTGGGGCAAGCTGCACAGCACCACCTGGAAGAACACTGCTGGCCAAGTCATTCGCGGCCCGTTGGCGTCCGGCGGTGACCACAACACCTTGAACCCGGCGCCGTATAGCTGGGGCCAGGATTTCAACACCACCCAAGTCCCGGCGCTGCGCATGATCGTCGACTTCGGCCAGGTGGAACCGATGATGGGCCAGGGCGGCATCGGCCAATCCGGCAATCCCGCCAGCCCGAGCTACGCCAATGGCATCGACCCGTCGCTCAAGGCGCAATACCTGAGCTTCCCGATGCAGCCGCAGAACTTTGAGAAGGTCTATGGGAAAGCTCGGTTAACCCTGACTCCAGGCAAATAAACCGGCTTTCTCCTGAAGAAACCGGGTCAAAATGTGGGAGGGTGCTTGCTCCCGATAGCAGTGGGTCAGCCAATACAAATTTGACTGATCCACCGCCATCGGGAGCAAGCACCCTCCCACATTTGGCTCTCTGCATTTAGATAGAACTTCTCCAGGTTCATTCTCCTCCTACTGATAAGCCCATCGCCCACGGCACACCCCATGGACCTTGTCATCGCCCGCCCTGAAGGTCTCTACTGCCCCGCCGGTGATTTCTACATCGACCCTTGGCGCCCGGTAGAACGCTCCGTCATCACCCACGCCCACGGCGACCACGCCCGCACCGGCAACCAGCATTACCTGGCCGCCGCGCCCGGCGAAGGCATCCTGCGCTCGCGCCTGGGACAGGACATCAACCTTCAAACCCTGGCTTACGGCGAGAAACTGCAGCATCACGGCGTGACGTTGAGTTTCCATCCGGCCGGGCATGTGCTCGGCTCAGCCCAGGTGCGCCTGGAATACCAAGGTGAAGTCTGGGTGGCGTCTGGCGATTACAAAGTCGAGCCTGATGGCACCTGCGCGCCCTTCGAACCGGTGCGTTGCCACACCTTTATCACCGAATCCACCTTTGGCCTGCCGATCTACCGGTGGCAGCCCCAGGCGCAGATTTTTGCCGGGATCAACGACTGGTGGCAGGCCAATATCGCCGCCGGCAAGGCCAGCGTGTTGTACTGCTACTCCTTCGGCAAAGCCCAGCGCATCCTGCATGGCATCGACGCCAGCATCGGCCCGATCCTCAGCCACGGCGCAGTCGAACCGCTGAACCGGGTGTACCGCGAGGCCGGCGTCTACATTCCCGAGACGCTCTACGCCGGTGACTTCACCAAGACCGACCCGCTGCTGCGCCAAGCCCTGATCATTGCCCCGCCCTCCGCCGGCGGCAGCAGTTGGATCAAGCGTTTCGGCGACTACAGCGACGCGTTCGCCAGCGGCTGGATGCGCCTGCGCGGCACACGGCGGCGGCGCGGTGTGGACCGAGGTTTTGTGCTCTCGGACCACGCCGACTGGCCCGGTTTGTTGTGGGCCATCGAACAAACCGGCGCGGGACGGGTGATGGTGACCCACGGCTCAGTCGGCGTATTGGTGCGCCACTTGCGGGAAAAAGGCCTGGACGCCCAGGGTTTCACCACCGAGTACGGTGACGATGAAGAAGAGGTCAGCGCATGAAGGCCTTCGCTGAGCTGTACGCCAACCTCGACGCCACCACTTCCAGTAACGCCAAGCTCGCGGCCCTGCAAGCCTACTTCCTGAAGGCGCCGCCTGAGGATGCGGCATGGGCAGTGTATTTCCTGTCCGGCGGACGCCCTCGACAACTGGTGCCGACGCGCCTGCTGCGGGACATGGCCACCGAAGCGTCCGGCATCGAGCCTTGGCTGTTCGAAGAGAGCTATCAGTCGGTGGGAGACCTGGCCGAAACGATTTCCCTGCTGCTGCCGGAATCAACCTACACCTCAGAAGACGGCCTCGCCGTGTGGCTGGAAGAAAAACTCCTGCCCTTGCGCGGCCTCTCACCTCAGGACCTGGCAGAGCGCCTGCCGGCGTTATGGGCACAACTGGACCAACCGAGCCTGATGGTGTGCATCAAATTGATCACCGGCAGCTTTCGTGTGGGCGTCTCCAAATTGCTGGTCACCCGCGCCCTTGCCGCCATGGCCGGGCTGGACAGCAAACGCGTGGCCCAGCGGCTGGTGGGCTACACCGATCTTTCCAACCGCCCGACACCCCAGGGCTACCTCAAACTGATCGCCGCAGAATCGTCCGACGAACATGCGCAACGCGGCGGTCAGCCGTATCCGTTTTTTCTTGCTCACGGGTTGTCGCAGCCGGTAGAGCAATTCGATGCATTGCTTGGCTCCCCAGCCGACTGGCAGGTGGAGTGGAAGTGGGACGGCATTCGAGCGCAACTGGTCAAGCGCGAGGGGCGCCTGTGGGTCTGGTCCAGGGGTGAAGAATTGGTGACTGACCGTTTTCCCGAACTTCACAGCCTGGTAAGTGGCCTGCCCGATGGCACGGTGATCGACGGCGAAATCGTGGTGTGGAAAGACTCAGTGCAACCCTTCGCTCTGTTGCAGCAGCGTATCGGTCGCAAGACCCTGAGCAAAAAAGTCCTTGAGGATGCGCCGGTGGCGGTGCTGGCCTACGACCTGCTGGAACATGCGGGCGACGACTGGCGCAACCACACCCAGGCCGAGCGCCGCGCACAGTTGGAACAGGTGATTGCTGTGTGCAACCAACCGGTATTGCAGCCCTCACCGCTGCTGACGGGTGCAACTTGGCAGGACCTTGCGCAGCAACGCGAAGCCTCCCGCAGCCTCGGCGTCGAGGGCATGATGCTCAAGAATCGCCAAGGCCTGTATGGCGTCGGCCGCACCAAGGACATGGGCCTGTGGTGGAAGTGGAAAGTCGACCCGTTCAGCGTCGACGCCGTGTTGATCTACGCCCAGCGCGGCCATGGCCGGCGCGCCAGCCTCTACAGCGACTACACCTTTGCCGTGTGGGACGGCCCGCCCGGCAGCGAGCGCAGCCTGGTGCCGTTTGCCAAAGCCTATTCCGGACTGACCGACGAGGAGATGCGCAAGGTCGACGCGATTGTGCGCAAGACTACGGTGGAGAAGTTCGGCCCGGTCAGCAGCGTCACGCCAAGTATGGTGTTCGAGTTGGGGTTTGAGGGGATCGCCCTGTCCAAGCGGCATAAAAGCGGGATTGCGGTGCGCTTTCCGCGGATGTTGCGGTGGCGCCAGGACAAGGCGGTAGAGGAAGCCGACAGCCTCGCCACTCTGCAAGATCTCCTGGCCTGACGTTACGCCCGCTCTCAGGTTTTAATTTCCGTATGACTCGTAATGGTGCACTCATTTTCCGATGCCCACTTTCGGGCATCTCCTACACTCAAGATTCCCTCTTCCCACCTTTTAAAACGATCATTCGGAACTATGGTGCAGAAATTGCTACTTGTGTTCCGTCTGACACCGTTCAGTAACAGTCCTAAACGCGCCACAAGCGCTTATCTTGGTTTCCAGGGATTACATAATGAAAAAAGCATTGCTGACCCTTTCTGCACTGGCTCTGTGCATGGCCGCCGGTACCGCGCTGGCCAAGGAATACAAGGAATTGCGTTTTGGTGTCGATCCGTCCTACGCGCCCTTCGAATCCAAAGCTGCTGACGGCAGCCTTGTGGGCTTCGATATCGATCTGGGCAATGCCATCTGTGCCGAGCTGAAGGTCAAGTGCAAGTGGGTCGAAAGCGACTTCGACGGCATGATCCCAGGCCTGAAGGCTAACAAGTTCGACGGCGTGATCTCGTCCATGACCGTGACCCCGGTGCGTGAAAAGGCCATCGACTTCTCCAACGAGCTGTTCTCCGGCCCAACCTCGCTGGTGTTCAAGAAAGGCGCTGGCTTCTCGACACCTGAGTCGCTCAAAGGCAAGTCCGTGGGCTACGAGCAAGGCACCATCCAGGAAGCCTATGCCAAGGCTGTGCTGGACAAGGCCGGTGTGACCACCAAGGCCTACGCCAACCAGGACCAGGTTTATGCTGACCTGACTTCCGGCCGTCTCGACGCTTCCGTACAGGACATGCTGCAAGCCGAACTCGGTTTCCTGAAGTCGCCAGCCGGTGCCGGCTACGAAGTCAGCGCGGCTATTGACGACCCATTGCTGCCGTCGAAAACCGCAATCGGTATCAAAAAAGGTAACACTGAACTCAAGGCGCTTTTGGATAAAGGTATCAAAGCGTTACACGATGATGGCACCTACGCCACTATCCAGAAGAAACACTTTGGCGATCTGAACCTGTACAGCGGCAAATAATGCCCGGGGCGCCCCTCCAGTGGAGGGGCGCTTTTTTATCGCCATAGGTCCTGATTTATGTTCGAAGATCTGTTGCAAACCCTCGGGCTGAGCGCGTTCAGCTTGAAGGGTTTCGGCCCGCTGTTGCTGCAAGGCACCTGGATGACCCTCAAGTTGTCGGTGTTGTCCCTGGCCGTCAGCGTGTTGCTGGGCCTGCTCGGCGCCAGCGCCAAACTCTCCAGCCTGCCCTTCCTGCGCATTCCCGCCCAGCTCTACACCACGTTGATCCGTGGCGTACCCGACTTGGTGCTGATGCTGCTGATTTTCTACAGCCTGCAAACCTGGCTGACCGGCCTGACCGACTTTATGGAATGGGAATACATCGAGATCGACCCATTCAGCGCCGGGGTGATCACCCTGGGCTTTATCTACGGTGCCTACTTCACCGAGACCTTTCGCGGCGCGATCCTCGCCGTGCCACGTGGCCAGTTGGAAGCCGCCACTGCCTATGGGCTCAAGCGCGGGCAACGCTTTCGCTACGTGACCTTCCCGCAGATGATGCGCTTCGCCCTGCCGGGCATCGGCAATAACTGGATGGTGATGCTCAAGGCCACCGCACTGGTATCGATCATCGGCTTGGCGGACTTGGTCAAGGCGGCCCAGGACGCGGGTAAAAGCACTTATCAGTTGTTTTATTTCCTGGTGCTGGCCGCGCTGATCTACCTGGTGATCACCAGCGTCTCCAACTTTGTCTTGCGCCGTCTTGAACGTCGCTACTCCGCAGGCTCCCGGGAGGCGGTGCGATGATCGAACTCTTGCAGGAATACTGGCGCCCGTTCCTTTACAGCGACGGCCAACACATTACTGGCCTGGCCATGACCATGTGGTTGCTCAGCGCCGCACTGGTGATCGGCTTTCTGGTGTCGATCCCGCTGTCCATCGCCCGCGTGTCGCGCAACCCGCTGGTACGCTGGCCGGTGCAGTTCTACACCTACCTGTTTCGTGGCACACCGCTCTATATCCAGTTGCTGATCTGCTACACCGGCATCTACAGCATCGCCGCCGTGCGCGAACAACCGGTACTGGATGCGTTCTTTCGCGATGCAATGAACTGCACGATCCTGGCCTTCGCCCTTAACACCTGCGCCTACACCACGGAGATTTTCGCCGGGTCCATCCGCAGCATGGCCCACGGCGAAGTCGAGGCGGCCAAGGCCTACGGGCTCAGCGGCTGGAAGCTGTACGCCTATGTGATCATGCCGTCCGCACTGCGCCGTTCGCTGCCGTACTACAGCAACGAAGTGATCCTGATGCTGCATTCGACCACCGTGGCGTTTACCGCGACGATTCCGGACATCCTCAAAGTGGCGCGAGATGCCAACTCGGCGACCTTCATGACCTTTCAATCGTTCGGCATTGCCGCGCTGATCTACCTCGCCGTGACCTTTGCCCTGGTCGGCCTGTTTCGGCTGGCGGAACGTCGCTGGCTGGCCTTTCTCGGGCCGAGCCATTAAGGAGCCTTCATGCGTCATCAGCTACATGAACTGATTGCGCCGGTGCCAGGCACGGCGCGGCAAATCCACAGTTTCCACTTCGGCCCGCAGCAGGCCGCAGGCAAGGTTTACATCCAGTCGTCGCTGCATGCCGATGAGCTGCCCGGCATGCTGGTGGCCTGGCACTTGAAGATGCGCCTCGCCGAATTGGCGGCGGCTGGGCGGCTGTTGAGCGAGATCGTATTGGTGCCCATCGCCAACCCGGTGGGCCTGGAACAGGTGTTGATGGACATCCCCCTGGGCCGCTACGAGTTGGAGAGCGGGCAGAACTTCAATCGCCTGTTTGTCGACCTCAGTGATGAGGTGGGCAACCAGGTCGAGGCGCTGCTCGGAGATGATCCGCAACACAATGTCGAACTGATTCGCGCCGCATTGAGCACCGCCTTGGCCGGGCAAACCGCCGCAACCCAGTTGCAGTCTCAACGACTGGTACTGCAGCGCCTGGCCTGCGACGCCGACATGGTGCTGGATCTGCATTGCGACTTCGAAGCCGTTGCGCACCTGTACACCACACCAGAGGCCTGGCCGCGGGTGGAGCCGTTGGCGCGCTATATAGGCTCGGAAGCCAACTTGCTGGCCACCGACTCCGGCGGGCAGTCTTTCGATGAGTGCTTCACCCTGGTCTGGTGGCAGTTGCAGCAACGTTTTGCCGGGCGCTTTCCGATTCCCATGGGCAGCTTTTCGGTGACCGTCGAACTGCGCGGGCAGGGCGACGTCAACCACGGCCTGGCCAGCCTCGATTGCCAGGCGATCATCGATTACCTGATTCACTTCGGCGCAATTGCCGGCGACCCGGCACCGCTGCCCGACCTGCCCTACCCCGCCACGCCCCTGGCAGGCGTCGAACCCGTGGCGACGCCGGTCGGCGGCCTGTTGGTGTTCAGCGCCCTGCCCGGTGAATACCTGGAAGCCGGGCAACTGATCGCTGAAATCATCGACCCCATTACCGACCGCGTAACGCCCGTGCACTGCCACAACGCAGGCCTGCTTTACGCCCGTTCGCTACGCCGCATGGCCACTGCGGGGATGGTCATCGGCCATGTCGCAGGCTCAGAGGCCTACCGCAGCGGCTATCTACTTTCGCCTTGAGGATGCACGCCCCATGTACAAATTGACCGTTGAAGGCCTGCATAAAAGCTATGGCGACAATGAGGTGCTCAGAGGTGTCTCGCTCAAGGCCAAGACCGGAGATGTGATCAGCCTGATCGGCGCCAGCGGCTCGGGCAAAAGCACCTTTTTGCGCTGCATCAATTTCCTGGAAACCCCCAACGACGGCGCCATGACCCTCGACGGCAAACAGATCCGCATGGTCAACGACCGCCACGGCATGCGCGTAGCCGACGACGCCGAATTGCAGCGCCTGCGAACGCGGCTGGCGATGGTCTTCCAGCACTTCAACCTGTGGAGCCATATGAGCGTGCTGGAAAACATCACCATGGCCCCGCGCCGGGTATTGGGTTGCAGCAAGAAAGACGCCGAAGACCGTGCTCGCCGCTATCTGGACAAGGTTGGCCTGCCGGCACGGGTGGCCAACCAGTACCCGGCGTTTCTCTCCGGTGGTCAGCAGCAACGCGTGGCGATCGCCCGCGCGTTGGCCATGGAGCCGGAAGTGATGCTGTTCGACGAACCCACCTCAGCCCTGGACCCGGAACTGGTGGGTGAAGTGTTGAAGGTGATCCAGGGGCTGGCTGAGGAAGGCCGCACCATGATCATGGTCACCCATGAGATGAGCTTTGCGCGCAAGGTGTCGAACCAAGTGCTGTTCCTGCACAAGGGCATGGTCGAAGAGCAAGGCGCGCCTGAGGATGTGTTGGGCAACCCGAAGAGCGAGCGCTTGCAGCAGTTCCTGAGTGGCAATCTGAAGTAAACCTTTGCGGTGCCGGGAGGGTCTGTGGGAATAGACCCTCCAGAGCGTCAGGCACCGCATGGCAAAACCCCACGACTTCGCCAAGACATGGTTCGCCGCCAAGGGCTGGAAGCCGTTCGACTTCCAGAAAGCGGTTTGGACGGCGGTCAAAGATGGCCAGTCCGGGCTGCTGCACGCCAGCACCGGCGCCGGTAAAACCTATGCGCTGTGGTTTGCCGCCCTCAATCGCTTCGCCAACATCCGCCCGCCTGCTACGGGCAAACGCAAACCGCCTGCCGAGCCCCTCACCGTCCTGTGGATCACGCCGATGCGTGCGCTGGCCGCCGACACGGCTCGCGCCCTTGAAGCGCCGCTGGCGACCTTGCAGATTCCCTGGAGTGTCGGCCTGCGCACGGGCGATACCAGCAGCAGCGAGCGCGCCCGGCAAACCCGCCGCCAACCCACCGCTCTGATCACCACCCCGGAAAGCCTGACGCTGATGCTCGCCCGCGCCGACAGCGAGTCGAGCCTGGCGCACCTGCGCATGGTGGTGGTGGATGAATGGCATGAGCTGATCGGTAACAAGCGCGGCGTGCAGTTGCAATTGGCGTTGGCGAGGCTGCGGCGCTGGCATCCCGACCTGATGGTGTGGGGCATTTCGGCGACCCTGGGTAATCAGGCCCACGCGCTTGAGGTTTTGGTCCCACAAGGCGGTGCAATCAATGTGCAGGGGCAAACGGCCAAATCCCTAAAAGTCGACACCTTGTTGCCGCTGGTTACCGAGCGTTTTCCCTGGGCCGGGCATATCGGTTTGAAGATGTTGCCGCAGGTGGTCGCCGAGGTGGAGGCCAGCAGCAGTTGCCTGGTGTTTACCAACACGCGGGCGCAGTCGGAAATCTGGTACCAGGCCTTACTGGAGGCGCGGCCCGATTGGGCTGGATTGATTGCCCTGCACCACGGCTCGCTGTCCCGGGAAACCCGCGATTGGGTAGAGCGCGCCTTAAAAGACGGCCAGCTTAAAGCGGTGGTGTGCACTTCCAGCCTGGACCTTGGGGTGGATTTTTTACCGGTGGAGCGGGTACTGCAGATCGGTTCGGCCAAAGGTATCGCCCGCCTGATGCAACGCGCCGGGCGCTCCGGCCACGCGCCGGGGCGACCGTCGAGGGTGACGCTGGTGCCGACCCACAGCCTGGAGCTGGTTGAGGCTGCGGCAGCCCAGGATGCAATTGCAGCGCGGCGCATCGAAGCACGCGAATCGCCCTACAAACCGTTGGATGTACTCGTACAACATTTGGTGAGCATGGCCCTGGGCGGTGGCTTTACACCGGATGCCTTGCTGGCGGAAGTGCGCGGCGCCTGGGCGTATCGCGACCTTACGGATGCGGACTGGGCCTGGGCGCTGGGATTTGTGCGCCATGGCGGCTTGTCGCTCACCGCTTATCCGGATTACCGCCGTGTGGAGCCCGACGAGCATGGCATCTGGCGCGTCCCCGACGCTCGGTTGGCGCGGCGCCATCGCATGAGCGTAGGCACCATTGTCAGCGACGCGAGTATCCAGCTGAAGTTCTGGAGCAAAGGCGGCGGCGGCAAGAATCTGGGCAGTGTTGAGGAAGGTTTTATCGCACGGTTAAAGCCCGGCGATGGTTTTCTGTTCGCCGGACGTCTGCTGGAGCTGGTGCGGGTAGAAAACATGACCGCTTACGTACGCCGCAGTACCGCAAAAAAGGCAGCCGTACCGCGCTGGAATGGCGGGCGTATGCCGCTTTCCAATGAACTGGCCCAGGCCGTGGTGGAGCGCTTTGACGCTGCGGCCCATGGGCGTTTCGAAGGCCCCGAGATGCGGGCGGTGCAACCGTTGTTGCAGACGCAGTTGCGCTGGTCCGGCCTGCCGACACGGGAACACTTGTTGGCCGAAGTGTTGAAGTCCCGGGAGGGGTGGCATCTGTTTCTGTACCCGTTCGCCGGGCGTCAGGTGCATTTGGGGCTGGCGAGTTTGCTCGCCTGGCGGGTCAGCCAAGGGCAGGCGGTGACCTTCTCCATTGCCGTCAATGACTATGGTCTGGAGCTACTGAGCGCCACGCCGTTGGATTGGACAGTGTTGCTAAACGAGACCCTGCTCAGCCCGGCGAATTTGCTGACGGATGTAGCCGCAAGCCTGAATGCCGGGGAACTGGCGCTGCGGCGCTTTCGTGAAATCGCCCGTATCGCCGGGCTGGTGTTTGCCGGTTACCCCGGTGCGCCGAAAAGTACGCGGCAGGTGCAGGCCTCCAGTGGATTGTTCTTTGAAGTGTTCAAGCAATATGACCCGCAAAACCTGTTGCTGGCCCAAGCAGGGGAAGAAGTCCTGCGTGACGAGTTGGATATTCGCCGACTCGAAGAGACCTTGCTTCGGTTATCGGCGCTGAAAATGGATGTGTATGTGATCGAACGTCCAACGCCCCTGGCGTTCCCGCTGCTGGTGGAGCGGATGCGCGAAAGCATGAGTTCGGAAAAACTTTCAGAGCGCATTGCGCGGATGGTCAAAGACTTGGAAAAAGTTGCGGAGAAACGATGACGCATTACTCGGTGACGCTTGGGGGCGAAGAGCTGTGGTTGCTGGCGGACAAAGCGGTTTACTGGCCTGCGCGCCAGTGCCTGTTGATTGCCGATGCGCACTTTGGCAAGGCATCGGCCTATCGAAGCCTGGGGCAACCGGTGCCACAAGGCACGACCTCCGACAATCTGCAACGATTGGACCGCGTGTTAAGCGCCCTGCCGTGCGCGCAGGTGATCTTTCTCGGCGACTTTCTGCATGGTCCAGGCTCCCACGCCAGCGGCACGCTGAGCGCACTGAGGAGCTGGCGAGCGCGCCACAGCGACCTGGCGATGACCTTAATCCGCGGCAATCACGATAAACGCGCGGGTGACCCGCCTGCCGACTTGAGGATCGAAGTGGTTCCTGAACCCCTGCTGATGGGCCCATTCGCCCTGCAACACGAACCGGACGCCCATGCCAGCCACCTTGTGTTGGCGGGGCATGTGCACCCGGTGTATCGCTTGCGCGGCAAGGGCCGGCAGAGCCTACGCCTACCGTGCTTCCTGCTGAGCTCGAGCGTCAGCCTGTTGCCGGCGTTTGGCGCGTTTACGGGCGGATATACCGTGGAGCAAGACAATGATCACCAAATCTTTGTGATTGGCGAACATCAGGTCTGGCCAGTTGGCTGAAACACCGACTGGCCTGGCTGGTATCAAGCGACAGGTGCGGGTGGCGGCTCGTCCGGAAGAGTCGGCTCGCCGGGTTCGGTGGGCTGCGGGTAATCCGGCTCGGGTTGGCCAGGGATGCCGCCCGCGTAAGCGGGATCGGCCATCAGGGACCAGGCCAGAACACCAATCTGGTTGGGTTCAAGCCGGGCAAGTTCTGCGCTGATTCGCGGGTCGATCTTCATAAGGTACTCCTCAAGCGTGGCCCGACGCGTTTTGCACGCGCCGAGGCAGTACACCCAATAGAGTCAGTTTCTTCGGACTAATTCCCTTTACGCGTAGGACCTTTCGATCAAGCGCGTGGCAAGGTGACGCCGCGCTGGCCTTGGTACTTGCCTGCGCGGTCTTTGTAGGACACTTCACAGGCCTCATCAGACTGCAGGAACAGCATCTGCGCTACGCCTTCGTTGGCGTAGATCTTGGCCGGCAGCGTGGTGGTGTTGGAGAACTCCAGGGTCACGTGACCTTCCCACTCAGGCTCAAGCGGCGTCACGTTGACGATAATGCCGCAACGCGCGTAGGTGCTTTTACCCAGGCAGATGGTCAGTACGTCACGCGGAATACGGAAGAACTCCACGGTGCGCGCCAGGGCGAAGGAGTTTGGCGGAATGATGCACACGTCGCTCTTGACGTCGACGAAACTCTTTTCGTCGAAGTTCTTCGGATCGACGATTGCCGAGTTGATGTTGGTGAACACCTTGAACTCATCGGCGCAACGTACATCGTAGCCGTAGCTGGAAACGCCGTACGAAATCACTCGGTCATCGCCTTCACCACGAATCTGGCGCTCGACGAACGGTTCGATCATGCCGTGCTCTTGCGCCATGCGGCGAATCCACTTGTCCGATTTGATGCTCATGGCGGGTGTCCTGAATAGCGAGGTGGAAAAATTCTGTGTGGCATCTTACCGGGGCCGGCGTTGGGGTTCAAAGGCCATGGGGCTTTTCTTAATCAATACCCCGCCGCTTATAAGGCGCAACCAACGGGGCCGGGGCCAAACCGCCGGATCAGGGGTCTGTAAATACCACCGCCAGTCACGAAAATAGAGAAACCTTCGGAAATACCATTGGCACGTTCCGGAAAAAGGGTTAAGGTGGCGCCACTGTGCTGCTTGTGTCACTGAGAATCTCTACACGATATGTTGAATTTCGATCCAACCATCTCCAAGAATTTTTCCTGCTCTTTGCACTCAGTCTCGGCCAGGGCTTTTCCTGAGTCGCAGTTAACTTTGTCCAAGGAGATACACCATGTCTAATCGCCAAACTGGTACCGTTAAGTGGTTCAACGATGAAAAAGGCTTCGGCTTCATCACTCCACAATCCGGTGACGACCTGTTCGTTCACTTCAAAGCTATCCAATCCGACGGCTTCAAAAGTCTGAAAGAAGGCCAACAGGTTTCTTTCATCGCTACCCGCGGTCAGAAAGGCATGCAAGCTGAAGAAGTTCAAGTTATCTAACTTGTACTGACTTAGTCGAAAAGACCCCGCCCTTAAAAGCGGGGTTTTTTTATGCCTGGGATTTGGTATTCGCACCAACTTTATGCCCGGCACAAAAAATGTGGGAGGGGGCTTGCCCCCGATGGCGGCGTAGCAGTCGATACTTGCATTGACTGACACACCGCTATCGGGGGCAAGCCCCCTCCCACATTCAAGCATTCAAGCCGTGTCGTTATTGAAACAACGACTCACTCGACAAGCCATTCTTCTCCAGGATCTCGCGCAAGCGCTTAAGCCCTTCCACCTGGATCTGCCGCACCCGCTCACGAGTCAGGCCGATCTCCAGGCCTACGTCCTCCAGGGTGCTGCTCTCATGGCCGCGCAGGCCGAAGCGGCGAATCACCACCTCACGCTGCTTGTCCGTAAGCTCCGACAACCACTGGTCAATACTTTGGGACAGATCATCGTCCTGCAACAGCTCGCAGGGATCTGTAGGCCGATCATCCGTCAGGGTGTCCAACAGGGTTTTATCCGAATCCGGACCCAGCGAGACATCGACCGAAGACACACGCTCGTTAAGGCCCAGCATGCGCTTGACCTCCCCTACCGGTTTTTCCAGCAGGTTGGCGATTTCTTCGGGCGAGGGTTCATGATCGAGTTTTTGAGTGAGCTCACGCGCTGCCCGCAGGTAGACGTTGAGCTCCTTAACCACATGGATCGGCAACCGGATCGTGCGGGTTTGATTCATGATCGCCCGTTCGATGGTCTGGCGGATCCACCAGGTAGCATAGGTTGAAAAGCGGAAGCCCCGCTCTGGGTCAAACTTCTCCACCGCGCGAATCAAGCCCAGATTGCCCTCCTCGATGAGGTCCAACAAGGACAACCCACGATTGACGTAGCGTCGGGCGATTTTCACCACCAGGCGCAGGTTGCTTTCAATCATGCGCTTGCGCCCAGCCGGATCCCCCTTTTGCGACAACCGCGCAAAATGGACTTCTTCTTCGGGGGTAAGCAGGGGGGAAAAGCCGATTTCATTGAGATACAGCTGGGTCGCGTCGAGCGCCCGTGTGTAATCAATGTATTTATGCTGCTTTAAAGCGGTAGAGTTCTTGGATTTGGTACGAACTGAAGGTGTTGCAGGTCCCTCATTCGACATCGATTCCATAGCGATACCGGTCTCCATAAGGAGAACCTCATCGTCGATGTCAAACTCCGGCGCTTCTTTACTGAGAGCCATTGTTATAGTCCTTTGGTGAGTTCGACCTCAAGCTCAAGCGACGCCTTTATCCTTGGCAACGCTGGAGCCTGTTCCTTCTACGTGAGGGAACAGGCTGGCAACACATCAACGACGGGGTAAGAATTGCAGCGGATCTACAGGCTTCCCTTGACGGCGAATCTCAAAGTGCAGTTTCACCCGGTCTGTACCCGTTGAACCCATTTCGGCAATTGTCTGTCCGACTTTGACCTGCTGCCCCTCCCGAACCAACAGCCTGCGGTTATGACCGTAAGCACTGACGTAGGTATCGCTGTGTTTGATGATGACCAGCTCGCCGTAGCCCCGTAAACCACTCCCGGCGTACACCACCGTCCCATCAGACGCAGCTAAAACAGGCTGTCCCAAATCACCGGCGATATCAATGCCTTTATTCAAACTACCGTTTGAAGAGAATTTTCCAATTAATACTCCGTTTGAGGGCCATCCCCAGCCCGTCGGAGCAGGCCCGGCAGGCGGCAACGGCGCGGCTGTTGGCTTGCCTGAGGCCGCCGGGACAGCAGTGCCGGCAGGGCGTGTAATGATGGTGGTTTTGCTAGAAGACGACGGCGAAGATCCTGTGTTTGTCACAACCGTCGTAGGCGTGGAACCGGTGCGACCGTCAAAGCGAATCGTCTGACCCGGATGTATGGTGTAAGGCACAGGAATATTGTTACGAGCTGCTAGTGCCTTGTAATCCCACCCGTAACGGAAGGCGATTGAGAACATCGTGTCGCCCTTGCGCACCACATATTGCCCGGTGGTTACCGTGGGCTTTTGCGGTGCCGCACTATTACGGTCAACGACCCGTGCGCCGCTGCTTGGCGAGCTGGAACAGCCGACCAACAAGGAACCGAAGACAAGGCCAAGCACCAGTCGTTGAAAACTTGTTTTACCCATACGCTGCGCAAGACCTGTGAGACTCACCCGCCGCTCCCTTTGTGGTGGCTGAACATGAATGCCTGTATCAGGCTTGAAATATGTCGCAAGTATAACTGGGCACTGAAGTTTTACCGGCACGCGACTGAAACGAATCATTCAGCGTGTTGAATCACCGCACCTATCATGTTGACTTGATAGACCCCGCCGTAAGACAAATCCCCGTCCGCAGAATTCAGTAGCGTCGAAAATTCGTCAGGCCAGCGGTCCGTTGAGCAACGGAACAAAACGCACGGCGCCCAATACATGCCGGGAAAAACCGTCGTCCTCACGGACAATAAGCATCAATTGTTGCACTTCGCCGGAACCGACCGGGATGACCAGGCGCCCGCCTGGTGCCAATTGGTCGAGCAACGCTTGCGGAACATCGGTGGCCACGGCGGTGACGATAATGCCGTTGTACGGCGCCAGCGCCGGCCAGCCTTCCCAGCCATCGCCCCAGCGAAATACCACGTTGCGCAAGTTCAGCTCCACCAGGCGCTCCTTGGCACGGTCTTGCAGCACCTTGATGCGCTCCACCGAGAACACGCGCTCCACCAACTGCGACAGCACGGCGGTCTGGTAGCCGGAACCGGTGCCGATCTCCAGCACCTTGTCCAGCGGGCCCGCCGCCAGCAGCAGCTCGCTCATGCGCGCCACCATGTAGGGCTGGGAGATGGTCTGGTTATGGCCAATCGGCAACGCCGTATCTTCATAAGCGCGATGGGCCAGGGCTTCATCGACAAACAAATGACGAGGGGTGCGGCGGATCACTTCCAACACCTGAGCGTTGGACAACCCCTCTTCATAAAGGCGCTGGATCAAACGCTCACGGGTGCGCTGGGAGGTCATACCAATGCCACGACGCAGCAGGTCGTCTTGTTCACGAGCCATCAGCGCAATCCCTCCAGCCAGACTTCAAGACCACTGAAGGCATCGCTGAAGGTGCGGTCGAATTGCAACGGCGTAATCGACACATAACCCTGCATCACCGCGTGAAAGTCCGTGCCCTCGCCACCGTCTTCGGCATCGCCAGCTGCCGCTATCCAATAGCCTTCCTTGCCACGCGGGTCGACCACCTTCAACGGGGCCGCCGCACGGGCACGGTGGCCAAGACGTGTCAGCTTGATGCCGCGAATGTGATCGAGGGGCAAATTGGGAATATTGACGTTGAGCACCGTGCGCGGCGGCAGGTCCAGGGAGGCATGAGCCTCCACCAACTTGCGTGCGAAATAGGCGGCGGTGGGCAAATTGTCCAGTTGCCGCGAGGCAAACGAAAAAGCGAACGAGGTACGACCCAGAAAGCGCCCTTCAAGCGCTGCCGCCACGGTGCCGGAATACAGCACATCATCGCCCAGGTTGGCGCCGAGGTTGATGCCCGACACCACCAGGTCCGGCTCTTGATCCAACAGGCTGTTGATCGCCAGGTGCACGCAGTCGGTGGGCGTGCCGTTGACACTGATAAAGCCATTAGCCAGAACCTGCGGGTGCAGGGGACGGTCGAGCGTCAGCGAACTGCTGGCGCCGCTCTTGTCCTGGTCGGGGGCAACCACCACGCACTCGGCGTAATCTTCCAGCGCAGCATAGAGCGCAGCAAGACCGGGTGCGGTGGCACCGTCATCGTTTGATATCAGAATACGCATGGGCTGTCCGTCTGCCCCACCGGCACCAGATCAACGAGCTCGCGCACCAAGACAGTGGCGAAGCATCCGGCCGGTAGGACGAATTCCAATTGCAGAATGTCAGGCCCGGGATAATGCCACGTCAACCCGCCAATGGGCAGTCGCAGAATGCGACGTTCCTGGCTCATGCCGGCATTCACCAGCCAATCACGCAGGTCGGCTTCACCGGCGGCAACCGCCTGCTCCAACTCAAACGTGGCGCCCGTCGCCGGAGAATCACCCTCGCCCCACTGCGGGCCGGTGGGGTGCAGATCCAGGATCGCCAGACGCGGGTCGCTGCACTCAGCCTCACCCGCCGGAAAAAAACTGCGGCTGTCAGTAAACGCCAGCAGATCACCCACTTGCGCACGCTGCCAGGAACCGTCGGCGACGCGCGCCGCCAGTACTTTGTTGAAGAGGAAACTACGCGCCGTAGACAACAACCGCGAACGCACATTGCGCTGCTCCGGCAGGGCCTTGCGCGCCGCCCATCCACGGGCGTCGACAACGTTGCCACCGTCGTGGCCGAAACGCTGGGTGCCGAAATAGTTGGGAATGCCGTGCTGGGCAATCAGTTGCAGACGCGCGTCGATGGCGGCGGTATCACCCACCAGTTGGGTCAGGCGCAAGGTGAATCCATTGGACGCGTGCGCGCCGCGCTGCAGCTTGCGCTTGTGACGGGCAGTCTTGAGGATCTTGAGCGTGTCGTTTTCAGCAGCGCTCATATCCGGGTCGGCCTTGCCCGGCAGTTGCACGCTGAACCACTGGCGGGTCAGCGCCTGACGGTCCTTGAGACCGGCATAGCTGACGGTGCGCAACGGCACACCGGCGGCCTTGGCGATACGGCGCGCAGCTTCCTCGGTGTTGAGGCCACGTTTTTCCACCCACAGCCAAAGGTGCTCGCCCTCGCCGGTCAGCGGGATATCCAGCACTTCGTCCACCTGAAAATCTTCGGCAGTGGCCTTCAGGACGGCGCTGCCTAAGGCTTCGCCGTAGGCACGCGGGCCCAGCAGTTCCAGATCATTCATGCGCGCAGCAACAAGGCGACGGAGTGCACCGCAATGCCCTCTTCACGACCGGTAAACCCGAGCTTTTCGGTGGTGGTGGCTTTCACGTTCACTTGATCCAATTCAATTTGCAGGTCTGCGGCAATCAGTGCACGCATTGATTCGATATGGGGCGCCATCTTCGGCGCCTGGGCCACGATAGTGTTGTCGACGTTACCGACCTTCCAGCCCTTGGCGTGGATCAGGCTGACCACGTGGCGAAGCAATACACGGCTGTCAGCGCCCTTGAAGGTGGGGTCGGTGTCCGGAAAATGCTTGCCGATATCACCCAACGCCGCCGCGCCGAGCAAGGCATCGCTCAAGGCATGCAAGACAACGTCGCCGTCGGAATGAGCCAGCAACCCATGGTGGTGTGCAATGCGCACGCCGCCCAGGGTGATGAAATCGCCTTCAGCGAAACGGTGCACATCGTAGCCGTGGCCAATACGCATAAAAAAACGCCCCGATTTAATTCAGGGCGTGATTCTACCTACTTTTGCCTCACATTAACCGAGCAAAGCGCGGCCATGGTGTCGCAAATGGTCTTCGATGAAGCTGGCGATGAAGAAGTAGCTGTGGTCATAGCCGGGTTGCAGGCGCAGTTCCAGCGGATGCTTGGCCGCCTTGGCCGCTTGCTGCAAGGCCTCAGGCTTGAGCTGCACCGCGAGGAAATCATCGCGATCGCCCTGATCAACCAGCAAGGGCAGCTTTTCCGAGGCTTCGCTGATCAATACGCAGGCATCCCATTCACGCCACTTAGAGCGCTCTTCACCCAGGTAACGGGAGAAGGCTTTCTGGCCCCACGGGCAATCCATCGGGTTATTGATAGGCGAAAACGCCGACACCGACAGATAACGTCCGGGGTTGCGCAACGCACACACCAGTGCGCCGTGTCCGCCCATGGAGTGGCCGCTGATACCACGCTTGTCCGAAGCGGGGAAATGCGCTTCAACCAAAGCAGGCAATTCCTGCACCACATAGTCATGCATCCGATAATGCTTGGCCCATGGTTCCTGGGTGGCATTCAGGTAAAAGCCAGCGCCCAGGCCAAAGTCCCAGGCGTTATCCGGATCACCCGGGACACCGGGACCGCGAGGGCTGGTATCCGGCGCCACGATGATCAGCCCCAGCTCGGCGGCCATGCGTTGCGCGCCGGCCTTCTGCATGAAGTTCTCATCGGTGCAGGTCAACCCGGAGAGCCAATACAACACCGGCAGCTTGCCGCCCTGCTCCGCTTGCGGCGGCAGGTAAACGGCGAAGGTCATGTCGCAATCGAGCACATCGGAATGATGTTTGTAGCGTTTATGCCAGCCGCCGAAGCTCTTCTGACAGGACAGGTTTTCCAGACTCATGGGAGACCTCAGAAGTGGATGACGGTACGAATGCTCTTGCCTTCATGCATCAGGTCAAACGCTTTGTTGATGTCTTCCAGGCCCATGGTATGGGTAATGAACGTGTCCAGCGGGATTTCGCCGGTCTGGGCCATTTCCACGTAGCTTGGCAACTCGCTACGACCGCGTACGCCGCCGAATGCCGAACCGCGCCAGACGCGACCGGTCACCAACTGGAATGGGCGCGTAGCGATTTCCTGGCCCGCACCGGCCACACCGATGATCACCGACTCGCCCCAACCTTTGTGGCAGCACTCAAGGGCAGCACGCATCAGTTGCACGTTGCCGATGCACTCGAAGGAAAAATCCACACCGCCGTCAGTCAAATCAACAATCACGTCCTGGATCGGGCGATCGTATTCTTTCGGGTTGATGCAGTCGGTGGCGCCCAATTGCTTGGCGATTTCGAACTTGGCCGGGTTGATGTCGATGGCAATGATGCGACCGGCCTTGGCTTTCACCGCGCCAATAATGGCCGACAGACCAATACCACCGAGACCGAAGATGGCCACGGTGTCGCCCGGCTTGACCTTAGCAGTGTTGATCACCGCGCCAATACCGGTGGTAACGCCACAGCCCAGCAAGCAGACTTTTTCCAGCGGCGCCTCTTTAGGAATCTTGGCCACGGAAATTTCCGGCAGCACGGTGTACTCGGAGAAGGTCGAGGTGCCCATGTAGTGGAAAATCGGCTGACCCTTGTAGGAAAAACGCGTGGTGCCATCTGGCATCAGGCCTTTGCCTTGGGTGGCTCGAATGGCTTGGCACAGGTTGGTCTTGCCCGACAGGCAGAATTTGCACTTGCCACATTCCGGGGTGTACAGCGGGATCACATGGTCGCCGACGGCAACTGAAGTCACACCCTCGCCAATTGCTTCAACCACCGCACCGCCCTCGTGGCCGAGAATCGCTGGAAAGATGCCTTCCGGGTCAGCACCCGACAGGGTGTAAGCGTCGGTGTGGCATACGCCGGAGGCCACAACGCGCAGCAGGACTTCGCCAGCCTTGGGCATGGCGACATCCACTTCAACAATCTCAAGGGGTTTCTTGGCTTCGAAGGCGACGGCGGCACGGGACTTAATCATCCGGTATTTCTCCAGGGCGTTAAAAATTGAGAGGGAGAGTGTAAAACATGGCGTACTGATTAATAATCCAGCCAAAAGCAAAACATTATTGCTGTACAGGGACAATCATGATGTCGGAGAACCGCTGGGAAGGCATCGACGAGTTCGTCGCCGTGGCTGAATGCAGTCAATTTACAGCTGCCGCCGAGCGCCTGGGCGTGTCGTCGTCCCATATCAGTCGCCAAGTCGCACGCTTGGAGGAACGGCTGCAGACACGGTTGCTTTATCGCAGTACACGCAAAGTGACCCTGACCGAAGCCGGACAAACCTTCCTCCAACATTGCCAACGCTTGCAGGACGGCCGCGAAGAAGCATTGCGGGCGGTGGGCGACTTGACCAGCGAGCCAAAAGGCATGCTGCGCATGACGTGCGCCGTGGCTTATGGCGAGCGATTTATCGTGCCTTTGGTGACGCGGTTCATGGGGCTTTACCCGCAGTTGCGGGTGGATATCGAACTGAGCAACCGCCAGCTCGATCTGGTAAACGAAGGCCTGGACCTGGCAATTCGCTTGGGGCGCCTCTCAGACTCAAGAATGGTTGCCAGCCGTCTCGCGCCGCGGCGCATGTACTTGTGTGCATCGCCGTCCTATCTCGAACGCTATGGGCGCCCCCATAGCTTGTCGGAATTGAGTCGGCATAACTGCCTGATTGGCAGCTCGGATATCTGGCAACTGGCTCAGGACGGCCGGGAGTTTTCCCAGCGGGTGCAGGGAAACTGGCGTTGCAACAGTGGACAAGCGGTGCTGGATGCTGCATTGCAGGGCGTGGGATTGTGCCAACTGCCGGATTATTACGTGCTGGAACATTTGCGCAATGGTGCACTGGTGTCGCTGCTGGAAGCGCATCAGCCGCCGAATACAGCGGTGTGGGCGCTGTATCCGCAGCAACGGCATTTGTCGCCAAAGGTGCGCAGTTTGGTGGATTACCTAAAAGAAGGCCTATCAAACAGGACAGAATACAAAGCCTCTAACGTCCTGTTCTCCCACGACCTCATATGATGACCAGCGCTACTGTCAACTCTGACAGTAGTGAGCAAAGATGAATGGTGGTTCCCTACGGTTTCACTGCTGGCGCTGCATCATCAATTTTACGGCGCTGCCCAGTGAGGCCTATCAAGATGACGCAGGGAAACTGCCATGAAAAATGTAAACACCGCAGATATCGAAAAGCAGCTTGAACAGAACATAGCTGCATATAAAAAGCACAACGTCGATTCAGAGGGTTCAGCCGACTTAAGGATCGAAAGTACTGAACGCTATGCGACCAAAGACGCACATTTTTATCAATTCGACAATCATGAAGTGATTCAGATAGGAGTGCCCGCAACAGACCCTGAAGCCCCCGGTCATCCGGTAATCATAGATATTTTTTCTTTTAGCCCACCCTTTGAATCGGGAAGTTTCGATCTCATCACCGGATTCCCCATCCGGCTAAACGTTCACCATCCTTTGCTACGCGACGCCAAAATGAAACATGGCAACTTGGAACTGACAGTAGAAGATAGACAACTAAATGGCCGACTCAGCTGCGAGTTCACCCATGAACACCTTGAACTTAGAATGAACACGGCATTCGCGATCACAAAACCATAGGAAGACGACGTATCAATAATCGGTGCTACGCGCGACCGCGTGCCCATGACAGCGGTATGGGCACTTTCAGGTCAAACATATCGAAGATGAAGACGCCGCCGAGAGCAGCGTTTGCCTGGCACAGCCTCTCAGCCAACAATCACTGCCGATTTGCCCAGCGTAACCGTAACCACTCCAGATCCTCGGGCCGGGTCACCTTGATATTGTCCGAACGCCCCTCAATTAACCGCGGCGCCTGACCGGACCATTCCATTGCCGAGGCCTCATCGGTGATGACCGCATCCGCTACCAGGCTATCGGCCAAGGCACGATGCAACGCACCGAGTCGGAACATCTGCGGCGTGTACGCTTGCCAGATCAGGCTGCGGTCGACAGTCTCATCGACACGACCGTGCTTGTCGGCGCGCTTAAGGGTATCGCGGGCCGGGACGGCCAGTAGGCCACCGACAGCATCATCGGCCAGTTCGCTTAACAGTTTGTCGAGATCATCGCGGCTTAAATTGGGCCTGGCGGCGTCGTGCACCAGCACCCAGTCGTCATCGCTCGCGCCCAGGGCATTGAGGTGCAACAGAGCGTTTAGCACCGAACCCGAGCGCTCCGAACCGCCGTCCGCACGCTGTATACGTGGATCAATGGCGCATGCCAGGTTGGGCCAATAAGGGTCATCCATGGCAAGGCTGACCACCAACCCCTTGAGATTGGGGTGGTCGAGAAAACAGTAGAGGCTGTGCTCAAGAATAGTGCGCCCGCCCAGTTGCAAATATTGCTTGGGACGGTCCGCAGCCATACGGGCACCGACGCCCGCGGCAGGAATTACGGCCCAGAAGGCCGGCAAACTGTTGCTCATTGGGCCAACTGGTAGAGGGTTTCGCCCTCCTTGACCATGCCCAGTTCGTGACGAGCCCGCTCTTCAACGGTCTCCGTGCCTTTTTTCAACTCAAGCACTTCAGCGTCCAGGACGCGGTTGCGCTCCAGCAGGATCTCATTTTCGGCGTGCTGTGCAGCAATTTGCTCAGTCAGGTCTTTTACCTGCGCGAAGCTGCCATTACCCACCCACAGGCGGTACTGCAGGCCAGCCAGCAACAAGAGCAAGACGAGGAACAACCAATTGGGACTGCGCATCGAATATCGGGTATCCAGTGAAAAAAGACAGCCATGCATAACTTTTGAAGCAACTGATAGCACGAAGCCTGGAAGAACCAGGCTTGTGCTTGATAGCCATCAGATTAGCGCCGAAATGTTCACTATCGTGAACTTTCCGACGCAATCCGCCGACTTTTTACCATTTACAGATTAGCCGCGAAACTCGCCGCGACCGTTGTACTTGGCTTTGCCAGCCAGTTGCTCTTCGATACGCAGCAATTGGTTGTACTTGGAAACGCGATCGGAACGGCACAGCGAACCGGTCTTGATCTGGCCCGCCGAAGTGCCCACAGCCAGGTCGGCGATGGTCGAATCTTCGGTTTCGCCGGAGCGGTGGGAGATCACGGCGGTGTAGCCCGCAGCCTTGGCCATCTGAATGGCTTCCAGGGTTTCGGTCAAGGTGCCGATCTGGTTGAACTTGATCAGGATCGAGTTGGCGATCTTTTTATCGATGCCTTCTTTCAGGATCTTGGTGTTGGTCACAAACAGATCGTCGCCCACCAATTGGACTTTCTCGCCGATCTTGTCGGTGAGGATTTTCCAGCCGTCCCAATCGGACTCATCCAGGCCGTCTTCGATCGAGATGATCGGATAGCGCTGGGTCAGGCCTTTCAGGTACTCAGCAAAACCTTCGGAGTTGAACACTTGGCCTTCGCCGGACAAATTGTATTTGCCGTCTTCGTAGAACTCGCTGGCCGCGCAGTCCAGGGCCAGGGTCACGTCAGTGCCCAGCTTGTAGCCAGCGTTGGCCACGGCTTCGGAGATCACTTTCAGCGCATCTTCGTTGGATGCCAGGTTTGGAGCGAAGCCACCTTCGTCGCCTACAGCAGTGCTCAGGCCACGGGCCTTCAGAACAGCTTTCAGGTGATGGAAAATCTCGGTACCCATGCGCAAGCCTTCGGAGAAGGTCTTGGCGCCAACCGGCTGCACCATGAATTCCTGGATGTCGACGTTGTTATCAGCGTGCTCGCCACCGTTGATGATGTTCATCATCGGAACCGGCATCGAGTAAACACCCGGAGTGCCGTTCAGGTTGGCGATGTGAGCGTACAGCGGCAAGTCCTGGTCCTGGGCAGCAGCCTTGGCAGCGGCCAGGGAGACGGCGAGGATAGCGTTAGCGCCCAGGCTACCTTTGTTTTCGGTGCCGTCGAGCTTGATCATCGCGTGGTCCAGAGCTTTCTGGTCCAGCGGATCCTTGCCCAGCAACAGGTCACGGATCGGGCCGTTAATGTTGGCTACAGCCTTGAGTACACCCTTGCCCAGGTAACGGCTCTTGTCGCCATCACGCAGTTCCAGCGCTTCGCGCGAACCGGTAGAAGCACCGGACGGCGCGCAGGCGCTGCCGATGATGCCGTTATCGAGAAGCACGTCGGCTTCGACGGTGGGGTTGCCACGGGAGTCGAGAACTTCACGACCTTTGATGTCGACGATTTTTGCCATTGTTGTAAACACTCCAAAGTTGACGAAAACGACGCAGCTGAAGGGAAACTTTTGACCGACCGCAAGGGTGGAACAACGGGGCAGGCTTGCAGGCGACAAGGCTCAGGCCCGAGGGCCTGAACAGAAAACGTGGGAAAGTCTACCGGAGAAACGACGCTTACGCGGTCTCTACTGTCGGAAAACTCTTGACCAGTTCGTCCAACTGCTTGAGCTGGGCCAGGAATGGCTCCAGCTTGTCCAGGCGCAGGGCGCATGGACCGTCGCATTTGGCATTATCCGGGTCCGGGTGGGCCTCCAGGAAAAGGCCAGCCAGGGACTGGCTGATGCCGGCCTTGGCCAGGTCCAGCACCTGGGCACGGCGCCCGCCTGCGGAATCGGCGCGACCACCGGGCATTTGCAGCGCGTGGGTCACGTCGAAGAACACGGGGTATTCGAACTGCTTCATGATGCCGAAACCGAGCATGTCCACCACGAGATTGTTGTAGCCGAAGCTCGAACCACGCTCGCAGAGGATCAACTGGTCGTTACCCGCTTCCACACACTTGTTCAGGATGTGCTTCATCTCCTGAGGTGCGAGGAACTGGGCTTTCTTGATATTGATCACTGCGCCGGTCTTAGCCATCGCGACGACCAGATCGGTCTGGCGCGACAGGAAGGCCGGCAACTGGATGATGTCGCACACCTCGGCGACCACGGCAGCCTGTTCAGGCTCGTGGACGTCGGTGATGATCGGCACGCCGAAGGCTTGTTTGATGTCCTGGAAGATCCGCATGCCTTCTTCAAGGCCTGGGCCGCGGTAGGACGTTACGGACGAGCGATTGGCCTTGTCGAAGCTGGCCTTGAACACGTAAGGGATACCCAATTTCTGGGTAACCTTGACGTACTCTTCACAGACCTGCATCGCCATGTCGCGGCTTTCCAGCACGTTCATGCCGCCGAACAGCACCATGGGCTTGTCGTTGGCAATCTCGATGTCGCCTACGCGAATGATCTTCTGGGCCATCAGGTTTACGCCTTCTTCTGATGTTGCGTCAGTGCAGCTTTGACAAAACCGCTGAACAGCGGGTGACCGTCGCGTGGAGTCGAGGTGAACTCTGGGTGGAACTGGCAAGCGACGAACCATGGATGATCCGGTGCTTCGACCACCTCAACCAGCGCGCCATCACCGGAGCGACCGGAGATTTTCAGGCCGGCTTCTTTGATTTGCGGCAGCAGGTTGTTGTTCACTTCGTAACGATGACGGTGACGCTCGACGATCACGTCCTTGCCGTAGCAATCGTGAACCAGCGAGCCCGGCTCCAGCAGGCAATCCTGCGCGCCAAGGCGCATGGTGCCGCCCAGGTCGGAGCTTTCGGTACGGGTTTCAACAGCGCCGGTGGCGTCTTCCCACTCGGTAATCAGGCCCACGACCGGGTGACCGCTCTTGCTGTCAAACTCGGTGGAGTTGGCGTCTTTCCAGCCAAGCACGTTGCGGGCGAACTCGATAACCGCCACTTGCATGCCCAGGCAGATACCCAGGTACGGCACCTTGTTCTCACGAGCGTACTGTACGGCGGTGATCTTGCCTTCCACGCCACGCAGGCCGAAACCGCCTGGAACGAGGATTGCGTCAACACCTTCGAGCAGCGCGGTGCCCTGGTTCTCGATGTCTTCGGAGTCGATGTAGCGCAGATTGACCTTGGTACGGTTGCTGATACCCGCGTGGCTCATCGCTTCGATCAGCGACTTGTACGCGTCCAGCAGCTCCATGTACTTGCCGACCATGGCGATGGTGACTTCGTGCTCAGGGTTGAGCTTGGCGTCAACCACAGCTTCCCACTCGGACAGGTCCGCACCGTTGCATTGCAGGCCGAAACGCTCGACCACAAAATCGTCCAGGCCTTGCGAGTGCAGGATGCCCGGGATCTTGTAGATGGTGTCGGCGTCTTCCAGGGCGATTACCGCACGTTCTTCAACGTTGGTGAACTGCGCGATCTTGCGACGCGAGGAAATGTCGATCGGGTGATCGGAGCGGCACACCAGCACGTCCGGCTGCAGGCCGATGGAACGCAGTTCCTTGACCGAGTGCTGCGTAGGCTTGGTTTTGGTTTCGCCAGCGGTGGCGATGTACGGCACCAACGTGAGGTGCATCAGCATCGCACGCTTGGCGCCGACTTCGAAACGCAACTGGCGGATAGCTTCGAGGAATGGCTGGGATTCGATGTCACCCACGGTGCCACCGATCTCGACCATCGCCACGTCGGCATCGCCTGCACCCTTGATGATGCGGCGCTTGATTTCATCGGTAATGTGCGGAATCACCTGGATGGTTGCACCCAGGTAGTCACCACGGCGCTCTTTGCGCAGAACGTGCTCGTAGACACGGCCGGTGGTGAAGTTGTTGTTCTGGGTCATGGTCGTGCGGATGAACCGCTCGTAGTGGCCCAAGTCCAGGTCGGTCTCGGCGCCGTCGTGTGTGACGAACACTTCACCATGCTGGAACGGGCTCATGGTGCCCGGGTCGACGTTGATGTACGGGTCCAGCTTGAGCATGGTGACTTTAAGCCCCCGCGCCTCCAGGATGGCCGCCAATGAAGCGGAGGCAATGCCTTTCCCCAATGAAGAAACAACACCGCCCGTGACGAATATGTAGCGCGTCATGAAAAACCCTAGAAGTCTGCGTTAAAGCGGTCCGAGCCGCCGGGGAAAGCGAAGAGAGGCCGAAGCCCCCGATCACCAGCATTAATCACAGTGCACCTTTCAAAAAAACCGCCGCGTTGTGACAGACCAGCAGTGAAACACCGGTGCGTTGATCGCTACACATTTTTTGGAATCGCCCAGCAAAGACGGCTTGGTAATCGGCAACTGCTGCGATTCAGGCGAATCCACAGAAGTTGTATCAAGAAGGGAGCGTAGTCTACCGGAAAGGCTCTATCAGCTCAAACCTTGATCGCAGCTCTGTGGCATCCAATGTAATTTCCAGCCATCACTTGGCGAGGCCCAGAGTCCAGTGAGGTTGGGCACGCCGAGCAATTGCTCGCCCTGATACAGCAGCGGCAATCTGCCACGGACGAAGCCCGGCACTCCATGCTCATTGAGCAGGCGCTTCAGGTCACGCCGGCCTCGGCCTGGCACTTCAAGCATTTCACCGCCCTGGCGATAACGGACCTCCAGCGGGACTTCGGGCACCTTGCCGATAATTTCCAGCAGGCCATTGCCGGGTAACTCTAGTGGGTTTTGCGGGCGAGGCCAGCTCACCGGCGCGCGGGAAAATTCCGACCAGGCGCGAGACAACCACCAGATGCGTTCGCCACAACGGTGCAATTCTCCATCGGCCAGGCGCCACAAGGGCTGTGCGTCGCCCTTGGCATCGCGGAGGGAATACCAGCCAGCCCAGTGGTCGGTGTCGGGCAACCGGGTCAGCGGCGCCAGCCAATGGCGTAGGACGTTGCGCTGACGAGCATCGGAAAGATCGCGCAGTGGGCCGAGGGCCAATGACGGCAAAGGCAGCCAAGGAAACCGTGAAGGTTGATCCGCGGCTTGTAGGTCTATGCAGGCTAACTCACCCAGCAACGCCTGGGCTTCACCGAGGTGTTCGGCAGTGCGGGCCAGGCTGGAGACGGCTTGGGGCCAACGCTCCGTCAGCGTCGGGATCACGCGGTGACGCAGGTAATTACGGGAGAACTGCATGTCGGCGTTGGAAGGGTCTTCGATCCACTTGAGTTGATGTTCATCGGCGTAGGCCACCAGCTCGGTGCGCGAGACATCCAACAACGGCCGCACCAAATGGCCGCCCGCCAATGGACGGTGCACAGGCATTGCCGCCGCCCCCCGCACGCCGGCCCCGCGCAACAGGCGAAACAGCAGGGTTTCAGCCTGATCGTCGCGATGCTGGCCCGTGAGCAACACCTCCCCTGCCCCGATCACCTCGGTAAACGCCCTGTAACGTGCATCACGCGCTGCACGCTCAAGGCTGGCGCCGGGCTGTACCTGCACACGCATTACGCGCAGGGGCACGCCCAGCCTGTCGCAAATGGACTGGCAATGGCTCGGCCAGGTGTCGGCGGCGGATTGCAGGCCATGGTGGACATGGACAGCGCTTAGAGGCGGAAGGGCTTCGGCGTTGGCCAGGAGATGCAGCAGGACAGTGGAATCAAGACCACCAGAGAAGGCGATATGCCAAGCCGGGGCTTTGCGCCAAGGGGCTAGGGCGTGCAGGAGTTTGGCGGATAAAGTCGGTTTCATCACAGGTTACCGCCGCAAATCTGGAATACCCAAGCCAAGCATACACAAAGCAAATGTGGGAGGGGGCTCGCCCCCGATAGCGGAGCATCAGCCAGTGAATACAGTGACTGACACTCAGCAATCGGGGGCAAGCCCCCTCCCACATTAGTACCGCTGCGGCCTTAGAGGCCGTAGCTCATCAGGCGTTCGTAACGACGGGCCAGCAGCGCTTCGTTGTCCAGTTTTTTGAGCATCGCAAGCTGCGAACCCAACTCGGCACGGATAGTCGCGGCGGCAGCAGCCGGGTCGCGGTGGGCGCCGCCCAATGGCTCGGCGATCACTTTGTCCACGATACCAAGGCCTTTGAGGCGATCAGCAGTGATGCCCATGGCTTCGGCAGCGTCCGGTGCCTTTTCTGCAGTCTTCCACAGGATCGAGGCGCAACCTTCTGGCGAGATCACCGCGTAGGTCGAATATTGCAGCATGTTCAGTTGGTCGCAGACGCCAATGGCCAATGCACCGCCGGAACCGCCTTCACCAATCACCGTGGCGATGATCGGGGTTTTCAGGCGAGACATGACGCGCAGGTTCCAGGCAATCGCTTCGCTCTGGTTGCGTTCTTCAGCGTCGATACCTGGGTATGCACCCGGCGTGTCGATGAAGGTCAGGATGGGCATCTTGAAGCGCTCAGCCATTTCCATCAAACGGCAAGCCTTACGATAGCCTTCCGGACGCGGCATGCCGAAGTTGCGGCGGACTTTCTCGCGCACTTCACGGCCTTTCTGGTGACCAATCACCATTACAGGCTGGTCGTCCAGGCGAGCGATACCGCCCACGATGGCCGCGTCGTCGGAGAAGTGGCGATCGCCATGCAACTCGTCGAACTCGGTGAAAATGTGCTGAATGTAGTCCAGGGTGTACGGACGGCGCGGGTGGCGGGCCAGGCGCGCGATCTGCCAGCTGGTCAGCTTGCCGAAGATGTCTTCGGTGAGCGTGCTGCTCTTGTCTTGCAGGCGAGCGATCTCATCGCCGATATTCAGCGAATTGTCATTGCCGACCAGGCGCAGTTCTTCGATCTTGGCTTGCAGGTCAGCGATCGGCTGTTCGAAATCAAGAAAATTCGGGTTCATAAGCGTCCGTCTTGGGTCGACGGCCAGGGAGTGCCTGGCCAGCCGGTTGTCTGTTCGCGCCCTACCTTAAGGGAGAGGCGCGTTCAGGTCGAGATTAAATGTTCAGCCGAGGTCAGACGTTCTGACCGTCAGCGGTATTGGAGGAAGACGTTGTCTCGACCGAACTGGTCACGCAAAGCTTGAATCAAGCCATCAGCCGGATCAATTCGCCAGGTCTCGCCGAACTGCAACATCGCCTTGGCGTCGTCGCCGGTGTACTCCATGGTCACCGGGCATGCGCCACGGTGACGCTTGAGCAAGTCACCCAGCCAGCGTAGCTGATCGCCCTTGAGCGCCTCGGTCTTGACCTTCAAGCGCAGGCTTTCAGCCAGGTTGGTGCGCGCATCTTCCATGCTCATCACCCGCTTGATACGCAGGCGCAGGCCACCGGAGAAGTCATCGTTGCTGACCTCCCCTTCCACAACTACCATGGCATCGGTCTGCAGCAGCGACTGCGCCGAATGGAAGGCATCGGCAAACAGCGAAGCTTCGATACGGCCCGAGCGGTCATCGAGAGTGATGAAACCCATCTTGTCGCCCTTCTTATTTTTCATCACCCGCAGGGCGATAATCATGCCGGCGACGGTTTGGGTGTCCCGCGCCGGTTTCAGGTCGATGATGCGCTGACGGGCGAAACGGCGGATCTCGCCTTCGTATTCGTCAATCGGGTGACCGGTGAGGTACAGGCCCAAGGTGTCTTTTTCACCCTTGAGGCGCTCCTTGAGAGTCAACTCTTTGGCCTTGCGGTGATTGCCGTACACGTCCGCGTCTTCTTCGACGAACAACCCGCCAAACAGGTCGGCGTGGCCGCTGTCATGGGTACGGGCGGTCTGCTCGGCAGCTTTGATCGCTTCTTCCATGGCAGTGAGCAGCACCGCGCGGTTGCGGTCGATATTTGCCTGGTAGGCCTTCGGCTCATCGTGAAAGTAAGGGCCGAGACGGTCCAGCGCACCGCTGCGGATCAAGCCATCAAGGGTTCGCTTGTTGATGCGCTTGAGGTCAACCCGCGCGCAGAAGTCGAACAGATCCTTGAACGGCCCGTCCTGACGCGCTTCGGTAATCGCCTCCACCGGGCCTTCGCCCACGCCTTTGATCGCGCCCAGGCCATAGATGATGCGGCCTTCGTCATTCACCGTGAACTTGAACTCCGAGGCGTTCACGTCAGGCGCGTCGAGGCGCAGCTTCATGGTGCGCACTTCCTCGATCAAGGTCACAACCTTGTCGGTGTTGTGCATGTCCGCAGAAAGTACCGCAGCCATGAACGGCGCCGGGTAGTGGGCTTTCAGCCAGGCGGTCTGGTAAGACACCAGGCCGTAGGCGGCGGAGTGAGATTTGTTGAAACCATAACCGGCGAATTTTTCCACCAGGTCAAAAATGTTACCGGCCAGATCGGCGTCGATATTGTTGGTGGCGCAACCCTCAATGAAACCGCCGCGCTGCTTGGCCATTTCCTCGGGTTTCTTTTTACCCATGGCTCGACGCAGCATGTCCGCACCGCCGAGGGTGTAGCCCGCCATTACCTGAGCGATCTGCATCACCTGTTCCTGGTACAGGATGATGCCGTAGGTTGGCGCCAGCACAGGCTTGAGGCCTTCGTACTGGTAGTCGGAGTGCGGGTAGGCCAGTTCGGCGCGGCCGTGCTTACGGTTGATGAAGTCGTCAACCATGCCCGACTGCAGCGGGCCCGGACGGAACAGGGCCACCAGTGCGATCAAGTCTTCCAGGCAGTCGGGCTTGAGCTTTTTGATCAGCTCTTTCATGCCCCGCGACTCAAGCTGGAACACAGCTGTTGTTTCAGCTTTTTGCAGCAATTGGTAAGTCGGCTTGTCATCCAACGGGATGAACGCAATATCCAGCGGCTCTTCGTCGACCTTGGCGCGCTCGCGGTTGATGGTCTTCAGCGCCCAGTCGATGATCGTCAGGGTCCGCAGGCCGAGGAAGTCGAACTTCACCAGGCCGGCCGCCTCAACGTCGTCCTTGTCGAACTGGGTAACCAGGCCGCCGCCTTCTTCATCGCAATAGATCGGCGAAAAGTCAGTGAGTTTGGTCGGCGCGATCACTACGCCACCGGCGTGTTTACCGACGTTACGCACGATACCTTCGAGCTTGCGCGCCATGTCCCAGATCTCGGCGGCTTCCTCATCGATCTTGATGAAGTCACGCAGGATTTCTTCCTGCTCGTAGGCCTTTTCCAGGGTCATGCCGACTTCGAACGGGATCATCTTCGACAGCCGGTCGGCCAGGCCGTAGGACTTGCCTTGCACCCGGGCCACGTCGCGGATTACCGCCTTGGCCGCCATGGAACCGAAAGTGATGATCTGGCTTACCGCGTTGCGGCCGTATTTCTCGGCCACGTATTCGATCACGCGGTCGCGACCGTCCATGCAGAAGTCGACGTCGAAGTCGGGCATGGAAACCCGTTCCGGGTTCAGGAACCGTTCGAACAGCAAGTCATATTCAAGAGGGTCGAGGTCGGTAATCTTCTGCACATACGCCACCAGCGAGCCGGCACCCGACCCACGGCCAGGGCCTACGGGCACGCCGTTGCTTTTCGCCCACTGGATGAAGTCCATTACGATCAGGAAGTAACCGGGGAACCCCATCTGGATGATGATATCCAGCTCGAAATTCAGCCGATCGACATACACCTGGCGCTTGGCTTCGTAGTCTTCAGTGGTGTCCTTGGGCAACAGCACGGAAAGCCGTTCTTCCAGGCCATCGAACGACACCTTGCGGAAATATTCATCGATGGTCATGCCATCGGGAATCGGGAAGTTGGGTAGGAAGTGCGTACCCAGCTTCACTTCAATGTTGCAGCGTTTGGCGATCTCGACAGAGTTTTCCAGGGCCTCAGGCAAGTCGCTGAACAACTCGGCCATCTCTTCGGCGCTTTTGAGGTATTGCTCTTCGCTGTAATTTTTCGAGCGACGCGGGTCATCCAGGGCCCGGCCTTCACCGATGCACACACGGGTTTCGTGGGCTTCGAAATCTTCTTTCTTGATAAAGCGCACGTCGTTGGTGGCGACCAGTGGCGCGCCAAGCTTTTCGGCCAGGGCAACGGCGGCGTGCAGATGCTCTTCATCATTGGGGCGGTTGGTGCGCTGCACTTCAAGGTAGAAACGGTCGGGAAAGACCTGCATCCACTCCTTCGCCAGCACTTCGGCTTCCTGGGGATTGCCCCCCAGCAGTGCAAGACCAATCTCCCCCTCTTTAGCGGCCGACAGCATGATCAGGCCTTCGCTGGCCTCGGCAACCCATTCACGCTCGATAATGATCGAACCGTTGCGTTGACCATCGATGAAGCCACGGGAGATCAGTTCAGTGAGGTTGCGATAACCCACGCCGTTCATCGCCAAAAGGCTGATGCGGCTCAGCGCGTTATCCGGATCTTTGTTGGACAGCCACAGGTCGGCGCCGCAGATGGGCTTGATGCCGGCACCCATGGCGTTCTTGTAGAACTTGACCAGGGAACACATGTTGTTCTGATCGGTAACCGCCACCGCGGGCATGTTCATGCCCACCAGGGTTTTGACCAGAGGCTTGATCCGTACCAGGCCGTCGACCAGGGAGTACTCAGTGTGCAGGCGTAGGTGAACGAATGAAGCCGGCATAGTGATCCTGTCTTATACGTGGAAACAACAAGGCCCGGATTGTACCGGGCCTTGGCAAAAACATCAGCCTCGCGACTACACCTCGCTGAGACTCTCCCGCGCTTCGTAAGCCAGGCGCACCGGGGCAAACGAGCGGCGGTGGATAGGCGTGGGGCCGAGGCGGGCCAGGGCTTCCAGATGAACGGGCGTCGGATAGCCTTTGTGACCACCGATGCCGTAGCCGGGATAGATCAACTCGAACGCGGCCATTTCCCGGTCACGACTGACCTTGGCCAGGATCGATGCCGCTGCGATGGCCGGAACCTTGCTGTCACCTTTGACCACTGCCTCGGCCGGCATCGCCAATTTAGGGCAACGGTTACCGTCGATCATCGCCAGTTTGGGTGTGATGTGCAGGCCTTCAACAGCACGCTGCATGGCAAGCATGGTGGCGTGGAGAATGTTCAGCTCGTCGATTTCTTCGACTTCGGCCCGGGCGATATGCCAGCTCAGGGCTTTTTCACAAATCTCGTCGTAGAGCTTTTCGCGACGAGCTTCGGTGAGCTTCTTCGAATCGTTGAGGCCAAGGATCGGACGGTTCGGATCAAGAATCACAGCTGCGGTGACCACCGCACCGCAGAGGGGACCGCGCCCTACTTCATCAACACCGGCCACCAGTTCATGGGCTTGTGCAACCAGGCTGAAATCCAGGCCCATCTGCGTACTCATAACGTTTCCTGTTTGTGGCCGATCAGACTCAACACGGCGTCTGCAGCCTGGTTCGACGCATCACGGCGCAGGGTGCGATGAATCTCATCAAACCCTCGGGTCTGCTCTTCGCCGCCATCGATCAGGGGCAGCAGTGTCTGCGCCAAGGCCTCCGGTGTCGCATCGTCCTGCAGCAACTCCGGCACCAACAGGCGCTGGGCCAGCAAATTGGGCAAAGAGATATAGGGGCTTTTGACCATGCGTTTGAGAATCCAGAACGTCAGCGGTGCCAGGCGATACGCCACAACCATCGGACGCTTGTACAACAAGGCTTCCAGGGTTGCCGTGCCTGAAGCAATCAGCACCGCATCGCAGGCCGCCAATGCCAGGTGCGATTGACCATCAAGCAATGTCAACGGCAGGTTACGACCTTCCAGCAGCGTTTCGATCTGTGCGCGACGCTGCGGGCTTGCACAGGGCAGTACGAAACGCACACCTGGCTTCAAGGCTTGCAGGCGCTCGGCGGCATCGAAGAACACGCTGGCCAGCCGACCGACTTCTCCCCCCCTGCTGCCCGGCATCAACGCGACGAGCGGGCCATCGGGCAAGCCCAACTGCCCACGGGCCGCCACGCGATCGGCCTGCAAAGGGATGTCGTCGGCGAGCGTATGCCCAACGAACCGTACCGGCACGCCCTTTTCTTCGTAGAACCTGGCCTCGAACGGCAACAGGGTGAGCATCAGGTCACAGCCTTCACGGATCTTCAGCACACGCTTTTGTCGCCACGCCCACACGGAGGGGCTAACGTAGTGCACGGTTTTGATCCCGGCCTGACGCAGCTTGAGTTCGATATTGAGGGTGAAGTCCGGTGCATCGATTCCGATAAAGACGTCGGGTTTTTCTTCGATCAGGGTCTGAATCAGCAGCTTGCGGCGCGCCAACAGCTCACGCAGGCGACCCAGCACTTCCACCAACCCCATAACCGACAGGCGCTCCATGGGGAAATAGGAAGTGAGGCCTTCAGCCTGCATCAATGGGCCACCAACACCGATGAATTCAACCGCCGGATGCTGGGCCTTGAGGGCCCGCATAAGACCTGCGCCCAGGATATCGCCGGAAGCTTCTCCGGCCACCAACGCAATTCGCAGATTAGCCATGATCAGCGAGTGATGCCGCGAGTCGACGCCTGGATCGAATCACGGAACACCGCGACTTCCGGGAACAACGCTGCCGGCTCGGTCAGTTGGGTCAACGCCTGATCTACTGTCAGCCCCTGGCGATAAACCACCTTATAGGCACGACGCAGGGCGTGAATGGCCTCTTCGCTGAAACCACGACGGCGCATGCCTTCGAAGTTCATGCTGCGAGCTTCAGCGGGGTTGCCGAACACCGTGACGAACGCCGGGACGTCCTTGCCGATGGCGGTGCCCATGCCGGAGAAGCTGTGGGCCCCAATGTGGCAGTACTGATGGACGAGCGTGAAGCCTGACAGGATTGCCCAATCGTCGACGTGCACGTGGCCAGCCAACGCCGTGTTGTTGACCAGGATGCAGTGGTTGCCGATCACGCTGTCATGCCCGATATGGGCATAGGCCATAACCAGATTGTGATCACCCAGTGTGGTCTCGGCACGATCCTGCACGGTGCCACGGTGAATGGTCACGCCTTCACGGATGATGTTGTGATCACCGATTACCAAGCGTGTTTCTTCACCCTTGTACTTCATGTCCGGGGTGTCTTCGCCTACCGAGGAAAACTGGTAGATGCGGTTGTGTTTGCCAATGCGGGTCGGACCTTTGAGGATCACGTGCGGCCCGATGACAGTCCCCTCGCCGATTTCCACACCTGCGCCGATGATCGACCAGGGGCCGACCTCAACGTCGGCGGCCAGTACGGCCGACGGATCGATGATTGCGCGAGGGTCAATCAAACTCATAGTTTGCGTTCCGCGCAGATGATCTCGGCAGAGCACACTGGCTTGCCGTCTACCGAGGCCTGGCATTCGAACTTCCAGATCTGGCGCTTGCAGCTGATGAATTTGGCTTCCAGGATCAACTGGTCACCCGGAGTAACCGGGTTGCGAAAGCGCAGCTTGTCGGAGCCCACGAAATAGTAAAGCGTGCCGTCGGCAGGCTTAAGGTCAAGCATTTTGAAACCAAGGATACCGGCAGCCTGGGCCATCGCTTCGATGATCAACACGCCCGGCATGATGGGATGCGCGGGAAAGTGACCGTTGAAGAACGGTTCGTTGATGCTGACATTCTTGTAGGCACGAATGCGCTTTTCCTCAACATTGAGGTCCACTACGCGGTCCACCAGCAGGAACGGGTAACGGTGAGGCAGGTATTCGCGAATCTCGTTGATGTCCATCATTTCGGGGGGAAGCCTGTAATAAAGATTGGGGGCGGGCGACTAAACGCACGCCCCGCTAGCAAATCAAGGAGGCAGTCTAGCGGCTGTGCACACTTGATATGGAAATGGTATCAGCCTTCAGATGAAGCATTACCGCCAGGGGTCACGTCCCCAACACGCTTTTCCAGCTGTTTGAGACGTCGAGCCATGTCGTCGAGCTGCCTCAAACGTGCTGCACTCTTGCGCCATTCAGCCGCAGGCTGCATGGCGGTACCGGATGAATAGGCCCCAGGCTCGGTAATCGAGTGAGTGACCATGGTCATTCCGGTGATAAAAACGTTGTCGCAAATATCAATATGCCCCACCAGACCGACGCCACCGGCGAGCATGCAATGCTTGCCGATTTTGGTGCTGCCGGAAATCCCCACGCACGCGGCCATGGCGGTGTGATCACCAATCTGTACGTTGTGAGCAATCTGGATCTGGTTGTCGAGCTTCACACCGTTGCCGATCACGGTATCGGCCAAGGCCCCGCGATCGACAGCTGTATTAACACCAATTTCCACGTCGTCGCCGATCAAAACGCCGCCGACCTGGGCAATCTTGTTCCAGATACCTTTGGAGTTGGCAAAGCCGAAGCCTTCCCCTCCGATCACCGCACCTGACTGGATAACCACCCGTTCACCGATACGCACATCGTGGTAAAGGGTCACGCGAGGTGCCAGCCAACCATCGGCACCGATTTCACAACGCGCACCAATAAAGCAATGCGCACCAACAGTTACACCGGCCGCAATGCGCGCACAACTCTCGATCACCGCAAAAGCGCCAATGCTCGCCGCAGGATCAACGCGGGCATCATCGGCGATCACCGCCGACGGGTGAATGCCGCTGGCTGCCTTGGGTTTTGGATCAAATAGGTGCGAAACCTGCGCATAGGCCAGATACGGGTCAGCTACCACCAGCGCATCCCCGGCAAACCCTTCGGCGTCAGCTGCCTTGAGCAATACGGCTGCGGCTTGGCTATCGACGAGGTATTTACGGTATTGAGGGTTTGCGAGGAAGCTCAACTGAGATGGGCCAGCCTCCTGCAAGGTGGCTAGCCCAGTGATTTCCTTCTCCTGGGAGCCACGCAAGGTGGCCCCCAGGAACTCGGCCAACTCGCCGAGTTTGATAGTCGCGGTCATGGCTTACTTCAGCTGGTTCATGCGCTCGATCACCTGGCGGGTGATGTCGTATTGAGGTTTGACGTCAATTACTGCGCCACGCTCGAACACCAAGTCAAAGGCACCTTTCTTGATGACTTCTTCCACAGCGCTGTCGAGTTTCGGCTTGAGCTGCTTGAGCATTTCACGGTCGGCAACAGCCTTGGCTTCGTTCAGCTCCTTGGATTGGAACTGATAGTCACGGGCCTTTTGCTTGAACTCAAGCTCCAGACGCTCGCGCTCGCCTTGCTGCATTTTGTCCCCACCCGCTACCAGACGATCCTGGATGCCCTTGGCGCTGCTTTCCAGCGTCTTAAGCTTGGTCAGTTGCGGACCGAATTTCTTCTCGGCATCCACGGCGTATTTTTTGGCCGCATCGGATTCCAGCAATGCCATCTGATAGTTCAGAACGGCGATTTTCATTTCGGCGAAGGCCGGGGTGGTCACCAGCACGGTGGCCAGCAGAACCAATTGAGTCAACTTACGCACGATGTACTCCTACAGAATCCGTTGTCGTTATCTTGGGTCAGACGCTTAGAACGTCTGGCCGAGGGAGAATTGGAAAATCTGGGTTTCAGCGTTATCCGGTTTCTTGATCGGCATGGCCAGAGCAAAGCTCAACGGACCAAGCGCAGTCACCCAGGTAACACCCACACCCACGGAGCTCGCCAGGTTGGTCAGGCTCACGTCGTTGCACTGAGTGTTGGATTTAACACCGCTCGGGTTTCTAATCTGCTCGCACTTGGAGTCGAACACGTTACCCACGTCCCAGAACACGGACGTACGCAGCGAACGCTGATCCTTTACGAATGGCAGCGGGAACAAAATCTCCGCGCCGCCCTGGATCAACACGTTACCACCGAACGGCAGTGGGTCGTTGTCGGAGTCAGCCACAGTGCCTTGGTTACCGGTTACGCCAGCACCTCGGCTCGGAGTACCACGAGGACCCAAGGTGCTGTCTTTGAAGCCACGTACGGAGTTGAAGCCACCCGCATAGTAGTTCTCATAGAACGGCAAACCATTGGTCGAACCATAACCGTCGCCATACCCCAGCTCAGTGTGCAGGCGCATGGTGTAGTTGTCGCTCAGCGGCTGGAACAACTGACCACGGTAGTCGAGCTTGAAGAACGACAGGTCGCTGCCCGGCGTAGTGGTTTCCAGAGTCAGGCTCTGGGAATGGCCACGGGTTGCCAGTACACCTTTGTTCAGGGTCGACTCGGACCAGCCAGCAGACGCCTTGAAGTTCAGGAACTTGTCACCTTCACGACGAGTGAAGTCGAAGATTTCGTCCACGGTGTAGACACCGGTCTTGATCTCATCCTGCTGCGCGGTCAGGCCGAAGGTCAAACGCGAGGTTTCGCTGATCGGATAACCGACGTTGACACCCGCGCCAAGGCTGTCGATTGCATAGCTTGCAACGTCAACATCGAGGTCTTTGTAGTCGGTGGTGCGGTAGAAGGCGTTGTAGCCCAAGCTCACACCGTCAGCAGTCCAGTAGGGGTCGGTATAACCAAAGTTATATCGGCTCTGGTATTCGCTTCGAGTCAGGCCGATAGACACACGGTTACCGGTACCGAGGAAGTTGTTCTGGGTGATGGAACCACCGAGGATCAGACCTGCGCTTTGTGCAAAGCCGACGCTGGCAGTGATAGAACCCGATGCTTGCTCTTCTACTGCGTAGTTAACGTCAACCTGGTCATCCACGCCCGGTACAGCCGGGGTTTCAACGTTGACTTCCTTGAAGAAACCCAGGCGCTCAAGACGGGTCTTGGATTGGTCGATCAAGTACGTCGACGCCCAGCCACCTTCCATCTGACGCATTTCACGGCGCAGCACTTCATCCGCAGACTTGGTGTTGCCACGGAAATTGATACGGTTCACGTAGGCACGCTTACCTGGGTCGACCACAAAGGTAATGTCCACTGTGTGATCATCATCGTGCGGGGTCGGTACGCCGTTGACGTTGGCGAAGGTATAGCCTTCGTTACCCAGACGACGGGTGATCAGTTCGGACGTGGTGGTCATCAGCTTACGCGAGAACACCTGGTCTTTCTGCACCAGCAGCAGGGACTTGACCTGGTCTTCAGGTACTTTCAAGTCGCCGCTCAGCTTGACGTCACGAACCTTGTACTTCTCGCCTTCGTTGACGTTAACGGTGATATAGACGTGCTTCTTGTCCGGGGTGATGGACACCTGGGTCGACGCGATATCCATATTGATATAGCCACGGTCCAGGTAGTACGAACGCAGACGCTCCAGGTCACCGGAGAGTTTTTCACGGGCGTACTTGTCGTCGTTCTTGAAGAACGACAGCCAGTTGGTGGTCTTGAGCTCGAAGAGGTCGATCAGGTCGTCATCAGCAAACTTGGTGTTACCCACCACGTTGATGTGCTGAATGGCCGCCACGGTGCCTTCGTTGATGTTGACCTTGAGGCCGACACGGTTACGAGGCTGCGGGACCACTTCCGTCTCCACAGTCGCCGAGTAGCGGCCCTGGGCAACGTACTGACGCTGCAGTTCGTTACGCACACCTTCAAGAGTGGCGCGCTGGAAGATCTCGCCCTCGGCCAGGCCGGACTGCTTGAGGCCCTTCATCAGGTCTTCAGTAGAGATCGCCTTGTTACCTTCGATCTCGATACTGGCGACAGAAGGTCGCTCGACGACGGTGATGACCAAGACGTTACCTTCGCGCCCCAGTTGGATGTCTTGAAAGAAACCGGTTTTGAACAGCGCACGAGTGGATTCCACCAGGCGACGATCATCAGCCTGTTCACCGACGTTCAACGGTAATGCACCAAAGACGCTACCCGCGGAAACCCGCTGGAGGCCGTTGACGCGAATATCGGAGATGGTGAAGGACTCGGCGTGAACTTCGGCGATCATCAATACGGTGAGAACCGCAGTTAGCAGCAGACGTTTCATGAAGTCCTTTCTTATTCCAACTGGCAATAAACAAACTGCCGCAAAATGCGGCAGATTCGCAATTCAGCGAAGCGTTACAGTCGACCCAGATCGTTGACCAAGGCTAATAACATCACCCCGACAACCAAACTGATACCGATCTGTATCCCCCAACCCTGCACTCGATCCGACAAGGGGCGACCACGCACCCACTCGACCAGATAAAACAACAGATGCCCCCCATCCAGTACAGGAATGGGCAGCAAATTCAGAACACCCAGGCTAATACTCAGATAAGCCAGGAAATTCAGGAAATCCGCGACACCCGACTGGGCAGAAGCGCCCGCCACTTTAGCAATGGTTATCGGTCCACTCAAGTTTTTTACCGAGAGCTCGCCGAACAACATTTTCTTGAGGGATTCCAGGGTCAGTACGCTCATGGTCCAGGTGCGTTTTGCACCCTCGCCAATCGCCGCCAACGGCCCGAAGCTGACCTCACGCACCATTGATGGCGGCCACTCCGGACTCTTGACGCCAGCACCCAAGTACCCCCCGGCTGCCTTGGCTTCGCCACGCACCGCCAGAGTAACGGGAACGTCGATTTGAGCACCGTCGCGCTCAATTTTCAGCACAATTTTGGTATCAGGGCGTACACGAACCAGATCGACCACTTGCTGCCATTCACCCAGCGCCTGGCCATCGAGGGCCAACAGACGATCGCCGGTTTTCAGACCTGCAGCCTGGGCTGGCCCCTTCGGATCCAGCTCGGCAAGGACCGGCGGCAGTGCCGGACGCCACGGACGAATACCCAAGGACTTGATCGGATCAGGCTCATCAGCGCCTTTGAGCCAATGATCCAAGGCCAACGACCGCGGGATTTCGGCGCTGGAGTCCTGCTCACGCACCACAACATTAACAGTGCCGCTTTCACCCAAGCGACGCACCAACTGCAAATTGACCGCCCCCCAACCCGTTGTCGGTTCGCCATCAATAGACACAATTTCCTGGCCAGCGACCAGGCCAGCCTTGGCAGCGATACTGTCCGCCTCAACCGCGCCGATAACTGGACGCACCTGCTGGCTGCCCAGCATGGCCAACACCCAGAAGAACAGCATCGCCAGCAGGAAGTTGGCGATCGGACCAGCGGCAACGATAGCGATACGCTGACGAACGGTCTTGCGATTAAAGGATTGGTCCAACTGATCAGCCGGCACTTCGCCTTCGCGCTCATCGAGCATCTTGACGTAGCCACCCAACGGGATGGCCGCAATCACAAACTCGGTGCCACGACGGTCGTGCCAGCGAACCAGCGGCATGCCGAAACCGACGGAAAAACGCAGTACCTTGACGCCACAACGACGCGCCACCCAGAAGTGGCCGAATTCGTGGAAGGTGACCAGCACACCCAGAGCAACCAGGGTGCCGACAATCATGTAAAGCGCACTCATCTAATTTCTCCGCAATCCAATCCAGTACCCGAAGGCTCAAGCGCGCCCACAGACTAACGCGTGTTGCGGCTCAACCATTGCTCGGCCAAGGTCCGCGCCTTGGTATCTGCCTCAAATACCGCCCCGAGGTCATTTACAGCCACCACAGGCTCAAGACTCAAAACGTCCTCGATAATACTCGCGATCTGCGGAAAGCGGATGCGCCGTTCGAGAAACGCCGCCACGGCCACCTCATTGGCCGCATTGAGCATCGCTGGCGCACTGTTACCCGCCTCCGCCGCCTGCCGCGCCAAGCGCAGACAAGGAAAGCGCTGTTCGTCCGGCGCTTCAAAATCCAGGCGAGCAACTGCAAACAGGTCGAGTGGCGCCACGCCGGAATCAATCCGCTCCGGCCACGCCAGGGCATTAGCGATCGGCGTACGCATATCGGGATTGCCCAATTGGGCCAAGACTGAACCATCCACGTAGTCGACCAAGGAATGAATCACGCTTTGCGGGTGAATAACCACCTCGACCTGATCCGGCCGCGCATCGAACAACCAGCAGGCCTCGATCAATTCCAGGCCCTTGTTCATCATGCTTGCCGAATCCACGGAGATTTTGCGGCCCATGGACCAGTTCGGATGGGCGCATGCTTGATCCGGAGACACATGCTCCAGCTCTACCAACGGAGTTTGCCGGAAAGGCCCACCGGAAGCGGTCAGCAGAATCCGACGAACGCCTACCTGACTCAAGCCACGAGCATAGTCTCCGGGCATGCACTGAAAGATTGCGTTGTGCTCACTGTCTAACGGCAACAGCACCGCACCGCTTTTACGCACCGCCTGCATAAAGAGCGCGCCAGACATCACCAGCGCTTCTTTATTGGCCAGCAGGATTTTTTTGCCCGCGTCGACGGCAGCCAAGGTTGGGCGTAAGCCGGCGGCACCGACAATAGCGGCGACTACAGTGTCCACCTCGGCATCGGCCGAGACCTGACACAATCCCGACTCGCCTACCAGCACCTGCGTGGCAAGTCCGGCAGCCCGCAGGTCATCCTGCAGGCCCTGCGCTGCCGCTGCTTCAGGCACCACAGCAAAGCGAGGCGCATGACGCACACACAGCGCCAGCAGCTCGCTCAGACGGGTGAATCCCGTCAGGGCAAACACTTGATAGCGATCAGGGTGACGAGCGATCACATCGAGGGTGCTCAACCCTACCGAGCCGGTTGCGCCCAACACGGTTACTTGCTGCAGACGGCTCACGAAGCAGTCATCCACAACAGCACGGCAAAGATCGGAATAGCAGCGGTAAGGCTATCAATACGGTCCAGCACCCCACCGTGCCCTGGCAGCAGATTACTGCTGTCCTTGACCCCGGCCTGGCGCTTAAACATGCTTTCAGTGAGGTCGCCCACGACCGAGATGAACACGACGATAGCCGTACCCAGAAGAGCCAGGAAGATGTCCGTTACTGACCAATCCCGCACCACACCGACCACCAAAGTGATCAGCAGGGTCAATGCCAGGCCGCCGTAAACCCCTTCCCAACTCTTGCCCGGACTGACTGCCGGTGCCAGCTTGCGCTTACCGAATGCCCGTCCCGAGAAGTAGGCGCCGATATCTGCGCCCCACACCAGCACCATCACCGCCATGATCAGCCAATTGCCCATCGGCGAGTTCTTGATCTCCACTAACCCTTGCCAGGCTGGCAACAGAATCAATAAGCCAATCACCAACTTGCTGGCAACACTGGACCAGTGGCCACTGCTGCGCGGAAACGTCAACACCAGATAGGTCGCAAGCGCCCACCACAGCACCGCAGCACCCAGCACCCAAGGCACGATGATGCTCGACAGGGTGTGCATCAGAAACAGTAACACCGCTACGACAGTGGCATACACCAAGCGTGGCAATTGCGCGTTGAAACCTGCCAAGCGTGCCCATTCCCAGGCGCCCAAGGTTACGACCAGTCCGATAAATAGGGCAAAGCCGGACCCATCGAGCAGGAAAAACCCACATAAGGCGATCGGCAACAGGATGAGTGCTGTGATGATTCGTTGTTTAAGCATTTAAACCCGGGCTCCAGCTTCGACCTGCTCACTCGTTTTACCGAAGCGACGCTGGCGGGAAGCGAAATCGGCCAGCGCAGTACGCATGGCATCGTGTTTGAAGTCCGGCCAGAACAGGTCGGAGAAGTACAGCTCGGTGTAGGCCAACTGCCACAGCAGGAAATTGCTGATGCGATGTTCACCGCCGGTACGGATGCACAAGTCAGGCAATGGCAGATCACCGGTCACCAGACAGGTTTGCAACAGTTCAGGCGTGATGTCGTCCGGTCGAAGATGACCGGCTTGCACTTCGCGAGCCAGCCGCTGTGCAGCCTGGGCGATATCCCACTGGCCGCCGTAATTGGCTGCGATCTGTAGCACAAAACGGTTGGCGCCAGCCGTGATGGCCTCCGCCTCGCGCATGGCCGCCTGCAGCTCCGGGTGGAATCGCGAGCGATCACCGATGATGCGCAGACTGATATTGTTGTCATTAAGGCGCTTCGCCTCACGACGCAACGCCTTGAAGAACAGATCCATCAAGGCGCTGACTTCTTCGGCGGGCCGCTGCCAGTTCTCACTGGAGAAGGCGAACAAGGTCAACACCTCGACCTTGGCCTCGGCACACACCTCAATCACAGCCCGCACCGCATCGACACCCGCTTTATGCCCGGCGACACCCGGCATAAAGCGTTTCTTCGCCCAGCGATTATTCCCATCCATGATGATCGCGACATGGCGCGGCACCAAAGAGGGTACAGTCTGCTTGGTCTTTTCCATGAAGGCGTCCTGACCCTTATACGGCCATCAGGTCCTTTTCTTTTTCTTCCGTGGCCTTGGTGATCTGGGCCTCGGCATCTTTGGTCAGCTTGTCGATATCAGCGACGGCACGACGCTCTTCGTCTTCGCTGATCTCCTTGTCCTTAACCAGTTTCTTCAGGTCACCCAGGGCATCACGACGGATGTTGCGCACAGCAACGCGTGCATCTTCAGCCGCGCTACGTGCCTGCTTGGTGAAGCCCTTGCGGGTTTCTTCGGTCAAGGCAGGCATGGAGATCAGCAGCAGTTCGCCAAGGTTGGTCGGATTGAGGTTCAAGCCGGCACTCTGAATCGCCTTGTCGACCGCAGCGAGCATGTTGCGCTCGAAAGCCACGACTTGCAGGGTGCGCGAATCTTTAACGGTAACGTTTGCCACGCCGCTCAGCGGAGTGTCAGCGCCGTAGTAAGGCACCATCACGCTACCCAGAATACTCGGGTGCGCCTTGCCAGTACGAATCTGGCCGAATGCATGGCTCAAAGATTCCAGGGATTTCTGCATACGCGCTTGGGCGTCTTTCTTGATTTCATTGATCATTGTTGGCCTTCCTCGATCAGAGTCCCTTCCGCGCCGCCGTGTACGATATTCAGCAGGGCGCCGGGCTTGTTCATATTAAATACGCGCAGCGGCATCTTGTGGTCGCGGCACAGGCAAATAGCCGTCAGGTCCATGACACCCAGCTTGCGATCCAGCACTTCATCGTAGGTCAGATGATCGAACTTCTCGGCATGCGGGTCTTTGAATGGGTCTGCGGTGTACACACCGTCTACCTTGGTTGCCTTCAAAACCACGTCAGCGTCGATTTCGATGGCACGCAGGCACGCCGCCGAATCAGTGGTAAAGAATGGGTTACCGGTACCAGCGGCGAAGATCACCACTTCTTTTGAGTTCAAATGGCGCATGGCTTTGCGACGATCATAGTGATCGGTCACACCCACCATGGAAATAGCCGACATCACGATAGCCGAGATATTGGCACGCTCCAGGGCATCACGCATCGCCAGGGCGTTCATCACAGTGGCCAGCATGCCCATGTGGTCGCCAGTGACCCGATCCATACCGGCCGCACTCAGCGCCGCGCCACGAAACAGGTTACCGCCGCCGATCACCAAGCCGACTTGCACGCCGATACCAACCAGTTGGCCGACTTCCAGCGCCATGCGGTCGAGCACCTTGGGATCGATCCCGAACTCTTCCGAGCCCATCAGGGCCTCGCCGCTGAGCTTGAGTAGAATGCGTTTATAGCGAGCCTGATAACCACTGCCCTGCTGAGCCATTGCGAATCTCTCCTGCGGCGTATTTTTTAAAAATTCTTGGCGAGCCGTTTACGGCTTGCGTTCACTCTAGCTGGACGCTCTCACAGCGCCATCGGAACACGGCTTTGTAAGCCAGTTCCGAGGGTAAGCCAAATTAATTCGGCCTGCCCATTTGAAAAGAGGCTGCGCGCGTGAGCGGGCAGCCTCTTTCGGGCGACAGTTGAAAACTGTCTTATTGCTTGGCGGCAGCCAGCTGGGCAGCAACTTCTTCAGCGAAGTTGTCGACCGGCTTCTCGATACCGTCGCCTACTTTGAAGTAAGTGAAGGAAACGATTTCAGCACCGGCTTTCTTAGCCAGTTCGCCAACCTTGATTTCAGGGTTCTTAACGAACGCCTGCTCAACCAGGCTTGCTTCGGCCAGGAACTTGCTGATACGGCCTTTGACCATATTTTCAACAATGTTTTCTGGCTTGCCTTTGATTTTTTCTTCGTTCAGCTGCAGGAACACAGCCTTTTCGCGCTCGATCGCTTCGGCAGAAACTTCCGAAGGCAGCAGGAACTCTGGGTTGCTGGCCGCTACGTGCATAGCGATGTCTTTAGCCAGCTCAACGTTGCCACCCTTCAGGACGACTGCAACACCGATCTTGTTACCGTGCAGGTAACCACCAACAACGTCACCTTCAACGCGTACCAGGCGACGGATGTTGACGTTTTCGCCAACTTTGCCGACCAGTACCAGGCGTGCAGCTTCTTGTGCTTCGATCAGCGGAGCGACGTCAGTCAGTTTGTCGTCGAACGCTTTATCAACGCTGGCAGCAACAAATGCCTTGAAGTCGTCTTGCAGAGCCAGGAAGTCGGTCTGCGAGTTCACTTCCAGCAGAACAGCAGATTTGCCGTCTTCTTTCAGAGCGATAGCGCCTTCAGCAGCCACGTTGCCTGCTTTCTTGGCAGCCTTGATTGCGCCGGAAGCACGCATGTCATCAATTGCTTTTTCGATGTCGCCGTCAGCCTTTTCCAGGGCTTTCTTGCAATCCATCATGCCTTCGCCGGTACGCTCACGCAGTTCTTTAACCAACGCTGCAGTAATTGCTGCCATTTTCAAATTCCTCTTGGATAGGTTTTCAACCATTCCACCCGATCGAACGGGGGATCAATTCTTCCCGAACCACCCTTGTAGGCCGCTGCACGTTACAGATGATGTAGCTGCGCTGCGCACAAATGGTTTTCGAGGGGGCAAAAAGGGGGCCAAGCCCCCTTTTTGCTTACTGAGTCAACGCCAGGGCGTCAATTACTCAGCTGCGGCTACCGGAGCTTCTTCAACGAACTGCTCGGTACCACCAGCAACGTGGTTGCGACCACGGATTACAGCGTCAGCCATCGAACCCATGTACAGCTGGATAGCGCGGATTGCGTCATCGTTGCCTGGGATGATGTAGTCAACGCCTTCCGGGCTGCTGTTGGTATCGACTACGCCGATAACAGGGATGCCCAGCTTGTTGGCTTCGGTGATCGCGATGCGCTCGTGATCAACGTCGATAACGAACAGTGCGTCAGGCAGACCGCCCATGTCCTTGATACCACCCAGGGAACGATCGAGCTTTTCCAGGTCACGGGAGCGCATCAGCGCTTCTTTCTTGGTCAGCTTGGCGAAAGTACCGTCTTCGGCTTGCACTTCAAGGTCACGCAGACGCTTGATGGAAGCACGGATGGTTTTGAAGTTGGTCAGCATGCCGCCCAACCAGCGGTGATCGACGTACGGCGAACCGCAACGTGCTGCTTCTTCAGCAACGATCTTGCCAGCGGAACGCTTGGTGCCGACGAACAGAATCTTGTTTTTGCCCTGGGCCAGACGTTCTACGAAAGTCAGAGCTTCGTTGAACATTGGCAGGGTTTTTTCAAGGTTGATGATGTGGATCTTGTTACGCGCGCCGAAAATGTATTTACCCATTTTCGGGTTCCAGTAACGGGTCTGGTGACCGAAGTGCACACCGGCCTTCAGCATATCGCGCATATTGACTTGGGACATGATAGTTCCTTAATAAGTCGGGTTTGGCCTCCACGTATCCCAATGACCAACCAGCGGCATCAAGGCCTCCGGCACCCAGGTCATCGTGTCGACACGTGTGTGGATTTAAGCTCTTCGGGGCATCCCCGGAAAGCGGCGCATTTTATACCACACGAAGGGCGAAAACGAAACCCGCAATCACATTTGGCGTGCGCGGCTTATGCGCAACCCTTTGAATAGAGCGGATATAGCCCCACCTTATAGAGAGAAGCGATCGTCAGGGGCTCATGATTTGCCGCCCGCGTCTGTTAGAATCGCGTTTTTTGGGGCTTTTGCGAATTCTGTAACCTTTTGTCGCGCGCCCGTAAACCGTATTGATTTCAGCGCTTCGCGCTAGAGAGAGCCTGTATGACCGTTAGTTTGAAAACCGCCGAAGACATTGCCGGCATGCGCATTGCCGGCAAACTGGCTGCCGACGTGCTGGAAATGATTGCCGAGCACGTCAAGCCGGGCGTCACCACGGACACCCTCAACCAGATCTGCCATGACTATATCGTCAATGTGCAGGGTGCCATTCCTGCGCCGTTGAATTACAAGGGCTTCCCCAAGTCAATCTGCACGTCGATCAACCATGTGGTCTGCCACGGTATTCCGTGCGACAAACCCCTGAAGGACGGCGACACCCTGAACATCGACGTCACCGTGATCAAGGATCGCTACTTCGGCGATACCAGCCGCATGTTCCACGTCGGCACCGTGCCGGTCTGGGCCGAACGCCTGTCCCAAGTCACCCAGGAATGCATGTACAAGGCGATCGAAATCGTCAAACCCGGCTGCCGCCTGGGCGATATCGGTGAAGTGATCCAGAAGCACGCTGAAAAGAACGGCTTCTCGGTGGTACGTGATTTCTGCGGCCACGGCATCGGCACCGTGTTCCATGAAGAGCCACAGATCCTGCACTACGGCCGCGCCGGCACCGGCATGGAGCTCAAGGCAGGCATGACCTTTACCATCGAGCCGATGATCAACCAGGGCAAAGCCGACACCAAGGTGCTGGGCGACGGCTGGACCGCCATTACCAAGGACCGCAAGCTTTCGGCGCAGTGGGAACACACCCTACTGGTCACCGAAACCGGCTACGAGATCTTCACACTGCGCGCCGACGATACGATCCCACGCGTTTCAGCCTGAAGGTTGCCCAGGTTTTCCCAAAGCGTGTTGTGACTGACTGATAGATAGAAAGGAAAGCCGATCGATGCCCCAGGTGGATCCCGAACTCTTCGACCGTGGCCAGTTCCAGGCCGAATTGGCCCTGAAGGCAAGCCCCATCGCCGCCTTCAAGAAGGCGATCCGCCAGGCCCGTGAAGTACTCGACGAGCGCTTTCGTAGCGGCCGCGACATCCGCCGGCTGATCGAGGACCGTGCCTGGTTCGTCGACAACATCCTTCAAAAGGCCTGGGAACAGTTCAACTGGAGCGAAGACGCCGACATCGCCCTGGTGGCCGTTGGCGGCTATGGCCGTGGCGAACTCCACCCCTACTCCGATATTGACCTGCTGATCCTGCTGGACAGCGCCGATCATGAGATCTTTCGCGATTCCATCGAGCGTTTTCTGACACTGCTGTGGGACATTGGCCTGGAAGTCGGCCAGAGCGTGCGCTCGGTGGACGAGTGCGCCCAAGAGGCCCGCGCCGACCTCACCGTCATTACCAACCTGATGGAAAGCCGCACCATCGCCGGCCCAGAGCGCTTGCGCCAGCGGATGCTGGAAGTCACCAGCACCGCGCATATGTGGCCGAGCAAGGACTTCTTCCTGGCCAAACGCGCCGAGCAGAAAGCCCGGCACCACAAGTACAACGACACCGAATACAACCTGGAGCCCAACGTCAAAGGCTCGCCCGGCGGGTTGCGCGACATCCAGACGATTTTGTGGGTCGCCCGTCGCCAGTACGGCACGCTTAACCTGCGCGCCCTGGCCGGCGAAGGTTTTTTGGTAGAGAGCGAAAACGCCCTGCTGGCCTCGTCCCAGGAATTCATTTGGAAAGTGCGCTACGCCCTGCACATGCTCGCCGGGCGCTCCGAAGATCGCCTGCTGTTCGATCACCAGCGCTCCATCGCCACGCTGCTGGGCTTTGAGGGCGAGGACGCGAAGACCAGCATCGAAAGCTTCATGCAGCAGTACTATCGGGTGGTGATGAGCATCGCCCAGCTCAGCGACCTGATCATCCAGCACTTCGAAGAAGTGATCCTGGCCCCCGAGGATGAGGCGCCGCCGCAGCCGATCAATGCGCGTTTCCAACTGCACGACGGCTATATTGAGGCGCGCAACGACAACGTGTTCCGCCGCACCCCATTCGCCATGCTGGAAATCTTCGTATTGATGGCCCAGCAGCCGGAAATCAAAGGCGTGCGCGCGGATACTATCCGCCTGCTGCGGGAAAACCGTCACTTGATCGACGATGATTTTCGCAACGACATCCGCAACACCAGCCTGTTTATCGAGCTGTTCAAGTGCAAGATCGGTATCCACCGCAACCTGCGCCGCATGAACCGCTACGGCATCCTGGGGCGCTACCTGCCGGAGTTCGGCTTTATCGTCGGGCAGATGCAGCACGACCTGTTCCACATTTATACAGTGGATGCGCACACCCTTAATCTGATCAAGCACCTGCGTAAGTTGCAGTACACCCAGGTGTCAGAGAAATTCCCGCTGGCCAGTAAGCTTATGGCCAAGCTGCCCAAGCCGGAGCTGATCTACCTGGCCGGCCTGTACCACGACATCGGCAAGGGCCGGCATGGCGACCACTCGGAAGTCGGCGCGGTCGACGCCGCAGCCTTCTGTCAGCGCCACCAGTTGCCGCAATGGGATAGCCGCCTGATCGTCTGGCTGGTGCAGAACCACCTCGTGATGTCGACCACCGCACAGCGCAAGGACTTGTCCGACCCGCAGGTGATCCACGATTTCGCGCAAGCTATCGGCGATGAAACCCGCCTCGACTACCTCTACGTGTTGACCGTTTCCGACATCAACGCCACCAACCCGACACTGTGGAACTCGTGGCGCGCCAGTCTGTTGCGCCAACTGTACACAGAGACCAAGCGCGCCCTGCGCCGTGGTCTGGAGAACCCGGTGGACCGCGAAGAGCAGATCCGCCGCACCCAAAGCGCGGCCCTGGATATTCTGGTGCGCGGCGGCAACGATCCGGATGACGTCGAGCAACTGTGGTCGCAACTGGGTGACGATTACTTCTTGCGCCACACCGCCGGCGATGTGGCCTGGCACACTGACGCGATCCTGCAGCAGCCCGCCGATGGCGGCCCGCTGGTGCTGATCAAGGAAACCACCCAGCGCGAATTCGAAGGCGGCACGCAGATCTTCATCTACGCGCCCGACCAGCACGACTTCTTTGCCGTGACGGTAGCGGCCATGGACCAGCTCAATCTGAACATCCACGATGCCCGGGTGATCACTTCCAGCAGCCAGTTCACCCTCGACACCTACATCGTGCTCGATACCGAAGGCGAGTCCATCGGCGACAACCCGACGCGGGTGAAAAAGATCCGCGAAGGCCTCACCGAAGCCCTGCGTAACCCGGACGACTATCCAACGATCATCCAGCGCCGGGTGCCGCGCCAACTGAAGCACTTTGCCTTTGCGCCCCAGGTGACCATCTCCAACGATGCGCAGCGCCCAGTGACGGTGCTGGAACTCAGCGCACCGGATCGCCCAGGCCTGCTGGCGCGGATCGGCGGGATTTTCCTGGAGTTCGACCTGTCATTACAAAATGCCAAGATTGCGACCCTGGGCGAGCGTGTGGAAGACGTGTTCTTTATTACCGACGCCGACAACCAGCCGCTGTCCGACCCGGAACTGTGCCGCCGTTTGCAGGAGGCTATCGTCCAGCAGTTGAGCGTGACCCAAGAGCCCGGTGTCGAGCTGACGCGCCTGACGTTTTGAACGGGGCTTATATGGGAGAGGGCTTACCCCCAAAAGCAGCGGATCAGAAACCTATTAGCTGACTGACACACCTTAAACGGGAGCAAGCCCCCTCCCACAGTTGGACCTGCAGCGCCCGACAGACCGCATTACCAATGAATTGAACGAGAGTCTCATGAACAACGCCCTGAACCAGTTGCAGCCCTACCCGTTCGAGAAATTGCGCGCCCTGCTGGGCAGCGTCACACCCAACCCGGACGAGCGCCCGATTGCCCTGTCCATTGGTGAACCCAAGCACAAATCGCCCACGTTCGTGGCCGAGGCACTGAGCAGCAACCTTGATCAGATGGCGGTGTACCCCACCACCCTGGGCATCCCGGCACTGCGCGAGGCCATTGGCGCCTGGTGTGAACGTCGCTTCAACGTGCCCAAGGGATGGCTTGACCCAGCGCGCAATATCCTGCCGGTCAACGGCACCCGCGAAGCACTGTTCGCCTTCACTCAGACCGTAGTCAACCGTGGCGACGATGCACTGGTGGTCAGCCCGAACCCCTTCTACCAGATCTACGAAGGCGCCGCGTTCCTTGCCGGTGCCAAGCCGCACTACCTGCCATGCCTGGATGAGAACGGCTTCAACCCGGACTTCGACGCCGTGACACCAGACATCTGGAAACGCTGCCAGATCCTGTTCCTGTGCTCCCCCGGCAACCCGACCGGCGCACTGATCCCGGTTGAGACCCTGAAAAAACTGATCGCCCTGGCCGACGAACATGACTTCGTCATCGCCGCCGACGAGTGCTACAGCGAGCTGTACTTTGACGAACAAACCCCGCCGCCGGGCTTGTTGAGCGCCTGTGTTGAACTGGGTCGCCAGGATTTCAAGCGCTGCGTGGTATTCCACAGCTTGTCCAAACGCTCCAACTTGCCGGGCCTGCGCTCTGGTTTCGTGGCCGGTGATGCCGAGATCCTCAAGGCCTTCCTGCTGTACCGCACCTACCACGGCTGCGCGATGCCGGTGCAAACCCAACTGGCGAGCATTGCCGCCTGGCAGGACGAAGCGCACGTACTGGCCAACCGTGACCTGTATCGCGAGAAATTCGAAGCCGTGCTGACCATCCTCAAGCCGGTGCTGGATGTACAAAGTCCCGACGGTGGCTTCTACCTGTGGCCAAATGTGAATGGCGACGATGCCGCGTTCTGCCGCGACCTGTTCGTTGAAGAACACGTCACCGTAGTCCCAGGTTCGTACCTGTCGCGGGAAGTGGATGGCGTCAACCCTGGGGCTGGCCGCGTACGCCTGGCGCTGGTCGCACCGCTGGCCGAGTGCGTGGAAGCGGCTGAACGGATTCGGGATTTCATTCAGCGTCGTCGGTAAGCAATCGGGTCATTTCACCTGGCCCAGATTCGCCTCACTCATATCCAGCTCTCCCAACACCTCCCTCAAGACGTCATCACCAATCTGGTGATGACGGCTCAAGCTGTACAACTCCAAACGTTGCGCGCGCAGGGCCTTGAGCCGCAGTTTTCGCTCAAGCAGGTCCATGTGCCTCGCCAGCGCCTGGGCCTCGGCGGAGTCGTTGAACACCTCCAACTGATGACGATATTCCGACATCAGCCGCGCCTTGAGCTCCGCCGCCAGGGCCGCCTGTGCGGCGTCGGAGGTTTCCGACTCTACGGGCTCTTCCGCCTCCAGTGCATGAATCGCTGCCACGGCAGTCTTTTTCCACGCCTCCCGCACTTCCTTATGACGCTTCTCATCGGGGCTCTTTTCGATACCGCGCAGCAACAGTGGCAAGGCAATGCAGGCGGCGACCAGTGATAGCAGGATCACCCCGGCCGCGATAAAGATCAGCAAATCACGCTCAGGAAAATCTTTGCCTGGCGCCAACAGCAAAGGCACCGACATCACACCCGCCAGGGTCACCGCACCGCGCACACCGCCGACCGTCAAGAGCCAACAGGATCGGGCGGTTGGCACCAACGTCAGATCACTTTTCCCTCGCAGGCGCCGCAATAACCCCGACAGCCTCCAGATGCTCTGCACCCAGATAAAACGCAGCACCACCAGCACCAGGAAAATCGCAATCACATCCAGGCAGCGGTAAAACAGGGTCGGCCATAGCGTAGCTTCATGGCTCACCACGGCTTTGATGATGTCCGGCAGTTGCAATCCCAGCAGCAGGAAGATCAAGCCATTGAAGGCAAACTCCAGCAACGACCAGACGCTGCGGTTAAGCAGCCTTGTGCTGGTCTGGCGTGGCAGCAGGTCCAGCCAGCTTTGCATCATGCCCGCCGCCACTGCCGACAAAATCCCTGAGGCGCCCAACCGTTCAGCCAATACATAAGCGGCAAACGGCAACAGCAACATAAACACCACATGAGTCGCCGGATCGTCCCAGCCCCGCGCAATCATCCATGCACGCAGGCGGCCGACCAGCCAACTCAACGCCACACCGATCGCCAGGCCACCGACGGCCACCAACACGAAGGTCAAGCTCGCATCGGCCAGGGAGAACACGCCGGTCAGTGCCGCTGCCAAGGCAAACTTGAAGGTCACAAGGCCCGACGCATCATTCATCAAGGCTTCGCCCTGGAGCATATGCATCAATGGCGTGGGCAAACGATTCTGGGAAATGGCCGACACTGCCACCGCATCCGTCGGCGACAATACGGCCGCCAGGGCGAAGGCCACCGGTAACGGGATCGTAGGCAAAATCCAGTGAATGAAGTATCCGGCGCCGACTACCGTGAACAGCACAAGGCCCACGGCCAGCGTCAGAATCGGGCCCCGCAGACGCCACAATTCGCGTTTGGGCATGCGCCAACCGTCGGAAAACAACAAAGGTGGCAAGAACAGGAACAGGAACAGTTCAGGGTCCAGCGCCACATGCAGACCCAGCGTTGGCCAGGCCAACAAGGCTCCGGCGGCAATCTGCACCAGCGGCAACGGCAGAGGAATGACACGTCCGACCAGACGCGAAACGCTGACCAGCATCAGCAGGATAAGAACGGTGTAGGCGGTTTGCATAACGCGGGTTTCCCGGACGATCGACTTGCAACGACACACATCAGGCAACAACTGGCAGTTGAAGTGCCATATTACCCAGCTATGTTACGCGGCTATGCCACGCACTGGCTTTTGCACATAAGTCGCACAAAGCCGTGGGTCCTGCTGACGAGCGGCACCCAAACCCGCTGGTCGTGGCATAATCCCGGACCTTTCGTTTTGAGCATCCTAAAAGGGGGCAATTCCTTGACCGCTTCAAGCAAAACGTTGCACCTTTTCGGCATCAAAGCCTGCGACACCATGAAAAAAGCGCGCACCTGGCTCGATGAGCATGCTGTGAGCTATGAGTTCCACGACTACAAAACGGTCGGTATCGACCGCGAACACTTGACCCAATGGTGCAACGAGCACGGTTGGCAGGTGGTTTTGAACCGTGCGGGCACCACCTTTCGCAAACTCGAAGACGAACGCAAAGCCGATCTCGATCAGTCGAAAGCCATTGAATTGATGCTCGCGCAACCTTCGATGATCAAGCGCCCGGTGCTTGATCTCGGTGACAGAACCCTGATTGGCTTCAAGCCAGAAAGTTATTCGGCGGCCCTCAAGTAGGCCAGCCCTTCCATTTTTGTAGAGGTAATAGCATGTCCCATTCCCTGTTCAGCCTGGGCTTCGGCGTCGGCACTCAGAACCGCCAAGGTGCTTGGCTGGAAGTTTTTTACGCACAACCGCTGCTCAACCCATCGGCTGAAATCGTCGCGGCCATCGCGCCGATCCTCGGTTACTCCGAGGGTAACCAGGCGATCACCTTCACCGTGACCCAGGCCCTGCAACTGGCCGACGCGCTCAAAGGCGTCGACGCCACACAAGCCGCCCTGCTGAGCCGCCTGGCAGAAAGCCACACGCCTCTGGTCGCCACCCTGCTGGCCGAAGACGCCGCGCTGACCTCCACGCCTGAGGCCTACCTCAAGCTGCACCTGCTGTCCCACCGCCTGGTCAAGCCTCACGGCCTGAGCCTGGCTGGCGTGTTCCCGCAACTGCCGAACGTGGCCTGGACCAGCCAGGGCGCGATCGACATCAGCGAACTGGCCGAACGCCAGCTGGAAGCACGCCTGCGTGGCGAGTTGCTGGAAGTGTTCTCGGTAGACAAGTTCCCGAAAATGACCGACTACGTCGTCCCGGCCGGCGTGCGTATTGCTGACGCGGCACGTATCCGCCTGGGCGCCTACGTAGGCGAAGGCACAACGGTGATGCACGAAGGTTTCGTCAACTTCAACGCTGGCACTGAAGGCCCGGGCATGATCGAAGGTCGTGTATCGGCTGGCGTATTCGTTGGCAAGGGCTCGGACCTGGGCGGCGGCTGCTCCACCATGGGCACCCTGTCGGGCGGCGGCAACATCGTGATCAAGGTCGGCGAAGGCTGCCTGATCGGCGCCAATGCCGGTATCGGTATCCCGCTGGGCGACCGCAACACCGTGGAATCGGGTCTGTACGTCACCGCCGGGACCAAGGTTGCGCTGCTGGATGAGCAGAACCAACTGGTCAAAGTGGTCAAGGCGCGCGAGCTGGCCGGCCAACCGGACCTGCTGTTCCGCCGTAACTCCGAGACCGGTGCAGTGGAGTGCAAAACCCACAAATCGGCCATCGAACTGAACGAAGCGCTGCACGCTCACAACTAAGCAGCCACTCGATGCCACTAGCGGGCCCCGACCCTGGGGCTCGCTTATACGAGTTTTGAACACCATGCTAGTGCCCTCCCCCTGGCGCGCCGACTTTCCGGCCATCGCCGCCCTGCAACGGCAAGGCCAGACCTATCTGGACAACGCCGCCACTACACAAAAACCCCAAGCTCTGTTGGATGCCATCAGCCATTACTACGCCAATGGCGCAGCCAATGTGCACCGGGCCCAGCATTTGCCGGGGGCCCATGCGACACAGGCCTTCGAGGACAGTCGCAGCAAGGTGGCGCAGTGGTTGAATGCAGGTGACACCGGGCACATCGTGTTTACCCACGGCGCGACCTCTGCGCTGAACCTCCTGGCCTACGGCCTCGAGCACTTATTCAATGCGGGCGATGAGCTTGTCATCAGCGCCCTGGAACACCACGCCAACCTGCTGCCCTGGCAGCAACTGGCCAAACGTCGCGCGCTCACACTGGTGGTATTGCCACTCGGTGATGACGGCGTGATCGACCTGCAAGCCGCCGCCGAGTTGATCGGTCCGCGCACCCGCCTGCTGGCGGTGAGCCAGCTGTCCAACGTGCTTGGTGCCTGGCAACCGCTGCAAACCTTACTGGATTTGGCCAAGCCACACGGTGCCCTGACCGTGGTCGACGGCGCCCAGGGCATCGTCCACGGTCGTCACGACGTGCAAGCGCTGGGATGCGACTTCTACGTATTCTCCAGCCACAAGCTCTACGGCCCGGACGGTGTCGGCGTGCTCTTTGGCCGCAACGAGGCTCTGCATCACCTGCGCCACTGGCAGTTTGGCGGTGAGATGGTGCAACAGGCGGATTACCACAGCGCCAGCTTCCGTCCAGCACCGCTGGGGTTCGAGGCAGGTACTCCGCCGATAGCCAGCGTGATTGGCTTGGGGGCAAGCCTGGATTATCTGAGCTCGCTGGATCAGCAAGCGGTAACCGCCCACGAGGCGGCCCTGCATGACTACCTGTTGCGCGGCCTGAAGGCGCGCAATGGCGTGCGTGTGCTGGGTTCGCCGCAGGTGGCGCTGGTCAGCTTTGTGGTCAAGGGCGTGCATAACGCCGACCTTGCGCACCTGCTGACCGAGCAGGGCATTGCTGTACGCGCAGGCCATCATTGCGCGATGCCGCTGCTCAAGGCGATGCAGCTGTCGGGGGCGATCCGCGTTTCCCTGGCGCTGTATAACGACTCCGACGACCTCGAGCGCTTTTTTGAAGCGCTGGACCAGGCGCTGGATATGTTGCGATGAGCTTGCCGGTGGATGCGGTGGCTGCGCTGGAAGCCTTCCAAGCCGTAGGAAGTTGGGAGCAACGTGCTCGCTTGCTGATGCAGTGGGGTGAGCGTCTGCCGCCTTTAGCGGATGATGAAAAGGTCGACGCCAACCTGGTACAGGGCTGCGAAAGCCTGGTGTGGTTGGTGGGGCACTTAGACCAAGGTCATTGGCAATTTGCCGCGAGCAGCGATGCGCGGATGATCCGTGGTTTGGTGGCATTGCTGCTGGCGCGGGTCAATGGGTTGTCGGCGGACGAGTTGCAGGCAGTCGACTTGCCTGACTGGTTCAATCAACTCGGGCTTTCCCGCCAACTGTCGCCGTCGCGCAGCAATGGCTTGAATGCAGTCCTGCAGCGTATGCGAACGCTAAGCCATACACAGGACTAAATGTGGGAGGGGGCTTGCCCCCGATAGCGGTGGATCAGTCAGCTTATTCAGTGGCTGACACTCTGCAACCGGCCCCTCCCACCTTTGAACTGTGTAAAGTTCTGAGATTCAGGCGGGTTTGACACGCTCGGAAGGCCTACGCACCCCAGCCACAATCTTGTCCACCGCCTTGGTCGCCGCCACCATGCCAAAGGTCGCCGTCACCATCATCACCGCGCCAAACCCGCCCGCGCAGTCCAGCTTCACCCCATCCCCCACAAAACTTTTTTGCAGACAAATGCTGCCGTCCGGCTTGGGATAACGCAGTTGCTCGGTGGAAAACACGCACGGCACGCTGTAATGACGGGTCACGGTGCGAGAGAAGCCGTAGTCACGACGCAAGGTGGAGCGCACCTTTGAGGCCAAGGGATCGTTGAAGGTGCGGTTCAGGTCGCACACTTGGATCAGCGTCGGATCAATCTGCCCACCGGCGCCGCCGGTGGTGATGATTTGGATCTTGCGGCGTTTGCACCACGCAATCAGCGCGGCCTTGGCGTTGACGGCGTCGATACAGTCGATCACGCAATCGATGTTCGGCGTTATGTATTCGGCCATGGTGTCGCGGGTCACGAAATCCGCCACCGCGTGCACAGTGCAATCCGGGTTGATACCGCGCAGGCGCTCGGCCATCACCTCGACCTTGGGCTTGCCCACAGTGCTGTCCAGGGCGTGCAACTGCCGGTTGCTGTTGCTGACGCAGACATCGTCCAGGTCAAACAGCGAAATCTCGCCGACCCCACAACGGGCCATGGCTTCCGCCGCCCAAGAGCCCACACCGCCGACGCCGACGATCGCCACATGGGCCGCCTTCAAGCGTTCCAGGCCTTCAATGCCATACAAGCGGGCGACGCCTGCAAACCGCGGATCTTCTGTACTCATGACCATTACCCCAAAAACCGGCGCGCATTATGGACTACCGAGCGACAAGTACGAAGCAACAAGCTACAAGTAAAGAACTTAGATGGCCTTTCGCTGACTAACGTCCGGCTTTTCTCTGTCTGCTGTACGCTCGGGGAAAGGCCGGTGTAGGATGCGCGCCGTTCGGTGCAGGCCGACACCTCTTTTCGTTCCACACCCTTTGGAACCCGACATAACCATGGCATCGCGTAAATTTGGACTCAACCTGGTGATCGTGCTGGCAATTGCAGCGCTATTCACCGGCTTCTGGGCGCTGGTCAACCGCCCGGTCACTGCTCCCAACTGGCCTGAGCAAATCTCCGGTTTTTCCTACTCGCCGTTCCAGCAAGGCCAGTTCCCGCAGAAAGACCAGTACCCCACTGACGAACAGATGCGTCAGGACCTTGCGATCATGAGCAAGCTGACGGACAACATCCGCACCTACTCGGTCGACGGCACACTGGGGGATATCCCCAAGCTGGCGGAAGAGTTCGGCTTGCGCGTCACCCTGGGGATCTGGATCAGCCCAGACCTGGAGCGCAACGAACGCGAGATCCAGCGCGCCATTGAGATCGCCAACAGCTCGCGCAGTGTCGTGCGCGTGGTGGTCGGCAACGAAGCCTTGTTCCGCGAAGAAATCACCCCCGAGGCACTGATCGTGCTGCTGGACCGGGTGCGCGCCGCGGTGAAGGTACCGGTGACCACCTCCGAGCAATGGCACATCTGGGAAAAGAACCCGCAACTGGCCAAGCACGTCGACCTGATCGCCGCGCACATTTTGCCGTTCTGGGAATACATTCCGATGGACAAGGCCGGCCAATACGTACTCGATCGCGCCAGGGACCTGAAGAAATTGTTCCCGAAAAAGCCACTGCTGCTATCGGAAGTTGGCTGGCCGAGCAACGGCCGCATGCGCGGTGGCAACGAAACGTCCCCGGCAGACCAGGCGGTGTACTTGCGCACCCTGGTGAACAAGCTCAATCGCCAGGGCTACAACTACTTTGTGATTGAGGCCTTCGACCAGCCGTGGAAAGTCAGCGATGAAGGCTCGGCCGGCGCCTACTGGGGCGTTTACAACGCCGCGCGCCAGCAAAAATTCAACTTTGAAGGTCCTATTGTCGCCATCCCGCAATGGCGCGTACTGGCCATCGGCTCGGTGGTGCTTGCCCTGCTGTCCCTGACCCTGCTGATGATCGACGGCTCGGCCCTGCGCCAGCGTGGCCGGACGTTCCTGACCTTTATCGCATTCCTTTGCGGCTCGGTACTGGTGTGGATCGGCTACGACTACAGCCAGCAATACAGCACTTGGTTCAGTGTCACCGTGGGTATCCTCCTGGCGCTCGGCGCCCTCGGCGTATTTATTGTGTTGCTGACCGAGGCCCACGAACTGGCGGAAGCAGTCTGGACTCACAAGCGTCGCCGTGAATTCCTGCCGGTTGAAGGGGATTCGGACTACCGCCCGAAAGTGTCGATCCACGTGCCGTGCTACAACGAGCCGCCGGAGATGGTCAAACAGACCCTCGACGCCCTGGCCGCGCTGGATTACCCGGACTACGAAGTCCTGATTATCGACAACAACACCAAAGACCCGGCTGTTTGGGAACCGGTGCGCGACTACTGCGAAACCCTCGGCCCGCGCTTCAAGTTCTTCCACGTCGCGCCCCTGGCCGGTTTCAAGGGTGGCGCGCTGAACTACTTAATCCCGCACACCGCCAAGGATGCTGAAGTGATCGCGGTGATCGACTCGGACTACTGCGTGTCGCCGAACTGGCTCAAGCACATGGTGCCGCACTTCGCCGACCCGAAAATCGCCGTGGTGCAGTCGCCGCAGGACTACCGCGACCAGAACGAAAGTACCTTCAAGAAGCTCTGCTACGCAGAATACAAAGGCTTCTTCCACATCGGCATGGTTACCCGTAACGACCGCGACGCGATCATCCAGCACGGCACCATGACCATGACCCGTCGCTCGGTGCTCGAAGAACTCGGCTGGGCCGACTGGTGCATCTGCGAAGACGCTGAACTGGGCTTGCGGGTGTTCGAGAAAGGCCTGTCGGCGGCGTATTACCACGACAGCTACGGCAAGGGCCTGATGCCCGATACCTTTATCGACTTCAAGAAACAGCGTTTCCGCTGGGCCTATGGCGCGATCCAGATCATCAAGCGTCACACCGCCAGCCTGCTGCGCGGCAAGGACACGGAGCTGACCCGTGGCCAGCGCTACCACTTCCTCGCGGGCTGGTTGCCGTGGGTGGCGGACGGTATGAACATCTTCTTCACCGTCGGCGCGTTGTTGTGGTCGGCGGCGATGATCATCGTGCCGACGCGGGTCGATCCGCCGCTGCTGATTTTCGCGATCCCGCCGTTGGCGTTGTTCGTGTTCAAGGTGGGCAAGATCATCTTCCTGTACCGCCGTGCCGTGGGCGTGAACCTCAAGGATGCGTTCTGCGCCGCCCTGGCTGGCCTGGCGCTGTCCCACACCATCGCCAAAGCGGTGCTGTATGGCTTCTTCACCACCAGTATTCCGTTCTTTCGTACGCCGAAAAACGCGGATAACCACGGCTTCTGGGTCGCGATTTCCGAAGCCCGCGAAGAAATGTTCATCATGCTGCTGCTGTGGGGGGCTGCGCTGGGGATCTACCTGGTGCAAGGCCTGCCAAGCAATGACATACGTTTCTGGGTGGTGATGCTGCTGGTGCAATCGCTGCCGTATGTGGCGGCGTTGATTATGGCGTTCCTGTCGTCGCTGCCAAAACCGGCAGCCGCGTCTGAGCCAGCGCCGGCCGCGTAAAAACTTGCGCAATGCACTAAACGGCGGCCTCTGGTCGCCGTTTTGCTATAAGATAACGGCCGTTTTGTCCGCCCGCCCTGCTCTTCCAAACATGCTTTCCGGAGTTTTCCCATGACGGCCCATGCCGACCTTTCGCCGACCCTTCAACTTGCCATCGACCTGATCCGTCGCCCCTCGGTCACACCGATCGACGCCGATTGCCAGAAGCTGATGATGCAGCGCCTGGGCGACGCTGGTTTTGCGCTGGAGCCGATGCGCATCGAAGACGTGGACAACTTTTGGGCTACCCACGGTAAGCACGAAGGTCCGGTGCTGTGCTTCGCCGGTCACACTGACGTAGTGCCGACCGGCCCGATACAGGCCTGGCAGAACGACCCGTTTGACGCGCTGATCGACGAAAACGGCATGCTCTGCGGGCGTGGCGCAGCCGACATGAAAGGCAGCCTCGCCGCGATGCTGGTGGCTTCGGAACGTTTTGTAGCCGACTACCCGGACCATAAGGGCTCGGTTGCCTTCCTGATCACCAGCGATGAAGAAGGCCCGGCGCACCACGGCACAAAAGCCGTGATCGAACGCCTGGCCGCGCGCAAAGAGCGCCTGGACTGGTGCATCGTCGGCGAACCGTCGAGCACCACCCTGGTAGGTGATGTGGTCAAGAACGGCCGTCGCGGCTCCCTCGGCGCTACGCTGACCGTACGCGGCGTGCAGGGCCATGTGGCCTACCCGCACCTGGCGAAGAACCCGATCCACCTGGCCGCACCGGCCTTGGCGGAATTGGCCGCCGAGCATTGGGACAACGGCAACACCTTTTTCCCGCCGACCAGCTTCCAGATCTCCAACCTCAATTCCGGCACTGGCGCCACCAACGTGATCCCCGGTGACCTGACGGCGGTGTTCAACTTCCGTTTCTCCACCGAATCCACCGTCGAAGGCCTGCAGCAACGCGTTGCAGCCATCCTCGACAAACATGGCCTGGACTGGCATGTGGAATGGGCGCTGTCGGGCCTGCCGTTCCTCACCGAACCAGGCGCTTTGCTCGACGCCGTGTCTGCCAGCATCAAGGCGATCACCGGTCGCGAGACCCTGGCGTCCACCAGCGGCGGTACGTCGGATGGCCGCTTCATCGCCACCCTCGGCACCCAAGTGGTCGAGCTGGGCCCGGTCAACGCGACGATCCATCAGGTCAACGAGCGCATCCTCGCCAGCGACCTCGATGTACTGACCGAAATTTATTACCAGACCCTGATCAAGTTGCTCGCCTGATGCTCGCTTGTCCCATTTGCAGCGCCCCGCTCAACGCGGTCGAAAACGGCGTAGCCTGCCCGGCCGGGCACCGGTTCGACCGGGCTCGCCAGGGTTACCTGAACCTGTTGCCGGTGCAGCACAAGAACAGCCGCGATCCGGGCGACAACCTGGCCATGGTCGAAGCACGCCGTGACTTCCTCAACGCCGGGCATTACGCCCCGGTGGCCAAGCGCCTCGCCGAACTGGCGGCTGAACGCGCACCGCAGCGCTGGGTCGACATCGGCTGTGGTGAGGGTTACTACACCGCGCAGATCGCCGATGCCTTGCCCCACGCCGACGGCTATGCCCTGGATATTTCCAAGGAAGCGGTCAAGCGTGCGTGCAAGCGCAACCCGAAGCTGACCTGGTTGATCGCCAGCATGGCACGCGTGCCGTTGGCCGACGCCAGCTGCCAGTTCCTCGCCAGCGTGTTCAGCCCGTTGGACTGGCAGGAAGCCAAACGCCTGCTCAGCCCCGGCGGCGGCCTGATGAAAGTCGGTCCTACGAGTGGCCACCTGATGGAGCTGCGCGAGCGTCTGTACGATGAAGTGCGCGAGTACACCGACGACAAACACCTGGCTCTGGTGCCAGACGGCATGAGCCTGGCGCACAGTGAAACCCTGGAGTTCACCCTGAGCCTGGCCGACCCCAAGGACCGCGCCAACCTGCTGGCCATGACACCCCACGGCTGGCGCGCCAGCGCCGAGCGCCGTGCCGAAGTGATCGAGGCTGCCGAGCCGTTGCTGGTCACCGTGTCGATGCGTTACGACTATTTCGTGCTTCAATAACCGACTTTAAGTATCCGCGAATGGATTTTCGAATCCCGCAACGAGGAATATCCATGCGCCAACCCGATATCGAGATTTACCTGAAGGACGCCGACGTCGACTACAAGGCCATCGCCGCCTGGCTGGGCGCCGCCCTGGGCCCGTGCACCGACTGGGTCCAGCGTGGCCAGACCTACAAGTGCAAGGCCGGTGACGTGCCGGTCACCTGGCTGCCCAAGGCTGTAGGCAAATGGAACAGCCTGTATCTGGAAAGTGACCAGACCCCGTGGGACGACGACATCGCCTGCGCCCGCGCCGCGTTTGCTGCACTGAACGTTGAAGTGCGCTGCGCGCCGGGGACGTGGGTCGAGGAAGAAGGTGAGGAAAGCGCCGACACCTGGATTCGCATCAGCGCAGACGGTGAAGAGCAGATCACCTGGAAAACTGCCTGAGCCTGAGCGGTAAACCGCAATCAACATGTGGGAGGGGGCTTGCCCCCGATAGCGGTGTATCAGCCAATGTGTTCAGTGACTGACACTCTGCAATCGGGGGCAAGCCCCCTCCCACATGGGTTCTGCGGTGTAACAAAAACCCGTATTACAAACCGACCACATCCTCCGCCTGCAAGCCCTTCTCGCCGGTCACCACGGCGTATTCCACCTGCTGGCCCTCGGCCAGGGAGCGGTGGCCATCACCGCGAATAGCGCGGTAGTGCACGAACACATCCTTGCCATCTTCACGCTGAATAAAGCCATAGCCCTTTGCATCGTTGAACCACTTCACATTGCCGGTTTCGCGCGTTGCCATCTGTCTTACTCCCACGTACGTTTTTTTATTGTTGAGTCAGTCGCGTTGAACTGCCGAGTATAAGACAGGCTCAAAAACGATCAACTCAAGTTTACATCGCTGCTTTTTTGCCGATTTTCGGCGAATACGGCACACTACGCGCCCGAGCGCCTGCTCGGTTTTTTCCACTTGAAGCAGCTCGCCTATGACCCGCTCCCCGTTCCGCCGTCTGGTGTTTGGCACCTTGCGCCGACTGTTGTACCTCTGGGTTCGCTCGGAAACGATCAACCAGTCGTCCCTTACCCTCAACCTGGACCGCAGCCGGCCGGTGTTCTACGTCCTGCAATCGCCCTCCATCACCGAATTGGCGGTGGTCGATGCCGAGTGCACCAAGGCCGGCCTGCCGCGCCCGGTGCTGCCAGTATCGGTTGGCCCGTTGATGGAGCCGGCGGCGTTCTTCTACCTCACGCCTGAACCGGACTGGCTCGGCCGTCAGGACAAGCGCGGCGCGCCGCCCACCCTGACTCGCCTGGTCAACACCCTGAGCGAACACGCCGAAGAGAATGCACAAATCATTCCGGTCAGTGTGTTCTGGGGCCAAACCCCGGCGAGCGAGTCCAGCCCGTGGAAACTGCTGTTTGCCGACAGTTGGGCCGTCACCGGCCGTCTACGCCGTCTGTTGAGCATCCTGATTCTTGGTCGCAAGACCCGTGTGCAATTCTCCGCGCCCATCAACCTGCGTGAATTGATCGAGCACAATAAAGGGCACGAACGCACTGTGCGCATGGCCCAGCGCATCCTGCGTGTGCACTTTCGTAACCTGAAGACAGCCGTAATCGGCCCCGACCTGTCTCACCGCCGCAACCTGGTCAAAGGCCTGGTGAATATGCCGCTGGTGCGTCAGGCGATCCTGGATGAAGCCGAACGGGAAAAAATCAGCCCCGAAAAAGCCAAGGCCCAGGCCCTGCGCTATGGCAACGAAATCGCCTCGGACTACACCTACACCGCGATCCGCTTCCTCGAAGTGGTGCTGAGTTGGTTCTGGAACAAAATCTACGACGGCATCAAGGTCAATAACATCGAGGGCGTGCAAAAGGTTGCCCAAGGCTACGAGGTGATTTACGTGCCTTGCCACCGCAGCCATATCGACTACCTGCTGCTGTCCTACCTGCTGTTCAAGAATGGCCTGACCCCGCCGCATATCGCCGCGGGCATCAACCTGAACATGCCGGTGATCGGCAGTTTGCTGCGCCGTGGCGGGGCGTTTTTCATGCGCCGCACCTTCAAAGGCAACCCGCTGTACACCTCGGTGTTCAACGAATACCTGCACACCCTGTTCACCAAGGGTTTCCCGGTTGAGTACTTCGTCGAAGGCGGACGCTCGCGTACCGGGCGCATGCTGCAACCGAAGACCGGGATGCTGGCGATCACGCTGCGCAGTTTCCTGCGCTCCTCGCGTATGCCGATTGTGTTTGTGCCGGTGTATATCGGCTATGAACGCGTGCTGGAAGGCCGGACCTACCTCGGAGAACTACGCGGCGCGAGCAAGAAGAAGGAGTCGATCTTCGACATTTTCAAAGTGGTCGGCGCGCTCAAGCAGCGTTTTGGCCAGGTCGCGGTCAACTTCGGCGAGCCGATCAAGCTGGCGGAATTCCTCGACAGCGAACAACCCGACTGGCGCACACAGGAACTGTCCCCGAACTACAAGCCGGCGTGGCTCAACGAAACCACCAACCGCCTCAGCGAGCGGGTGGCCCGCCACTTGAACGAAGCGGCGGCGGTGAACCCGGTGAACCTAGTGGCCCTGGCGCTGCTGTCCACCACACGCCTGGCGTTGGACGAACAGGCCATGGCCCGCCAATTGGACCTGTACCTCGCGCTGCTGCGCCGCGTGCCTTACTCACCCCACACCACTCTGCCCGAGGGGGATGGCCTGGCGCTGATCAAGCACGTCAAGGACATGGACCTGCTGTCAGAACAGAGCGACGCCCTCGGCAAGATTGTCTACCTGGACGAGCAGCACGCCGTCCTGATGACCTACTACCGCAACAACGTGCTGCACATCTTTGCCCTGCCGGCGCTGCTGGCGAGTTTTTTCCAGAGCAGTTCGCGGATGAGCCGCGAACAAATTCTGCGCTACACCCACGCGCTGTACCCATACCTGCAATCGGAGCTGTTTATCCGCTGGTCGCTGGAGGAGTTGGACACTGTCGTCGACCAGTGGCTGGAAGCCTTTGTCGAACAAGGTCTGCTGCGCTTCGAAAACAACGTGTACTTGCGCCCGGCGCCAAGCTCGCGGCAATTCGTACTGCTGACGCTGCTGTCCAAGAGCATCGCCCAGACCCTGCAACGCTTCTACATGGCAATCTCGCTGCTGCTCAACAGCGGCCAGAACACCATCAGCGCCGAAGAGCTGGAGGACCTGTGCACGATCATGGCCCAGCGCCTGTCGATCCTGCATGGCCTCAATGCCCCGGAGTTCTTCGACAAGAGCCTTTTCCGACACTTCATCCAGACGCTGCTGGAACAAGATGTGCTGCGTCGCGATGAGGCCGGCAAACTGAGTTATCACGATCTGCTCGGCGAACTGGCAGAAGGCGCGGCCAAACGGGTGTTGCCGGCTGAGATTCGCCTGTCGATTCGCCAGGTGGCCCTGCATCGTGTTGATGGCGCAGCCGAACAACCGGATGAGCCTGAAGAAACCCGCTAGATTGAATAAGGCGCCAGCGGGATGCTGGCGTCGCTGACAAGGAGCCGCACCATGAAAAAGATCATCCTCCTGGGCCTGACCGCCCTGCTGGGAGCTTGCCAATCCATGACCCCTGCCCCCAAGGCCAGCCTCGATGGCGAAGTGTTTTACCTGCAACGCATCGCCCTGCCGCCAACAGCAACCTTGAGTGTCAGCCTGCAGGACGTGTCCCTTATGGACGCCCCGGCCGTGATCCTTGCGGAACAGAAAGGCCCGATCAAAGGCCAGGTACCGCTGCCGTTTCACCTGAATTACGACCCGGCACAGATCAAGCCGGGTCACAGTTATTCGGTGAGTGCTCGCATCGAACAGGATGGCAAGCTACTGTTTATCACTACCGAACGTCACGCCGTGCAGCTCAACGGCCAGGATCCGCAGCCGCTGCGCCTGCGGGTTGATGCGGTCGCACACTGATATTTTCCAGATCATAAGGAAGCGCAAATGCTCCGTAACTCCCTTCGCCTCACTGCTCTGTGTGCCGGCCTGCTGCTCGGCGCCAACGCCATGGCCCTGGACCTGAGTAGCCTGTCCCAAGGCGACGCCAGCGGCGGCCTTAAGGATGCCCTGACCCAAGGCGCACAGATCGCAGTGAAACAACTGGGCAAACCCGGCGGTTTCAGCGACAACCCTGAAGTGAAGATCGGCCTGCCGGGCAAACTGGGCAAAGTCGCCGAGAAGTTGAAAATGTTCGGCATGGGCGACCAGGTTACGCAACTGGAAACCAGCATGAACAAAGCGGCTGAAACCGCTGTGACCCAGGCCCAGCCGATCCTGGTCAACGCCGTGAAAAACATGAGCGTGACCGACGCTAAAGGCATTCTCAGCGGCGGCCAGGATTCGGCCACCCAATACCTGAACAAAAGCTCGCGCGATGCAATCCGCGCCAAGTTCCTGCCGATCGTCAAGGCCGCTACGGATAAGGTCGGCGTGGCCCAGCAGTACAACGCCCTGGCGGGCAAAGCGGCAGCCTTTGGTGCGGTGGATGCCAAGAGCGCCAACGTCGAAAACTACGTGACCGAACAGGCGCTGGATGGTTTGTTCAAGATGATTGCGCAGCAGGAAGAGACGATTCGCAAGAACCCGGCCGCTGCAGCGACGAGTTTGGCGAAGAAGGTGTTTGGAGCACTATAAGCAGCGCAAGGATCGCTCCCTGCAACGGGGAGCGATTCTAGTGAAAAACTGAATCGGCCAGTCGGCCCATCATCAAGGTTGCGAAGCAGCCAATGGCAATCGACGTGATTCGATTGATCTTCAAGGGCGTGAGCCAACTCTTCTGCATCCCTTCGAAGCGACTCCCCAACAACACCCAAGCAGCCCCTACCGGCACAACCACCAACGCCAATAACCCCATGAACTCGGCATAACCTTGCGCGGCGGTGAACGTATTGGACGGAGCGATAAAGGAAACGATCAGCAAGCCCTTGGGATTCATGACCGTCAACAAAAAGAAGTACCACCCGGTGAAGCGATCTTTGCCAGGGCTGATCTCGCTGTTCTTGCGCTGCCACAATTTGCACGACACATACAGCAGGTAGCACGCCGCCGCCAGTTGCGTCGCCTTCAACGCCCACGGTGAAAACGCCGCGAGATAGAGAAGCGCCACACCCCATGCCGACACTTGCAGCAAGTACGCCAGGCACTCGATTAGCACGAGCTTGCAGGATGCCCGAAACCCGAACAACACACCTGCGCGAAACAGTAGGGTGTTGGTGGGGCCAGGGGCAAGCAGTAGCAATATCAGGGCTGAAACAGTGGCCAACATGGTTACGCGACGTCCTTCCTCACTTTGAACCACGCAGCATACAGTGCCGGCAGGAACAATAGCGTCAACGCCGTCGCCACAATCAGCCCGCCCATGATCGCCACCGCCATCGGTCCGAAGAACACACTGCGAGACAGCGGGATCATCGCCAATACCGCCGCGAGTGCCGTCAGCACAATCGGGCGGAAGCGTCGGACGGTGGCTTCGATAATCGCCTGCCACGGCGCCAGGCCAGCCTTGATGTCTTGCTCGATCTGGTCCACCAAGATCACCGAGTTGCGCATGATCATGCCCGACAAGGCGATGGTCCCTAACATGGCTACGAAGCCAAAGGGCTGACGGAACACCAGCAGGAACAGCGTGACGCCGATCAAGCCCAGCGGCGCCGTGAGAAACACCATTGCCGTGCGTGAGAAGCTGCGCAGTTGCAGCATCAGCAAGGTCAGCACCACCACAATAAACAGCGGCACGCCGGCCTTCACCGAGTTCTGCCCGCGGGCGGAGTCCTCGACGGTACCGCCGACGTCCAGCAGGTAGCCATCCGGCAGTTCGGCCCGCACGCCTTCGAGGGTCGGCAGGATCTGCTGCACCAGCGTCGCCGGTTGTTCCTTGCCGTAGATGTCGGCGCGCACGGTGACCGTCGGCAGGCGATTACGGTGCCAGATGATGCCTTCCTCGAATCCGTATTCGAGGGTGGCGATCTGCGACAGGGCCACGCTTTTGCCGTTGTCGGTCGGCACCGCCAGGCTAGGCAGCAGCGACAGTTCGGTGCGTTCGTGGACCGTGCCGCGCAGGAGGATCTCGATCAATTCGTTGTCCTCCCGGTATTGGCTGACGCTTGAGCCGGTGAGTGAACTCTGCAGGAATTTCGACAGGTTGGCAGTGCTCACACCAAGGGCGCGGGCGCGGTCCTGGTCGATGTTCAGGTAGACAATTTTGCTCGGCTCTTCCCAGTCCAAGTGAACGTTGACCACGTGGGTATTTTCGCGAACCTTGGCGGCAACTTTCCGTGCAAGGGCGCGAACTTCCTCGATGTGTTCGCCGGTCACGCGAAACTGCACCGGATAACCCACGGGCGGGCCGTTTTCCAGGCGGGTGACGCGCGAACGCAGGTCGGGAAATTGTTCGTTGAGGGTTGCGATCAGCCAGGTGCGCAGGCTTTCGCGCTCTTCGATGGTTTTGGCCAGCACCACAAATTGCGCAAAGCTCGCGGCGGGCAGTTGCTGGTCCAACGGCAAGTAGAAACGCGGCGAACCGGTGCCGACGTAAGCCACGTAGTTCTCGATGCCGGCATGGTCCTTGAGCAAGGCTTCCAGGCGTTTGACCTGATCGGCAGTGTTGCTCAGGGACGCGCCTTCGGCCAGTTTCAGGTCGACCATCAGTTCCTGGCGCCCCGAGGCCGGAAAGAACTGCTGTGGCACAAAGCGAAATAGCGCCACTGAGCCGATAAACAGCAGCAGTGTCAGTACGATCACGGTTTTACGTCGAGTGACGCACCACTCCACCAAACGCCTTACGCGCTGGTAGAACGGCGTTCCGTAGGGATCCGGGCCCTCAGCGCCATGTTTGGCTGCGTGAATTTTCGCCAGGTCCGGCAGGAGCTTTTCCCCCAGGTATGGCACGAACACCACCGCGGCGACCCACGAGGCCAGCAACGCGATGGTCACCACCTGGAAAATCGAACGGGTGTATTCGCCGGTGCTCGATTGCGCAGTGGCAATCGGCAGGAAACCTGCCGCCGTAATCAGCGTGCCGGTGAGCATCGGGAAGGCGGTGCTGGTCCAGGCGAAACTGGCGGCCTTGAGCCGGTCGTAGCCCTGCTCCATTTTGATTGCCATCATTTCCACGGCGATGATCGCGTCATCCACCAGCAAACCGAGGGCGAGTACCAGTGCGCCGAGGGAAATCTTGTGCAGGCCAATGCCGAGGTAATACATGGTGGCGAAGGTCATCGCCAGCACCAACGGAATCGCCAGGGCCACCACCATGCCGGTGCGTACGCCGAGAGAGAAGAAGCTCACCAGCAATACGATCGCCAATGCCTCGGCCAATACCTGCACGAATTCTCCGACACTGGTTTTCACCGCTGCCGGTTGGTCCGACACCTTGCGCAACTCCATGCCTGCCGGAAGGTTCTTCTGCAAACGTGCGAATTCGCCTTCTAGCGCCTTGCCCAATATCAGGATATCGCCGCCGTCGCGCATGGCCACGGCCAGACCGATTGCATCGGCGCCCATGTAACGCATGCGCGGTGCCGGCGGATCGTTGAAGCCACGGTGAATGTCAGCTACATCGCCGATACGAAAGGTCCGGTCGCCCACTCGAATCGGAAAGTCGCGGATCTCCTCCACTGTCTTGAAGTTGCCCGACACACGCAGTTGCACGCGCTCGCTCGGGGTTTCAAAGAAGCCGGCCGTGGACACCGCGTTCTGTTCCTGCAACGCCTGCTGCACCGCTGCCAATGGCAGGCCGAGGGTGGCGAGCTTGAGGTTGGAAAGCTCGATCCAGATTTTCTCATCCTGTAGGCCGAGCAGCTCCACCTTGCCCACATCCGCTACCCGTTGCAGCTGAATCTGGATGCGGTCGGCGTAATCCTTGAGCACGGCATAGTCGAAACCGTTGCCGGTCAGCGCATAGATATTGCCGAAGGTGGTGCCGAATTCGTCATTGAAAAACGGGCCCTGGATATCCGGCGGCAAGGTCTGGCGGATGTCGCTGATCTTCTTGCGCACCTGGTACCACAGCTCAGGAATCTGCGCCGAGTGCATGGAGTCGCGGGCAATGAAGGTAACCGTGGACTCGCCAGGGCGCGAGAACGAGACAATGCGCTCGTACTCGCCGGTTTCCATCAGTTTTTTCTCGATGCGCTCGGTGACTTGACGCGAGACTTCCTGGGCCGTAGCACCGGGCCAGTTGGTCTTGATCACCATGGCTTTGAAGGTGAATGGCGGGTCTTCACTTTGTCCCAGCTTGGTGTAGGACAAGGTGCCAACCACGGCCAGCAGGATCATCAGGAACAGTACGATCTGGCGATTACGCAACGCCCATTCGGAAAGATTGAAACCCATCGGGGACTACTCCTTGGCCGCCAGATTCACGACACGGTTGGAGCGATCCACCGGGCGCACTTGCTGGCCCTCGTGGAGCACATGCACGCCCGCGGCGACCACCCAATCGGTGGGTTTCAAGCCTTCCAGCACCGGAACGGTTTTTTCGCCGAAGGCGCCAATGCGCACCGGTACGCGCTTGAGGGTATTGTCCGTTTCCACACGCCAGACGTAAGACGCGCCATTCTCCGCGCTGAGGGCAGACAGCGGCACCGACAGCGGAACGACACCCTCGGTCTGTATGAATACGCGAGCGCTTTGGCCCAATTCCGCCGGGACTTTACCGCCGGTAAACGCCACTCGGGCGGCAAAGGTGCGCGATTTTGGATCGGCTGCGGGAGACAGTTCACGGATGCGTCCGGTAAAACGCTGGTCCGGCTGGCTCCACAACTCCACGGCTACCGGCTGACCGATCTTGAAGCGACCAAAGCCTTGTTCGGGCAGGCTAATGAGCACTTCGCGCTCGCCATCGGTGGCCAGGGTGAACACGGTTTGGCCAGCCGACACCACCTGGCCGACCTCCACGGCGCGCTTGGCGACGACTCCATCCTGCGGGGCACGGAGCACGGCGTAACCGGCTTGGTTGCTGGCCACGTCGAATTCGGCCTTGATCTGCTTGAGGCGCGCTTCGCCGGATCGGTAGAGGTTTTCGGAATTGTCGTACTGAGAACGGCTGACCATCTGACGGTCCATCAGGGTCTTATAGCGATCGCGCTCGGCGCGGACCAGGCTCAGGTTAGCTTGGGCAGCGGCGACTTGGGCGCGGGTAGCCTCCAGTTGCAGGCGCACGTCCTGGGGGTCGAGTTCCGCCAACGGTTGGTTGGCCTTGACGCGCTCACCCTCTTCAACCAGGCGTTTGCTGACTTTGCCACCGATGCGAAAGGCCAGGTCCGGCTCATAGCGAGCCCGCACTTCTCCGGGGTAGCTGTCCATCGACTGTGCCGACGGTTGCGGTTGCACCACCATGGCAGGGCGGACGGTAATCTGGGCCGGTTCTTCATGGCCGCAGGCGGCCAACATTAAGACCAGGCTGACAGGCAACGCAAAGGGCAGGAAAGTGCTGCGCATGCTGAAGGACCTTTCGCAAATGAAGCTAGGAATAATTATACTGGCCAGTATGTTATTAATACCAAACTCACCAGTCCAGTATTAAAGGTGAAAATGTCCGACAATCGCGTTAACACCAATAGCCCCGGGCGTCCCAAGGACATGGCAAAACGCCAGGCAATTCTTCAGGCAGCGAAAACTCTGTTTTTGGGGAATGGTTATGCCAGCACCAGCATGGATGCCGTAGCACTTGAGGCAGGCGTGTCGAAACTGACCGTCTACAGCCACTTCACCGATAAAGAGACCTTATTCACCGCCGCCGTGGTGGCGACATGCGAAGAGCAGCTACCGGTGATGTACTTCGAACTGCCTGAGGGCATGCCAGTCGAGACGGTGTTGCTGAATATCGCGCGCGGTTTTCATCGGCTGATCAACAGCGAGGAGTCGGTGAACCTGCATCGTTTGATGATGACCACCGGCAATCAGGACGTGAAACTCTCACAGATCTTTTTCGAAGCCGGGCCCATGCGTATGCTCCAGGGCATGGAGCGCCTGCTCAGCAAGATCGACCAGAGCGGTGCCCTGAGCATCGACAAACCTTTCACGGCGGCCGAGCACTTCTTCTGCCTGCTCAAGGGCACGGCAAATTTCTGCCTGCTGTATGGCTGCGGCGGGCATCTGAGTGAACACGCCGCCGAAGCCCATGTGCAGGAGGTAGTAGGGTTGTTTATGCGGGCGTACAGGCCTTGAACATCAGGCTTTGAGCGCTTTTTTGGGATAGATGTCATACCGGCTGGACTTGCCGTCCAGCGCATGGCTCGGCTTTGGTCCCTCGATGCATGGCGCCTTGCGGGGGCGCTTGACCACCACGCGATGGCTGGCCAGGGCCAGGGCGGCGGCCAACAAGGCTGGCGCATCCGGATCATCACCCACCAGCGGCCGAAAAAGGCGCATTTCCTTCTTCACCAAGGCGGTTTTCTCACGGTGAGGGAACATTGGGTCGAGGTAGATCACTTGGGGCGGCTCGCCTTCCCAGTTCAGCATCACGTCGATGGAGTTGCCCTTGAGCAGCTTCATGCGCGCCACGATTGGCGCCACTTCAAAGTCATCTGCGCCACGCGCCAGGCCGTCTTCGAGCAAAGCGCCGATCAACGGCTGGCGCTCGATCAGGCTCATCTCACAGCCCAGGCTGGCCAGCACAAACGCGTCCTTGCCCAGGCCTGCCGTGGCATCCAGCACCCGAGGGCGCACGCCTTGGGCGATGCCTACGGCTTTAGCGATCATCTGCCCGCTGCCGCCACCATAGAGTCGACGATGAGCTGCACCTCCCTCAACAAAGTCCACCCGCACCGGGCCCGGCGCGTCAGGACCTAGCTGTTGCAGCTGTAGGCCATGCTCGCCAACTTGCAGGGAAAAGTCCGCGTCCGCGAGCTGTAAAGGCAAGCCAAGCAGAGATGCCCACTGCTCGGCGCGGTCCTTAAAACCTTCGCCCAAAGCCTCGACCTGGATGCGGCTGGCCGCTGGTTGTTCGCTCATGAATCACTACGCTCAAAAATATTAAGGATCGGCAAACAGCGGCCGATAAAAATAACAGTCAGGTATTTTGCCAGAGCTGAGCGTCGACCGAGAAAAATGTCAGACATTCTCCCCCTAACCATCGGTGTACTGCCGACCCATAACCACTACGGCCTGCGCAATACTCAAGCGCTGGCCGGGGTGAGTCATGTGTGGCAAGACTTCTTCGCCCGAGCGCTGGCCGAGCAGCTCGGGGATACGCCGGGCGCGCTAGCCGCCCAGGCGCCGGTGGACCCTGCGGTAGAACCCCACGAAGGCGCCGACCTGCTGTCGCAGATCCTCACGCAGCGTGAGTGCGACGTGAAGGACACTGAAATCGCTCCGCCTGAGCCACTTTTCCTGCCGATCGCCGAATTCGAAACCGAATTGCTGCCTCCGGCTGCAACTCCGTTCCCGGACGAAGAAATCGTCGCCCAGCAGCGCCAACAGAACTTCGAAAGCAGTTGGGTACGCCCTATCGTCCTCACCGCAGGCCAACCGCTGCCTGAGCCTAGCCCGGCGCCGCAACCTCGTCCTCTGCACCTGCCGATCGCGGAGTTCGAACTGGACTTGCTGCCGCCGCCCGCCACGCCGTACCCGATCGAAGAGCTGGTGGCCCAACAAAAGGCCTTGGACTTCGACTACCACTGGGCACGCCCACTGATCGCCAACAACCTGCGCCTGGCCGCCTGAGCCTCAGCGACACACCCACCAACGCCCCATGTCCAGATGGAAATGGTTGCGGTGCGCGGCGTTGTAATCCGGGCTCAACACCACGTTGAAATCATCACAGGCACCATCGCGCACCTGACGTAAAAACCGTGCGCTGGCGCCCTCCCCCGGCCAATCCTTGAGCACGCTGATACTGCGCCCATCCGCCAGCCGAAACCCGGCGATATCCAGGGCATTGGCCGAAGCATGCTGGCTGAGCCGCCCCTCGGCCCGACCATAGATATTGCGGCAGGCAAAGCTGCCCAGGTGATCGACCCGCGTGACCGCCTGGCCGAACACCGCCTGCGCCGCCGGTTGCAGGCTGTGGCGCTCAAACAGTGCGAACGCCACCGCCAACGGGCAACTGGCGAGAAAGCTGCTGCTTAATGCCACTTCTGCGCCCTGCACGCGCAAGGTATTGCGCAAAGGGCAGGCGGCGTCTGCGGGCGTGTCCGCCTGATGACTGACACGCAGACCGGACGTTTTCAGCACCTCGTCGCACAACGCCGGATCCTCCTGCAGGCGGCCCAGTTTGTAGCGGGTCAACAGGTTCGGACTGGCACGCACGTCCAGCGGCGCCCACGGGTTCCACTCAGCGGGCAGCGGCACCCAGCCTCGCCATACGCCCACGGCAACAGCACCGCCGAGCAGCAGCAACACGCCCAATATTTTGAAAAAACGCACCGCTTAGCCCTTGAAGAACTGATTGGCCGTGCTGAAGGGCATCGAGCGTTCAGTAAAGCTGAAGGTGCCCAGTTCATAGACTTCCTGGGCCGCCCGGTAGAACTCACCATAAGCCGCCAGCGCCATGGCCGATCCGACGCTGATGCGCTTGACGCCCATCGCGCTCAATTGCGCCACGCTGAGTTTCAGCCCACCAGACATCAACACATTCACAGGCTTTGGTGCCATGGCCTTGACCACCGCCAACACCTCATCGGCGCTGCGCAAGGCCGGCGCATACAGCACGTCGGCACCCGCTTCGGCGTAGGCCTGCAGACGGCGAATGGTGTCAGGTAAATCCAGGCGACCATGCAGGAGGTTTTCCGCACGGGCCGTCAGGGTGAAAGGGAATGGCAGACTGCGAGCGGCGGCGACGGCGGCTTCCACACGTTCCACTGAGAGGTCAAAGGGGTAGATCGGGTCGGCGCTGATACCTGTGGCATCTTCGATGGAGCCGCCGACAATGCCGCTGGCAGCAGCGCGCAGGATGGTTTGGGCACAGCCTTCGGGGGTATCACTGAAGCCGTTTTCCAGATCGGCTGCCACCGGCAGTGCGGTGGCCTTGGCGATCATGGCGGCATTAAGCAAGGTGTCTTCCAGGGACAACGCCCCTTCCGCATCCGGGCGCCCCAGGCTGAACGCGTAACCCGCACTGGTCGTGGCGAGAGCTTCAAAGCCGAGGCTGGCGAGCATTACTGCGGAGCCTGCGTCCCAAGGATTGGGCATCACGAAGGCGCGGTCGCGCTCATGCAAGGCCTTGAAGGTTTCGGCGCGTCGGGTTTGGGCATCCATGACTGAATCCTGGCGAAAAAAGGAGCCTTAGAGTAACCCCAGTTGTTCGACTTCGGGTTGCCGATCCAATGTCGGCAACGCGGGCAAGCCAGGCAGACGCGCCATCAGCTGGGCGTGGAAGCGCAGTGCCAGTTGCGCGGCGAGCCGGTTATCCGAGGTGTGCAGGAACACATAGGGCGTGCGGCCCTCTTCGATCCAGCCGGCAATTTTCTCCACCCATGGGATCAGGAACGGGTCGTTAGCCTCAAGCTCGGGATGGCCAATAAATCGCACTTGGGGAAACTGGGTCAGCGCGGCCGGGCGTGTGGGCACCTTGGGCTTTTTTGATTGGGCATGCAGCACCGCTGCCGATGTGGACGTGCAACTGAACAATGCGCGCGGGTCGAGGCAGATACGTTCGACGCCACGGTCGCGCAGCAGACGGTTGAGCATGCGCTCGGCATCGCCCTTGGCGAAGAACTCCGGGTGGCGCACTTCCACTGCCAGCGGGCGCTCCAGTCCATCAATAAAACCGGCCAGTTCCGCCAGGCGCTGCGGCGAGAAACTCGCCGACAGTTGCAGCCACAACGGCGAAACTCGCTCACCGAGCGGGCTCATCAAACTGACAAAGCTTTCTGCCGCTGGCAATTGCTCACGCAAGTCGCCGCCATGGCTGATATCACCTGGAAACTTGGCTGTGAAACGAAAATCGTCGGGCATGATGTCGGCCCAGCGCTGCACGGTCGCGGCCGAAGGGCGGGCGTAGAACGTGGTATTGCCTTCAACCGCATTAAAGACTTGGGAATAGAGGGCAAGGTAGTCGCTGGAGCGTGCATCGGCGGGATACAGGTACTCGCGCCAGGCGTTTTCGCTCCAGGACGGGCAACCGAGGTAGTAAGGCAGGCGCATCAGATGTGGATGTCGAGGCCCAACACTTCCATATCCCATTCGACAAAGCCGGCGGTGGTCAGGTAGCTGGCCAGGGCAGTGGCAACGCTTTTGCTCATCGAGCGCGGGAAAACCATGTCTTGTTGACGGGCGGGAAGACCGCTGATTCGTGCTTGGGCGTTGGACTGTGCATCGGGCTGGACTTCGATGAAGTCCGGTGAGTCTTCGACGGACTCGTCTACCGTGACGTTCGCCTTACGTGGCTTACGTTTGATTGGGTAGGACTGTGAGGAAAAGCCGTCTATACGCATCGATGCGAACTCGGTATCGGTGATGGCATTTTAGTGGCGCAATCCGTAGCGCGCAAATGCTCTGGTGATAACTAGAACACATAATTTGAAAAAGGTTTAAAACCCGTGGCAAATTCTGACGATTGGCGACTTTTGCCTCACATTGCCATCATTTTTGGCGTCAAATAATCCCGCGTTCGGCTTTGGTTTGAGCCACTTTATCGCGCAGATAAACCGGAGCAGCCTGATCCGCAGGAATCGCCTCGCCACGCTCAAACGCGAAGCGCGCCAGGGTCAGCAGATCTTCCGCGTGAGGCAACATGGCGGCGTCCTGGCCAACCCGTTGAACGCCGATACGCTCGCCGTAGCCCCAGCCAGTGCCAGCACCAAACCAGTCGCCGCTAGCATCGTCCGGCAATACTGACGATTCCGGTGACTGCACAGCTTCCACGCCCACCAGACGCATCTCGCCAGCGGTTTCGCGGTAGCAACCCCAATAGACCTCATCCATCCGCGCATCAATGGCAGCTGCGACTTGCGAAGCGCCATGCTCACGCAATGCGCGTTGGGCCAGCACCGCAAGGTTGGAGACCGGTAATACCGGGCGCTCCAGGGCAAATGCCAGGCCCTGGACTACGCCAATGGCGATCCGCACACCGGTAAACGCCCCCGGACCACGGCCAAAAGCGATGGCATCGACAGCAGCCAGGGTGGTGCCCGCCTCTTCCAGCAGTTGCTTGATCATCGGCAACAGCTTCTGCGCGTGCAGGCGCGGGATCACCTCGTAGTGGCTCGTAACGATGCCATCGTGCAGCAAGGCAACGGAGCAAGCTTCAGTCGCGGTGTCCAGGGCCAGCAGGGTGCTCATCGGTGTGGGTGTCCAAGTCGAAAAAAAGTGCGCCAGTATAAACAACAACGGCCCGCAAGCGGGCCGTTGTTGAGCGAGCCGATCGAAGGATCAGCTCAGTGCTTGCAGCACCTTGGCAGTGATGGCTTCTACCGAGCCAACGCCAGGGATGTGGCTGTACTTCGGCTTGCCCTGGGCAGCGGACAGCTTCTGGTAGAAATCTACCAATGGCTTGGTCTGCGAGTGGTAGACCGACAGGCGATGACGCACGGTTTCTTCAGTGTCGTCTTTACGCTGCACCAGGTCTTCACCGGTGACATCGTCCTTGCCTTCAACCTTCGGCGGGTTGTAGACGACGTGGTACACGCGGCCCGAGCCCTCGTGAACGCGACGACCGGCAATACGCTGGACGATTTCTTCGTCTTCAACGGCGATTTCGACCACAGCATCCAGCTCAACGCCGGCCTTCACCAGGGCTTCAGCCTGGGGAATGGTGCGTGGGAAGCCGTCGAACAGGAAACCGTTCTTGCAGTCTTCCTGGCTGATGCGTTCCTTGACCAGGTTGATGATCAGGTCATCGGAGACCAGGCCGCCGCTGTCCATCACGCTCTTGGCGATCAGGCCCAGCTCGGTGCCAGCCTTGACGGCCGCACGCAGCATGTCGCCGGTGGAGATTTGTGGAATGCCGAATTTTTCAGTGATGAACTTTGCCTGAGTACCTTTACCGGCCCCGGGAGCTCCCAGCAGAATGACGCGCATCGATGTGCTCCTCAATTTTTTATATAGAGATGACGCTCGGATTCACCGCGTGGGGGCAAATCTCGTAGAAGTATGGCTCGTAAAAATAGGATTCCGGCCGCCCAAACGGCCAAAGGCTGATCAAGATACACAGCAGGCCTTAACCACACAAGCCGCCAAAAGTCGCAGGAACCGCGCCCGGCATGCGCCATAGGTAGGGTGTGCCTGAGTGCAACCCGACGCTCTAAACGCCGACCGCCCTTTTCCGGACGGTCGTCGCTGTTTATCTGCAAGCCCTTGAGAACACGCAAAAAACCTCAGCCGGTGTTGCGCAACCCGGCGGCAATACCGGCCACGGACACCAGCAGCGCCTGTTCCAGAGGGCTGTCCTGCGCCGCTTCCTGCTGGCGCGAACGTGCCAGCAACTCAGCCTGCAACAGGTGCAAGGGATCAAGGTAGGTGTTGCGCAGGCGAATGAACTCCAGGGTGTCAGGGCTGTGGGCCAGCAGTTGCGACTGGCCAGTCAGGCCAAGCACCACGTCACAAGCCTGCGACAATAGGTCGCGTAAGTGCACACCCAATGGCAACAGATCCGGCTGCACCAGGCGCTCGTCATAGAGACGCGCGATATCGGCATCCGCCTTGGCCAGGACCATTTCCAGCATATCGATACGGGTACGGAAGAACGGCCACTGCTCACGCATCTGCCCCAGCAGTTCACCTTCGCCGCGTTCTAACGCCTTGCTCAACGCCGCTTCCCAGCCCAGCCAGGCAGGCAGCATCAGCCGAGTCTGTGTCCAGCCGAAGATCCACGGGATGGCGCGCAGACTTTCTATACCACCAGCACGGCGCTTGGCTGGACGACTGCCCAACGGCAAACGGCCGAGCTCCTGCTCGGGGGTGGACTGGCGAAAATATTCAACGAACTGCGGATTTTCCCGCACCACCGCACGGTAGGCGCTCACACCATCGGCGGCCAATTCGTCCATCAAGTGGCGCCAGGCTGGCTCGGGTGGGGGCGGTGGCAGCAGCGTCGCTTCCAAAACGGCGGCCAGGTAAAGATTGAGGTTCTGCTCGGCGATATCCGGCAGGCCGAACTTGAAGCGGATCATCTCGCCCTGCTCAGTGGTGCGGAAACGCCCTGCCACCGAGCCCGGAGGCTGCGACAGGATCGCGGCGTGTGCCGGGCCGCCGCCACGGCCGACGGTGCCACCGCGACCATGGAACAACAGCAGTTCCACCTGTTGCTCGCGGCAGATATCCACCAACCGTTCCTGCGCGCGGTATTGCGCCCACGCAGCAGCGGTGGTGCCGGCGTCCTTGGCTGAGTCGGAGTAGCCGATCATCACTTCCTGCGGGCCCTGCAAACGCGCACGGTAGCCCGGCAGCAGCAACAGCTGTTCGATCACGGGACCGGCGTTATCCAGGTCGGCCAGGGTTTCGAACAGCGGCACCACGCGCATCGGCCGTTGTACGCCCGACTCTTTAAGCAGCAATTGCACGGCGAGCACATCCGACGCGGCGCCGGCCATGGAGATGACATAAGAACCCAACGAGGCAGCCGGCGCGGCAGCCACTTCCTTACAGGTGTTGAGTACTTCGGCTGTGTCCGCCGACGGTTTGAAATAGCCCGGCAGCAGCGGTCGCCGGTTGGCCAATTCCTTCATCAGAAAGCTGATGCGTGCGTCTTCGTCCCACTCGTCGTAACGACCGAGGCTCAGGTAATCGGTGATTTCGGTCATGGCCGCCGAATGGCGACTGGAATCCTGGCGCACATCCAGCCGCACCAGGAACAGGCCAAAGGTCACAGCACGGCGCAAGCAATCAAGCAACGGACCGTCGGCGATCACACCCATACCGCACTCATGCAGCGACTGGTAGCACAGCTCCAGCGGTTCCAGCAGGTCGCGGTTGTTCTGCAACACCTCGGCCGGTGCCGGCGTGCTGCTGCTCAATGCGGTGTGCGCCCATTGGCGTGTGGCTCGCAGACGTTCGCGCAGTTGCTTGAGCACGGCGCGGTAGGGCTCGACGCTGTCGCCAACCTTGGCCTGCAACGCCGGGCTGGCCTTTTGCATCGACAGTTCGGACGCCAAGTGGTCGATATCGCGCAGGTATAAGTCAGCGGCCATCCACCGTGCGAGCAGCAGCACTTCACGGGTGACCGGCGCGGTCACATTCGGGTTGCCGTCGCGATCGCCGCCCATCCACGACGCAAAACGAATCGGCGCGGCTTCCAAAGGCAGACGCAGGCCAGTGGCGGCATGCAGGGCCTGGTCAGCCTTGCGCAAATAATTGGGGATGGCGTGCCACAGCGAATGCTCAATCACCGCAAAGCCCCATTTGGCTTCGTCCACCGGAGTGGGTCGGGTGCGGCGGATTTCTTCGGTGTGCCAGGCTTCGGCGATCAACCGTTGCAGGCGTTGGCGGATCTGTTCACGCTCAGCCGTGGTGAGGTCGCGGTGATCTTGCAGCGCCAGTTGCGCGGCGATGGCATCGTATTTCTGGATCAGGGTGCGGCGCGCCACTTCGGTGGGGTGGGCGGTGAGGACCAACTCGATCTCCAGGCGCCCCAACTGGCGGGCCAGGGATTCATTGCTATGGCCTTCGCTTTGCAAACGCGCCAGCAATTCAGGCAACACACGGGATTCGAACGGTGCCGGCTGCGACTCGTCACGCCGGTGAATCAACTGGTACTGCTCGGCGATATTGGCGAGGTTCAGGAACTGGTTGAACGCCCGGGCCACGGGCAGCAGTTCGTCCTCCTGCAACTGGTTGAGGCTGGTGCTCAGCTCATCACCGGCACCCCGGCGGTCAGCCTTGGCGCCTTTGCGGATCTGCTCGATCTTGTCGAGAAAATCATCGCCATACTGCTCTCGAATGGTGTTGCCCAGCAGTTCACCCAGCAGGTGAACATCCTCACGCAAGCGTGCATCGATATCACTCATCAGCCAATCTCCAGCCAGAAATCCGGGACGCGCAGGCCTGCCAGAGTGCCGTCAGCATCGTTTTATGACAAGACTTTAAACCTTGCGGCTTGCAGCTAGTCTCAACTGTGAGCCGCCGCATTTTATCCACGCGAGCGACTGGTCACTCATCACCGCCTGCCATCGCGGGCTTTATTGAGGTTGCCATGAAAATTCGAGAACTGGCCCAGCATTGGGAAGAGAACGCTAAGGGTCGTTTGACCAAGACCGAGTACGCCATCCATCTTGATGTAGAGGCCGCCGCACGGTTGGCGGCCATCGCCGAGATGTACCCCAAGCGCAGTACCGAAGAACTGCTCGGTGAGCTGATCGGCGCGGCCCTTGAAGAGCTGGAAGCCAGCTTCCCCTACATCAAAGGGCAACACGTCATCGCCACCGATGAAGAGGGCGATCCGCTTTATGAAGACGTCGGCCCTACGCCACGTTTTCTCACGTTGTCGCGGCGCTATCTGCATGACTTGTCGACCAGCGTCGACGAATCCAAGCACTAACCCCCGTCTATCTACCCCTTGTATTCCGGGCCTCCAAGAGGCCCGGCGTACTTCTGCGCGCAGCAAAAGTTCCATTTTTTTACACTGACCGTTCAGTCAGTTATTTTTTTAGGCAAATCGCCATCTTCTCTGAACTATTCAAAAAAGCCTCCGGTCACAGCCAGTAAGCCATCACTTGGAACAGCCGTTTGAATAGGTGCCCCGCGCTTAACCGCCAGGCCCACAACCGCTGACCACCTGCGATGGATTTTGAAGTTTTTCAGGAGTTATCCAATGGAGTTGAAGACGATGAAGACCAGCACTGCCAAATCCTCGTTTAACCACCTGCGCGGGCTTAAATTGGCCGCGCTGGCAATCGGCACCAGCTTCGTTCTGGCGGGCTGCGCCGGCAACCCTCCGACTGAGCAATACGCAGTAACCCAGTCCGCGGTGAACAGCGCTGTCAGCGCCGGCGGCACCGAGTACGCGGCCGTAGAAATGAAGTCGGCCCAGGACAAGCTCAAGCAAGCCGAAATCGCCATGCATGACAAGAACTACGACGAAGCCCGTCGCCTGTCCGAGCAAGCCGAGTGGGACGCTCGCGTTGCAGAGCGCAAAGCCCAGGCCGCCAAAGCCGACCAGGCTGTGAAGGACTCCCAGAAAGCTGTTCAGGAGCTGCGTCAGGAAGGCATGCGCCCGGCTGCTATCCAGCAGAAATAAGCCGCTGCCCCTGATTGCATTGCACCCGATATCGAATTGAAAGGACGACATGACTATGCGTAAACAATTGATGATCCCTGCCCTGCTGGCGATGAGCGTTGCACTGGCGGCTTGCTCCACCCCGCCAAACGCGAACCTGGAAAATGCACGGACCAACTTCTCGGCCCTGCAGGCCAACCCGAACGCCACCAAAGTAGCGGCTCTGGAAACCAAGGACGCTCAGGACTGGCTGGACAAGGCTGACAAAGCCTATCGCGACAAGGAAGACCAGAAGAAAGTCGACCAACTGGCCTACCTGACCAATCAGCGCGTTGAAGTGGCTAAAGACACCATCGCGCTGCGCGAGTCCGAGGCCAAGCTGAAAAATGCTGGTGACGAACGCGCCCGCGCCCTGCTCGACGCTCGTGACGCTCAGATCAAGCAACTGCAAGACAGCCTGAACGCTAAGCAAACCGATCGCGGCACCCTGGTGACCTTTGGTGACGTGCTGTTTGCTACCAACAAGGCCGATCTGAAATCCAGCGGCCTGGTAAACATCAACAAGCTGGCGCAGTTCCTCCAGGAAAACCCGGATCGCCAAGTGATCATTGAGGGTTACACCGACAGCACCGGCGCTGACGCCTACAACCAGAGCCTCTCGGAGCGCCGTGCCGCTTCGGTTCAGGTTGCGCTGATCAAGATGGGCGTTGACCCACGCCGCATCGTGACCACCGGCTACGGCAAGGAATACCCGGTTGCCGATAATGGCAGCGTGTCGGGCCGTGCCATGAACCGTCGTGTTGAAGTGACCATCTCTAACGATAACCAACCAGTGAAGCCACGCTCTTCCGTCGCTAACTGATTGATTAACGCTGGATAAGAAAACCCACCTTACGGTGGGTTTTTTTTGGGCTCATCGAACTGGACCGTTCGATGCGTATCCTCAGCGGGCAGCTCTATCTTCGCGCCATAAGTATTGTGTGACAGCTTGTCCATCATTTGCTGGAGTTCATGGTCCTGAGCATCCAGCCGTTGCAACGACTCATGCCCCCTCGCCATGTCCAGCATGTTGCGTATTGCAGCAATAGTGATCGCCACGTTTTCGGCCCCGATCTGTGTAAGTCATACCGCATTCAGTGGTTGCTGGCGCGATACGGTTCCAGATATTTCAGTTCCGTACGGGGGCTGCAGCTGCACGACCTACGGGGGCGAGTCGTAAATCGGGAGGCTTTAAGAGGGCTTACTGCTGCAGTTGTGGCGTTTCCTGCCCCATACAACGTACTGCCTGTTTCTTGTTGTTTACCAGCACGCCACTGAGGCCTTTCTGCTCGGTGTCGAACATCACCAGCACGCCATCGACGCACTGCGCCACCTGGGCCGCCGGGGTTAGTGAAATTTTGTAGTCCTCGCCAGGCACGGTTTTGAGCATGGTGAAGTCACTGAGCAACAACGCATCTTCCGGCTTGGCGAAGTGCAGGTAGCCGTAGTACCACAGGCAGCCGACGGTGCCGATGATGGTGCCGATGCCGGTGAGAATCAGCGGGATCATGTTGCGTTCTTCGCTCATTGCGGGCTCTCTGATCAGTCAACTTTAGGAATGGGGTAGTTCGGAATTTCGCCCAGGCGGCGTAGGCCGTTGAAGTGCTGCGGGTCATCCAGGTAGCGCAGCATCACGGTTTGCCAGGTCTTGTCGGCAAAGGTCTGCACATGACCGCCTCGGGTCAATTGCAACACCCTGGGCGGTGGCGCCGCCTGGTACAGACGGATGCCATTGGAAAGCGGCACGATCGGGTCATCCAGGCTGTGGAACAGCAGTTTCGGCACGCCGGTCAGCCGAGGCATGGCGTTGATCGCACTGTCGGCGTCGGGGACCAGCCAGGACAAGGGCACTTGAAACGGCCATGTTAGCCAGGAGGTGCTGAGGGCGAATTGTCCTACGTCACGATAACTGGCTGGCACACCATCCAGTACCAACGCCTTAAGCCTGGCCTGACGCTCCGGATGCTCTGCCAGGTAATGCACGGCCAGCGCACCGCCCAGGCTCTGGCCGAGAACAATCAGCGGCTGGCCCTGGGTTTCGGGGGCTTTGTCGATCCAACTGAACGCTGCATCCACATCCTGATAGATCGCCGGCAAGGACGGTTTGCCTTCGGACAACCCGTATCCGCGATAGTCCACCAGCAGCACCTGATAGCCCTGCTCCGGCAACCACCAACTGCCACCCAGGTGCCAGGCCAGATTGCCGCCGTTGCCGTGCAAGTGCAGCACCGTGCCTTTGACGGGCACGCCAGCCTTGGCCGGCAGCCACCACGCGTGCAGCTTCACGCCGTCGGCGGTGGTGAGGGTGACGTCGCGGTATTGCAAGTGCGCTTTTTCGGGCGTGAACGGCAGGCCGGGTTCGGGGTAGAACAGCAGGGAGCTGCAACCGTTCAATGTGAGTAGCAGGCATAGAATGCCGAGGATTCTCATCCGTTGAAGCCTCGTGATTAAGATGAAATTGACCGTCTGTTGAAGATTCAATGTGGGAGGTGCTTTGCGCCCTCCCACATTTAGACCCGGTTTCTTCAGAGGATATTGGAGTAATCCGCCTCGATCCGATCCAGGCTCAAGTGGTTGAGGAAGTTGGAGAAGCACATCCACGCCGCCAATGCGTTCATGTCGCGGAACTGTTCAGGCAGGTACTTGGGCGGCACCACCAGGCCTTCGTCCACCAGTTGGCGCAGGGTACGCATGTCTTCCAGAGTGGTCTTGCCGCAGAACAGCAACGGCACCTGTTCCAGCTTGCCTTTGCGCACGGCCAACTGGATGTAGTTGTAGACCATGATGAAGCCCTTGAGGTAGGACAAATCCTTGGTAAACGGCAGTCCATTGGGCACCGAGCCACGGAATACGCGACTGGCGTTGCCATAGCTTTCAGCGATTTCAAAGCCTTGCTCGCGGAAGAATTCGAACACCTGCAGGAAATCGGCGCCCTCCTCCACCATGTGGATAGCGCGCGTGCGGTTGGTGAGTTTGCGCAGGCGACTCGGGTAGGAGGCGAAGGTGATGATCTCCATCAGAATCGCCAAGCCTTCCTGGGTCACCGTGGAAGACGGCGGGCCTTTGGACAGGAAAGTGCAGATCGGCTGGTTCTGGCCGTTGAGGGTAGTGCCGACGTGCACCAGGCCTTCATGGACTTCCAGGGCGCGCACGTCGCGATTGTTGAACATCGCATCGGCGCGGATCTTGATGTAGTCGGCCCCCGCCGCTGCGTCCGCAACGATGCCGTCGGACTCGAACACGCGAATGGTTTCTTCCGCCTCGCCGAACACCTTATTCAGACGGGTTTGCAGCAGGGCGACGGCGTCCTTGGCGGTGAGGGTCTTGGCTTCGTCCTTGAGGTCGCCACGGCCGTCGATGTTATTCAGGTAGTCGGAGAGCATCAGGCCCAGGTCGGCCAGGGTTGGGTCGCCGGCGTGGAACGCATCGGAGGCGGCGCCGTACAGCTCTTGGGAAATCAGGCCGAAGTCCTCGGTGCCGCGCGCTTCGAGCATCCGCACCACCATGCGGTACTCGCGGCACATGCGACGCATGATCTGCCCCACCGGGCTGAACTGGCCGAGGCGACGGGTGATGTCACGCTCGATATTCTGGAATTCCAGCTTCACCGCACTGGAGTCAAACGACAGCGGCCGGTTCAGGTAATAGTCGCGGTCTACGGCAGGCATTGCCTTGCCCTTGGCCTTGAGGAATCCCTGGCGAATAGTGTCGTCCCATTTGACGGCGTCGAGGACGCGAATCGGTGTCTGTGCCAGCACAATGCGATCGGACAAGGTGCGTATCGTCTGCTGGTAATCGTCCACCGGGTGCTTCCTTCTTTAAACGTTATTTGCCCGCACGCTGATAGCGCGCGGCTTCAACGAACACATCGGCATTGGCCGGGTCATCCAGGTAGGCGAATACCCGGTCCATGGGGCTGTCCACCAACACCCCGTCGCCTTCGACGGTTTCTACGGTGCCTCCATCCAATGCCTGTTGGCCGATGGCTTGGCGGATCTGCTCCAGATCCAGGTTGTAGACCACCAATTCGTGCTTTTCGTCGAATTCGAAGCCGGCCAGGATAAAATTCCCACCGAACTTTGTAGGCAAAGGCGCCGACAGGTACCACCGATTGCCATGGCGCGACACAGTAAACAGGTACTCATCGCGCTGGCCCGGCGCCGCTTTAGGGTAGCTCACGGCTTTGTAGCGGTGCTCACCGGCGCGAGTGATGTGTAAGCTGAGCGGCTCACCCCAGGCATTCTTGCTGGACCAGTGGCCCAGCAACTCATTCGGCGCCGCTTCACGGCTTGCCAGCGGCTCCTTGAAGGTCACCAAACAACCGCTGAGCAGCAGGAACGACAAGGCGATTAGCGCGATACTCCAGGTTTTCATCAGACACCCTCCGGTGTCAGACCGAGGCCAACACCAAATGCATGTAACGCTTGAGGATCTCAAGCATCTCTTCACCGGTCAGAGGCTCTGCGCCGCCCAACAGGCCCTGATATTCCATCCGACTGATAATCGCCGTCAACACCTTGGCGTCCTGCTGCGGCTCGCGGGAGCCCAACACTTGGAAAAACTGCCCGGTGCCCTGCAATAAAATCTGCTGATGGGAGCGCACCAGTTCGGCCAGGCGCGGGTTCAATAGCGCTTCCTGACGAAACGCCTGTTCGGCCATGAGGTGTTCGCGACGGTTGGTCAGTTGGCGCAGCACATAGTCGGCGGTCAGGCGCGCGATGTCATCGGCCAATTGCGAACGTGACTCCGGGCTGCCATCGCCGTAGGCAACCATCTCGCGCAACAGGCCTTCGTTACGCACCCACAGCTTGCCCATGAAGGCGGCGCTGCGTTCGACGTACTGGGCGAAGGTGTCGGTCAGCAGGTCATCGATGTCTTTGAAGTAGTAGGTGGTCGCCGACAACGGCACGCCCGCTTCCGCCGCCACCGCCCGATGGCGCACGGCTCGTACGCCCTCACGCACCACAATACGCATGGCCGCATCGAGAATGTCTTGCCGCCGTTGCTCGCTGCCCCGACGACTGGCCTTACGGCCCTGGTACTGGACGCTTTCAGCCACGGCAGCGGCAATGCCGGCGGCGCCTTCTTGTGCGATTACGCGGTTCACGACACACATCCTTGAATAGATCAAAACCTGGCGCTGTTTGCTTGACGCTTAAAAACGCCCCATAAAAAAGCCGCCTTATAAAAGGCGGCTTCGGATTTCGCTAGGGTTACGCTTGCGGCCGCATGTGCGGGAACAAGATCACATCGCGGATCGACGGCGAGTTGGTCAACAACATCACCAGTCGGTCGATGCCGATACCTTCACCGGCGGTTGGCGGCATGCCGTATTCCAGGGCGCGTACGAAGTCTGCGTCGTAGTGCATGGCTTCGTCGTCACCGGCGTCCTTATCGGCCACCTGAGCCATGAAGCGCTCGGCCTGGTCTTCCGCGTCATTCAACTCGGAGTAGGCGTTGGCGATTTCGCGGCCACCAATGAACAGCTCGAAACGGTCAGTGACGTTCGGGTTGTCATCGTTGCGACGGGCCAGCGGCGAGACTTCGAACGGGTACTGGGTAATGAAGTGCGGCTGTTCCAGCTTGTGCTCGACCAGCTCTTCGAAAATCATCACCTGCAGTTTGCCCAGGCCTTCGAAGCCCAGCACCTTGGCGCCGGCTTTCTTGACGATGGCGCGGGCTTTGTCGATGTCGTTGAGGTCGTCAGCGGTCAGCTCGGGGTTGTACTTGAGGATCGAGTCGAACACCGACAGGCGCACGAACGGCTCGCCGAAGTGGAACACCTTGTCGCCGTACGGCACGTCGGTGCTGCCCAGGACCAGCTGTGCCAGTTCGCGGAACAGTTCTTCGGTCAGGTCCATGTTGTCTTCGTAGTCGGCGTAGGCCTGGTAGAACTCCAACATGGTGAATTCTGGGTTGTGACGGGTCGAGACACCTTCGTTACGGAAGTTGCGGTTGATCTCGAAGACCTTTTCAAAACCACCCACCACCAGACGCTTCAGGTACAGCTCCGGCGCGATACGCAGGAACATTTCCAGGTCCAGGGCGTTGTGGTGGGTTTCGAATGGCTTGGCTGCGGCACCGCCGGGGATGGTTTGCAGCATCGGGGTTTCGACTTCAAGGAAGTCACGCGCCATCAGGAAGCTGCGGATGTGGGCGATGACTTGCGAACGCACGCGGAAGGTCTGGCGCACGTCTTCGTTGACGATCAGGTCAACGTAGCGCTGGCGGTAGCGCTGCTCGGTGTCGGTCAGGCCGTGGTGCTTGTCCGGCAGCGGGCGCAGGGACTTAGTCAGCAGGCGCACGCTGGTCATCTCGACGTACAGGTCGCCCTTGCCGGAACGGGCCAGGGTGCCTTCGGCGGCAATGATGTCGCCCATGTCCCAGGTTTTCACCGAGGCCAGGGTTTCTTCAGGCAAGGTCTTGCGGTTGACGTAGACCTGGATGCGACCGGTCATGTCCTGGATCACCATGAACGAGCCACGGTTGAGCATGATGCGACCTGCCACTTTGACCGGGATCGCAGCCTCTGCCAGCTCTTCCTTGGTCTTGTCCGCGTACTGTTTCTGCAAGGCATCGCAGTAGTTTTCGCGGCGGAAGTCATTGGGGAAGGCATTGCCCTTCGCGCGCTCGGCAGCAAGCTTTTCCTTGCGCAGGGCGATCAGGGAGTTTTCTTCCTGTTGCAGGGCTTGCGGGTCGAGTTGTTGGTCGCTCATGTCTTTAAAATTTCCATCAGGTTCGTTGTCCCCGGCCTGCGGCCGGGGATCGCCGGCAAGCCGGCTCCTACAATCTTTATTACAAGCCGGACTTCAGGCTGGCTTCCAGGTATTCGTCGATATCGCCGTCGAGCACCTTGTCGCAGTCGCTGCGTTCGATGTTAGTGCGCAGATCCTTGATCCGCGACGCATCGAGCACATACGAACGGATCTGGTGACCCCAGCCGATATCCGACTTGGTGTCTTCCAGCGCCTGGGAAGCGGCGTTGCGCTTCTGCATTTCCTGCTCGTACAACTTGGCCCGCAGCATTTTCATGGCGGTGTCCTTGTTGGCGTGCTGGGAACGTTCGTTCTGGCAGCTGACCACGGTGTTGGTCGGTACGTGAGTAATACGTACGGCCGAGTCGGTGGTGTTTACGTGCTGACCACCAGCACCGGAGGAACGGTAGGTGTCGATACGCAGGTCGGCCGGGTTGATCTCGATTTCCACCTTGTCGTCGATCTCTGGCGAGACGAACACCGCGGAGAACGAAGTGTGGCGACGGTTGCCGGAGTCGAACGGGCTCTTGCGCACCAGGCGGTGCACGCCGATTTCGGTACGCAGCCAACCAAAGGCGTATTCACCCTTGATGTGCACGGTCGCGCCCTTGATGCCAGCCACTTCACCGGCCGACAGCTCCATGATGGTGGCGTCGAAGCCGCGTTTGTCGGCCCAGCGCAGGTACATGCGCAGCAGGATGTTGGCCCAGTCCTGGGCTTCGGTGCCGCCGGAACCGGCCTGGATGTCCAGGTAGGCGTTGTTCGGGTCCATTTCATGGCTGAACATGCGGCGGAATTCGAGCTTGGCGAGGTTTTCCTCTAGACGGGCCAGCTCGGCGATGACATCGCCCACTGCGCCTTCGTCGTTTTCTTCGACGGCCATGTCCAGCAGGTCACGGCAATCGGCCAGACCGGTGTTCAGTTCGTCGAGGGTATCGACGATCTGCGCTAGCGCAGCGCGCTCGCGGCCCAACTCTTGGGCGTATTCAGGTTTGTTCCAGACACTCGGATCTTCAAGCTCACGATTGACTTCGGTCAGACGCTCATGCTTTTGATCGTAGTCAAAGATACCCCCGAATAGTTTCGGAGCGCTCGGACAGGTCCTTGATGGTGTTCAGGATCGGGTTGATTTCCATGGCGGGCAGCACTCGTTGGCGAACTTTTGAAAGCCGGCGAGTATAACGGCAAACGGGGGGGAGCGGCAGCCCGCCTGGCGAAAAGGCAGACTACGCGGGGTTAAATGTGGGAGGGGGCTTGCTCCCGATGGTGGTGCATCAGCCCCGCATCAGGTGACTGACCCTCCGCTATCGGGGGCAAGCCCCCTCCCACATGTTGATCGGTTGCGGCCTCGATTCACTCGATGCCGACCTGATTACGCCCATTGTGTTTGGCCGTATACAAGCCCTTGTCCGCCGCCAATATCAGCTGCCGACAATCCGTACCCTGCTGCGGCGTGGTGGTCGACAGGCCGATGCTGATCGTCAGGCTGGAGCCTTCTGCCGGGGCAATATGCGGGATTTTCAACGCCGCGACGGCCATGCGCAGCTTTTCGGCCACCAGTCGCGCGCCTCCCGGTGAGGTGTTCGGCAGCACCAACGCAAACTCTTCACCACCGTAGCGTGCCGGCAGGTCCGAAGGGCGACTGCTGGCGTCGCGGATGGTGGCGGCGACTTTGCGCAGGGCTTCGTCGCCTTCGACGTGGCCGAAGCTGTCGTTGTAGGTCTTGAAAAAGTCCACGTCGATCATCAGCAGCGACAGTTGGGTCTGGTCGCGCATGGCGCGGCGCCATTCCAGTTCCAGGTATTCGTCGAAGTGACGGCGGTTGGACAGCCCGGTAAGGCCATCGGAGTTCATCAGGCGTTGCAGCACCAGGTTGGTGTCCAGCAACTGTTGCTGGCTGACCCGCAGCGCGCGGTAAGCCGCATCGCGCTGCAGCAGCGTCATGTAGGAACGCGAGTGATAGCGGATGCGTGCCACCAGTTCGATGTTGTCCGGCAGCTTGACCAGGTAGTCGTTGGCCCCCGCCGAGAACGCCGCGCTCTTGATCAGCGGGTCTTCCTTGGTGGATAGCACGATGATCGGGATGTTCTGCGTGGCCGGATGATTGCGGTAATCGCGCACCAGAGTCAGGCCATCGAGGCCGGGCATCACCAAGTCCTGCAGGATCACCGTCGGCTTGATGCGGATAGCCTGGGCAATCGCCTGGTGCGGATCGGCGCAGAAGTGGAAATCGATGTTTTCTTCATGGGCCAGGCCGCGTCGGACCGCTTCGCCGATCATGGCCTGGTCGTCGACCAGCAACACCATGGCGGCATTTTCGTCGGTCTTGATGTCGTCGATCTGTAAATCATTCATCTGCAGTCACCTGAATTACTACCTGCAAGCCAGCATCGCGCAAGGTCATGTTCATTGTGCAAAGACCTCCAGTAATCGGGGCGCAATTCTGTCCAGAGGGCGAATTTCAACAGCGGCATCAATCGCCGCCGCCGCTTTGGGCATGCCATACACCGCCGAGCTCTGCTGATCCTGGGCGATGGTCAAATAACCTTGTTCACGCAATAACTTAAGGCCCTGGGCCCCGTCACGACCCATGCCGGTCAGCAGTACGCCGACGGCGTCACCATTCCAGTGGCTGGCCACGCTTTCGAAGAACACGTCGATCGAAGGCCGGTAAATCTCGTTCACCGGCTCTGCGGTATAGGCTAGCGTGCCGTTCTTCAATAGACGAATGTGGTGATTGGTACCGGCCAGCAAGACCACACCGCTTTGCGGCGGTTCGCCTTCGCGGGCCAGGCGCACCGGCAGCCCGGAAGCACTGCTGAGCCATTCGGCCATGCCGGCGGCAAAGACCTGGTCCACATGCTGCACCAGCACAATGGCGGCGGGAAAGTCACGGGGTAAACCCTTGAGCAGGATTTCCAGGGCAGCCGGGCCACCCGCTGAAGAGCCGATAGCCACCAAACTCTGGCGTTTGCCGGAGGTGCGCGCTGACGTGGTTTCGGTACGCACGCGGCTGCCGCGCTGGCCGATCAGCCAGCCGATGTTGAGGATTTTGCGCAGCAGCGGTGCCGCCGCATCCTTTGGATTGCCCACGCCCAGTGCGGGCGTGTCCACCACATCCAGGGCGCCGTGGCCCATGGCTTCGAACACCCGGCTCATATTGGCCTGGCGGTCGACGGTCACCAACAGGATCGCGCACGGGGTCTCGGCCATGATCTGCCGCGTGGCCTCCACGCCGTCCATCACCGGCATGATCAGATCCATCAGGATCAGGTCAGGCGTCAACTCAGCGCAGCGCTGCACTGCCTCCAGACCATTGCCGGCCACCCACACCACCTCGTGCGAGGGCTCGAAATTCAAGGCGCGGCGCAAGGCCTCCACGGCCAGGGGCATGTCGTTGACGATCGCAACCCTCATGACCGCGCGCCCCCAATCAGCTCCACGACGGCGTCCAGCAACGCGTCGTCGTGGAAGCTGGCCTTGGCCAAGTAATAATCGGCGCCGGCATCCAACCCACGGCGACGGTCCTCTTCACGGTCTTTGTACGACACCACCATCACCGGCAACGATTGCAGGCGAGTATCACGGCGCAAGAGTGTGACCAATTCAATACCGTCCATGCGAGGCATATCAATGTCAGTGATCAGCAGGTCGAAGTCTTCGGAACGTAAGGCGTTCCAGCCGTCCATACCGTCGACCGCAACGGCCACTTCGTACCCGCGATTAAGCAGCAATTTACGTTGCAACTCACGCACGGTGAGCGAGTCATCCACCACCAGTACGCGTTTGCGCGGCGCCTCGGTGACCTGCTGGCTGCGCCGGGCAATGCGTTCCAGGCGCCCGGTGTTGAGCAGCTTGTCCACCGAACGCAGCATGTCTTCCACATCGACGATCAACACCACCGAGCCGTCATCCAGCAAGGCGCCGGCGGAAATATCCTGGACCTTGCCCAGGCGGTCATCCAGCGGCAACACCACCAGGGTACGCTCGCCGATGAAACGTTCCACGGCGATACCGTACACCGCATCGCGCTCGCGGATCACCACCACCTTCAAGGTCTCGTCATTGGTCTGCCCCGGCGGGCGCTGTAACAGCTGGCTGGCGGCGACCAGGCCAACATGCCGGCCCTCGTGCCAGAAATGCTGGCGGCCTTCGAGTTGCACAATGTCGTCGGGGGCTAGGTCACACATACGTTCGATATGCGCCAGCGGGAACGCATAGGCTTCTTCGCCAACTTCCACCACCAGGCTGCGCACCACCGAAAGGGTCAGCGGCACCTCCAGGTGAAAACGACTGCCCTGCCCCGCCGTCTGCTCCAGCACCACCGCGCCGCGCAACTGGCGGACCATATGCTGCACCGCATCCAGTCCGACGCCGCGCCCGGACACCTCGGTAACCTTGTCGCGCAGGCTGAAACCCGGCAGGAACAGGAACGTCAGCAGTTCCTCTTCGCTCAGGTTCAGCACGGTCTCCAGGGTCGACAGATGCCGGTCGACAATGGTCCCGCGCAGGCGCTCCAGGTCAACGCCGTTGCCGTCGTCGCTCAGTTCCAGCACCAGTAGACCGGCCTGATGGGAGGCGCGCAGGCGGATCAAGCCTTCGGCGGGTTTGCCGGCCAGCAGGCGCTGATCGGGCATTTCGATGCCGTGGTCGACGGCATTGCGCAATAGATGGGTGAGTGGCGCTTCGAGCTTTTCCAGCACATCACGGTCGACCTGGGTCTTTTCGCCCTCGATCTCCAGGCGCACCTGCTTGCCGAGGCTGCGGCCGAGGTCGCGCACCATACGCACCTGCCCGGCCAGCACATCGGCAAACGGACGCATGCGACAGGCCAGCGCAGTGTCGTAGAGCACCTGAGCGCGCTGCCCGGCCTGCCAGCCGAACTCATCCAGCTCAGCAGTTTTTTCCGCCAGTAAGGCCTGCGCCTCGCTCAGCAGGCGACGGGTATCAGCCAGGGCTTCCTGGGCTTCGAGGTTCAGATCCAGAGTCTTGAGGTGGCCGTCCAGTGTGTCCAGGGCGCGCACGCTATTGCTTTGAATACGTTTGAGGCGCTGCATGCTGGCCAGATAGGGCTTGAGCCGCTGGGTTTCCACCAGGGATTTGCTCGACAGATCCAGCAGACTGTTCAAGCGCTCGGCGGTCACGCGCAACACGCGCTCGCCGCCTTCGGTCATGCGCTTGCCCTGACGCGGCGGATCGCTGGCAACAGGGGGAGCGGGCTCGGGCTCCGGCGGCAATTCTTCGATGACCGGCGCGGGTGCAGGCTGGGACACGACAGGCGGTGGCGCAGCTTTAGCGGTGGGCTGCGACGGATCCAGCAGGCGCTCCATCAACGCCACATAAGCGTCGATGTCCGCTGGCCCCACGGTGTTTCCCGGGGTGGCGATGCGCATCAGCAGGTCGGTGCCTTGCAGCAAGGCGTCAATGTGTTCAGGTTGCAGGTACAGGCGACTTTCCTGGGCGCTGACCAGGCAATCCTCCATGACGTGGGACACGCTGACCCCCGCATCCACCCCCACGATCCGCGCCGCGCCCTTGAGCGAATGGGCCGCGCGCATACAGGCTTCAAGCTGGTCGGCCTGGGTCGGGTTACGCTCCAGGGCCAGCAGGCCCGCGTTCAGTACCTGGGTCTGTGCATCGGCTTCCAGGCTGAACAGTTCCAGCAGCGAGGCGTCGCGCATCTGATCGGGGGTCATGTGAGGCTCCGGGTCACGGCGGACAACAATTGCGCCTCATCCAGCCAACGCAGGCTGCGGCCCTTCCATTGCAACACGCCCTGAGTAAAGCGTGCGCTGGCCTGGGAGCCAGGCGCCGACGCAGCGTTCAAGGTGCGCTCATCGATGGCGTGGATGCCGTCCACTTCGTCCACCGGTACCACCACTGGGCCATCCTGCGCGGCGATGATCAACATACGTGGCATGATCCGCCCGCCACTGGCGCCGTGACCGGTGTTGTCCAGGCCGAGCAGCTCCACCAGAGACAGGCACGCCACCAGCGCCCCCCGCACGTTCGCCACGCCGAGCAAGGCGCGGGAACGCTGGTGCGGCAGCGAGTGAATCGGTTGCAACGGAGCCACCTCCACCAGGCAGCGGGTGGCGATACCCAACCACTCTTCACCGAGACGGAACATCAGCAACGAGCGGGTGACGATCTCTTCGTCGACTTCAACTGCAGCGGCCGGACGATGGTCGTCCTGCTGCAGGGCGTAGCGATCCAGCAGGCGCGTGGCGGCCGCTGAGTACACCGCACAGTTGCGGCAGTGGATATGGTCCACCAGCAGCGGGCAGGACTTGTCGCCGTGGATACCGATACGGTTCCAGCAGTCGTCGATGGCCTGGGTGTCGGCCATAGTCAGGTCCAGGCCGGCGGTGTCGAGCGCGTCGGGGCTACTCATCGTTTGGACTCACTGTCTGCTCGCTCGCTACGGGCGGCCCGCGCTTGCAAACGGCGCGCCCCCGCGCTGTCGCCCTGGGATTCGAGCAACGCGGCCAGGTGAATCAAGGCCTGCGGGTGCTGAGGTTCCAGGTACAAGGCTTTCCGATAAAACCCCTGAGCCTCCAGGGCGCTGCCGGCCACATCGCTGAGCAGCCCCAGCCAGTAGAACACCTGGGCGGCTGGCGGGTGGCTGTTCAAATACTGCTCGCAGGCGACACGGGCCTCGGCACTCTTGCCTTCGTTGGCCAAGGTGGCGATACGGCTGAGCAAGGTACCCGCGTCGGAAGGCGGCGGTGGCTTGATCGGCACCACCTGGGCGCTCGCGGTACTGAACGGCCTTGGCTTGACAGGGATGGGCGCCGCGCTGCGCTGAGGGCTCGGTATCGGCACGAATACCGGCGCCGGCAGGTTAGGTTCGGCGTGCCGACTAAAGGCGAAAGACTGCGGCACCCCGATCGAACGCATGCCATGCCGGCCCAGCAGGCTGCCCTCGGCCGGGCCGATAAACAGTACGCCGTCTACGTGGGTCAGGCCCTTGAGCACATCGAACACTTGCTTCTGCGTCGGCTGGTCGAAATAGATCAAAAGGTTGCGGCAAAACACGAAATCGTAGCTCGCCTCGTTCGCCAGCAGCGTCGGGTCCAGTAAATTGCCGACTTGCAGGCGCACTTGTTCGCGCACGCGGTCGGCGATGTGGAACCCGTCGCTGTGTTCAGTGAAGTGGCGATCGCGAAAGGCAATATCGCTACCGCGGAACGAGTTCTTGCCATACACCCCGCGCCGCGCACGCTCCACCGACAGCGGGCTGACGTCCAGGCCCAGCACCTTGAACTGATGCGGCGCCAGGCCGGCATCGAGCAGGGCCATGGCAATCGAATAGGGTTCTTCGCCGGTGGAGCACGGCAGGCTGAGGATGCGCAGTGCGCGCATCTGCTTGATCTCGGCCAGGCGTGCAATCGCCAACCGAGCCAGGGTCGCAAAGGATTCGGGGTAACGGAAAAACCACGTCTCGGGAACGATCACCGCTTCGATCAGTGCTTGTTGCTCGTCGTGGGAGCTTTGCAGGCGCTGCCAGTATTCGCCTGGCGTCTGCGCCTGCACGGCCTGGCTGCGCTGGCGCACGGCGCGCTCGATAATGGCCTCGCCGACCGACGCGACGTCCAGGCCGATACGTTCCTTGAGGAAGGCAAAGAAGCGCGGGTCGTTGCTCATACGGTCAGCTCGGCAGAAAACAACAGGGCGCGCACGTCATCGGTGAGCATGTCGTTCACGCCGATCCATTGCATCAGGCCCAACGCATCCTCACGCACCGGCCCCAAATAGCGCGCCTGGGGGTTCTCCAGGCCATAAGGCTGAAATTCCGCGGGGTCGCAACGCAGGGTATCGGTGGCCTGCTCGAGGATCAGCCCCAACCGGCGAGACTCGACCCAGGGTTGCGGCTGGTAATTGACCAACACCAACCGCGTGCTGGTACGCGCCTGGGCCGCCGTACCGAAGGTCAGCGCACTCAGGTCGATTACCGGCACCAACGCTCCGCGATGAGCAAAGATACCCGCCACCCAAGAGGGCGCATGGGCAATGGGTTTGAGCGGCAGGCGCGGCAGCACCTCGGCCACTTCGGTGGCCTTAAGGGCATAACGTTCACTGCCGATGTGAAACACCAGGAACAACGCCTTTTTCGCTGCCGGGACGGCGCCGCGTTTAGCCGCGAGGTCGCTCATCAGACTTTGAAACGCGATACGCCGCTGCGCAGACCCACCGCAACCTGGCTCAGTTCATCAATGGCAAAGCTGGCTTGGCGCAGGGATTCGACGGTCTGGCTGCTGGCATCACCCAACTGCACCAGCGCGTGGTTGATCTGCTCGGCGCCGGTGGCCTGGGCCTGCATGCCCTCGTTGACCATCAACACCCGCGGCGCCAGGGCCTGTACCTGATGGATGATCTGAGACAGTTGCTCGCCCACTTGCTGCACTTCGAACATGCCGCGGCGCACTTCTTCGGAGAACTTGTCCATGCCCATCACGCCAGCAGACACCGCCGACTGAATCTCACGCACCATCTGCTCGATGTCGTAAGTGGCCACGGCGGTCTGATCGGCCAGACGACGCACTTCGGTGGCGACCACGGCAAACCCGCGGCCGTATTCACCGGCTTTTTCCGCTTCGATGGCGGCGTTCAGGGACAACAGGTTGGTCTGGTCGGCGACTTTGACGATGGTCACCACCACCTGGTTGATGTTGCCGGCCTTCTCATTGAGGATCGCCAGTTTGGCGTTCACCAGGTCGGCGGCCCCCATCACCGAATGCATGGTCTCTTCCATACGCGCCAGGCCCTGCTGGCCAGAACCGGCGGCCACCGAAGCCTGGTCGGCAGCGGTGGAGACTTCGGTCATGGTACGCACCAGATCCTTGGAAGTGGCGGCGATTTCCCGCGAAGTGGCGCCGATCTCGGTGGTGGTCGCGGCAGTTTCGGTGGCAGTGGCCTGCTGCTGCTTGGAGGTCGCCGCAATCTCCGTCACTGAGGTGGTGACCTGAACCGAAGAGCGTTGCGCCTGGGAAACCAGAGCGGTGAGCTCGGTCATCATGTCGTTAAAGCCGGTTTCTACCGCGTTGAATTCGTCCTTGCGCTCCAGGTTCAGGCGTTTGCTCAGGTCGCCAGTGCGCATGGTGTCGAGGATTTCGACGATGCGCTGCATCGGCGCCATGATCGCGCGCATCAGCAGCAGGCCGCACAGGCCGGCGGCGAGGATGGCGATGATCAGCGACACGCCCATGCTGATCTTGGCCGACAGAACGGCATCGTCAATCGCCGCGGTGGCGCGATCAGAGACGTTTTTGTTCTCCGTAATAATGTCATTGAGCTTCATGCGACCTTCGATCCAGATCGGCGTCAGTTGCTCTTCAAGCAACTCGCGTGCAGCGGGCAGGTCGTTGTTCTGGACGCGGTCCAGCAACTGCTCAAGGACCTTGTTGTAATTAATGTGTGCGGCTTTGAAGTTATCGAACTCCATGCGATCAGCCTGGCTGCGCACGGTTTTTTCGTAATTGGCCATCTGTTGCTCAATACGCGCTTCGAAGGCCTTGTAGTCGGCCTTGTCGGTATTGGTGAAGGTTTTATCCTCACGCAGACCAATGATGTCGATGGTCTGAAGGTAACTGTCGACCCACGCGCTGCGGATCATAGAACTGAGATAAACCCCCGGTACCGCATCGTCCCGGACGGCTTCCTGACTGGTTTCGATCTTCAGCAACCGTGAGTAGGAGACCACAACCATTAACAGCATGATGGCGATAATGACCGCAAAACTTGCCAGGATGCGTTGGCGCAAGGTCCAGTTCTTCACAGTAATTCCTCGAAGGGCCATTCAAATGGAGGGGAGTATAGCTGAGCAGAAGGCCTCATTAATCAATGGGTTTTGATGCAGCGCTCATGGAATGCAAAAACACCCTGGGGCATTCAGCCAGCCAGGGTGCTTTATCTATACAGAGATGCTCAGAGGGTAGCTTGACGCACCTGCTTTTCCAGCTCCAGCTTCAAGCCAGGCTCCAGTTCCAGTTGGCGGGCCAATTCGTCCAGATAGGCCTTTTCCATGAAGTTTTCTTCGTCGACCAGCATCACGCTGGCGATATACATTTCGGCAGCCATTTCCGGGGTGCTTGCCGCGCGGGCGACATCGGCCGGGTCCAGAGGCTTGTTCAGCTCGGCGTGCAGCCAGCTTTGCAGCTCGCGGTCGTTATCCAGCTTGGTGAACTCCCCCTCGATCAGCTCTCGCTCGCGCTCATCCACATGGCCGTCGGCCTTGGCTGCTGCAACCAGCGCCTTGAGAATGCCTTGGCTGTGCTGCTCGACTTGGGCCGGTGGCAGGCGGTCGATGGTCTGCGGCTCGCCCTTGGGCGCATTGGCTTGATTGGCCTGCCAGTTGCCGTAGGCCTTGTAGGCAATGACGCCCAATGCGGCCAGCCCGCCGTAGGTCAGGGCTTTGCCGCCGAATTTGCGCGCCTTCTTGTTGCCCATCAACAAGCCCATGGCACCGGCTGCCAGGGCGCCGCCACCGGCACCGCCAAGCAGGCTGCCCAACCCTCCGCCGCCAAGCAGTCCGCCCAAGGCGCCTTTGTCGTCCTGCTTGCGTTGGCCGCCAGCCTTGTTTTGCAGCATGTCCTGGCCGGACTTGAGCAACTGATCGAGCAATCCACGGGTATTCATTCGTAGCCTCCAGACACTTGGGTTCATAGGACCAATAGGCCCCCAGCGTAAAACTAAGTGCCAAAAAGCCCCGATCTAGAGTGCTTCCAGATGTAACGCCACTGCCGTTCGCTAAAACCGATATACACTCGGACAAATCTATAAAAACACCCCACTGGTAATTCCAGCATGATGACCTTGCGTCAAATCCGGCACTTTATCGCCGTGGCCGAGACCGGCTCGATCTCCGCCGCCGCGCAGACCGCATTTATTTCCCAGTCGACCCTGACCCTGGCGATCCAGCAATTGGAGCAGGAAATCGGGGTAAACCTGTTCAACCGCCACGCCAAAGGCATGACCCTCACCCACCAGGGCCACCAGTTCCTGCGCCAGGCGCACTTGATCCTCGCCACCGTCGACAACGCCAAGCGCAGCCTGCAACAAAGCACCGACCAAGTGGCCGGGCAATTGATCATCGGCGTGACCAGCCTGGTGGCCGGCTACTACCTCGCCGACCTGCTCACCCGCTTCCAGCGCGCCTACCCCAATGTGGAAATCCGCGTGATGGAGGACGAACGCCCCTATATCGAGCATTTGCTGGTGAGCGGCGAAATCGACGTCGGCGTGCTGATCCTCTCCAACCTCGAAGACCGCCACGCCCTTCAGACAGAAGTCCTGACCCACTCGCCCCATCGCCTGTGGCTGCCGGCGCAGCACCCGCTGCTGGAGCACGACAGCATCAACCTGGCCGATGTCGCGCGCGAGCCGTTGATTCAGCTGAATGTTGATGAAATGGGCCAAAACGCCCAGCGCCTTTGGACCAGCGCAGGCCTGCAACCCCGCGTCACGCTGCGTACAGCATCGACGGAGGCAGTGCGTAGCCTGGTGGCGGCAGGATTAGGCGTGTCGATTCAGCCAGACATGACCTACCGCCCATGGTCCCTGGAGGGCGACATCATCGAGGCACGGCCGATCGCCGACCTCAGCCAGACCCTCGATGTGGGCCTGGCGTGGCGCCGAGGCACCGCGCGCCCCGCGCTGGTAGACCCGTTCCTCACCGTGGCCCGGGAACAGCCGCACCCACGCAAGCCATCTATTTAATCGAATGCTGCATTCAGTATTTAGTATTTGTTGACCTCGCGCCTGACCTCTACTCTCAGTTCATCCATAAGAGAAGGTCCGGCGCCTTGTAAGAGAACGCCCATGACCACACAAGAAAAGAGATCGCGAAAAATGTCCGGCGCGCCCACCCCGCTGCTTACTGCGTTGCTGATCGACGGCGAACTGGTCCAGGGCCAGGGATTCGCCGAGCCGATCCTCAACCCGGCCACCGGTGAAGTGCTTACCCAAATTGCTGAAGCCAGCACCGAGCAGGTCGAATCAGCCATCCTCGCAGCGCACCGTGCATTTGCCAGCTGGTCGCGGACCACGCCGCAACAACGTTCGAACATTCTTCTGGGCATCGCCGATGCCATCGAAAAACAAGCCGATTACCTGGCCCGCCTGGAATCCCTGAACTGCGGCAAGCCGTTGCACCTGGCGCGTCAGGATGACTTGAGCGCCACCGTCGACGTGTTCCGTTTCTTCGCCGGGGCCGTGCGCTGCCAGACCGGCCAACTGAGCGGCGAATACCTGCCGGGCTACACCAGCATGGTGCGGCGCGATCCAATTGGCGTCGTCGCCTCCATCGCACCGTGGAACTACCCGTTGATGATGGCCGCCTGGAAGATCGCCCCGGCGCTGGCTGCCGGTAATACCTTGGTGTTCAAGCCGTCGGAACATACGCCGCTGTCGATCCTCGCACTCGCCCCTGTACTGAAGGACTTGTTACCACGCGGGGTCATCAACATTCTCTGTGGCGGCGGTGAAGGTGTGGGCAGTCATCTGGTCAGCCACCCGAAAGTGCGCATGGTTTCCCTGACCGGCGATATCGTCACCGGGCAGAAAATCCTGCAAGCCGCGTCCAAGACGCTCAAACGCACGCACCTGGAACTGGGCGGCAAAGCGCCGGTGATCGTGTGTAACGATGCCGACCTGCAGGCCGTGGTCGAGGGTGTGCGCGCCTACGGTTATTACAACGCCGGTCAGGACTGCACCGCCGCATGCCGCATCTACGCCCAGTCGGGGATTCACGACAAATTGGTCGCCGACCTCGGTGCGGCGGTCAGCAGCCTGCGCTTTGCCGGCAAGCGTGATGCCGACAACGAACTCGGCCCGCTGATCAGTACGCGCCAGCGCGACCGCGTGGCCAGTTTTGTCGAGCGTGCCCTCGGCCAGCCGCATATCGAGCGGGTCACGGGCGCCGCCGTGCATTCCGGCGCGGGCTTCTATTACCAGCCAACCTTGCTCGCCGGCTGTAAACAGAGCGATGAAATTGTGCAGCGCGAAGTGTTTGGTCCAGTGGTCACCGTGACCCGTTTCGATGAGCTGGAACAGGCGGTGGACTGGGCCAATGACTCCGAATACGGACTGGCCTCCTCTGTGTGGACCCAGAACCTGGACAAGGCCATGCAGGTAGCCGCACGCCTGCAATACGGCTGCACTTGGATCAACAGCCATTTCATGCTGGTCAGCGAAATGCCCCACGGCGGCTTGAAGCGCTCGGGGTATGGGAAAGATCTGTCCAGTGATTCGCTACAGGACTACAGCGTGGTGCGCCACATCATGGCCCGCCACGGCCAACATCTTTAAAACAACAACTAAGCTTTTGCGTCACCGGTTGCACACAACTGCCCCGACCATAATTAAAGAAGAGGGAACCCCCATGTCCGCGCACAAGACCGCACTACTCAGTGCCTTGACCACCGCGCTGCTGGCCAGCGTCAGCATTCAGGCCGCCGAACCGCTCAAGGCGATTGGCGCTGGCGAAGGCCAGCTGGATATCGTCGCCTGGCCCGGCTATATCGAACGTGGCGAAAGCGACAAGGCCTACGACTGGGTCACTGGTTTCGAGAAGGAAACCGGCTGCAAGGTCAATGTGAAAACCGCCGCCACCTCTGACGAAATGGTCAGCCTGATGGCCAAGGGCGGGTATGACCTGGTCACCGCGTCGGGCGATGCGTCGCTGCGGTTGATCGTCGGCAAGCGTGTGCAGCCGATCAACACCTCGCTGATCCCAAACTGGAAAAACATCGACCCACGCCTTAAAGACGCGCCGTGGTACGTGGTCGGCCAGCAGACCTACGGCACCCCGTACCAATGGGGCCCGAACGTGCTGATGTACAACACCAACGTGTTCAAGACCGCGCCCACCAGCTGGGATGTGCTGTTCAACGCCCAGAACCTGCCGGACGGCAAGCCGAACAAAGGCCGCGTGCAGGCCTATGACGGCCCGATCTACATCGCCGATGCAGCGCTGTACCTCAAATCGACCCAGCCGGAACTGGGCATCCAGAGCCCATACGAACTGACCGAAACCCAGTACAAAGCCGTGCTCGACCTGTTGCGCGCCCAGCAACCGTTGATCCACCGCTACTGGCACGACACCACCGTGCAAATGAGTGACTTCAAGAACGAAGGCGTGGTGGCCTCCAGCGCCTGGCCGTATCAGGTCAACGGGCTGGTCAATGAAAAGCAGCCAATTGCCTCGACCATTCCGAAAGAGGGCGCCACCGGCTGGGCCGACACCACCATGTTGCACAGCGAGGCCAAGCACCCGAACTGCGCCTACAAGTGGATGGACTGGTCGCTGCAGCCGAAGGTCCAGGGTGATGTCGCCGCCTGGTTCGGTTCGCTGCCAGCGGTGCCTGCGGCCTGTAAGGAAAGCGAACTGCTCGGCGCCGAGGGTTGCAAGACCAACGGCTTCGACCAGTTCGACAAAATCGCCTTCTGGAAAACCCCGCAGGCTGAGGGCGGCAAGTTCGTACCGTACAGCCGCTGGACCCAGGATTACATCGCGATCATGGGCGGCAGGTAAGGCCTTCCAAACGACCTAGGTCCCCTGTGGGAGGGGGCTTGCTCACGATAGCGGTACATCAGACAAACCTGTGTTGCCTGACACACCGTCATCGGGAGCAAGCCTCCTCCCACATTGACCGCACTCATAGATGTTTTGTTTTTTCAGAAGTCCAGGCCGGGCCGCTGCGACGACCCGCGCCTTTTTGGAGCACCGCACCATGACGCTTGCAGTCCAATTCACCCACGTTTCCCGTCAGTTCGGCGAAGTGAAAGCCGTCGACCGGGTTTCCATCGATATCCAGGACGGCGAGTTCTTTTCCATGCTCGGCCCTTCCGGCTCGGGCAAGACCACTTGCCTGCGCCTGATCGCCGGGTTCGAGCAACCGAGCGCTGGCTCGATCCGCATTCATGGCGAGGAAGCCGCCGGCTTGCCGCCGTATCAGCGTGACGTAAACACCGTGTTCCAGGATTACGCACTGTTCCCCCATATGAATGTGCGCGACAACGTGGCCTACGGTCTCAAGGTCAAAGGCGTGGGCAAGGCCGAACGCCTGAACCGCGCCGAAGAAGCCTTGGGCATGGTCGCCCTCGGTGGGTATGGCGACCGTAAGCCGGTTCAACTTTCAGGTGGTCAGCGCCAGCGGGTGGCACTGGCCCGCGCACTGGTCAATCGCCCCCGCGTGTTGCTGCTCGATGAACCCTTGGGCGCCCTTGACCTCAAGCTGCGCGAACAGATGCAAAGCGAGCTGAAGAAGCTGCAACGCCAGTTGGGCATCACCTTTATTTTCGTGACCCACGATCAAACCGAAGCGTTGTCGATGTCCGACCGCGTGGCAGTGTTCAACAAAGGCCGCATCGAACAAGTCGACACCCCGCGCAACCTGTACATGAAACCGGCTACCTCATTCGTCGCCGAATTCGTCGGCACCTCCAACGTGATTCGCGGCGAGCTGGCCCAGCGCCTCAGCGGCAGCGCGCAGCCATTTTCGATCCGCCCGGAACACGTGCGGTTTGCCGACGGCCCACTGGGTGCTGGCGAAGTGGAAGTCAGCGGCCTGCTGCATGACATCCAGTACCAGGGCAGCGCCACCCGCTATGAGCTGAAACTGGAAAACGGCCAGGCGTTGAACATCAGCCAGGCTAACAACCAGTGGCTGGATATCAGCAGCGGCCATCAGGTCGGCCAGTCCATTACCGCGCGCTGGGCGCGGGAAGCCATGACACCGCTGACCGACATTGCAGGCGAGGTGTGACATGAGCCTGGCCCTCTCCCAACCACCGATGCGCAGGTTTTCCAACCTGCTGTACCGCAAGCCCAACCTGTATCTGGCGATGCTGTTGATACCGCCGCTGATCTGGTTCGGCGCGATTTACCTCGGCTCGTTGCTGACCTTGCTGTGGCAAGGCTTCTACACCTTCGACGACTTCACCATGGCGGTCACGCCGGACCTGACCCTGGCCAACTTCGCCGCACTGTTCCAGCCGTCGAACTTCGACATCATCCTTCGCACCTTGAGCATGGCGATTGTGGTGTCGATTGCCAGCGCCATCGTGGCCTTCCCGATTGCCTACTACATGGCGCGCTACACCACGGGCAAGACCAAGGCATTCTTTTACATCGCAGTGATGATGCCGATGTGGGCCAGCTACATCGTCAAGGCCTACGCCTGGACCCTGCTGCTGGCCAAGGGCGGCGTAGCGCAGTGGTTCGTGCAGCACCTGGGCCTGGAGCCGGTGTTGCAGTTCGTGCTGGGTATTCCCGGTGTGGGCGGCAGCACCTTGAGCACCTCACACCTGGGGCGGTTCATGGTGTTCGTCTATATCTGGCTGCCGTTCATGATCCTGCCGATCCAGGCATCGCTGGAGCGTTTGCCGCCGTCTTTGCTGCAAGCCTCGGCGGATCTGGGCGCCAAGCCGCGCCAGACCTTTATGCAAGTGATTCTGCCACTGTCGATTCCGGGGATTGCCGCCGGGTCGATCTTCACCTTCTCGCTGACCCTGGGCGATTTCATCGTGCCGCAACTGGTGGGCCCGCCGGGCTACTTCGTCGGTGGCATGGTCTACGCGCAGCAAGGCGCCATCGGCAACATGCCCATGGCAGCGGCGTTCACCCTGGTGCCCATCGTGCTGATTGCGGTTTACCTGTCCATCGTCAAACGCCTGGGGGCCTTCGATGCACTCTGAGAAATCTTCGCTGGGACTAAAGATCGCAGCCTGGGGCGGCCTGGTGTTTTTACACTTCCCGATCCTGATCATCTTTCTCTACGCCTTCAATACCGAAGAGGCAGCGTTCAGCTTTCCGCCACAGGGCTTCACGTTGAAGTGGTTCAGCGTGGCGTTCGCCCGGCCGGACGTGCTGGAGTCGATCAAGTTGTCGCTGCAGATCGCAGCCATCGCCACCCTGATCGCCATGGTGCTCGGCACATTGGCCTCGGCGGCGCTGTATCGCCGTGAGTTCTTTGGCAAGCAAGGCGTGTCGCTGATGCTGATCCTGCCGATTGCGCTGCCGGGGATCATCACCGGTATCGCGTTACTGGCGACGTTCAAGACGTTGGGCATTGAGCCCGGGATGTTCACTATCATCGTCGGCCACGCGACCTTCTGCGTGGTGATCGTCTACAACAACGTCATCGCCCGTTTGCGCCGCACGTCTCACAGCCTGATCGAAGCCTCGATGGACCTGGGCGCCGACGGCTGGCAGACCTTCCGCTACATCATCATGCCCAACCTGGGCTCGGCGCTGCTGGCCGGCGGCATGCTCGCCTTTGCGCTGTCGTTCGACGAAATCATCGTCACCACCTTCACCGCCGGCCACGAGCGCACCTTGCCGCTGTGGTTGCTCAACCAATTGAGTCGCCCGCGGGATGTGCCGGTGACCAACGTGGTGGCGATGCTGGTGATGCTGGTGACGATGTTCCCGATTCTCGGTGCCTATTACCTGACCCGCGGTGGTGAAAGCGTGGCCGGGAGTGGCGGTAAATAACTTTTTTATTGAAGGCACCGAGCTCAAATGTGGGTGGGGGCTTGCTCCCGATAGCGGTGGGTCAGTTGTAGATGATGTGACTGAAAGACTGTCATCGGGGGCAAGCCCCCTCCCACATTTAGAGTCGGTTGCTTCAAGGAAATAACAATAGTTTGTGGAGAGCTGAACCATGCAAACCAAATTACTGATCAACGGCCAACTGATCGAGGGCGAAGGCCCGGCCCAAGCCGTATTCAACCCAGCCCTCGGCCGCGTACTGGTAGAAATCAAGGAAGCCAGCGAAGCCCAGGTCGACGCCGCTGTGCGCGCAGCCGATGCGGCGTTCGAAGGTTGGTCGCAAACCGCACCGAAGGACCGCTCGCTGCTGCTGCTGAAACTGGCCGACGCGATCGAAGCCCACGGCGAAGAGCTGGCCAAGCTGGAATCGGACAACTGCGGCAAGCCCTACAGCGCCGCGCTGAACGACGAGATCCCGGCGATTGCCGATGTGTTCCGCTTCTTCGCCGGCGCCAGCCGTTGCATGAGCGGCTCGGCCGGCGGTGAATACCTGCCGGGCCACACCTCGATGATCCGCCGCGACCCGGTGGGCGTGATCGCCTCCATCGCGCCGTGGAACTACCCGCTGATGATGGTCGCCTGGAAAATCGCCCCGGCCCTGGCCGCCGGTAATACCGTGGTGCTCAAGCCGTCGGAGCAAACCCCGCTGACCGCGTTGCGCATGGTTGAACTGGCGTCGGAGATTTTCCCGGCCGGCGTACTCAACCTGGTGTTCGGTCGTGGGCCGACCGTGGGCAGCCCACTGGTGAACCACCCGAAAGTGCGCATGGTGTCGCTGACCGGCTCCATCGCCACCGGCGCGAATATCATTTCCAGCACCGCTGACAGCGTGAAGCGCATGCACATGGAGTTGGGCGGCAAAGCGCCGGTGATCATCTTCAACGACGCGGACATCGATGCCGCCGTGGAAGGCATTCGCACCTTTGGCTTCTATAACGCCGGCCAGGACTGCACGGCCGCGTGCCGCATCTACGCCCAGGCGGATATCTACGACGCATTTGTCGAGAAGCTCGGCGCGGCGGTCGCCAGCATCAAATACGGCTTGCAGGATGACCCGGCCACCGAACTGGGCCCGCTGATCACCGCACAGCACCGCGACCGCGTCGCGGGGTTTGTCGAGCGTGCGGTGGCACAGCCGCATATCCGCCTGGTCACCGGTGGCAAGGCGGTGGACGGCAATGGGTTCTTCTTTGAGCCGACGGTATTGGCCGATGCACAGCAGGACGATGAAATCGTGCGCCGCGAGGTGTTTGGGCCAGTGGTGTCGGTGACGAAGTTCACCGACGAAGCACAGGTGTTGGGCTGGGCCAATGATTCGGACTACGGCTTGGCGTCGTCCGTATGGACCGCCGATGTAGGCCGCGCCCACCGTTTGGCCGCGCGGTTGCAGTATGGCTGCACGTGGGTGAATACCCACTTCATGCTGGTCAGCGAAATGCCCCATGGCGGTCAGAAACTGTCGGGTTATGGCAAGGACATGTCCATGTATGGGCTGGAGGACTACACCACCGTTCGCCATGTGATGTTCAAGCACTGATTAAGCGCCTCCCCGGCACCTGCCTTGGGTGCCGGGTCCTACAACAATAAAATCTCAGGTTCCCACCAATGGACATCACCCGCCGCGACTTCCTCAACGGCGTCGCCATTACCGTTGCCGCAGGCATGACCCCACTGCAACTGCTCCAGGCCGCACCCGATGGCCGCTACTACCCCCCTGCCCTTACCGGCCTGCGCGGCAGCCATGTCGGCTCGTTCGAAGTGGCTCACCAGATGGGCTGGGAAAAGAAAGTGTTCGACACCGAGAAATTGCCGATCACCGAGGATTACGACCTGGTGGTGGTCGGGGGTGGCTTGAGCGGTTTGTCGGCGGCATGGTTCTACCGGGAAAAGCACCCCAAGGCGAAGATCCTGATCCTGGAAAACCACGACGACTTCGGCGGCCACGCCAAGCGCAATGAATTCCAGGCCGGTGGCCGCATGATCATCGGTTACGGCGGCAGCGAGGCGTTGCAGTCGCCGAACCATCTGTACAGCAAGGAAGTGAACGGGCTGTTGAAGAAGCTCGGGGTTGATATCAAGCGCTTCGAAACCGCCTTCGACCGCCAGTTCTACCCCAACCTGGGCCTGTCGCGCGGTGTGTTTTTCGACAAGGAAAACTTCGGCGAAGACAAACTGGTGACCGGCGACCCGACGCCCATGGTGGCCGACGATATTGCGCCGGACCAACTGCATGCGCGGTCCATCAGCGACTTCATCAATGACTTCCCCCTGCCTGCAGAGGATCGCCAGGCGCTGATAGACCTGCACATGGCGCCAAAGGACTACTTGCCAGGTAAGACTGCCGAAGAAAAGGCCGACCATCTGGCGGCGACCAGCTACCGCAATTTCCTGCTCAAGGACGTAGGGTTATCGGAAGGCGCGGTGAAGTACTTCCAAAGCCGTACCAATGACTTCATGGCGCTGAGCATTGATGCCGTGGCAGCGGCCGATGCCTATAGCGTAGGTTTCCCGGGGTTTGCGGGCATGAACCTGGCACCGATCAGCGAAGAAGCCGCAGCGGAAATGGAAGAGCCCTACATCTACCATTTCCCGGATGGCAACGCCTCGGTGGCGCGGTTGCTGGTGCGTAGTCTGATCCCAGGCGTAGCACCGGGGCACACCATGGACGACATCGTGCTGGCTACCTTTGACTACGCCAGGCTCGACCAACCCAAGGCGCCGGTACGGCTGCGCTTGAACAGCACCGCCGTCAGCGTGCGTAACGTCGATGGCGGTGTGCATATCGGCTACAGCCGCGGCGGCCAACTCGCACAGGTGCGCGGCAAGCGCTGCATCCTGGCGTGCTACAACATGATGATTCCGTACCTGCTCAAAGACCTGCCAGCGCCCCAGGCCCATGCCTTGAGCCAGAACGTGAAATACCCGCTGGTGTACACCAAGGTGGTAATCCGCAATTGGCAGTCCTTCCAAAAACTGGGGGTGCATGAGATTTACGCGGCGACCCAACCGTACAGTCGCATCAAGCTGGACTACCCGGTGAGCATGGGCGGCTACGATCACCCACGGGACCCGACGCAGCCGATTGGCCTGCACATGGTCTACGTGCCCACCAGCCCCAACAGCGGTATGAACGCCCGCGACCAGGCACGCGCCGGGCGGGGCAAGCTGTATGGGCAGACGTTCGAGCAACTGGAGGCGCAACTGCGTGACCAACTGCAACGCATGCTCGGGCCGGGTGGGTTCAAGCACGAGACGGATATTCTGGCGATCACGGTCAACCGTTGGTCACACGGGTATGCGAGCTTCTCCAATAGCTTGTTTGATAACGCAGATGAGAGCGAAGCGTTGATGAATCTGGCGCGCAAACCTGTAGGGCATGTGAGCATCGCCAACTCGGATGCGGCGTGGAGTGCGTACGCCCATGCGGCGATTGATGAGGCTTTTCGGGCAGTGAGAGAGGTGGGCTAAGTCGAAATAGCGTGGCTAAAAGAAGTCTTGTGGTGAGCGGGCTTGCCCCGCGCTGGGCTGCGACGCGGCCCTGAAGCCAAATGCCGCACGTTTTCAGACGGCCTGTGTGGTTTTCATGGGGGCCGCTTCGCGCCCCAGCGCGGGGCAAGCCCGCTCACTACAACAGTACGCAACTCACCTGACGACACAACTTGTTTCATATGCAACGCCATCACACAGCCATCAATCATTTTTCCTACACCATCGAACCGCTTAAGCTATCCGGCGTCTGTTTAATGTCCGTTGCGTTTGGTCGAAGGCATGTCCGAACCGTTATTTCTGATCCAGCACGTGCCAGGAACGGCGCGGGATTTGCTCACGACAGGTTGTCTCTATGCACCGCAGGAATTTGCTCAAAGCGTCCATGGCCATTGCGGCTTACACCGGTTTGTCGGCCAGCGGCCTACTGGCCGCGCAGGCCTGGGCCGGGAACCGTGCCGCCGACGGCAAGGCCGTGGCGTTCGATTTCGACGCACTGAAAGCCCAGGCCAAGCAACTCGCCGGAACCGCGTATAAAGACACCAAACAGGTGCTGCCGCCGACCCTGGCGACCATGACCCCACAGAATTTCAACGCCATTGGCTACGACGGCAAGCATTCGCTGTGGAAAGAGTTGAACGGCCAGTTGGACGTGCAGTTTTTCCACGTCGGCATGGGTTTCAAGACACCGGTGCGCATGCACAGCGTTGATCCGAAAACCCGTGAAGCGCGTGAAGTGCACTTCCGCCCTTCGCTGTTCAACTATGAAAAAACCACCGTCGACACCAAACAGCTGACCGGCGACCTGGGTTTCTCCGGCTTCAAGCTGTTCAAGGCACCGGAGCTGGACCGCCATGACGTGCTGTCGTTTCTCGGCGCCAGCTACTTCCGCGCGGTGGATTCCACCGGCCAATACGGCCTGTCGGCCCGAGGCCTGGCCATCGACACCTACGCCAAAAAACGCGAAGAATTCCCTGATTTCACCCAGTTCTGGTTCGAAACTCCAGACAAGGACGCCACGCGTTTTGTGGTCTACGCCCTGCTTGACTCGCCAAGCGCCACCGGCGCCTACCGCTTCGATATCGACTGCCAGGCCAACCAGGTGGTGATGGCGATCGACGCCCATATCAATGCGCGTACTGCCATCGAACAACTGGGCATTGCCCCTATGACCAGCATGTTCAGCTGCGGCACCCACGAGCGCCGGATGTGCGACACCATCCACCCGCAAATCCACGACTCGGACCGCCTGGCGATGTGGCGCGGCAACGGCGAGTGGATCTGCCGCCCGCTGAACAACCCCGCCAAGTTGCAATTCAATGCATTCGCCGACAAAGACCCGAAAGGCTTTGGCCTGGTGCAGACCGACCATGAGTTCGCCAGCTATCAGGACACTGTGGACTGGTACAGCAAGCGCCCAAGCCTGTGGGTCGAACCGACCACCGCCTGGGGCGAAGGCTCCATCGACCTGTTGGAGATCCCAACCACCGGCGAGACCCTGGACAACATCGTGGCCTTCTGGACCCCGAAGAAGCCGGTGGCTGCGGGTGATTCGCTGAACTATGGCTACAAACTGTACTGGAGCGCCTTGCCACCGGTGAGCACACCATTGGCCCAGGTCGACGCGACCCGTTCCGGCATGGGCGGTTTTACCGAAGGTTGGGCGCCGGGTGAACATTACCCGGACGTATGGGCGCGCCGTTTTGCCGTGGACTTCAAGGGCGGTGGCTTGGACCGTTTACCGCCAGGCACAGGGATTGAGCCCGTGGTGACTTGCTCCCATGGTGAAGTGAAAGACTTCAGCGTGCTGGTGCTCGATAACATCAAGGGCTACCGCATCCTGTTCGACTGGTACCCGACCAGCGACAGCGTGGAACCGGTGGAGCTGCGCCTGTTTATCCGAACCCAGGACCGCACCTTGAGTGAAACCTGGCTGTATCAGTACTTCCCGCCGGCACCGGACCAGCGCAAGTACACCTGATTCAACTGTGGGAGGGGGCTTGCTCCCTCCCACACGCGTTCCACGTCGACTCTAAAACCGCGACACGCTCTTCATCGCCCCAATCAGATAACGCATCGCCACCTGATCGCTCTCGTTCAGAGCGCGATACTGCGCCAGCAACTCGACCTCATCCAAACTCAACCGGCGGCTACGCAAGGACACCCTGCGGGTCAAAAAAGACGCCACCAAACCTGCTACTCCATAGGACTTGGCCATGGACTGTTTCTCCTGATATCAATCAAATACTCCCGGCGCCCATTAACCATCTCCCGTGAAGCGCAATGCCTCCGTGGACAAACAGACTGACTCCCTGGGCCAGAAATCGGTCTTACCCTAAGCGTAGAAACAATCTCGTTACGTGTGGGATTTTTTTAGAGTATTCACTTAAAAAATTACTTCGGTAACAAATACCTACAGTGCCATCCCACAGCAACAGGCAAAAAAAACCCACCGGCTCAGGGTGGGTTTAGATGGAGCCCGCGAAGGATCAATCCCTCAAGTCAGACTCATGAATCGGTTGATCCCGATGGGTCGCGCGTTGGTACTGAGCCGGCCAGATTGCTTTGCGCCCGCCCAAGTCATCGTCGGCGTGCAACGGCCAGTACGGATCGCGCAGCAGTTCACGAGCCAGGAAGATGATATCGGCCTGGCAAGTGCGCAGGATGTGCTCGGCCTGAGCCGGTTCGGTGATCATGCCCACGGTCCCCGTGGCGATGCCCGACTCCTTGCGCACGCGCTCGGCGAAGCGCGTCTGGTAGCCCGGCCCGGTAGGGATCTCGGCATTGGCGGCGGTGCCACCGGAGGATACGTCGATCAGGTCCACGCCCAGGTCTTTGAGGCGGCGTGCCAGTTCCACGGTTTCATCGGGGTTCCAGCCGTCCTCCACCCAGTCGGTGGCCGACACCCGTACGAACAGCGGCAACTCCTGAGGCCAGACTTCACGCACGGCCTTGGTCACCTGAAGCACCAGCCGGATACGGTTTTCAAAGGAGCCGCCGTATTGGTCCTGCCGCTGATTGCTGATGGGTGACAGGAATTGGTGCAACAGATAACCGTGAGCCGCGTGAATTTCCACCACCTCGAAACCCGCGGTGAGCGCACGTTTGGCAGCGGCGACGAAGTCAGCGATCACTTGCTGGATCTGCGCTTCGTCCAGTTGCCGCGGTTGGGTGTGTTGAGGGTCAAAGGCAATCGGCGATGGACCTACCGGTACCCAACCACCGTCCTCCGGCTTGACGCTGCCATGCTTGCCGATCCACGGCCGATGGGTGCTGGCCTTGCGCCCGGCGTGGGCCAGTTGGATGCCAGCCACCGCGCCCTGGGCGGCGATAAAACGGGTGATGCGTTGCAGCGGTTCGATCTGTTGGTCGTTCCACAAGCCCAAGTCCTGTGCCGTGATGCGGCCATCGGCAGTCACGGCGGTGGCCTCGGTGAAAATCAGCCCGGCGCCGCCGACGGCACGACTGCCGAGGTGCACCAGATGCCAGTCATTGGCCAGTCCATCGTCACTGGAGTATTGGCACATCGGCGAGACGGCAATGCGGTTCAGGAGGGTCAATTGGCGCAGGGTATAGGGTTCGAGCAGCTGACTCATGGCGCACCTCTTCTGGGTTCTATGGGCACTGTTCAACAGTGCTTAGAGCCTAGTCGACAACGATCGATTGCACAGGGTTCAGACGGAAAGCGGGAGCCGATTGCCGGCTCCCGTGCAGCAGATACTTACATCTCGACCTGGGTGCCCAGCTCGATCACCCGGTTTACCGGAAGTTTGAAGAAGCGCAGGTTGCCGTTGGCATTCTTCAACATGAATGCAAACAAGGCTTCGCGCCAGCGCGCCATGCCTTCGATTTTCGAGGCAATCACCGTCTCGCGGCTGAGGAAGTAGGTGGTGCGCATTGGGCTGAAATCCAGATCATCCAAGTGGCACAACTTCAGCGCTTCGGGCACATCCGGCTCGTCGGTGAAGCCGAAGTGCAGGATCACGCGGAAGAACCCTTCCCCGTAGGAATCCACCTCGAAACGCCGCGACGCCGGGACGCGCGGGATGTCTTCATAGACCACCGTCAGCAGCACCACTTGCTCGTGCAATACCTGGTTATGCAGCAGGTTGTGCAACAGCGCATGGGGCACGGCATCGGGCCGCGCGGTGAGGAACACCGCCGTGCCCTGAACCCGATGGGGCGGCTGCACGCGAATACTGCTGATAAAGATCGGCAGCGGCAGGCCGCCTTCGTCGAGACGTTCCACCAGTAATTGCTTGCCGCGCTTCCAGGTGGTCATCAACACGAACAGCACGATCCCCGCGATCACCGGGAAGGCGCCGCCCTGGATGATTTTCGGTACGTTGGCCGCGAAATACAGCCCATCCACCAACAGGCAGCAGAGCAGTACCGGCACGGCCAGCACTGGGGGCCATTTCCACAGCAGCAACATCACCGCCGAGACGAGGATGGTGGTCATCAACATGGTGCCCGTCACCGCCACACCGTAGGCCGAGGCCAGTGCGTTTGAGGACTCGAAGCCCAGCACCAGCAGGATCACGCCGACCATCAGCGACCAGTTCACCGCGCCGATATAGATCTGGCCCTGTTCGGCACTGGAGGTGTGTTGAATGTGCATGCGCGGGATGTAACCCAGTTGGATCGCCTGGCGAGTCAAGGAGAACGCGCCGGAAATCACCGCCTGGGAAGCAATCACCGTCGCCAGGGTCGACAGAACCACCAGCGGGATCAGCGCCCAGCTCGGCGCCAGCAGATAGAACGGGTTGCGCGCGGCTTCAGGATCGCCCAGCAGCATGGCGCCCTGGCCGAAATAGTTGAGCACCAGCGCCGGCAACACCAGGATGAACCAGGCGCGGGCAATGGGCTTGCGGCCGAAATGGCCCATGTCGGCGTACAGCGCTTCGGCGCCCGTCAGTGCCAGCACCACGGCACCCAGGATGGCAACGCCAATGCCTGGATGAGCCTCGAAGAAACGCACGGCCCACATCGGGTTCAATGCCTTGAGCACTTCGGGATGCTGGCTGATGCCATAGATACCCAGCCCGCCCAGCACCAGGAACCAGGTCACCATCACCGGCCCGAACAGCTTGCCGATGCGATCGGTACCGTGTTTCTGGATCAGAAACAGCGCCACCAGCACCACCAACGCAATCGGCACAACCCATTTTTCCAGGCCGTCGAACGCCAGCTCCAGGCCTTCTACTGCTGACAACACCGAAATCGCCGGGGTGATCATGCTGTCACCGTAGAACAGCGCCGCCCCGCACAGGCCACACACGACCAGGAAACTGCGCAGCTTTTTACGCTCCCCCGCTGCCCGACGTGCCAGTGCGGTCAGGGCCATGATGCCGCCTTCGCCCTGGTTGTCGGCGCGCAGCACGAACAGCATGTATTTGATCGAAACGACCCAGATCAGCGACCAGAAGATCAGCGCCAGGATCCCCAAGACACCGTCATGGTTGACCTGAACCCCATACCCCCCGGTGAACACCTCTTTGAGGGTGTAGAGCGGACTGGTCCCGATATCGCCGTAAACCACCCCGACCGCCGCCACCAGCATGCCGATCGGCTTGGTGTTTGAATGCTCGGCACTTGCTGCCTGACTACTCGCGTGACCCATCAACCACTCCTGCCCTTTGACCTGAGGTCTCTTATAAACAACGCGCCTAAGCTGACCCTAGCATGCGCTGTTTTACTTCTCGTAACAGACGTTTTATTGACCCAAGGTTTTTACCCGTGCGCAACGGCGCGAAGCATAGCGCAGCACTCGTCACATTTCCCTGCATAAAGCTGGTCAAGTGAATTGCCCGTGGCTAGCATCGCGCTCTTTTCGATCACAGAGGCCTACAGCACTGGTTCGCTGCCTGGCCGTGCGCGATCGGCCATACACAGAGGTCGGACGTGCCCTGCCCGTCACCAACGCCAGGCCCTGAACTTGCCCTCGATTCAGATCCAGCTGATACAACAAGGACGTCTATGAGAAGAGTATTTATTGCTTCGCTGGCAGTGTTATCGCTGGCTCAAACATCACTGTCCTTCGCGGATAACCTCAACGGAAAAAATATCTACCTACAGCGATGCGCCATGTGCCACGGAGCGGACATCAAAGGCACGGGACCCTTGGCCAGTAAGAGCAACCCTCCGACACCAAACCTCACCACACCCGCGTTCAAGAAACGACTTAAGGATTATCCGGGCGTAATTGTGTCGTCGATAATACTTCGACCCAATGGAGACCTGATTCCAAAAACCTTGCGAGAGAACGGTGTGAAGCTGCCACCGTTCGCTTGGCGGATTAATGATCTGCGCGATTTGAATCAGTACATGACGGGTGTGATTTCAATGAGTCGGTGAGCTTGAGGTAAGCGTTGGGCACTTATAGAACACGCCGGCCAGCAAAAGAGCACTCGTCGCATTTCCCCGCATAAAGCTGGTCAAGTGCGCTGCCCATCGCTAGAATTGCGCACTTTTTGATCAGAGGCACACCAAGTGCCCGTCCACCGCCTTGTCGTGCCCGACTGGCGGCGTCATTCAATACCGAGGTTAGACATGTCCACCACCATCGCAAAAGCCAACCCTAAGGTTGGCTTTGTTTCCCTGGGTTGCCCGAAGGCTCTGGTCGACTCCGAGCGCATCCTCACGCAACTGCGTATGGAAGGCTATGACGTTGTGTCCACTTACCAGGACGCCGACGTGGTGGTGGTCAACACCTGCGGCTTTATCGACTCGGCCAAGGCAGAGTCCCTGGAAGTGATCGGCGAAGCCATCAAGGAAAACGGCAAGGTCATCGTGACCGGCTGCATGGGTGTGGAAGAAGGCAATATCCGCAACGTGCACCCGAGCGTGCTGGCCGTGACCGGTCCGCAGCAGTACGAGCAGGTGGTCAATGCCGTGCACCAAGTAGTGCCGCCGCGCCAGGATCACAACCCGCTGATCGACCTGGTGCCGCCGCAAGGCATCAAGCTGACCCCGCGCCACTATGCGTACCTGAAGATTTCCGAAGGCTGCAACCACAGCTGCAGCTTCTGCATCATCCCGTCGATGCGGGGCAAGCTGGTCAGCCGCCCGGTCGGTGACGTGCTCGACGAAGCCCAACGCCTGGTCAAATCCGGCGTGAAAGAGCTGTTGGTGATCTCTCAGGACACCAGCGCCTACGGCGTCGACGTGAAATACCGTACCGGTTTCTGGAACGGCGCGCCGGTGAAAACCCGTATGACCGAACTCTGCGAAGCCCTCAGCAGCCTGGGCGTGTGGGTGCGCCTGCATTACGTTTACCCGTACCCGCACGTAGACGAACTGATCCCGTTGATGGCTGCCGGCAAGATCCTGCCGTACCTGGACATCCCGTTCCAGCACGCCAGCCCGAAAGTCCTGAAGGCGATGAAACGCCCAGCCTTCGAAGACAAGACCCTGGCGCGCATCAAGAACTGGCGCGAGATCTGCCCGGAGCTGATCATCCGTTCCACCTTCATCGTCGGCTTCCCCGGCGAAACCGAAGAAGACTTCCAGTACCTGTTGGACTGGCTGACCGAAGCCCAACTGGATCGCGTCGGCTGCTTCCAGTACTCCCCGGTGGAAGGTGCTCCAGCCAACCTGCTGGACCTGGCCGTGGTGCCGGACGACGTCAAGCAAGACCGTTGGGAGCGTTTCATGGCGCACCAACAGGCGATCAGCTCGGCGCGCCTGCAATTGCGTATCGGCAAGGAAATCGAAGTGCTGATCGACGAAGTCGACGAGCAAGGCGCGGTTGGCCGCTGCTTCTTCGACGCGCCGGAAATCGACGGTAACGTGTTTATCGACGATGCCAGCGGTTTAAAGCCGGGCGACAAGGTCTGGTGCACCGTGACCGACGCCGACGAATACGACCTGTGGGCCGAAAAGCGCGACTAACGCTGTAAAAATTTAAAAAAGCCCTGCTTCTGGACAAGATGCGGGGCTTTTTTACGTCTATCGTTTTGCCCATCAGCACCGATCACAGCAAGGGGCAGCGGGCATGCGTCAGCATTCGATTATCCATACACCTAAAATCAGCGACTACGCGGAGTTGGCGCGGATCTGGGAGGATTCGGTGCGGGCCACTCATGACTTTTTACCCGAGAGTTACATCGTACTGCTCAAGGGGCTGGTGCTGACCCGCTACCTGGACTCGGTGATGCTGATCTGCACCAAAGACTCACGCCAGCGCATCACCGGGTTTGCCGGGGTTGCGGCGGGCAAGGTGGAGATGCTGTTTATCGACCCGCAGCACCGTGGTCAGGGTCTTGGCCGACAGCTGCTGTGGTATGCGATCGAGCACATGAATGCCCAAGCGCTGGACGTCAACGAACAGAACCCACAGGCCCTGGGGTTTTACTTGAAACTCGGGTTCGAGGTGATCGGACGCACGGAGCATGATGGCTTGGGCCAACCTTATCCGTTGCTCCATATGCGTTTGCACCAGCTACAACAGCAGGAGCGTCAGGGCTAAATGAAATGGGGCCGGGATTAACCGCGCCCACACAGGTACAATAGCCGCCCCCTTTTGTTACGGCCCTTGTCATGACTGACCCCATACGCCTCTCCAAACGCCTTATCGAACTGGTCGGTTGCTCCCGTCGGGAGGCTGAGCTGTTTATCGAAGGCGGCTGGGTCTCGGTGGACGGTGAAGTGATCGACGAGCCGCAGTTCAAGGTCACGACCCAGAAAGTCGAACTCGACCCGGACGCCAAGGCGACAGTGCCTGAACCGGTGACCATTCTGCTGCACGCCCCTGCTGGCGTGGATGCCGAGACAGCCATGGCCTCGATCAGCGCCGAAACGCTCTCCGAAGAACACCGTTTCAGCAAGCGCCCGCTCAAAGGTCACTTCCTGCGCCTGACCGCCAGCGCCGACCTGCAAGCCAAGGCCAGCGGCCTGTTGGTGTTTACCCAGGACTGGAAGATTCTGCGCAAGTTGACCGCCGATGCCACCAAGATCGAGCAGGAATACGTGGTAGAGGTCGAGGGCGACATGGTTGCTCACGGCCTCAACCGCCTCAATCACGGCCTGACCTACAAGGGCAAGGAGCTGCCAGCAGTTAAAGCCAGCTGGCAGAACGAAAACCGCCTGCGCTTCGCGATGAAAAACCCGCAGCCAGGCGTGATCGCGCTGTTCTGTGAAGCCGTTGGCCTGAAGGTCGTGGCGATCCGCCGCATCCGTATCGGCGGCGTGTCCATCGGCAAGGTGCCGGTCGGTCAATGGCGTTACTTGTCCGGCAAAGAGAAGTTCTAAGCCGCTCCCCTTTTCTCGACACCGCCTGATGGGCGGTGTCCTCAGTTGAATACCAGGACTGCCCACCATGATTCACAACGACGTACTGCGCAGCGTGCGCTACATGCTCGACATCAGCGACAACAAGATGGTCGAGATCATCAAGCTCGGCGGCATGGACGTAACCAAGGAAGACCTGCTGACCTACCTCAAGAAAGATGAGGAAGAAGGCTTCGTGTTCTGCCCGGATGAGGTCATGGCGTACTTCCTCGATGGTCTGGTGATCTTCAAGCGTGGCAAGGACGAAAGCCGTCCGCCGCAGCCGATCGAAACCCCGGTGACCAACAACATCATCCTGAAAAAGCTGCGTGTAGCCTTCGAACTGAAGGAAGACGATATGCACGCCATCCTCAAGGCTGCCGAGTTTCCGGTGTCCAAGCCGGAGCTGAGCGCGCTGTTCCGCAAGTTCGGCCACACCAACTACCGTACCTGTGGCGACCAGTTGCTGCGCAACTTCCTCAAGGGCCTGACCCTGCGGGTTCGTGCGTAAGCCATGAGCTATCAGGTCTCACCCGTCGGCTTCGTACGCTCCTGCTTTAAGGAGAAGTTCGCCATTCCGCGCCAACCACAACTGGCGCCAGCGGCCCGAGGCGTGCTGGAACTGGTGGCGCCGTTTGACCAGGGTGAGGCAGTGCAGGGCCTGGAGCAGGTCAGCCACGTGTGGCTGTTGTTCCTGTTTCACCAGGCCCTGGAAGACAAACCACGCCTCAAAGTGCGCCCGCCACGCCTGGGCGGCAACACGTCCATGGGCGTGTTTGCCACCCGTGCGACCCATCGGCCCAATGGCATCGGCCAGTCGGTGGTGAAGCTGGACAAGGTGGAACCGGGCCGACTGTGGATTTCCGGGATTGATTTGCTCGATGGCACGCCGGTGTTGGATATCAAGCCGTATGTGCCATATGCCGATAGTGTCGCGGACGCCACCAATGGCATCGCCAGTGATGCGCCGAACCTGATTGGCGTGCAATGGCTGAAGACCGCCCTGCTGCAAGCACAAGACCACGCTCAACGCCTGGGAGAGCCTCTGGTGGAGTTGATTGATCAGTGCTTGGCGCAGGATCCACGGCCGGCGTACCAAAAGCCTGGGCCTGAGCGCGAATATGGCGCGCAGTTCTGGGACGTGGATGTGCGCTGGCACTATCCCGAGGCGGGGATGATTTGTGTGCTGGAAGTACTCCCAGCCAACTGAATAAACCGGAAGCAAAATGTGAGAGGGGGCTTGCCCCCGATAGCGGTGTGTCAGTCAGAGATGTATCAACTGACACTCGCTCATCGGGGGGCAAGCCCCCTCTCACATTTGGATCTTCTTTGTTGCTTGGTCAGCACATGGGCTGACGGGATTACTTCTCGACGAACGCACGCTCGATCAAGTAATCACCCGGCTCACGCATGCGCGGCGAAACTTTCAGGCCGAAGCTGTTCAACACTTCGCTGGTTTCATCCAACATGCTCGGGCTGCCGCACAGCATGGCGCGGTCGTCCTCGGGGTTGATCGGCGGCAGACCGATGTCGCTGAACAGCTTGCCGCTGCGCATCAGATCGGTCAGGCGGCCTTCGTTTTCGAATGGCTCGCGGGTCACGGTAGGGTAGTAGATCAACTTGTCACGCAGGGCCTCGCCGAAGAATTCGTTCTGCGGCAGGTGCTCGGTGATGAACTCGCGGTAGGCGACTTCGTTGACGTAACGCACGCCGTGGCACAGGATCACTTTTTCGAAACGCTCGTAGGTTTCCGGGTCCTGGATCACGCTCATGAACGGAGCAAGGCCAGTACCAGTGCTGAGCAGGTACAGGTGTTTGCCTGGCTTCAAATCGTCAAGCACCAAGGTACCTGTCGGTTTTTTGCTGATGATGATCTCGTCGCCTTCCTTCAAGTGCTGCAATTGGGAAGTCAGCGGGCCATCCGGCACCTTGATGCTGAAGAACTCCAGATGCTCTTCCCAGTTCGGGCTGGCGATGGAGTAAGCGCGCATGAGCGGGCGGCCGTTGGGCTGTTGCAGGCCGATCATCACGAACTGACCGTTCTCAAAGCGCAGGCCCGGATCGCGGGTGCACTTGAAGCTGAACAGAGTGTCGTTCCAGTGATGAACACTGAGGACACGCTCGTGGTTCATGTTGCTCATGTACGGGTAACTCCTGGAAATGGGTCTGCGCCAAATGTAGCTGCGCAATTGCACAGCATTCTAATGGCGGCGACAATATCTGTTAACTGGATTATTAAGATAAGGGTTATCGGTTATATAGATATGCGATTTACTCTCCGTCAACTGCAAGTCTTCGTCGCCGTCGCCCAGCAGGAAAGCGTCTCGCGCGCTGCTGGCCTTCTGGCCTTATCTCAATCGGCAGCCAGCACCTCGATTACGGAGCTGGAGCGTCAATCCAGCTGCCAATTATTCGACCGCGCCGGTAAACGCCTGAGCCTCAACGCCCTGGGCCATCAGCTTCTGCCCCAGGCAGTAGCGCTGCTGGACCAAGCCAAGGAGATCGAAGACCTGCTCAACGGCAAGTCCGGCTTCGGCTCTCTAGCCGTCGGCGCGACCCTGACCATCGGTAACTACCTGGCCACCCTGCTCATCGGCAGCTTCATGCAGCAGCACCCCGAGAGCCAGGTAAAGCTGCATGTGCAGAACACTGCCAATATCGTGCATCAGGTTGCGCACTACGAAATTGACCTGGGTCTAATCGAAGGCGACTGCAGCCACCCCGATATCGAGGTGCAAACCTGGGTGGAGGATGAGCTGGTGGTGTTTTGCGCGCCTCAGCATCACCTAGCCAAGCGCGGAGTGGCCACCATGGAGGAGCTGACCCACGAGGCGTGGATTCTGCGCGAACAGGGCTCAGGCACACGCCTGACCTTCGACCAGGCCATGCGTCATCACCGCAGCGCGCTGAACATCCGCTTGGAGCTTGAGCACACCGAGGCAATCAAGCGCGCCGTGGAGTCGGGATTGGGAATTGGCTGCATCTCGCGCTTGGCACTGCGCGACGCGTTCCGCCGTGGCAGCCTGGTGCCGGTTGAAACCCCTGACCTGGACCTTGCGCGGCAGTTTTACTTCATCTGGCATAAACAAAAATACCAGACCTCGGCGATGCGCGAGTTTCTGGAGCTGTGCCGCGCATTCACCGCTGGGGTTCAGCGCAGCGACGAGATCGTGCTGCCGAACATCGCTTGATCGTTAGATCAGGATCACGGCCCACACCAGGGTAATCATGGTCAGTGCCACAAATTGCGCGGCGCTGCCCATGTCCTTGGCGTTTTTCGACAGTGGATGGCGGTCCAGGGAAATGCGGTCGATGGCTGCTTCTACGGCCGAGTTGAGCAATTCGACGATCAAGGCCAGCAGGCACACTGCAATCAGCAGCGCCCGTTCGACACGACTGACGTTCAGGAAAAAGCTTAGCGGGACAAGGATGACATTCAGCAACACCAACTGCCGGAACGCGGCCTCGCCAGTGAACGCTGCGCGCAGGCCATCCAGGGAATATCCCCCAGCATTGAAGATACGTTTGATACCGGTTTGACCCTTGAAAGGCGACATAGACGTAGGCAACTGAACCAAAGAAGTGGGGAAACTAGATCACGCAAAGTCAAAAAAGCGTGAATCGATAACAGCTCAATGCTGCGAAATTGACTCAAGTTGTTGCAAGAGCAGCGCCGCCTGGGTCCGCGTGCGCACCCCTAGCTTCCGGAAGATCGCGGTCACATGGGCCTTGATGGTCGCTTCCGACACGCTCAGCTCATAGGCAATCTGCTTGTTCAACAGGCCTTCACAGACCATGGTCAACACCCGGAACTGCTGGGGCGTAAGACTCGCCAAGCCATCACGGGCGGCCTTGGCTTCGTCAGACACGTTAATTTCTTCAAACGCTTGCGGCGGCCAGGACACATCACCGTCCAGCACCTTACGTACGGCGCTCTGGATATCTTCCATGGCGCTGGACTTGGGGATAAAGCCACTGGCGCCAAACTCCTTGGAGCGAACCACCACGTCAGCGTCTTCCTGCGCCGAGACCATCACCACGGGAATTTGCGGGTATTGCCCACGCAGCAGCACCAGCCCCGAGAAACCGTAGGCGCCAGGCATGTTCAGGTCGAGCAGCACCAAGTCCCAGTCGGATTTTTCGGTGAGGCGGACTTCCAGCTCGGCAATGCTGGCCACTTCAACCAGACGCACATCCGGGCCAAGGCCCAGCGTTACGGCCTGATGCAGCGCACTGCGAAACAGCGGGTGGTCATCGGCTATCAGGATTTCGTATGTGGCCATTGATTAAATGATCCTGTTTTTTATGGCTGCCTTGATGGGTTCAAGGTTCGCCAGTACACAAGGCAACGGCCAGGCAGCCATCGCCACAGGGCACGTTCAACGTCAAAAGCACGTGACACGACGTCGAAAATTCACGGTTGCGCCCCAATCGGCGCCCAGCATGCCCAGCGTAGCCTAGGGGGTCAAGCACTACGCCCGAGGGCATTTTAGCGGGGTGCAGGCTTACAGTGCCATCATGCCAACGTCGCCTGGCTATACCGCGGGTATATAGGGCGCAAGACGGGTATGGACGGCATCGGTCGCATCCAGAGGCATCTGGAACTTGGCGGCCAGGTAATGGGTGCTGAACACATCGAGGTAGGCATCCAGCACTTCGCTGGCAAGCCCATCGCCAGCCAACTCCAGGCAGAGCGCTGCGACTTCGGCGGTACAGAAATGATCATCACGTTTGGAGCGGCGCAGTTTGTAGCGTGAGAGCTGCTCGGGCGCCAGGCTCAGAACGGGTAAGTGCTCCAGATACGGGCTTTTGCGGAACATCTTGCGCGCCTCACTCCAGGTGCCATCGAGCAGGATGAACAATGGGCGCTTGCCCTGCGTCACGATGACTTCGTTGACCACCCGTTCCGGCGCCACAAATTCGCCGGGAAATACGATATACGGCTGCCATTGCGGGTCAGCGAGCAGGGTGAGCAAATCCGGCTCGACTTCGGTGCGAGCCCAAGCGAAGGCAGTGGTGTCGTCAATGACGTCGGCGATCAGCCAGCCGGTGTTGCTGGGTTTCATCGGTTCAACATCGTGCATCAGCAGGCACATCGCGGACCGGGCCTCGACTTTCGGGCGCCAGGCACAGAGACAGTACTCGGGAATCACCCGGCAGCCGGGGCAGCGTTCGGCACGGGAGCCTCGGTTGACGAAGGGCTTAATGGCGCGCGCAAGACGCTGGGTACGCAGACGGGAAACGGCATGGCTCATCGGATGCGCCGCAGGAACGGGTAAATCGACACGGATAGAACTCGTGAAAGGCTGAGATGGCCGCAGTTTACCAGCGATACGCCTGGCTGTAGTGGCAAGGGGTCACCTATAATTGCGCGCCACTGAACGCACAGCGCAGTGGCTGGTCTATGCACCAGTAACCGAATCAGGAGAGTTTCATGCTGCGTTCCATGCTGCGCCTTGTCGTCCCATCCATCGCACTTGCGCTGGTATTGCCTGTGGGCGCACATGCGGCCTCGCTGCTGGAGGCCCAGATGAACAGGAAACTGCAAAGCGTCGCGGCAGAAAGCAACAAGGATCTGCCCCGGGAAATCGATGAAAAAACCCTGGAAGTGGCCTACACCGTTGAAGGCATGCAGTTGATCGATCACCTGAGCGTCATGTCCGACCGTGCCGAGCAAATGCGCGCTAACCCCAAGGCTGTGTATTTCCAACTGGGGCAAAGCGTGTGCCTGAACAAAGGCTACCGCGAGCTGATGGCCAAAGGCGCCGTGATGCGCTATGAAATCACCGAGAACAAAACCAACCGCCCTGTGGCTTCGGTAAAGTTCGTGGAAACGGATTGCCCGGCTCCGGCGAAGAAGAAGAAGAAGTAATTCAGCCTGACCTTCGCGCGCTGCTATTCAGTGGCGCGCACTCCCCCGCTGCAACTCCCCTCAGACGGCTAGACTCACTGTTGAGCAACCAATAAGCGGTTGCCAGCCAAGGGTTTTTCGGCCCATGATCAAGCCATCCCGACCGCTCGCTCACAGCATTTCTGATGCTGTTCTGTAACATTTTCAGGGCAAAAGAAGGTTGCCCCCTGCGGCAAGCAGCGACACATGCAGTGTCGTAGCCTCCGGCGAACATCTCGTCGGTTACCCGGCCCTGCAAGAAGGAGAAGTTGAATGCCTTACGAACCGAATGACAGCCTGCTCCAGCATTTTGAAAAAAATGGGGCCGACCTCACGCAGCAGGTCGAAGCCCAACTCCAACTGATCGCCCCCGACAGCCCGAATATCCCTCTGTATCGCGACATGATCCTCACCGTGCTGCGCATGGCACAGGACGACCGCAATCGCTGGAATGCCAAGATCACCTTGCAAGCCATACGTGAACTGGACAACGCCTTCCGTGTGCTCGAACAGTTCAAGGGCCGACGCAAGGTCACCGTATTCGGCTCGGCACGTACCCCTGTGGAAAGCCCCCTGTATGCATTAGCCCGGGAAGTAGGCGCAGCACTGGCGCGCTCGGACTTGATGGTGATTACCGGCGGAGGTGGCGGCATCATGGCGGCGGCACACGAAGGCGCCGGCCTGGAGCACAGCCTGGGGTTCAATATCACCTTACCGTTCGAACAGCACGCCAACCCGACCATTGATGGGACCGAGAACCTGCTGTCCTTTCACTTCTTTTTTACCCGCAAACTGTTCTTCGTCAAGGAAGCCGATGGACTGGTGCTATGCCCAGGCGGCTTCGGCACCCTCGATGAAGCACTGGAAGTGCTGACACTGATCCAGACCGGCAAGAGCCCACTGGTACCGGTGGTGTTACTGGATGCACCCGGTGGAGGATTTTGGCAAGGCGCCCTGGATTTTATCCGCAGCCAGTTGGAAGCCAATCGCTATATCTTGCCTACCGACCTCAAGCTGGTGCGGCTGGTGTACAGCGCTGAAGAAGCAGTGGAGGAGATCAATCAGTTTTATGCCAATTTCCATTCCACGCGCTGGTTAAAGCGCGAGTTTGTGGTGCGTATGAATCACCCGCTCAGTGATCGGGCGCTGGCCCACTTGCAAAGTGAGTTTGCCAGCCTGCGATTAAGCGGCGAGTTTCAGCAACTCGCGTATACCGGTGAGGAGCATGATGAAGCGAGGTTCAGCCATTTGACGCGACTGGTGTTCAACTTTAATGGACGAGACCAAGGCAGACTGCGGGAGTTGGTGGATTACATCAATTTGCCGGAGAACTGGGCGCAGGCTCAGGGGAAGGCGCAGCAGCGAGTGGCGCCAGAGCCGGCTTGATTTTTTTAGCGCAAAAAAAGGCCCACTATTTTCATAGTGAGCCTTTTTTGGTGGTGTTTCAGTGGAAATGGGAGGCGAGCGATTGCGGTGATTGGGGCTGATGCGCAGCCCAGCGCAGGGCAAGCCCGCTCACCACAACATGCTTGCTCTACACAAAAAACCTGCTCACCAATACAAACCCGCAAAAATGAAAAGCACGCTCAACACAGTTTCAGTCGTCCATATCTCGGCCGCTGAACAAACGATTGATCATTTCCATCGAAAACCCGCGGTAACTCAAGAAGCGGCCTTGCTTCGCACGCTCCCGGGCATCAATAGGCAGATGGCCGGAGAACTTGCGACGCCAAGTATCTTCCAACTGCGACTGCCAACTAATCCCGCACTCACGCAACGCAAGGTCGATATCGGCACGCTGCAGGCCACGCTGGCTCAGCTCTTCGCGAATACGCGCAGGGCCATAGCCGGAACGGGCTCGATAGGAGACAAAACTTTCGAGGTAACGGGATTCCGACAGCAGCCCTTCTTCCGTTAACCGGTCAAGGGCCGTATCAATCATCTCAGGATCTGCGCCGCGCTGACGCAGTTTGCGCGTCAGCTCGACTCGACCATGCTCGCGTCGAGCGAGCAGGTCCATAGCAGTGCGCCGAACGGCGACGAGTGTATCCAGCACAACAGTCATCGTTTGCTTCAGACGTCAGTGTCGGCTTCTTCCACTTCTGCAACCGGCTCGCGGTTGGCAGCAGCTTTCACGTCGGGAGCTGCAGTCAGCAACTTGTCGCGGATCTGCTTCTCAAGTGTGGCGGCGATATCCGGGTTATCTGCCAGGAACTTGGCCGAGTTAGCCTTGCCTTGACCAATCTTGCTGCCGTTGTAGGCATACCATGCACCGGACTTCTCGACGAAACCGTGCAGCACGCCCAGGTCGATCATTTCGCCGTTCAGGTAAATACCCTTACCGTACAAAATCTGGAATTCAGCCTGACGGAAAGGCGGGGCCACTTTGTTCTTAACGACTTTAACGCGGGTTTCGCTACCGACAACCTCGTCGCCTTCCTTCACCGCACCAGTACGGCGGATGTCCAGACGGACCGAAGCGTAGAACTTCAACGCATTACCACCGGTGGTGGTTTCCGGGCTACCGAACATCACGCCGATCTTCATACGGATCTGGTTGATGAAGATCACCAGGCAGTTGGCATTCTTGATGTTACCGGTGATTTTACGCAGCGCCTGAGACATCAGACGGGCTTGCAGGCCCACGTGCATATCACCCATTTCGCCTTCGATTTCAGCCTTGGGTACCAAGGCAGCCACGGAGTCGACCACAATCACGTCGATGGCATTGGAGCGCACCAGCATGTCGGTGATTTCCAGGGCTTGCTCACCGGTGTCCGGCTGGGATACCAGCAGGTCATCAACATTGACACCCAACTTGCCGGCGTATTCAGGGTCCAGGGCGTGCTCGGCGTCGACGAACGCGCAGGTGGCGCCCATTTTTTGCGCTTGAGCAATCACCGACAGGGTCAGGGTAGTTTTACCGGAAGATTCAGGACCGTAGATTTCAACGATACGGCCTTTTGGCAGGCCGCCAATGCCGAGTGCGATGTCCAGACCCAGAGAGCCAGTGGAGATAGCCGGGATCGCCTGACGGTCGTGATCGCCCATACGCATTACGGCACCCTTGCCGAATTGACGTTCGATCTGACCCAGGGCCGCAGCCAAGGCTTTCTTCTTGTTGTCGTCCATTAAAGTCCTCACGTAATCAATAAGGCCGGGGCGGCCAACACCTGTATAAGTAGACAGTATTGTTCCACAAAGATTGGAGATCGCCTACCCCTGATTTTCTATTTCTGCTGCAGCTCGTCGCAACAAGCCCTCAAGCGCGGCCTTTACCGTTTGTCGGCGGACCTCATCGCGGTTGCCCGGGAAGTGCGCGAGCTCGGCCGTGACCTCATCACCCACACCAAAGGCCAGCCAGACAGTGCCTACCGGTTTGCCCGGCGAACCGCCGTCAGGCCCCGCAACGCCGCTGACTGCAACAGCGAATCGCGACAGGCTTTTTTCCTGCGCACCGCGCACCATGGCCTCCACCACTTCCTGGCTGACGGCGCCCACTTTCGGAAACAATGTTTCCGGCACATTCAACTGCCGGGTCTTCTGACGATTAGAGTAAGTGACGTATCCGGCCTCGAACCATGCCGAACTCCCGGGGATCCGCGTAATAGCTTCCGCAATCCCGCCACCGGTGCAGGACTCCGCCGTGGTGACATGAGCATTGAGCACCTGTAAACGGCGACCCAGTTCGGCGGCCAATTGAGTGATTTCCTTCACGGTCGTCTCCAGAAGTTAGCGGGCATTGGCCTACCCTACAGGAGCAAATACCCCGTGCAAGCGACATACAGAATGGAGAGACTAGCGGGCGACGGCGCGCATACTTAAAACGGGCAAAGAAATGCCTGCTCCAAGGCGGGCTCCCGGCACGATTTGAGCGGGTTGGGGCAGCGTGATCACCATCAGTTTCATCCTGAAAAAGACGCGATGTCGACACCAGGGCCGAGGTAGAGGGTTTGAGTGAAGGATACGGTCCAACTGATGTAGTCCGTTTCGGCACCACTGAGTGGGGACGGCGCGGCGACGATCGACGTAGGCAAGTCGCACTGATCAGGCGCAAAGCCCCAGCGGTTATCCAAGGCCAGATCCATCAGTTGGCTGGCCAAATCACAGGCGTCAAAGGGCGACGACACGCTCGCAACCGTGGCCCTGAGTGAGACCGACAAGGCCTGTGCCTTGCGCCCTTCAAGGGAACGTTCACCGGGGCCATTACGTTCCACGCTGATCAACACGCGCGTCCTATTCTCGGCATCGGTCAAGGTATGGCGATTGCCTACACGCAACCGTGGAAAGGCGCCCTTCAGCGCGTCCCCGATCGCCACAGGCAGTTGAGGCGTATTTTTGAGAAGTGTCATTACATTGCGTCCTTGCAACAGTTAATGCTGATCAGGCCCAGAGGGCGGCACTTCGTTGACCCCGATGCGCTTTGCCGCCCAACGTTCATAAAGCCCGATTGCCACGTCAGCCCCCGCCATGGCGGTAAGGCAACCAATGGCGCCGGCGGTCCAGATCGACATGCCGGCGGCGTAGCACAGCATCAATGCCGAAACCCCGCAGACCATGCACGCGCCGGACCGCAGCGCCAGGCGCCGCATCAGGGACCAACCGCGGGCGCCCTCCTTATCGGCACGCCACATTTCGCCGGATACACCTCCGATCAGGGCCAGTACGATCACCAGCCAGATAGGCATTTCCGCCAACACTTGCAGCTCGTTTGTCATTTCACGCCTCCTGGCTGATCAATGCCGGCAACGTGCCGGCGTTCGGGTAACTCCATGTGTCGGTAGGCATTCCAAAAAGCCCGATTGCCCAGGCTTTTCAGTAATAACCTCCTCAACCCTTCGGCGCTGCTTGCGCGGTACGGATTTTTCCTCGATGTTTTTCCGACCATGATCCATGTCTGCGGGAGAACTGCTTCGGGCTTTACGCTGCACACCCGGACCAGTTGCCAACTCTCTGAACCTTTAAGGCCGGCCTATCTCTGCTTGTCTTGTTGAAGCGATGTCACTAAAAAGCGTCGGCGTCCTTGCCGGTGTTGCCTGGCATCCCTGCCATCGCTTTTGTGGCGTCCTTGCCAATATTGCATGCCTTCCTTGTCTTCCTCAGCAGCATCCTTGCCGCCTCCACCAGACCTCGTTGGCTGGCTTGAGATGAAGAGTATGACTGGATGGATATCCAGTCAATGCATTAATGCATTTATTTTCAAAGTATGAATGCGCTAATGCATTTATAGCCTCATGGGCAAAGGGCTTGACGACTTTTGGCAGGCGGAAAAAAACCCGCACATCGGCGGGTTTTGTCTTACTTAAGGGAGTTAACGAGCGTACATGCCCCACCAGAACACGTGGCCAAGGATTCTGATCTGCTCATCCTGGATATCCTGGAAACTGTAGTCCTCATCAGGATGCTCATCACGATTAAAGCTGCGCAGACGAATCCCGGAAGGCAAGCGGTAGAGCTGTTTAACCCGCAGTTGCCCGTTGTGATTGATGGCATACAGGTCGCCATCCACGATATCGCCAATGCCACTCTTACCGGCATTCACCCCGACCGTCGCGCCATCGCGCAATACCGGCAACATACTGTTGCCACGCACCGTTACGCATTTGGCCTGGTCGAACTGCACGCCGTTATGCCGCAAGCTGCGCTTTCCAAAACGCAGGCTTGCTTTCTCGCTTTCCTCGATGACGAATCTTCCTGATCCAGCGGCCAATTCAACCTCGCGCAGAAAGGGGATCGACACCTCGTCCTCATTAACGGGGGTGTCGTCGTCCCAAAGGCTAATGTCCTTGAGTTCCGAATGCATTGGATCTCGCTCGTCATCTCGCGAAACGCCCACCGCCACGCGCCCGCGCAGCTGGTCGGTGCTGATGCGGAAGTATTCGGCAATACGGGAAATGTGCTTGTCCGACGGGTCAGCGATCTTCCCGCTAAGGATCCGGGACAACGTGGATTGAGGCACACCGGTGCGCCGGTGAAGCTCCGTGGGAGAGATCCGGTCGCGGTCCAGCAGCTCTCTTAAAACGATAGAAACATTGCGTTTTTGCATGACGCGGATAGTGACGGGAGACTTGGAGAATGGCAAATGCTTAATCGCATAAATGATGCATTTTTATGTATTTGACACCCTTTTTACCGCCTAAACGGACTCATCCCAGTGGCGAGACTCCCGTCATCATCGTTCCGCCCTCGAAAGCGGATTCCCTTAGGCAATTTCTAAACGTAAGATCCTTGATACCAAGTCGTGCATAACAGATACAAAAGGAAGAATCTGTCAATGGATACCTAAATGCACGCTAGGAAAATAAAAACTACTCAAGGAAATTTAAGTTTGATCTCAAAATTAACATCAAGAATCATCAGAAAACTTCGAAAACACTCAAAGTTACCTATAAGCTATAAATACAGAAGCTTTTCAATAAACTTGCCGGCACACCACCTATTACCTGAATTTCAAAAACAACACCCAAAATATGATAGGTTCTTGCCACACTTAACACGCTATATCAATGACTCGGAAACCATCATAGATATAGGTGCCAATATCGGAGATTCATTAGCAGGCATGGCTGAACAGAACACCACTGCTAATTATATCTGCATTGAAGCTGATGATTCTTTTTACAGGCACTTAGAAGATAATGTCAAAAGAATAAAAACTTCAATAAACCACTTAAAAGTCACTACAATAAAAGCCCTGGTAGGAAAAAACATCTCCAACGTCTCACTTGACGGACAAAACGGGACAAAACACGCGATATTACAAAATGAGGGCGGCCTAAAATCGTCGCCACTGGATGAGCTGATCCCCAATGAATCCAGCATACGCATCTTGAAAAGTGACGTTGACGGGTTCGATTACGATGTACTTGATTCTTCCATGGTAGTTATAAAAAAACACAACCCAATTCTTTTCTTTGAATGCCAATACGATCACGAATACCAAAAAGCAGGCTATTTAAAAACGCTCAGCGCGCTTCAGCACGCAGGCTATTGTGATTGGGTGATTTTTGACAACTTTGGCGAAATCGTCATTCGCACAGGCGAGATGAGCATTATCGTCCAGCTCATAAACTACATCTGGCAGCAAAACACTGGACGCTCTACACGAACAATTTACTACTACGACATTTTGGCAGTCCACAAAGAGGACTCTTCGCTCATAAACAAGGTTCTTGAAGAATACACTTCCCCTTTAACCTGACCATTTGTAGATATCCCCAAGCATGAGCGCCTACAATCCAACTCCGGCTGTCTGCGACTATAGATGCCAACCTTATAAATCTGCGATTACCTGCTTGGCGAACAGGCCTGCAGCCTTCAGCTCAGCGAGCAGTAGTAAAGCGAAGATTGGCTAGGCAATGTGCGATATGGAATAACACGGATGACTTCATGGCGAGATCAGAGCTTCTGGAGCAAGGTGCAGACATGCACCCTCCTGGCGCTCATTGGGATGTTCACAAGCTACACCGACGCGCACTGGATAGAAGGAGCCTCATCCAATAGTAAGCGGGTCTTAAGCCGAGGCTTCGTTGTGCTATGCGCAATAGTGGCTGGGATTGAGCCGGCAGTGCTCAACCACTTCTATGCTTCGCCCGGATGAGGTGGCCGCGGGGAATGGCCGGCCCTGATATCGTCCCTCCCTCAAATCGAAATGGAAACATCGACGAATGGACTCATGGAAAACGCTGACAATCGCTGTCATGGTGCTGATGGGCAATCAGGCAGTGGCGGCAGAAAATGCCAACCCCTTCGATAAAGCGCTGATGTACTCCACGTTCGTGCCAACCATCTTGGTTGCAGGCACTACTTCTCTCACGACCGAAGCGCCAAAGCTTTTTACATCATCGAAAACCGACGCCCTTGCGTTTATCGGTTCGGACGGCGAAATCCGCGGGGCCGAGTTTGAACGGGCATCTCGGTACTATCATTCGACCTACCCCGCGCCGCTTATGTCCGACATGCAACTGGCCAAGGCTATCGCCGTTTCGTACTGAGAGAGGCGTCCATATTCAGCACAGGCCGAAAGGCAAAAGGGGCGGTGCATTTAAATAAATGCGCCGCCCCTTTTTTACGTTTTACCTGGCCGTTTGCGACCTGCGAAGGGCCGACCTCGCGTGTTAACCTTGCGGCCATTGCAAAATCAGCAGGGCCGAGCGCCCCACCTTTGCCCCACTCCTTTCAACGAATTTGCTAACTATCTGATGAGTAAACACACTTCCGATCTGTCCTCCCATACGCCAATGATGCAGCAGTATGGGCTGAACAGCACCTCACGCCACGTAATGAGAGGTCTGTGGCGACCAGCCGTCTAAAACTCTTTAGTAATTTACTTGTCGTTTGGGCTAATGAATGCGTGGTAGGCCAAGGTAGTTTTAGACAGAAATTTGACCAAATTTGGCGACAGCGCGAGCCAGTAATCGGCGCAACCTTTCGACTTAATATTAGAGCCCGCCAGTTTTACGTCCTTGAAATAATGCAATCAGCCCACACATAGGCTCTGCTCAATTCGAGCGCAGGAAGCGGAGTGATTCTATGGCTGAATATTTTATCCTGGGCGTCTCTTATTCAGAGGACGGTGCCCACATTGACTGGGTTCAAATTGGGCGACTGGAAGAGCCCGAGCCTAAACAAAAGCGCGTAAAATTTATCGGACCTGTAAGCCGACAGTTTGTTGTTGACCTCATAGAATCCGAGTCAGCCACATTCAAAACCCTTCCTCTGATCGAAAAGACCGGGAAGTTAAGACCTGGCGCGAATGTTCGTATTTATGAGAATGACTTCATAACTACAGAACCGGACCACAAGGAGGAAAACAACCTCGAAAACCTGCCGCGATTCTCGATGCCCGACGCCGAAATTGAAGCAGCAACAGAAAGGTTTGTCTCGATCTTTTAGGCGCTCGAAAAATAAGCATCAACTCCTGAGCCGCATCCGAATTTAGGGGCGGCCAGTTCTACAAGCATCCCCATGATTCCTGCCTGTTCGTCAAATAAACCATTTGCCCGAGCAGTCCGTGCGTACAGTCGTATGAACTTCTGGAATCTTGATTTGCACCTAGGCTTCTGCTCATACTCGCCAGATAGCAATCGCACCTCGCGGGAACCCCGCGGCGCTCACAAATACTCAACCAGCAACTGCACGGTGATCTAGGAGATCGCGCTCAACCTGGCACATCTCTACACCGGTTCTTGCCGTAGCAGCGTACTGATTGTGCCCTCGCACAGCCAGATGACAGGAGGTCAGCATGGGACAACTCACGAATACCGTCACGAAGCGTATAGGTGTTGTTCTGTTGCTGGTCGGCCTAATTATCCTATCGATCGGCCTTTACGACATGGGCGGCAGCTACCTAAGCTCATCGCGTTTTTTCGAACGGTGGCTTGACGTGATCTGTTGGAATAAGTACCGCATTAGGGAATATCCTGCGGTCTTTTATGGAAGCTACCTCGTGATAGTTGGGATTTTCTTGTCAGTCCTGTATGACAAGGTAACCGGCCGGCTCGTGCAGTGGATTTTGACTGGCCGAACTAAACGAGATAAATGACCATGCCTCTCACTAAGCCCAACCAGCAGCTGCGCCGCGACCTGAAAGAGGCTGCGGCCCTGCTCAAGTGGTCAGGCGTCGATCTGATGCAGGCTTTCGTGCGGATGTCCGAGGCAGGCCAAGAAGATGAAGCCAAAGAGCTGCTGAAGATTGCAGCGAGCTATCTGGCCGTCGAGGACAAGCTGACGGGTTACGCGGAAGAGGTGAAAGCAGGCCGGACAAGTCGGGCTGCGGAACAGCGCAAATGACTGCATGGCGAGAGCAGAGCTTCTGGAGCAAGTTTTGGGCCTGGACCTGGTTGGCGTTGCTCATGGTGATTACTTTCACTTCCGACGCGGTTGGTCCTAGTTGTTGGGGCTCATCAGGTCGCAAGCGAGTTTTCAGCCCCGATTTCGTTGTGCTCTGCGTTTTCGTGGCTGTGATTGAGCTAATAGCGCTTAGCCATTACTATGATGTTTACAGCTGAGATCATAACCCTTTGTGCCTGTGCTCGAGCAGGCGCTGTAGAGGCTTTATTGGACATCAACAAAAGCTCAGCCACATTCATGCGACAGGGAAGACGTGTAATGAAAAAGCTACCTACAGGCTATAAGGTCATAGCCCTGAGGCGTCATAGATATGCGCTATGCAAGATCGAGAGATCTGCCCCAACTACAGAATCAAAACGGCAATCAAAAACTGTAGTTCACCATGCGCCAAGCATTTTTTGCGCATTAAATGAACCCAGGGACCGCCTCATAAAATTTATTGAGGGGATTAGGTTGTCTGTGAGATCGGGCTGCCGATCAATACTTATTGATTTTTCTAAAACACAGAAATTAATCGCAAGTGGCACAATTCTTTTTTTTGCAGAAATTGATCGCCTACTGGATTTATTCCCTAAACTAAATATCCGCTCCACCGTTCCACTAAACAAGAAAGCCTCTCTTGTTTTACAGCAAATTGGATTCTATACAAGAATCGGAAAAAACGTTCCCATCGCTAGCTGCGAGCTTGCCGATGTAATTAACTGGCGTGTCGCAAAAGGCCAAAATGTTACTGGCGAAAAGTATGATGTGATTTTGGGAAAATACGACGGTGCAATCACACCCGCGCTACAACAGGAGCTTTATGCTGGATTAACAGAAGCAATGACTAATGCTCATCATCATGCCTATATAGCTCGAAGGGCGGATGGAATAGCATCATCAAAGGCATACAAGCCGTGGTGGATGTTTTCCCAAGAAAAAGATGGGATGCTATCAGTCGTTTTTTGTGACTTAGGAGTGGGTATCCCCGGATCTTTGCCCTACAGCGACGACGACGGATGGAGAAAGTGGTATCTCGTCCTCTCAAGATTCGGTATGCACAACCTTGGCGATGCTCGTCTAATCAAAGGGGCAATACGACATAGCAAAACTCGTACCAGAAAGCACAATCGGGGAAAAGGTTTGACGCAAATCGTAGAAACAGTTCTCGCTAGCAAAGGAAGCGTGGCGATATTGCAAAGCAACAGGGGTTGGTATCAAATAAAAGACGGAAAGGAAACCTACGGCGACTTTAAATTGTCTACAAACGGTACAATAATTTATTGGCAGATGCCCTTAAACGGCGAGGCCGGATCATGACTGAGATTCATTTGGCTGATGACTTCTCCAAGCATCCAGCCGGAAGGTATAAAAGCGACGGCCCTTATAGCGGCGAGTTATTTCGAGAAAAGTTTCTTGAACCTCGCATGAAAGACCATGAGAAAATTGTGGTTTATCTGGATGGCGCGCGAGGCTATGGGTCATCTTTTCTGGAGGAGGCTTTTGGTGGGATCGCCAGAAAGTATCCTACGGATTTGGTTGAGTCTTTAATTGTTTTAGACTCCCGTGACTCCAACCTGATTCAGCGGATAAAGAGTTATATACATGAGGCTCGTGGCAAGAACACGTCAAAACAAAAATCATTCATACGGAGCATGATTGATGGCAGATACGAACCAAGGTAACGGGACTCCAATTTGGTTTTATCCCGTTACTTGGGCTTTGGTAATCATAGGGTGGCTCATAGTAAACTGGCAGAACAACAGGCGTGAAGAAAGGAAGGAAATTCGAACCGCGCTCACTAAAATATTCGAAGATATCAATTCCCTGCAAGATGAAGCTATTACCTATCATACTTCTGCGCGTAGAAACTTCAACCTTGAAACAAAAATAGTAATGATGGAAAGTAGATTGAGTGAACACCTAAGCTATCTTAGGATTCGAAACTCATCATACACCTCTGAATACTCGGAATTTGTAGACTCAATAATGCTAGACAACTTTGAAAGCTCTGCATTTTCTAGGCAAGCTCTAAGCTCCACTATTATTGAAAGCATTAGGGATACATCCAGCGACTTAGAATCGGCGCTTGAGCTTGAGTTTAGTAGTTTGTTTAGGGGCAATTTTATTACCAAGACCGCCGCGCTAATAAAACAAGCTATTGAGCAGCAGTTGATAATTGGCAGTTTTGTGAGGTTTATAGAGCGTAAATCAGAATGGATAATGATACTAATAGCATATCTATTTTTGGTATATATGGTGGTTTACACGTTAAAACTTATTCCGCTTTCGGACAGCTGACGCCTTTGTATCATATAGCCCCTGTTTTAATGAGCACGTGTGCCCGGCCCGGCGCCGGGCTTCTTGTTTCTGGGCTTTCACGACCTTTTCACAGTTGAGCGCCTAAGATCGTCTCAGCTCCTAGAGAACATCCCTTTAAGCCCGCTAATCCCCATCGCGCGCTTTTCTTTGCCTGCGATTCGCAATCGCCCCGCTGCCCTGGTCTACGCTCTCCATGCCACCAACTGGAGACGAAGCTATGCCCATCCCGAATACGCCCTATCTGATGTTCTGGAGCGCATCTGCGAGAACCGGCTCGCCCTTGAGGCTGCACTGATGGAGTTCACGCTGATGGTCGAAAGCCAAGGTGGCGCCGAGTTAAGCGACAACGTGCGTGGCGCCCTGCACGCGATTGGTGAGAACTCCGGGCACATCAAGCAGGGTCTCGCACGTCTAAAGCAAAAGCCTAACGCGTAGGGAAAAATCCAGAGGACGTTATGAGCGAGGAATCTGAGGTGATTTACGTTGCAGACCTGGCTCGGATCTTGGGCAGAACCGAGGCGTCGGTCAGAGAAGGGATTCGCCGGGGCGTTACCTGGCTGCCCAAGGGTTTCAAGATGGGCACTAGGCATTGCTGGTTGAGAGCAGACGTAATGCAGTTTTTGACGGACTACAGGGACGGCAGGGTTGAAAACAAGTCTGTAAGAGTGGGCAGAAAGAGGCTGGCGCCTCCTACCTTGAAAAGAATCGGCCGTTGATCGGCTAGCCATCTCCTTCACCAAGCTGATGTTAGGATTTAACTCTGGCGCGATCTCTTTCCAAATAATCGCATGGCGCTCGCTGCGCTGCTCAATGAGGTCGCGTCTCACCTTTGGATACGGAGCGAATGAGCAAACTTCCCGTTCAGCCGCGATTTCTCAGGGCTTACCAGGCACCCAGCTATCTGGGAATGTGCAGAGGAGTTTTTGACAAAGCCGTTCGTCCCTATGTACGAGAATTTCCGATAGGCGAGCGTGGCATCGGCTTTGATCGAAACGAACTCGACCGATGGGCGGATGCATACATAGCAACGCACTCCATAGACAAGAAAGCAAATACAGAATCATCCCGACTATTGATCGGTAACTCCACCCGCACTCCGAAAACATCAGAAGAATTTAATAGGTTGGTTGCAGAAATCCTCGGGAAGCCCACGGTAAAGGAAGATCGACGAAAGCGGGCAAAGAAATCATGACTTTGACGTCCATCAGCCGCCATCTTCATTGGCAAGGAGCCAAATATTGATAGAGATACTTGCCGTTGATCGCTACCTGCGTCTCAACGAGGTTCTTCATGTCACTGGTTTGAGCCGTAATACTGTTTATCGAAGGATCAAAGAGGGTACCTTTCCGAGGCAAACACAAATAGGTCCAAACTCAGTAGCTTGGCGGCAATCAGAAATAGATAAGTGTATGGTAAACCCGTATCCGCGCGATTAACGCCCAAGGATCAGCGTGCCCTCCAGATCAAGTGGAGCCGTTGCTGATGGAGAGTAATCAGGCGCGATCGTCCTGACATATGCCTGGCACGCCCGCAGCGCGATCAGTCCTCGATCGCCTTCATCGGTGATGGCAATAATTCGTTGAGCATGCGCTGGGTCAAGTTGGGCTCGACGGGCTGCATGAACCACGCCGACCGTGCCGGGGGCGGGAGGCACGTTGAAGCTACTGGCTGAATCCGTGGCGTCGAGAAGGACTGACAGCCGCACATCAGCAATGGCAAGGCGATCGCGCAAAACAGCCTGGTTACGTTGGGCATCGGATAATTCCTTCGTGTGTTGTTGGTCCTGCGCGGCAAGTTGCTGCTCGGTGGCCAGGCGTTTGTCCTGCTGGGTTCTGGCCTGGGCGGCGGCGGCATTGCTGATCGCCGCCATGTCATCCTTATGCAAGCCGGCCTGCTCAGCGAGTTTCTTGCCCATTCGCCAGCCCTGCACCTGCCAGGTGACACCGGCGGCGCTGGCCATCAGCACCAGGATCAGCAGAACCAGTCCGGCCAGCTTCTGCACGGGCGTCATCACGGCACATCCTTGAAGAAGACGTGGTGCCCGAGGCGCAGCGTCTGCTTGGCCTTCGCCGCCCAGGCCGGCGCCTTGGGCATCGTGGTTGCGTAGTAGTGCGTGGCACCGCCAGTTGGATCCGGTACCGAGCCAGACATAACTTGGTCAGCAGCGCGCTGGGCCTGGGCGAACTGCGCAGCAGGGATCGGTTTGGCGCCGCTGAGGTAGGCATAGTTCGGGTCGTTCTGGTTCCAGCAGCTGAACTGCCAAGGCTTCAGACATACGCCCGCGTAGCCCTCCCCCCACCAAGACTTGTCCTTGCCGTCGAACACGCGGTTGCGGATCGTCCAGGCAACGGCGATTTGCCCGTCGAGGCCTTCGCCGCGGGCCTCGCCCCATAGCGTGCGCGCCAGGATGTCAGTGGCGGATCAGCTCGGCGCTACGGGGCGCTTGGCACTGTCCGGGAAGTCGGGATTGGTGTCGGTCCATTTGCGCAGCGCGAGCCAGTACTTCTGCCAGTCCTCTTCCGATCCTGGGATATCATCGGCGCCGTAGCTCAACGCCGTTACGTTCTGCTGGGCGACAGGCATTTGCAGCTTCCGCCACACTGACTCTACTTCAGCCTGTTTCGCCCGAAGAGTTTCTTCTGATATCGCCCAGGTGCCGTCTGGCTGGGCCGTATAGTTGAGCGAATTTTCATCATCAGGCCGCGGACCAAGCATCTCCACCCAGCCTTCAGGGCAATCACCGCCCATCTGCTGAAAGCTGATACCAACCTCTGCGTAAGTATTCACCCTTTGATCCTCCATGCTCTCAAGCGATAAGGCAGTGGGCCAGATGCGTTTACGGTCGTGTTGTGGCCACCACCTGCTTGGGCGCTCGCGGCCAAAACTTGGAGGCTGCCCGTTTGGATTGCGATTTTGTCACCAACATCCACTTTGCTGGCTTTTGTGCCGTAGCCTGCCCCCGACCCAAATAGAAACCCCGGGTCGGACCAGATGCCGTTAAACAGCACCTCGGCTATTGGGATAACTGGCGCGCCAGGAAAGGGATTATCAACAAGGACCCGGCTGTTCGCCGCAATCGTCGCTGGTGCCGCCGGCGTTCCATTCGGGTAACCTGCCGGCAAATGCTGCGAATGCGCGGCACAGTCAGGCCCGACTTGTCACTGACGTAGAGAGGCTTATCCATGATCTTGTTGACTGCGGAGGTCAGCCGCGGCCAGTCGTCGTCCTCCAGCTTCCCGTTGTCGAGCAGCTGCAGGTCTATGCTGCCAAGCGACGCCAGCGCGCGGTTGGCCAGCTCCTCTTCAGGCATTTCCAGCGAGAACACCATTCCGACGCCGAGGCCGGTGCAGGCGATATGCTGGGCGATCTGCAAGCCGAGAGTTGTCTTGCCGCTGCCCGGTAGGCCGGCAACAATCGTCACGGTTTTCTTGCGCAGGCCACGGATCAGCTTGTCCAGGTCGGCCAGGCCAGTAGATAGCCCCGACTGCACGCTCCCGTTGCGCACCAGAACGAAGCCAGCGCTGAAGCCGAACACACTCAAGCAGTACGAGGCGGCATGTGAGCGTCTGAAGGAAAACTTCGCCGACTTCGAACCGCGCGAGGTGCTTCAACGGCACGTAGTCGCCCTCAAGTTGCACATGGCGGAAACGCCGAATATGTCGAATCGGGTCATCTCGGTTCTGCGCGCCGTCTTCACGTACGCGCTGGAGCACCAGATCGTTGACTCGAACCCGTGCATCGGCGTGCGCCGACACTTGGAGCACAAGCGCGATCGCTACATCACCCACGGCGAATTCCAGGCGATCTGTGCAAACTCCAGTGACAACATGCGTGCCATCTACGAGATGTGCTACCTGACCGGCCAGCGCATCGGCGACGTCCTGGCAATCCGCCTTGCCGACATAAGCACCGACGGCATTGCCTTCAAGCAGGAGAAGACGAACGCCAGGCTTCTGGTACAGATGACCCAAGATTTGGAAGAGCTGATCGCCCGGGTCAAGGCGCTGCCCAGAAAGATTCGTGGGCTTACCCTATTCTGCTCCCCTCGCGGCGGAAAGCCTGTGCACTACAGCTCAGTGAAGGACGCCTTTGCGATCAGCTGCAGGAAAGCAGGTGTCGAAGATGCGAGCCTTCACGATCTTCGCGCCAAGTCACTTTCCGATACCGATGACCAGGGTAACGACGCGCAAAAACTTGGCGGTCATACTGACGCCAAGATGACGCAGCGATATTTAAGGCTGAGAAAGATAAACAAAGCCACCCCTCCAAGACTGTTTTCAACGCTAGATAAAGTTAGCAACTAGCAGACGAAAGAAATGTACACCCTTGCCAGTAAGACCGCCTCTGTGCGTGATCAAATCGTACTCTTTTAGAAACTCTATACACTCGTCCGGTAAGTTTGCATCAGCATACACAGACATAAATTTTTTCCTGATGACCTCTTCCTTCCCGGGACGATCAACTGGAAGAAAATAGCTTTTCATAACATCCAAAATTGGCTTAAGAATCTCTTGAGGAGGGATCGGGACATACACGCCACTTTCAACCTCAATAACACTTAGACTTTCTGCCCGCCTCTGCGTGGCTTTGATATTCTTATTGACATTATCTAGCTGCCCTCTCAACTTTTCTATTTCTTCGTCCTTGACCGCTCCTGCGCCGCCGAGTGTCTCAATAGTTTCTCGCATCGAATCAAGTTCGGATTGTATTTTTTCATAACTTAATCTTCCCTCCCTATCATCTGCAGGACTCAAGATCATCTTAGGCAAATTATCAATTTTTAAATTTATACCGTCATATCCAACCTGGAGCTGACTGAGTTTCTCGCCAAATCCAGCCTCTATTTTACCGAGCATTTCAGACATTCGATTAGTAAACTTATGAGTATTATCATAAAAAGTTTTTGATGACTCATCCGCTTTCATGTAAAAAGCCACTGACAACGCGATGGCAAATATAGCCAATGCCATACTCAACAGATCAGTAAACCTATATTCATTGAGGCTTCCCAATTCAGGCATCATCGCCAATCGATAAGCAAATACCAAAAACAAAAGAAGCAGAGATAAGTCCCTTAGTCTCAGCAATGTAAAAAGACCTTTCGGCTTTTTTGCTCTTCCAGATTTAACGTCCTTTGTATCCATTTCATCCTCTGTACGAAATCGACAGCCATCATTAGGCACAATGCTATCATCAAATACTTCGAATGGAATCAAGCGCTCAGGCCCTCGGCAGGTCGCAGCCTCATAGCTTTTGCCTGTAGTATTAGACAGATTTGATTTGTCTATTAGACAGGAAGAGTTGAAAGCCCCGTATGTCCGACCTCTCCAGCCACACCCCGATGATGCAGCAATACTGGCGCCTGAAAAACCAGCACCCTGATCAGTTGATGTTCTATCGCATGGGCGACTTCTACGAGATCTTCTACGAAGACGCGAAGAAGGCCGCCAAGTTGCTGGACATTACCTTGACCGCGCGCGGGCAGTCGGCGGGACAGTCAATTCCAATGTGTGGGATTCCTTACCATTCGTTGGAAGGCTATCTGGTCAAGCTGGTGAAGCTGGGCGAGTCGGTGGTGATCTGTGAGCAGATCGGCGACCCGGCGACCAGCAAGGGGCCGGTAGAGCGTCAGGTGGTGCGCATCATTACACCGGGCACGGTGAGTGATGAGGCGCTGCTGGATGAGCGTCGCGATAACCTGATCGCTGCGGTGTTGGGCGATGAACGGCTGTTCGGCCTTTCCGTGCTGGACATCACCAGCGGCAATTTCAGCGTGCTGGAGATCAAGGGCTGGGAGAACTTGCTGGCGGAGTTGGAGCGCATCAATCCTGTTGAACTGCTGATCCCGGACGATTGGCCGAAGGACCTGCCGGCGGAAAAACGTCGTGGGACCAAGCGCCGTGCGCCGTGGGATTTCGAGCGTGATTCGGCGCTCAAAAGCCTGTGCCAGCAGTTCTCGGTACAAGACCTGAAAGGCTTCGGTTGCGAAACCCTGACCCTGGCCATCGGCGCCGCCGGTTGCCTGCTCAGCTACGCCAAGGAAACCCAGCGCACTGCCCTGCCGCATTTGCGCAGCCTGCGCCATGAGCGCCTGGACGATACCGTGGTGCTCGATGGTGCCAGCCGTCGCAATCTGGAACTGGACACCAACCTGTCCGGCGGGCGTGACAACACGCTGCAATCGGTGGTCGACCGTTGCCAGACTGCCATGGGCAGCCGTCTGCTGACGCGCTGGCTGAATCGTCCGCTGCGGGATCTGAGCGTGCTGCAAGCGCGTCAAACCTCTATTACCTGCCTGCTGGATGGCTATCGCTTTGAAAAGCTCCAGCCACAGCTGAAAGAAATCGGTGACATTGAGCGGATCCTGGCACGGATTGGACTGCGAAATGCGCGCCCTCGTGACTTGGCACGCCTGCGCGACGCCCTTGGCGCCCTGCCGCAGTTGCAAGTGGCGATGACCGAGCTGGACACGCCGCACCTGCAACAGCTCGCAATCACGGCGGGCACCTACCCGGAACTGGCCGCGTTGCTGGAAAAAGCCATCATCGATAACCCGCCGGCGATCATCCGTGACGGTGGTGTATTGAAGACCGGTTACGACAATGAGCTGGATGAACTGCAAGCCCTGAGCGAAAACGCCGGGCAGTTCCTGATTGACCTGGAAGCCCGCGAAAAAGCCCGCACCGGCCTCGCCAACCTGAAGGTCGGCTACAACCGCGTGCACGGCTACTTTATTGAGTTACCAAGCAAGCAGGCCGAGTCGGCACCGATCGATTATCAACGTCGCCAGACCCTCAAAGGCGCCGAGCGCTTTATCACACCGGAACTCAAAGAGTTCGAAGACAAGGCGCTGTCAGCCAAGAGCCGTGCCCTGGCTCGCGAGAAAATGCTTTATGAGGCCTTGCTCGAAGACTTGATCAGCCAACTGGCGCCGCTGCAGGACACTGCCGCCGCCCTGGCGGAGCTGGATGTATTGAGCAACCTTGCCGAACGTGCGTTGAACCTTGATCTCAACTGCCCACGCTTTGTCAGCGAACCGTGCATGCGCATCGTGCAGGGCCGCCATCCGGTGGTGGAACAGGTCTTGACTACGCCATTCGTCGCCAACGACCTGTCCCTGGACGACGATACACGCATGCTGGTGATCACCGGTCCTAACATGGGTGGTAAATCGACCTACATGCGCCAGACCGCTTTAATCGTGTTGCTGGCGCATATCGGCAGCTTCGTGCCGGCGGCCAGTTGCGAACTGTCCCTGGTCGACCGCATCTTCACCCGGATCGGCTCCAGCGATGACCTGGCCGGTGGCCGCTCGACCTTTATGGTGGAAATGAGCGAAACCGCCAACATCCTGCACAACGCCACCGAACGCAGCCTGGTGCTGATGGACGAAGTGGGTCGCGGCACCAGCACCTTCGACGGTTTGTCCCTGGCATGGGCAGCCGCCGAGCGATTGGCGCATCTGCGGGCTTACACACTGTTTGCCACCCACTACTTCGAACTGACGGTGCTGCCGGAAAGCGAGCCACTGGTGGCCAACGTGCACCTCAATGCCACGGAGCACAACGAACGCATCGTGTTCCTGCATCATGTGTTGCCTGGGCCCGCCAGCCAAAGTTACGGACTGGCGGTGGCGCAATTGGCCGGAGTGCCGAACGACGTGATCGTGCGTGCCCGTGAACACCTCAGTCGCCTGGAAACCACGGCTCTGCCCCATGAAACCGTGGTTACCAGCCCAGCCAAGACCGCCAACAAACCTTCCGCGCCTCACCAAAGCGATATGTTCGCCAGCCTGCCACACCCCGTGCTGGATGAGCTGGCCAAGCTTGACCTGGACGGCTTAACACCGCGTAAAGCGCTCGAAATGTTATATGCACTGCAAGTTCGGATATAACGCAGACGCTTGCAAGCTGGTAGACTCTCGCGCGGTTTGGGATGCTGCGGGCTCTTAGCCTGGCCTGCAGACTATCGCTCCCGAACCTCGCGAGCCCTGCCACACAGGGTTTCGCTGCCGCCGCCTGAGGAGAAAATTAGAAATGACCTTCGTCGTTACCGACAACTGCATCAAGTGCAAGTACACCGACTGCGTCGAAGTGTGTCCGGTGGACTGCTTCTACGAAGGCCCGAATTTCCTGGTCATCCACCCGGATGAGTGCATTGATTGCGCCCTGTGTGAACCAGAATGCCCGGCCGTCGCTATCTTCTCCGAGGATGAAGTCCCGGCGGATATGCAGGAATTTATTCAGTTGAACGTCGAGCTGGCGGAGATCTGGCCGAACATCACTGAGAAGAAAGACTCGCTGCCTGACGCAGAAGATTGGGATGGTAAAAAAGGCAAGATCAAACACCTGGAGCGCTAATAGCGCCGCCGCCCAACTGAAAAAGCCCCTTTCCGGGGCTTTTTTGCATTCTGGAGCAGGCATTTACTTTTTTGCAGGCAAAAAAAAGGGGCGGTATGACCCCGCCCACATTTTTTCCCTAGTCCCTTTATTCCTTTTCATCATCCTGATGAATCGCATCCTGCGACGTTCCCTGAGCCATCGTTCCTTAATGGCTGTGTCAATCCGTGGACACAGGACTGATGTTAGAGAGTTCCAAGGGAAGTTCAATGGGATCCAAATCGCCGACCGACACGTGATCGCTCTCTGGCGACGATAAATAATCTTTATATTTCATACAGATAGAAAATGCCTTCATCGATTTTAGCCGCACACGCCAGGTAAAAAACCCAAACACTTACGCAAAAGTAGGCGATTGCTTACACGCCTGATTGCGTAAATGCGCAACTAATATTCGTGGGCGGTTTTGCGAGCAAGAAAAAGCCCCGACAACGCGAGGCTTTTTTCGCTGCAACCTTTTCAGTCTTCGCTCACCGTAATCGTCGGCATTGCCGGTGCTGATGCTTCCTGCAGTACGATCCGCGCACCCACGTGACGGGCCAGCTCCTGATAAACCATGGCGATCTGACCATCAGGCTCGGCCGCAACAGTAGGTTTACCGCCGTCGGCCTGTTCTCGAATCGCCATCGACAACGGCAACGAAGCCAGCAACTCAACCCCGTACTGGGTCGCCAGCTTTTCACCGCCGCCTTCACCAAACAGATGCTCAGCGTGGCCGCAGTTGGAGCAAATGTGCACGGCCATGTTCTCCACGACACCCAGCACCGGGATGTTGACCTTACGGAACATCTCCACACCTTTTTTGGCATCGAGCAGCGCCAAGTCCTGGGGCGTGGTCACGATCACCGAGCCGGCCACAGGGACTTTCTGCGCGAGGGTCAGTTGGATATCGCCGGTGCCTGGCGGCATGTCGATGACCAGGTAATCCAAATCGCCCCAGGCGGTCTGCGTAACCAATTGCAGTAAGGCGCCGGAGACCATCGGGCCACGCCATACCATCGGCGTGTTGTCATCGGTCAGGAACGCCATGGACATGACTTCCACGCCAAGAGATTCGATAGGCACGAACCACTTCTGATCCTTGACCTTCGGCCGCGTGCCTTCTGCAATTCCGAACATCACGCCTTGGCTTGGACCATAGATATCAGCGTCTAGAATGCCCACTCGAGCGCCTTCACGTGCCAGCGCCAGGGCAAGGTTGGCAGCCGTGGTGGATTTCCCCACGCCGCCCTTGCCGGACGCCACGGCAATTACATTCTTGACGTTAGCCAGGCCCGGGATCTGCGCCTGAGCCTTGTGCGGCGCGATTACGCACTGGATGTCGACCTTGGCAGATGTCACACCATCCAGACCTTCAATGGCGATTTGCAGCATCTGCGCCCACCCACTCTTGAACAGACCGGCGGCATAGCCCAGCTCCAGGTGGACCGACACCTGATCGCCCTGGACCTCAATGGCGCGCACACAACCGGCACTGACCGGGTCCTGATTCAAATAGGGGTCGGTGTACTGGCGAAGAACGGCTTCCACCGCTGCGCGATTCACGGCGCTCATGGGCTACTCCCGAAAAAAGACTGACTGAAACAGGCGGCTATCCTAACCGTTCCGGCCGCTTAACGGCATGCTTTCGAAGATGGGGAAGATGCTGAAACAGCGCCACGGGGTGAAATAAATTTCCTGGCGCTTTATAGTGGCCGACCTCCGTTTCATCAAGTAGCCGAGCCCCATGTCCGAGCCACGCAAGATCCTCGTCACCAGCGCCCTGCCCTATGCCAATGGTTCTATCCATCTTGGCCATATGCTTGAGTACATCCAGACCGATATGTGGGTGCGCTTCCAGAAGCATCGCGGCAACCAATGCATTTATGTCTGCGCGGACGACGCCCACGGTTCGGCCATCATGCTGCGCGCCGAAAAGGAAGGCATCACCCCGGAACAACTGATCGCCAATGTGCAGGCTGAACACAGCGCCGACTTTGCCGAGTTCCTGGTGGATTTCGATAACTTCCACTCGACTCACGCTGAAGAAAACCGCGAACTGTCGAACCAGATCTACCTGCGGCTGCGCGACGCCGGGCACATTGCCCAGCGTTCGATCACACAGTATTTCGACCCGGAAAAGAAAATGTTCCTGGCCGATCGCTTCATCAAGGGCACCTGCCCGAAATGCGGCACCGAAGACCAGTACGGCGACAACTGCGAAAAATGCGGTGCGACCTATGCGCCCACCGATCTGAAGGATCCGAAGTCGGCCATCTCCGGCGCCACACCGGTGCTCAAGGATTCCCAACACTTCTTCTTCAAGCTCCCGGATTTCCAGCAGATGCTGCAAACCTGGACCCGCAGCGGCACCCTTCAGGATGCCGTGGCCAACAAGATCGCCGAATGGCTGGATGCGGGCCTGCAACAGTGGGACATCTCGCGTGACGCGCCGTACTTCGGCTTCGAGATCCCAGACGAGCCAGGCAAGTACTTCTATGTGTGGCTGGACGCACCGATCGGCTACATGGCCAGTTTCAAGAACCTCTGCGACCGTACGCCGGAGCTGGACTTCGACGCGTTCTGGGGCAAGGACTCCACCGCCGAGCTGTACCACTTCATCGGCAAGGACATCGTCAATTTCCACGCACTGTTCTGGCCAGCGATGCTCGAAGGTTCGGGCTACCGCAAGCCTACTGGCATTGCCGTGCACGGCTACCTGACGGTCAATGGGCAGAAGATGTCCAAGTCCCGTGGCACATTCATCAAGGCGCGCACCTACCTGGACCACCTGTCCCCGGAATACCTGCGCTACTACTACGCATCCAAATTGGGCCGTGGCGTCGACGACCTCGACCTGAACCTGGAAGACTTCGTACAGAAGGTCAACTCGGACCTTGTGGGCAAAGTCGTGAACATCGCCAGCCGTTGCGCCGGATTTATCCAAAAGGGCAACGCCGGCTTACTGGTGGCAGAAAATGCCGCACCGGAACTGACCGCTGCGTTCCGGGCCGCCGCGCCAAGCATCGCCGACGCCTATGAAGCCCGCGACTTTGCCCGCGCGATGCGCGAGATCATGGGCCTGGCCGACCGCGCCAACGCCTGGATCGCCGATAAGGCCCCGTGGTCGTTGAACAAGCAGGAAGGCAAGCAGGCGGAAGTGCAGGCGATCTGCGCCACAGGTGTCAATCTGTTCCGCCAGTTGGTGATCTTCCTCAAACCGGTTCTGCCGTTGCTGGCAGCCGACGCGGAGGCGTTCCTCAATGTTGCGCCACTGACCTGGAACGACCACACCACCTTGCTCAGCAACCACCAGTTGAACGAGTTCAAGCCGCTGATGACCCGCATCGATCCCGTGAAAGTCCAAGCCATGACCGACGCTTCGAAAGAAGACCTCGTTGCTAGCCAGACCGACACCGGTTCGACTGCACCAACAGGAAATGGTGAATTGGCCAAAGACCCACTTTCTCCGGAAATCGAGTTTGACGCCTTTGCCGCCGTTGACCTCCGTGTTGCGCTGATCATCAAGGCGGAAGCCGTAGAAGGTGCCGACAAACTGCTGCGCCTGACGCTGGATATCGGTGACGAGCAACGCAATGTGTTTTCCGGGATCAAGAGCGCTTATCCGGATCCGTCCAAACTCGATGGTCGCCTGACCATGATGATCGCCAACCTCAAGCCTCGAAAAATGAAGTTCGGTATCTCCGAAGGCATGGTGATGGCGGCCGGCCCTGGGGGCGAAGAGATCTACCTGCTGAGCCCTGATAGCGGCGCCAAGCCGGGTCAGCGCATCAAGTAACGCTGCAATACAGCCCTGTCGTCTCGGCGACAGGGCTATAGATAGCTTATGGCTGGATAACGCGGGCGTGTTGGGCCTGGTATTGCTGTGGACTCACACGCAAAGGTCCTACCTCACATGTTCGCGATGAGCCTGGACACCGGTCTCGGTTTTTGGCCGTTGCTGAGACTGTTCAGCGACTTACGCCAGCAGATCGCGGGCAATGACATTTTCCTACCTTTTCGCGGCCTACCGGTCGAGCTGATGGCGCTAGCATTCCGGGGCTTCAATGCAATGATCAAAACATGAGCCTGATTCAACGTATCGACGCACTGCTGCCGCAGACCCAATGCGGCAAGTGCGGACACCCAGGGTGCAAGCCTTACGCCGAGGGCATCGCCCAGGGCGAGGCCATCAATAAGTGCCCGCCGGGTGGGTATGAAACGATTGCGGGCCTCGCGCAGTTGCTGAGCCTGCCGCTGCTGGAACTGGACACCACCCGTGGCGAGGCACCTGCGCAGGTTGCGTATATCCGCGAGGCCGAGTGCATCGGGTGCACCAAGTGCATCCAGGCCTGCCCGGTGGATGCCATCGTCGGCGCTGCCAAGTTTATGCACACAGTGATTATCGACGAGTGCACGGGCTGTGACCTCTGCGTCGCGCCCTGCCCGGTAGACTGCATCGAGATGCGTCCTCCGATCACCGTACTGCCTATCGTAGGTGGCTTGGCGGCCAACGACGAAGAGCGGCATGAACGTGATATCAAGCGCAATCGCGCACGTTGGCGCTTCGAGCAACGTAACGCGCGCCTGCAACGGGAAGAGGACCACAAGCTCGCAGAACGTCTGGCGCGGGCCAAACGTCCAGCGCAGGTGACGCCTGTGCCGCTGGATGGAGCACAGGCCGCACAGGACGCGGCGATGAAAAAAGCCAAAGTCAATGTCGCGATGAGCCGCGCTCAGTTGCATAAATCATTGAAAGCCTTCGGGCATCCGCCGACGTTTGACCAGCAATCCCAGTTGATCGTCCTACAACAACAGTTTGAGGCAGCTGAGCAGGCACTGGCCAAACTTGAACCCGCCAACATTCCCGCAGCGCCTGTGAGCAACACCGCTGGCCTCAAGCGCGCCAAAATCCAACTGGCGATGCGCCGCGCCGAATTGAAGAAAGCCCAGGATCAACAGGCCGATGCACAACAATTGGCCGATGCGCAAAACAAGCTCGATGAAGCCCAGCGTCAGGTAGATGCCCATGGTGCTTGACGTGTGGCTGGGCACGCCGCCAAGTATGGTTGTACTCACGCTATCGATGGGCGCTCGGAATTCAGACTTCGCGGTGACTGGTAGCAGGGTTCCAGGCTTGGGCCCACTATTCGAAACCACGTTGCTCGCCAACAAGGAATCTTCTGCCTCATGAACGCCGCAAAACGCCTGGAAATTTTCCGCAGACTTCACGAAGACAATCCGGAACCCAAGACCGAACTGGCATACTCCTCGCCGTTCGAGTTGCTGATTGCGGTGATCCTGTCGGCCCAATCCACGGACGTTGGCGTCAACAAGGCCACGGCCAAGCTGTATCCCGTGGCAAACACGCCAGAGGCGATTTATGCGTTAGGCGTGGATGGGTTGTCGGAATACATCAAGACCATTGGCCTCTACAACAGTAAGGCCAAAAACGTCATTGAGACCTGCCGCCTGCTGGTAGAGCTGCATGGAAGCGAAGTGCCGCAAACCCGTGAAGCATTGGAAGCCTTGCCGGGTGTGGGTCGCAAAACCGCCAACGTTGTGCTCAACACTGCATTCCGGCAACTGACCATTGCCGTGGACACTCATATCTTCCGGGTCAGCAACCGAACGGGCATTGCACGTGGCAAGAACGTGGTTGAGGTAGAAAAGCAGTTGATGAAGTTCGTACCAAAGCCCTACTTGCTCGACTCACACCATTGGCTGATCCTGCACGGGCGCTATGTTTGCCAGGCACGCAAGCCACGCTGCGGCAGCTGCCGCATCGAAGACCTGTGCGAATACAAGGACAAAACGTCGGACGATTGAGGCGGCATTAGTTTTCTCGATCAGTCGATTGAAAAAATCTTTTTTACCCGTTCATGGATTATCGTTATAAGGAGCGCCAACGGCAGTCTTACTCCGGAGCTAACGTTATGAGCACTGACAAAGAACAGTTGGATGTGGAAGACGACCTCGTTGAGTCGGATGATGATGGTGCAGAGGCTCCCGTGATAGAGGTCGCCAAGACCAATCTGAGCAAACGCCGTACTATCGACAATCTTCTGGAAGAACGACGCTTGCAAAAACAACTGGCCGACTACGACTTCGATCTCTAAGCCAGCGGTCGAGGGCCGGAAGCCTCCCTTACGGAGGCTTTTTTCTGCGGACTATGCTGGGCTAGGTGCAGCCTGCAAGTCTTCTATACCAAGCCGTTGCGCTGGGCCAGTTCGATCAAATCCACCAGGGAGCGAGCATTGAGCTTAAGCAACAAGCGAGTCTTGTAGGTGCTGACTGTCTTGTTGCTGAGGAACATACCGTCGGCGATTTCTTTGTTCGTCCGGCCCCGAGCCAGTTGCTGCAACACCATCATTTCCCGGCCTGACAACCGCTCGACCATATCAGCCTCACTGGCGTTGCCCATGGTGGAGCGTACCGAGTTGAGTGCCTGGTTTGGAAAGTAGCTGTAACCCGACAAAACCGCTTTGATCGCACTCAGCAATTCGGTCAGGTCCTGCTGTTTGCACACATAACCCGCAGCGCCCGCCTGCATACAACGCATGGAAAAGTGACCTGGGGCCTGGGATGTGAGCACTAGCACCTTGAAGGGTATAGGTTGTTTGGCAGACGACAACCGGCAAATAACTTCCAGGCCATCGAGTTTGGGAATCCCAATATCCAATATGACAATGTCCGGCATATGCTCCCGCGCAAGTTGCAACGCATCGACACCGTTATTGGTCTCGGCAACGACCTCATAACCATGACGCTCCATTAGCATACGCACAGCAAGACGAATGACGGGATGATCATCCACGATCAGCACTTTATTCATGAGAAAGTCCAATTTCGCTGTTCGAATTATTTAGAGCAAGCACAATAGCCTAGTCGTTTCATAGTTGGCATAGCGTCCCCCCCCCGAGCAACAGCAAGCAGAGACCCAACCCACAGCGATAAAGGAAACGCCCTACAAAAAACACCGATTCGAATGTTTCCGGTTTTATGGAGCCTTTCAGACCTTTCCGTCCCATCACACATTTTGAGTAAAATTTCCAGGTTACCAAGGGCAGAACGTGAACGAGCCCCACACAACTATCAGGAAATGCCCCTTGTCTTTCGACTACGGATACTGGAGCTGGTGGAGAAAAGTCGGTAGTTTCAGTTCCATTTAACATATTTTTTTACATCCCTATTTACTACAGAGTCTTAGGTCTCTCACATGTTCTCCCGCACCCACATGAGTGAATTATCTGTAAGACTAGTTCCTATGCAGATGTAAAAAATTCATTCCTCCCTACAAAAAATCGCAGACAGCACACAGCAATCGAGAAAAAACACATTATTCGAATAAGTTTGAACACTGACTAAACAACGTTAAACAATACCGATCTATTTAGAATACTCAGGCAAAAAAAATGGCCCCTTGAACAAGGGGCCATTCTTCAAAACAAGCTAAACACTCAGAATAACGAGCGGCCTTTATTAGCGGCAATGCGCATGCGCAATGCGTTCAACTTGATAAAGCCTGCTGCGTCAGCCTGGTTGTAAGCGCCGCCATCTTCTTCGAAGGTGGCGATGTTGGCGTCGAACAACGAATCATCAGACTTGCGGCCGGTAACGATCACATTACCCTTGTACAGTTTCAGGCGCACAACGCCGTTCACGTGAGCCTGGGAGGCGTCGATCATCTGTTGCAGCATCAGACGCTCTGGGCTCCACCAGTAGCCGGTGTAGATCAGGCTGGCGTACTTGGGCATCAGCTCGTCTTTGAGGTGAGCCACTTCGCGGTCCAGGGTAATGGACTCGATGGCGCGGTGAGCGCGCAGCATGATGGTGCCGCCTGGGGTTTCGTAGCAGCCACGGGACTTCATGCCCACATAGCGGTTCTCTACGATGTCGAGACGGCCGATACCGTGTTCGCCACCGATACGGTTCAGGGTCGCCAGCACAGTGGCCGGGGTCATTTCGACGCCGTCCAGTGCGACGATGTCGCCGTTGCGGTAGGTGAGCTCCAGGTACTGCGGCTTGTCTGGAGCGTTCTCCGGGGAGACGGTCCATTTCCACATGTCTTCTTCGTGCTCGGTCCAGGTGTCTTCCAGCACGCCGCCTTCATAGGAGATGTGCAGCAGGTTGGCGTCCATCGAGTACGGGGATTTCTTCTTGCCATGACGCTCGATCGGGATTGCATGCTTTTCAGCGTAATCCATCAGCTTTTCACGGGACAGCAGGTCCCATTCGCGCCAAGGGGCAATCACTTTCACGCCGGGCTTGAGCGCGTAGGCACCCAGCTCGAAACGTACCTGGTCGTTGCCCTTGCCGGTAGCGCCATGGGAAATGGCGTCAGCGCCGGTTTCGTTGGCGATTTCGATCAGGCGCTTGGCGATCAGCGGACGTGCGATGGAGGTACCCAGCAGGTACTCGCCTTCATAGACGGTGTTGGCGCGAAACATCGGGAAGACGAAATCGCGGACGAATTCTTCGCGCAGGTCGTCAATGTAGATCTCTTTCACGCCCATGGCTTGCGCCTTGGCACGTGCAGGTTCGACCTCTTCGCCCTGACCCAGGTCAGCGGTGAAGGTCACCACTTCACAGTTATAAGTATCCTGCAGCCACTTGAGGATCACCGAAGTGTCCAGGCCGCCGGAATACGCGAGAACGACCTTGTTTACGTCGGCCATGCCATCACTCCACGGGGTTGTACGGAAAGGCGTCGATTCTACCGATCAAAACCGTGGATTTACAGGGGCGCGACAGCAAATGAAGATAAAGCGACAGATTATGTCGAGTGAGCGACCGATGGTCGCACGTCAGGAGGTGTGTGCTGGGTTGCTCGGCCCCGCCGCCTGGGGCGCCGGTTTCTCGGGGACAGCCACACGTTCGAGCTGAATATTCACACGGCGGTTGCGGGCCCGGTTGGCGGCATTGGTATTGGGCGCCAAGGGGTAACTTTCGCCATGGAAACGCAGGGTAATTTGGGACTCCTGGATACCATTGGCCTTGAAGTAGTCCATTACCGCCAGCGCGCGGCGGCGTGAAACATCGCGATTGCTCAGGCGATTGCCACTGTTGTCCGAATGGCCATTCAATTCGACATGGTTGACGGTAGGATCCGCTTTCATGAATTCGAGAATCACTGCCAGCTTCTGCTTGGCCGCGGCGTCGAGCTCGATGCCCCCCCCAGGGAAGCCGACTTCAGTCTGCTTGACCTGATCGTAATTCATCGGCAACAACTTGGCCGTGCACAGCTGATAGTCGCCGTAGGCCTTGTTGAATTTCACCGGCAGCAGGCGAATTTCTGAATAGCCGCCCTCACGCCCATAGTGCCGCACGGTGGGCGAGCGGCCATCGAGCAAACCGTTGAACAGACGCCCAGCCTGGGCTTGAGAGCTGTTGAACAGCACATCACCGCTGCCAGCACGTACGGCACCGAGGTTGATGTCACCCCGACCGGGCTGCCAAGGGGCAGCGGCAGCCAACAAGGTGGCCGATCCTGCGCCCAGCGATCCGTTATAGGCTTTCAGACGGAACGTCGCCTGCTCACCCGCCCGGCGCACGAACTCACCCGAACCGAAATCGGTGATCGGTTGGGTTAGGCGGCACTCGAACTTGTCGCCCTCTACTTTCCACTCAATATTCTCCAGACGTGTCTGGAACGTGAGGGCCATCGCAGGCAGGCTGGCGAACACACTGAGCAGGGCTAGATAATGCTGGCGCACGGGAGGCTCCACTGGTTTCTACAACACTTCAAAGCGTCATACATCGATAAGGCATACGAAAGGCTATCGGATGCATCCTGCAAAACTTGATAGCGAGTGCCTGCAAGAGTCTTTTCCGGTAGCATTCCCACCAGATTGACCCGCCTGGAATCCCCAATGTCCGACCGCCTGACCCTGCTGCGTCCCGACGACTGGCATATTCATCTTCGCGATGGTGCTGCGTTGCCCCAAACCGTGGCCGATGTAGCGCGTACGTTTGGCCGCGCCATCATCATGCCTAACCTGGTACCACCGGTGCGTAACGCCGCTGAAGCCGATGCCTATCGCCAGCGTATCCTCGCTGCACGACCGGCCGGCAGCCGCTTCGAACCGTTGATGGTGCTCTACCTCACCGACCGCACCCAGCCCGAAGAAATTCGCGAGGCCAAAGCCAGCGGTTATGTGCACGCCGCCAAGCTGTACCCGGCTGGCGCGACCACCAACTCCGACTCCGGCGTGACCAGTATCGACAAGATCCTGCCCGCTATCGAAGCCATGGCCGAAGTGGGCATGCCGCTGCTGATCCACGGTGAAGTTACCCGTGGCGACGTGGACGTGTTCGATCGCGAGAAGATCTTCATCGACGAGCACATGCGCCGCGTGGTCGAGCTATTCCCGACCCTCAAGGTGGTGTTCGAGCACATCACCACGGCCGATGCCGTGCAGTTCGTCACCGAGGCCTCGGCCAACGTAGGCGCAACCATCACCGCCCATCACCTGCTGTACAACCGCAACCACATGCTGGTGGGCGGGATTCGGCCGCACTTCTATTGCCTGCCAATCCTCAAGCGCAATACCCACCAGGTGGCCTTGCTGGATGCCGCGACCAGCGGTAATCCGAAGTTTTTCCTCGGCACCGACTCCGCGCCTCACGCCCAGCACGCCAAGGAAGCCGCGTGCGGCTGTGCCGGTTGCTACACCGCTTATGCCGCTATCGAGCTGTACGCAGAAGCGTTCGAACAACGCAACGCCTTGGACAAACTCGAGGGTTTCGCCAGCCTCAACGGCCCACGTTTCTATGGCCTGCCGGCGAATACCGACCGCATTACCCTGGTCCGTGAAGACTGGACCGCCCCTGCCAGCCTGCCATTTGGCGAGCTGACCGTTATCCCGCTGCGCGCCGGTGAAACACTGCGCTGGCGCCTGCTGGAGGAAAGCAAGTGAGTGAAGACCATTACGATGACGACCAGGAACACGGCGGTGGTGGTTCGCGCCACCCAATGGCCGAACGTTTCCGTGGCTATCTGCCTGTCGTTATCGACGTAGAAACCGGCGGTTTCAATTGCGCCACCGACGCGCTGCTGGAAATTGCCGCGACGACCATCGGCATGGACGAACAGGGCTTTGTGTATCCAGAACACACCCACTTCTTCCGCGTCGAGCCGTTTGAAGGTGCCAACATTGAAGCGGCAGCCCTGGAGTTCACAGGGATCAAGCTTGATCACCCACTGCGCATGGCGGTGAGTGAAGAAGCAGCGCTGACCGATATCTTCCGTGGAGTGCGCAAGGCGTTGAAGGCCAATGGCTGCAAACGCGCGATCCTGGTCGGGCATAACAGCAGCTTCGACCTGGGTTTCCTGAACGCAGCCGTGGCGCGGTTGGACATGAAGCGCAACCCGTTTCACCCGTTCTCCAGCTTCGACACCGCAACCCTTGCCGGCCTCGCCTACGGTCAGACCGTATTGGCCAAAGCCTGCCAGGCCGCCGGTATCGATTTCGACGGTCGCGAAGCCCACTCGGCCCGATACGACACAGAAAAGACCGCTGATCTGTTCTGCGGCATCGTCAACCGCTGGAAGCAGATGGGCGGCTGGGAAGACTTCGGCGACTGAGTTCAAATCCCGCCTATAAAAAAACCGGCCTGTTACAGGCCGGTTTTTTTGTACCTCGATTCTGGCTTACAGCTTGCCAGCGTTCTCGGTCAGGTAAGCCGCAACGCCTTCTGGCGAAGCGTTCATGCCTTTGTCGCCCTTCTTCCAGTTGGCAGGGCACACTTCGCCGTGCTCTTCGTGGAATTGCAGAGCGTCGACCAGGCGAATCAGCTCTTCCATGTTACGGCCCAGCGGCAGGTCGTTGATGATCTGCGAGCGGACAACGCCTTTGTCATCGATCAGGAACGCGCCACGGAAAGCCACGCCGCCTTCGGACTCAACGTCGTAAGCCTTGGCAATGTCGTGCTTCATGTCGGCAGCCATGGTGTATTTGACTTTGCCGATGCCGCCATCGTTGATGGCAGTGTTGCGCCAGGCGTTGTGGGTGAAATGGGAGTCGATGGAAACGGCGACCACTTCAACGTTACGCGCCTTGAAATCGTCCATGCGGTGGTCCAGAGCGATCAGCTCCGAAGGGCAGACGAAAGTGAAGTCCAGCGGGTAGAAGAACACCAGGCCGTATTTGCCTTTAATGGCTTCAGACAGTTTGAAGCTGTCAACGATTTCGCCATTGCCGAGCACGGCAGGTACGTCGAAATCCGGGGCTTGTTTGCCGACGAGTACGCTCATTAGGTATCTCCTGATGTAAGGGTGACGATTGAAGTAAAAGGACCGGCCCTGAGTCTGCCGCATTCAAGCGACAGCCCTGTGACGCAGTCACGCTTCGTGAAGACCGACCATCATACACTGAAAAAACCGTTCGTCAGCGTGAGGGCGGTGCGGGCAAATACCCTACGAATCTACTTTGACAATCATTCTCGTTAACATTAAGATCCATCGCACTTAAGCCTTAACCCCGCGACGGTTCTCCCTATGTATGTGTGCCTCTGTACTGGCGTCACCGACGGACAAATCCGCGAAGCAATCTATGAAGGTTGCTGCAGCTATAAGGAAGTACGTGAAACCACCGGCGTTGCCAGCCAATGTGGCAAATGTGCCTGCCTCGCCAAGCAAGTGGTACGGGAAACCCTGACGCAGCTGCAGACAGCCCAGGCAGCACTCCCCTACTCAGCAGAATTTACACACGCTTAAATAGGCGTGTTTTAAAGAGCCGGACTTAGTGTCCGGTTTTTTTATGTCTGTAATTCAATTAGTTAGCCCCAAGACGCGGAACACAAACATTCTTATTCCGATTAATTTTCATTTATTATTCAATAACTTAGGTTTGACACTGAGGTTTTCGCCGCTCAAACTCCGCCCTATACACAGCTATTACAGGGCAGGACCCCAGTCATGAAAGGCGACATCTCAGTCATCCAGCAACTTAACAAAATCCTTGCCAATGAACTGGTCGCGATCAATCAGTACTTTCTGCATGCACGCATGTACGACGATTGGGGCCTGGAAAAGCTTGGCAAGCGCGAATACAAAGAATCCATCAAAGCCATGAAGGACGCAGACGCGCTGATCAAGCGCATTCTGTTCCTGGAAGGCCTACCGAACGTCCAGGACCTGGGCAAGCTGAACATCGGCGAGCACACCCAGGAAATGATCGGCAGCGACCTGGGTTTTGAACGCAAGAGCCACAGCGACCTCAAGGCGGCCATCGCTCACTGCGAAGCCCAAGGCGATTTCGGCAGCCGTGAATTGCTGGAAGATATCCTGGAAGATCAGGAAGAACACATCGACTGGCTGGAAACCCAATTGGGCCTGATCGACAAGGTCACCCTGGAAAATTACCTGCAATCGCAGATGGGCGAATAAGCCTTATCGGCTTGCCGGTAAACCCCCACAAAAAAGCCCCGCTCTCTCACGAGAAGCGGGGCTTTTTATTGCAGGCGAATCAAGCGTCAGTCTTGGCCGCCGCATTTGCCGCTGCGTCTTTGATCAGCGTCTGCAACGAACCATCAGCTGCCATTTCAGTGATGATATCGCTACCGCCAACCAGCTCACCGGCTACCCACAGCTGTGGGAAAGTCGGCCAGTTGGCGTACTTCGGCAGGTTGGCGCGGATTTCCGGGTTTTGCAGGATATCCACGTAAGCGAACTTCTCGCCACACTGCATAACAGCCTGGGAAGCCTTCGCGGAGAAACCGCACTGAGGAGCGTTAGGGGCGCCCTTCATGTAAAGCAGAATGGTGTTATTGGCAATCTGCTCTTTGATCGTTTCGATGATATCCATGGAACACCTCGGCTGGAACTTTGCGACTCACAGGTCGGCACGGTGGCGCATTGTAACGCAAAATTCCAGCCGGGTGCTCAGGCCGCTGCTACCTGGACCGGAACGCCATTGAGCGCAGCGTTCCCCGATAGCTCATCCAACTGCCGCTCGTCGGTCAAGTCATTCGCGCTCGCCCCCGGTTGCCCGCTGGCGATGGTCATCTGGACGCCCGGGCGAGCGTGGCCCCAGCCATGGGGCAGGCTGACGACCCCGGGCATCATCTCCAGACTGGCCAGCACCTCTACCTCGATCATGCCAATGCGCGAACTCACGCGAACCCGCTGACCATCACTCAGTTGCCGACTGACAAGGTCATCGGGATGCATCAGCAATTGATGTCGGGGCTTGCCCTTCACCAAGCGATGATAATTATGCATCCAGGAATTATTGCTGCGCACATGCCGACGGCCAATCAGCAGCAGTTCGTCAGCCATGGGCAGCGGCTGCGCGGCGAAGCGCGCCAGGTCGGCAAGAATCACAGCAGGCGCGGCCTGAACCTTGCCGTCAGCCGTTTTCAAGCGCGCAGAAAGATTGGGCTGCAACGGCCCCAAATCCATGCCATGGGGGTGATCGGCCAGCATCGCAACCGACAGTTTATGACTCGACGCATCACCATACGCCCCGGCACGCAGTCCGAAGTCGATCATCTTGGCCGGCGGCATCGTCGGTTTAAGCACAACACCGGTCTGCGCCGCAAAGGCGGTGGCCAGACCGACGAAAATTTCCCAGTCATGCAAGGCCCCTTCGGGCTTGGGCAAGATCGCGCGGTTGAAACGGGTGACGTTACGCACCGCAAACATGTTGAAGGTGGTGTCGTAGTGATCGTTTTCCAAGGCCGAGGTGGACGGCAAAATCAGATCGGCGTACCGAGTGGTCTCGTTGATGTAAAGATCGATACTGACCATGAACTCCAACCCATCCAGCGCCTGCTCCAACTGGCGACCGTTAGGGGTCGACAGCACAGGATTGCCCGCTACCGTGATCAATGCGCGGATCTGCCCTTCGCCGTCAGTAAGCATTTCTTCAGCCAGGGCCGACACCGGCAACTCGCCGCCGTACTCCGGACGCCCGGAAACCCGGCTTTGCCAGCGGTTGAAATGCCCGCCACCGGTCGACGCTACCAGGTCCACCGCGGGGGTGGTGCACAAGGCGCCGCCAACCCGGTCCAGGTTGCCGGTGACCAGGTTGATCAACTGCACCAACCAATGGCAGAGCGTGCCAAACGCCTGGGTCGACACACCCATACGCCCATAACACACGGCCTTGTCCGCTGCGGCAAAGTCCCGCGCTAATTGGCGGATCTGTTCGGCAGGCACCGCACACTGGCGGCTCATGGCCTCGGCAGTAAAGCCTGCGATAGCACGGCGAACGTCCTCAAGACCGTCTACCGGTAAATGACTGGCGCGTGTCAGGTTTTCGGTAAACAAGGTGTTGAGCACACCGAACAACAGCGCCGCATCTCCACCCGGCCGCACGAATAGGTGTTGATCAGCAATCGCCGCCGTTTCACTGCGCCGAGGGTCTACCACCACCACTTTGCCGCCCCGGGACTGAATGGCTTTAAGGCGCTTCTCCACATCTGGTACGGTCATAATGCTGCCGTTGGAAGCCAGCGGGTTGCCACCCAGGATCAGCATAAAGTCGGTGTGATCGATGTCCGGGATCGGCAGCAGCAGGCCATGGCCGTACATCAAGTGGCTGGTGAGGTGATGAGGCAACTGATCCACAGAGGTCGCGGAATACCGATTGCGCGTCTTGAGCAGGCCGAGGAAGTAGTTGCTGTGAGTCATCAGCCCATAGTTGTGCACGCTGGGGTTGCCCTGATACACCGCCACCGCATTCTGCCCGTGCCGGGCCTGGATACCCGACAGCCGCTCGGCGACCAAGGAAAACGCTTCGTCCCAAGGGATCGCTCGCCATTCGCTGCCCGTTCGCAACATCGGCTGGTGAAGGCGGTCCGGGTCATTCTGGATATCCTGCAACGCCACCGCCTTTGGGCAGATATGACCACGGCTGAAGGTGTCCAACGCGTCGCCCTTGATCGAGGTGATCGCCAGGCTGCCGTCTTCGGCTTGGGTAGTTTCCAGGGTCAAGCCACAGATGGCTTCACATAGATGGCACGCACGGTGATGGAGAGTCTTGGTCATGGCCAGTCTCTTTATAGGGGCTTTGGTCTGACTATGGGCCGCGACCATGACAGACGCCAGTATCGTTCGTCCTGTGAATCGGCGAGCATTAGGCCAGGCCATGACCAAGCATGAGCAAATGTTACAAAACCCTGTATACAGCCCCGGAAACCGACGCAGCCTGATCCGAGCCCGCCCCCGCGCATTGCAAAAGGTTGCGACGCCAGTGTACAAATGGCCCGCTGCCGTCAGGAAATCGTCTTCAAAAGCGCTCTCGCGCCCTTCTTGAACACCCCTAAAAACGTAGCCCTATTGGTAAGACGCGACATTTAATGTCAATATCGCGCCTTCCCCTATTTCGTCGCCCCGTGCGGCTTTCGCCGCAGGTCTCGCCCGTTGTCACAATAAACAAGGCTTTGAGTATCTGCGGTCTGTTGCAAAAAGGTAGTTAATGATGAGCGCAAGGCACTTTCTCTCCCTGATGGATTGCACGCCCGAAGAGCTGGTCAGCGTGATCCGTCGAGGCATTGAGCTTAAAGACCTGCGTAACCGCGGCGTACTGTTCGAGCCTTTGAAAAACCGCGTCCTCGGCATGATTTTCGAGAAGTCGTCGACCCGCACCCGTGTGTCTTTTGAAGCCGGCATGATCCAACTAGGTGGCCAAGCCATCTTCCTGTCTTCGCGCGACACTCAACTGGGTCGTGGCGAGCCTGTCGCCGACAGCGCCCGCGTCATGTCGCGCATGCTGGATGCGGTGATGATCCGTACCTTTGCCCACAGCACCGTCACCGAATTTTCCGCCAACTCACGAGTTCCGGTGATCAACGGCCTGTCCGATGACCTGCACCCGTGCCAGTTGCTGGCTGACATGCAAACCTTCCTTGAGCACCGTGGCTCCATCCAAGGCAAGACCGTGGCCTGGATCGGTGACGGCAACAACATGTGCAACAGCTATATAGAAGCGGCGATCCAATTCGACTTCCAACTGCGCATTGCTTGCCCGCAAGGCTACGAGCCTGACGCGCGCTTCCTGGCACAGGCCGGCGATCGCGTCACCCTGGTGCGTGACCCACGTGACGCCGTGCTGGGCGCGCACCTCGTCAGCACCGACGTCTGGACCTCCATGGGCCAGGAAGACGAAACCGCCCAGCGCCTGGCCCTGTTCGCGCCGTACCAGGTAAATCGGGCCCTGCTCGACCTGGCTGCACCGGATGTGCTGTTCATGCACTGCCTGCCCGCTCACCGCGGCGAAGAAATTAGCCTCGACCTGCTTGACGATGAGCGCTCGGTCGCCTGGGACCAGGCCGAAAACCGCCTGCACGCTCAGAAGGCTCTGCTCGAATTCCTCGTCCCGCCTTCGTACCACCACGCATGAGCCAGCCACTTCTGCTGAACCTGCGCAATCTGGCATGCGGCTATCAAGATCAACGGGTGGTGCAGAACCTCAATCTGCACCTGAACGCGGGCGATATCGGCTGCCTGCTCGGCTCATCAGGCTGCGGTAAAACCACCACTCTGCGCGCGATTGCCGGTTTTGAGCCGGTGCATGAAGGCGAAATCAGCCTGGCAGGAGAAGTGATCTCCAGTGCCGGTTTCACCCTGGCACCGGAGAAGCGTCGCATCGGCATGGTGTTCCAGGACTATGCGCTGTTTCCCCACCTCAGCGTGGCCGACAACATCGCGTTCGGCATCCGCAAGCATCCACAAAAGGATCGCGTGGTTACCGAGTTGCTGGAACTGGTCAACCTGAAGAATCTGGGCAAGCGCTTCCCTCACGAACTGTCCGGCGGCCAGCAGCAACGTGTCGCCCTCGCCCGCGCCCTGGCGCCGGAGCCGCAACTGTTGCTGCTGGACGAACCCTTCTCCAACCTTGATGGCGAACTGCGGCGCAAGCTCAGCCATGAGGTGCGCGACATTCTCAAGGCGCGCGGCACCAGTGCGATTCTGGTCACCCATGACCAGGAAGAAGCGTTTGCCGTGAGTGATCAGGTCGGCGTCTTCAAGGAGGGCCGTCTGGAGCAGTGGGACACGCCCTACAACCTCTATCACGAACCTCAGACACCCTACGTCGCCAGCTTTATCGGCCAGGGTTATTTCATTCGTGGTCAATTGAGCTCGCCCGAGTCAGTCAGCACCGAACTGGGTGACCTGCGCGGCAATCGCGCCTACACCTGGCCGACCGGTGGTGCGGTGGATGTGTTGCTACGCCCGGATGACATCGTCTACGCGCCGGACAGTGCATTGAAAGCCCGGATCGTCGGTAAGACGTTCCTCGGTGCATCCACCTTGTACCGTCTGCAGTTGCCGACCGGCGCGCAATTGGAATCGATTTTCCCCAGTCATGCCGACCATCAGGTGGGGGCGGATGTGGGGATTCGTGTAGCCGCTGAGCATCTGGTGCTGTTTCAGGCTTCGGGCAGCACCGCGGCGCAGATCCCTCGATCCGAGTCGGGCGTACGGCGCTACAACCCGGCACACTGAGTATTTGAAGAATACTGGTCATCATGTGGGAGGGAGCTTGCTCCCGATGGCAGTGGGTCAGCTGTAGATACACCGGCTGACCTACAGCGATAGTGAGCAAGCGCCCTCCCACATGGGCTCTCCAGGAGCCGGGGATTACGCCCGGCCAATTTCTGCGAATATGGCCTGGGTGTGCTCCGCCAGCACCGCTGCCGACAACTCCACTTCCAAACCCCGCCTCCCCGCACTGACAAAAATTGTCGTGAACGGCTGCGCCGTCACATCGATAAACGTGCGCAAACGCTTCTTCTGCCCCAACGGACTGATGCCACCTAACAGATAACCGGTCGAACGCTGCGCCGCGGCGGGGTCGGCCATTTCTACTTTTTTCACCCCCGCCGCGTGCGCCAGGGCTTTCAAGTCCAGACTTCCGACGACCGGCACCACAGCCACCAACAATTCGCCTTTTTCGCTGCTGGCCAACAAGGTCTTGAACACCTGCGCCGGGTCGAGGCTCAACTTTTCTGCGGCCTCCAGGCCATATGAGGCGGCCTTGGGATCGTGTTCATAACTGTGGATGCGATGTTCGGCGCGAACTTTTTTCAACAAATCCAATGCGGGGGTCATGGCGTCTCCGGCGGTGGCAAACAGGTGGCCAATTCTAGGCCAAGCCCGCGTAAAACGCTCTAATGCGCACCTCTCTTCCAACGATAGTCCGTAGGGCAAGCATGATCATTCATCAAACCCATAGTTCGAAAGTGACTGACCGTTCACTTTCGACCTTTGACAGCGGTCATTCTTGTCTATATTTTTTCGCTTACGAACACTGTAGTAATACACCTACAGTATTCCAGCAGTAAGCCGTGCCTTGGATGGGGATCCTCGTCACGGTGAAAATCGCGCCACCGCCCGTTGAGGCAGTGCGCCAGACAAGAACAACAATTGAGGTTTTCCATGACAACTGCTCTTCAACAGCCTTCACTTTCGAGCCAATGCATGGCCGAGTTCCTGGGGACTGCGCTTCTGATCTTCTTCGGTACAGGATGTGTCGCTGCCCTCAAGGTCGCGGGTGCCAGCTTTGGGTTATGGGAAATCAGCATCATCTGGGGTATCGGCGTCAGCATGGCGATCTACCTGAGCGCCGGTATTTCCGGGGCTCACCTCAACCCAGCCGTCAGCATCGCCCTGTGCCTTTTCGCCGATTTCGAAAAGCGCAAATTGCCCTTCTACATCCTCGCCCAAGTGGCCGGCGCATTCTGCTCAGCGGCGCTGGTGTACACGCTCTATAGCAATCTGTTTTTCGATTACGAACAAACCCATCATCTGGTACGCGGCACTCAAGCCAGCCTGGAATTGGCGTCGGTGTTCTCCACCTACCCTCATGCCCTGCTGAGCACTGCACAGGCTTTCCTGGTGGAAATGGTCATTACGGCGATTCTGATGGGCGTGATCATGGCCCTGACCGATGACAACAACGGCCTGCCACGCGGCCCGTTGGCGCCACTGCTGATCGGCCTGCTGATTGCGGTAATTGGCAGCGCCATGGGCCCGTTGACCGGCTTTGCGATGAACCCGGCGCGGGATTTCGGGCCCAAGCTGATGACCTTTTTCGCTGGTTGGGGTGAAATGGCCTTCACTGGCGGCCGCGATATTCCTTACTTCCTGGTGCCGATTTTCGCGCCGATTGTCGGCGCATGCCTGGGTGCTGCGGCCTATCGCGGGCTGATTGCCCGTCATCTGCCGAGCGCCGCACCTGCTGTCGCCGAAACCCAAGACACCGCCGTCACTGGCGAAACCCGTATTTCCTGATAATACCGCCTGGTCCCTACTGCCCTTTTAGTGGCCCAGGCTGTTGATCCACTCCCTTATTTCTCGTCCAAGGCAATCGACATGACCGACATTCAGAATAAGAACTACATCATTGCCCTTGATCAGGGCACCACCAGTTCCCGGGCAATCATCTTCGATCGTGACGCCAACGTGGTCTGCACCGCCCAGCGTGAGTTCACTCAGCACTACCCACAGCCAGGGTGGGTTGAACATGACCCGATGGAAATCTTCGCTACCCAGAGCGCGGTGATGGTCGAAGCCCTGGCACAAGCCGGCCTGCACCACGACCAGGTCGCCGCCATCGGTATCACCAACCAGCGTGAAACCACCGTAGTGTGGGACAAAATCACCGGCCGCCCGATCTACAACGCCATCGTGTGGCAGTGCCGCCGAAGCACCGAGATCTGCCAGCAGCTCAAGCGTGACGGCCACGAGCAATACATCAACGACACCACCGGCCTGGTCACCGACCCGTACTTTTCCGGTACCAAGCTCAAGTGGATCCTCGATAACGTCGAAGGCAGCCGTGAGCGCGCTCGCAACGGCGAACTGCTGTTCGGCACCGTGGACAGCTGGCTGATCTGGAAATTTACCGGCGGCAAAACCCACGTCACCGATTACACCAACGCCTCGCGCACCATGCTCTTCAACATCCACACCTTGGAGTGGGATGCGAAGATGCTGGAGATCCTCGACGTTCCTCGCGAAATGCTGCCGGAAGTGAAGTCCTCTTCGGAGATCTACGGCCGCACCAAGAGCGGCATCGCCATCGGCGGTATCGCCGGTGACCAGCAAGCGGCGCTGTTCGGCCAGATGTGCGTGGAAGCCGGCCAGGCCAAGAACACCTACGGCACCGGCTGCTTCCTGCTGATGAACACCGGCGACAAAGCGGTGAAATCCAAGCACGGCATGCTCACCACCATCGCCTGCGGCCCGCGTGGCGAAGTGGCCTACGCACTCGAAGGCGCGGTGTTCAACGGCGGCTCCACTGTGCAGTGGCTGCGTGACGAGTTGAAGATCATTGCCGACGCCACCGACACCGAATACTTCGCCGGCAAGGTCAAGGACAGCAATGGCGTGTACCTGGTCCCGGCCTTCACCGGCCTGGGTGCTCCTTACTGGGACCCCTACGCCCGTGGCGCACTGTTCGGCCTGACCCGTGGCGTACGCGTGGATCACATTATTCGTGCAGCCCTGGAGTCGATTGCCTACCAAACCCGTGACGTTCTCGATGCCATGCAGCAGGACTCCGGCGAACGCCTCAAGGCCCTGCGTGTGGACGGCGGCGCGGTAGCCAACAACTTCCTGATGCAGTTCCAGGCCGATATCCTCGGCACCCAGGTCGAGCGCCCGCAAATGCGCGAGACCACGGCATTGGGCGCCGCCTATCTGGCCGGCCTGGCCTGTGGCTTCTGGGGCAGCCTGGACGAGTTGCGAGGCAAGGCAGTGATCGAGCGCGAATTCGAACCACAGCTCGATGAAGCAGCCAAAGAAAAACTCTACGCTGGCTGGCAAAAAGCTGTCAGCCGCACCCGCGACTGGGAACCGCACGAAGGCGCCGAATAAGCCAAGCTCCGGTTGTAACTGGCCGGGAGCGGATTCCTGCGTCATCATGGGCCACTTTTGTATGGCAGCCCAAAGGACGCCCCATGAATCTGCCTCCCCGCCAACAACAAATCCTCGAACTGGTCCGCGAGCGCGGCTACGTCAGTATCGAGGAAATGGCGCAGCTATTTGTTGTCACCCCGCAGACCATCCGCCGCGATATCAATCAGCTGGCGGACGCCAATTTGCTGCGCCGCTACCACGGCGGCGCGGCCTATGACTCCAGTGTCGAAAACACCGCGTACGCCATGCGTGCCGACCAGATGCGCGACGAGAAACAGCGCATCGGCGAGGCCATTGCCGCGCAAATCCCCGACCACGCCTCGCTGTTCATCAATATCGGCACCACCACCGAGTCCATCGCCCGTGCGCTGTTGAATCACAACCACCTGAAAATCATCACCAACAACCTCAACGTCGCCACCATGCTCAGTGCCAAGGATGACTTTGACGTGCTGCTGACTGGCGGCAACGTGCGGCGTGACGGCGGTGTGGTGGGCCAGGCCAGCGTGGACTTCATCAACCAGTTCAAGGTCGACTTTGCCTTGGTGGGTATCAGCGGCATTGATGAAGACGGCAGCTTGTTGGATTTCGATTACCAGGAAGTCAGGGTTTCCCAGGCGATCATCGCCAATGCCCGCAAAGTGATCCTGGCGGCGGACTCGAGCAAATTTGGGCGCAATGCCATGATTCGTTTAGGGCCGATCAGCCTGGTGGACTGCCTGGTGACGGATCAGCAGCCGGTGCCGGCGCTGGTGCAGTTGCTGAATGACCATAAGGTTCGCCTGGAAGTCGTATAGCGTCTGCACTGACGTCATCGGGGGCAAGCCCCCTCCCACCCTTCGAGCTGTGAATACGCTCGAATGTGGGAAGGGGCTTACTCCCACAATGGCGCGCCATCACACACCCTTTTCCTCAAGCCTTTCCAAGGCTCATGTTCACAATTCTTCCTTTTCCCGCCCTTTGATGAGTTTTTTCAATCAAAGTCGAGTGGCTGTGCGCGCGTTTATCAGCTACCATTTTCGCAAATGAACATTAATGTTCGAATTCCAAGACGAAAAAATCGCGAGGCCAGCCGATGAACCCTTCCACCTTGCCTGCATCACCGCTTGCCGAAGTCTATGACGTTGCCGTAATCGGTGGCGGGATCAACGGCGTCGGCATTGCAGCAGACGCAGCCGGTCGCGGTTTGTCAGTATTCCTTTGCGAAAAGGACGACCTGGCCAGCCACACCTCCTCCGCCAGCAGCAAGCTGATCCACGGCGGCCTGCGCTACCTCGAACATTACGAGTTCCGCTTGGTGCGTGAAGCATTGGCCGAACGCGAAGTGCTGCTGGCCAAGGCCCCGCACATCGTCAAGCAGATGCGCTTTGTATTGCCGCACCGCCCGCACCTACGCCCGGCGTGGATGATCCGCGCAGGTCTGTTCCTGTATGACCACTTGGGCAAACGCGAAAAGCTCGCCGGCTCCAAAAGCCTCAAGTTTGGCGCTGACAGCCCGCTGAAAAGCGAAATCACCAAGGGTTTCGAATACTCCGACTGCTGGGTCGATGACGCCCGCCTGGTGGTGCTCAACGCCATGGCCGCTCGCGAAAAAGGCGCGCACATTCACACCCAGACCCGCTGCATCAGCGCGCACCGCAGCAACGGTATGTGGGATATGAACATGGAACGCGCCGACGGCAGCCTGTTCTCGATCCGCGCCCGCGCTTTGGTGAATGCCGCCGGCCCGTGGGTCGCCAAGTTCATCAAGGAAGACCTGAAGCTGGATTCGCCCTACGGCATCCGCTTAATCCAGGGCAGCCACCTGATCGTGCCGAAACTGTACGAAGGCGCCCACGCGCACATCCTGCAGAACGAAGATCAGCGCATCGTCTTCACTATTCCGTACCTGAACCACCTGACCATCATCGGCACCACCGACCGCGAATACACCGGCGATCCGGCGAAAGTGGCGATCACCGAAGGTGAAACCGACTACATGCTCAACGTGGTAAACGCGCACTTCAAGAAACAACTGAGCCGCGATGACATCGTCCACACCTACTCCGGCGTACGACCGCTGTGCAACGACGAGTCGGATAACCCATCGGCGATCACCCGCGATTACACCCTGTCGGTGTCGGGCGGCGCAGGCGAGGCACCGATTCTGTCGGTGTTCGGCGGCAAGCTGACCACCTATCGCAAGCTCGCCGAGTCGGCGATGGCGCAATTGGCCCCGTATTTCACCCAAATGCGCCCAAGCTGGACCGCCAAGGCCAGCCTGCCGGGTGGCGAAGACATGACCTCACCAGAAGCCCTGGCCGAAGCCATTCGCCACAAATTCGACTGGGTGCCGAGCGAGATCGCACGCCGTTGGTCCACCACCTATGGCAGCCGCACATGGCGCCTGCTGGAAGGCGTGCAATCGCTGGCCGACCTGGGCGACCACTTGGGTGGTGGCCTGTATACCCGAGAAGTCGACTACCTGTGCGCCGAAGAATGGGTGACCCAACCTCAGGACGTGCTGTGGCGCCGTACCAAGCTTGGCCTGTTCACCACACCGGAAGAACAGGACAACCTGCAACGTTACCTGTCCCAAGTTGAGCAGAACCGCAGCAAGACTCAGGCGGCCTGACAGACTCTTCATACAAATGCCCCTGCGCCGCGAGGCCCAGGGGCTTTTTTATGCGCGCCAAGTCATTCGGTTTTCCGAACGCAACACTGCAAGCTATTCGGTTTGCCGGACCGTACAGTTACATACTTATCGTCACACAAAGTTAATCATCATATAAATCATACGGTTAGCCATTTAACCCTGGCCTGGCACGACTCATGCTCTACACTCTTGGACGATTGCCTGGGACGCCTCAGGAGCCGTCACGGGCATTCGCTGTACAAGAGAGCCGTCTAACTGGCTTCATAAAAAAAACAAATGTCGAGGAAGTATTGATGCGCATCGTTCCCCATATCCTGGGCGCAGCTATCGCTGCTGCTCTGATCAGCACTCCAGTTTTTGCCGCCGAACTCACCGGCACACTGAAGAAAATCAACGACTCCGGCACCATCACCCTCGCGCACCGCGACAGCTCCATTCCGTTTTCCTACATCGCGGATGGTTCGGGCAAACCGGTTGGCTACTCCCACGACATCCAAGTAGCTGTCGTCGAGCAACTGAAAAAAGACCTGAACAAGCCCGACCTGAAGACCAAGTACAACCTGGTCACCTCGCAAACTCGTATTCCGCTGATCCAGAACGGCACTGCGGACCTTGAGTGCGGCTCCACCACCAACAATGCCGAGCGCGCTCAGCAAGTCGACTTCACCGTCAACATCTTCGAAATCGGCACCCGCCTACTGGTCAAGAAAGACAAGGACGGCAAGCCGTCTTACGCCGACTTTGCCGACCTGAAAGGCAAGAACGTCGTGACCACCGCTGGCACCACGTCCGAGCGCATCATCAAAGCGATGAACGCCGACAAGCAGATGGGCATGAACGTCATCTCCGCCAAAGACCACGGCGAATCCTTCCAAATGCTCGAAAGCGGCCGCGCCGTTGCGTTCATGATGGATGACGCCCTGCTGGCCGGCGAAGAAGCCAAGGCCAAGAAGCCGGATGATTGGGTAATCACCGGTACTCCACAGTCCTTCGAAGCCTACGCCTGCATGGTTCGCAAAGGCGATCCAGACTTCAAGAAAGCCGTAGATGGCGCCATCACCGCCCTGTACAAATCCGGTGAAATCAACAAGATCTACAGCAAATGGTTCGAGAGCCCGATTCCACCTAAAGGCCTGAACCTGAACTTCCCAATGAGTGACAAGGTTAAAGAGCTGATCGCCAACCCAAGCGACAAGCCAGCGCCTGACGTAAAAATCTGACACTGATCTAACCTTATCTCCTGAGGGAGCAACCCTCCCTCAGGCGTCTGTAATTACCTGCTGGATTTAACTTGGAACACTCGACCTGGCGGTTTTCGAGCCGATCGTGTGTGCCTGGCGTTCATCGCCAGGAGGGAATGGATTTTCCCCAAGCGGGTGCTTGTACATCGATCGATCTCGAGGGGAGACCCTAATGAATTACAACTGGGACTGGGGCGTGTTCTTCAAGTCCACCGGCGTGGGCAGCGAGACTTATCTCGACTGGTACATCGCCGGCTTGGGCTGGACCATTGCCATCGCTGTCGTGGCATGGATTATCGCCTTGCTGCTGGGCTCCATTCTGGGGGTCATGCGCACTGTGCCAAACCGCCTCGTATCGGGCATCGCGACCTGCTACGTGGAACTGTTTCGTAACGTGCCGCTGCTGGTTCAGCTGTTCATCTGGTATTTCCTGATACCCGACCTGCTGCCGCAAAACCTGCAGGACTGGTACAAACAAGACCTGAACCCGACCACCTCGGCCTACCTGAGCGTCGTCGTATGCCTTGGCCTGTTCACCGCCGCCCGCGTGTGTGAGCAAGTGCGCACCGGCATCCAGGCGTTACCACGTGGCCAGGAATCCGCTGCGCGCGCCATGGGCTTCAAGCTGCCGCAGATCTACTGGAGCGTGCTGCTGCCGCAGGCCTACCGCATCATCATTCCGCCGCTTACCTCGGAATTCCTCAACGTGTTCAAGAACTCCTCCGTGGCGTCCTTGATCGGCTTGATGGAACTGCTGGCACAAACCAAGCAGACCGCCGAGTTCTCGGCCAACCTGTTTGAAGCCTTCACCCTGGCCACGCTGATCTACTTCACCCTGAACATGAGCCTGATGCTGCTGATGCGCGTGGTCGAGAAGAAAGTCGCAGTGCCCGGCCTGATCTCCGTGGGGGGTAAATAATGGAACTCGATTTCAGCGGCATCATCCCCGCGATCCCAGGCCTGTGGAACGGCATGGTCATGACCTTGCAGTTGATGGTCATGGGCGTGATCGGCGGTATCGCCCTGGGCACGATCCTGGCGCTGATGCGCCTGTCGTCCAGCAAACTGCTGTCGCGCCTGGCCGGCGCCTATGTGAACTATTTCCGTTCGATCCCGTTGCTGTTGGTGATCACCTGGTTCTACTTGGCCGTACCGTTCGTACTGCGCTGGATCACCGGCGAAGACACCCCCATCGGAGCGTTCACCTCCTGCGTCGTGGCCTTCATGATGTTCGAAGCCGCGTATTTCTGTGAGATCGTGCGGGCCGGCGTGCAGTCGATTCCCAAGGGCCAGATGGGCGCAGCGCAAGCGATGGGCATGACCTATGGCCAGACCATGCGTCTGATTATCCTGCCCCAGGCGTTCCGCAAGATGACCCCGTTGCTGCTGCAACAGAGCATCATCCTGTTCCAGGACACCTCGCTGGTCTACACCGTGGGCCTGGTGGACTTCCTCAACTCCGCCCGCTCCAACGGCGACATCATCGGCCGCTCCAATGAGTTCCTGATCTTTGCCGGTGTCGTCTACTTCATCATCAGCTTTTCCGCCTCGCTGCTGGTCAAGCGTCTGCAAAAAAGGTTTGCCGTATGATCTCTATCAAGAACATCAACAAGTGGTATGGCGACTTCCAGGTGCTGACCGATTGCAGCACCGAGGTCAAAAAAGGCGAAGTGATCGTGGTGTGCGGGCCTTCGGGCTCGGGTAAATCCACCCTGATCAAATGCGTCAACGCGCTGGAACCGTTCCAGAAAGGCGACATCGAGGTCGACGGCACCTCCATCGCCGACCCGAAGACCAACCTGCCGAAACTGCGCTCGCGCGTGGGCATGGTGTTCCAGCACTTCGAACTGTTCCCGCACCTGACCATCACCGAAAACCTGACCATCGCACAGATCAAAGTGCTCGGCCGCAGCAAGGAAGAGGCGACCAAGAAAGGCCTGCAACTGCTGGAGCGCGTCGGCCTGTCGGCGCACGCCCACAAGCACCCAGGCCAACTCTCTGGCGGCCAACAACAACGTGTGGCGATTGCCCGCGCCCTGGCCATGGACCCGATCGTCATGCTGTTCGACGAACCGACCTCGGCCCTGGACCCGGAAATGGTCAACGAAGTGCTGGACGTGATGGTGCAATTGGCCCAGGAAGGCATGACCATGATGTGCGTAACCCACGAAATGGGCTTTGCCCGTAAAGTGGCCGACCGCGTGATCTTCATGGACGCCGGCAAGATCATCGAAGACTGCCCGAAAGAAGAATTCTTCGGCGACATCAGCGCCCGCTCCGAGCGTGCGCAGCACTTCCTTGAGAAAATCCTGCAGCACTAAGCACTACATAGCTCCTGCTGTAGAAACCGGGCCAATGTGGGAGGGGGCTTGCCCCCGATAGTGGTGGATCAGCGATAGATATACCGACTGACACACTGCAATCGGGGGCAAGCCCCCTCCCATGCTGGACCGCACAGGCTGGCAGCTCTGGTTGACCCAAGGCATCTGTGATGAAATGCGACCCCAACCAATTTCGCGCCGCACCGCCATCACTTGCCGTGAAGCCTCGTCTGATTCGCCAACTGTTCCTGCCGCCGTTGATCGTCGCCCTGATGATCGGCTTGGGTTATATCGGCTTTTGGATCAGCGAGTACTACGGCATCCGCACCCTCAGCGACACAGGCGAACGCCAGTTGGAGCTGCATGCCCGCACCGTCGAAAGTGAACTCAGCAAATACACTTACCTGCCCAGCCTGCTGGAGCTGGAGACCAGCGTCTCGCAGCTGCTCGCCGACCCGAGCCAGGAAACCCGCAAAAACGTCAACGATTACCTCGAAGGCCTGAACCGACGCAGTCGCAGTCGGGCCATCTACGTGATGGACACCACCGGTCGGGTGCTGGCCACCAGCAACTGGCGCGATGCCGACAGTTACCAAGGTGAAGACCTCTCCTTCCGCGCCTATTTCCAGAACGCCGTGCGCGGCCAGCCCGGGCGTTTCTACGGCATCGGCAGCACCAATGGCGAACCCGGTTATTACCTGGCCCACGGGTTGGAAGAGCACGGCAAGATCATCGGCGTCGCAGTGGTCAAGGTACGCCTTGAAGCGCTGGAAGAACGTTGGCAACGTGCGCGCCTGGAAGCCTTCGTCAGCGACGAGAACGGCATCATCATCCTCTCCAGCGACCCGGCCCGCCGCCTCAAGGCCGTGCGTCCGTTGAGCAATGAAACCAAGGATCGCCTGGCCCACAGCCTGCAATATTACTGGGCCACGCTGAACGAGCTGGAACCGCTGGCCCGTGAGCGCTTGAACGAAGGCACCGAAAAACTGACCTTTCCGGCCAACAGCGAAGTGGTCAACGACGAGCACGAAGTCAGCTACCTGGCGCAAACCCGACCGCTCAACGATACACCGTGGAATTTCACCCTCCTCACTCCCCTCAATGACCTGCGCCGCGCAGCGATCAACCAAGGCATTCTGGTGGCTGTCGCATTTGGTCTGGTGGCATTCCTGCTGATTGCCTGGAATGAGCGACGCAAAGTCATCGCCACCCGCCTCGCCGCACGGGAAGCCTTGCAGGAAGCCAACAGCCAGTTGGAGCGTCGGATTGCCGAACGCACCGCCGACCTGCGCGCCAGCAACGAACGGCTCAAAGGCCAGATCCGCGAACGACGCCAGGCCGAAGAAACCTTGCGCCGTGCCCAGGATGAGCTGGTGCAGGCCGGGAAACTGGCGGCCATCGGCCAGATGTCCACCAGCATTGCCCACGAATTGAACCAGCCGTTGGCCGCGCTGCGCACCTTGTCCGGCAACACCGTGCGCTTCCTGGAGCGCGGCGCCCTGGACACCGCCAGCGCCAACCTCAAGACCATCAACGAACTGATCGACCGCATGGGCCGCATCACTGCCAGCCTGCGCTCCTTTGCCCGGCGCGGTGACGACCAGGGCGAAGCCAACCTCGCCAAGGCGGTGGACGCCGCGTTCCAGGTACTGGGCGCGCGCCTGGACAGCCTGCCGCTGACCGTGCATCGCGACTTCGTTGCGGCCCATTTGCAGATCGACCAGACACGCCTGGAGCAGATCCTGGTCAACCTGATCGGCAACGCCCTTGACGCCATGCAGGCACAACCCGCTCCCGAGTTGTGGCTGGAAGGCAGTGTCGCCGAAGGAAAATACCGCCTGCATGTACGCGACAACGGCCACGGCATCGACGCCGAGGCGCGCAAGCATTTGTTCGAACCGTTCTTCACCACCAAGCCCGGCGAGCAAGGTCTGGGCTTGGGCCTGACCCTGTCCGCCAGCCTCGCGGCGGCCACCGGCGGCACGCTCGCCGTTGAGCATCCGGCCAGTGGTGGTACCGCTTTTGTCCTGAGCCTGCCGCTGGTAGGCGCTCAACAAGCTGAGTCGACATGAATATTGATCCTCAAGACCTCACCGTGCTGATCGTCGAAGACGACCCCCATGTGCTGCTCGGCTGCCAGCAGGCCCTCGCGCTGGAAGATATTCCCAGCGAAGGCGTGGGCAGTGCCGAAGAGGCGTTGAAGCGCATCGGCGAGAACTTCGCGGGCATCGTGATCAGCGACATTCGCCTGCCGGGCATCGACGGCCTGGAGCTGCTCACCCGCCTCAAGGCCCTGGATAAAAGCCTGCCGGTGGTGCTGATCACCGGGCACGGCGATATCTCCATGGCCGTCGGCGCCATGCGCAATGGCGCTTACGATTTCATGGAGAAGCCCTTCTCTCCCGAACGCCTGGTGGATGTCGCTCGTCGTGCCCTTGAGCAACGCGCACTGGCGCGGGAAGTCTGGTCGCTGCGCCGTCAGTTGGCCGAGCGTGACTCCCTGGAAGGCCGCATCATCGGCCGCTCCCCCGCCATGCAGAACCTGCGCGAGCTGATCGCCAACGTCGCCGACACCTCAGCCAACGTGCTGATCGAAGGCGAGACCGGCACGGGTAAAGAACTGGTCGCCCGCTGCCTGCATGATTTCAGCCGGCGCCACTCGCACCAGTTCGTCGCCCTCAACTGCGGCGGTCTGCCGGAGAACCTGTTCGAAAGCGAGATTTTCGGCCACGAAGCCAACGCATTTACCGGCGCCGGCAAGCGGCGCATCGGCAAGATCGAGCACGCCCACGAAGGCACGCTGTTTCTCGATGAAGTAGAAAGCATGCCGATCAACCTGCAGATCAAATTGCTGCGGGTGTTGCAGGAACGTACTCTGGAACGCCTGGGTTCGAACCAGAGCGTGGCCGTGGATTGCCGCGTGATCGCCGCCACCAAGTCCGACCTCGACGAACTGAGCCGCGCCAGCCAGTTCCGCAGTGACCTGTACTACCGCCTCAACGTGGTCACGTTGGAACTGCCGCCGTTGCGCGAGCGCCGCGAAGACATCCTGCAACTGTTCGAACACTTCCTGCAGCAGTCATCCCTGCGCTTCGACCGCACCGCGCCGGAGTTGGACAACCAGACCCTGTCCAGCCTGATGAGCCATGACTGGCCCGGCAACGTGCGTGAGCTGCGCAACGTCGCCGAACGTTTCGCCCTCGGCCTGCCCGCCTTCAAAAAAAGCGGCGCCAGCAGTGGCAGCCACGGCCTGGCGTTTACCGAAGCGGTGGAAGCCTTTGAGCGCAACCTGCTCAGCGACGCCCTGCAACGCAGCGGCGGCAACCTGACCCAGGCCAGCCAGGAACTGGGGATGGCCAAGACCACCCTCTTCGACAAGGTCAAGAAATACGGGTTGAGCCACTGATGGATCTATTCTTGAAAGCCGCCCTCGGCGCGGCGGTGGTACTGATATTGGCCGCATTGGCCAAGACCAAAAACTATTACATCGCGGGGCTGGTACCGCTGTTTCCGACCTTTGCGCTGATCGCCCATTACATCGTCGGCAAGGGCCGTTCGGTAGACGATTTGAAGACCACGATCCTGTTTGGGATGTGGTCGATCATTCCGTACTTTGTGTATCTGGCGACGTTGTATGTGATGGTTGACCGCATGCGGCTGGAGGCCTCTTTAGCCGTAGCCGCGGTAGCGTGGCTGATCGCCGCGACGATCCTGGTGAGTATCTGGGTACGCCTCCATACCTGACCCGACTCGGTCAAAAAATGTGGGAGGGGGCTTGCCCCCGATTGCGGTGTGTCAGTCAGCTCATCTTTAACTGATCCACCGCTATCGGGGGCAAGCCCCCTCCCACATTTTTAATCGAGGTGTGTCAGCGGACTATCTTGTCGACCTGGATGCCCAGCTTCTTCAGGCGATACCAGAAACTGCGCTCAGAGATCCCGATCTTCGCCGCCGCCGCAGCCTGCACGCCATTACTCTCCTGCAACGCCGCCAGTATGTAGGCCTTCTCCACCTCCGCCAGCGCCGCATCCAAGTCCTGAGGAATCCCTGGCCCGTCGCTGAGAATCGTCGTCACGCCCAGCTCGCTCGGCTTCGACGCAAACAGGTAACCCGGCAGGTCGATATCTTCGATGACCGGCGAGGCCGCTACAATCGTTGCGCGTTCCACACAATTTTGCAGCTCGCGGATATTGCCGGGCCAGTGATACGCGGCCATCGCCTGCAATGCTTCGGGGCTGAAGCCGGTGATGCGTTTGCCCGCAGTGGCGCTGAGGGTCTGGGCGAAGTGGCGGGCCAGGGGCGCGATGTCTTCGACGCGCTCGCGAAGGGCCGGCAAAGGGATCGGGAACACGTTGAGGCGGTAATACAGGTCTTCGCGAAACTCCTTGTTGGCCACCGCTTCCAACAGGTTCTTGTTGGTGGCCGCGATCACTCGCACATCCACCTTGCGCTCGCGGGGATCGCCCACCGGCTCGATGACCCGCTCCTGCAATGCACGCAGGATCTTGGCCTGCAACGCCAGAGGCATATCGCCGACTTCATCAAGGAAGAGCGTGCCTTTGTCGGCCTGCATAAAACGCCCTACCCGGTCCCCTACCGCGCCAGTGAAGGCGCCTTTGCGGTGGCCGAACATCTCGCTTTCCAGCAGCCCTTCCGGGATTGCGGCGCAGTTGACCGCCACGAAGGGTTTGTCGGCACGGCTGCCGTGTTTGTGGATGGCACGGGCGACCATTTCCTTGCCGGTGCCGCTTTCGCCGGTCAGCAGGACAGTGGCGCTGCTGTCACGCACCGATTCCACCGCTTGCAACACCGTGCGAAACGCCGGGCTGTCACCCACCAGGCTGTCGAACTGGGCATGCTCATCCAGCTCGGCGCGCAGGCGTGCGTTGTCGCGCATGATGTCGCGAAACTGCAAGGCTTTGCTGACAGTGATGTCCAGCTCGTCGATATCGAACGGCTTGGCGATGTAGTCATAGGCGCCGTTGCGCATCGACTGCACGGCGTTTTTCACCGTGCTGTAGGCGGTCATCACAATCACCGGCACATGGGGGTAGCGCACCTTGATCTCCGCCAGCAGCGCCGGCCCGTCCATACCTGGCATGCGCCAGTCACTGATCACCAGGTCGATGTCTTCCTGCTCCAGCACCTTGAGCGCGTGCAGACCGTTACCGGCGATAAATACCTGGATGCCGTTCTGACTCAGGGCCGACGCCAGCAGATCACAGAGCTTGGGTTCGTCGTCGACCACTAGAATGTTATGCGTCATGACTGTCCTCGTCGTCTTCGCCCATCGCCGGAATGTACAGGCTGAAGGTGGCGCCGGCATCTTTCTCGCTGGCGCATTCGATGCTGCCATCGTGACTTTCCATGATCGAATAGACCTTGGCCAGACCCAAGCCAGTACCCGAGGCCTTGGTGGTGACGAAGGGCGTAAAGATGCGCTCGACCATCTCTGCCGGAATGCCCTGGCCGGTGTCAGCAATGCTGATAACGGTGTTGTCGCCTACCGTGCGAATCCCCACGGTCAGACGCCCGCCTTCGGGCATCGCGTCGATGGCGTTGAGAATCAGATTGAGGCACGCCTGTTTGAGCTGCTTGGCATCCGCGTAAATAGTCGCGCCCGGTGCCTGGTCGTCGATCTGCGCATCGATGTTGTGAGTAGCCAGTTCCGGGGCGCAGAAACCGAAGATTTCCTCCACCAGCGGACGTGCCGGCTGCACCACACGTAGCGGCGGATTGGGCTTGGCGAAATCGAGGAACTCGGTGATCAGGTCGTTGATGCGGCTGACTTCACTGATCACGTACTCCAGGTGGCGCTTATCGGTGTCCGCCAGGTCGGCGCGGCGGTGCAGCAACTGGGTAGCGGTCTTGATGATGCCCAGGGGGTTGCGGATCTCGTGGGCCAGGCCCATGGCGACTTCGCCCAGTGCATGCAGGCGATCGCGGCGGCGCAACTGGGCTTCGAGGTGATGCAACTCGCCCAGGCGCTCGGTCATATGGTTGAAGGTGCTGCTCAATTGCGCCAGCTCATCGCCGCCGCTGACCGCTACGCGATGGGTGTAATTGCCGGAAATCACCGCACTCACGCCTTGGGACAAGTCTCGCAGCGGCCGGGTCAAGCGCCGCGACACCAACACCCCCGCCGCCAATGACAGCGCCGAGCTGACCAGGAATATCAAGACGAACAGATTGCTCTGGTTGACCAGCCCCACCAGGCTGCTATGGCGCAGCAGGCCGCTGAAAATCACGCCCTGCAAATCGCCCGCGTCGTTGAAGATCGGCCAGTACAAACCGCTGTAGTTATTGGTGAATTGCTCGCTGGGCTGTTTGGTGCTGCGCATAGCCGCTTCGACATTTTTGGGGATGCGCGACGGGTGATCCTCGAAGCGCTGGGTCGAGAAAATTTCCGAGAAGCCCTCGGGGTTGGCCAGGTACAGGCGCAGGTCAAGGGAGTGCACATCGGCCACGCTGGTGAGGAAACTGCTGTCCAGGTAAGTGGCCACCAGCAACTGGTAGTCGACGCCGTCCCGGGAAGTGTCGAACGTAGAGACCACAATGCCCGTGCTCACGCCCGCCACCTGCACCGTCTGCAACACCGCGTTGCTGGTCAGGCTGATCTGCTTGACGATGTCGTCGGAGGCGGTGCTGAACACCGTTTTGTGGTCACTGACGCGAATCAACGCGACCACGTCAATGTCCGTGGCATCGGCGATGTCGGCCGTCAGCCGGTCGTGCCGGGCAGCTTGCCGGTTCTCCGGCGGGCTGGTGTAGCGCAGGAACAATTTGGCCATGCGCGCGTTGTCATGAAGGATGTCGCCGATCTCGTCCTTGACGATCTTGGTCGACTCCTGCAGCCAGATCCGCACGTTGCTGTCGAAAATCTGCGACAGCGTGGTGGCGGCCAACTCCGCCGCGATCATGGTCGGAATCACGCTGACCAACCAGAACGCCAGCACCAGCTTGCGCTGGACACTCCAGCGCGAAATGGCAAAGGGACGGGCTTTCTGGCGGGTCTTGGTGATCATCGGGTTTCGCTTATCGCAGCAGCCATGGCAGGGTCGGAACGGTCCGGTCGAATAAACAGTTTTACAAGCTTGAGCAGGCCATTGACCAGCCGGTTGCGGTGGCGGAAAAACACACTGTTGCCCTGGAACTCGCAGCCCAGGCGCAGCTTACTGGCATACCCGGCCTGCCCGCACTCGTACATCGCAATATTGTGCTCAATACAATAGTCGACGTTGGTCAGCCAGCTACGGAAATACAGGTTGTAGTCGCGGGTGAAGTTCACGTCATGCCCGAAGAACTTGTCCACCAGCCGATGCTCATCCACCAGCATCAGGTTGAACGCCACCAACTGCTCGTCCACCCAGTAAAGCGCACACACCGCGCGTGACTCAAGGCGTTCAAGCACACCGGTGAAGTAGCCCGCAGGCAGGCGTTCGAACTGCAGCTCGGCTCGGGTGAGTGTGGCTTCGTAAAGGCGCATGACCTCAGGCAGTACATCGTCGATGTTGCGCCGCCACTCCACCCGTGGCCCCGGTGCGCGCAGTTTGCGACGCAGATCCTTGCGCGTGGATTTGCCCAGAGAGCCCAGGTAGGCGTCCACTGAACCGTAGGGCAACGGCAACACACCGGTGGGCAGGCTCGGCATGGTCTGGAAACCGGCGGCGCGACAACTGTCGGCCCAGTGCGGATCGTTGCTCGGCGCGTCCTTGACCGCCACCAGGCCGATACCGAAGTCATCGGCGTCGTGGCGTGCGGCGTCCAGCACATGCTTGAGCAACAACGGGCGGCGCGACTCGGGGACGTGGGTGGCAAATCCGGCATCACAGCGCTCGGCCACCGGCGAGCCGATGGCATAGAGGCCCAATGTCAAAACCCCCGGCCACCGTCGCTCAAGGCGTTCGGTGAAACGCTTGCCGACGCCTGAAATCGTGGTGTCGAGGCGGTAATGGGTGATGAACGCGGGTGCGACTGCCACCAGGGTTCCGTCTTCGTAGACCGCAAGGTAGCGCCACTGGAAATCATCGAGGGCCGCGTTTTCCACGGCGACGTAATAGTCCCAGTCTTCCAGGGCACCGGGGAAGCAATCGTTCCACGCACTGCGCTGGAGGGCCCGGATGGTGGGGAAGGCTTGGGTGGTAATCACATCGTTTCCATATTCAGGGCCTGGGGCCGGCGATTTTTTGTGGTGAATGGGGCTATCTGTGATGAAAGATTTTTTGTAGTGAATGGTACTTTTTGTGGTGAGCGGCACCTTTTGTGGTGAGCGGTACTTTTTGTGGTGAATGGCACCTTTTGTGGTGAGCGGGCTTGCCCCGCGCTGGGCTGCGAAGCAGCCCCACTCCAGGCAACGAGTTTCTCCAGCTAGACCGCAATGGCAGGTTTTGGGGCGGCTTCGCCACCCAGCGCAGGGCAAGCCTGCTCACCACTAGAGCCCTGCACACCACAACACTCTGGAGGGTCCGGAGGGTGGGTAAGCCTTGGGTGGTGATCACATCGTTTCCATATTCAGGGCCTGGGGCCGGCGATTTTTTGAGGTGAATGGGCCTATCTGTGATGAACGGTTTTTTGTAGTGAATGGTACTTTTTGTGGTGAATGGCACCTTTTGTAGTGGGCGGTACTTTTTGTGGTGAATGGCACCTTTTGTGGTGAGCGGTACTTTTTTGTGGTGAATGGTACTTTTTGTGGTGAGCGGGCTTGCCCCGCGCTGGGCTGCGAAGCAGCCCCACTCCAGGCAACGAGTTTCTCCAGCTAGACCGCAATGGCAGGTTTTGGGGCGGCTTCGCCCCCCAGCGCAGGGCAAGCCTGCTCACGACTGGAACCCTGCACATCACAACCCCTCTGCTCACCACTACAGCCCTGCACACCAAAACATCCCTGCTCATCACTACAGCCCTGCACACCAAAACCCCTCTGCTCACCACCACAGCCCTGCACACCAAACCCCCTCTGCTCACCACTACAGCCCTGCCCACCACAAAACCCCTGCTCACCACCACAGCCCTGCACACCAAACCCCCTCTGCTCACCACTACAGCCCTGCCCACCACAAAACCCCTGCTCAGCAAACACTGAGCCGGAGCCCGCTGCGGATGTATGCCGCTCGATGAACGCAGCACTCAACTCAATCACCCGCCGGTATTGCAGGTCGACGGTGATCATGTGGTAGCAGTTATCCAGCAGAATCTTGGTCACTGGGCCGCCAAGGTGGCGCTCTACATAGTCGGCGTTCCAGCGGCTGGTGATGTCGTCCTCGATGGAGTGCAGCACCAGCGCCGGCACGTTGATCCGGGGCATGCGTTTTTTGACCACTGCGTTCATCCAGTGCAACTCGCGCACGGTGACGCCTTCCATGGTCAACAACCCCGCTTCGCTGCTCTCGCCCTCTTTCATCTGGCGTTCAACAATCGCCCGCAGGCGCTCATTCTTGATGCCGTAGGGCGGTTTCTCAGTGAAGCGAAACAGACGCACACCAAAGGGAATCCGGATCAGCAACGGCGTGATGAACGCCATTTTGTTGATGCTCCAACCGTCGTACTTCAAGGTGGTCGAGTACATCAGCAGCCCGGCGACCTGCCCCGGGTGTTCCGAGGCCACGTACATCGACATCACCGCGCCCATGGACAAACCGCCAACGAACACCTGTGCGTGGCGCCGCTTGATCTGTACGAAGGTCTTGCGCACGCCTTCATACCAGTCGCGCCAGCCGGTGGCCTGCAGGTCGCTGTTATCGCCGCAGTGCCCCGCCAGCGTCGGCACGTACACCGTGCAATTGCCGGCCTTGGCCAGGCCTTTAGCGACCTGGCGCAATTCAGTCGGAGTGCCGGTCAGGCCGTGGATCAACAGGATCCCGACCGGACCATCACCGAGAACGAATCCGGCATCACCTTCACCGAGGTCGATCTCTGCACTGTTCACCGATTGGTCGCTCGCACCAGCAACTGCTCAAGCAGCTTCAGGCCCAGTTCGATTTCCGGGTAGCTGATTTCCAGGGACGGTGCCAGGGTGATCACGTTTTTGTAGTAACCGCCCACGTCGAGGATCAGGCCGAGTTTCTGGCCATCCACCACCATGTCGCCCTTCATGCCTTCTTCGACCATGTAGTCCAGGGTCGCCTTGTCCGGGGTGAAGCCATCCGGTCCGCAGATTTCGCAGCGCAGCGCCAGGCCCAGACCGTCGACGTCGCCGATGATCGGGAAACGTTTCTGCAGGTCCTGCAGGCCTTCGAGGAAGAACTTGCCCTTGGCCATGACCATCGCGCCGTAGTCGACTTCGTTGGTCATCTTGAACATCTCCAGGCCCACCGCCGTGCCCAACGGGTTGGAGGCGAAAGTGGAGTGGGTGGAACCCGGCGGGAAGATCTTCGGGTTGATCAACTCTTCACGGGCCCAGATACCGCCCAGTGGGTTGAGGCCGTTGGTCAGCGCCTTGCCGAACACGATCACATCCGGCTGCACGTCGAAGTGTTCGATCGACCACAACTTGCCGGTGCGGTAGAAGCCCATCTGGATTTCATCGGACACCATCAAGATGCCGTGCTGGTCCAGCACGTGTTTGAGTTCGCGGTAGAAGTTCATCGGCGGGATCACGTAGCCGCCGGTGCCCTGGATCGGCTCGACGTAGAACGCGGCGTATTCACTCTGGCCGACTTTCGGGTCCCACACGCCGTTGTATTCGGTCTCGAACAGGCGGGCAAATTGCTGCACGCAGTGGCTGCCGTACTCTTCCTTGGTCATCCCTTTGGGGCCCCGGAAGTGGTACGGGAACGGGATGAACTGCGCGCGTTCACCGAAGTGGCCGTAGCGGCGGCGGTAGCGGTAGCTGGAGGTGATCGACGAGGCGCCGAGGGTACGCCCGTGGTAGCCGCCTTCGAAGGCGAACATCAAGCTTTTGCCGTTGGTGGCGTTACGCACCACTTTCAGGGAGTCTTCGATCGACTGCGAGCCGCCGACGTTGAAGTGCACGCGACCGTCGAGGCCGAATTTCTTCTTGGCGTCCACCGCGATCATTTCCGACAGCTCGATCTTGCCCTTGTGCAGGTACTGGCTGGCGATTTGCGGCAGGGTGTCGATCTGCTGTTTCAGCGCATTGTTCAAGCGCGGGTTGGCGTAGCCGAAGTTGACCGCGGAGTACCACATTTGCAGGTCGAGGTAGGCCTGGTCTTCGGTGTCCCACACATAGGAGCCTTCGCAGCGGCTGAAAATACGCGGCGGTTCGATGTAGTGAACGGTGTCGCCGTAGGAGCAGTACTTGGCTTCTTTATCCAGGAGGACCTGGTCTTCGGCGGTAGCGATGCGGATATCAGACATGGTGGAAAATTTCCTGAGTGTCGGCAGTGAAGGAGGTAGCGTTGGCGGCGATGCCCTGAGGCAGTCGGGCCAGCAACGCAGGCACTTCGGCGAAGGTGTCGAAGCGCGCGTGAGGGATGTTGTTGGCCTCGCAGTACTGGGCGAGGCTGCCTTTGGCGAACACGAAGTCGGCGGTGGACGCCACGCACATGTCGGACTTGCCGTCGCCGATCACCAGCACGCGCTTGTTGCGCGGCGTGGATTTGCACTTGCAGTTGCCGGACGCGGCGCGGCAGGCATCGCTGGAATAGGGGAAATCGATGCGCCAACTGTTCTGGTCGACCTGGCGCAGGCGGTTAGCGAGGATCGGCAGCAAGGTCACGTAGTTGCGCGACAGGATCCGCGCAATGCCTTGCTCGATGCCGTCGCTGACCACCTCAATGGACGCGCCCAGGCCGATCACGTGATCGACGAAATCCGGGAAATCCGGGTCGATCTCAACGCTGTCGAAGTACGCCAGCAATTCGCTGGGGGTGGCCTTGATTAACGCCAGTTGGCGGCTCAGGCATTCGCGTGAACCGATATGCCCATCCAGCCATTGCTGCTCGATGGTTTCCCATTCGGGGCCGGCGAAGCGTTGGAGGACGTTGTCGATGACATCGGTGGGGGTGATGGTCCCGTCGAAGTCGCACACGATATGCCAATCAATCATTGTGGTTACCTTGATGGAGTGCGCTGTCTGCGCTTTCATCAGGGCTAGAGCAGGGAGTGTGCCAATTGGTTAAAGCCCCGCAGGGCTGGGGGTTTAACGGGTGTGAGCGGGGAATTTGTGTCGTCAGAGCTACAATTTTTGTAGCTTGCTACAAACAAGATGAGTGCTTGCATGGGGGCGATGGTTTGCGCGTTCATGCGCGTGTATTCACTTAGGAACTGTGACCATGTTGAGGATCACATGCGCGGCGTTCGCCGGTTTACTGAGCCTCGCCGCTCAGGCCGAAGGCATCAGCGGTGACGTCGGCGCAGGCGTCAGCTACCAACCCCACGATCCGACCGGCAGCCGCTACGAAACCCGGCCCGTGCCCTATCTCGACCTCGACTGGGGCAACGTGAGCCTGAGCACCGACGACGGGCTGAGATGGAGCGCGCTGAACACACAGGGTTTAAGTGCCGGTCCGTATATCAATTACTTGCAGGGGCGCACCTCCAACGGTTCGCTGCAGGGGATGCGCAATGCGTCGGACATGGCCGAGGTCGGGGGTTTTATCCAGTACGCGCCGGCTGACTTCTGGCGGGTTTACGCCCAGTTGGGCCAGGCCGTCGGTGGCGGGCATTCCCAGAGCGGCGCGCTGGGCAAGGTCGGCGGTGAGCTCGGTTACCCGTTGGGCGGTGGAATCATCGGCAGCAGCGGCCTGGTGGCGCATTTCGCCGATGCACGCCAGACCCAGACGTTTTTCGGGGTGGATGATAACGAAGCGGCGGCCACAGGCTTCAAGGCCTACAACGCCAGTGGCGGCTTCCAAAACGTAACCCTGAGCCAGAGTTTCCAATTCCCCCTGGCGCCCAATTGGTCACTGTTGACCAGCGCAAGTTGGGTGCACCTGGTGGGCTCGGCGGCCAACAGCAGCATCGTCAAGCAGACCGGCGACGTGAACCAGGGCCAGGTACAGACGGCGATCAGCTACACGTTCGATTGATCACTTCGGCCCCATGTGAGAGGGACTTGCCCCTCCCACATGGGGCCGCATTTCAGTTTTCTTCGCCTTCGGCCAGCAGCGCTATCCCACCGATAATCACCGCCACGCCTACCCAGTGCAGCGGGCTGATATGTTCCCCCAGCCCCAGCCACGACCCCAGCAGCACCACCACAAACACCAGTGAACTGAGCGGAAACGCCAAGGACAAACTGCTGCGCCGCAGGATCAGCATCCACACGAAAAACGCGCCGATGTAGCAGGCAATCGCTGCGAGGATCCCAGGGTTCCGCGCCACGTCGGCCAGCCACTGCCAGTTGAAATCCATTTGCCCCAGCTGGTCACCGGCGACTTTGGTAAATAACTGCCCGGCGCTCTCGGTGCAGATCAGTAAGGCCCATAGCACCACGGTGCCAAAACGCCCATGCAACCACGCGTGCGAATTCATGCCTGACTCCCTGCAATCGCCACCAGCATCACCCCCAAGGTAATCACCAGCGTGCCCAGCCAACGGCGGCGGCTGACGGTTTCGCCCAGCACCACTTTGCCCGCCAGCACCACCCCGCAATACGCCAGCGCAGCGGCTGGAAACAACAGGCTCAACGGCGCGCGGGACAAGGCTTCCAGCCAGATAAAAAACTCAATGACGTAGGCCCCGATCCCCGCCCACAGCAACGGCGCATTAAACACCTGGCCCCAGAACGCGTTCAGGCGAAAGCCACCTTCCAGCTCCGGCAAACGGTCCAGGCCGAGCTTGAAACATAACTGGCCGATCACATCGAGCACGATGGAAAACGCCACCAGCAACACCACGGTCAACGTCACGGGAACAGCTCCTCAAACAGGTCGATCAGGGCCTCATTGGTGGCGGCATTGCGCTGCAAATCCTCGGGGCTCCAACGCTCCGCTGGAGGCTGGTCAGACTTGGCTTCCCAGCGCTTGAAAGCATTGCTGAAGGCCGGTGTAGCGAACTCGCCGCACACGTCGATACCGATGATGCGCTTGCGTGCCGCCAGCGCGCGCAAGGCTTGCAGCAAGTGGGTCAGGCGCATGCCGCCCTGGTCCCAGTTAGTCGCCGCGTCTTCGCTGGCGAGCACGTCTTTGTCGACGGTAATCCAGATCGCGTCAGTGGGCAGGCTGCTGATCATCTGCTCCAGGAATGCAGCCCAATCCAGCTCAGCAAGGTTGCGCCAGTGCAGGTGGTTTTCCTGCTGTTGGTGACCGGCGCCATCGCCGACCCTGCCCCACACTTTCGACGGCGGGTGTTGCCACGGGAACAGCTGCAAATGCCCGCGCTTGAGCGCACCAAGGTTGCCGCCGCGAAGCTGCGGGTTGTGCAAATCATCGCTGCACGGGCCGAGGGTGACGATGCGTTTGATCGCTGGCATCTTCAGCGCGCGATTGACCCACGAACCGCAGTGGCGCTTGGGCGCAAAGCGCACCCAATCGGGATGGTTGTCGAAGTGGATCAGGCTGATGGGTTCTTTGAGATCGGCAAGGAATGCTGGCGTGAGGTGGTGATAATCGCCGGAGCCGACAAACAGGATTTCCGGTCGCGCATCCGTGGGCCGTGGCCGCTGGGCCAGGCGTTCGGCAAAGCGCTTCCAGGTTTTTTCGGTGGACCACAGGCGCAACTTCGGGCCCAGGTCGAGCAGGTCGATGCGCGTGGCACGGCCACTGGCCAAACGCCGGGCAATCGGTGCCTGACCGGTGAGGCTGTGGTCGAGGTCAAGAATGTTCAAGGTAATGTTTCCCCTATGGCTTTAGGGGGTCAATGCAAGGGGCGGGCCAGCGAGATATTCAGATTCACACAGAACTCATGTGGGAGGGGGCTTGCTCCCGATAGCAGTGGTTCAGTCAATACAGGTGTTGACTGACACTCAGCTATCGGGAGCAAGCCTCCTCCCACATGGGAACACGGTCAGGCTCGGGCTTCGTTGATGATCTGGCGAATCGCGCCCACAAAGGCTTCCGCCGGCTGGCCACCGCTGACGGCGTACTGGTCGTTGAACACGATGGTCGGCACCGACGTCACGCCACGGGAGGTCCACAACTGCTCTTGTTCACGGACTTCGGCGGCGTACTCGTCGGAGGCGAGAATCTCGGCGGCGCGCTTGATATCCAGGCCGACGCGCTCAGCAATAATCGCCAGGGTGGCGTGGTCGGACGGGTCTTGGCCATCGGTGAAATAGGCCTTGAACAACGCTTCCTTGAGGTTGTACTGCAAACCTTCAAGGCCAGCCCAATGCAACAGGCGGTGGGCATCGAAGGTGTTGTAGATACGGCTCTGGCCATCGGTGCGGAAAGCAAAGCCCAACTCGGCGCCCATGTCGCGGATACGCGCACGGTTGGCCTGGGACTCTTCGGCGGTCGAGCCGTATTTTTCAGTGATGTGTTCGACGATGTTCTGACCCATGGCGGGCATGTTCGGGTTCAGTTCGAACGGTTGGAAATGAATCTCGGCCTGCACCTCGGTGCCCAGTTGGTCGAGGGCCTCAGTCAGGCCGCGCAGGCCGATGATGCACCAGGGGCAGGACACGTCGCTGACGAAATCGATTTTCAGGGGAGTACTCATGGTAGGCAACCTCGTTGGCAGTCATACGCCGCAAAGGTTGCACGATACACCACCTCACAGCAGCTTCGCAGGCGCCGCCTGATCAATCTGCGCCCAATGGGCCGCGTCTTCACGATGAGCTTGCAGGTACGGCAACACGGCCGTCAGCAGCGGCGCCTTGAAGGCTTCCTGAAAACGATGGGCCATGCCGGGAATCAGCTTCAATTGGCTGCCCTGGATATGCGCCGCCAGGTGCACGCCGTGCATCACCGGCAACAACGGATCGGCGGTGCCGTGGACCACCAGGGTCGGCACGCGCAACTGGTTGAGCAACGGCACGCGACTCGGCTCAGCGAGAATCGCCATGATCTGGCGTTTCACGCCCTCCGGGTTGAAGGCGCGGTCGTAGGACAGCGCCGCCTGGTGCAGCAACGCTTGGCGATCATCCTTGATAGTCGGACTGCCCAGCGCGGCCAGCAAGTCAGCCTGTTGCTCCAAAGCGACTTCACGATTGGGCGCGCCGCGCCGTGACAACAGTTGCACCAGCGCCGCACTCGGTGCCGGCAAGCCTTCAGCGCCAGAGCTGGTCATGATCAAGGTCAGGCTCTCCACCCGCTGCGGCGCCATGGCCGCCAAGTGCTGGGCGATCATGCCGCCCATGCTCGCGCCGAGGACGTGGAACTGTTGAATCTGCAACGCGCTCATCAGCCCGAGCGCATCATCGGCCATATCGGTCAGGGTGTAAGGCGCCGCCACCGGCAAGCCGAGCTTGTAGCGCAGCACTTCAAACGTGAGATTGGCGTTGGCCGGCGCCTCGCGCCAAGTGGACAGGCCGACATCCCGGTTGTCATAGCGGATCACCCGAAAGCCTTGTTGGCAGAGGGCAACCACCACTTCGTCCGGCCAGTGGATCAACTGCCCGCCCAGGCCCATCACCAGCAGCAAGGCCGGGTCGGACGCACGGCCGATACTCTGGTAGGCGATGCTCACCTTTTCCAGGTCGACCGTTTGGGTCGGGACATTGACATCACATCGAGACGCCGCAAAAGACGGCAGGCCGAACAATAAGGCGGCCAGTAAAAGCAACACGCGCATGAAAAACACCGAAACGCAGAACCCCAGTAGAGCGCGAGTCTGATGAAGTTTGTTCAAGCGCGCTGCCACACTTCCATGACAGTTTGATGAAGAGTGCCCAGTGGTCGTGGTCGACATGCCTTGCAACATGAGACAAACTCACGCTATTCAACTTCGTCACAAATTGTCTTCATGGAGAGCACGTGCTCGAAATCCGTCACCTCAAGACCCTGCACGCCCTGCGCGAAGCCGACAGCCTGGTGGAAGCCGCTGAGCGCCTGCACCTGACGCAATCGGCGCTGTCCCACCAGTTCAAGGAGTTGGAAGAACGCCTGGGCATGCAACTGTTCGTGCGCAAGACCAAACCGCTGCGCTTCACCAGCGCCGGTCTGCGCCTGCTGCAACTGGCCGACGCCACCCTGCCCTTGCTGCGCGGCGCCGAGCGCGACATCGCACGTTTGGCCGGCGGCACCGCCGGGCGTCTGCACATGGCGATCGAGTGTCACAGTTGCTTCCAGTGGCTGATGCCAACCATCGACCAGTTCCGCGATGCCTGGCCCGAAGTCGAACTGGACCTGGCTTCAGGCTTCGCCTTCGCGCCGCTGCCGGCCCTCGCCCGCGGCGACCTCGACCTGGTGGTGACCTCCGACCCTCTGGAACTGCCGGGCATCACCTATGTGCCGCTGTTCACTTACGAAGCCATGCTCGCGGTGGCCAACCAGCACGCGCTGGCGAGCAAGTCGTTCATCGTGCCCGAAGACTTGCTTCCCGAAACCTTGATTACCTACCCGGTGGAGCGCGATCGTCTGGACATCTTCACCCGCTTCCTGGAGCCCGCCGACATCGAGCCGGCCCAGGTGCGAACCTCGGAACTGACGGTGATGATGATGCAACTGGTCGCCAGCGGCCGTGGCGTGTGCGGCATGCCCCATTGGGCGCTGCATGAATACAGCTCGCGTGGCTACGTAAAGGCCAAGCGCCTGGGTGAGAAAGGTTTGTTTGCGACGCTGTATGCGGGGATTCGTGCGGACATGCTGGATGCGCCGTATATGCGCGACTTTTTGCTGACGGCCAAGGACACGTCGTTTTCCACTTTGGACGGAGTCAGCGCGGTGCGTTGAAACCACACAGTTCCAACTGTGGGAGGGGCTTGCCCCCGATGGCGATTGCACGTTCAACATCTCTGTTGGCTGACACTCTGCTATCGGGGGCGCAAGCCACCCTCCCTCATTGGCTCTCAGTCAGCCTTGAGTTCGCGCCACATGTGGATTTTATCGAAGTAATCCACGCCTACCCGCACCGCCAGCGGCTCCAGGCCGTACTGGATAAACCCGCAACGTCGGTACAGCGCAAACGCTGCATCGTTGCCGGCGGTGACGGTCAGTTGGATGACTTTGAGGCGCGGATGTTGGCGCGCTTCATCCAGCGCCGCTTCCACCAACCGTCGGCCCAAGCCCTTCTGCTGATAAGCCTCGGTCACGTACATCCCAAACAAGGTCACTTTGTGCCGCGCCTTCTCCCGAAGCTCGAACGCCAGGCCGACGATGCCAGCCAGTTCATCCCCTGAATACGCGCCGAGCAAACGATCCTGGCGCCCGTCCAGACGCTTTTCCCACCAGCTCAACGGCATCGCTGCGCGCTCGGCCACACTGGAGGTGAATGCCTGGGGATAAGCGCCATACGCCTCCAGCATCAACGCTCGATAAGCCTCGGCGTCGTTGCCGCCCAGCGTACGGATGATCACGGTTGAGTCCTTTGCGCCTGAGCGTCAGGCAGTAATGGCCAGCAATGAGCGATAGAACGGCAGGATCTGGTCACGGGTCAAGGGCGCCAGCACCAGGCCGCCATCACCGGCAGGGTCGATCCAGCGAACCTCTTCGATTTCAGCAGCCGGACTGACCTGCGCATCGATCTGCACTTGGAACAATTGAGCTTGCACGGTAAATCCCGGCTCATTGACCGCAGGGGCCGAGAAGTTACCCAGGTAGACCGCGTCGCTGGGTTTGATGTGCAGGTTCAGCTCTTCGTACAACTCACGGGCCAGGGCCTCGGCAGGTTGTTCACCGGCGTCGATCTTGCCACCGGGTTGCATAAAGGCCTGGGTGCCGCGCTTGCGCACCAGCAGGGTTCGGCCGTCAGCGCCGATCAGCAGGGCGGCGGCGATACGGATAGTGGTAGGCATGAATTGAACACCTTGAATTCAAAAATAAACATTATTGGAGCACTGCTTCGGTGTCGTCCGGCTTCTTGATAAACACGCTGTACTTGGCGCCTTCCATCGCTTCGAACGCAATCAGCTTGTCCACCAACGGCAGGTTCAGCACCTTGCCGGCGTTGAGCAGCAACATCCCGTTGTCGGCATTGAGGTTGCGCGCCAGGACCATGCCATCGGCCAGTTCCCGGGTGCTCAACACTTTGACGGTCGGGTCGCCCAGGGTCACATCACTGAGAAATGCCGCGCAAGCCTGGACGAAGTCCTCGATCAGCTCTGGATCGTAGAGGCGCCCGGCGTATTTGCGGATATATAACAGAGCTTCATCGCTGTTCAGATGCCGCTCAAGGATCAGGCCCTTCTGCAGTTCGATAAAGTCCACCGCCAGCTTCAGCAGGCGCGAACCGAACGGAATCGCATCGCCCTTGAGGTGGTCGGGAAAACCACTGCCGTCCCAGCGCTCCTGATGGTGACGAATCATCCGCGCCGCATCCTTCATCGGCTCCAGGGTCATCAACAGCGATTCGCTCTGGGTCGGATAACCGCGGTACCGTTCGCGATCGGTGCTGTGCAGCTTGTCGGCCGGTTCGATCAACATGCTGTCGCTCCAGCTCAGCTTGCCGATGTTGTACAACGCAGCTGCCATGGCCAAGTCACGGGCGCTGGCGTCGTCTATGGACTGGGCGGTGCAGTACACACGCACCAGTTCGATCAGCGCGCGGTTGGTCTGTTTGTCCTTGGGTAGACGCAGGTTGGCCAACAACGAAAACACTTCGGTGCCGGTCACGTAGCTGCGCTTGAGCTCGTCATAGGCCAGATCGAGCATATCGGCGGTTTGCTGCAACTCGGACGTGCGCGCTGCCACCCGTTTTTCCAGCGTGTTGTTGAGCGCCTTGAGCTGCTCGTTCTGCTCCTGGGTCAAGCGCTCCAGGCGCTGATGCTCCAGAGCCTGCTGCAAGATCAGCTTTAGTTCGTCGTCGTTCCAGGGTTTGCCGATATAGCGGTGGATCTGCCCTTCGTTGATCGCCTTGATGATGGTCGGCAGGTCGGCGTAGCCGCTGAGCAGAATGCGACTGGTAGCGGGATAAAGGCGATGAACCTCGGCCAGCAATTGTGCGCCGTCCATGCCCGGCATGCGCGCATCGCTCATCACCAGGTCAATGGGTTGGGCGGCCATGATCTCCAGGGCCTGGGCGCCGCTGCCCGCGAGCACTACATCGAAGGGTTGGCCGCGCAACAGGCGGCGCAAGCTGTTGAGGATCGACTCTTCATCGTCGACCAGCAAAATAGTGGGTTTCGTCGCAAGTTGTTCATCCATGCCTACTGCGCCTTCACATTGAACTGAATGGAGCTGAATTGAACCCTGGTACTAAGCCGTGTTCCCTCGCCCAAGGCGCGGGCTTGATTTGACGCCAACTGGCCGCCGAATTCAAGGGAGCTCGACTAAGCTGTGACATCAGGTCAGTGCCCCGCCGCGCCAAGTTGCCCAACAGCACGTTGCTGGGCAACCGGCCCTCCTCAAAACCCGGGAGAGCGAAGAGAGCCAGGGTTTTCTATTCAGCAAGGCCGCGTCGACAAAGGATTTTGCCCAATGGCTGCAGTTGGGCTGCGCCATGCCGATAACCTATCAATAGTCCACACGATGCAAGGAGTGCTCGCTTGAGCGACGTCGCAACTCACGGTTTCGGCCTGGTCCTTATGATGGGACTCAGTGTGTCACTGATGGCCGCGCCGCTGGATGAGGCACTCAAACCTTTGCCGACGGTTCCAGTACTGGACTCAGCCAAAGTCGAGCTGGGTCGGCAACTGTTCAACGAGCCGCGCCTGTCGGTGAATAACACCCTGTCTTGTGCCAGCTGTCACCGACTGGCCTCCGGCGGCGCTGACGACAAGCCGTTCTCAATAGGTTTCGACGGCAAACCGGTGCAAATCAATACCCCCTCGGTCTTGAACGCCAGCCTGAACTTCAAGCAGTTCTGGAATGGCCGCGTAGACACGTTGCAAGCGCAGGTCGAACAAGTGGTTATCAGCCCCGTGGAGATGGGCAGCGACTGGAAAACCGTGGTGCAGAAACTGTCAGACGTGCCCGCCTACCAGAGCGCCTTCAAGCAGGCGTACCCCGACGGCGTCACCGTCGACAATGTGCAAAACGCCCTGGCCACCTATGAACGCACGCTGCTCACCCCTAACTCGCGGTTCGATCAGTACCTGCTGGGCAACACGGAGATTCTCACGATCGAGGAAAAATACGGCTACCAGCGTTTCAAGGATTACGGCTGCATCGCTTGTCACCAGGGCGTGAATATCGGCGGCAACATGTTCCAGAAGTTCGGCGTGATGGGTGATTACTTCAAGGCGCGCGGCAACCCGGTGGAGTCCGACCTGGGGCGCTACCTGCTGACCCTGGACGAAGAAGATCGCCACGTGTTCAAGGTGCCCAGCCTGCGCAACGTGGCCGTCACCGCGCCGTACTTCCACGATGCCTCGGCCAAGACCCTGGAAGCGGCGGTGGATGTGATGTTCAAGTACCAGTTGGGGCGCAACCCTTCCCAGGAAGACAAAGACCTGATTATCCAGTTTCTCAAGACCCTGACCGGCGAATGGGCAGGCAAGCCCCTATGAGCATACCGTCATGACCCCCTCCCGCCGTCGCACCAGCCAAGTGTTGCTTGGCCTGATCACCCTGTTGCTGGCCTCTACGCTGGTGTTTTTGTACCTCAAATCCTCACGCGACCAGACCGCCGGCTACACCCAATCGAGGGATCTGATCCGCCAGTTGCAGCAGCTCAACGCCCAATGGGACAGCGAAGTGCTTAAGGCGCGGATCGCGATCACTCACAACTACGATCCGCTGGTCACCCCACTCACGGAAATGACCCGGCTCTGGGCCGAACTCAATACCCGCGATACCTACCACGACCCGCAAGACCTGAGTCGCTGGCAAACCAGCCAGGAGGCTTATCAGGCGGCGATCCAGGAAAAAGCCAGGCTGGTCGACCAGTTCAAGTCCCACAACGCGGTGCTGCGCAATTCCCTCGCGTTTTTGCCAACAGCCGAGGACGACATCCAGGCCCAGTTCAATCGCATTGACAATGAAGGCCGCCTGCAACTGCAGGATGTGGCCACCGACATTTACGACCTGTTGCTCAGTAGCCTCGAATTCGCCCAGGTCACCAGCGACGATCGCGCCGCAGATATTCTGGTGGGGTTGGGCAAGCTGACAATCAACAAGGAGAGCCTGCCCGCTGAGTTCCAGGGCCCGATAGACATCCTCAGCAACCACATTTCGCTGATTCTGCGTGAGCAGCCGGTGGTCAACAGCCTGCTCGAACACATTGCCTCCATACCCGTGGCCGAGCGCCTGGACGACTTGACCACCCACCTCGATCAGGACCAGCAAGCATCTGACCTGATCGACCATCAATATCACCGCTACCTGTTGGTTTTCTCGACGTTACTGGTGGTGCTGCTGCTCTACCTGGCCGTGCGCCTGTTGCGTAGTTTTGCCGAGATCAATCGAGTCAACCGAGCGTTGCAGGCCGCCAACGAAACCCTGGAACAACGGGTGGAACGCCGCACCCAGCAGCTCAAGGATGCGCAGAGCGAACTGCTGGACAGCGCGCGCCAGGCTGGCATGGCGGAGATCGCCACCAACGTGCTGCATAACGTTGGCAACGTGCTCAACAGCGTGAATATCTCCGCCGAGCTGGTCACCCGCAAACTGCGCAGCAGCAAGGCGTTGGGCCTGGGCAAGGCCATGCAACTGATCAACGAGCACCAGGCAGACCTCGGCGCCTTCCTGACCTTGGATGAAAAAGGCAAGCTGCTGCCGGGCTACCTGAACCAACTGGTGGACGCCATTGCCGTCGAACAACAGGCTATGACCGATGAGCTGGCGCAACTGAGCAAAAGCGTCGACCACATCAAGGACATCGTCTCCACCCAGCAATCCTATGCCGGCGTGTCCACGCTGATGGAACCGGTGCACATCAGCGATTTGATGGAGGACGCCTTGCGCATGAACGCCGGTTCGCTTAGCCGCCACAACGTCACGGTGGTCAAGGAATATGGGCGGGTACCGGAGATCATGGCGGACAAACACCGGTTGCTGTTGATCATGGTCAACCTGATCAGCAACGCCAAGCACGCCATGTCCAACCTCACCGAACGGCCACGACAGATGACCCTGGCGGTGCAACAACTGGAGGACAGCACCTTGCAGATAAGCGTGAAGGACGAGGGCGAAGGCATCCCCGCCGAAAACATGACCCGGATCTTCACCCACGGTTTCACCACCCGCAAGGAAGGCCACGGCTTCGGTCTGCACAGCTGCGCCCTGGCCGCAGTGGAAATGAACGGCCAGCTCAGCGCCCACAGCGACGGGCCGGGCCTGGGCGCGGTGTTCACCTTGAAAATCCCTCTCACCCTTGCCGGAAGCCCGCCATGAACCAGCCCCCTAACCGGCGTATTTTGCTGATCGACGATACCCCCTCGATTCACGACGACTTTCGCAAGATCCTGATGCCCGCTGTCGAGTCGAACGAGGCGCTGGATGAGATGGAGTCGGCGCTGTTTGGCGACACCAGCAAACCCACGGTGCAAACCTTCGAGCTGCACTCGGCCTACGGCGGCGAAGAAGGCCTGCAACTGCTCATCACCGCGATGACAGAGCAACGACCCTACGCGCTGGCCTTTGTGGACATGCGCATGCCTCAGGGGTGGGACGGGGCCAAAACCATCGAGGAGTTGTGGAAAATCGACCCCGGCCTGCAGGTGGTGGTGTGCACCGCGTATTCGGATTATTCCTGGGATGACCTGCTGTATCGCCTGCATGGCCACGATCGCTTGCTGATCCTGAAAAAGCCTTTCGACAATATCGAAGTCCAGCAGATGGCCAACACCCTGGCTAACAAATGGGACATGGCCCGGCGCGCCTCGGTGAAAACCATCCACTTGGAGCAATTGGTGGAGCAACGCACCCAGGCGCTGCAACTGGAAATCGACGAGCGCAAGCAGCTGGAAAGCCAGCTGGTGCAGTCGGAAAAACTCGCGTCCCTGGGGCAACTGGCGGCGGGTGTGGCCCATGAGATCAACAACCCGGTGGGGTTTATCTCGTCCAACCTCAGCAGCCTCGACACCTACTTCAACCAGCTGCAACAGATGCTGGACGCTTACCGCCAGGCCGAGGAAAGCCTCGCACCGGGTGAACAACGCGATCAACTGAAGGCCTTGCGCAACGAGCTGGAGCTGGATTTTCTCAAGGAAGACATTCCACTCCTGATCCGCGAATCCAAGGAGGGCATAGGTCGTGTGGCCCAGATCGTCAAAGACCTGAAGAACTTCTCGCGGGTGGACAACGATCAGACTTGGCAATTTGCCAATCTGCAACAAGGCATCGACTCGACGCTGAACATCGTCGCCAGTGAACTCAAGTACAAGGCCGATGTGGTGAAGCATTACGCGCCGCTGCCGGACATCGAATGCCTGGCTTCGCAGCTCAATCAGGTGGTGATGAACCTGGTGATCAACGCCGCACAAGCCATGGGGCCGGAGCGCGGCACCATAACCATCAGCAACGGCGTGGAGGGCGAAAACATCTGGCTGGAAGTGGCAGACAACGGCTGCGGAATTCCACCGCACGCGCTGCAAAAGATCTTCGATCCGTTCTTCACCACCAAGCCGGTGGGCGAAGGGACGGGCTTGGGATTGTCGCTCTCCTACGGCATCGTCAAGAAACACCGTGGTGATATTTCCGTCAGCAGCGAGCTGGGTAAGGGCACGACGTTTCGCGTGGTGTTGCCGATTCGGCAGACGGTGGCGCGGGACACGCCATCGTAATCAGCCTCACGTCTCGTTTTTTCCGGACTCGCCCCAAACGAGGACCTATTGAATAAGCGCTGATGACAAGCGCCGCGCGCCTGCCCCGCTCCTCAGCTGCCTCTGGGACCTGTTATTTCTGACAGTAGACAGCCACCTTCCCCCCCTCGAAACTCCTGGCAAGCAACACGGTTGCAGGCCGGCGGCGTGTTGATCGTGAAGATGGCTCCTCTTCGTCCAAGGAATGGTCACCATGTCCACACGTCGCGAGTTCCTGGCGTACGCTTCGCTGACCGCCCTGCTCACGCATCTGGGCAAGGGCGCCCTGGCTGCCGACAGTGCCGATCAGGCCGGCCCCTTTTCCTTCGACGGCTTGATCGAACAGGCACAAGTCGATGCCTTGAAACCCTACCGTTATCCCAACACGGACTCGGACGCGCTGTTGACGAAACTCGACTACGCCGCCCACGGCCAGATCCGCTTCAAACCCGAGTTGGCTCTGTTTGCCAAGGGGCCGGGGCAGTTTCCCGTGACCTTCTTCCATCTGGGATCATTTTTTCGCACACCGGTGAGGGTGTATGCGCTGGACAACGGCGTCGCCCGCGAGATCGTTTACGACCCGGCGAACTTCGACATGCCCGGCGACAGCCCGGCCCACGCCTTGCCCCGTAACAGTGGATTCGCCGGTTTTCGCATCCAGGAAAGCCGTCTGGGCAACCAGACCAAACTCCCGTGGCAACAGAACGACTGGGTGGCCTTTCTTGGCGCATCGTACTTCCGGGCTATCGGCGAGTTGTACCAGTACGGTCTGTCGGCACGGGCGATTGCCCTGGACGTGGCTGAGGCCGGCAAGGCTGAAGAATTTCCTGCCTTCACCCAGATCTGGTTCGAACCGCCGAAGGACCTGCACGCCACGTCCATAACCCTCTTTGCGCGGCTCGACGGGCCCAGTATCTGCGGCGCCTACCGTTTCGTGATCGACCGCACGCAGGGCGTGATCATGGACGTCGACTGTACGTTCTTCCTGCGCAAGAGCGTCCGCCGGCTGGGCATTGCACCGCTGACTTCGATGTTCTGGTTCAGTGAAACCGCCAAGCGAACCGCCGCAGATTGGCGCCCCGAAGTCCACGACAGCGACGGACTGGCGCTCTGGACCGGCAACGGCGAGCGCATCTGGCGCCCTCTGAACAACCCGCCGCGCACTGTGGTTTCGGCGTTCAGCGACCATCAACCGAAGGGCTTCGGCCTGTTACAACGTGACCGCAATTTTGACCACTACCTCGATGGCGTGAATTATCAGCGCCGCCCCAGCCTATGGGTCGAGCCGTTGGGCGACTGGGGCGAAGGCAGCGTACAACTGATGGAAAATGGCACTGACGATGAGATCCACGACAACATCGTCGCCATGTGGGTGCCCTCGGCCCCCGCCGAAGCGGGCAATCGCTATACGCTACGTTACCGCCTGCACTGGATGGCCCAGGAGCCTTACGCTTCGCCATTGGCGGTGTGCTTGGCCACGCGTCTGGGCAAAGGCGGCCAACCGGGGCAGCCACGTCCCGCGGGAGTGCGTAAATTTGTCGTCGAATTTCAAGGCGCACCGTTGGAAAAACTTGCACCGGGCGTCAAGCCCGAGGCCGTGATCAGTTGCTCCCGAGGCGAGCTTGGACTTGTCTTCACCGAAGCCGTGCCGGACGGCGTCGTCGGTCATTGGCGAGCACAGTTCGATTTAGCCGTCGACGGCAAGGAACCGGTGGAGCTGCGCCTGTTCCTGCGCCTGGACGGTCAGCCGCTGTCAGAGACCTGGCTGTATCAGTACCACCCCTTCAACTCGGATTCGACGGCAATCGGTGTCGCTTCAACGGCTGACACCGGCAACCGGCAATGAAACGCTTTCGTCAATTGACGCTGCTCTACCTGACGCTCAGTGTCAGCACCGCAGCCCTGCCGGCCAATGAGCAGGAATGGGTGGAAGGCTTGCTGCAACAGATGACGCTCGAAGAAAAAATCGGCCAACTCAGCCAGCTCGGCATTCAGGACACACCGACCGGCCCTGTCATCGACCAAGGCACACAGTCGCATCTGCCCGAGAGCATGGTCGGCTCGATCCTTGGCGCGTACGGTTTCGAGCAGACTCTCGCGCTGCAGAAACACGTCGTCACCCACTCGCGCCTGCACATACCGCTGCTGTTTGCATTCGATGTGATTCACGGCTTTCGAACCGTATTTCCCGTGCCGTTGGCGGAAGCCTCGGCCTGGGACCCCGACCTGGCGCAGCGCACCGCTCGCGCGGCTGCCATTGAAGCGACGGCCAGCGGCGTGCACTGGACGTTCGCGCCCATGGTCGACATCGCCCGCGACCCGCGCTGGGGCCGTGTGGTGGAAAGTACCGGCGAAGATCCGTTTTTGGGCGCAGCGCTGGCCAGTGCCAAGGTAAAGGGGTTCCACGGTGCGGGGCCGCACGACAGCTCGTTCATGCTGACGACCGCGAAACACTTCGTCACCTACGGCGCGGCCGAGGGTGGGCGGGACTATAACGTCGCCGACGTGTCGGAACGCACCTTGCAGGAAGTGCACTTACCGCCTTTCCGGGCGGCCGTCGCGGCGGGCGTCGATGCAATCATGCCCTCGTTCAACGAAATAGCCGGGACACCCCTGCACAGCAACACCGCGTTATTGACCGGGGTGCTGCGCAATCAATGGCGATTCACCGGCCTGATTGTCAGTGACTTCAACGCGATCTGGGAGTTGAGTCAGCATGGCGTAGCGGATATTCCGGCCGACACGGCGCGGCTGGCACTCACCGCTGGCGTGGACGTCGACATGGCCAGCCAGATGTACCGCCGATACCTGCCGACACTGGTGCGCACTGGCCAGATCCCCATGGCCGCAGTGGATGCTGCGGTGCGCCGCGTCCTCCAGACTAAACAACGCCTGGGCCTGTTCGATGACCCTTACCGCTACAGCAATGAGGCGCGGCAGCGAGCCAATACCCTGACACCGCAGCACCGTGCCCTGGCCCGGGAGGCTGCGCAGAAATCCATTGTGCTGCTGAAAAACAACGACGCACTGCTGCCCCTGTCCAAGCACCTGCGCAACGTACTGGTGGTCGGCAGCCTGGCCACGGATGCCGAAGCCACGATCGGCCCCTGGGCCTTGGCGGCTCATCCTGAAGATTCGATCACGATCTTGCAGGGCATACGCCATGCCGTCGCCCCCGACACCGAGGTGGTTTACCTGGGCGGTGCATCGCCCATCAGCAACGCGGTTGATGACCTGGCAGAAGTCCTGCAGGCCGCCCGCGATGCCGAGGTGGTGATCGCGGTGCTCGGTGAGCGCGCCGATCAGAGCGGTGAAGCTCGCAGTCGCACGGACTTGGGCCTGCCGGGTGCCCAGGACACGTTGTTGCGTGCCCTGTTGGACACCGGCAAGCCCGTGGTCATCGTGCTGATGAATGGCCGCCCGCTCGTGTTCTCGAAGACCGTGCGCGAGGCGCCGGCGCTTCTGGAAACCTGGTTCCTGGGCAGTGAAATGGGCAACGCGGTGGCCGATGTTCTGTTCGGTGACATCAACCCCAGCGGCAAACTGCCGATCACCGTCCCCCGTAACGTGGGGCAGATCCCCCTCTACTACGCGCACAAAAACACCGGCCGCCCGCCCACCGGTGCCGGCGGTTATGAGTCCGGCTACATCGATGAACTCTGGACGCCGCTGTATCCCTTCGGTTTCGGCCTCAGCTATACCTCGTTCAGCTATGACACGCCTCGGATCAGCGCCGAGCGGCTAGCGTCCACCGAGTCCCTGACGGTGCACGTGAACGTCACCAATACCGGCCAGCGCGCCGGTGATGAAATCGTCCAGCTGTACCTGCGCGACGACGTCGCCAGCGTCACTCGCCCGGTCCGCCAACTGCGCGGCTTTCGCAAAATCCACCTGGCGCCCGGTGAGAAGCGCAGCGTGAACTTCAATCTTGGCCCACAGGACTTCGCACTGCTCAATCAACATTTTTCGCCGGTAATAGAGGCCGGCACTTTTACCGTCTTCGTCGGCGGCGATTCGACCACCACCCATCAGGCTCGGTTCGAGGTCACGGACAGCCGTGAACTCTCTGCCTCAGGCCCATCCGAGCCCCCCACACGCGCTCGCTGAATACCACTGTGGGTTGTCCGGGCTTTCCTTACTGGCGCAGAATGCCGGATCGACCTGAGAGTCCGAACCCAAGGAAACCGTATGAGCCTGTCCTTGCTAAGCCGTTACGCCTTCTTTGCCGTGTGCGTCATCTTCACCCTCGCCAGCCTTCCCTTTATCCAACACGAATGGCTGTGGCCCATCACCCTGGTCACCGGCGTGTTGAGCCTGATCGGTATCTTCGACCTGTTGCAAAGTCCCCACGCGGTGCGCCGCAACTATCCGATCCTGGGCAATATCCGTTACCTGGTAGAAGCCATCCGCCCGGAAATCCGCCAGTACCTGCTGGAGTCCGACAGCGACGCCCTGCCCTTCTCGCGTTCGCAACGCTCACTGGTTTACTCGCGGGCCAAGAACGAAACCGCCGACAAGCCCTTCGGCACCCTGATTGACGTGTATCAGGCGGGCTTCGAATTTATCGGCCACTCCATGCGCCCCGCGCCGTTGAGTGACCCCAGCGCCTTTCGCGTAATGGTCGGCGGTCCGCAGTGCACACAGCCGTACTCGGCGTCAGTGTTCAACATATCGGCGATGAGCTTTGGTTCATTGAGTGCCAACGCCATCCGCGCGCTCAACCAGGGCGCCAAGCTGGGCAACTTCGCCCATGACACTGGCGAAGGCAGCATCAGCCCCTATCACCGCGAAAACGGCGGTGACCTGACCTGGGAACTGGGCAGCGGTTACTTCGGCTGCCGCACCAGCGACGGCCGCTTCGACCCGGAGCGCTTTGCCGTGCAGGCGCAGAACCCACAGGTGCGCATGATCGAAATCAAGATGAGCCAGGGCGCAAAACCCGGCCATGGCGGGATCCTGCCCAAGCACAAGGTGACTAAAGAAATCGCCGAGACCCGTGGCATCCTGATGGGCGAAGACTGCATCTCGCCGTCGCGCCACAGTGCGTTCTCCACGCCCATCGAACTGATGCAATTCATCGCCCAACTGCGCGAGCTGTCCGGCGGCAAGCCGGTAGGTTTCAAGTTCTGCCTGGGCCACCCGTGGGAATTCATGGGCATCGCCAAGGCCATGCTCGAAACCGGCATCCTCCCGGACTTTATCGTGGTAGACGGCAAGGAAGGCGGCACCGGCGCGGCGCCCGTGGAGTTCACCGACCATATCGGCGTGCCGCTGCGTGAAGGCCTGTTGTTTGTGCACAACACCCTGGTGGGCCTGAACCTGCGCGACAAGATCAAGCTCGGCGCCAGCGGCAAGATCGTCAGCGCCTTCGACATCGCCAGCGTCCTGGCCATCGGCGCCGACTGGGCCAACTCGGCGCGCGGCTTCATGTTCGCCATCGGCTGCATCCAATCGCAAAGCTGTCACACCAACAAATGCCCCACCGGCGTCGCCACCCAAGACCCGCTGCGCCAGCGCGCCCTGGTGGTGCCGGACAAGGCCCAGCGCGTATTCAACTTCCACCGCAACACCCTCAAGGCCCTGGCCGAGATGCTCGCGGCGGCAGGCCTGGATCATCCGTCGCAACTGTCGGCCAAGCACCTGGTGCGGCGCATGTCGGCGACCGAGATCAAGTTGTTCTCGCAGTTGCATGTGTTCCTCAAGCCCGGCGAGTTGCTCACCGGCGAGGTGAACGGCGAATTCTATTCGCGGATGTGGCAGATGGCGCGTGCGGACAGTTTTGAGCCCCACGACGTAGCCGCGGCTTAAGGACGCTAACCATGCTGAAGGTCATCGCTGAAGATTTCATCAAGCCCGAACACCTCGACACGGTACGTCCCTGGCACGCCGAACTGGTGGAAAAAACCCGCCAGGAACCGCTGTGCATCGCCTACGACCTGTTTGTCGATCAGGACGACCCCGGGCACTTCATTTTCATTGAGCAATGGCCCGACCAGGCCGCGCTCGACACGCATTGCCAGACCGAACACTTTACCCGGCTGGTGCCGCAGATAAACGAGCACCAGGCCAAGCCATGCAAAGTGCTGTTGATGGATGCGTTCTGACCCAGCCTTTCCAGACTGAACCGGACCACCGAGGGCATCGTTGTTAACGAAATCCCCGGAGAGACGGTTCAGTTGTACCTTGTTAAAGCAGCCTCCTCTCATGCCGTACTCCCCGATACCCAGGGCACGTCAGAGATCATTGACGTCTAGAGACATTCAGTAATATCCAGCCTTTGCAATTGCTTGGAAATACCGCCAACCTGCGCCCGCCCGACCTGCGGCGTACGACAATTCGCGCCTGCGCCTGTCATTACTAAACCTTTCGTCAAAGAGCCCGCTGCCATGCTGAACGGACGCGACCCGCGCATCGATTTTTTTCGGGGCCTGGCGTTGATCTTCATTTTTTGGGATCACGTTCCCCACAATCCCCTCGGCCAGATCACCCTACGCAATTTCGGTTTCAGCGATGCGGCCGAAGTCTTCGTGTTCCTCGCCGGCTACGCCGCTGTGCTGGCCTACGGCAAGATCCTGCAGCGTGATGGCTATTGGTTCGCCACGCTGAAGATCCTGCGCCGTACCTGGGTGTTGTACGTGGTGCACATCTTCTTGCTGGCGATGCTGATGGGCATCGTGTTCTTCGCCAACAGCCATGTGGAAACCCGCGACCTCGTCGAGGAGATGGGCCTGACGCACTTCGTCACCCACCCGCAGCAGGCGCTGACCGATGAACTTCTGCTGCGCTTCAAGCCCAACCTGATGGACCCGCTGCCGCTGTATATCGTGCTGCTCGGTGGTTTGCCGCTGGTGTTGCCGCTGTTGCTGCGCAAGACCTGGCTGGTGGTGGGCGCGTCGATGACGGTGTACCTGCTGGCGCCGTGGATGGGCTGGAACCTGCGGGCGATTGCCGACGGCGTGTGGTACTTCAACCCGGTGACCTGGCAGTTTCTGTTCATCCTCGGTGGCGCGGCGGCGATTCATGCCAGCCGCGAGCGCCCGGCCGAACTGCGGCCACTGCGCCGACAGCCGTTGTTCATGGCGGCGGCGATCTACACCCTGGCTGCAGCGGTGCTGACACTGTCGTGGCGCTGGCCCGAAGTGCACGATACGTGGATGCCATCGGCGGTCAGCGATCTGATCTACCCAATCAGCAAGACCGACCTGTCGCCGCTGCGCCTGCTGCACTTCCTCGCACTGGCGTATGTCACCGCCAAGCTGTTGCCCGGACGCGGCTGGACCGACAACTGGCTGGCGCAGCACACCTGCCGCATGGGCCGTTATTCACTGGAAGTGTTTTGCCTGGGCGTCGTGCTGGCGCCGTTGGCCGACATGGTCAATGCGATGGCTGGCGATGCGCTGCTGATGCAACTGCTGACAGCGCTGGTCGGCGCTTCATTGATGGTGATGCTGGGGTTGTGGCTGGAATTCAACAAGCGCCTGGATCAGTCGCACAAGCTGGTCACACAGGTCAGCTGAAGGGTAAGGCCCGCCGCACGCAGCGGGCCTTGCCAGGCGTCAGGCGGAGTGCACTGGCGCCGCGTTGGCGGTGTTCGGTTGCAGCTTGAACACGTAGAACAACACGGTCAGCAGCACCAGGAAGACTGGACCGACGTACAGCGCGATGCGGGTGTCCGGGAAGTACGCCATCAGGCCCACCACCAGCACCAGAAATGCCAGCGCCAGGTACGAACTGACCGGGTACAGCCACATGCGGTACTTCAGGGCTTTCTGCTCGGCCGGGCTCAGGCTCTTGCGAAACTTGAGCTGGGCCAACAGGATCATCACCCAAGTCCAGATTGCGCCGAAGGTGGCGATGGACGTGACCCAGACGAAAACTTTCTCCGGCACCAGGTAGTTGAGCAGCACGCCGAGTAGCAAGGCGAAGATCGACAGCAGCAAGGCTTTGCGCGGCACGCCGTTGCTCGACGTGGTGGCGAACGCGGCCGGCGCCTGGCCGTTCTGCGCCAGGCTGTAGAGCATGCGCCCGGTGCTGAAGATGCCGCCGTTGCACGACGACAGCGCCGCCGTGATCACCACGAAGTTGATGATGCCCGCTGCGGTCTTGATGCCCAGACGCTCGAAGGTCATCACGAACGGGCTGCCCTGGGTGCCGATTTCATTCCACGGGTAGATCGACAGGATCACGAACAACGCGCCCACGTAGAACAACAGGATGCGCCAGAACACCGACCCGATTGCGCTCGGAATAGTCTTCTGCGGGTTGCGCGCTTCACCGGCGGTGAGGCCGATCATCTCCACGCCGAGGTAGGCGAACATCACCATCTGCAACGACATCAGCACACCCTGCACGCCATTGGGCATGAAGCCGCCGTGGGCCCACAGGTTCGAAATCCCCAGCGCCACGCCGTCGTTGCCAAAGCCGAAGGCGATGATGCCGACGCCGCCGATCACCATGGCAATGATGGTGACGATCTTGATCAGCGCGAACCAGAACTCGAACTCACCAAAGGCTTTTACCGCGATCAGGTTGATGGTGCCCATGCTGATCAGCGCCGCCAGGGCCCAGATCCAGCGCGGGGTGTCGGGGAACCACACGCCCATGTACACCGCCACGGCGGTGATCTCGGCCACACAGGTCACCAGCCACAGGAACCAATAATTCCAGCCGGTCAGAAAGCCCGCCAACGGGCCGAGATAATCCTGGGCATAACGACTGAACGAGCCGGCCACCGGGTTATGCACGGCCATTTCGCCGAGGGCGCGCATGATCACCAGGATGGCCAGGCCGCCGATGATGTAGGAGAGCATGATGGCCGGGCCGGCCATTTCGATGGCCTTGGCCGAGCCGAGGAACAGGCCGACACCGATACAGGCGCCGAGCGCCATCAGGCGGATATGCCGCTCACCCAGTTCGCGTTTGAGCGGGCCGCCCGAAGCGGTCTCGCCATGGGGCAGGTGGTTGCCGACTGGCATAGGGATACAACCTCGTCTTGTTATTGGATATGAGCCTCCGAGTCCAGCACGTCGCGGCGGGTCTGCCGTGACATGCCATCGCCGGTTCACCTTGTGGGCAAACCGGTCCGGCGGGGCCAGATCGGGGGGATGCAGTATAAAAAGCTCAACCCAGTGATTTTCACTCTATAAAAGGCAATATTCAGCGGGAATTGCCGCCTTAATACGATTTAGCGGTGGGAGTATCGCACACCAATGGTGCGACCCTTCAAGCCACCTACGCTGTCATCGGGCTTTGCCCATGCCCGGCCCGGTCGACAAATTCCTCACGCAAGCCAATCAGCGTCTACGCTTGAGACAAGTCCGATCAATCTGCCGGGATGGGATCAATCGACTATGGGCGCTTTATGGCAAACCGATTCAACCAAAGCTGCGGCGCCTGCCGACAGCGAGGATGAACAGCCATTGCCACGACGCCCCCGCAAGCGGTTGTACAGGTGGCGAATGGTGTGGCTGCTACTGGTGATCGCGCTGATCGCCGCAGCGTATGTCGCCCAGCGCGAAATGCGCAGCGCCGACTGGCAGTCCCGCGAACTGAGCCGTCTGGCCACGACCCTCAGCTACACAGTGGAGCCCGGCGCCAGCGACCGCATCGTTTACCCCGGTGAAGGGCCCTTCGACAAACGCCTGGGCTACAGCGCCATCGATGAATTCCTGCCACGCCTGCTCAAGCGCAATTTCCTGATCCAGAGCCAGGCGCAGTTTTCCGACGCCTTGATGGACTACACCGCCCACGGGCTGTTTGTGCCCTACGCCGAAAAAATCCAGGCCGGCCTGTCGATCAACGACTGCCGCGCCACGCCGCTGTACCAGTTCAGCTACCCCCAGCAGTTTTACCCGGATTTCACCGCGATCCCGCCGGTGGTGGTCAGCAGCCTGCTGTTCATCGAAAACCGTGACCTGCTGGACCCCGCACAGCCCCAGGCCAACCCGGCGGTGGATTGGCCGCGCTTCGCCAAGGCCGCGTGGTCGCAAGTCGCCCGCGTGCTGCACCTGCCCGGGCAAAGCGCCGGCGGCAGCACCCTCGCCACCCAACTGGAAAAATACCGCCACTCCCCCGACGGCCTGACCCTGTCCGGTAGCGAGAAGCTGCGCCAGATGTTTTCTGCCAGCGTGCGCGCCTACCAGGACGGCCCGCAGACCTTGCTCGCGCGCCAGAACATCGTGCGCGATTACCTCAACAGCGTGCCGCTGTCCGCCGTGCCTGGCCATGGTGAAGTGCACGGCATGGCCGAAGGTCTGCGGGTGTGGTACGGCGCCGACTTCAAGCGCACCAATGCGCTGCTGGCCGACGCCGGCACTGGCAGCCTCGAGCAAAAAGGTGTGGCCCTGCGCGAAGTATTGTCGCTGATGATTGCCCAGCGCCGGCCGTCCCATTACTTGTCCAAAGGCCGCCCGGAACTTGCGGACCTGACCGACAGCCACCTGCGTCTGCTCAAACAGAACGGCGTCATCGAACCGGCCCTGGCCGATGCCGCGCTGGCGAGTCAGGTGACGTACCGCGACTGGCAGCAGCAACCGACCTTGCAACCGATCGAGACCAACAAGGGCATCAGTGTGGCGCGCAGTCGCCTGGCCGCGCTGCTCAACCGATCGCTGTACGACCTCGACCGCCTCGATCTGGCCGCCACCAGCACCTTGCAGAACGACCTGCAAACCCAGGCCACCGCCTACCTCAAGCAGCTCGCTGACCCTGCCTTCGCCGCGCAACTGGGCCTGCTCGGGCCACGGCTGCTGACGCCGGCCAGCACCGCGCAAGTGCGCTACAGCTTCACCCTCTACGAGATGACCGCCGACGGCGCACGGGTGCGTGTGCAGACCGACAACACCGACCAACCCTTCGACATCAACGAGAGCAGCAAGCTGGAATTGGGCTCCACCGCCAAGCTACGGGTACTGACCACCTACTTGCAGATCATCAGCGAACTGCATGATCGCTATGGCGCACAGCCCGCCGCCGCACTGAAAAAAGTCAGCGTCGACGAGCAGGATCGCCTGTCGCGCTGGGCCGTGGACTACCTGGCGCAAAGCACCGACCGCAGCCTGCCGAAGATGCTCGACGCAGCCCTCGACCGGCAGTATTCCGCCAGCCCTGGCGAGAGCTTTTTCACCGGTGGAGGTCTGCACCGCTTCCACAATTTTCGCAACGAAGACAATGGTCGCAGCCCGAGCCTGCGCGATGCCCTGCGCGAGTCGATCAACCTGCCGTTCATTCGCCTGATGCGCGACCTAGTGCGTTACAGCACCTACCACGGCCCCAACAACAGCGCCGAGTTGCTCAAGGACGACAGCGACCCGCGCCGCCAGGAATACCTGGCCCAGTTCGCCGACCGTGAGGGCACCACCTTTCTGCTGCGTTTCTGGAAACGCTACCGCAACAAGGACACCCAGGCGCGGCTCGACACCTTCCTCGACAGCATGCACCCCACCGCCATACGCCTGGCCGCCGTGCACCGCTACCTGCTGCCCCAGGCCAGCCAGCAGAGTTTCAACGGGTTCGTGCGCGCTCACCTCAAGAGCAAGGAACCGGAAAAACTCAGCGACGAGCGCCTGACCAAGCTCTATCAGGCCTACGGCCCGGGCGCCTACGACCTGCCGGACCAAGGCTACATCGCCAAGGTCCATCCGCTGGAATTGTGGCTGCTCGGCTACTTGCTGGAACACCCCGACGCCACCTTCACCCAGGCCGTCGCCGCCAGTGAGCATGAGCGCCAGGAAGTCTATGGCTGGCTGTTCAAGAGCCGCCACAAGAGCGCCCGTGACAGTCGCATCCGCACCATGCTGGAAATCGAAGCGTTTCTGGATATTCACCAGCGCTGGCAGGCAGTCGGCTACCCCTTCGACCATCTGGTGCCATCGCTGGCCACGGCCATCGGCAGCTCCGGCGACCGCCCCGCTGCGCTGGCGGAATTGGTGGGGATCATCCTCAATGACGGCGTACGCGAACCGACCCTGCGCATCGACAGCCTGCATTTTGCCGCCGACACCCCCTATGAAACCCGCCTGGTCAACAACCCCGATCGCGGCAAACGCGTCATGCCCAGCGAAGTCGCCACCGCCCTGCGTGGCGCGTTGTCGCAAGTGGTGGACGCCGGCACCGCCAAACGCGTGGCCGGCAGTTTCAAGCTGACTGACGGCACACCCTTGATCATGGGCGGCAAGACCGGTACCGGCGACAACCGCATCGAAGCCATCGGCGCCGGTGGGCGTGTGCTCAGTTCCAAGTCCATCAACCGCACCGCGACGTTCGTGTTCTATATCGGCGAGCACCACTTCGGCACCCTCACCGCATTCGTTCCGGGCAGTTCGGCGCAGCAATTCACGTTCACGTCGGCGCTGCCGGTGCAGGTGCTCAAGGGTATGGCACCGATCCTCACGCCTTACCTGCAACCCGACGCGCAGACCCTGTGCCAACCGCCGAAACAGGGTGGTAGTTATGCGCATCTTTCATTCGAATAACGGGTGCTCAACGCACCGAACCGCCCAGGATTTTGAGCTTTTGTTCTAGTCTTCAGTGGATACGCTAATGGCTTCGAATCCCTTAGCGAGCGCCATCGCATGCCCGAATCCCCCCCTCCTGCCAGTCCTCTGGCAACGCCCTACAAGGGGCCTCATTACGCGCTGATCCAGCAGAGAATTCCCGACTGGCTCACCACCGCCGTCCCCGCCCGAATCAGCGTGTTTAACAGCACCAGACTGCCCCGACCGGACTGGTACGCCAGCGCCTCACCCGATCAACACACCACGCTGCAGTTGGCGAATGCCGAGGGCTGGCGCGCACAAAACGCCGTGGACCAACACCTTCGCGACGTGCAGGACCTGTATGGTTTTTCCGAGCCGCTGCTGCAGGAGGCCATCCGCGAAAAACACGGCCTGGATCTGAACGTCAAAACCACCTATCTCAACCTGTATATCCCCACGCAACTGCCCTGGTATGCGTTGGATATTTCCAAGGGGGTGACCACCCGCAGGGTGTCGTTGCTGGATGCCGCGTTGCATAACTTCGCCGCCGGTGAAAGCTTTGAAAAAGACTCCTGCTACATCACCCAACCGGACGCCCGAGGCCACTTCGACATCCTGCCACTGGCCGAGCGAATGCCCCTTCTGCAGTTCAAGACGCTGTGCCGCGAACTGAACCTCGGCGCCCGCTATCAACAGCATCTGAACCAGCATCTGTTGCCGACCGACCTGGCCCTGCGTGCCACGCTCAAGACCCGCATCATTGCCAGCCAAAAGGCCGCGCTCAAGGCTGCCGCGCAATTGGCCGTGCTGAAAAAGGACCTGGGGCCCGCGGCGTGCGCAGTGCTGCTGCAAGCGCTGCGCGGCGAGCGCGGGGTGCTGCAGTTCTATCGTTTGAACATCCTGGATGCGCCACTGGCCGGCATACTGCTGATTGCGGCGGATTTGGACCGCGTGTCCAGCGTGTCGAAACTGATCGCCTACATCCCTCATGACCCCGAAAGTCCCGTCAAGGAATACGACTCCAGCGTGGCGTTCATGACGGATCTGACACGCAAGCTGCACGCCAACGCAGCGATCCCGTCACGCGGCCAGCAAACCTACCAGCAGTTCTTCAGCGAGTTTGTCGGGCATAACCGACGCGGGCACTTCTTTGCCGGGCTGGGCCAACGGCTGCCGTTTTCAGCCATCAGGATCGACGCAGACCTATGGGAACACCGCTACCAGCAGGCGCTGAATAAAATCCTCAATGACGGGCGCAGCATGGCGGTGTCCACCTCCGATGCCGACAGCGCCGAGCGTTGGGCCTGGTGGGACAACGCCACGAAAATGATCACGGATATCTTCAACGCCGCCCTGATGGTGATCACGCCGTTCGTGCCGTTTCTCGGTGAGTTGATGCTGGCCTACACCGTTTATCAATTGAGCAGCGAGATCATTGAAGGGGTCGTCGACCTGGCCGAGGGCCAATATCGCGAAGCCGCCGAACATGTGGTTAGTGTGACCAGCGAGGTGGTGCAACTGGGCACGTTTGCCGCCGGCGCCGCCGTGGGCGGTGCGTTGCGGCGCTCACTGTTCGTCGATGATCTGCGGGTGGTCGAGGTCAGCGGGCAACCACGCCTGTGGAACCCGGATCTGGCGCCCTATGCCCGGCATGATCTGCAATTGCCGGCCGATGCACAGCCCGACGCGCTGGGTCTTCACGAGCATCAGAACCAACGCATCCTGCGCCTGAAGGACCGCCATTACGTGGTCGCGCACGAGGCCGCCAGTGACACCTACCGCATCCAGCACCCGACCCGCCCAGAGGCCTATTCCCCGCGACTCGAACACAATGACAACGGCGCCTGGCTGCATGAAGGTGAAGACCCGCGCACCTGGGACAGCGCGGCGCTGCAGGAGCGCCTTGGTCCTCTTCTGGTGGAAGGCCTCACTCCCGCGCAACGGGCACAAGCCTGCGCCACCAGCGGAACTCACGACGGCGCCCTGCGCATGATGTATGCCGACCGCTCCCCTCCTCCGCCACTGCTGGCCGACAGCCTCAAGCGCCTGCAACTGCGTCGGCACGTCGAACAGACACCCCAGCGCATCCGCACCGGCGCCCCGGCCGAGCTGCCGACCAACTGGTCGGTGCAAACCACCACTGAGTTACCTGGCTGGCCGTCGCACAAAGCCATCGACGTGTTCATCGAACCGGACCTGAGCGGCTACGCCATGCGTTATGGCGCCGCCGATGCATTGCCCGCCGACACCCTGAACATCAGCCATGCGCAGGTGCAGGCCGGCTCGTTGCCGGAGCGAATCCTCGCGTTTCTCAACGAAAAGGAACTCGACGCCCTGCTGCCCTCGCCCCTGCCCGAGACCCAAACCGCGCGGGTCGCGGCGCTGCGCAACCAACTGGCCGATCGGCTCACGCCACACACCGTTGCGATGTTCAATCACCTCTACAGCGCACGCGAAGTGCTCGACACCCCTCACGGTCAACTGATTCAACAACAGTTCCCGCAGTTGCCCGCAGAGCTGGTGACGACGCTGCTACTGCGCACATCGCCCCAGGAACTGGACGTGATGAGCCGCGAACAGCGCATCCCTCTGCGCCTGAAAAACCTCGCCCGGGAACTGGCCAACGAAGTCCGCGCCAGCCACGCCAGTGAAGGCTTGCATGACGATGCCCTGCTGACGCCGGACACCGAGCGCATGGTCCTCAATCTCCTGCGTCTGAACACCGATGCTCTGGGGGACCTGAGTATTGCCATCCATGAGCAATCGCCGGAGGGCGCCTTGCGGTGTCGGGTAGGCCCGGCGGCGGCCGCCACACAGAAAGTCCTGATCTACCAGGGTCAGGGCCGCTACCGGATCCACGGGGTACCGGCGTCGACGCCGCCCGCGCACTACCGTTTTTTCGAAGCGCTATTGCGTGTGCTTCCTGACGGGGCTGTTGATTTGCGCCCTGGCCAGGGTGAAAACCTCAAGGCCTGGCTCAGGGCGCAACTTGAACCATTGGCCGTGCGCCGCACCCTGCTGGAACCGCCGACCGGGCGCCTGGCCGACGACCGCAGCACCCAACGCCGGCTGCAAAAACCTGGCTTCGAGGCCTTCCGCCGCCTGTTTCGCAGGCAACCCACCCCGGCACCGACGCCCGCAGAGACCCTGACCAAGCTGTGCCCACGACTGAACGCAGAAGAGATCGCCAGCGTCTCGCCGTTCCTCGACACTGCGCAAGGTAAGGCGCTGCTGGGCACGCTGGAGGCCGACCACCGGTTGCTGGGCGAAGACTTGCGCAGCCTCCGCAAACAGCGTCCTCTCGGCGCGGTCGGCAGCGTGCTCGCGCAAAACGAGCTGCTCATGCGCGGGCTGATCATCAAAGAGCTGCAAAGCTGCTGGGAAGACGGCGCCTACCTGCGCATGTTGCCGCCACAACCACAGCCGCGCGGCACGCTCCTGGACTTGAGCAATCTGGTGCTGGGGCGCTACGTGCAACACATGGAGCCGCTGCGGGCGGACTTCAGCCATGTCACCCGCCTGAACCTGAGCGGCACGCGTCTGAAGGACGAGGAAATGGGCTTTCTCGACAATTTCCCCGCCACGCGCATCGTCGACCTGTCCGAGAATGAACTGACCGGTGTGCCGTCCCAACTGACCGACATGAAAGCACTGACCGCGCTGAACCTGCGCGACAACCCTATCCGCTGGGGCCGCTACGACTACGAGGCACTCAAGCACCTGCCCTTGCTCCGCTCGCTGAACCTGGAGGGCAACGCATTGATGAGCGTGCCGCCGGACATCGGCCCGCTGCCCGAACTGCGGCGACTGACCTTGCGCAGGACCGGCATCAGCCAATGGCCGGCGGGCCTCGACAGTCCAAGGCTGGCCATCCCTGAGTTGGACCTGACCCACACCCGAATCACCAGCGTTCCACCGTTCGTCGAAGATTCGGTGGGCGCGCGCATCGTCGCCAGCAGTTGGCTCGACCGCAGCCGCCTGGAACCGGCAGACGAAGATCGCGTGGTCGCGTATCGGCGTGCCTTCGGTTTCGATCCCTACCGCACCACGCCGCGCAGCAAGCCGTCCGACCGTGAATACTGGCTGATTGGCTTGAGCGGCGACGCGCGCGACGAGGCCATCAAAGTCTGGGAGGACGTGGAACAGGAGCATGGCTCCCAGGGCTTGTTTGACCTGTTCAAACTGCTGCGTCCACCCGTGGAGTTCCAGACCGAGATCGACGCGCAACTGTTCCAGCAGGGGCGGGAAGATTTGGCCATCCGGGTGTGGCAGTTGCTGTTCACGGTGGACCAGAACCCGAGCTTTCGTGAACGCATCTTCAGCCTGGCCGCGACGCCGCCCAATTGCGCAGATGCCGGCGCGCATATCTTCAATCGCATGGGCGTCGAAACCCTGCTTGAGCAGATCCTCAAGGACGACGCCCCACAGGCTTTGCTCCAGCGCGAAAGCCGCCTGGTAAAACTGGCGCGGCAAGCCTGGCGCCTGGACCAAGTCAACCGTCTGGCCCGCGAAGAAGTGCGGCGCCGTACCCTGCCGATCAACGAAGGCGGCCTGGGACAAACACTGGGCATCGGTCAAGGCCAGGTGGATGACGTGCAGGTGTACCTCGCCTATCAAACTGGGCTGAAGGCGCGCCTGGACCTGCCATGGCTGTCTGAACACATGGTGTATCGCAACACGGCCCAGGTCACTCAGGCCCATCTCGACCGAGCGGCGCACGCCATTCGCCAGCTGCAACAAGGCGATGGTCTGATCAATGGCCTGCTGGAGCAGCCGTTCTGGAGCGATTATCTGCACGAGGCCTATCTGGGCGCCTTCAACGCCCAGCGCAGGCTGCGCACGGAGGCCGGCAGCCACCTGCAGGACCTGCTCGAATTGCACGAGCAATGGGTCGCTACGCCGACGGACAGTGTGCGCGAGCAGTTGACCCGCCTGGCCGACGATCTGGTGATCCCGTACAGCGTGGTGCTTACTGAAGAGGCGTTTTCAGACAGCACGGTGCTGGGTTTCTACGACCATATCCAGCATGACTATAACGAGCTGGCGCGGCGTTTGACCCGTGAAGCCTTGCTCAAGGCCAGCACTGAGTAGGCAATCACGGCGCCAGGAAATCGAACACCAGGTGCACCGTGCCGTAGTACTCGCCGCCGCGATAGCCGCCTTCGGGCTCTACGGCGGCGATGTCCAGCTCGGCCCGGCGTCCCACTCGTGCTTCAGCGGCGCCGACCACTTCCACCGGGTCGAGGGTCAGCGCTACCTGGTTGAACTGCACCTGCAGGTCGATACGGTTTCGCCCGTTAAACAAGTACGGCTCGGCCCCAAGGCGGGCCGCGACGCCGCCGTTGAGGTGCTTGACGTCGAAGTTCTTGCGCAGGCGGCTCAGTTGCGAGGTCACCAGGTTCCACGCCAGCAGTTGGTCCTGGCCCATCCAGTCAGGTTCGGACGGCAGCACATAGGCCTCGTTTACCGGGATGGTCACCGAGACATCGAACGAGTGACGTTCCTGGATCGCCGAGGTGGGTGCGCCCGCCAGCATGCAGGCCGCCAGTACACCGAATCTTGTCAGCTGCTTGAACATCATGATCACCCGTTAGTCTTCTCGACCTTCAGCGGTTTTTTATCCAGCCCTTCCACCAGCACGAAGCTATAGCGCCGGCCCGGTTTTTTCTCGAACGTCAGTTGTCGCTCGGGCAGGATGTGGTGCTTGGTGGTGGGCACGCAGTCAGTGGGGTTGGTCACCGAACAGTCGTGGAACTCGTCGAGCACCACGGTGCTGTTGCCCGCGTTACGCAGTTGGTATTGGTCAGGCCTCTCGTTGATGCGGGTGTCGAACCGCGCATCCTTGGGCCGTACGAAAAACACCGTGCCGTAGCCGGCCATCACGTTGATTCCGGCCGCCAGGTGATCCTTGTAGTCGGCGCGCTCCTCGTCGCTGATACCGAAGTTGTCGTCCTTTTCCGGGACCACGGGGATAAAGCGCAGGCGGAAATAGCGTTCCTTGTCGCGCGGGCCCATGTACAACAGGCGCGTGCCCTGTCGGCCGTTTACCGGCACGATCAGTCGCGACGGGCTGGCCATCAGGCCGTCGCGACTGGTCGTGACGCCCTTGTCATCGATGATCGAGGGCACCGGAATTTCGCGGGTGGTGCCATCTGCGTTGTAGACAATTTCCAACACGTTGACCTTGATGAACGCGGTGCTGGTGCCGCCATTGAACACACGCTTGAGGTAGGAACTGCGATCACTTTCGAGGTAGTCGTACACCACCCCGACGTTGATCAGCGGCCCGGCCTGGACGGTGAGCGACATCAGGCACAACCCGATCCATAACACTGCTTGTTTCATCGTTTACTTCGCCTCGTTGATTGACTGCGACGGGCCTGGCCCGCTGTTGGAATGGGGCCGAACTAAATTTCCGAGTCCCAGATCACGGTCGCCACGCCCGAATAGGTACTGCCCGGCTGGTTGAGCATGTCGGCCATGTCGTCGCGCAACACCTCGAAGTGCAAGGTGCCCGGGCGGTCGTTCACGTAGAACAGCGGCTGGAACAGTTCGGTGCCTTCACCGTCCAGGCGCAACGGACGCTTGAGCACGGCCTGGTTACCGCGCCCATCGATGCCGCTGGGCAGCGTCACGGCGACCTGCAACGGCACCTCATCGCCATTGGCATTGCGCAGGCCGCAGGTGTTGCCCATGACGATCGAGCATTCCAACTGCATCTTGAAACGCGAACTGGCGGCGATGCGGAAGGTCTGGTCGCGGTACAGCCGCGTGGGCGAGCGTCCACGGTTGAGCCAGGCTTGCCAGCCGCCGTCGGGGATCAGTTCGATGCGGTTGCCGCCGGGTGGGAGGTCGACTTTGAGGTCGTGCTCCACGCTCAGGGTGAAGTTGAACGTGATGGCGTTTTTATTCAGGACCAGGACGTCACCAAAATCGTAATCGCCACCCGGTCCCATGGTGTAGGTGATGCTGCCGTAGTATTGGCCACCGGACATGGTCAGGGGGTTGGGGGTCCTGAGTTCGTAGGCGTATTCCATCGTGGCCACGTTCATATAGCTCAGATCGTGGGAAGGCTTAAGACCGCAAGGGCCAGCCCCTTCAGGCGTCAGCCAAAAATAGGAGGCGTCCCTGACACCCGCGGCAAGGTGGCCGGTACGCCGACAGGGACTTGGTGGATTCAGCCACTGACTTTGCCAACTGAATCCGGGTTTGGCCCAAGTCGATACGCCTGGCGGTCTGGGTATACGCCAATTTGCACCGATGCCGGCGATACGCAACTGGACAATTTCAGTTTCCCCTGTTGCGGCATGGGTCACTGACAGGTCACGCCAGTCCGACGGCACCTTGACCATGAAACCTTGGCGCTCATCCTCGTGTTCGGCCAGGATCGGCTGATTGGATTGCGCCCTGAGCTCGTTGTCCCTGAGGCTGAAAATCCCCAACGCCTTGCATTGGGTCGGAATATGCGCCGCGCAGATCGAACTGATCGGCGTGGTGTTTTCAAAGTCATTCTTCATCGGGTTGGCCGGGTCAGGCCGGAACCGCGCGGTGATGTTCTCGTCCGCCAGTGAGGCGCTGGCGCTGAACAACAGCGACGCGCCCATGGCCATGATCAAGGTGTTGAAGGGTTTCATCGTGAGTGTTCTCGTCATGGCACTCAACCTGCGGTCTGGGTGCTGGATATGTGTTCGGCGAGGGTGTCCGGCGTGCAGCGCAGGTCACCGATCATCAACACGTCCTGTTCATTGGCGGAGGTGGCCGGGTCCAGGCGGAACTGGCACAGCAATTGGTTGCGGTAGCGCACTTCGAGGGTTGGCGAGCTGGCGCTCATTTCCATGGAGAAGAACCCGTCGGCCTCGCTGACCCCACGGCTGGCGTGGTTGATCACGTGATGCCCCCTGAGCGGCTGGCCCTGGGCATCGAGCAGGCGCCCGAGTACCGACACGGTTTTCATGACGGTGATTTTCCGGTAGTCCACCCCGCCCTTGTTCAGGTGGTAGGTGGTCCGCGCCGGCTGGATATTGGCCGCCGGTGGATGGTTGCCGTCGAAGTCGAAGTTCACCGTGCTGCTCTTGTAGGCCGCCACCGGTACGAAGTTGCGCCCAGGACGCAGGATCGCGCCGCCGCCGCTGAAGTCGTCGGCACGCAGGGTGATCTCATCCAGATCGGTTTCGACGTCGACGATCATGCCCGCGCCATTGCTCTGGTACTGGCTGGTCATCAGCATCTGGTCGCCACCGGCAACGAAGGTGCTGTGCAGGTTCAGGCCGCCGCTGAGGTCGCCGTTGAACGAGCTGCGCTGGATAAAACCGTCGCCGCTGACCACATCACTGTCGAAACTGGCCATGCCCGAGAACCCGACGCCATAGGTGTCGGTGATGGCGGTGGCCGAGACGCTTTGCAGCAGGTGGTCGGTGAGGTCCTGGCGAACGGTGACCGACGCATTGTTGTCGCGACCGCCGTCCCGCGCGGTGCGGGTGCCGATGCTGCCGGAAATCTGCCGGCCATCTCCGCCCAGGGCCAGGCTCACAGAGAGGTCCACGCCGCGGTTGCGCTTGTCGTTGGTGCCGGACGTGCCCGGTCGGTCGAACACCGAGAAACGCCAGTTGGCGTCGCTGCCCCACAAGGTGTCGCGGCGGCTCCAGCCCAGGTCGAGCCCGGCGCCTTCGGCATTGCCCTCGCTGTGGGACAGGCGCAGGTTCCAGGAATTGCGCGCGTCGACCCGGTGGTTCACTGAGAGTGCCGAGTTACTGGTCTGGCCAACAAAGGTGTTGCGCCGCAGGCGGGTGCCGTCGGGCAGGGTCTCGAAGGTGTCGCGGGTGTCGAGCCAACTGCGGTTATGGCTGAGCACCAGGTTGGTGGCGCCAAACGTGTAGAGGCCCTGAACGTCCAGGCCGGTGCCGTGTTCGCGGGTCTGGTAGAGGTTGGTGTAGAGGCTGGTGTTGTTGGCCACCGTCCAGTCCACCGAACCGCCGTATTGCAGTTGCTCACGCACTTCCCGCGCCGACAGGCCGAGAATCACCCGGGGATGCACCAGGTAATTGACCGAGGCACCCGCGGTGATCGAGCCGGAAGACTGTTCATCCCAGTTGCTGAACAGCTTGGTTTCGCGCCCGGCAAACACGTTGTAGCGCCAGCGGTCATCGACGTTGCGCCAGTTGCTGGGTTTGTACACCAGCTCTTGGGAGGTGCTGACGGTGAGGCCGTCTTCCACCAGGCGCACTTCGACTTCGTAGATGCCGCCGGGCAACGGCCGCGTATCCAGGGTCTGCAAACCGGCCGCGACCGCCTGGGTGTTGATCAGCAGACCGTTGCGGTAAATCTCCACGGCGGCCTGGCGATTGGCGGTGACGTAGATCGGGTAAACGCTGGCCTTGGCATTGTTGATCGCCAGGCTGTCGGAGCTGCCGTACATGACGCCTAACGCGGTATCCGGGCTGGCGCCAAAGCTGCGCAACTGCCGGGTCAGGCCGTCGGAATTGGGGGTGAAATGGCCCAGGCGCAAAAACTGGCCTTCCAGTTCTCGCTGGGTATACAGCTCATGGATTGCATGGCGCAGTTGTTCTTCGTCGCCACTCTGGCGCGCCAGCTGCAAGTTGAACACCTGGGTCCAATTGCCCAGGCTGGCACTGGCTTGCAAACCATAACGTCCGCCCAGGTTTTCTTCCTGGCCGCCGTTGAGGTTGAGCTGGTTGTTGATGATCAAGCCACGGCTACCGCCTTCGGGCTGCGCGTGAAAACGCGGTGCGTCGCTGGTGTGTTCGACGTTCTGGGTGATGATCGACAGCAGCGAGCTTTCCAGGTTGTAGTGCACTGACACCAGTTGCTGCGGGCACGCCTGGGTGCATGCGCCCAGGCCGACGCCGCTCTCCAGCAAGGCTTGCCAGGTGTCGCGGGTGGTGGCGGGGACTTTGCTGTCGCCGGTATCGGTGAACTCCAGCAGCGTCACCCGTTCGTCCTGGGACAGCACAATCAAGGCTTCCCCCAGGGGTTGCTGATCCAGTTCGACCTGTACCGCCAGCGGTACGTCGAAAAAATGGTCGCCGAACCCGGCAGGCAAACCCTGAGCCTGGGTCAACAAACTGCCAGGCGTGACGGTGCCTGACGTGGGCGCGGCCAAGGCACTCGTACAAATCACTAGCGCAAGCGCAACCGCGATGGGCGTCATCGGGAACATGAAAGGAACTCTCTGAGGGCCAGGAGACTTGATAAAAAACAGGCCGACCAATGGGGGAAAATCGGCCGGCCCGAACGCAAATGCCCGCGGGCAAGAAAGCCCGGCGGGCACCTACACCATCAAGGTGCTGGCGTTGGCGGCACCGCATCGAACACCAGCGCCACAGCGGAGGTGTAGGCACCACGCTGGGTGGCCGTAGGCTTAGCTGCCACGATGCGCAGTTCAGCCCCCACGCCCGGGGTGGAGTCGGCTTCGTTCACCACTTCTTTTGGCGTGCCGGTCAGTTCAACGCCGTGCAGGGTGGTGGTCAGCGGGATGTTCTGCGCGACGTTGCCGTTGAACAGAACAGCCGGGCCGCCTTCGATGTAGGCGTGGACCGAACCACTGGTGTTCTTCAGGTCGTAGATAGCGCTCAACGGCGCCAGCTCACCGCTGACGATGTTGTAGGTCAGGGTTTCGTCGCGGCCGAAGTTCGGATCACGTGGCTGCGCGTGGAACACCGTGGTAGGGATATTCGCCTTGATGTTGACGGTGTGGTTGGCTTCGCCGGCAGCGAAGGCCGTCGAGGCGTTCAATGCCAGAAAGGCCAATGGAGCAGCAATTGCAAACTTCTTGAACATGATGAGTTCCTGTTTTGAGGACAAGTTAGTGCCCCATTGAAAGTTGAACATTGAATTCAACACACAATGAGGTCCGCTGCAGCGAGACGTAAGTGAGTGCAACGCGAGAGGAATGATCCACTAACTTTAAAAACAGGTATGCAGGCTGCTTCCCATGCCTTCGTAGCCAATGTATACGGGCAAATACAGAAAAATATGGCACTTTGCCAAAACTTTAATTTTCTCCGTAAGACATGGACTACATGAATTATTCAACAACGTTTGTTGTGAATATTCCGTAGGAAAAACACCACGCATAACAAACAGAAGTTATAAAAGCCTCTTTGAAAGTACGAGTTCCAACTCTAATCTTAGTTGGATCGGCGCACCACTAATAAGTCAATCCAAATGCTTGCAATGTGCGATAGGCCACACTGACCGTTGGTCGTCTGTGGCTATGCATCCATTAAGATATATCTTACGTTATGTCTTATCCACACAAGGAGAGCATGACAATGAGAGACCATCATTCCCACCGTGAACCCGGTGACGGCTTCGAGAAACGTCCAGGCCGCGAACGTGCCGGCCGCGGCCCACGGGTATTCGCCCCGGGTGATTTGAAGCTGCTGCTGCCGGCACTGATTGCCGAACAGCCCTGCCACGGCTACGACCTGATCCGCAAGATCGAAGCCCTGTTCGACGGCGCCTACAGCCCCAGCCCCGGGGTGATCTACCCCACATTGACCTTCCTCGAAGAAAGCGAATTGATCAGCGGTGACGCCGACGCTGGAAAAAAACGCTACACAATCACCGACGCCGGTCGTCTCTTCTTAAGCGAACAAGCGGTGGCCCTCGACGGCATTCGCCAGCGCATGGAGGTGAGCAAGCGCTCGCTGCGCGGCCAGGATCGCCCGCCGGAAATCCACGAGGCGGTGCACAACCTGCGTCACGCCTTGCATTCGCACCACGGGCATTGGAGCCCGGAAGAAATCGTTCGTGTCGCGGCGCTGCTCAACGGCACCGCCCAAGCCATTGCCGACGGGAAAGCCTAATGAATACACAAGCCATCCACCGCGTGACCCACGAAATCAAACGCCGCCGCCTCGACGTACTGCGCGTGGTCGACATCACCCCGCGCATGCGCCGCATCACCCTGGGCGGGCCGGAATTGGCGGGCTTTGTCAGCCTGGGCAGCGACGATCACATCAAGCTGCTGTTCCCGCAGAATGCCGCCGAGCAAGCGGCGCTGGAAAGCCCGACGTTCAGCATCAAGGGAGACGGCCCGCAGCCGGCCATGCGCGACTACACGCCACGGCGTTTTGACCTGGACATTGGCGAATTGGACATCGACTTCGTGCTGCACGGAGACGGCCCCGCCTCCACCTGGGCCGAGCAGGCCAAGGTGGGTCAGCACCTGTACATCGGCGGGCCACGGGGCTCGATGATCGTGCCGGATATGTTCGACAGCTACCTGCTGATCGGCGACGAAACCGCGCTGCCGGCCATCGGTCGTCGCCTGGAAGAACTGCCGGCCGGGCGAAAGGTGCTGGCGGTGATCGAGATCGCGAATACCGCAGAAAAACAGGTCCTGCACAGCCGGGCCGATGTCGAGGTGATCTGGGTCATTCGCGGCCAGGATGATCTGCTGGAAACCGTGCAGAACCTGACGCTGCCGAGCGGCTCGCTGTACAGCTTCGTCGCGACCGAAACCAAAGTGTCGCGCCAGGTACGCCGGGTGCTGCTGGATACGCACAAGGTCGATGAAACGTTCCTCAAGGCCGTCGGCTACTGGCGCGCCGAGGGCAGTGAAGAAGCGTGAATCAAGGTCGGGGCTTGATAACTTTATCCAGCCCCACCAATGCCAACGCGATCAGCACAAACCCCGCCAAAATCCCCCCGGCATTCACGAACACTTGTGGATAACCAAGGGTGGCCACGTCGATGAACGGGTACTGATACTGCCCGAGCAAATCCCCGCGCAGCAGCGCATAAGCGAAGTACACCAGCGGGTAAATCATCCACGCGCCGATGTGCTTGAGGCGAAGGCTGCCCTTGGGCACGCACCGCCACCAGTAAATCAAACACAGCACCGGCATCACGTCATGCAGCAGTTCATCGGCGATCAACTGAAAGCCTTCGGGCTGCCATAAATGCCGCAGCAACAGGCTGTAGGCCAAGCCCACTACCAGAATGCTCACCGTGATACCGCTGCTGATCGCCGGCCTGAGAAAAAACCGCTTCGCCGCCGAGTCCCGTTGGACCAAGGCATAGCTCAGCACCACCACCGCCAGGGTGTTGGTGAGCACAGTGAAGAAACTGAAAAAGTTGATCAGCCCGCCCAGCAAGCTTGCGCCGCTGGACCAGCGCGAATAGAAAATCAGGTATTGCTGAATCGCCAACCCCACCCAACCGGCCAGTGCTGTCGCCGCTATAAACCGCTTCATGGATTCAATCCAGCGGACGTTTGGTGCGCATCAGCTTTACGTACAACCCTTCGACTTTCTCCCGCGCCCATGGAGTCTTGCGCAGGAACGTCAGGCTCGACTTGATACTCGGGTCGCTCTTGAAACACCGCACATCAATGCGCTCGGCCAGGCCTTCCCATTCGTAGTGCTCCACCAAGGTGGTGAGGACGTGCTGCAGGGTTACACCGTGAAGGGGGTCGTTGCTTGTCGCGGTCATGCCAGGCCTATGAAAAAAGTAATCACGAAGGCGCACACCTTATCACCCCCTCCGCTCAGGGATAAAAAGTTCCCGTGGCTCGCGAAAAAAGAGATGTTATATTGTAACTATAACTTTCAAATCTTTTCGTCGCTTTGCCAAGGAATGTCCGATGTCCCTCTCTTCTCTGTGGCGCTTGACCCCGCTTGCCGCCGCCCTGCTGATCAGCTCCGAAGCACACGCCCTAGAGTTGCAACCCCAAGTCATCACCGGCAACCCGCTGGGCAGTGAGCAACTCGCTTCACCGACCACCGTGCTGGAAGGCGATGACCTGACCCTGCAACAAAAAGGCAGCCTTGGCGAAACACTGAACAAGCAGCCGGGTGTGTCGTCTTCGTACTTTGGTCCAGGCGCCAGCCGGCCAATCATCCGTGGCCAGGACGGCGATCGTATTCGTATCTTGCGCAACGGCGTGGGCGCGCTGGACGCGTCGTCGCTGTCTTATGACCATGCGGTGCCGCTGGACCCGGTCAACGTCGAACGCATCGAGATCGTGCGCGGCCCCGCTGCATTGCTGTACGGCGGCAGCGCCATCGGTGGCGTGGTCAACACCTTCGACAACCGCATCCCCACCGAAGCCATTGAAGGCATCCACGGCGCCGGTGAACTGCGTTATGGCGGCGCCGACACTACACGCAGCAGCGCGGGCAAACTCGAAGCCGGCAACGGCACGTTCGCCCTGCACCTGGACGCCAACGCACGGGAATTCAACGACCTGAAAATCCCCGGCCAGGCCCGTAGCCGCCATGCACCGGAAAGCGAAGACGGCCCCGGCAAAAACGGTCGCCTGGGCAACAGCGATGGACGTCAGGACGGTGGCGCGGTGGGCGGTTCCTACACGTGGGACGACGGTTACGCCGGGCTGTCCTACAGCAGCTACGACGCCAACTACGGCTCGCCGGCCGAACAGGACGTGCGCATCCGCATGAAGCAGGATCACTACGCCTTTGCGTCCGAGATCCGCAACCTGCAAGGCCCATTTACCTCGGTGAAACTCGACGCGGGCTACACCGACTACGAGCACCGCGAAATCGAAGGCGGCGAAACCGGTACGATCTTCAAGAACAAAGGCTATGAAGCCCGCGTCGAAGCGCGTCACCAGCCCATCGGCCCGTTCGATGGCGTGGTCGGCGCCCAAGTGACCCGCAACGAGTTCTCGGCCCTGGGCGAAGAAGCCTTCGTACCGCAGACCGACACCAACGCCGGCGCGCTGTTTATCCTCGAAGAAATGCAGGCCACCGAGCGCCTCGCACTCAGCCTTGGCGGACGCCTGGAACACACCAGCGTCGAGCCGGATGCCAAGGGCAACGCGCGCTTTGCAGGCGCCGACAAAACCAACGATTTCACCGCCGGCAGCCTGTCCTCGGGTGCGGTGTATACGCTGACGCCGATCTGGTCCCTGGCGGCGACTCTGGACTACACCGAACGTGCGCCGACCTTCTACGAGCTGTACGCCAATGGCGCCCACGTCGCCACCGGCACCTACGAACTGGGCGATGCCAACCTGAAGAAAGAAAAAGCCGTGTCCAGCGACCTGGCCCTGCGCTTTGACAATGGCACTCATAAGGGCAGCTTCGGTGTGTTCTACAGCCGCTTCTCCAACTACATCGGCTTGCTGGGCACGGGTCGTACCCTGAACGACGAAGGTGAAGAAGACGCGAATGGCATTCCTGAGTACGAATATTCCGGCGTGCGTGCACGTTTCGCCGGCTTTGAGGCTCAAGATCACATCAAGCTCGGCGAAGGCGCCTACGGCAAATTCGCCTTGGAGCTGTCGGGCGACTATACCCGCGCCACCAACCTCGACACCGGCGACGCCTTGCCGCGCATTGCGCCGCTGCGTTTGAACAGCGGCTTACTGTGGGAACTCGACCGCTGGCAGGCACGCATCGACGTGGAACACGCGGCAGGCCAGGGCCGTGTGCCGGATAACGAAAGCGGCACCGACGGTTACACCACATTGGGCGCGAGCGCGGGGTATCACTTCAATGTCGGTGGCAGCCAGTGGTTAGCGTTTGTGAACGGTGAAAACCTGACCAACCAGACTGTGCGTTATGCCAGCTCGATCCTGCGGGACATCGCACCGGCACCCGGTCGCAGCGTGCAGTTCGGCATCCGCACCACCTTCTGACGCACACCGCTAACCCCTTGTGGGAGGGGGCTTGCTCCCGATGGCAATCGGTCAGATAACCCAACGGTGTCTGATCCACCGCCATCGGGAGCAAGCCTTCTCCCACACTTATTGTGCAGCGACGTTCTGTCACTGTTACCAAATCGGAAATGATGCATCTTGCGATTTGCGCTTTCTCTCGACGCGTCCGCGCTTTATCCTTGTCGGCAATAACCTGAAACGTTTCACTCCCCGGTCGACCCCATCTTGCTGAATATTCCCACACACCAAGACAGCGCTGTCTTACACCGACCTGCGCCTGGGTATAAATCGCGCGCCTGTGGATAACCCTCGCAATCCTCAGAAAAACCGAATTAACGCTGAACCAAGCCTGTGCCGAATCGTCATCTACAGTGAGTGAAGCACGGGGTTACACAATTATTCCAACGTCACGGAGAAACACACTATGAGCACTGATGGTGCTTCAAGCCCAAGCCGCCTGCTGCCCAGGTTGCTAGGCGTCTTGCTGCTGATCATGGGCCTGGCCCTGCTGGCCGGCGGTATTAAGCTGACGATGCTCGGCGGGTCGCTGTATTACCTGCTGGCCGGTATCGGCATCGCCCTCACCGGCGTCCTGCTGCTGGCTACCCGCCGCGCAGCGCTGGGCCTGTACGCGCTGGTGCTGTTCGCCAGTACCGTGTGGGCATTGTGGGAAGTCGGCCTGGACTGGTGGCAGTTGGTGCCACGTCTGGCACTGCTGTTCGCCCTCGGCATCGTCATGCTGCTCCCGTGGTTTCGCCGTCCGTTGCTGCGTGGCCAACCTGCCCCGCTGGGCACTGGCGCGCTGAGCGTGGCCGTGGTGTTGGCCGGTGCTGCCGCCCTTGCCAGCCAATTCACCAACCCCGGTGAGATCAAAGGCCAACTGGACCGCGACGCGGTGCCGGGCATGGCCAATGCTGCGCCGTCCCAGGCTGATGGCGATTGGAATTCCTACGGTCGTTCGGCCTTTGGTGATCGTTACTCGCCACTGGCGCAGATCACCCCGGAAAACGCCCACAAGCTGGTTCCGGCGTGGACGTACCGCACCGGCGACATCCCTGGCCCGAACGATCCAGGCGAGACCACCGCGGAAAACACCCCGCTGAAAGTCAACGGCATGCTCTACGTGTGCACGCCGCACAGCCAAGTGATTGCCCTGGACCCGGACACCGGTAAGGAAATCTGGCGCTTCGATCCGAAGATCAGCAGCCAAGGCGCTGAGAACTTCAAAGGTTGGGCGCACATGACCTGCCGTGGCGTGTCGTATCACGATGACGCCGTCTACGCTTCCGAGCAGAGCCCAACCGGCAGCGCCAGCCCGGCCGCTGCGCCGAATGCCTGCCCGAAACGCATCTTCGTGCCGACCGCCGACACCCGCCTGATCGCCCTGAACGCCGACACCGGCAAGATGTGCGAAGACTTCGGCGACAAAGGCCAGGTCGACCTGCGTGCCAACATCGGCAGCTTCGCCCCAGGTGGTTACTACTCCACTTCGCCACCGGCCGTGACCAAGAACCTGGTCGTGATCGGCGGTCACGTCACCGACAACGTTTCGGTCGACGAGCCAAGCGGCGTAATCCGCGCGTTCGACGTGCACACCGGCAAGCTGGTGTGGAACTGGGACAGCGGCAACCCGGACGACACCACCCCGTTGGCCGAGGGTAAGACTTACACCCGTAACTCGCCGAACATGTGGTCCATGTTCGCCGTGGATGAAAAACTCGGCATGCTTTACCTGCCGATGGGCAACCAGATGCCCGACCAATACGGCGGCGACCGTACCGACGATTCCGAAAAATACGCCGCTGGCCTGACCGCCCTGGACATCGACAGCGGCCATGTGAAGTGGACCTTCCAGTTCACTCACCATGACCTGTGGGACATGGACGTAGGCGGCCAGCCGTCGCTGATCGACATCAAGACCGAAGCCGGCGTGAAGCAGGCCGTAATGGCGTCGACCAAGCAAGGCAGCATCTACGTGCTGGACCGTGCAACCGGTCAGCCGGTCGTGCCGATCCATGAAGTGGCTGTTCCGCAGGGCGCAGTGGCGGGCGACCGTACCTCCCCTACCCAACCGAAGTCCGAACTGAACTTCATGCCGCCGCCGCTCAAAGAGCGCGACATGTGGGGCGTGACGCCGTTCGACCAACTGCTGTGCCGCATCGATTTCAAATCCATGCGCTACGACGGCCCGTTCACCCCGCCATCGCTGCAAGGCTCGATCGTTTACCCAGGTAACTTCGGCGTGTTCGACTGGGGTGGCATTTCCGTCGACCCAGTGCGCCAGATCGCCTTCGTGAACCCAAGCTACATGGCGTTCAAGTCCAAGCTGATCCCAGCTGCCGACATCGCCAAGCAAGGTCCACGCGTCAGCGAAACCGAAGGCGTGCAGCCGAACAAAGGCGCGCCGTACGGTGTGATCCTGGAAGCGATGCTGTCGCCAATGGGCCTGCCGTGCCAGGCACCGGCGTGGGGTTATGTGGCAGCGGTCGACCTGACCACCCACAAAACCATCTGGATGCACAAGAACGGCACCGTGCGCGACAGCTCGCCGGTTCCGATCCCACTGAGCATGGGCGTACCTAGCCTGGGCGGCACCTTCACCACCGCCGGTGGCGTGTCCTTCCTCAGCGGTACCCTCGACCAGTACCTGCGTGCGTATGACGTGAAAAACGGCAAGCAATTGTGGGAAGGCCGCCTGCCAGCGGGTGCGCAAACCACACCGATGACCTACACCGGCAAGGACGGCAAGCAATACGTGCTGGTCGTGGCGGGTGGTCATGGTTCCCTGGGTACCAAACAGGGTGACTACGTAATGGCGTTCAAACTGCCGGATTAAGCGTTACCGGCGGCAAAACAAAGGCGGCTACCCTCACAGGTAGCCGCCTTTTTCATAAACAACACAGATCAAAATGTGAGAGGGGGCTTGCCCCCGATGGCAGTGGGTCAGCCAATGCTCATGTCACTAGCGCACTGCTATCGGGAGCAATCCCCCTCCCACGCTTGCCGCCGGCACTCATGAAACTAGTGCTCGATCACCTCGCCGCGCATCACCGCCAACCGTGCAATCAACCGATTCTGCACCGGCACCGAGATCCCTTCGCTGTCCATCGCCTTGATCAAATCCTCCACCAACGCATTGAAGTCACTGCGGCTCACGTTCTGGCCCTTATGACTCTCGGCCATGCTGTCACCGGTATAGGTGCACGGCCCGCCTGCTTCGACGCAGAACTGTTCGATCAATTTGTTGCGCAGGCGCTGGATATCGACGCGCCGAAAGCGTTCGACGATGCGCTGATCCCGGGCAATGTTGAGCAGCATGCCTTCGACAATCCGCGTGATGCCGGGCATGGCGCCAAGGTCGCGGTACAGGCTGTCGTCCTTGGGCGGTTGCTGGGCGCAGGCGCTGAGCAGCAGCACCAGCGCAATCGGTAAAAGGCGCATTAGAAACTCCCCTGCACGGACAGGTAGGTGCCGTTCTGGTTATCCAACGTAGCGATTTCGCCGAGGCGCGCGTACGCCAGCACAAACGACACATGCTTGTTGGGAAAGTAGCCGACAAACACGTCCGCCCAGTCGCTTTCGCCAGCGAACGACAAGTTATCGGGCTTCTCGCGGTACTCCACGCCCACCGCCCAGCGCGGGTTGAACAGCAGGGCCACCGAACCTTCCTTGAGCAGGCTGCGACGGTCGCGGCGGTCGCCGCCGAAGCCAAGCAGGCCGGTTTCATTGGCGCGGCTGTAACGCAGGTTACCGTTGACCAGCACGTTGTAGCCAAACGCCGCGCCCATGAACAAACGGCTGGCGGCGAGGTAGCCCTCCACGTCGCTGTCACGCTTGGCGCCAACCAGGCTGGGGATGTCGAAGTTGGTCTGGTGTTTGTATTCCAGGCCCAGCGAAACCTGCGGCAAGCGGTCGTAAATCACGTCACCGAACAGGCGGACCTTCACACCGAGCACATCCTGGCCAAGGTTGTCTTCCGGCAGATTCAGCTTGTGCACCAGGCTGCCGAGGTCAAAGCGCTGGCGGGCGAAAGAGACTTCGACGCGGTTGTCATAGGCCAACGCCAGCCCCGCCACGTCCAGCCGATAGTCCGGCAGGTTGACGCTGGTGGCGAACGCCGTGGCGCCCCACTCGTGCTGTTCGCCATAGCCGGCCAGCACCGCCCACGGCGTGATGCCGCCGCCCGCCGTGCCCTCGATGCTGCTGGCACCGCCGGTGGCGATCAGGCGGCCGTTGTCGGCCAGGGTGGTTTGCACAGTCAGGGCGGCCAGGCAGCCGATCAGTAGAGAAAGACGCACGTCAGCCACTCAATGAACCAGGGAAGTTTGCGCACTGAGTGGCAACGCCACCCAGGCTTCGAAAGCGTCGGCGCTCAAAGGCCGACTGATCAGATAACCCTGGGCCGTATCGCACTGCCAGCGCTCCAGCAGGCGCAGGCTATGGGCATATTCAACGCCCTCGGCAACCACTTTGAGGCCCAGGTTGTGGCTCATTTCGATGGTGGAACGCACGATCACCGCGTCCTCACTGGTTTCATCGAGGTTGCGCACAAAGGATTGGTCAATCTTCAACTCTTGCACCGGTAGACGCTTGAGGTGCGCGAGGGACGAATAGCCGGTGCCGAAGTCATCCACCGACAGACTGATGCCGCAATCACGCAGCAGGTGCAGGACTTTGAGGGCTTTTTCCGGCTCGCGCATTACTGCGCTTTCGGTGATTTCGAACACCAGTTGCTCAGCCGGCAAACCGTAGCGACGCAGCAACGCCGAGACGCGGTGGGCCAGTTCATCGCCGAGCAAATCGTCCGCCGAGATGTTCAACGACAACTGCAGGTACAGGCCACGGCGGTTCCACTCACACAGCTGACGAATGCCCTCTTCGATCACCCAGTGGGTCAGCAACTGAATACTGCCGGAGCGCTCGGCCAAGGGAATGAACTCCGCCGGCGAGACCATGCCGAACTGCGGATGCTGCCAGCGCAGCAAGGCTTCGGCCTGACGTACGTGGCCCTCACGAATGTCCAGCTTGGGCTGGTAATGCAGCAGCAATTGGCCTTGGTTGGGCGCGTGGCGCAGGTCGCGGATCAGCGTGATCTGGCGGCGGTGCGCGAGGTCACGGCCATGTTCATAGACCTGCAGGCGACCGGGCATTTGCGCGGCGTCTTTCATGGCGATGGCCGCGCGTTCAAGCAAGGTGTGCGGGCTTTCGCCATCGGCTGGGAATGCGGCGATGCCCAAACGGCAGTCCAGCGCCAGGTCATGGCCGTTGATGCGCTGGGGCCGCAGCAACAGTTGTTGGAGTTTGTCGGCCATGCCCACCGCCTCGTCGCTGCCTGCGCCTTCGAGCAATAGCAGGAACTCGTCGGCGATCAGATGCGCCAGGGTATCGCCGGGGCGCAGCACGGCTTCCAGGCGACGGCTGACGGCAAGCAGCAATTGGTCCACCGCATCCGTCCCGGCGGTTTCGCTGGCGACGCGCAAGTTGTCGATGCCCAGGTAGATCAACGCGACCGGCCGATTCAACGCAATGGCGCTGCCCAGACGCTCCATGGCCAGTGCCCGGTTCGGCAGGCCGGTGAGGCGATCATGCAAAGCATTGTGGGCAAGCTGCTGTTCGCGCTCGGCGATGCCGCTTTGCATGGAATTGACCGCATGGGCCAGTAACCCCAGTTCGTCACTGCGGGCCAGGGTCACGGGCGTTTGATAGTCGCCCTGGCCAATGCGCTCGGCCGCCAGGGCCAGCGCCTGCACTGGGCGCGACACGGTGCGCGCCAGCAGCAAGGCACCGATCAACGAAGCCAGCAACGCGACCAGTGCGATGGCGAGGATCTTCTCATCCAACGGCACAAAGGCTTGCATCGCCGCATCCAGCGGGCTTTGCAGCAACGCCAGGACTTTGCCGTTTTCATCGCTGGCCAATACCAACGACTGATTGAGGAAACGCTGCTCCAGGTGATCGGTGGTGGACACGCCACGGCGCGTGGAATCGCCCTGCATCAATGCAAGGATGCTCCTGCGCAGCTCTTGAGGTTGGGTGGTGACCAACTCGCCAGGCTGGTCTTTTTCAATCGCCAGGAACGACACTTCCAGGTTGCTCAACGAGCGCAACTCATCGGCGAACGCACCGTCCATGCTGAAGCCCATCACCACCCGCGCAATCGGCAGCGGCGCCAGCACCGAGGCTTCCACCAACAGGTGCGGCTTGCCTTGCAGCGGCACAATCAACATGACCTGGCGATTGCGCCGGGCCTCGCGCAGTGACTGGTCATACTTGAAGGTCGAGCCTTCGGGCACTTCGCTGAGGGTACTGGCCAGGACTTTGCCGTCCATGCCCAGCAGGATCATGTCACTGGCGTTGATGCGTTTGCCGTGGTTGAGCAGCACCGAGCGCATCGTCGCCGAGTCGCCACTGGCCACCGCATCACGAAAACCGAAGTCGGCCGCCAACAGTTGCACACCGTCAGCGAGGCGCCGCCCGCGTACGTCCAGCAAGCGCTCAAAAACCCGCGCGCCCACATCCAACTGGGCCAGCGCCTGGCTGCGCACCGCTGAATTGGTGGCAGCCTTGACGCTGAAATACAGTGCGCCGATCACCACCAGCAACAGCAGGATCAGGACGCTGGCGACCCGCGCCTGGAAACTACTGCGCAGTTTCACGGGCGGCTCGATTGAAGGCATCGCCAAAGGCACTTGGCGTCGGCGGAAGATCCTCGGACGCCGGCTCCAGGGCCAGCACCACGTTGTGTCTCAGGCCAGCGGCAGCCACATGCAGGGTGCCGCCGTCCAAGGGCTGCATATCCGCCAACTGCGGGTGCCACAGGGTGGCGCGGTAATCACCGGGCGCCAGCTGCTCCAGGTGCACTTGGCCCTGGGCATCGCTGACAGCGAAGAGCGGGTCATCGGTGACGTAGATGTAACCGAGCATCCAATCATGGATATTGCAGCCCAGCACCACCACGCCGGGTTTGTCGAACAGCAGCGGCTCGGCGGGCGTGCCTTCGTACAGGCGCAGTTCGAAACGTTTGGCGGCGCTGAACGAATAGACCTGATGCCGGATGTTGTCGCTGTTGGGGAAGCGCACCTGAGTGCCGGTGTGTACCGCCAGCACATGGGGCGCAAAGCGCTGGCCGCGTTGGTCCATATTCGCCTTGAGCACGGCCGACGATGCGCCGGGCGGGCCTTGCAGGGTCACGACCGCATCCGCCACCGGGCTGCCATCGGCCCGCTTGAACACCAGGTCCAGCGTGGCCGCCGACGCAGAGCCGGCCAACATCAGCATCAGCGTCAGGGAGAGCAAGGGAGGAGTTCGGGCCATGGTCGATCCGCAAAAAATGGAAAATGAGCGGCCAGCCCTGGCACAGTGGGTTACGGTCATGATGCCGCAAACAAGGCACAATGCCATCATGCAATAGCGCTGGATGCTTGACCGTTGGTCGGTAAATAACTGTGCAAACGGTCAAGCCTTGTAGAGCGTATCGGCCTGGGGCCTAAAAACTATAGACGCGGGCTTCAGACCGGCGCGCGCTCGCGGCGCATCCACATCTCGAACGCCATGGCATTGAGCGGCCGACTGATGAGGTAGCCCTGGGCCGTATCGCAGTTCCACTGTTTGAGGAGTTTGAGACTGGGCTCGAACTCCACCCCTTCGGCCACTACCTTGAGCCCCAGGTTGTGGCTCATTTCGATGGTGGAACGCACGATCACGCCGTCGCCCGTGGCGCTGTCGAGGTTGCGCACAAACGACTGGTCGATCTTCAATTCCTGTACCGGCAAGCGCTGCAATTGCGCCAGCGACGAATAGCCCGTGCCGAAGTCATCCACCGACAGGCTGATGCCACACCCGCGCAATTGTTCCAGCACGCTGAGGGCCTGCTTCGGGTTGTGCATGATCGCGCTTTCGGTGATCTCGAAAATCAGTTGCTGGGCCTGCACGTCGTAGTGTTCCAGCAAGGTGGTCACACGAATCGCCAGGTCATCATCGGCCAGGTCGTCCACCGAAATATTCACCGACAACTGGATATGCAATCCGCGCTGCGCCCACTCGCCGATCTGACGAATAGCCTCTTCGATCACCCACTGGGTCAGGCCACCCATGCTGCCAGTGCGTTCAGCCAGGGGAATAAACTCGGCGGGCGATACCAGCCCCAGCGTCGGATGCTGCCAGCGCAGTAAGGCCTCGGCCTGGCGAACGTGGCCATGCAGGAGGTCGAGCTTGGGCTGATAACACAGGTGCAACTCACCTTCGACGACCGCACGGCGCAGGTCGCGGATCAGGCTGATCTGGCGCTGGTGCGCAAGATCGCGGTCCTGCTGGTAGATCTGTAGATAACCGGGCAGCGTCGTTGCATCGTGACGCGCGATGGCCGCACGGCTGATCAACTCCTCCACATACTGGCCGTCGGCGGGGTACGCGGCGATGCCGATACTCACCTCGTGGCGCACTTCGTCATTGCCGATGCGCTGGGGTTCGGTAAGCAACGCGTAGAGGCGGTCGGCGCGGGCTACGGCGCGGTCGACCTCGGTATTTTCCAGCAACAACAGGAATTCGCTGCTGGTGATGCGCGCGGCGGTATCGCTGGCCAATAGGCTCATGGACAGACACCGGCTGGCCTCGCGCATCATTTCTTCGACGCCCTCGGGACCGAAGCCCTCGTTGATGACACGGTAGTTTTCGATGCCCAGGTACAGCAACACCACCGGCCGACGCGCACTGATCGCGCTGCCCAGGCGCTCCATTGCCAGCGCGCGGTTGGGCAACCCGGTGAGTGCGTCATGCAGGGCGTTATGGGCCAGTTGCCGCTCGCGCACGGCGATGCGGCTTTGCATGGCATTGAACGCACGGGCCAACAGGCCGAATTCATCGTGGCTGCGCACCCGCACCGGCGTGCGGTAATCCCCCGCGCCAATGCGCCCGGCCGCCTCCACCAACGCATTGAGCGGGCGCGACACCCGCCGCGCCAGGAACAACGCACCGGCCAACGAGACCACCAGCACGGCCAGGGCAATCCCGAGGAACTGCCGGTCCAGCGGCGCAAAAGATTCCAGCGCGTGGTCCAGCGGGCTTTGCAGCAATACGCGCACCTCGTTGCCGTCACCGGTGTTGGCCAGCGGCAACACTTGGCTGAGCACACGCTCACCGTAAAACGGATGGATCTGCGCCTCTGGGTTCAAAGGCGCATCGTGGAGCAGGCTGAGGGTGCCGGCCTGATAATCGACAGGCTGGGTACTGAACAACGGACCGGGCCTGCCGTCCTGCACGCTGAGAAACGACACCTCCAGGTTGCTCATGGAACGCAGTTCGTTGGCGAACAGTTGGTCCATGGCAAAGCCCATGACAACGCGGGCGATGGGCAGGGGGTCGAGGACTTCATTCTGCACCAGCAAGTAAGGCCGCCCGTCCAAGGCGACAATCACCATTTGCAGGCCGTCACGCCGCGCATGGCGCAAGGCAGTGTCATAGGGAAAAAGCTGCCCGCGCGTGAGGATCGGCAACGTGCTGACCACGACCTTGCCATCCAGCCCCAGCACAAACACCTCGCTGGAACGGACGCCGGAGCCATGCCGACGCAGTGCAGCCAGAATCGACACCGTGTTGCCGTCGGCCACGGCTTGCTTGAACGGGCCGTCGACGGTGAGCCAATCGAGGCCGTATTGCAGGCGACGCCCGCGCAGGTCCAGCAGACGCTCGAACACCTGGGTTCCGGTTTTCAACTGGACTTGCGCCTGGTTCTCCACCGCGCGGGTGGTGGCGGCCTTGACGGCAAAATAGGTGGCGGCGACGACCACCAGCAGCAGCAATGCCAGCACTCCGGCGATGCGAGTTTGGAACGTATGGCGCCACGTCATGGCGGTGCCCTCTGGCAGTGTTCGCCTCTCTCTGCCACTACGTCCTTTTGTCATGTGCATTCCTTGCGACAGCTGACCTGGCGTCAAAAAAATATCCATTTTCGTTGGATATTGGGTGTGAGGAGATTAGCTGGGAGTTGGGGGGTGTGCATTCAATAAACGTGGGGATTTAGGTGGCGGTTTATTGGCGACAGAGGGTTGGCTTGGGGGGCATATTCGTTATTTGGGTAACGGCGGGTATTGGTTCCGCCCTTACGGCGGGTCACTTTGGAAAAGCCCCAAAGTAACCAAAGGGCTCTTGCCCCAACACTCGGCACCTCGCTTAGGCTCGGTGTGCCCGCACTCCGGCTTGAATCCGTGGGCCGCCGCAATGGGCCATCCATGGCCCAGTGCGGCTAACCCGGCGTCCTGCCGGGTTACCCACGGATTCAAGCCTGCGTGCGGCCAGCGTGTTTGACGGGGCGCCTAAGATCACGATCAAAAGCGCAGATCAAAAGACCGCTGACTTCGTCAGCGAAAAGGATGTAAGAGCAAAGGCAAAAGCAAAAGCAGATCTGAAGCAGATCTAAAGCAGGCTGGGACTTATCTGATATGTGGAGATCAAAATGTGGGAGGGGGCTTGCTCCCGATGAGGGTGTGTCAGTTGATGCAGCTGTGACTGACCCACTGCCATCGGGAGCAAGCCCCCTCCCACAATTGGACGGAGTTCGGCTTAAGAACCCGGTCGGCTCTAAGGCCGCCGCGCTGTTGCTTTTGATCTGGAATCGCCCCGTCAACCACGCTGGGCCAACATTCCGGCCTTTCCAAAAGTGACCCGTTGTAAGAGCGGATCCATAGGCGGCCGTTACCGCAGCAACGGATATGCCCCCCAACCCACGCACTCAATCAAACACCACGCGCCCGCATGAAATCCCCCCACCTGCGCACCAGGTAGTTGTGCTCATCCATCACCGAGTTCCACACCGCAATATGCCCCATCCGCTGCTCATACGAACCACCATCACGCACTTCGCCAATATCAATCAGCGGTAGCCCGTCACTCCCCAACAATTCCTCACGCGCAGGCTTGCCGGCGTACCAGTAATCCCACTCGGCGCTGCTCAGGTGATCGCGGCTGCGCGCCGGGTTGCCGATGTAGTAACCCTGGCGGGCCATGACCGCGCCGGGCCAGCCGGACAACCACCAATTGAGGTAGGCATAGGCCGCATCCAGCACCGGGCCTTGGGCATGGCGCGACAGTGACAAACCGCCAAACCAGGCGCGATAGCCTTCGCGGGGCACGGCCAGGCGGTATTTCACTCCGGCGCGGTGCAGGCGCATCAGCGTCGGCGACCACAGGCTCTGGATATCGATGCTGGGGCTGAGCATCAGTTGCGCAGCCTCTTCATCGTCGGACCAAAACGCAGCGAAATGCCCTTCTTTCTGTTTGCGCACCAGAATGTCAGCAAGCACGTCGATCTCTTCGATGCTCATGTTGCCGATGTCGTTAAAGCGGGCCAGCCCCGCGCCCTGCACCGCCAATGCGGCGTCCAGGGCGCCGATGGCGGCGTCACTTTGCAGCGCTGTGCGCGCGCGCCAGGCCGGGTCCAGCAGCCAGCCCCAGCTTTCGTTGCCGTGGCAAAAACCTTCGGGCAGGCGCTCGGGGCGGTAGGCGAAACTGTCGGCGTTGTGGGTCAGGGGCAGCATGCTGATGCGGTCGGTGACGGTGCTGCCGAGGCTGCCGTCGTGCTGCACAAATAAACGCTCACTGGGCACGCTGCCGCTGCCCAGGCGGTCGCTGGGCGACAATCGCCCGCGTTTGGGCAGGTCGTTGATCTCATGCCACAGCGCGATGCGCCGTGTGTCGATGGGCTGGATCGCCCGGGCCGGCCACACGAAGTCGACGTTATGAAACCACTGGTCGTACAGGTCGTAGCTGTCGGGCTGCATCACTGCAATGCGCTGGGCCTGTTCAACGTCGTGCACCTGGTACACCAGGCGAATGCCCAGCTCCTGTTCGGCACGTACGCGCAGGGTTTCGAGCAAGGTCACGGAGGTGCCGAGGACGCGTAAAGTGATCATCCGGCGAACCGCCGCGAGAACACATCAAAAGAACGCCGCAACAGCGCAGGGTCAAGACCACGCAGGATAAACACCAGGCGCGATTGCCGGTCTGTGCCCGGCCACGCAGGCAGATGGACCGGGGCATGCAGGCAGTGCTGCACGCCATGAATGACGATGGGGGCGTTGCTGGCGTTCACGTTGAGCAGTCCTTTGACGCGAAGGATTCGTTCGCCGTGGCATCTTAACAGCATCGACAACCACACCCCGAAGCCGACCCAGTCCAGCGGCTGGTCGAAGGTCAGGCTACACACTTGCGCCGCACCGTGGGTGGCGGTGGTGGTTTGATGCAGTTGCCAACGGCTGACTTCCATCGCCGGCTCGGCGCTGCGCAAGCCTTCGCCCAGCAGCAATTGATCGCCGCTGTGAATGTCATGGGTATTGAGGATCGGCGTGCCGGTATTGAGTGCCCGCAGATGCGCGCGCAGGGGCTCGCACTCGCCCGCCAAGTCCGTCTTGCTCAGCAGCAAACGGTCCGCAGCCGCCACCTGGGCCAGCCATTCCGGGTGCAGGCGCTCTTGCAGGGCGGCGTGGCTGGCATCGACCAGCGTGATCACCAGACCGATATGAAAACGTCCACGCAATTGCACATCGTTGTTCAGGGTGGCGAGGATCGGTGCCGGGTCGGCCAGGCCGGTGGTTTCCAGGATCACGCGTTTGAACGCGGGTATTTCGCCACGCTCGCGGCGCTGCAACAGGCCGAGCAACGCGTCCTTGAGTTCGCCACGGATCGAGCAGCAGATGCAGCCGCTGGGCAGCAGCACGGTGTCTGGCGCGACTTCTTCCACCAACAGATGATCGATGCCGACGTCGCCGAATTCGTTGATCAGCAACGCAGTATCGCCGAGGCTTTCGCCTTGCAGCAGGCGTTTGAGCAAGGTGGTCTTGCCGCTGCCGAGGAAGCCGGTAATGACATTCAGCGCGATGCTCATGGGGTTGACTCCAAGTGATCCAACAGCCGTGGATCGAGAGGATCCAGCGGGCGGCCGAGCATGGTTTCGGCCGCCTGCCAGAGTTGATCCAGGCCGCTCGCCAGTTCCTGTTTACCGGTGGCGCCCAACAGCAGATAGGAGGCGCCCTGGAAATCTTCGACCTTGAGCCGGAACACCGCCAACACCTGGTTGATCGCAGCGATACGGCGCAGGCGCTCGCGGCGCCGGGGCAATTCGTCGCCCAGGGGATCACTCCAGTGCAGGTCTTCGCCGAGCAATCCGCAGAGTCCGCACATGGCTACACCTCACTCATGGCATGACATCGCCGGAGTTCGGGCCGAGGGTCTGGCCGACGAACAGATTGCCGCCCGGCTCGCTGGCGAGCAGCACGGCGGTAGGCGCGACTTCGTCCGCCAGGCCAAAGCGGCCCAAGGGCAGTTCGGCGGCCTTGGCGCGTTTCCAGTCGTCGCTGATGCCACCGACCAAAGGGGTTTCGATCGGGCCAGGGGCGATGGCGTTGACCAGCACGTTGTCCTTGGCCACTTCCAGCGCCAGGGACTTGGTAAACCCAATCACACCCGCTTTGGCCGCCGCGTAGTGAGTCAGTTCGGCGCCGCCCTTGATGCCCAGTTGCGAGGCCACATTAATGATCCGCCCCCAGCGCTGCGCGACCATGTGGGGCAAAGCGCGCTGGCTGGCGACGAACACGCTGGTGAGGTCGACGCGCAGCATGTCGTTCCACATCTCGATGGACAGGTCGACGCACCGCGCCTGGGTAAGCATGCCAGCGTTGTTGACCAGAATATCGATGCCGCCGAAATGTTCGACGCAGCGGTCGACACTGGCTTGGGCGCCTTCGACGGTGCCCACATCGGCCACGCACTCGACCACTTCGGCGCCGAGGTTGCGGCAGGTGATTGCGGTTTCAGCGAGGCTGGCGGCGTGGCGGTCGGCCAATAGCAGACGCGCGCCTTCAACGGCGTAGGCGCGGGCGATGGCGGCACCGATGCCGCTGCCGGCACCGGTGATCACGGCGCGGCGGTTGGTCAGTTGGTTCATGCAAAAACTCCTGAAAAATTCCACTTCCAATGTGGGAGGGGGCTTGCCCCCGATGGCAGTGGGTCAGTCACAGATGGGCTAACTGAACCACCGCCATCGGGGGCAAGTCGAATCGTCGCACCGCCCCTCCCACATTTGGATTGAGTACATCAGTCAGTCAGGCCAGCGCACGGTCAGGCCGCCGTCGATGACGATGCTCTGCCCGGTTAAATAACTCGACGCATCACTGGTCAAGAACTGCACCAGCGACGCCACTTCATCCGCGCGCCCTACCCGCCCCAGCGGAATCGCCCGCGCGGCTTTCGCCAAACCTTCCGGCCCCAGCGAGTTCTTCGCATCCAGGGACTGCGGCGTCTCGATCAAGCCTGGGATCACCGCATTGCAGCGAATTCCCAAACCGGCCAATTCCACCGCCAGCGACCGGCACAAGCCCGGCACACCGGCCTTGGCGGCGGCATAGTGCGAGTGCTCCTGCCAGCCATACACGCCGCCGGCAATCGAGGAAATCGCCACCAGCGCGCCGCCTTCCTTCATGTGCCGCGTCGCCGCACGGAAGGTGCGCATCACCCCCGTCAGGTCGACGTTGAGCATCTCGTCCCAGAGTGCATCGGTCATTTCCAGCAGTGGCGCGCGACGCAGCAAGCCGGCGTTGGCGACCGCGTAATCCAATCGGCCGAAGTGCTGTACGGCCTGTGCGGCCAGGGCGTCGACCGAGGCGGTATCACCGACATCCAGCGGCAACATCAGGCATTCGCCACCGGCCTCTTCCACCAGGGAAACGGTGGTCTGTGGATCATGGGGATCGGCCGGGTAGTACCCGCCCACCACCGCCACGCCGTTGCGCGCATACGCCACGGCGAGGGCTTGGCCGATGCCACTGGCGGCACCGGTAATCAAGGCAACTTTACGACTCATCAATCACTCCTTACTGAACGGTTTCCGGACGCACATGGCGCGCGGCAAACATCAGGACACCGGACAAAAAGCACGGCAAGGCGCCGAACCACAGCGCGGCGGTCTGCCAGTCGCTGCCGGCGGACAACACCTGGGTTGCACCGAAACCGGCGACTACTGCGCCAATCGGCCCCATGGCGTGGATGATCGCGCCACCGGTGGCGCGGATGCTGGTGGGGAAACTTTCGCTGATGAAGAACAAAGCCGCCGAGTACGGCCCGATCAGGAAGAACAGGCCCAGGCTGTAAAGCCCGACCACCATGGCCATGTTGCTTGGGCCAAACAGCATACCGGCGAACGACAGGCCGCCGAGCATCCAGCCCAGGCCGATCACGTTGCGACGGCCGATCTTGTCACCCATCCAGCCGTGGCTGAGGTAACCGCAGTAACCCACCAGGTTCGACAGCACCAGGATGATCAGCGAGTTCTCGAACGAGATGTGGTGCACGCTGACGATCACGGAAGTGCCCAACACGCTGAATACCTGGATCGCCGCCCAGTTGAGCAACAACGCAGCGCCGATCACCAGGGTGGCGCGGCGGGCCGGGCCACGGAACGCAGCTTTCAGGCCGGCCTTGCTGTGTTCGTCGTAATCCACGCCGTAGGTTGCCGCCACGTTCTGTGCTTCTGTCACCGCGCCGTTTTTGCGCAGTTGGCTGATGCGTTCATGGATCTGGAACTGCGGGCTCTCCTTGAGCTTGCGCGCCATGATCGCAATCACCACCGCCGGGATCGCGGCGAAGATAAAGCAGCCCTGCCAGCCGATGATCGGCAGCAACAGTGCAGTCAAGCCAGCGGCGATCAATGCACCGACCGGCCAGCCGCCCTGCACCAGGCTGTAGATGAAACCGCGACGTTTGGTCAGTCGCGGGTCTTCCGAGGCGCCGTACAGCTCACTCAGGTACGTGGCGTTAACGGTTTCCTCGGCATAGCCCAGGCCGCCCAACGAACGGATCAGAATCAGCGGTGACTTACCCCACGCCCCACCAATCGCGGTCAGCGCCGAGCACAGCGCGGAACCGGCCACGGTGAAGATAATGCCCTTGCGACGGCCCAACTTATCGACCACAGGGCCGATGGCAAAGGCGACCACTGCCGTGCCCACCGCCACCCACGTCGCGATTTCAGCTTGCTCCACTTCACCCCAGCCAAAATGCCGGCCGATCTCCGGCAGCAAGGTGCCGAACAGGATGAAGTCATACACCGCAAACACCCAGGCGAAAAACGCAATCCAGGTCGCAAACCGCACTTCCTTGGAGGTGAGTTGCCGGGGTTTCCAGCCAGTCAGGTCAAGCTTGTTGTAGATGGACATGAGTCGCGCCTCGGAGGTGGGGGGCTGTTTTTCTAAGGGTCAGGTACGGGGTTGGCGGCGGATAAAGTCATCGGCGATTTCGTCGAAGGTGACGAAGCGCACGCCGGCATGGCTCTGGATGTGTTCGATCAGGCGCTCAAGCATCAACAGCACTTGCGGGCGGCCGGACACGTCGGGGTGGATGGTCATGGTGAACACCGCGTGTTCGTGTTCGCGGTAGACCCAGTCGAACTGGTCGCGCCACATTTCTTCGAGGTGACGCGGGTTGACGAAACCGTGGCTGTTGGGGGCTTTCTTGATGAACATCATCGGCGGCAGGTCGTCCAGGTACCAGTTGGCCGGGATCTCCACCAGGTCGGTTTCTTCGCCGCGCACCAAGGGTTTCATCCAGGTGTCGGGGTGCTGGCTGTAGTCGATCTTGGTCCAGGTGTCGCCCTTGCGGACGTAGTACGGATGGAAGTCGTTGTGCATCAGACTGTGGTCGTACTTGATGCCCTTTTTCAGCAGCAGTTCGTTGGTGACCTTGCTGAATTCCCACCAAGGCGCGACGTAGCCGGTGGGACGTTTGCCAGTCACCTTGGTGATCAACTCGATGGATTTATCGAGGACGATTTCTTCCTGCTCGGCGGTCATCGCAATCGGGTTTTCGTGGCTGTAGCCATGCACGCCGATTTCGTGACCGGCGTCGGCCACGGCCTTCATCTGCTCAGGGAAGGTTTCCATCGAGTGGCCAGGGATAAACCAGGTGGTGCGCAGGCCGTAACGTTCAAACAATTTGAGCAGGCGCGGCGCGCCGATTTCACCGGCGAACAGGCCACGGGAAATATCGTCGGGCGAGTCTTCGCCGCCGTAGGAACCGAGCCAGCCGGCGACGGCGTCCACGTCGACGCCAAATGCACAGAGGATGTCTTTAGCCATGGTGTGTCTCCTTAAACGTTAAGTACGGTTTCGACGGACAACGCTGCGCGCAGCAGGCGTGCGTCTTCTCCTGTCGGGGCGCTGAGCAGCAACCCGGTGGGCAGGCCCTGGGCATCGCGGCCGCTGGGCAAGGTCACGCCTGGCATGTCCAGAAAACTGCCGGGCATGGTCAGGCGCAGGGTGGCGAGGTTGGTGTTCACGAAGAGGTCGTCGTCGTTTTCCAGGGGCGCCAAAGCGGGCGCGACGTGGGCGACGGTGGGGGTGATCAGGATCGCGCCGTCGAGGTCGTCGAGCAGTTGCTGTTGCAGACGACGGCGCGCATCGGTCAGGTGGATAAGTTGGCTGGCCGGCAGCGCGCGGGCGGCTTCGAGGCGGCGGCGCACGCGGGGGTCGAGTTGCTCGGCATCGGCGCTGTCAAGCAGGGTTTGGTGCAGGGCGAACGCTTCGAAGGCACCGAGCCAGCCGTGGTGTTTGATCAGGTCCAGAGTGGCCTGGAAGGTCGGGCATTCACGTTCTTCGATCAGCGCGCCTTGGGCCTTGAGTTGCACCACGGCACTCAGCAGATTGTTGCGCACAGCGGGCTCGACGTCCTGCTGCGCCAGTACAAAGCGCTGGCCTTTGAGGCTGCGGGCGCTGTGGGTCTGTGTGCGGCCATGTAGCAGGTCATCGATGGCCAGCGCATCACGCACGCTGCGGGTCAGCGGGCCGAGGCTGTCTAAGGAACGAGCCAGGGGAAATACGCCGTCACGGCTGTAACGTCGGCTGCTGCTGCGGTAACCCACCACACCATTGAGCGCCGCCGGGATGCGAATGGAGCCTGCGGTGTCGGTGCCCATGGCAATCGGCACAATGCCGGCGGCCACGGCCACGGCCGAACCCGAGGACGAGCCGCCGGGAATGCGCGGTTGGTCCGTGCCATGGGGGTTGTGCGGCGTGCCGAAATGCGGGTTGAGGCCCAACCCGGAATAAGCGAGTTCGCTGAGGTTGGTTTTGCCGATGCTGACCATCCCGGCGCGGCAAAGCAGGCCCACGCTCGGTGCGTCGAGCAAGGCCGCAGGCGCGTTGCGCCGGTAAGCAGCGCCGGCTGTGGTGACGCTGCCAGCCACGTCGAACAGGTCTTTCCAGGCAACGGGCACACCATCGAACCTGCTCAAGGGCTGGCCAGCTCGCCAACGGGCCGCGGACGCTTCGGCTTCACGGCGGGCGCGCTCGGCGGTCAGGGAAATGAAAACGCTGGCCGAGCGGCTCGCTTGATCGAGTGCCTGTTCGAGGGCTTTCACCGGGTCGCTGCGACCGCTGGCGAAATCCTCGGCCTTTGATGTGGCGTCTGACATCAGGAGAACCTCATAAAACGTACATATTCATAAAATGTACATTTTACAAAGGCAGCTTTCGTGCCAGTCTCTACGTAGCGCTGTTTACGCGGTTACGGTTTTTCGCCCATAGCAGCGGGATAGATGGTTTTGATCGATGGAAAAATGTCTTGCATCACACCTGGGATCCACCTCCAATGAAATAATGTATCTTTTATTAATAAGTACATTTTGGTGCAGAAAAGTAACAGTCACACCTTTCAGGCCCCAAAAAAGTGCCACCGACGTAGCACAGAGTGACAGGCGCAACTTATGAGAGAATCCCCGGCCACCGTCCTACAAGCCCCAGAGAAAGTGATGAAAGCAGTGTCCGCCTCGGCCTCCCGTTACGCGATGATTCACCAGGTGTTGCGCGACGCGATCGTCAATGGCACCGCCCGTCATGGCTTGGTTTTACTGGAAGCGCCCTTGGCCGAACTGTTCGGCACCAGCCGCGTGCCGGTGCGCAAGGCGCTGGACCTGCTGCATGCCGAAGGCTTGATCTGCCGCTTCAACGGCCGGGGTTATCTGATCAACCCCGAAGGCCTGGTCATGGAGCCGCTGCGCCTGCCCCTGAGCCATGCGCACCTGGGTCTCAACGGCGAGGCTGAACTGGTGGACACCCGGCCGCTGGGCGAGCGGATCGTCGAGGAGATCGGCGCGGCACTGTCCACCTGCATTGCCTTCGGCCATTACCGCTTGGATGAACAAGCCGCCGCCGACCACTACGGCGTCAGCCGAGCGGTGGTGCGTGAAGCGCTGATGCGCCTGCGTGACCGTGGCCTAGTGGAAAAAGAGCCCTACTCCCAATGGTTGGCCGGGCCGTTGACCGCGCGGGAAGTCACCGAGGATTACGAACTACGTGCCTGCCTGGAGCCCGAGGCGCTGCGCCAGAGCGCACCGAACCTGGACCGCGAGGTCCTTGAAGCCATGCTGCAGCGGGTACTGGATGCCCAGAACAGCGCCGAGTGCAGCCTGGAAGCCATCGAGCAGATCGAAGAAGACTTGCACCAGCGCTGCCTGGCCGGGATGCAGAACCGCAAGATTGCCGCGCTGATTCGCCAGGGCCAAAGCCCGATGATCATCAGCCGAATTTTTTACCGATTGCTGGGGATCGGCGCGGATCCAGCCATGCTCGCCGAACATCGCTTGATTCTGGAGTTGCTGCTGCATGGCGCGTTTGACGCGGCGGCGTTGAATCTGCGCGAGCATTTGCAACGGGCACGGCAGCGGATGTTGCAGCGTTTGAAAGTGCTATCGGTGCTGCCAGAACAGCCACTCCCCGCCTACCTCCACAAAATCAGCTGACGCAACACGGAGCCAATGTTGGCAGGGCGGTGCGACGATTGACTTGCCCTCTCCCACATTGACCAATGTCGCCGCAGGAATTTCATGCAATATGTTGCTATCTCACGCCCCCCATTGAAACCACTGCTGCCTCGCCCCATCTAACCTCCATACTTCCTTATGCAGGTGCCCCATGAGCGACCAGCAAGAATTCCCTGATTACGACCTCAACGACTACGCAGACCCCGAAAACGCTAAAACCTCCTCGTCCAATACCGGCCTGGCTCTTCCAGGGCAAAACCTGCCGGACAAGGTCTACATCATCCCGATCCACAACCGGCCTTTCTTCCCGGCGCAAGTGCTGCCGGTGATTGTCAACGAAGAACCGTGGGCTGAGACCCTTGAGCTGGTGAGCAAATCCGACCACCACTCACTCGCTCTGTTCTTCATGGACACGCCGCCGGAAGATCCACGCCACTTCGACACCTCCGCCCTGCCGCTGTACGGCACCCTGGTGAAGGTGCATCACGCCAGCCGCGAGAACGGCAAGCTGCAATTCGTGGCCCAGGGCCTGACCCGCGTGCGCATCAAGACCTGGCTCAAGCACCATCGCCCACCGTATCTGGTGGAAGTCGAATACCCACACCAGCCCACCGAGCCGACCGACGAGGTCAAGGCCTACGGCATGGCGCTGATCAATGCGATCAAAGAGCTGCTACCGCTTAACCCGCTGTACAGCGAAGAGCTGAAGAACTACCTCAACCGCTTCAGCCCCAACGACCCGTCGCCCCTCACCGATTTCGCCGCCGCGCTGACCTCGGCCACCGGTAACGAGCTGCAGGAAGTGCTGGACTGCGTCCCCATGCTCAAACGCATGGAAAAAGTCCTGCCGATGCTGCGCAAGGAAGTCGAAGTCGCGCGCCTGCAAAAGGAGCTCTCCGCCGAGGTGAACCGCAAGATCGGCGAACACCAGCGCGAGTTCTTCCTTAAAGAACAGCTCAAGGTGATCCAGCAGGAGCTGGGCCTGACCAAGGACGATCGCAGCGCGGACGTGGAGCAATTCGAGCAACGCCTGGAAGACAAAGTGCTGCCAGCCCAGGCGAAAAAACGCATCGATGAAGAACTGAACAAACTGTCAATCCTGGAAACCGGCTCGCCGGAATATGCGGTCACCCGCAACTATCTGGATTGGGCAACCTCGGTGCCGTGGGGCGTGTACGGCGAGGACAAGCTCGACCTGAAACACGCGCGCAAGGTGCTGGATAAGCACCATGCCGGACTGGACGACATCAAGAGCCGTATCCTCGAATTCCTGGCGGTGGGCGCTTACAAAGGCGAAGTCGCCGGCTCCATCGTGCTGCTCGTCGGCCCGCCGGGCGTGGGCAAGACCAGCGTGGGTAAATCCATCGCCGAGTCCCTGGGCCGGCCGTTCTACCGATTCAGCGTCGGCGGCATGCGCGACGAGGCCGAGATCAAGGGCCATCGCCGTACCTACATCGGCGCTATGCCGGGCAAGCTGGTGCAGGCGCTCAAAGATGTTGAAGTGATGAACCCGGTGATCATGCTCGACGAGATCGACAAGATGGGCCAAAGCTTCCAGGGCGACCCGGCCTCGGCCCTGCTCGAAACCCTCGACCCGGAACAGAACGTCGAATTCCTCGACCACTATCTCGACCTGCGCCTGGACCTGTCCAAAGTGCTGTTCGTGTGCACCGCCAACACCCTTGACTCAATTCCCGGCCCGCTGTTGGACCGGATGGAAGTGATTCGCCTGTCGGGCTATATCACCGAAGAAAAAGTCGCCATCGCCAAGCGTCACCTGTGGCCAAAACAGTTGGAAAAAGCCGGCGTATCGAAAAACACCCTGACCATCAGCGACGGCGCCCTGCGCGCATTGATCGACGGTTATGCCCGTGAGGCAGGGGTGCGCCAGTTGGAGAAACAACTGGGCAAACTGGTACGCAAAGCCGTGGTCAAGTTGCTGGATGCGCCGAACTCGGTGATCAAAATCGGCAACAAGGACCTGGAAAGCTCCCTGGGCATGCCGGTGTTCCGCAATGAGCAAGTGCTGTCCGGTACCGGTGTGATCACCGGACTGGCCTGGACCAGCATGGGCGGCGCGACCCTGCCAATCGAGGCGACGCGCATCCACACACTGAACCGCGGCTTCAAGCTCACCGGGCAATTAGGCGAGGTGATGAAAGAGTCTGCCGAAATTGCCTACAGCTACATCAGCTCCAACCTGAAGTCGTTTGGCGGCGATCCGAAGTTCTTCGACGAAGCCTTCGTGCACTTGCACGTGCCGGAAGGTGCCACGCCGAAGGACGGCCCGAGCGCTGGCGTGACCATGGCCAGTGCGTTGTTGTCCCTGGCCCGTAACCAAGCGCCGAAAAAAGGCGTGGCCATGACCGGCGAACTGACGCTGACCGGGCATGTATTGCCGATCGGCGGCGTGCGCGAGAAGGTGATCGCAGCGCGACGTCAGAAGATTCACGAGCTGATATTGCCGGAACCCAATCGCGGCAGTTTTGAAGAGTTGCCGGAGTATCTTAAAGAGGGCATGACGGTGCACTTTGCCAAGCGGTTCGCGGATGTGGCTAAAGTGCTTTTCTAATTCGCCTTGTCCCTGAACAGGGCTTCTGTGGTGAGCGGGCTTGCCCCGCGCTGGGCTGCGAAGCAGCCCTCTTGAAAAGACCCCATTCCTTCAGAAGGAATGGGGTCGTCAGTATCGGGCCTGCTTCGCAGCCCAGCGCGGGGCAAGCCCGCTCACTACAACAAGCACCCACGTCTGTCGCATCCCTCTTGTCACACCCTGTCTCATCTTCGGTTATGCTCGCCCTTCGTCGTGTATAAACGGAGTCTCCATGACTGCTGCCCGCCTGCTTCTCCCCCTGAGCCTTTGCCTGCTGACCGCGTGCGCCAGTGCGCCGAAGCAAAACGTCACCGTGGAAAACCAGAGCGCCTGCCCGCTCCAGCTTAAAACCGGGCAAAACCTGATCCTCACCCTGCCGAGCAACCCCACCACCGGCTACCGCTGGGCCATCCAGGATTCCGCCGGCGGTGTGCTGCGCGCGCTGAGCCCTGAGGTCTACAGCAGCACTGAGTCCGGCGTGATCGGGGGCGGTGGTCAATCCACCTGGCGCTTCCAGGCGTTTGCCGCCGGCCAGGGTCGTTTACGCCTGACGTCCCAGCAGCCGTGGGAGCCGGAAGCCGAACCCGTGGAGACCTTCGACTGCACCCTTACGGTGAACTGATATGCCATGGCTGATACTCGCGTTGATGGGCGCCGCCACTTTTATCTACGGTGTGAGCACCCACGCGATGTTGCTCTGCCTGCTGGTCAAACCGCTGCCGGTACTGGCGTTGTTGGGCTGGCTGCATGACGCACCGCCCACCGACTATCGACGCTGGATCAGCCTCGGGCTGATTTTCTCACTGGTGGGCGACGTGTTGCTCGCTTGGCCTGGCGACTTGTTTATCTTCGGCCTTGGCGCGTTTCTGTTTGCGCACCTGGCATACCTCAAGGCCTATTTCAGCGATTGCCGTCGTTTGGCGGTATTACCGTTGGTATTGGCGCTTGGTGTAGGCGTCGTCCTGCTGAGCATCCTGATTTCCCATGGCCTTGGCGACTTGTTGATTCCCGTCGTGGTTTACGCCTTGGTGATCAGCACAATGCTCTGGCGCGCGCTCGCGCGGCTGGGCAGTGACGTGCCAAAACGCTCGGCCTTACTGGCTGCGGCGGGCGCGGTGTCGTTTGTGTTTTCAGACGCCCTGATCGGCATCAATCGGTTCGTGGTGGCGTTCGACGCCGCGCCGTATTTGCTGATCACCACGTATTGGCTTGGCCAGTGGGGCATCACCGCCTCTGCTTTCCATCAGACAACCCGCGCACACGAGGGCCAACTTGGCTAAAATGCCGGCCTTTCCCCCCTCGTCGCCGGAACAACCGTGAGCAAAGAACCCGATCGCCTTTTCGCCCAGCCCCTGCCCCAGGTGCCGGACTTCGCCTTTAACGAGGACGTGGTGCGGGTATTCCCGGACATGATCAAGCGCTCGGTGCCAGGCTACCCGACTATCGTCGAAAACCTCGGTGTGCTCGCGGCGCAGTTTGCCCAACCCAACAGCGTGCTCTACGACCTGGGTTCATCCCTTGGCGCTGTCACCCAAGCCCTGCGCCGACACGTGCGTACCGACGGCTGCCGAGTGATCGCGGTGGATAACTCCGCCGCCATGGTCGAGCGCTGCCGCGAATACCTCAACGGCCAGGACTCGATGTTCCAGGAGTTGCTGCCGGTCGAGGTGATCGAGGGCGATATCCTCGCGCTGCAATTCCAACCGGCCTCGGTGGTGGCGTTGAATTTCACCCTGCAATTCATCGCGCCCGACGAGCGCCTGAGCTTGCTGTCGCGAATTCGTCAGGCGCTGTTACCGGGCGGTGCGCTGATCCTTTCGGAAAAGCTGCGCTTCAATGACCTTGAAGAACACGCGCTGCTCACCGACCTGCATATCGCGTTCAAACGCGCCAACGGCTACAGCGAACTGGAAATTGCCCAGAAGCGCAGCGCCATCGAAAACGTCATGAAGCCCGACAGCCTCGAAGAACACCGCGAACGCCTGCTGGCAGCCGGGTTCTCGAAAGTCGTGCCGTGGTTCCAGTGTCTTAACTTTGCCTCGTTGATTGCCCTGCCATGATTGATCTGTCTCCCCTCGCCCGCCATTTGGTCGGCACTCCTCTGGCCGTATGGGCCCAAGGCCTGCAAGCGCAGCTCGACAGCAAAATGGAAAAAGGACATGGCGACCTGGAGCGCTGGCAGAGTGCATTGGATGCACTGCCGAAGATCATGCCCAGCGACGTCGACTTACTGAATGACCTGGTGCTGGACACCGACTGTGACGACGAAACCCGCGCACAGATGCGCACCGCATTGATGGGCCTGAGCCCATGGCGCAAGGGGCCGTTCCACCTGTTCGGCGTGCACGTCGACACCGAATGGCGCTCGGACTGGAAGTGGTCACGCGTCGCACCGCACCTGGACTTGAAAGGCAAGCGCATCCTCGATGTCGGCTGCGGCAACGGTTACTACATGTGGCGCATGCTCGGCGCCGGCGCCGACAGCGTGATAGGTGTCGACCCGAACTGGCTGTTCTTCTGTCAGTTCCAGGCGGTGCAGCGGTATCTGTCCGAACCGAAAGCCTGGCACCTGCCATTTCCGTTTGAAGACTTGCCGGCCAACCTCGAAGGCTTCGACACGGTGTTTTCCATGGGCGTGTTCTACCACCGTCGCTCGCCCATCGAGCATTTGCTGGCGCTGAAGGACACCTTGGTCAAGGGCGGCGAATTGGTCCTGGAGACCCTGGTGGTGGAAGGCGACCAGCAACAGGTGCTGGTGCCGGAAGACCGTTATGCGCAGATGCGTAACGTGTGGTTCCTGCCGTCGGTGCCGGCGCTGATGCTGTGGCTGCGCCGCGCAGGTTTCAGCGATGTGCGTTGCGTGGATGTGAGCGTGACCACGGTGGAGGAACAGCGCGGGACGGAATGGATGAAGTATCAGTCCCTGAGTGACTTCCTCGATCCCGAGGATCACAGCAAGACGATTGAAGGGCTGCCGGCACCGATGCGGGCGGTCATCATCGCCAAGAAGTAACCGCTAATCTCCCTGAAAAAATGAAGATCAAAAATGTGGGAGGGGCAAGTCGAATCGTCGCACCGCCCCTCCCGCATTTGATACTCGGTGTTGGTTAGATCTGAGGCTTCGCCCGGCGGGCCTTGAAGAACTCGCTCAACACCGTGCCGCACTCCTCGGCCAGCACACCGCCTTCAAACATCACCCGATGATTCAGAAAGCCCTGGGTAAAAAACTGCCCCTGGCTTTGCACAATCCCCGCCTTCGGCTCCAACGCGCCATAAACCACCCGCGCGACTCGCGAATGCACGATCAACCCCGCGCACATGCTGCACGGCTCCAACGTCACATACAGCGTGCTGCCCACCAGCCGGTAGTTGCTGATGGCCTGGGCGGCGTCGCGTATGGCGACCATCTCGGCATGGGCGCTGGGATCGTTGCCGCTGATGGGACGGTTGAAACCGCGACCGATGATTTCACCGTCCTGCACCAACACCGCACCCACGGGCACTTCGCCCAGTGCGGCGCCTTGGGCGGCAAGTGCCAGGGCTTCACGCATGAAGTCTTGGTCGCGGCTGCGGTCGATGATTGCCGCGGGGCGAATCTGGCGCATCACGCCACCTCGATGGCGGCCATCAGGCCGGTTTCCATGTGGTCGATGACGTGGCAGTGGAACATCCACACTCCAGGGTTATCCGCCACCAAGGCCACGCGGGCGCGCTCGTTCTTGCCCAACAAATAGGTGTCGGTAAAGTACGGGATCACTTTGTGGCGATTCGAGGCGATCACCTTGAAGCTCATGCCGTGCAGGTGGATCGGATGCTGGTACTGGGTCATGTTCTTCAATTCGAAAATGTAGCTCTTGCCCTTTTCCAGCTTGGCAATCGGTCGGTCGGCGCAGGTCTTGTCGGTGATGTCCCAGGCCTGGCCGTTGATCTGCCACAGGCTCGGCGGCTTGCCATTGTCGACGTTGACCGAGACCGAGCCGACCCACTCGAAATTGAAGTTGAGTTTCTCGGCATTGGCCAGGTCCGGTTCGGCAATCGGATTGGCGGGCAGCGCCGGGGGCCATTCGGTCGGTGCATCGGTGTTGGCGACTGAGCGAAAAGTGCCCAGGCGCACCGGGCCGTTGCGGATAGAGAGCTCTTCGCCCGCCGGCGGTGCCTTGATCGCCAGGCAGATGCGCATACCCGGCCCCAACCAGTACTCCTTGCCCAATGGACGCGGTTCGATGGGATTGCCGTCCAGCGCATAGATCTGCGCTTCGACGTCGGGGATGTTGATGCGATAGGTCAGGGTGTTATCGAGGTTGAGCAGCCGCACGCGGGTGATCTGCCCTGCGGGTAAGTCGATCACCGCCTGGGATACGCCATTGATCGTCGACAGCCGCCCGGCCGTACCGCCACGCGCCGCTTCACGGGGAACGCTGAAGGCAACGAACGCACCCTCTTCGTCCACATGCCAGCTCTTTAGGCTGAGGGTCCGTTCGTGTTTGAAACCGGTGGGTTCACGCTCTTCGATGATCAGCGGGCCGACCAGGCCTCGGCCGAGTTCTTCGCTGCTGTTCACATGCGGGTGATACCAGTAGCTGCCGGCGTCGGGCACGCGGAATTTGTAGTCGAAGTATTCGCCCGGCAGCACCGGCAGTTGCGAGACATAGGGCACGCCGTCCATTTCCAGCGGCAGGCGGATGCCGTGCCAGTGGATGGTGGTCGCGACCGGCAGGTGGTTGATAAAGCGCACCCGCAACCATTCGCCCTGACGCACACGCAACTCGGTGCCGGGTGCCGAGGGGCCGAACGCCCAGGCTTGGGTCTTGTGCCCCGGCACCAGCTCCACGTCCAACGGTGCAGCGATCAGCTCGTAGTCGTGACCCGCTTCGGATTCGGCGACTTTCCCCAGCCAGTAACGGTAGGCGCCACCGGCACCGACGCCCACTACGGCCAGGCCTGCAAGACCACCCAGGATTTGTCGACGGGAAAAGGATCGGGACACAACAACCTCACGTATCTGCCGCAGGCCCAAGGCCTGCAAAGGGCAGATACGATACACCTGCATCGGCTAAACAGTAAGGCTTCTCATGTGGGAGGGTGCTTGCTCCCGATAGCAGTGTGTCAGCCACCACATTTATGGCTGATACACCGCTATCGGGAGCAAGCACCCTCCCACCTTGGTTCTTCATTGTTTTTTAGGGCTTGGAGGCCGCCAGGATCAGGGCTTTCATCTCGGCCACAGCGCCTTTGAAACCGACGAACAGCGCGTGGGCTACCAACGCGTGGCCGATGTTCAGCTCGTTGATGCCTTTGATCGCAGCCACGGCTTCGACGTTGTGGTAATGCAGGCCATGGCCGGCGTTGACGATCAGGCCTTCATTGAGGCCGCAGTTCACACCGTCAATGATGCGCTGCAGTTCATCCGCCACTTCGGTCGGCGTGGTGGCATCGGCGTAACGGCCGGTGTGCAGTTCGATGGCCGGCGCGCCGACACGACGCGACGCTTCGATCTGGCGCTCGTCGGCATCGATGAACAGCGACACTTCGCTACCGATTTTCGACAGGCGCTCCACCGCGGCCCTGATCCGCGCTTCCTGGCCCGCCACGTCAAGGCCGCCTTCGGTGGTCAGTTCCTGGCGGGTTTCCGGTACCAGGCAGATGTGCGCTGGGCGAATGCGCTCGGCGAAGAGCATCATTTCTTCGGTGACGCCCATTTCGAAATTCATGCGGGTTTGCAGCACGTCCTTGAGCAGCAACACATCGCGTTCCTGGATGTGGCGGCGGTCTTCTCGCAGGTGCACGGTGATGCCGTCGGCGCCTGCTTCTTCGGCGTCCAGCGCGGCCTTGACCGGGTCAGGGTAACGGGTGCCCCGGGCCTGGCGCAGGGTGGCGACGTGGTCGATGTTGACGCCAAGAAGAATGCGATTGCTGGTGGTCACGGAAGCGCTCCTGAAAAGGGAAAGAAACGGTGCACAGCATACACGGGGAGATCAGGGCTTTCGAAACAACTCGCGGCTGACCAACGGCCGTCCGCCCAGATGCACGGCCAAGGCCTGACGCATCAAGCGCTTGGCGGCGGATAACGCACCGGGTGCGCTCCAGTCGGCCTCGCTCATGGCCAGCAGTTCGGTGCCCTGGAACAGGCCGGGTTGCAGCAGGTAGACGCGCTCAAGACCCGCGTCGACTTGCAGGCGGTACATGCCGTCGGCGGCGACGGGGTCGCCGTGCAGGTCGTTGCTCAGCTCGAAGCCGTAGCCCAGGTCATCGAGCAGACGCCATTCGAAGGCACGCAGCAGCGGCTCCAGAGGGCGACCTTCGGCCAGGGCCAGCAAAGTGGCGGCATAGTGATCAAAGACAGCCGGGTGCGGGTCTTCGGCGGGCAACAGACGGATCAGCAGCTCATTGAGGTAGAGCCCACTGAACAACGCATCGCCATTGAGCCAGGCGGAAGTGCCGACGCTTTCCAGGCGGCCGACGTTTTTCAGCTCGCCCTTGCCGCGAAACTCCACGTCCAACGCCACGAAGGGCCGCGCCAATGTCCCCGCCTTGCCCCGCGCGCTACGCAACACCGCGCGCAGGCGGCCTTGGGGCGTGAGGAAATCCACTAGCGCGCTGGTCTCGCGGTAGGCGCGGCTGTGCAGGACGTAGGCGAGTTGGCTGGGGGGTTGGGACATGGGTGCTCACTGCTGGAATGCATTTTTTGAAAACTACACAAACCTAATGTGGGAGGGGGCTTGCCCCCGATGGCAGTGTGTCAGTCACTTATTTATTAACTGACTCACCGCCATCGGGAGCAAGCCCCCTCCCACATTTTTTGCCCTGCGGTGTTCTTACAGGTCGCCGTAACCGAGGGAACGCAGAGCGCGCTCGTCATCGGACCAGCCGCCTTTCACCTTCACCCACAGGTTGAGCATGATCTTGGAATCGAAGAGCAATTCCATGTCCTTGCGCGCCTCGGTGCCGATGCGCTTGATGCGCTCGCCCTTGTCGCCAATGATGATTTTCTTCTGGCCGTCACGCTCGACGAGGATCAGCGCATGGATATGCAGGGTCTTGCCCTGTTGCTTGAACTCTTCGATTTCGACGGTGATCTGGTACGGCAGCTCAGCACCCATCTGGCGCATGATTTTCTCGCGGACCAGTTCAGCGGCGAGGAAGCGGCTGCTGCGGTCGGTGATCTGGTCTTCCGGGAAGAAGTGCTCGTTCTCCGGCAGGTAGCCAGCGATCACGCGCTCCAGGGCTTCGAGGTTATGACCGTGCTGGGCCGAGATCGGCATGATCTGGGCGTTCGGCAGTTGCTCCTGCAACCAGGTCAGGTGCGGCATCAGTTCGGCTTTGTCTTCGATGCGGTCGGTCTTGTTCAGCGCGACGATCAATGGGCCGGTGACGTACTGCACACGCTCAAGGACCATCTGGTCTTCGTCAGTCCACTTGGTGCGGTCGACCACGAAGATCACCACGTCGACGTCTTTCAACGCCGCCGAAGCGGTCTTGTTCATGTAGCGGTTCAGGGCTTTCTCGCCACCTTTGTGCATACCCGGGGTGTCGACGTAGACCGCTTGCACGGCGCCTTCGGTCTTGATGCCCAGCATGTTGTGGCGAGTGGTCTGAGGCTTGCGCGAGGTGATCGCGAGCTTCTGACCGAGGATGTGGTTCAGCAGCGTGGACTTGCCCACGTTCGGGCGGCCAACGATGGCAACATAGCCACAGCGTGTTGCGGTTGAATCAGTCATGGCCATTCTCCACGCCCAGGGCAATCAGTGCTGCAGCGGCCGCTACCTGTTCGGCAATACGACGGCTCACACCCTGACCTCGGCTTTTTTCATTCAGTAAGGTGATTTCACATTCCACGAAGAACACGCGGCAATGGGGCTCACCCTGGATATCCACCACTTCGTAGCGTGGCAGTTCGCAACCACGGGACTGCAGGTATTCCTGCAGGCGGGTCTTGGGATCTTTGTTGGTGTCGACCAGCGTAAGGCTTTCAATCTCCGAAGCCAGCCAGGCGACCACGCGCTCCTTGGCCGTTTCCATACCTGCATCGAGGTAAATCGCGCCGATCAAGGCTTCGAGGGCATCGGCCAGGATCGACTCGCGACGGAAGCCACCGCTTTTCAATTCGCCCGACCCCAGGCGCAGGTACTCACCCAGGCCGAAACCACGGGCCAGTACGGCCAGGGTCTCACCCTTTACCAGACGTGCACGCAATCGCGACAGCTGGCCTTCGCGCGCTTGCGGGAAGCGTTCGAACAGCGCCTCACCGGCGGCGAAATTGAGAATGGCGTCACCGAGGAATTCCAGGCGCTCGTTATTACGCCCTGCAAAGCTGCGGTGTGTGAGGGCAAGGATCATCAATTCCTGATCCTTGAAGGTGTAGCCGAGCTGGCGCTCTAAACGACTTAGCGAAACGGTCACGGTTTATCCATACCTAGTTGCTGCATATCTAGTGGGTGGCACCGGCGGCCATCGACGATTGACGCAGTGTTCAAATTCAAATCCTGATGGTTACAGCCTGGAGCCGGAATTGTCCAAGCCCCAGAAAAGCAGTCGGCGCTGTGTTCACAGCGCCGCTTGTATTACTTGATCAGCCCGACCCGCGAGAAGTTCGGCAGGTGGCTGAGCTTGGGTTCCGGCCAGCTCATCCAGACCGCGAAGGCCTTGCCGACGATATTCTGGTCGGGAACCATGCCAAGCAGCTCCTTGGGAATGCTCGGGTCATCCCAGTAGCGGCTGTCGTTGGAGTTGTCACGGTTGTCGCCCATCATGAAATAGTGCCCGGCTGGCACTTTCCACTCTCCATCAGGCATGGCGCGGTAGCGGCTCATTTCCTTGCGGATTTCGTGCTCTACCGCACCGAGTTTTTCCTGGTACAGCTCGGCGCTGCCCAGGCTGTTCGGTTCGGAACCGAGCAGTTTCTCGGCCACCGACTCGCCATTGATCAACAGGCGCTTGTCGCTGGTGTAGCGAATCACGTCGCCCGGCAGGCCCACCACACGCTTGATGTAATTGACGTTCGGGTCGCTTGGATAGCGGAACACCATCACATCACCGCGCTGCGGATCACCGACTTCGATGACCTTCTTGTCGATCACCGGCAGGCGAATCCCGTAGGAAAACTTGTTCACCAGGATGAAGTCGCCCACGTCCAGGGTAGGTTTCATCGAACCCGAAGGGATCTGAAACGGCTCCACCAGAAACGAACGCAGCACCAGCACGATGAACAACACCGGGAAGAACGACTTGCCGTACTCAACCAGCAAAGGCTCTTTGTTCAGCTTCTCGATCACCACGACATCGGGCTGGCTGACGCTGCCCTGATAGGACGCGATAGCCGCCCGCCGACGCGGGGCGAAGAACACCAGATCGAGCAACGCCAGGAGACCACAAACGGCAACGGCGATGACCAGCAACAGCGGGAAATTTAGCGACATAGGACCTAACTATCCAACCTGAGCACCGCAAGGAAGGCTTCTTGTGGAATTTCCACGTTGCCCACTTGCTTCATGCGTTTTTTACCGGCCTTTTGCTTCTCAAGCAGCTTGCGCTTACGGCTTACGTCACCGCCGTAGCATTTGGCCAGTACGTTCTTTCTGAGAGCCTTGACGGAGGTCCGTGCAATGATCTGCCCGCCAATAGCGGCCTGGATCGCGACGTCGAACATCTGGCGCGGAATCAGTTCTTTCATCTTCTCGGTCAACTGGCGACCTTTGTAGTGCGCGTTGTCCTTGTGCACGATCAGTGCAAGGGCATCAACCTTGTCACCGTTGATCAACACATCCAGTTTCACCAGATTAGCCGATTGGTAACGATCGAAATGGTAATCCAGCGAAGCATAGCCGCGACTGGTGGATTTGAGACGGTCAAAGAAGTCCAGGACCACTTCGTTCATCGGCAAATCGTAGGTCACTTGCACCTGGGTACCGAGGAACAGCATGTCGTGCTGCACGCCACGTTTTTCGATACACAGGGTAATGACGTTGCCCAGGTGTTCCTGCGGCACCAGAATATTGGCGCGCACGATCGGCTCACGCATGTCTTCGATAGAAGACAGGTCTGGGAGCTTGGACGGGTTATCTACATAAATCGTTTCACCGGTTTTCAGCGCCAGCTCAAAAATAACCGTTGGCGCGGTGGTGATCAGGTCCAGGTCGTATTCGCGCTCAAGGCGCTCCTGAATGATCTCCATGTGCAGCATGCCGAGGAAGCCGCAACGGAAACCGAAGCCCAGGGCGTCGGAGCTTTCCGGGGTGTACTGCAACGACGAGTCATTGAGGGTCAGCTTCTGCAACGCTTCGCGGAAGTCCTCGAAGTCATCGGAGCTGACCGGGAACAGACCGGCGTAAACCTGCGGCTGGATGCGTTTGAAGCCAGGCAGCACGTCGACGTCAGGGGTGGAGCTCAAGGTCAGGGTGTCACCCACCGGCGCACCGTGGATGTCCTTGATACCGGCGATGATGAAACCTACTTCACCGGCTTTCAGATCAGTGGTTGCAGTGTGTTTCGGGTTGAATACACCGACGCTGTCCACCAGGTGGATCTTGCCGGTGGACTTGACCAGGATCTTGTCGCCCTTCTTCACACGGCCGTGGCGTACACGTACCAGGGAAACAACCCCCAGGTAGTTGTCGAACCAGGAATCGATGATCAACGCTTGCAGCGGATCTTCGTAGTTGCCGGTGGGGGCAGGAATGGTCTTGACCAGGCGTTCGAGCACTTCGTCAACGCCCAGGCCGGTCTTGGCGCTGCACTCGACGGCGTCGGTGGCGTCAATGCCGATGATTTTTTCGATTTCTTCTTTGACGCGGTCCGGATCGGCCTGTGGCAGGTCGATCTTGTTCAGCACCGGCATCACTTCCAGGCCTTGCTCGATGGCGGTGTAGCAGTTGGCCACGGACTGGGCTTCAACGCCCTGACCCGCGTCCACCACCAGCAGCGCACCTTCGCAGGCCGCCAGGGAACGGCTGACTTCATAGGTGAAGTCGACGTGGCCCGGGGTGTCAATGAAGTTCAGCTGGTACTTGATACCGTCTTTGGCGGTGTAGTACAGAGTAACGCTGTGGGCCTTGATGGTGATCCCGCGCTCGCGTTCGAGGTCCATGGAATCCAGTACCTGGGCTTCCATTTCACGCTCGGCAAGGCCGCCGCACATCTGGATGAATCGATCGGCCAGCGTCGACTTACCATGGTCAATGTGGGCGATGATGGAGAAATTGCGGATATGACTCAAATCACTCACGGATCAACACTCAAAAAGGCTGCAGGCAGATTGCCCGCTGAAAAATAGCCGGGAATTGTACCTGAAGCTTCGGCCAGACGTCATCTTTGCTGACCAGAACAAAAATGCCCCACTCATTCGAGCGGGGCATTTTTTGTGCATAAGCGCGGTATCAGCCAGCTCGGCGCAGCAGCCAGAACCCGGCCAGGGCGCAGATGGCCGTCGGCACCAGCACCGCAAACAGCGGCGAGAAACCGAATACCAGGCTCGACGGGCCTAGCAGGTCCTGGGCGATGCGGAATGTGAAGCCCACCAACACGCCAGTAAACACACGCTGACCCAGGGTCACGGAACGCAATGGGCCGAAGATGAACGAGATCGCCATCAACACCAGCGCGGCGGTTACCACTGGCTGCAACACCTTGACCCAAAACGCCAGCCAGTAACGACCGTTGTTCAGCCCTTGCTCCTTGAGGTAGTGGATGTAACTCCACAACCCGGAGATAGGCAGGCTTTCCGGGATCATCACTACGGTGTTGAGCAATTCCGGCTTGAGAGCGATGTCCCACTCTTCGCTTGGCTCATTGATCACTTCGGTGCTGGCCTTGGTGCCTTGGCCGACATTGCGGAAGTGAGTGGTAGTGATGTCCGTCAGTTGCCATTTTTCGCCACTGTACTGCGCACGTTTGGCGAAGCTGGACGACAGCATGTGACGTTCTTTATCAAAGGTGTAACGCGTCACACCGATCAACAGGCCGCCCGGTTGCACGGCGTTGATGTGGATGAACTCATCACCCTGGCGATGCCACAGGCCATGCTTGGCGCTTTGCGCATCGCCCGAACCCTGCGCCAGGGCGCGGTTGGCTTGGGCGGTGGTTTCTGCCGGCGGTGCGACGTATTCACCGATCAGTACGCTGCACAGCATCAGCAGCAACATGGGCTTCATCACCGCCCAGACGATACGGCCGATGGACACCCCGGCGGCACGCATGATGGTCAGTTCGCTGTTGCTGGCCAGGCTGCCCAGGCCGATCAGGCAGCCGATCAGCGCAGCCATCGGCATCATGTCGTAGAGCCGACGCGGCGCGGTGAGTGCCACGTAGCTCAGTACATCCCACACGGTGTAGGTGTCGCTCACGTTGCCCACTTCATCGATGAAGGCGAACAACGAGGCAAGGCCCAGGATGATGCCCAGAACCGCCAGAATGGCGATCAGGACGCTGCTACCAATGTAGCGATCGAGCTTAGCCACGAGCCAACTCCTTCTGGCCGCGACGGCTCAACATTTTCAAACGGATAGGTTCCCAGTAGAGCAGGCCCAGGCCGATCACCAAGAAGATCCCGTGCACCCACCACAACCCCAGGGTCGGCGAAAGCTTGCCCTTCTCCAGGGAGCCGCGAGCGGAAATCAGAATGGTGAGGTAAGCCATGTACAGCAGGATCGCTGGCAACAGCTTGAGGAAGCGGCCCTGACGTGGGTTGACGCGCGACAACGGCACGGCCATCAAGGTCACGATAAACACCAGCAGTGGCAGAGAAATACGCCATTGCAGCTCGGCAATGGAGCGCAGTTCCTTGCTGCCGAACAAATCCTTCGTGGGGATGGCGTCGCGGTCAGTCACCTCGTCGCTGACATCCGGACGGGCGAGCAACACGCCGTAAGTGTCGTACTTGATGGCGCGGTAGTCGGCCTGGCCGGGACTGCCGTCATAGCGATAGCCGTTCTCCAGGATCAGGTAGCGACTGCCATCGGGACGCACGTCCTGGCGACCGGACTCGGCCACCAGCACGGAGATGCCACGGTCTTTCTTGTCCTGGCCCAGGCGCTTCTCGGAGATGAACACCCCGCCCAGGTTGGCACGGTCTTCGGTCAGGGTTTCGGTATAGGTGACCCGCGTGCCGTCATTGAGTGCCTGGAAGCGGCCCGGTTCAAGGGTGTCGAACTCGGTCATCGCGTCCTGCTTGTTCAGCACCAGCTGGAACTGCATGGCGCCCTGGGGGGCCAGGCTCAGGCTCAGCCAGGCGACGATAAGCGCGATGCCGGCTGCCGGGATCATGGTCATCCCGAGCAGACGCTGCTGGCTCATGCCGGTGGCCGAGAGCACAGTCATTTCGCTTTCGAGGTACAAACGACCGTAGGCCAACAGAATCCCGAGGAACAGGCCCAGCGGCAGGATCAGTTGCAGGAACCCCGGCAGGCGAAAGCCCATGATCAGGAACAACGAGCCTGGATCCAGGGCGCCCGAAGCGGCTTGGGCCAGGTATTTGACGAAACGACCACTCATGATGATGACCAACAGGACCGCACTCACGGCACTCAGGGTCAACAGGACTTCGCGGGATAGATAACGGAAGACAATCAAACCAGACACTCCAGGGTTGTCAGGCTAAGGCGGCCAAACAAGCAAGCATACCGAGTCAGCCCCTTTACGCAGGGCCGATTAAAAAGATGGCGCATTATCCTGTGATTGACCGCGCCTGTCACTGCGCAACCTCATACGCGGGTACAAAGCGCGTACGAAGGGTTGTCAGGCTCCGCCGGCGAGGTTCAAACTGCGGCCTTTGTCGCTGGCGGTTTACACAGCTGCCACGCTTTAAAGCCTGGATACAAATACCAGGCTCTCAGACCTTTATAAGGGACCCGAAAATGGAATTGGTTGTAAAAAGCGTTAGCCCCGAAACGTTGAAAACCGCCACCCTCGTGGTCGCCATCGGCGAAGGCCGCAAGCTCGGCGTGGCCGCCAAGCAACTCGACGAACTCAGCGGCGGCGCCATCAGCGCCGTGCTCAAGCGCGGCGACCTGGCCGGCAAAGTCGGTCAGAGCCTGCTGTTGCAGAGCCTGCCTAACCTCAAGGCCGACCGCATTTTGCTGGTCGGCGTGGGCAAAGACGCTGAGCTGGGCGACCGCCCGTTCCGCAAGATCATCAGCGGCATCCTCAGCACCCTGAAGGGCCTGGGCGGTGGCGATGCGACACTGGCTCTCGACGAAATCGTGGTCAAAGGCCGCGACAGCTACGGCAAGACGCGCCTGCTGGCAGAGACCCTGGTGGACGGCGGCTATATCTTCGACCAGTTCAAGAGCCAGAAAGCCGAACCCCGAGCCCTGAAGAAAATCACCCTGCTGACCATCAAGGCCGCGCAGGCTGAAGTTCAGCGCGCCGTAACCCACGCTACCGCGATTGCCAACGGCATGTCGTTTACCCGCGACTTGGGTAACCTGCCGCCGAACATCTGCCACCCGACCTACCTGGGCGAGCAAGCCAAGGCGCTGGGCAAAGAGTTCAAGGGCCTGAAAGTTGAAGTGCTGGACGAGAAAAAGATCAAGGAACTGGGCATGGGCTCGTTCTACGCCGTGGGCCAGGGCAGCGACCAGCCACCACGCCTGATCGTGATGCAATACAACGGCGGCAAGAAGTCCGAGAAGCCTTACGCACTGGTCGGCAAAGGGATCACCTTCGACACCGGCGGCATCAGCCTCAAGCCGGGCGCGGGCATGGATGAGATGAAGTACGACATGGGCGGCGCCGCCAGCGTGTTCGGCACCCTGCGTGCCGTACTGGAGCTCAAGCTGCCGATCAACCTGGTGTGCATCCTGGCCTGCGCCGAGAATATGCCGAGCGGCGGCGCTGCCCGCCCAGGGGATATCGTCACCACCATGAGCGGCCAGACCGTCGAAATCCTCAACACCGACGCCGAAGGCCGCCTGGTGCTGTGCGATGCCCTGACCTACGCCGAGCGCTTCAAGCCGCAAGCCGTAATCGACATCGCCACCCTGACCGGTGCGTGCATCGTTGCCCTGGGCTCCCACACGTCGGGCCTGCTGGGTAACAACGACGAGCTGATCGAGCAACTGCTCAGCGCGGGCAAGGCTGCCGACGATCGCGCCTGGCAACTGCCGCTGTTCGATGAATACCAAGAACAGCTGGACAGCCCGTTCGCCGACATCGCCAACATCGGCGGCCCGAAAGCCGGCACCATCACCGCTGCCTGCTTCCTGTCGCGCTTCGCCAAGAACTTCAACTGGGCGCACCTGGACATCGCCGGCACGGCCTGGACCAGCGGCGGCAAGGACAAGGGCGCCACTGGCCGTCCGGTTCCGCTGCTGACCCAGTACCTGCTGGATCGCGCAAAGGCCTGAAACTGAAGATGCCGGGGCGGCCATCACGCCGCTCCGGTCTCAGGAACCGCAATGACCCAAGTCGACTTCTATATATTGCCCAGCGCCGACCCGCTCGCGCGCCTGGACTTTGCCTGCAAACTCACCGAAAAAGCCTGGCGCATGGGCCATCGCATCTACCTGCACTGCAGCGATGCCGCTCAACGCGACGAGCTCGACGCCCGCCTGTGGCGCTTCAAGGGTGAAAGCTTCGTGCCACACGGCCCTGCCGAATCAGAACCTGAAGGTCTGATAGTGCTGGGGCTGGGTGACAGCTGCGGCGATCACCATGACCTGCTGGTCAACCTGGACCTGAAAGTACCGCCGTTCGCCAAGGCCTTCGCCCGTGTGGCGGAAGTGGTGGTGGAAGATCCGGCTATTCGTCAGGCCGCGCGGGAGAGTTTCCGTTTCTACCGCGAACAGGGCTATCCTTTGCAAGATCACCGGCTACAACGACTTTGAGCACACGATGGACACTTCCAACCCTGTAAAAAAAGATGACCACCTGCTGGACGACCTGGAGTCGATCCGTCAGTTGCTGGGTGATGATGGCTTGCAACCGCCGCTGCTGACCGAACCGGTCGACGGCGAGGTACAGATTCCGTTGCTGTTTGACATGGTGGGCGGCAAACCTGCGCCGGCACCGGTCGAACTGCCCGTCGTAGAACCAGCCCCCGTTGCCGCCGCCGCCGAGAAAACCCCCGACGCCCTGCTGCTGCATCTAGACAACGAACTGCGCGCCGCCGCGCAATTGATCATGCAAGACGTGATCGACGACTTTGCCCCGCATATCGAAACCGAGATCAAGCGCCGAATGGATGCGCGAATGGAACGGTTGCTCAGCCAGTACCAGTCTTAAACCGTGCATAGATCCCCTGTGGGAGGGGGCTCGCCCCCGATAGCGGTGTATCAGTCAGCCCATGTATGGTTGACACATTGCCATCGGGGGGCAAGCCCCCTCCCACATTGACCGGCGCACGCCTTTAGCCCGTCTTCGCCTCGCCCTGCGCCCTATCCCCCGTTATACTTGCCGGCTTTCCTGAATATATGCCAACTAGGGTCCCGCCGCGCATGGATAAGACCTACCAGCCGCACGCTATTGAAACTTCCTGGTACAACACCTGGGAGTCCGAGAACTATTTCGCTCCGCAAGGTGCGGGCGAGTCCTACACCATCATGATTCCGCCACCGAACGTCACTGGCAGCCTGCACATGGGCCATGGCTTCAACAATGCGATCATGGATGCGTTGATCCGTTTCCGCCGCATGCAGGGTCGTAACACCCTGTGGCAACCGGGCACCGACCACGCCGGTATCGCCACCCAGATGCTGGTGGAGCGCCAACTCGAAGCCACCGGCCAAAGCCGTCACGACCTGGGCCGTGAGAAATTCCTGGAAAAGATCTGGGAATGGAAAGACCAATCCGGCGGCAACATCAGCCGTCAGATCCGTCGCCTGGGCTCGTCCGTCGACTGGAGCCGCGAGCGTTTCACCATGGACGACGGCCTGTCCGAATCCGTGAAAGAAGCCTTCGTGCGCCTGCATGAAGACGGCCTGATCTACCGCGGCAAGCGCCTGGTCAACTGGGACACCAAGTTGCACACGGCGATTTCCGACCTCGAAGTGGAAAACCACGACGAGAAAGGCTTCCTGTGGAACCTCAAGTACCCGCTGGCCGACGGCGCCAAAACCGCTGAAGGCAACGACTACCTGATCGTCGCCACCACCCGTCCGGAAACCATGCTCGGCGATGCCGCCGTCGCGGTTAACCCGAACGACGAACGCTACCAGGCACTGATCGGCAAGTTCGTCGACCTGCCATTGGTTGGCCGTCGCATCCCGATCATCGCGGACGACTACTGCGATCCCGAATTCGGCACCGGCTGCGTGAAGATCACCCCGGCCCACGACTTCAACGACTACGAAGTCGGCAAGCGCCACAACCTGCCGCTGCTGAACATCTTCGATAAAAATGCCGCCGTACTGCCGGCCTGCCAGGTGTTCAACCTGGACGGCACTCTGAACGAAAGCATCGACGGCAAGATCCCGGCCGAATACGCCGGCCTCGACCGTTTCGAAGCACGCAAGCAGATCGTGGCCGCTTTCGATGCCGCCGGCCTGCTGGTCAGCGTTGACGACCACGGCCTGAAAGTGCCGAAGGGCGACCGCTCCGGCACCGTGATCGAGCCGTGGCTGACCGACCAGTGGTACGTGTCCACCAAGCCGCTGGCTGAGCCTGCGATTGCTGCCGTAGAAGATGGCCGTATCCAGTTCGTGCCTAAACAGTACGAAAACATGTACTTCTCGTGGATGCGCGACATCCAGGATTGGTGCATCAGCCGTCAACTGTGGTGGGGCCACCGCATTCCGGCCTGGTACGACGAGTCGGGCAAGGTCTATGTCGGCCGCGATGAAGCCGAAGTGCGTGCCAAGCACAACCTCGGCCCGGACGTGGCGCTGCAACAGGACAACGACGTACTGGATACCTGGTTCAGCTCTGGCCTGTGGACGTTCTCCACCCTGGGCTGGCCGCAGCAGACCGAATTCCTCAAGAAATTCCACTCCACCGACGTGCTGGTGACCGGCTTCGACATCATTTTCTTCTGGGTTGCCCGGATGATCATGCTGACCATGCACTTGGTGAAGAACGAGGACGGCACGCCGCAGGTTCCGTTCAAGACCGTGTATGTGCACGGCCTCGTGCGTGATGGCCAGGGCCAGAAAATGTCCAAGTCCAAGGGCAACGTCCTGGACCCGCTGGACATCATCGACGGCATCGACCTGGAAACCCTGGTGCAGAAGCGCACTTCGGGCTTGATGCAGCCGAAACTGGCAAAGAAGATCGAAAAGCAGACACGCGACGAGTTCGCTGACGGCATCGCCAGCTACGGCACCGACGCCCTGCGTTTCACCTTCTGCTCGTTGGCGTCTACCGGTCGCGACATCAAGTTCGACATGGGCCGCGTCGAAGGCTATCGCAACTTCTGCAACAAGATCTGGAACGCCGCGCGCTACGTGCTGGATAAAGGTGAAGACTGCGGCCAGAACGGCGAAGCCTATGAGCTGAGCCTGGCCGACCGCTGGATCATCTCGCAGCTGCAACGCACCGAAGCCGAAGTGACCCGCCAACTCGACCAGTTCCGTTTCGACCTGGCCGCGCAAGCCTTGTACGAGTTCATTTGGAACCAGTATTGCGACTGGTACCTGGAGCTGTCCAAGCCCGTGCTGTGGGACGAAAACGCACCGGTCGAACGCCAGCGCGGCACCCGTCGTACCCTGGTACGCGTGCTGGAAGTGGCGTTGCGCCTGGCGCATCCGTTCATGCCGTTCATCACCGAAGAAATCTGGCAGCGCCTCGCGCCGCTGGCCGGTATCGAAGGCAAGACCATCATGCTGCAGCCTTGGCCGGTGGCCAATGAAGCACGCATCGATGAAGCCGCTGAAAGCGATATCGAATGGCTCAAGACCCTGATGCTCGGCACGCGCAACATCCGCGCCGAAATGAACATCGGGCCGGGCAAGCCGTTGGCGGTGTTCGTGAAGAACGCCAGTGCCGAGGACCAGCGTCGCCTTACCGAAAACGATGCACTGCTCAAGAAACTGGCGAAGCTGGAGTCGATCACCGTATTGGCTGATGGCGCCGAAGCACCGTTGTCCGCTACCGCGCTGGTTGGCGACATGGAAGTGCTGGTGCCAATGGCCGGTTTGATCGACAAGGGCGCAGAGCTGGCCCGTCTCGACAAAGAAATTGCGCGCCTGCAAGGCGAAGTGCAGCGGGTGGGCGGCAAGCTGTCCAACGCGGCATTCGTCGACAAGGCGCCAGCTGAAGTGATCGAGAAAGAGCGCGCCAAGCTCGCCGAGGCCGAACAGGCCCTGGGCAAGTTGGCGGAGCAACATGCGCGGATCTCCAGCCTTTAAGGTTGAATCAGCGTGAAAAAAGAGACCTTCGGGTCTCTTTTTTTATTTGCGAACCCGGTCAATGTGGGAGGGGGCTTGCCCCCGATAGCAGTGCATCAGCCTGAATATCTTTGACTGTCACACCGCCATCGGGGGCAAGCCCCCTCCCACAGTTGCCCGGGTCAGGCTCAAGATGTGTGACAATGCCCACCACTTTGAGCCAACACCAGAATCAACATGACCGCCCCCACTACGCCCAAACCTCCGCGCAAGAAGCCTAAAACCGCTGCCACGGCCAAACCCGTCGCGCCGCGCAAAGAGGCCACCCTGCACCCGCGCAACCGCCACACAGGCCGTTACGACTTCCCGGCGCTGATCAAGACCACGCCGGAGCTGGCGAAGTTCGTGATCCTCAACCCGTACGGTAAGGAAAGCATCGACTTCGCCAGCCCTGACGCCGTGCGGGTATTCAACCGGGCGTTGCTCAAGTCGTTCTATGGCATCCAGCATTGGGATATCCCGCAGGATTACCTATGCCCGCCGGTGCCGGGGCGTGCGGACTATGTGCACTTCCTCGCCGACCTGCTGGCCAGCGTCAACGACGGCAAGATTCCCCGTGGTTCCATCGTCAAGGTGTTGGACATCGGCATGGGCGCCAACTGCGTCTATCCGCTGATTGGCTACATGGAGTACCGCTGGAACTTCCTTGGCTCGGAAGTCGACCCTATCGCCGTAGCCGCTGCCAAGGCCATCGTGCAGTCCAACGACCTGAGTAAGGTCATCCAACTGCGCCAGCAAAATAACCCCAAGCACATCCTGTTGGGCCTGCTGGAACCTGGCGAGCGCTTTGACCTGACCATGTGCAACCCGCCCTTCCATGCGTCCATGGACGAAGCCACCAAGGGCAGCGAACGCAAGTGGCGCGCGCTGGGCAAGGCTGATCCCAAGCGCAAATTGCCGGTGCTGAACTTCGGTGGCCAGTCGGCCGAGTTGTGGTGTGAAGGCGGTGAAGCGCGGTTCGTGACGCAGTTGATCGCTGAAAGCGCGAATTTTGCCCATAAGGTGCTGTGGTTCAGCACCCTGGTATCAAAAGCGTCGAACTTGCCCGCCATCGAGACAGCTCTGAAAAAAGCCGGCGTGCTGGAAAGCCAGGTGGTGGAGATGTCTCAGGGTCAGAAGCAAAGCCGTTTCGTGGCATGGACTTTCCAGACCAAGAACGAGCAGCAGATCTGGCGCCAACGCTGGGTTCGCGATTAATAAATCGCAGGCAACAAAAAACCGTGCCCGGATTGCTCCGGAGCACGGTTTTTTTTTGCTGCGTCTTACTTGTTAACAGCGTCGGTCAGGCCTTTGGCCACAACCAGCTTGATAACTTTCTTGGCAGCGATTTCGATGGCAGCGCCAGTCGAAGGGTTACGGCCAGTACGGGCTGGACGCTCGGTCACTTTCAGTTTGCCAACGCCTGGCAGAGTGATTTCGCCGCCGTTTTCCAGCTGATCAGCAACAACTTGGCTCAGTTGGTCCAGCAGAGCGCGCACGGTAGTTTTCGGTGCGTCTACTGCTTCAGCCAGGTCAGCGATCAGTTGGTCTTTAGTAATAGCCATTGTGGTGTTCCTTCCCTATCAAATTCATATGGATTGCAGAGTGCAGTGTCAGCCGTCGAGCCCGACCGTCTAGGCCTGGCACCCCAGGCTTATAACCTCGGAGAACGGGGTTATAGATGCTTGAAACGGGGATTGGTTCGACCTGACAGATGCTGAATGCACGCTTAACGCCGAGACTTGGCGTAAGACGGGGCAAAACTAGCACAGAGACGGGGAAATATCCGCCTCTACCTACCCATTTGGTCAGCTTTATCGCTCTAAACCGTCAAAAAAAGGAATATACCCGGTCGGACCCCACCCAAAACGCCCTTCGAAGCGCGTCTTGACCAATGGGTGCGGTACACTGGGCGACTTTTCGGGGAGGCCAATCGCTCCCCTTCAACCAGCCGAGAAGCCTATGCCGATCCGTCATTGCATCGTCCACCTGATCGACAAAAAACCCGACGGCACGCCCGCAGTTCTCCACGCACGCGACTCGGAGCTCTCCGAATCCGCCGCCATCGAGAATATGCTTGCCGACCTCAACGAGAGCTACAACGCCAAACAAGGCAAGGCCTGGGGTTTCTTCCATGCCGAGTCCGGCGCGCACCCGTTCAGTGGCTGGTTGAAGGAATATTTCGAGGGTGGCCAGGATTTCACCACCTTCAGCCGCACCGCCGTTGAGCATCTGCAGAAGCTGATGGAGGAATCCAACCTCTCCACCGGCGGCCACGTACTGTTCGCACACTACCAGCAAGGCATGACCGATTACCTGGCCATCGCCCTGCTGCACCACAGCGAAGGCGTAGCGGTAACCGACGAGCTGGACGTGACTCCGTCGCGCCACCTGGACTTGGGCCAACTGCACCTGGCCGCACGGATCAACGTGTCGGAGTGGCAGAACAACAAGCAGTCCAAGCAGTACATCTCGTTTATCAAAGGCAAGAATGGCAAGAAAGTCTCGGAGTACTTCCGCGACTTTATCGGCTGCCAGGAAGGCGTCGACGGTCCGGGCGAGACCCGCACCCTGCTCAAGGCCTTCAGCGACTTCGTGGAAAGCGAAGACCTGCCGGATGAGTCCGCCCGCGAGAAAACCAAAACCCTGGTGGACTACGCCAGCAGCCAGGCCAAGCTCGGCGAGCCCATGGGCCTGGAAGAACTGTCGGGCTTGATCGATGAAGATCGACCAAAGGCGTTCTACGACCATATCCGCAACAAGGACTACGGCCTCTCGCCGGAAATCCCCGCCGATAAGCGCACCCTTAACCAGTTCCGCCGCTTCACCGGGCGCGCCGAAGGGCTGTCGATCAGTTTTGAAGCGCACCTGCTGGGCGACAAGATTGAGTACGACGAAGCCGCTGGCACCCTGATCATCAAGGGCCTGCCGACCCAACTGACTGACCAGCTCAAGCGCCGTAACTGATGCTCGGCGGGGTTCTCAAGAAAGTCCTGTTGGTGTTGCTGGTGGTGGTGGTTATCCAGAACTGGGGCAAGATCGAACGGCTATTCAACCCCTCGCAGGTGGTTTCAGAGCAGGTCCGCACTTCGGCGCGGGTGGTGCTCTATGCCACCGAGTGGTGTGGCTACTGCAAGCAGATCCGGCGCTTCCTGGATCAGAAAGGTATTCCGTACCAGGCCTTCGACATCGAGAAGGACGCCCCTGCGCGCAAGGCGTATGAGGCGTTGGGCGGTGGCGGGATTCCGTTTGTGGATGTGAATGGGACGCTGATTCGCGATTACAACCCTGAGGCGATCATGGCGGCGTTGAAATAATCAGCGCACCACGATCACCCGTCCCAGCAGGCTGTGCTGTTCAAACCCCAGCACTGCCTGCAACGCGTTCAGCACGGCCTGCGGGTCTTTGCTCGGGAAGCTGCCACTGACCCGCTTGGCGCCCATATCTTCGTTGAGCAGCAGGATGCGGCCAGGGTAGTAACGCCCCAAATCCTTCACCACATCGGCGAGCGGTGCCTTGTAGTAGTTGAGCCAGCCGTCGCGCCAGGCCAGGCGCGATTCGCTGTCGACCGCGTGCAGGGGATCGGCAATGCCATCGGCGTAAGCCACTTGCTGACCTGCCGTCAAAACCTGCTGCTGGCCCTGCTCCGACGGCGTCACGCCGACCCGCCCCGACAACACCGTCACTTGAGCGCCCGCTGGTTGCAGGCGCACTTCGAATTGTGTGCCGAGCACCCGCGCTTCACCGCTGCCCGCCCCCACCACAAAGGACTCGCCGGTGTGGGTCACGCTGAAAAAACCGGCGCCGCGACGCAGCTGGATATGCCGCTCGCCATGGCTGAAATCCACGGCAATCGCGCTGTCGGCATCCAGGGTGACTTGAGATTGATCCGCCAGGGTGACGGTTTTTATTTCTCCTGGCGCCGTCACGTAATCGGCGCCGAAATCATCGACCCAACGCGACGGCTGCCAACCTGCGCCCATGGACACCATCAACAGCAGGCACGCAGCCATGGCCAGGGCGCCGGACCAGCGCACGACACGTGAACGCTTCGCGGTGTTCATCGTATTGAGGTAGCCCTGCAATGCCAGGGCTTCTTCTTCCGCCAGGGCGCGTGCAGGTACTTCGCTCAGCTCCCAGAGCACCTGGGCCTGGGCGTAGGCCTCGACGTGTGCCGGGTTGGCGCGCAGCCAGTGGCTGAACGTCGCCTGGTCGCCGCTGCTGGGTTGGTCGTGCAACAGACTCAGCCAGGCCAGTGCGGCGTGTTCCTGCTCGGGCGTGGGGGTGACGTTCACGGTGCTTTCCCTGGCGTGCGTGGAGGCGATGGGTCGCGAAGGCTGGCCTTGCAAGCTTCGAGGGCACGCATCATATGTTTTTCCACGGCACTTTGGGACAGACCCATGGCCTTGGCGATTTCCGCATATTTGCGGCCATGGATGCGGTTGAGCAGGAAAATCTGCCGAGTGCGCTCGGGCAGGCTGCGCAAGGCGGCTTCGACATGGCGCAGGTCGTTACCCGCTTCCAGTGCGGCCTGGGGTTCAGAGCCCTGGTTGTCCTGCTGCTCGGGCAACCAACCTTCGCTGCTGCGCACCCGCGCGCCTTCGCTGCGCAGGTGGTCGATGGCGATATTGCCGGCGCAGCGCAGCAGGTAGGTGCTGAGCTCTTCGACCTGCACCAGCGGCCGGCGCCAGAAGCGTAGAAACAGATCCTGCACCAGATCAGCCGCCGTGGCGCGGCAGCCTACACGTCGACTCACCAAGGCTTCCATCTGCGAACGCTGGGACAGAAACACCTGCAGAAAATGCGCACGCCCACCCGCCGCATCAGCTTGCGAGCTGTCCTGGGATTCGGGTGGGGTGCTGATCATCATGGCTTGGGCTCAGAGGGTGGCGAAGGCCGCAACGGGGCTCGCCAGCAGGCCGGCGCCCGCGAGGATCAAGGCCAGCCTTGGCCGATACGGCAACAGCAACACCAGCAGCAGCGCGCTGAGCATCAATACAGCGCACCACTCCACCAATCCCAGGCCCCAGCCAGCCACGCTCACGGCGGGCCAGATCGCGACGGCAAGCAGCAACCCGCCAGCCACACGCAAACCCAGGCGTCGACGAGGCGATGGCTTACTGTGCAGCAGTTCGCCGTGATGGCGATCGGTGGACAAGCACAGAGCGGTAAACCCGGCATAGCACATCAGCAGCGCGAGGAACATTCAATTGGCCTCTTGCTTGAGGTTGAGCGGACGCGCCCGTTCAGCCTTGGGCTGCGGTGCCGTGCGGTGTTGCATCTTCCACGCCGCCCAGGCGAGAAACACGCCGCTACCCAGACAGGTCAGATCAAAGCCGGCCATCGCCCAGTCACCACGGGCCAGGGACACGCCCAAAGCGTGGTCGGTGGTGATTGCGTTGAGCAGTGGCACCGTGGCAAACAACAACGCACCGACGCTCAATTGCTCGACCCAACCCTGGCGCCCACGACGCACAATGGCGTGCAACAGGCTCAGGCCCCAGGCGATAAAGAAGGTCTGCACTTCCCAATCGGAGCGTTCGGCGAGGCTCACGGGCAGCAAGCGGTTGGCCCAGAAGAACGCTGCAATGGCGATCAGCAAACCGGACATGCTGGCGATATTCAGCACTTCCACCAGTCGCAACTCAAACGGCATCACACCGGTTTTGGCATGTTTGAGTTGGCGCTTGCCAAGCCAGATCACCAGCCCGGTGCCGATCATCGCAGTGCCTGCCAGGCCGCAGATGAAGTACAACCAGCGCAGCACCGGCCCAGCGAAATGGCCCATGTGCAGGCCGTAGAAACTGCCGCCGACCATGGCGGTCAACGATTGCCCGTCGCTGGCCCGCAACAGTTCGCCGGTGTGCCCGTTAAACGACACAATGCTGTCGAATTCATGCACCACGCTGTCGGAACTTGCGCGGAACACATTGACCGACGCGTTGACATCACCGGGGTTATTCACCCCGATCCGCCCCACGTGGCCACCCTCCCATTGCGCCCGCGCTTGCTCGTACATCGGCAGCAGCGGCGCCAATTTGCCCGGTTGCCCCGACGCCGGCGCGTTGTTGGTCGCGGGGAATATCTCGTTGAAAAATGCGCGGGTGTCGTTGCCATAGGAGGCCATGATCGGCGCCGGCATCACCATGCTCATAAAGATCACCAGGCTGCTGTACGTGATCATCAGGTGAAACGGCAGCACGAGCACACCCACCGCGTTATGCCCGTCGAGCCAGGAGCGCTGGCCTTTACGGGGGCGGAAGGTGAAGAAGTCCTTGAATATTTTCTTGTGGGTGATGATGCCGGTGATCAGCGCCACGAACATCACCATCGCAGCGAGGGTGGACAGCCAGCGGCCCCAGGGGTGCGGCATTTGCAATTGGAAGTGGAAACGGTAGAAGAAATCCCCGCCCATGCTTTCGCGGGCCTCTACGGCTTGGCCGCTGACGGGGTCGAGGGTTTTGCGCATGAAATTGCCACGGCGGCCGGGGTCGAGCTTGTCTTGCCACATGACCGACAGGCCGGGGTCGCGGCTATCCGGCAGGGCGATAAACCAGCGTGCCGCTGTGGGTGCCACCTGTTGCAGGTAGGTTTGCGCGACGCTGAGGCTGCGCGCATTGTCCAAAGGATGAGCCTGGACCTCGGGCTGCATCCAGTGGCTGATCTCATCCTTGAAGTAAGACAGCGTGCCCGTCAGGAAAATCGCAAACAGCAGCCAGCCGAAGATCAAGCCCGCCCAGGTATGCAGCCAGGCCATGGCCTGGCGAAATCCCTCCTTCATGTGCGCACCATCCACAAGCCCACACCCGCCAAAGCGGCAAAGACTGCGCTCGGCAGCATCACGCCAAACCAGGCGCGCCAAGCCGTACGGCAGGCGAAGCACCAGAGTACGGCCAGCAAATAGAACACAAATGAACTCATCATCCCGGTGATCACGGCGTCGGCGCGAGATGTTGGCATCCACAATGCCAGGCAGATGGCGGCGAGGGAGGCCATGAGGTAGCCACCGACCACGGCCGCCAGCACGCGGGAGGTGACAGCCAAGCGGTAGAGCGCGGGAAGCGAAGTTTTGCTTTTCATGCGAGAGGCGCCAGGTTCATCAGCGCGCAATATTAATGATAAATATTCTCATAAGCAAAAGGGAACGGATGAAACACCTGCTCTGCCGGATTGCCGAACCGTGTCTCGGGCCATACAATGCGAACAATTCTTGTTCTCTAAAGCATGCCGATATTTGCGGAGTGTTTGCGTTGAGCCCGTCCAACCCCGTCGAAGTTCTGTACAACGACCATCACCACTGGCTCACCGGCTGGTTGCGACGCAAGCTCGGCTGCCCGGAAAGTGCTGCCGACCTGGCGCAGGACACCTTCGTCCGCGTACTCACTGCAAGGGAAACGCCCACGCTGGTCGAGCCGCGCGCGTTTCTCACCACCGTCGCCAAGCGCGTGCTGTTCAACTTCTATCGCCGCCAGGACCTCGAACGCGCCTATCTTGACGCCCTCGCACAAATGCCCGAACACGTGGCGCCGTCGGAAGAAGAACGCGCAATCATCCTGCAAACCCTGGTCGAGCTGGATCAACTACTCGCCGGCTTGCCCACACAGGTCAAGCGCGCGTTCCTGCTGGCCCAACTCGATGGCCTGACCTACGCGCAGATCGGCGCTGAACTGGGCATTTCCATTGCCACCGTCAAACGCCACCTGAATAAAGCCGCCATGCGCTGCTACTTTGCCCTATGAACGTCTCGACCCAAGTCGCCGAACAGGCCGTGCGCTGGCTGATGGAAATGCAGCAAGGCGCGCTCAACCCACGCCAACAGGCCGCCTGGCAACACTGGCTGAATGCCCACAGCGAGCACCAGCGCGCCTGGGACCATATCCAGCGCGTTAACCAGCGCCTGCGCGGCATGCCCTCGCCCCTGGCTCACGCCGCGTTGAATGCGCCGACGTCTACCAGCCGGCGGCAGGCGCTGAAGTTGCTGTTGATCCTCGGCGCTGGCTCGGCAGCCGCCTGGAGCCTGCGCCAGCAGCATATTCTGCCGCCCCTGACCGCCGACTACCGCAGCCCGGTGGGCCAACGCCGCAAGGTGCAACTGGCCGACGGCAGCCAGTTGCAGCTCAATACCGGCAGTGCCGTAGATGTACATTTTGATGGCCAGCAACGGCTGATCCGACTGCTCGAAGGCGAGATCATGCTGAACGGCATCGCGGGCAACACGCCATTGAGCGTCCTTACCGGCCAGGGCCTGCTCAGCAGCCAAGCGGCGCGCCTGAACGTACGTCAGTTCAACGACCACACCCAGCTGGCGGTGCTCGACGGCCAAGTCGAGGTGATGCCCAACACCTACAGCGGCCTGCCGCTGACAGTCGAAGCGGCGCGCCAAGTCAATTTCACCCGCAAAGGCTGGGACACCTCGCGCCCCACCGACGCCAACAGCGGCGCCTGGGCCGACGGCATGCTGGTGGCTGCACACATGCGCCTGGAAGATTTCCTCGGTGAACTGGGCCGCTATCGTCGCGGCCAGGTCAATTGCGATCCGCAGGTTGCCAATTTATTGATCTCCGGCAGCTACCCGCTGGACGACAGCGAACGCATTCTCAACCTGCTGGAAGTCAGCCTGCCGGTGAAAGTGCGGCGCTTTACCCGCTATTGGGTGACAGTGCAGGCGCGCGCCTGAAATTATTTTCTGTACCTATGAGCCGTTTTCCACACCTCGCGTGACAGAGAAGGAAAGCCACCTTGATCCTTCCTTCTCAGGACCGCTCTTCATGCCCCAGCAGCCGACCCTAATCGCCCGCACCTTGCGCCAACTGTTACTGGGCGCCAGCCTCAGTTTCGCAGTATTGCCCCCCGTGATGGCCGCGGACGCCAAGCCTTATCACATTGCCCCGACCTCGCTGGAAGCGGCCCTCAATCAGTTTGGTCGCGAAGCCGGCGTATTGATTTCCTTCGGTTCCGAAATCACGGCGGGCATGCAGAGCCGTGGTTTGTCCGGCAGCTACAGCACCACCGAAGGCCTGCAAAAACTGCTGGAAGGCACAGGCCTGGAGGCCCGCCCTGAAGGTGACAACGCCTTCAGCCTGCAACCGGTAAACGCACCGGCTGCGGTAGAGCTGGCGACTTCCAGCGTGGTCGGCGACTGGCTCGGCGATGCGGCACAAACCAATGTGTTCGAACACCCCGGCGCCCGCGATGTGATCCGCCGCGAAGAGTTCGAACGCCAAGGCGCCACCCAAGCCAAGGACGTGCTCAACCGCATCCCCGGCGTCAACGCTCCGGACAACAACGGCACCGGCAGCCACGACATGGCGCTTAACTTCGGCATTCGCGGACTCAACCCGCGCCTGGCGTCGCGCTCCACCGTATTGATGGACGGCATCCCGGTGCCCTTCGCGCCGTATGGCCAGCCGCAACTGTCCTTCGCACCGATCAGCATGGGCAACATGGACGCGGTGGACGTGGTACGTGGCGGCGGCGCCGTGCGTTACGGTCCGCAGAACGTCGGCGGCGTGGTCAACTTTGTGACCCGCGCGATCCCGGATGCGCCCACGGTCAAAGGCGGCTTGCAGACTGAAACCAGCCCGTCATCCAGCCACGACGGCTTCAAGACCACCGGCAACCTGCTGGCCGGCGGCACGGCCGACAATGGCCTTGGCGGCGCGATTCTGTATTCCGGCACCCGGGGTGGCGACTGGCGCGAAAACAGCAACACGCGCATCGACGATTTGATCCTCAAGGGCAAATACCAGCTCGACGACGCCAATAGCTTCAACGCCATGGCGCAGTACTACGAAGGCCAGGCCGATATGCCCGGCGGTTTGAACGTGGCGAACTACAAGGCCGATCCGTACCAGTCCACCCGCCCCTACGACAAATTCTGGGGCCGCCGCACGATGTTCAACGTCGGCTACCGCTACGAACAGGATCGTCGAGAATTCACCGTCAACAGTTTCTTCACCAAGACCCTACGCAGCGGTTATCTGGACCAGGGCACGTTCCTGTCGCTGTCACCGCGTGAGTATTGGGTGCGCGGCGTGGAAACCCGCTTCGCCCAGGGCTTTGACCTCGGCCCGACCAGCCATGAAGTGGGCGTCGGCTACCGCTACATCAACGAAGCGGGTCACGAGTTGCGCTACCGCACGCCGATCTCGGCCAACAACCAGCAAATCCCCACGACTGACAGCCGCAACGACCGCGACACCCGTGGCGGCACAGAAGCCAATGCGTTCTTCGTCGATGACCGGATTGATATCGGCAAGTGGACCATCACCCCGGGCATTCGCTACGAGATGATCGAGTCCCAGCAGAGCAACAACCTGACCAACGTCAAATACAAAGGCGACTACAACACCGCGCTGCCGGCGCTGAACGTGCTCTATCACCTGACCGACGACTGGAACCTGTATGCCAACACCGAAGGTTCATTCGGCAGCGTGCAGTACAGCCAGATGCCCAACCGCGTCACCAGCGGTGAAGTCAAACCGGAAAAAGCCCGCACCTGGGAACTGGGTACCCGCTATGACAACGGCACCTTGCGCGCGGAGATCGGTGCGTTCCTGATCAACTTCGATAACCAGTATGAAAGCAACCAGACCAACGACTCGGTAATCGCCCGGGGTGAGACACGCCACCAGGGTATCGAAACCAGCGTCAACTACGCCCTCGATGGTTTGAGCCCGGCGTTGGCCGGTTTCGATGTGTACGCCACCTACGCCTACGTCGACGCCACCATCCGCGAAGACGGCCCGAACAAAGGCAACCGCGTGCCCTTCTCGTCCAAGCACAAAGGCACCCTCGGCGTGGGTTACACCGAAGGGCGCTGGAAACTCAATGTGGACAGCAGCTACCAGAGCAGCCAGTTCGCCGATAACGCCAACACCGAGGCCGAGACCGCCGACGGTGCCAACGGACGCATCCCCGGCTACATGCTGTTCAGCAGCCGCGCGGCCTATGATTTCGGCCCGCAACTGTCGGATTTGAACGTGGCGGTCGGCGTGAAGAACATCTTCAACAAGCAATACTTCACGCGCTCGTTTGACGATAACAACAAGGGCAAATACGTCGGTGAGCCACGCACGGTGTACGTGCAGACCTCCATCGCGTTCTAACTGCCCAAGCAACACACGACCTGTGGCGAGCGGGCTTGCCCCGCGTTGGACTGCGTAGCAGGCCCGGCCTTTTCAAACAAAGAGCTGGGGTCGCTTCGCAACCTAACGCGGGGCAAGCCCACTCGCCACAACAAACCCGTTTGCCTTAATAGCATGCTCGCCCTGACCCGCCGGTTCTAACTGCCCGCCAGGCAACTGGGGGTGGCTTCGACCAATGCATCGATTGCACACCGTGTCTTGGCCGGCATATGCGTGGCCGTGGGCCAGATCACATGGATGGGCGCAGGTTGCTCGCGATAGTCGGGCAATACTGCGACCAACTGCCCACGCAGCACATAGTGCGCAATCAACCAACTCGGCAACCAGGCCAGGCCGACGCCCGCGATGGCGGCATCGGCCACAGCCTGGAGGTCGTCCATCATTAACGGCGAGGCCACGCGATTGCGGTGCGGGGTGCTGCTGCGGTAGGCGATGCCGCGATGGCCGGCAAGGTCTTCGATGCATTCAATCGGCCCAACGCGCTGCAAGTACGCCGGTGACGCCGCCAGTCCCACGGCCTGCTCGCCCAGCCGACGCGCACTGAGGCGGTCGGTGTCGGGGAGCGGGCCGATCCGCACGGCGACGTCGAAGCCTTCCTGTGCCAGGTCCACCAGCCGATCGGCGAAGCTGATCTCGATTTCCAGTTCCGGATAACGCGCCATCAATCCCCACAATGCCGGGGCCGCGTAGTGGTGCCCGAAGGCCAGCGGCAAGCTGGCCCGCAAGCGGCCGCGTGGCTGTTGCCGGCCGCTTTCCAGCACCGATTCGGCAGCCTCGAGCTCCGCCAATGCCCGCAGGCAATGTTCGTAGTACGCCTGGCCGTCCTCGGTCAAACGCTGGCGGCGGGTGGAGCGCTGCAGCAGGCGCGTGCCCAAGCGTGCCTCCAATCGCGCCAGGCCCTTGCCAACCGCCGAGCGTGTGAGATTCAGGCGTTCGGCGGCCTCGGTCAGGTTGCCGCTTTCGACGATTTGCAGAAACAGCTCAACGCCATCAAAACGCGGTGTGGCCATGGCTCTATTGTCGCCCTTGATTCCCCTATTAGCAGAAAACTTATCACGAATAACGAACCCTATTCCCCTGAAAATATCCCGATACCCATCCACAGGAGAATCCCATGCCACCCGTCGCCACGTTAACCGCCACCAGCCGCCCGCGCACCGCCAGGAATGGGCTGGCCCTCACTGCCGTGTGCCTCGTCGCGCTGATGTTCGGCCTGGAGATTTCCAGCGTCCCGGTGATCCTGCCGACGCTCGAGCGAAAGTTGGGCACGGGCTTCCAGGACGCCCAATGGATCATGAACGCCTACACCTTGGCCTGTACCAGCGTGCTGATGGCGGCGGGCACATTGGCGGATCGCTTTGGCCGTCGCCGCATGCTGGTGTTGTGCCTGTGGGTGTTTGGCCTGGCCTCGCTGGCCTGTGGGCTGGCCGAGGAGGCTTCGCTGCTGATCACGGCGCGGTTTGTTCAGGGCATCGGTGCCGGAGCGATGATGATTTGCCAGTTCGCCATCCTGTCGCACCTGTTCAGCGAACCGGTAGCACGGGCACGGGCCTTTGCAATATGGGGCGTGATTGCTGGCGTGGGCCTGGGCTTCGGACCGATGATCGGCGCATTGATCCTGGCGGTGGCGGATTGGCGTTGGGTGTTCCTCGTGCACGTGCCCCTCACCCTGTTCACCCTGGTGCTGCTGCACATCAGCGTGCAGGAGTCCCGCGACCCGGCCGCCCGTCGCCTGGACATCGCCGGTATGCTCACCTTGACCGTGTCGGTGTTTGCCCTGGTGTACTTCATCACCCAAGGCAGCGAGCACGGCTTCGGCGCACCGGCCATGCTCGGTTGGGCGGCGTTGTCGGTGCTCGGCTTGCTGCTGTTCATCGCGGTCGAGCTTCGCAGTGCACACCCAATGTTCGACTTCTCGGTGTTCCGCATCCAGCGTTTCAACGGCGCGTTGATGGGCTCTATCGGCATGAACTTCAGCTTCTGGCCGTTCATGATCTACCTGCCGTTGTACTTCCAGGCGGGCCTGGGTTACGACACCTTGACCACCGGCGCCGCGTTGCTCGCCTACACCCTGCCGACCTTGCTGGTGCCGCCGCTGGCCGAGCGCCTGGCTCTGCGCTATGGCGCCGAACGCATCATCCCCCTGGGCCTGGGCCTGATGGGCGCGGGCTTTCTGGCCATGGCCGCCGTCAACGGCGCCGAGCACCCAGGTATCGAGCTGGTGCTGTTCAGTTGCGTGATCGCCGGCGTAGGCCTGGCGCTGACCAACTCGCCCACCACCAACACCACCACCGGCTCGGTGTCGGCGGATCGCGCAGGCATGGCCTCAGGCATCGACCTCAGTGCGCGGCTGATCACCCTGGCGCTCAACATTGCCCTCATGGGGTTGGTGCTGTTGCTGGGGATCAGCCATCACCTGGCCGAGGTGCTGCCCCCTGCCACGGCAATGGATTGGCCGGTTATCAGTCAAAACATTGCCGCAGGAAAACTCGAGTCGATGGGGCTGACAGTCAACGACGCTCAGGCAGCACTGCGCCACGGCGCCGGTTGGGCGATGCTGTTTGCCGGGTTGGGTGCGGGCGGACTGGCGATGCTGAGCCGGTATTTTTTCCGACGCAGGCGCTAAACGAAAACGGGCCTGCAGATGCAGGCCCGTTTGAGGGGGTCAAAAGAAAGTTAGCCGTTGATGACAGCGTTTTCGTTTTCCAGGAATTCCTGTTCCAGCGCGTCTTCATTCACTTTGTTGATTGGCTGGTTTTTCGCGGCAGCGCGGGGCTTGCCTTGCAGTCTGCCAAACAGATGTTCCAACGCGTGGTCCAGCTTGGTGGCCGCACTGTCGATCGCTTGTTCCAGGGTATCGCCCTTGGCGGATACCGACAGTGGTTGATGGCCTTTTGGCCGCGCTTCCAGGCGGCAACTTAAATCGTGGGGACCGGGCTTGTCGCCGTTCTCATCCCGCAGATAGACCTCCACTCGGGTCAGGTCTTCTTCATAACGTTCGAGCGTGCTCTCAATGGTAGTACGTACCCACTCCTCCAGTCGGATGCTGCTTTCAATATGGTTATCGCTATTGACTTGGATTTGCATAGTTCTTCCCTTATTTCAGCTAGCTCGCGAGAGGTCACAAACTGCAACACCGGGGTGGTGAAACCATGACCTCTTGATTACACAATTGAGCAGCCAGACAAACAATTCAACCCCTTTGCAAAGATAAATCCTACATTACAAATTAAGCCTGACTACGGGCAAAAACGCTGTTAGGGTGGGGAGTTAGTTACATCTTCTTACGCTCTGTAAACGTCATAATTGCCCCTCTCCCAACGGGTGCAATCCGCGAAAAATCCCCGCTTCCTCTACCAGCCAGTCATGCACCGCGCGCACGCCCGGATGGCTCAGTGCGCCCGGCGCATACAGCAGCACATAGCGCTTGTGGTTGGGCACCGCGAGGCCGAACGGCACGATCAAGGTGCCGCGCTCCAGCTCATCATTGAGCAAGGTACGCCGCGCAATCGCCACGCCCATACCGGCGATGGCGGCTTCTATGGTCAAGTGGTTGCGGTTGAAGGTGTGGCCGCGGCGAACATCGGCGTCGTGGTAGCCAATTGCATTCAGGTAAAACTCCCACTCGGCATACTCATAACTCCCACGCCAGGCGGTGATGTCGTGCAGCAGCGGGAAATGCACAAGGTCGGCCGGGCCATGCAAGGGCGGACGACCGCGCAATAGGCTTGGCGCACACACCGGAAATATCTGCTCATCCAGCAAGGCTGTGGATAACAGCCCAGGGTAGCTGCCGTCGTTCAAGTCGATAGCCAGGTCGAAGTCCCCCTCATGCAGGGCAATGCTGCTGTCCTCGGCAACCATGCGCAGTTGGATGTCCGGAAAGCGTTGCTGCAAGCGTGGCAAACGTGGGGTGAGCCACTTGCCGAGAAACGACGGGATCGAGCGTAGGCGCAAGGTGCCGCTGATCATCCCCGCATCGAGCCGCTGCAATTCGGCATCAATGCTGCCGTAAGCCTCCCCCACCGTAGCGGCCAACCGCTGCCCTTCCGCACTCAACTCCACACCCCGCGCCCGTCGATGGAACAGCCGAAACCCAAGACGCTCCTCCAACTGGCGGATTTGTTGGCTCACCGCTCCCGGTGTGATGTGCAGTTCTTCGGCGCAGCGAGTGAACGACAGATGCCGCGCAGCGCAGGAAAACACGTGCAACCAGACATAAGTCTGGCCATGGAGAGGGCGAGCCATAGGGTTTAGTCCTGCTAAAGGGTGTCTTAGGATAATTCGTTGGTCAGTGCCGTTCCAGAGGCTCAGTATCGCGCCAATTGCGCTCGTCCTACAAAACATGGCAGCGATTCCTACTCCATTGCTTGTAAGGGTTTAGCATGGCTATCAGTGTTTTTGATCTATTCAAGGTGGGCATCGGCCCGTCCAGCTCCCACACCGTCGGCCCCATGCGGGCAGCGGCGACCTTCGCCCAAGCCCTGATCGACCAGCGATTGCTTACCGAAACCCGACGGGTTGAAGTGCGTTTGTACGGCTCGCTGTCCGCCACCGGCGTCGGCCATGCCACCGACCGCGCCTGCGTAATGGGCCTGATGGGTGAATGGCCGGACCGTATTGACCCCACCTCGATCAACAGCCGTATCCAGCAACTGCGCGAGACCGGCCGCTTACTGCTGGCAGGCACCCAGGACATTGCCTTCAACTGGCACACCGATCTCCTGCTGCTGGAAGAAAGCCTGCCCTACCACCCCAACGCCATGTCCCTACACGCGTATGGCGACAGCGGACTGCTTAGCGAGCAGACGTATTACTCGGTGGGCGGTGGTTTCATCATCGAAGCTGCCGAAGCAGCGTCAGGCATTGCGCCGACCAGCGATGTTGAATTGCCCTACGACTTTTCCAGCGCCGTCGAACTGCTGGCCTTGTGCAACAAGCACGGGCTGCGCGTTTCAGAGTTAATGATGGCCAACGAGCGCGCGTGGCGCAGTGACGAACAGATCCGCAGCGGCCTGCTGCATATCTGGTCGGTGATGCGCGAATGCGTGGAGCAAGGCCTGCGCGATGAAGGCATCTTGCCCGGCGGTCTAGATGTGCCACGGCGCGCGGCGAAATTGCACCGCAGTTTGTTGGAAATCGGCAAACCCAATGTCATCACCTCGACCTTGTCGGCCATGGAATGGGTCAACCTGTTCGCCCTTGCCGTCAACGAAGAAAACGCCGCCGGCGGACGCATGGTCACCGCACCCACCAACGGCGCGGCGGGGATCATCCCGGCGGTGCTGCATTACTACATGAAGTTCAACGCCGACGCGTCCGACGACGACGTGGTCAATTTCTTCCTGGCCGCCGCCGCCGTCGGCATCCTGTGTAAGAAAAATGCGTCGATCTCCGGTGCCGAAGTCGGCTGCCAGGGCGAAGTCGGCTCGGCCTGCGCCATGGCCGCCGCCGGCCTTGCCGACATCCTCGGCGCCACCCCCGAACAACTGGAAAACGCCGCCGAAATCGGCCTGGAACATAACCTCGGCCTGACCTGCGACCCGGTCGGCGGCCTGGTGCAAGTGCCGTGCATCGAGCGCAACGCCATCGCGGCGGTCAAGGCCATCAACGCCACGCAAATGGCCCTGCGCGGCGACGGCAAACACTTCATCTCCCTGGACCGGGTGATCCGCACCATGCGCGATACCGGCGCCGACATGCATGACAAATACAAAGAAACTTCACGGGGCGGCCTGGCCGTGAGCTGGGTGGAGTGCTGAGGAGCATTCCCTGACTGCCCCAACGTGAGCCCGCGCAAAAAATAATAACGAGGCAATAACGATGACCGATGTACGTACACCTGCTGCCGAAAATCCTGTTGAAGTAGAAAACACCGTAACAACCGGCTGGACCAAGCACGACACCACTTGGATGCTCGGCCTCTATGGCACCGCCATTGGCGCAGGCACTTTGTTCCTGCCGATCAACGCCGGCGTCGGCGGCTTCTGGCCACTGATCGTGCTGGCGTTGCTGGCCTTCCCGATGACCTTCTTCGCCCACCGTGGGCTGACGCGCTTTGTACTGTCAGGCACATCCGGCGACATCACCGAAGTGGTCGAAGAACATTTCGGCGTCGGCGCAGGCAAGCTGATCACCTTGCTGTACTTCTTTGCGATCTTTCCGATTTTGCTGGTGTACAGCGTGGCGTTGACCAACACCCTGGGCAGCTTTATGGAACACCAACTGCACATGACACCGCCGCCCCGGGCGATCCTGTCGCTGGTGCTGATCCTGGGTTTGATGGCGATTGTGCGCTGCGGCCAGGGCGTGATCGTCAAGGCCATGAGCGTGCTGGTGTACCCGTTCGTCGCCGCCTTGCTATTGCTTGCGCTCAGTCTGATTCCCAACTGGAACGGCGCGTTTTTCGCTTCTGCCAGTGAGGGCATGCCGCTGCCCGTGTTCTTCAAGACCCTGTGGCTGGCGATCCCCGTGATGGTGTTCTCGTTCAACCATTCGCCGATCATCTCCGCGTTCGCCGTCGACCAGAAACGCGTGTACGGCCCGCTGGCCGAGCGCAAAAGCAGCGGCATCCTCGCCACAGCCCACGGCATGATGGTGCTGACGGTGATGTTCTTCTGCTTCAGTTGCGTGCTGGCGCTGTCACCGGCGGACCTGGCAGCAGCAAAGGCGCAGAACATTTCGATCCTGTCGTACCTGGCCAACCACTTCCAAACCCCTGTGATCGCTTACGCCGCGCCGTTGATCGCGCTGGTGGCCATTACCAAATCCTTCCTTGGCCACTACATCGGCGCCAGCGAAGGCTTCCAGGGCTTGATCGTCAAATCTCTGCGCGGGCGTAACCGCTCCCTGTCGTCCAAGTGGCTGGAACGCAGCACCGCCCTGTTCATGGTGCTGACCTGCTGGGCCGTGGCCACCTTCAACCCAAGCATCCTGGGCATGATCGAAACCCTGGGCGGGCCGATTATCGCGTGCCTGTTGTTCCTGATGCCGATGTACGCGATCCAGCGCGTGCCAGCCTTGCGCCAGTATTCGGGCCAGGTGTCGAATGTATTTGTGGTGGTGATCGGCTTGATTGCGCTGTCTGCGATCGTTTTCTCTGTACTGCCCTGAAACAGGTCACCGATTTCAATAACAACCCAAAACAATTGTGAGAGGGGGCTTGCTCCCGATAGCGGTCCTTCAGCCAATAAATGCTCGGCTGAAGGACCGCTATCGGGAGCAAGCCCCCTCCCACATTGGGATCACGGCGCCTGGAAGGCCACTGTACGGCACGCCCCTTGCTGTACAGCTCATGAGGTAAACGGAATTTGTACAACCTCAGCGACGGAGTGGCCGGTGGTCAGGAGACGCGAACTAATCACGACACCGGTCGTCAATGACTGCATGTTCTTATCAGGCGGTAACGCACCATGGACAATCCTTTTCAGATCATCACCGACACCTTCACCCCAAAATACCGCGTCAACCTGAGTATTCAACGGCTGGACGGCAGCATCATGCTCACCCTCTCGAATGAGGATGGCGTGGTGGCCAAGCGCATGATCAGCGCCGCACAACGCAACGACCCGCAACGGCTCAAACGCCTGGTGCAGAGCATCCAGTTCGGCATTGCCATCGAGCAAGGCCACAGTGCCATGGAGATCCTGGCGGTGATGACGGATGGCGATCACAAATTATTGCAGCGACCGCCCACCCGCCCCCTGCCCTTCAGCGTCGGGCTTTAAAGCTCGCCCTTCTCGGTTTCCAGGCTCGCCTCGCCCTTGCGTCGCGGGCCTTCGACCTTCACCGACGGGAATGCCGACGAGGCGTAACGCACCACCAGAATCGCGAATGCCAACAGCAAAATCCCACCGCACAGGTAGATGATGCCCACGTCTGGCGGATTGTGGTGGGACACGTTGGAGATCAGCAGACGCGTCAGCGCAGTGATTGCCACGTAGATCAGGAAGCGCACTGGCATGTGGTTGGTCTTGAAATAAATCCCGACCATGGCGCCCAATTCCAGATAGATGAACAGCAGCAAGATGTCATCGATCTTGATGTGTCCGTTCTCCAGCATCCCCAGAAATTCCATCACCGCCGCCCAGGCGGTCACCGCACCAATGGCGAACAGCGCCAGGTAGTGGAACGACTCCACAAACAGATTGCCCAGCGATTCAGCCAGCCCATGGACTTGCTGACGCAGCTTTTCGGCCCAGTTGATTTTCACGAGGGTACTTCCTTAGGTCGATTCGACCGGATAATGCGGGTTGGACGTGACGGTTGTTCTGCATGCAGAAAAAAGGCCAGAGGCAGGGATAAGATGATGGCGGGGTGACATGAGACACGCCAAACCTGTATTTACGGGCTACATTAAAAAACTGCTACCCAAACCCCACGGTTTGGCTTAACCTTTTAGCTGTATATAAATACAGTATTCGCAAAAGACAACTATCGTGAAGGCATGTGAGGTGGTGAATGGCCGTCGAAGTGGTATACCGCAGCAGCCGAGATCTGGAGCGTTTGTTCATGGATAAAGCCGAAGCTGACCGTCATGACAAAATGCTTGAACTCGCTGAGTTGCTGGCAGAAGTGTTGCAAAAAGCCGTGCCGTCCCTGAGCGAGCAGCAGGTGGAAGAAGCCGGGATCTACATGGCGAAGAATCGCGATGTATTTGCCAAGGCGTTCAAGAGCCAGCCGGACGCGTTGTCCGAGTTGCTCAACGCAGCGGCGGAATAAAGTCCGAATTGAACAGGCCCTGAATCAATGATTCAGGGCCTTTTTAATGCCTGATCATCCGTAGAGCAGGCGCTCGGCGAGTTCATCAGCCACACGTGCTGGGGAGCGTTTTTCCGCCTGGGCGTGGGCGTAGATTTCGGTCAGGCGTTTGCCGATATTGGACAGGTGCGCGGTGATGGTCGGCAGTTCGGCGCCGCTGTGCTTGAGGGCCACATATATCAAGCCACCGGAGTTGATCACATAGTCCGGGGCGTAGAGGATGCCGCGCCCTTCCAGTTGGTCGGCCACTTGCAGATTGGTCAGTTGCGCGCTGGCGGACCCGGCCACGGCGGCGCAGCGCAGTTGCCCGACGCTGGTGCGGTTGAACACTGCCCCAAGGCCACAGGGCGCGAGGATGTCACAGGGCGTGCTGAGCAAGGCGTCGTTGGCGATGGGGTGCGCGCCCAGTTGTTCCATGGCCAGTTGCACTTTGCCGTGGTCGATGTCGCTGACCAGCAATTCAGCGCCGGCGGCGTGAAGTTGTTCAGCCAGTGCATAACCGACGTTGCCCAGGCCCTGGATTGCCACGCGCAGCCCTTCAAGGTTGTCGCTGCCCAGGCGGGCCATGGCAGTGGTGCGAATACCGGCGAACACGCCCATGGCCGCATGGGGCGATGGATCGCCTGCGGCGGTGGTGCTGGTAACGAAGCGAGTGTGCTGGGCGATGCAATCCATGTCGGCCACCGAGGTGCCACTGTCGACAGCGGTGATGTAGCGGCCGTCGAGTTGTTCCACACAACGCCCAAAGGCTTCAAACAGCGCCGCACGGTTTTCCACATGGGCGGGGCGCAGGATGACCGCGGTGCCGCCACCCACCGGCAACCCGGCCAGGGCGGCCTTGTAGCTCATGCCCTGGGCCAGCCGCGCAGCATCGGCCACGGCGCTTTCGTCGTCGGGGTAGGCGATATAACGACAGCCGCCCAAGGCAGGCCCCAGGCGGCTGTTGTGAATGGCGATGACCGCCTTGAGCCCCGTGACCGGGTCGACGCTCAGGTGCAGCGATTCAAGGCGGGTGCTGTGCATGAGAGCAAACATCGTCAAGCTCCCGAATCACTTCTGGTGTCGCCAAGTATAGGCTTGCGGTAGAAAACTGCCGAAGTGCACTGGAATAAGCCGCCCGGTTTTGCAGGGCTTGCGACATAAGCGCGCGGGAAATTTCTTAAGGCACTGGACGAATATTCCCAGCAAGGCTAAAACGAGGGCATCCGCCGGAGAAAGCAATGAAGCCCCGCCAAGCCTTTTTCGCCTGCCTGCAACGTTCGCCGCCGGCGCTGTTCGAAGCGGCGTTATGGATCGCCGCCGAGCACGATCCTTTGGTGAAGCCGCTGGAAATTCTGCAGAACCTGACCTCACTGCAACAACAGATCAGCCTGAGCATGCCCATGTTGCCAGCGGATGAACTGGGTCAACCGCTGCTGCGGTGCATGAATGACCTGGGGTTCGCCCAGGATGACTTCACACCGCTGCGCCCCGCCGCCGCCCTGCTGGACAAGGTGCTACAGCGCAAACGCGGGCAGCCCTTGGCCATGGGGTTGATTGCCATGGAGTTGGCACGACGCCTGGATATTCCGATGGTTGGCGTCAATTTCCCTGGGCACTTCCTGCTGCGAGTGCCCGGTGCCGATCACCTGCTGGACCCGTGCGGCGGCCGACGCCTGTACCCCAACGATTGCCGAGAGCTGCTGCAACGCCAATATGGCCCCAACCTCACGTTGCAGGCGGACCACCTGCACACCGCCGATCCGCGTTCGATCCTGCAAAGGCTTTCGCGCAACCTGCGCCAATTGCATCTCTCCAACGACAACCCGCTGGCCGCCCTGGTAGACGCCGAGCGCGTGCTGGAACTGGGCAGCGCCAACGCCGCCGACTATCTCGCGCGGGCCAGTCTGTATCAACGCCTGGACTGCCCCAACGCCGAGCGCTTTGACTTGGAACACGCCCTGATGCTCAGCGAAGACCCGATCCAACGCCTGCGCCTGACCGAGCGCCTGGGGCACCTGCCGCCCAACTCAGTGGTGCATTGAATAGCGTGACCATCGGGAGAATCCTCAGTGATTCGCCGGCGCTTTCAGAATATCGCCAGGCAGGGGGCTTACAGGCGCATCGCGCCCTGGCGAACGCACCTGAATAATCAACAATGCCGCCATCACAGCCGGAATCGCGCAAAAGAAGAAAATCTGCTGCACCGGAATATGCATCGCCAGCAACATGCTGCCAAACAGCGGCCCCAGGATCGAGCCGAAACGCCCCACGCCCAACGCCCAGCCCGTACCGGTGGCGCGCACGTGTGCGGGGTAGAAATTGCTGGCGAAGGCATTGAGGGTCAGTTGCCCACCGATGATGCAGAACCCGGCCGCAAACACGCAGGCCACCAGGTAGCGCGGGTTGTCGTGGTTCAGCCCCAGCAGAATGGTGCACACCGCCGCTGCCGCCAATACGCCAGACAGCAGGCGCACCTTGCTTTTGAGCCGGTCGGCAAACCAGGCCATGCCGATAGCGCCCAAGGTGCCGGCGAACAGAAACATCGACGTCACCAGATTGGCTTCCTTCAACGCCAGGCCGCTCTCCAACAGCAGCGACGGTAACCAACTGATCATGAAATACAGCAGGATCAGGCTGACAAAAAAGGTCGACCAAATCAGCACGGTCGGACGCGCATAGCCGTTGCGAAACAGCTCCACCACCGTCAGTTTGCTTCCCTGTTCTTGCAGGTTTTCTGCCGCGCTCGCCAGCGGCGGCTGCCAGTCGGGCAGCATACGCCCGGTCACTTTGCGCAATCGCACGTACGGTGGAGCATCCCGCAGCAAGCGCGGCAAGGACTCAGGCAACAGCCACACCAGAAACGGAAACAGCAGCAACGGTGTGACGCCACCGGCCAGGAACACCGCCTGCCAGCCGAAGTTGTCGATAAACCCCGCCGCCACGAACCCACCGGCCGCACCGCCGAACGAGAAACCACACGCCGCCAAGGTCACCATCAAGGTGCGCAGGCGCGGCGGGGAATACTCCGACATCAACGCCATGGCGCTGGGCATCGCACCGCCCATGCCGATACCGCAGATAAACCGCGCAGCCATGAGGGAGGTCAGTGAGTTGGCGAACACCATCAGCAGGGTCAGGCAGGCATAGATCAACACGCAGCCCAGCAGGATGCGCCGCACGCCAAATCGGTCAGCCAGAGGCGTTACCAGCAGCGAGCCCAATGTGAGCCCCAACAGGTTGGCGCTGAACACCGGGCCGAACGCGGCTTTTTCCAATCCCCAATCCGACGCCAGGGCCGGCACCACGTAACCTAGCACCTGGGCATCGTAGCCATCGGTGACCAGTAGCAGCGCCAGCAACAGGAGGATCAACCACTGATAGCGCGACACCGGACGGGCGTCGAGTGCCGCGCGAAAGCTGGCAATCTGATTGTGCATCGCAAGGTACCTGTTTATTTTTATTTGAAGTGACACAAATCCAATGTGGAAGGGGGCTTGCTCCCTCTCACATTGGGTTCTGTGCAAACCTGAACATCACGGGGTATCAGGTTGATTCGCGGGATGGGCCTGAATAAACGCCGGATGCTGCGCCGCCAAGCCGGCCACCCGCCCAATGCGCGGATAAGCCGCCAACGGCACCTTGAAGCGCTCCGCCGCATAGAGCTGGGGAATCAGAAACGCATCCGCCATCCCAGGCTGTTCGCCAAAGCAAAACCCGGTATCGCCAATCAACTGTTCCACCGCGCCCAGCCCCTGGCTGATCCAGTGGCCGATCCACTCCAACACCTTGGCCTCATCGTGCCCCCATTGGCGCAGCAGGTTCTGGGTGCTGGAGTTGTGCAGCGGGTGGATATCACAGCCGATGATCGACGCCACCGCGCGCTCGTGGGCGCGGGTGGCCAGGTCTTTGGAGAGCAGCGGCGCCTGTGGATAACGTTCGTCCAGGTACTCGATGATCGCCGGCGACTGAATCAACAGCTCGCCGTCATCGGTGCGCAAGGCCGGCACACGGCCTTGCGGGTTGATAGCCAGGTACTCCGGCTGACGATTGGCACCGCCTGCCGGGGCCAACAGGTTCACCGGTATCGCCGTGAAATCCAGGCCCTTGAGGGCCAAAGCGATACGCACCCGGTACGACGAAGTGGAACGATAGTAGGTATAGAGTTCCATCACCCTGCCCTCTTAACGTGCGGCGACCACAGTGCCACGGCATTCGCCGAAGCCGATGGAGGCGAACCCTTCGCGGGTGCAACGGGCACGCAGGATGACTTCATCACCATCCTCCAGGAACCTGCGCACTTCGCCCGACGGCAATTCGATGACCTTCTTGCCGCCTTCGGTCATCTCCAGGAGGCTGCCGAACTGCCCGGCCTCAGGGCCGGACAAAGTGCCGGAACCGAACAGATCACCCGCCTGCAACTGACAGCCGTTGACGCTGTGGTGTGCCACCAACTGCGCGACGGTCCAGTACATATGCAGGCTGTTGCTCAGGGCCAGGCGATGGGCCGGCAATTTCTGTTCGCGCATGGCAGCGGTGGTCAGCAGCACTTCCAGTTCGATATCCAGCGCACCGGCTGCCTGATCACGTTTATCCAGCAAGTACGGCAGTGGTTGCGGGTCGCCCTCGGGACGAGCGGGTTGCGCCTTGCGGAACGGCTCCAGCGCTTCGGCCGTGACGACCCAGGGCGAAATCGTGGTGATGAAGCTTTTCGACAGGAACGGCCCCAGCGGCTGGTATTCCCAGGCCTGAATGTCTCGCGCGGACCAGTCGTTGAGCAGGCAGAAGCCGGCGATGTGCTCGGCGGCATCGCCGATGGCAATCGAGTCGCCCATGGCGTTGCCCTGGCCGATCCAGATGCCCAGCTCCAGCTCGTAGTCCAACCGTGCACAGGGGCCGAAGGTCGGCTCGGTCTGGCCAGCGGGCAGGGTCTGGCCCTTGGGACGGCGCACATCGGCGCCGGAAGCACGAATGGTCGAAGCGCGGCCGTGATAACCGATCGGCACGTACTTGTAGTTGGGCAGCAAAGGGTTGTCGGGGCGGAACAGCTTGCCGACGTTCTGCGCGTGCTCTATGCCTACATAAAAGTCGGTGTAGTCGTTGATCCGGGCCGGCACATGCATCTGGCAATCGGCGGCACGGTGCAGCACTTGCGCCTCACGCGCTTGCAGCGGGCTGCCTTCACCGAGCAACTCCAACAGGCGTTCCCGCAGGGCAACACGCGGGCCACGGCCCAGTTCGAAAAACGCGTTCAACTGCCCGCCCGCTGTCGCTTCAACCGCTCGGCGTGCTTCACCTTCAAATGCATCCAAAGCGGCCTGCAGGTCGAAGATATAGTCGCCAATCGCCACGCCACTGCGGGGGGCCGAACCGTTGATGCTGAACACGCCCAGTGGCAGGTTCTGCAGTGGAAAGTCGCGGTGACCGTTGGCGCAGGCCACCCAGCTGCGGGTAGAAGTGGGCTGAGTCATGGGTTATCTCCGGTTCGGGTTGAAGGTGTTGGGCAGCGAGGCCCAGCACGCGTCGTAAGCAGGTTGTAGTTGCGGGCAGTCCAGGGCGAACTGAGTGGGACGCAGCACTTGGCTGGTCTCGAACATGAAGGCCATGGTGTTATCGATCTTGTGCGGCGCCAACTCGACGTTGATGGCCTTGGTGCAGGTCTCGCCGTCCGGACCGTGAGCGCTCATGCAACTGTGCAGTGACGCGCCGCCCGGCAGGAAGCCTTCGGCCTTGGCGTCGTAGGCGCCCTGGATCAGGCCCATGTATTCGTTCATCAGGTTGCGGTGGAACCACGGCGGGCGGAAGGTGTTTTCGGCCACCATCCAGCGTGGCGGGAAGATCACGAAGTCGAGGTTGGCCAGGCCGTGCACGCTGGTAGGCGAGGTCAACACGGTAAAGATCGACGGGTCCGGGTGATCGAAACTCACGGTGCCGATGGTATTAAAGCGGCGCAGGTCGTATTTGTACGGCACGTTGTTACCGTGCCAGGCGACCACGTTCAGCGGTGAATGGTCGAGTTCACAGGCCCACAGTTCACCGAGGAATTTCTGAACCAGGGTTGTAGGCTGCTTCAGGTCTTCGTAGTGGGCAACCGGAGTGAGGAAGTCGCGTGGGTTGGCCAGACCGTTGCTGCCAATTGGGCCAAGGTCCGGCAGACGCAGCGGCGCGCCGTGGTTTTCCGCCACATAACCGCGTGCGTGCGCATCCAGCAGTTCAACGCGGAATTTAAGACCGCGCGGCAACACCACGATTTCCAGCGGCTCAACATCCAGCACACCGAGTTCGGTGGCGACACGCAAGCGGCCCTGCTCGGGGACGATCAACAGTTCGCCATCAGCATTGAAGAACACGCGTTCCATCGAGCGATTGGCACGGTAGGTGTAGATGCTGATGCCTGAAGGCTTTTCTGACCCGGAGTTAGCCACCATCCCAACAAGGCCGTCGATGAAGTCCGTCGACTCACTCGGAATATCCAGCGGGTTCCAGCGCAGACGATTGGGCGTCACCGCGCCCAACGAGCCACCGGCCAGTTGCCGTTCCAATTTGACGAACGCCGGGTGATTGGCCGACGGCTGGATGCGGTACAGCCAAGTGCGGCGGGCTTCGCTGCGCACCATGGTGAAGGCAGTGCCGGAGAACAGTTCGGTATACAGCCCGTAGGGCGCTTTTTGCGGGGCGTTCTGGCCGACCGGCAATGCGCCGGGAAGTGCTTCGCTGGCGAATTCATTGCCGAAGCCCGAAAGGTATTCGAGGTTCATGGAGCATCCTCTGTACGGAAGTTGTTTTTATCGTAATCGAGTTACGCATAACGTAATTTGATCACTATCGACCGTCAAGCTATAAAGACGCCCATTCATCTCTCGGATCCTCGCCCTTCCATGGAAAAGCCTCGCGACACCGGTAAACAAAAAGTCCGCTCGGCCGAAGTGGGCACCGATATCCTCAAGGCCCTGGCCGAGTTGTCGCCCGCCACGTCGCTATCGCGTCTGGCCGAACATGTGCAAATGCCGGCAAGCAAAGTTCACCGCTACCTGCAGGCGTTGATCGCGTCGGGTTTTGCCGAACAGAACACCGCCACTAACCACTATGGCCTGGGCCGCGAAGCGCTGAGGGTGGGCTTGGCGGCGCTGGGCAGCATGGACGTGCTGAAAGTCGGCGCGATGCCCCTGGCCGAGTTGCGCGATGACTTGAATGAAACCTGCTTTTTAGCGGTGTGGGGCAACCAGGGCGCGACCGTGGTGCACATCGAACCGGCGGTGCGTGCGGTTACGGTGGTGACGCAGTTGGGCTCGGTATTGCCGCTGCTCAGTTCGTCCACCGGGCTGGTGTTCAGCGCGTTCCTGCCAACGCGGGAAACCGTGGAATTGCGCGAGCGTGAGATCCAGGCCGGTATCGCCCATGCCCTGGCGGACGACCAAACCTACGCAACCACCTGCGAGCAGATCCGCAGCCGTGGCCTGCACTTTGTGCATGGCCTGCTGATGCCGGGGGTGGACGCGCTGTCAGCGCCGGTGTTCAACGCGGTCGGGAACGTGGCGGCGGTGATGACCGTGGTCGGCCCCACCTCGCTGTTCCACGCCGACGAAGATGGCCCGGCGGCGCAGCGTCTGCTGGCGGCGACCCAGGCCGTGAGTTGGCGGATGGGCTATCAACCCTGAGCTAGTCGTGCCATTGGGTCAGGGCCTGCACGACACGGTTCTCCAACGCGCGGATGGGCGCGGCGTCACTCACGTAGTTATTGCTGATCATCGAGAACACCAGGCGCCGCCCCTCGGCATCGGTGATATAGCCGCTCAACGATGACACGCCGGCCATGGAGCCGGTCTTGGCGTGCAGGTTGTTTTCGGCTGCGGTGCCGCGCAAGCGATAGCGCAGGCTGCCGCCGGTCATACGGTCGGCGTTGCCGGCAATCGGCAAGGCGCTGTACCAGGCATCGAACCACGGTTGTTTCGCGGTCCCGATCAGCAGGTCCGTGAGGTTCTGCGACGACACCAGGTTACGCCGCGACAAGCCCGAGCCGTCCACCTGGACCAGCGTCGACGGGTGCATTCCCTGGCGTTTCATAAACGCCGCTACCGCTGCCACACCCGCCTGCGCTGTGCCCGCGTTGGCGGTCTTGCGCCCCATGGCTTTGAGCAACGCCTCGGACATGTTGTTGTTCGAGAGTTTGAGTAGTGGCGTGATCAGTGCCTGCAACGGTGCCGACTGATGCTCCGCCAGCACCCTGGCCGTCGCCGGGCTTGCACCGCCAATCACCCTGCGCCCCATCACCTGGATGCCCTGCTGCGCCAATGCCTGCTCGAACAGATTGGCCACCAGTTGCGTCGGCTCCCACACACTGACCCACTGCCGGCTTTGTTTGCCCGGCGCCAGCGCGCCAGTGAGTTGCAGCACGTTGGTGCCGTGCTGACGAGTGATGCCATAGCTGTTGCCGGGGCCGCTGACGGCGCGGTTACTGAGTTGTACGTAATCGGTGGGCGGGCTTATAGAAACATTCACCGGCTGGCCGGAAATGACCGACGCCTTAGCCGTGACGATCAAGGTGCCCGCGTCAAAATCCGTATTGGGCGATACCGTCAGCGCGGAAATCTGCGCACCGTAGTAGGTGCTTTCGTCATCCTGGGCCCAGTCAACGCCCAGGCGCTCGGCGTCGAACCAGGTGTCGTCGAACACCAGGTCGCCCTGCACCTGGCGCACGCCCTGGCTCGCCAGTTGGGCGGCCAATGCCTGGTAGTCGGAAAACTGTGTGGTCGGGTCGCCAAGGCCACGCAGGTACAGGTTACCGGTCAGGCGCTCACCTTGTTGCGGGCCGTCGCTCAACAGTTGCGTGGAGAACCGATACTGGGGCCCCAGCACATCCATTGCCGCCGTCGTGGTCAGCAATTTGAGGTTGGACGCGGGAACCAGGCGTGTGCGCGGGTTGTGCTGATACAGGGTGCTGCCACTGCGGGCGTCGCGCACCATGACGGAAACCGTGGCGCCGTTGAGGACAGGATCGGCCAGCAGGTGATCCAGTGTTGAAGGCGTGGACGGCGGCGAAACACTCGCACAGCCGCCCAGTAAAACGCTCAGACACAGCAGGTGTAGCCATCTTCCAAAGTGCATCAGTACTGTGTTCCGCAAAGCCATTAATGGCCGCAACGCTAACAGCTCCGTACCTTTGTGGCGAGCGGGCTTGCCCCGCGCTGGGTGGCAAAGCCGCCCTTACTGATGCCGCCGCGTTCTTTCAGGAACACCGCAGAGTCTGTTTTGGGACTGCTTCGCAGCCCAACGCGGGGCAAGTCCGCTCACCACAGGAAGCCTGCCCACCACAAGGAGCACACTTGCCATAGGGAGCCCGTCAGGTTTTAGAACTCCAGGGTACTGGACACCGACACCTGCCGCGCATCACCAATGGACACAAACAACCGGCTGGCCGCGGAGGTGTAGTAGGTGCGGTCGAACATGTTCTTCACGTTGAGCTGGAACTTGACCTTCTGCCCTTCGATCTTGGTGTCGTAGGTGGCAAACGCGTCGGCCACGGTGTAACCCGGCAGATCGAAATCGTTGGCGGCGTCGCCGGCGCGTTCGCCGACGTAGCGTGCACCCGTGCCCACGCGCAATTGATCGCCACCAAAAATGCTGCCGAAGTCATAGGCCACCGACAGCGAGCCGGTGTGCTTGGCCACGTTTTGCAGGCGGTTGCCTTGCAGGGTCGGGTCTTTGTCCTTGATGTCTTCGGCGTCGGTGTAGGCGTAGCTGCCGATCACGCTCCACTTGTCGGTCAACTGGCCGCTGGCATCCAGTTCCAGACCACGGGACCGCACCTGGCCGGCGATGCTGTAGATGGTGTTCGCGAGGGATCCCACCGACACCAGTACGTTGCGCTTGTCGATATTGAACAGTGCCGCGCTGGCTGTGATTCGTCCTGGAATATCGAGCTTGGCGCCCAACTCCCACAACTTGGATTCTTCTGGCGTAAGGTCACCGGTCAGCGTGCTGCCATCGGCCAGGGCGGCGATGGTGGAGTTGGGTTTGAACGACTCGGTGTAGCTGCCGTAGAACGACAACTCATCGGTGTAGCGATACACCAGCCCCGCACGCGGCACCCAGGCCTGGCCGTTGCCATTGGTGTTGGCCTTGAACGGCACGCCTTTGCCGGCGTATTGGTCGTACATCTGGTAGCGCGCGCCCGCGACAAAAATCCACTGGTCGGTGAGATGAATCGCGTCCTGGAAGAACAGCGAGTCGCTGCGCAACAGGTCGGTCTGGGCGCTGTCGGCGGCGCTGACCGTGGTGCCCGCGACTTCGTTGCCGTACACCGGGTTGTTGTAGTTGAACGTCGTGCGCGAGGCCTGGCGAATCAGGTCGGCGCGGTAGATCTTGCGGTACTCATCGTCCATGCCGAATACCAGATCATTCTGCAGGCCGAACACATTGACCTTGCCTTCCAGGCTGACGGTGGTGAAGCGGTCGGTGGTGATCGCGCCCTGAGTGCCGTCCATCTTGCGGGTCAGGGTTCCATCCGTGTTTACCGCGCTGACGCGCACTTGGCTGGCATCGTAGGTTTCGCGATTCCAGCTGTAGCCGAAGTGGGCTTTCCAGTCGTCGTTCAGGTCGTGGTCGGCTTCGAAGCGGTAAAGGTCGGAACGGCCTTCCATGTTGTTGAACGGTTCATCCAGGCGTCGGGTGGATGGAATGTCCAGCGGATGATTGGACTTGTCGATGGCGGTGCCACGGTCGAACGGCGAGAGAAACTCGCGGTGTTCGTAGGCGAACAAGAGCTGGGTGCTGTCGCCGTACCAGGCCAGGGACGGCGCGACCAAGGTCTCGCGGTGGGTGCCGAAATTGCGCCAGTAGTCCTCGTCTTCATGATCGACGATCAGCCGATAGGCCAGGCCCGAGTCACCGATGGGACCGGTGGTGTCGAGGCCGCCACCGCTGCCGTTTTTGCCGTTGCCAAAGGTCGAGCCGCGCACGGTCAGGGCAGTGGATTGGGTCAGTTCGGGCTTTTTGCTGACGATGTTCACCACGCCCCCCGGATCCTGGATGCCATACAGCAGCGACGACGGGCCCTTGAGCACTTCGACACGCTCCGCCGTGGCATTCAAGGCGCGGCCCTGCACCACCGGCATGCCGTCACGCATGATCGAGCCGTTACGGTTGTCGCCAAAGCCGCGCAGCATCACGGCGTCCTGGGTGCTGGCCAAGGTGTTGGCCTGGGTGATGCCGCTGATATTGCCCAGGGCGTCATCCAGGTTGCGTGGGGTCTGGTCGCGCAGCACTTGGGCCGGCACCACGTTGACGGTTTGCGGGGTTTCCAGCAGCAGGGCACGGGAGCGCATCACCGAACTGGTGGGTGGCGGCTGGTAGCTGGTGCTGTCCTGGGTTTGGCCGACGCCACTGATGGTGGTAGCGCCAAGGTTGACTGCGCCATCGGTCGGCACCGGCTCAAGCGCCAACGTGCGGGCGTCGATCTGGCGGAAGGTGAAGCCGGAGTTGCCCAACAAGCGTTGCAGGGCCTGGGTCGCGCTCATCTGCCCGCTCACGGCCGGGGCGCTGAGGCCGTAGGGCGCTTCATCGGTGTAGATCACGCTGATTCCGGTGACCCGGCTGAAATCACTCAGAGCCTGGGGCAGCGGTTTGGCAGCCAGGGCAAACGTGAACTGAGCGCTTTGCTGCTCCTGCGCCTGAGCCACGCACAGGGGCAGCAAGGCCAACCCCGACACCGCCAATACCGAGGCTCCCAGCCACTGTTTAACCAAACCGCCCGCCGTCGACTTCATGCTGTGAGAACCCGTGTAGAAAACGCTGTTAATGCGAATAGATCGCAGTTTCAAGCACTACACGGATGGGCCACCGGTTTACCTCACGTTTATTTGCAAATATTTTTCTTATTGCGCGTGAATGCGAAAACCAAAGCGCGGGAAGTGCACGTGCACGGTGCCGCCACGCGGGTCGGTGCGGCGCAGGATCAGCTCTTCGCGCCCGGCAAAGAGCAATTCGCCGGCGACCGGGTCGACGCCGTAGTCGATGGCGCCGATGGTCACCTGCTGGCCGGCCTTGAAGCCATTCAAGTCCTCGAACACCTCGTCCGGCAGCGGCGCCGGTGTGGCGTCGCGCGCAATCTCCAACGCCTGCTCGGCAGTCATCTGGCTGGACGTGCCGTGCCCAAAACCAAGCACACGCCCCAGCCACGCAGATACGGCCGGATACGCGTCTACCAACGGCGCGGTTACCGGCGTGGCCTTGAGGAACCACAACGGATGGGCCATAGCAAAGTCGGCAATCGACGGCTCGCCAAACAGGAAGTCCCCCGACTCACGCTGCAGTTGCTGCTCCAGCCGCGCCATGATCGCCGGCCATTGGTGCTTGGCCAGCTCAGTCGGCAGCTTGCTCGCGGTGCCGCCACTGAACAGCGCGGCGCGGTCGGCAAGAAACGCCTTGATCGCTTCCGGTGGCAGCTTGCCAAAACGCACCGCCACCGATTCTGGCTGGAACACCAGGCTCACCGCGTGGGCAAACACCACGCTGTCGGCCCAGGTGGCGAAGGTTTGGGTGATCATTTCCTGGCCCAGCGGGAACAGCGCCGGCGCAGCTTTTTCCTGCTCAAGGCGACGGGCAATCAAGGCGGTGTCGCAATAGATATCGGCGCCCACTTGCAGCACTGGGGTTTTGCGATAGCCACCGGTGAGGGCCGTCAGGTCCGGCTTGGGCATCACCGGCGAGATATGCACCGAATGCCAGGACAAACCTTTGAAACCCAGCAGCAGCCGAGCTTTTTCCGCGAATGGGGAGGTTGGGTAGTGGTGCAGGATGAGTTCAGACATGCCGGGGTCCACTTGGAAAAATGAACCCGCAGCTTAGCGCGCAACGGGCTATGGCGGCGTGATGGGAACCCATCAGTCAGATCAATGAGCCCTGCGCCGCCAAACACTCCTTGGCACTCTTCTTCAGCTTCTTGATCAACCGTTCCTGGCGCAGCGCCTCGCCCTTGCTTGCGCATTGCTCGGTGTATACCAGCGCCACGGCCGGGCTGGACAGGAAGAACCGCGCGCCCTTGCCGCTCTGGTGCGTGGCGAAGCGGCGCAGCGGATCATTGCTGATGCCGCAATACAGCGAGCCATTGGCAGCGCGCACCAGGTAGACGAACCAGGGCTTGGGTGGAGGAAGATCAGTCACAGTTCATGTCGGCAAGCCAGAGGAGCGCCAATCTTATCAACGCCCGGCCTGAAATGCCTTGAGGCCTTTGCGTGCTTGGGCGCGGACGGCATTTTTCAAGGCCGGCGACCAGCCCAGCAACAGGCCCTTGATGCCCAACGCCTGGCGCGACCAGCGCCACAGGTCGAAGTGGTCGTGGTGCTCACAGATCTTGCCGTCGCGGAACACGAACCGCGCGCCGATATCGTTGACCACCGTGTTGCCGGTGGCACTGAATAGGTAAGTCGCCACCCAATGCGCACTGCCGGTGGTGTCATCGCTGCGTACATGGTCGAACGTCAGGGAGAAATCCTTGGCCCGCGTGGTCAGCATGCGCCACATGTCGCCCGCATCACGGCCGCGCAATTCGCCGAAGGCCGGGTCGCTGAACACAACGTCGTCGGTGTAGCAGGCGGCCATGGCCTCGGCGTCCAGGCGCTGGAAGGCGCTGTAAAACTCAGTAATCAAGGCGTTGTGGGCATCACTCATGGGCAGCTTCCAAACCTGGGGTTGTAGGCCGCTCAAGATAGTCTGCGCACCGGCAAAACTCTATCGGCATTTGCACAGGTGATGACGGCCCAAACCCTAGGGCACCATGCCGCAGCTGCGGGCGTAGGCGAACAGATCGACGTCGGTGGAAATGCACAGCCGGCTCATGGCCGTGCTTTTCTGTTTGCTGATCGTGGAAATACTGCGATTGACCCGCGCGGCGATCTGGCTGACGGTCATGCCGCTGGCGAGCATGCGCACCACTTCGCGTTCCTTGCTCGACAATTGCGGCTGTTGCGACTGATCCCCCGTGCCTGCCTCCTCCATCTGCGCGCGCAGGCATTCACTGGCGAAGGTCTGGCCCTTGATCACGGTGCCGATCGCAATCGGCAGCTCCCGGGCCGACGCGCTCTTGGCGACGATCGCCCGCGCGCCATGGGCGAACGACGCACGCAGCGTCGCGACATTGGCAAACATCGTGACCAGGATCACCGGCAAATCCGGATACTGGCGGCGCAACAGGCCCAGCAGTCCGTAACCGTCCGCCTGCTGACCGCCCGGCATGGCGAAGTCGGTCACCAGCACATCACAGGCGACGGTCTCCAATAACCGGAGCAATTCATCGGGCCCATCGGCCTCGCCAACCACTTTGCATTTACCGCCCGCCTCAATCACCACCCGTTGGCCGATACGCACAATGGGATGATCGTCGGCAACAATTACACGAAGCATAAATACCCACGAATGATGGCAAAATGAATTCGCGCAAAAATACCCCTGTCCAAGCGGCTCAACAACTACCTAACGCGACACGTTTCGGACCGCGCCCAGCAATTGATAGCCAATAACTTCATGCCTACAAGATAAAAAGAAATTACCTACATCCAAAACCTAGTACACATCCGAACAGCATCTTGCGAACTTCCAGGCAGCACTATTCATAACCGACTCAGATAACGGATGTAGACATGCAAGTTGCGCTGAAACGCTTGCAAATGCGGGGTACTGGCCAAGACGCCTCGGGCTTTGACATGCGCGATCAGTTGCTCGCCACTCAATTCCAGGTCAGCGCCCCCCACGAACGCCAGACTCCCCACCAAACGGTGCAGGCGCTCTACCACCAATGGCGCATCGGCGCTGGCCCGGGCCTGATCAAGCAAAGCGTCATCTTCCCGTGCTTCATTGATCAGGCTGACCAGCACGCGGTTCACCACCTCATCACTGCCGAAAATCTCGATCAGGCTGCTGCGTGTCGGCCAGGCGGTATGGCGCGCACCATCAGCGGGGCCCTCCATCAACGGTGGCGAGAGTAAAGGTGTCAACTTCAGGACAGGTACTGGATTAAAAAATACCCTTGTCACCAGACTCACCTCAATGCGCTTACATTAATTTTCAAGCCCATGGGTTCTCGGCACACATCGTGAGTGGGTGAAAGGCTTTAACAGCCAACCGAGAACAACGTGCGACACTTGCGTGACACTCACATGACCATTAATAAGCAGCGACAAATAACGGTTTACCTATGAACCTGGCGATACAACAACTACGAAAAACACCAACTTTCCTACAAATTTGATCATTAATTCCCACGCACTTAGGTAGGAATAACGCCGGCCAGGATTGTCGTAAAAGTTGTATTTCCCCGCCCCCGCCCGGCAGCTAAATTGCCGTCACCCCGCAAAGAGGGAATGGACTTGCTGCCACCGGCGAGCCCAATCAAACACAACCAGCCGCCCTGATCATCGTCCTCCTTGAAAGATCGGACGATGCCGTGTGCGCGCCTTTATCAGCCAGCCCTGTAGTGGAATGTATTGAAATGAACAAATCCCTGACCCTGTTGAGCTCTGTCCTGCTGCTCGCCAATGCGCTGCCGACGTTTGCCGCCAGCAGCGTGGACATGACAGTAACGGGCGTAATCACGCCCAGCGCCTGTACGCCCAGCCTGCCGGGAGCTGTCGATTTCGGAAAGATCTCAGCCAAAGACCTGAATGCCGACGTCCAAACCCGGCTTCCTGACCAAACCATAAAACTGTCGGTCAGTTGCGAGGGTTCGACACTGTTTGCCATCACGCCCTTCGACAACCGCACCGGTTCCTCTACCCAAAACAGTGCTTTTGGCCTGGGCCTGATCAACGACACCGAGAAACTGGGCAGGTATTTCCTGACCATGCGCAACCCTGTGGCCGACGTCGCCTCAACCTTGCTGAGTACGCGCGGCGAAGGTCGCTGGGGAGAGCTGTATGACGACGATGCGGTCGTGCCTAACGCCTTGATCGCACTGGGTAGCTTCGACGCTACCAACGGCTGGCTGCCGCACCCATTGCAAGACATGAGTGTGGAAGTGGTGCTCAACACCGCCATCGCGCCGGCCAAATCTCTAACACTCACCAACGAGGTGCAGTTGGATGGTTCGGCGACCTTTGAAGTGAAGTACCTGTAACGCCCACCCAACGTCCTTCCACCCCGCTCAATGGTGATTGCCCTATGAACCTATGTGCCACTCGCACTGCGCTGCTATTGCTGTTCACTCCCGTCGTGTTTGCCTCCAGCAATACCGACCTCAGCGTGAGCGGCACGATTACGCCCAGCGCCTGCGCGCCGCTGATTTCCGATGGCGGCATGGTCGACTTCGGAAAAATGTCGGCAAAGTCGCTCAATGCAGACCAGCACACCTCCCTGCCCAACCAAAGCATGCATGTAAGTGTGCGCTGTGAAGGCCCCACTTTTTTCACCCTCAACACCATCGATAACCGCGCCGGCACGTCGGCCAACCATGATCGGTGGCATGGCTTGGGGATGACGCCCAATGACGAAAAAATCGGTGGGGCAAGCTTTCACCTTTACACCCCCGTTGCGGATGGCGTCGCGGTACGCATGATTAATTCAGAGGATGGCGGCGTCACCTGGAGACCCGCCAATGAGTTGAATCACCTGTGGCTGACCACGATTGCGAAAAGCGGTGAAGAGACGCCCATAGCCGCCCAGGAGTTTGACGCCGAGATCCGTCTGTATACCCACGTTGCCCCTTCGGAACGCTTGACCCTGTTGGACGAAGTCCCCATCGACGGTCACGCCACCATCCAACTCAAGTACCTGTAATTACCCATTATCGAAAGGAATCAGTTCGCCATGAAAACCCTGCTCAGTACCGTCGCAGCCAGCGTGATGCTGGTGACCGGCGCGACCGCCTTCGCAGCCTCCACCGTCGACCTGGCGGTCAAGGGCCTGATCGTTCCCAGTGCCTGCACGCCCAGCCTATCCGGCGGCGGCATCATCGATCACGGCAAAATCTCCGCCAAGGACCTGCGCCCGAATAACCCCACGCTCATCGGCACGCACACCCTGATTATTGAAGTGAATTGTGATGGTCCGACCACGTTTGCCCTGAACTCAATCGATAACCGGGCAGAATCGGCAATGATGAACACCATGTTCGGCCTGGGCCTGATCAACGGCACGCAAAAACTGGGATGGTTCAAGCTGACTTTGGAGAACGCCATCGCCGACGGCGCCCCAGTGAAAACCATCGCCTCCGAGGATGGCGGCAAGACGTGGTACGAAGAAAGGTTCTGGGACCCTGGCCTCTACATGTCGGTAGCAGCCACAAGTGACACCTCGACGCCAGTACCCGCCACGGAATTGGTGGCTGACCTGCAGGTGAACACCTCGATCGCCCGCACCGACGGCCTGGACCTGACCAACGAGGTCACTCTGGATGGTTCGGCCACCCTGGAAGTGAAGTACCTGTAACGCCAGGGCGACCATGCTCAGGCATGGTCGCCTTTACGTACGGCCACCGTCCTCCAGCCAGTGATCCCCATGAACCTGCAGCCCAATCTTTTTGCCGTCCTGCTCACACTGACCTTCGCCGCACCGACAAACGCAGCATCGATAGTCGACGTCACGGTGACCGGCAGGCTCACCCCGGACGCCTGCCACGTCGAGCTGTCGGAAGAAGGCATTGTCGACCACGGCAAGATTCCCACGCATACCCTCAACAGCGATGAATTCACCGTGCTGCCAAGCCAGCTACTGGAACTCTCCGTGCAATGCGCGCGGCCCATGCTGTTTGCGCTGGCGGGCATCGACAATCGCGCGGAATCAGCACTGACGCCGGATGTTTTCGGCCTGGGTCGAAATATTCATGCCCCCGATGAGCGCATGGGCAGTGTGGCGCTTTTCTATCGCAACCCGGTGGGCGATGGGCAGCCCATGCAGGTGCTGGTGTCCACCGATGGCGGTGAAACCTGGGCCGCGCGGCCCGACGCCGAGCCAAAGGCCTATGCCGGTTTTGCGCTACCGGGTGACCGTCAGCCGGACTTCATCCGCCAACTGGACGCCCAATTGCACGTAGAAACGTCCATCAACTTTTCAAACTACCTGACCCTGGATCAAGAGGTGCCCTTGGACGGGTCGATCGTCCTGGATCTGCGCTACTTCTGATTCTTCTTTTGCCCAATGGAACCCCGTCATGACGACGTTACTTTTGAACATCGCGGCCCTGACACTCCTGTTCAGCCTGAATGCCCGGGCCGACGGAATGGTCCCCGACACCTCCGTGGTGATCGTGCATGAAAGCGAGGGCGAGGCCAGCGTTTCGGTGACTAACACCGACAGCCAACTGGCCCTGCTGCACGTCACCCTCGAAAACATTCCGGAAGACACAGAGCCGTTGTTGGTGGTCACTCCCCCGCTGGCGCGCGTCGACCCCGGCAAATCACAACTGGTGCGTTTCATTTTGCAGGCGCAGCAGCCGCTGATGACGCAGCGGCTCAAACGGGTGATTTTCGAAGGCATGCCCACCGGCCGAGCCGCCACCAAAGCAGGGCATGCCCGCGTCGGCGTGACCGTGCGTCAGAACCTGCCGGTGATCATTCATCCCGAAGGGCTGGCGCCCAATCGCACGCCCTGGACCGGTTTGACCTGGGCCCTTGAGAACAACCAATTGCAGGTCAGTAATGACACGCCGTATGTGGTGCGACTGGCCCAGGAACTGAGCCTGCTTCCGGGTAACGGCAAGGCGATGCTGCCGCGCACCTACGTGTTGCCGGGCGAGCGATTGCGTGTACCGGTAACCGGCACCGGCGCCCAAACTGTCCGGCTGCAACCGGCCACCCTCTATGGCTTCGCGGTGGCCGCCTACGAAGCCCCTATCACCGTGCTCTAACGAAAAAAACAGACGCTCGCGCCTGTAAATACGAAGTGACGGCGCAATGACCGTCACCGCGACGCACAGACGTCCAACACTTAATGCCTTTGGTGAAAACAGTCGTGAATTATCGTGACGGCAAAGCCGTGCCCGCCGCACCCACCCACCTTGCCCTGCCGGCGTGGCTGTTAACCTGCGCCCTGCTCCCTGAAGTGACCTGGGCCGATGCCGATTCCGGTTTCGATTCCAAGACCCTGAGCCAGCGCGGCATTGATCCGCAACTGGCCAGCCTGCTGCTGGAAGCTCCGCGCTTTACCGCTGGCAAACACGCGGTGACGCTGCGGGTCAACGGCCAAAACCGTGGTCGTCTGCAAGCCCGTTTCGATCAACAGGGTGCCCTGTGTTTCGACCGCACGTTACTGGACGCCGCCAACCTGGTGATCCCGGACGACAGCGGCAAATGCCACGACTTTCTCGCCCAATTTCCCCAGAGCCTGATCGAACCCGACCCGGCCACCCTGACGGTGTCGCTGGTGGTGCCGACCGAGGCCCTGCGACCGCTGAAACAGGATGTCTCAGGGTATCAAGCCGGCGGCGTCGCGGCCTTGCTCAACTATGACTTGAGCGGTTTCTACAATCAGTTGGGCGATGACACCAACCGCTTCGGCTCGGCCAATACCGAAGTTGGCTTCAACGCCGGCGACTGGATCGTGCGCAGCCGCCAGGTGCAGACCTGGCAGGACGGCCTGTCGCGCAGTACCCACCTGGAAGCCTACGCCCAGCGCACCTTCGCCCAGCATCAGGCGGTGCTGCAAGCCGGGCAGATCAGCCTCTACAACCCGGTGCTGTCCGGGGCGCAGATCAATGGCGTGCAGGTGTTCACCGAGCAGGCACTGCTGGACCAGGAGCAAGGTGCAACCATCGAGGGCATCGCCAACAGCCCGGCGCAGGTCGAAGTGCGGCAGAACGGCGCGTTAATCCACTCAACGGTAGTCCCCGCCGGCCCGTTCGCCTTGCGCGATGTGCGGCGCTTGAACACCCGCTCGGACGTCGAAGTGACTGTTCGGGAAAGCACCGGCGAGGAGCGCCGTTTTACCGTGCCGGCAGCGATGCTTGGCCTGGGTCTGCCGGCAGCCGGTTATTCGGTGGGCGCAGGTCGCGTACGCAATATAGGTGACGCCAAAGGCGATGACCCCTGGGTCGTCAGCGCCGGCTGGAACGGCGCCGTGCACCCGCAAGTCTCGGTGGGCGGCGGCCTGCTCGCGGCCAGCGAATATCGCGGCGTGGGCGCAAGCCTGGCCTGGCTGCCAGGGCTCGACAGCCAAGTGCAACTGGCCAGCCAGTTCTCCGATGCGCAGTCCCACGACAAGGCCCAAGGCATGCAGACCGACCTCGCATGGTCCCAGCGCCTGGGTGAGCAATGGTCATTCAGCGCGGCCAATTCCTGGCGCACGCCGGGCTATCGCGATCTGGAAGAAACCACTTACGACACCCAACCCGACCACCATCGCCGCTCACGTTACCGCGACCAGCAAAGCGTCACTCTCGGCTGGTCGCACCCATCGCTAGGGGCGTTCAGCGCCGGGGTGTCGCGTTCCAGCAATTTTGACGATGAGACCAGCAGCCGTGCCCTGGCCTCGTGGGGCACCAGTGTCGGCGGCGTATCGCTGTCCGCCAGCGCCGAATGGCAGATGGGCGGTCGCCAACAGCAGGACAACGCGGTGTACCTGAACCTCAGCCTGCCCCTCGGCGAGCGTCGCCGGGGCCGCGCGTGGGTGCGCAATTCGGGAGGCGAGCATCGCTCGGGAGTCGGGCTCAACGAGCAGATCGACGATCAACTCAGCTACCGCGTCAGCGCCGAATACGACACCCGCGACCGCCAGGTCGAGACCACCGTCGGCGTGTCCACCCTGCCCCGCTACAGCCAGTTGGACCTGAGCTACAGCCGCAGCGACAGTGAACGTTCGAGCTACCAGGGCGGCGCGCGCGGCGCCGTGGTGGCCCACGGCAGCGGTCTGACCTTCTCGCCGTATCCCGTGCGCGACACGTTCGCACTGGTGTCAGTGGGCGACATGAGCGGCATCAAACTCAGCACCCCCAGCGGCCCGGTCTGGACCGACTGGCAGGGGCAAGCGGTGGTGTCCCAGGTCAACGCCTATGGCCGCAGTCCGGTCGAAGTGCAGACCCGTTCGCTACCGCGCAATGCGGACATCAACAACGGCCTGGCGATGATTTCGGCCGGGCGCGGTGCGGTGGATCGCGTCGAGTTCGGCGTGGCGCTCACCCGTCGTTTGCTGCTTACCGCACGCACTGATCAGGGCCAACCGCTGCCGCGCGGCGCGGTGGTAAGCACGGCCGAGGGCGAGTTCATCACCCTGGTCCAGGATGGAAGCCAGGTGTTCCTGCCCAACGTGCTGGAGCACACCACGCTGTGGGTCAGCAACGCCGACATCGGGCGCTGTGAACTGCGCTTCGACCTGCCGACCAAGCCCGACCCCACGGTGTATTTCGAAACCGCCGACGCCCGCTGCCATCCCCCTGGAGAATGACCGATGCCCATCCTGAGAGTTGCCTGCCTGCTGCTGATAGTGTCCAACTGCGCCTTGGCCGCGGATGAATGCCAGTTAAACCTCAGCGAGGCGCGCCTGGATTTCGGCTCAATGAACCGCGCCGCGCAGCACGACAGCGCCCCCCAGCGTCTACTCGGCGAGCGCCGTCTGAGCCTGACACTCAACTGCGCGCAACCTGGCGACATGAGCCTGTTCTATCGCGCTGTCGCCGCAAGTGCCGAGCGCCTGCAATTCACCGAGCACGGCAGCTACGCCATACAGGTCAGCGACGGAATGCTGGATGGCCAGGCGGTCAACCTAGGGTTGCTGCCCGCCAACGGTCAGCCGCCCGTGGCCACCGGCGCCGCACTCGGCTGGCGGCCGGGGCACGGGATCGCCCCGATGCTCAACGGCACACCGCTGACCGGCAAGCATTTCACGCTGCAACTGAGCGTGAGCGCCTGGGCCGATGCTGCCGCCACACGCGTGCGGGACGCGACCACTTGGGAAGTGACCGGCCGCGTCTCCCACCCGCAAAGCGAGCGAGAGCTGACCCTGCAAGCGCACTTCGCCCCTGTGGCGTGCGTGCCGCTATTGTCCAATGGCGGGCTGGTGAATTATGGCAGGCTGCTGGCCAAGGACTTGAGCGCCACCAGTGAAACGCCGCTGCCCACGCGTACCTTGCAGTTTTCCGTGAGCTGCGACGCCGCCACGCCCTTCGCCCTGAAGATGCATGACAACCGCAACGGTTCCGCCACCGGCGGCACCGATGAAACTGCCTACGGCCTGGACGTGGACTACAGCCACAACAAGATCGGGCGCTACTACGTGAACATCGACCCGGCCGAGTTCAGCGCTGATGCCCTCGGCCCGCTGTATCGCACCGACTCCACCAGTGGCGGGGCGGCGTGGAGCAGCTCCAGCCCGCGCCAAATCCCCATCGCCGCCAACAGCCTAATGGGCTTTACCGACCGCACCGCCAGCACGTTGGGGCCGGTGCCGATCCAGAACCTCTCCGGCACGCTGCGCATCAAGGCCTACCTGGCGCCGATGGAGTCGCTGGACTTGCGCAACATGGTGCACATCAACGGCGCCGGCACCCTCGAAATCATTTACCTGTAACCCAAGGGATCAGCCTCATGAAAACGCACAACATCGCCCTTCTTTCCCTGCTGCTGGCCGCAGGCACCGCCGTTCAGGCGGCCTCGCAGGTGGATCTGGCGGTCACAGGCCGTCTCACGCCCACCGCCTGTACGCCGCTGCTGTCCAACGGTGCAGTCATCGACTACGGCAAGATCTCCCGTCAGGACCTCAACGTGGACAAGGGCACGCGTCTGCCCATCAAGCCGTTGCAAGTCAGGATTGCCTGCAACGGCGCGAACCGCTTCGCCTTGCGCATGCGGGACAATCGTGACGGTTCGGCGATGGTCAACAGCGAGATTTATTACGGCCTGGGCTTGGACCATAGCGGTAACCGCATCGGTCTGTACTCGATGGCCTTCGACCCGCGCCAGACCATCGTCGACGGCAGCACGCTGGTGTATGGCACCGAGTCCACCACCGGTGGCCTGGCCTGGCGCACTGCCAACCTCAACCCGATCAACATCGGCGCCAAGAGTTACCTTGGGTTCACGGACATCGCCGGCAGCACGGCCGGCCCTTCGGCGATTCAAGAATTGACCAGCACGGTGCAGGTCGAGACCGTGATCAACGCCACGCAAAACCTCGACCTGAGCCGCGACATCGCGCTCGACGGCCTCGCCACGCTGGAGATGGTGTACCTCTAGATTTTCTCGCTGATCACCTGCACATACCGCGCCCGCCCGGCGCCAAGGCCCGCGGCGATCGCACCGACCCCGAGCACCGCGAAGATCCAGCCAATGGCCGACCAGCCGCCGGTCCAGTCATGCACCAGGCCCACGGCCAATGGGCCGAGCGAGGCCAGGGTGTAACCGAAGCCCTGGGCCATGCTCGACAGGTTGGCCGCCACGTGGGCATCAGGGGAACGCAGCACGATCAGGGTCAACGCCAGGCTGAACGTGCCGCCCTGCCCCAGCCCAAGCAAAATCGCCCAGCCCCACAAGCCATCGAGCGGTGCATAGAGGCAACCGAACAGCCCGCCGAGGGTCAGCAGCATCACCACCACAATCGCCAGGCGCTGGTCCTTGCCCCGGGTGGCCAGCCACGGCGCGGCCAGCGAACTGACCAATTGCACAATGATCGAGCCGGACAGCGCCAACCCGGCCTCGGTGGCGCTCAGGCCACGACCGATCAGGATCGACGGCAGCCAGCCAAACACGATGTACGCCAGGGACGATTGCAGGCCCATGTACAAGGTCACCTGCCAGGCCAGTGGGTCACGCAGCAAGCCCTTGACCCGGTAAGCCACCTGATGCGCGCCCTGTTTATGCCCGACCTGGGGCAACCAGAACACGGCCGCCATCAGCGCCGGCAAGATCCAGAAGCCCAGGCCTATCGGCCAACTGTCGCCGAAGTAATGACTCAACGGCACCGTTGCGCCTGCCGCCAGCGCCGCGCCCAGGCACAGCGCCATGGTGTACACGCCGGTCATGGCGCCGGCCTGTCGAGCGAAATCACGCTTGACGATGCCTGGCAACAACACGCCGATAATCCCAATGCTTGCGCCGGCAATCAGACTGCCGGCGAACAGGCCCACTTCACCGAACGAACTGCGTAGCAGGATGCCCGCCGCCAGGGTCAACAGAATTCCCAGCACCACGCGCTCGGCGCCAAAACGCCGCGCCAGGATCGGCGCCAGGGGCGCGAAGAGCCCCAGGCACAACACTGGCAAGGTGGTCAGCAGACCGGCCCTGGCGGCCGACAAGCCCAGGCTGCTGGACACTTCACCGAGCACCGGCGCCATGCTCGACAGCGCCGGACGCAGGTTCAACGCCACCAGGACCAGGCCTAGCAGCAACAACCAAGGGCGGTTCAGCGGCGCGGGCGCCTGCTGCACGATGTCGTCGTCTGCTTCGGCGTCGATCAACAGTTCTTCAAGTTCAGTCGTGCGTTTGGCTTCAAGGTTCATGGATCAACTGGGCGCCGAGGATGGCGTAGAAGGAGTGGTACAACTCGCTCAAGGCGGGGTTGCGCGCTTCGTCCAATCATTGGATGAATTTGCCCACAGGCTATTCGGAGTTTCCTACGAGGGCAAGGCAACGGTTTTTTTGAACAGGCAAAAATAAACCCGGCGCCAGGCCGGGTTTATGGTTAAGCGTCACCTGTCGATCAATGCAGAATCTGGCTCAAGAACAACTTGGTCCGATCGTTCTGCGGGTTGTCGAAGAAGTCATTCGGCGCCGCTTGCTCAACGATTTCGCCTTTGTCCATGAAGATCACGCGATTGGCCACGGTGCGGGCAAAGCCCATCTCGTGGGTTACGCACAACATGGTCATGCCGTCTTCAGCCAGGCCGATCATGGTGTCGAGTACTTCCTTCACCATTTCAGGGTCGAGGGCCGAGGTCGGTTCGTCGAACAGCATGATTTTCGGCTTCATGCACAGCGCACGGGCAATCGCCACACGCTGTTGCTGGCCGCCGGACAGTTGCCCCGGAAACTTGTGGGCCTGCTCCGGAATGCGCACGCGCTCCAAGTAGTGCATGGCGATTTCTTCGGCCTTGCGCTTAGGCATCTTGCGCACCCACATCGGCGCCAGCGTGCAGTTCTGCAGGATGGTCAGGTGCGGGAACAGGTTGAAGTGCTGGAACACCATGCCGACTTCACGGCGGATCGCTTCGATCTGCTTGAGGTCGTTGGTCAGTTCCACGCCATCGACCACGATGCGGCCTTGCTGGTGCTCTTCCAGACGGTTGAGGCAGCGGATGGTGGTGGACTTGCCCGAACCCGACGGGCCGCACAGCACGATACGCTCGCCTTGCTTGACGTTGAGGTTGATGTCTTTCAACACGTGGAACTGGCCGTACCACTTGTTGACGCCCTGCATCTGGATAATGCCTTCAGGGCTCACAGGCTGTTTGATTGCTTCGCTCATAACAACAACTCCTAACGCTTGTGGCCTGTGTCGAGCTTGTGTTCCAAATGAATGGAATAGCGCGACATACCAAAACAGAAAATCCAGAACACCAGGGCGGCGAACACGTAGCCTTCAGTGGCCATGCCTAACCATTTCGGGTCGGCGGCGGCTTGCTTGACGCTGTTGAGCAGGTCGAACAGGCCGATGATGATCACAAGGCTGGTGTCCTTGAACAACGCGATAAACGTGTTGACGATACCGGGGATCACCAGCTTCAAGGCTTGCGGCAGAATCACCAGGCCCATGCTGCGCCAGTAACCCAGGCCCATCGCGGCAGCCGCTTCGTACTGACCTTTAGGGATCGCCTGCAAACCACCACGCACCACTTCGGCCACATAGGCCGACTGGAACAGGATCACGCCGATCAACGCCCGCAGCAGCTTGTCGATGCCCATGCCTTCAGGCAGGAACAGCGGCAGCATCACCGAGGACATGAACAGCACGGTGATCAACGGCACGCCGCGCCAGAACTCGATGAACGTCACGCAGATCACACGAATTGCCGGCATGTTCGAACGCCGTCCCAGCGCCAGCACGATGCCCAGAGGCAAGGCGCCGGCGATACCGACGGTGGCGATCACCAGGGTCAGCATCAGGCCGCCCCATTGGCTGGTCGCCACGTTGGTCAGGCCGAAGATCCCGCCGTGCAACAGGAAGAACGCAATGATCGGGTACAGCACCAGGAAGCTCAGGCCGTAGATCGCCTTGCGTTGGAAACGCGAGATGAACAACGGTGCCACGCCAACGATGGCCAGCCACACGGTCAGGTCTACACGCCAGCGCAGGTCGCCGGGGTAGTAGCCGTACATGAACTGCCCAAAGCGCTGTTGGATGAACACCCAGCAGGCGCCTTCTTTCGTGCAATCGGCGCGGGTCGTCCCAACCCAGTTGGCGTCGAGGATGGCCCAGTGCAGGATCGGCGGCACCACCAGGTAGATCAGGTAGAACGCCAACAGCGTCAGCAGGGTGTTGAGCCAACTGGAAAACAAGTTGGCGCGCATCCATGCCACCGGGCCGAAGACTTTGCTCGGCGGTGGCATATCAGGTTTGAAAGTATGCGTACTCATGGGCGTTTCCTCACCGCTCGATCAGCGCAATGCGCTTGTTGTACCAGTTCATCAGCAGGGAAATGCTGATGCTGATCGCCAGGTACACGCTCATGGTGATGGCAATGACTTCGATGGCCTGGCCGGTCTGGTTGAGCACCGTGCCGGCAAACAGCGAAACCATTTCCGGGTAACCGATACCGGCGGCCAACGACGAGTTTTTCGCCAGGTTCAGGTATTGGCTGGTCAGCGGCGGAATGATCACCCGCAGGGCTTGCGGGATGATGACCTTGCGCAGCGTCGGCCCAGGGCGCAGGCCCAGGGAGCGCGCAGCTTCGGTCTGGCCGTGGCTGACGGACTTGATGCCCGAACGCACGATCTCGGCGATAAACGCTGCCGTGTACACGGTAAGCGCCAGGGTCAGCGCCAGCAGCTCAGGGATCAGCACCCAGCCGCCGACAAAGTTGAAACCTTGCAGCGTGGGCATTTCCCAGTGCAGCGGTGCACCGAAGATCAGGGCGCACAACGCCGGGATCACGAAAAACAGCGCCAGGCCCGCCCAGAATTTGTGGAACGGAACGCCGGTGGCTTCAAAGCGTTTGTTGGCCCAACGCGCCATCGCCACGATTGCCACGATCGCCACCACCACACTGGCCACAAACGGCCAGAACCCATCAGCGGCCAGCGCTGCCGGCATATTCAGGCCACGGCTGCTGACAAAGAAGGTGTCGCCGAAGTTATGGCTGTTACGCGGCCCCGGCATGGTCAGGAACACCGCGAAGTACCAGAACAGGATTTGCAGCAGCGGCGGAATGTTGCGGAACACTTCCACATACACGGTCGCCAGCTTGTTGATCATCCAGTTCGGCGACAGACGCGCCACGCCGATGATGAAACCGAGCAAGGTCGCCAGGACCACGCCGATCACGGTCACCAGCAGGGTATTGAGCAAGCCGATTACAAAGACGCGGGCATAGCTGTCCGATTCGGTGTAGTCGATCAAATGCTGCGCGATGCCGAACCCGGCACTGCGCTCAAGAAAGTCGAAACCCGAGGTAATGCCTCGGTGCTGAAGGTTGGTCTGGGTATTGTCGAAGAGGTACCAGCCCAGCGAGATCACCGCCACAATCGTGATGATCTGGAAGAGCCACGCACGCACTTTGGGATCGCTGAAGCTGAGCTTCTGCTTTGGTGCGCCGATTTGATTTTGCATGAAGTGCCCCGGAAAGAATGGAACAGAACATCACCCGGCGGTTGGCCCACCGGGTGACAGAACCATCAGCGATCAGCGCACAGGGGGTGCGTATTGAATGCCGCCGTTGTTCCACAGTGCGTTCAGGCCACGGTCGATTTCCAGCGGGGTGCTCTTGCCGAGGTTGCGCTCGAACACTTCGCCGTAGTTACCGACTTGCTTGACGATCTGTACGACCCAGTCTTTCTTCACTTTCAGGTCTTTGCCGTATTCGCCGTCAGCACCGAGCAGACGTGCAACGTCCGGGTTCTTGGTGGATTTGGCTTCAGCTTCAACGTTTTTGGAAGTGATGCCGGCTTCTTCAGCGTTGAGCATGGCGTAGCCAACCCAGCGCACGATGGCCAGCCACTCGTCGTCGCCGTTACGCACGACTGGGCCCAGCGGTTCTTTGGAGATGGTTTCCGGCAGAACCACGTAGTCCTTCGGCGCGGCCAGCTTGCTGCGCTGGGCGAACAGTTGGGACTTGTCGGAAGTCAGTACGTCGCAACGACCGGATTCCAGCGACTTGGCGCTTTCGTCGGAGGTGTCGAAGGTGATCGGGGTGTATTTGAGGTTGTTGCCACGGAAGTAGTCGGAAACGTTCAGCTCGGTGGTGGTACCGGCCTGGATGCAGATGGTTGCACCGTCCAGTTCCTTGGCGCTTTTTACGCCCAGCTTGTTGTTAACCAGGAAGCCGATGCCGTCGTAGTAGGTGATGAAGCCTGGGAATTTCAGGCCCATGCCGGCGTCGCGAGAGCTGGTCATGGTGGTGTTACGGGACAGAATGTCGACTTCGCCAGACTGAAGCGCGGTGAAACGCTCCTTGGCGTTCAACTGGCTGAACTTGACCTTGGTCGCGTCGCCGAACACAGCAGCAGCGACAGCGCGGCAAACGTCAGCGTCGATCCCGAGGATCTTGCCGCTGGCATCCGGTACCGAGAAACCCGGCAAGCCGTCACTCACGCCGCATTGCACGAAGCCTTTCTTCTGCACGGCGTCCAGAGTGGCGCCAGCTTGGGCGAAACCACTGACACCCAGTACAGCGGCCGCGGAAACGATGGCCAGGGTGGATTTCAATACCTTCATTCAAACCTCCAAATACGCTCTTGTTGTGTCGGAGCTCGAACCTCAGCGCACCCTTATGAGGCGATATTGACCCGTGTTGGTTTTTTTTAGGGTCAAGCGGCATGAGGCTGTCGCAGTAATTCCAGCGGCTATCCCATAAACGGCAGTCACTGATAGTGTTACCGTCCCGGGATAGTTCTGACATCGACCTACACATAGCAAGCGCCGTACCAGAGTGGTGGCTGAGTCGTTTCAGCCCATGGTCAATAGGAAAAGATTCAACCTTGCGACATTCTCTTAACAGATCAACCTATGACGCACCGTTCCGTCGCACTTAATCGGAGCGCACGCACATTTATGGAGCAGACATGACCGAACCCTTGATTCTTCAGCCCGCCAAGCCCGCAGACGCCTGCGTAATCTGGTTGCATGGCCTGGGTGCCGATCGCTACGACTTTTTGCCGGTGGCCGAAGCGCTGCAGGAAAGCTTGCTGACCACGCGCTTTGTATTACCCCAAGCGCCGACCCGCGCGGTGACTATTAATGGCGGCTACGAAATGCCGAGTTGGTACGACATCAAGGCCATGAGCCCGGCCCGTTCGATCAGCCTGGAAGAGCTGGATGAGTCGTCCAGAATGGTCACCGATTTGATCAAAAACGAAAAAAACAGCGGAATAGACGCCTCGCGAATTTTCCTCGCCGGTTTTTCCCAAGGTGGCGCGGTGGTTTTCCACACAGCGTTTACCAAATGGCAGGGTGCCTTGGGAGGCGTCATCGCCCTCTCCACCTACGCGCCCACTTTCAGCGATGAGCTGGAATTGTCCGCCAGCCAGCAGCGCATTCCCGCTCTGTGCCTGCACGGCCAGCACGACGAGGTGGTGCAGAACGCGATGGGCCGTACGGCTTACGAACACCTGAAGAGCCGTGGTGTCACCGTGACATGGCAGGAATACCCAATGGGCCACGAAGTGTTACCTCAGGAGATACACGATATTGGCGCCTGGTTGAGCGCTCGCCTAGGCTGATACTCCGCATTTATGTAGCCGTATGACAGACACACTACGCCGCGCCCGATTCTTGCATTACACTGCCCGGCGTACATTCCTTAACCAATTAATGAGATCACCGTGCTCAAAGCACTTAAGAAGATGTTCGGCAAAAGCGAGGCTGAGCCGCTCGCGCCTGTCCCCAGTGCTCCTGTCCCCGCCTCCGGCAGCCGCAATGACGGCCAACAGCCCGACCGGACCGCTCCTATCGCGCAGCCGAAGACGCCGCCGGTGACATCGCCCGAACAGGCAACCCCTCAGGCTGAAGTCGCGCCCGCCCCCAAGCCTCGCCGGGAACGCGCCCCTAAACCGCCGGTGATCCCATGGAAACTCGAAGACTTTGTCGTCGAGCCCCAGGAAGGTAAAACCCGTTTCCACGACTTCAAACTGGCCCCGGAACTGATGCATGCCATCCAGGACCTGGGCTTCCCGTACTGCACGCCGATCCAGGCGCAGGTATTGGGCTTCACCCTTGCCGGCAAAGACGCCATCGGCCGTGCCCAGACCGGCACTGGCAAGACCGCCGCGTTCCTGATCTCGATCATCACCCAGCTGCTGCAAACGCCGCCGCCGAAAGAGCGCTACATGGGTGAACCGCGCGCGCTGATCATCGCCCCGACCCGGGAGCTGGTGGTGCAGATCGCCAAGGACGCCGCCGACCTGACCAAATACACCGGCCTTAACGTGATGACCTTCGTCGGTGGCATGGACTTCGACAAGCAGCTCAAACACCTCGAAGCCCGTCACTGCGACATTCTGGTAGCGACCCCTGGCCGCCTGCTGGACTTCAACCAGCGCGGCGACGTGCACCTGGACATGGTCGAAGTGATGGTGCTGGACGAAGCGGACCGCATGCTCGACATGGGTTTCATCCCGCAAGTGCGCCAGATCATTCGTCAGACCCCGCCGAAAAACGAGCGTCAGACCCTGCTGTTCTCCGCGACCTTCACCGAAGACGTGATGAACCTCGCCAAGCAGTGGACCACCGACCCGTCCATCGTCGAGATTGAAGCGCTGAACGTCGCCAGCGAAAACGTCGAACAGCATATCTACGCGGTGGCCGGTGCCGACAAGTACAAACTGCTCTACAACCTGATCAACGACAACGGTTGGGAGCGCGTGATGGTGTTCGCCAACCGCAAAGACGAAGTACGCCGCATCGAAGAGCGTCTGGTACGTGATGGTGTCAACGCCGCGCAACTGTCCGGCGATGTGCCGCAACACAAGCGCATCAAGACACTGGAAGGCTTCCGCGAAGGCAAGATCCGCGTGCTGGTGGCCACTGACGTGGCGGGCCGTGGGATTCACATCGATGGCATCAGCCACGTGATCAACTTCACCCTGCCGGAAGTGCCGGACGACTATGTGCACCGGATTGGCCGTACTGGCCGTGCGGGCGCAGCGGGTGTGTCGATCAGCTTTGCCGGGGAAGATGACTCGTATCAGTTGCCGTCGATCGAGACGTTGCTGGGTCGCAAGATCAGCTGCGAGACACCGCCGACGCACTTGCTGCGAGCTGTAGAACGCAAACGCCCGTAAGCTGAAACCCGGTCAAAACTGTGGGAGGGGGCTTGCACCCCGATAACAGTGGATCAGTCGATACATAAATTGACTGACACACCGCTATCGGGGGCAAGCCCCCTCCCACATTTGGTTCTGTGTTCGGCTGGCTACTTCCAGCGGTCCGCTGCAGCGTGGTCGCTGTCCCGCCCTTCCACCCAGCGCGAACCTTCAGGGGTGTTCTCTTTCTTCCAGAACGGCGCTCGCGTCTTCAAGTAATCCATCACAAACGCACAGGCATCAAATGCAGCCTGGCGATGGGCACTGGCTGCCGCGACAAACACAATCGGCTCACCCGGCTCCAACGCGCCGACGCGGTGCAGTACGTCCAGCTTGAGCAACGGCCAACGCTGCTCTGCTTCCACGGCGATCTTGGCCAGGGCCTTTTCGGTCATACCGGGGTAATGCTCCAAGAACATCCCCGATACGTCGCGACCATCATTGAAGTCGCGTACATAACCGACAAAACTCACCACCGCGCCCACGCCCACGTTGGCCGCGTGCATTGCGTTAACTTCAGCACCGGGATCAAACGCCTCAACCTGCACACGGATGGCCATGTTCAGCCTCCGGTCACGGGTGGGAAGAAGGCAACTTCGTCTCCGGCGTGTACCGGTTCGTCGAGACTGCACAACTCCTCATTGCGGGCGCACATCAGACTTGGCTCGTTGAGGACTGCAAACTCCGGGTCACTGGCCAGCGCCAGGCGCACGGCATCCACGGTGGCAAACTCACCTTCCATCTCCAGCGAATCGAAGCCCACCGATTCGGCGTAGCGCGCAAAAAACAGGACGTTAATACTCATACTTGATCCGCCTTGAAATGCCCGCTCTTGCCGCCCAGCTTTTCCAGCAGGCGAATATTTTCGATGGTCATGCCGCGATCCACGGCCTTGCACATGTCGTAGAGGGTCAGCGCAGCGACGCTGGCTGCCGTCAATGCTTCCATCTCCACGCCGGTTTGCCCGGACAGCTTGCAGCGCGCCACGATATGCACCGCGTCTTCGCCATCGGCACTCAGTTCGACCTTGACGCCGGTGAGCATCAGCGGATGGCACAGGGGGATCAGATCACTGGTTTTTTTTGCTGCCTGGATCCCGGCGATGCGGGCCACGGCAAACACGTCGCCCTTGGGATGGGCGCCGTCGACAATCATTTGCAGGGTGCTTGGCAACATGCGCACCCGCGCTTCAGCCACTGCCTCACGGAACGTCACGGACTTGTCGGTGACGTCGACCATATGGGCGCGACCTTGGGAATCGAGATGAGTCAGCACAGCGATACTCCTGATCAGGAGCCGCGATTGTAAACCCAACACACAACAAAATGTGGGAGGGAGCAAGCCCCCTCCCACACTGACCGCATTTACAAATGAGACTCTGCGTATTCAGCCAGGATCGAACGTGGAACACCCTGCAGCGCAATGTGCACGCCGTTCGGGAAGTCTTTGAAGCGTTCAGTCAGGTAGGTCAGCCCGGAGCTGGTCGCGGACAGGTAAGGGGTGTCGATCTGTGCCAGGTTGCCCAGGCACACCACTTTGGAACCGGCGCCGGCACGGGTGATGATGGTTTTCATCTGGTGCGGCGTGAGGTTCTGGCATTCATCGATCAAAATCAGGCTCTGCTGGAAGCTGCGACCTCGGATGTAGTTGAGGGATTTGAACTGCAACGGCACTTTGCTGAGGATGTAGTCGACGCTGCCATGGGTGTTTTCGTCATCCATGTGCAAGGCTTCGAGGTTGTCGGTGATCGCCCCGAGCCACGGCTCCATTTTTTCCGCTTCGGTGCCGGGCAGGAAGCCAATTTCCTGGTCCAGCCCCTGCACGGAGCGGGTGGCGATGATGCGGCGATAGCGCTTGGTCACCATGGTCTGCTCGATAGCGGCAGCCAGGGCGAGGATGGTTTTACCGGAACCCGCAGCGCCGGTCAGGTTGACCAGGTGGATGTCCGGATCGAGCAGCGCATACAGCGCCAGGCTCTGGTAGATGTCGCGCGGTTTCAGGCCCCAGGCTTCCTGGTGCAACAGGGGTTCCTGATGCAGGTCGAGGATCAGCAGCTTGTCGACCTGGATCTCTTTGATCCAGCCCACGAAGCCCTGTTCGTCGATGATGAATTCATTGATGTGCACGGCCGGCAGGTTGTCGATCAGTTGTACCTGGTGCCAGGTGCGGCCATGGTCCTGACGGGTTTCGACCTTGCTCACGAGGTCCCAGAAGGAACCGGTCACCGTGTGATAACCACGGGACAGCATTGAAACGTCATCGACCAGTTGGTCGGTGCTGTAGTCCTCGGCCGCGATCCCACACGCTCGGGCCTTGAGGCGCATATTGATGTCTTTGGTCACCAACACCAGGCGCAGGTCCTTGTCACGCGCGTGCAGGTCGATCAATTGGTTAATGATTTTGTTGTCGTTGAGGTTTTCCGGCAGCAGGCTGTTGGGCTCGCTGCGCTTGCTCATCAGAATCGACAGCAAGCCCTTGGGCCCGCTTTTGCCACGCTGGATCGGCACGCCTACTTCAACGTCCTCGGGTGACGCTTCGCCCAAGGTCTTGTCGATCAGGCGGATGGCCTGGCGGCATTCGGCGGCAACGCTGTGGTGCCCACTTTTGAGTTTGTCGAGTTCCTCAAGCACGATCATCGGGATGGCGACGTGGTGCTCTTCGAAATTGAGCAGTGCGTTTGGATCGTGGATCAATACGTTGGTATCAAGCACATAAAGGATTGGCTGGTCGGAAGAAGGGGTGCGTCCATGATCATCCATACTCGGTCACCTTTGTGGGAGCCAGTCGACGCAATACCACGACAGTGCTGCGCCTTGATTCGACCACCGACTGCACCTGAGTGACGTCAAGCGCAGTGCCCACATGAGGAGTCTTGGAAGACGCCACCTGTGTTGCAGGTTTCGGCGATCTGACTTCGTAATACCGCAAAACCCATGACAGGAAAAAGCACTTTGACGCTTTTTTGAAGTTTATTTTTCAGGATGACGAATAGCACTAGCCGAGTGCCATGCACCCCGTTAAAGTCGGAAGTCCGCCTGCATCGAAATGTCGCACAAAATCACCCCGAAAACGCCTCATACCCAACAGGGCCGGGCACTTCATCTTTTTAACGAAATGCTTCCCGGCAGTCCTGCCAACCCAAGCCACTCTGCGCCGTTGCCTGTAGCAACAGCGGCAATGCCACCCGCGCCTTGTCTTGAGTGTCGTGAAACACAATCACCCCTTTGCGCCATAGCAACATCAGTGTGAGCACGCGCTGCATCGACTCATCGGCCTTGAGCTTGCCTGGATCATCCTGGGAATCGATGTCCCACAACGCCACCTGCAAACCCTGGGATTGAAAGAATCCCTGACTGTCCGCGCGGCGCTGGCCGTACGGTGGGCGGAACAGCGGCACGTAGTTTTCCGGCATCAGGTTCTGTACCAACGACGCACTGCGGGTGACGGAGCTCTGCCAGTCCACCCAATGGCTGTGGGAGCGGTACTGCCAACCCTGGGTGCCGACGCACTGGCCTTGGTATAACGCCTCCACTTGCGCGGCGGAACTGCGCTCGACACGGGTTTGCAAGCTGCTGCCGAGGGCAAAGAACGTTGCGTTCATCTTCTGCTTGCGCAGGTAGTCGGCGAGCCAGTCGGTATTGCCGCTGACCGGTGCAGGGCCGCCGTCGAACGTCAGCAGGAACAGGCGGTCGTTGAATTCGTCGCCATTGCGCTCATGGTCGCCAAACCGAGCAACTTCGCTGCTGATCTGTGGGAAAAGCGCGGCCTTTCTCAGCAGTTCGTCCAGGTAACGTTCATGGAAGGTATGGCTGGGGGCGGCCCAACCTATATAGAAGGAGTCTTGGCTGACTTCGAACTTGCCGGCCTGTTCGCGCAGGTCGTCCATGTTTTCCACCAGGTAGCAGAACGAGGCATCCACCTCGCAGCTCTGCTGGGCGACGGTGTAGTTTTCCAGCAGGCGTTGCCAGAGCTGGCGGCGCAGGTCGTCGATGGCGGCCTGGTTGATGATCCTCAGGCCCAGGCGCTGCTTGAGCGCCGCGTCATCCAGGGACTCGCTGGCCAACAGGCTGCGGGCGAACATCAGAATTTCGGCGCGCGAGGCTACGTCGAACAGCGCAGGGCTGCTGAGTTTTTCAGGCCAGGTGCCACGGTCCAGGCTGGCTACATCCACCGGTGCCGCCTGGGCATTCAGGCACAGCAGGCAAGCCGACAACAAAAGCGCTATTCGCACGCAGGGTCTCCCTCTCCAGAGTCACCGGCCATCATAGCGGATCGCGCCTATCGCCATCATAGGTGGAGTCAAAACGCCCGAGCCCCTAGAATCCCCCCACGATTACAGGAGACGACTTCATGCTGACGGTGATTTCCCCCGCCAAAACCCTCGATTTCGAATCAAAACCGGCGACCCCACGCTTCACCCAGCCGCAGTTCCTGGACCACTCCCAGGAATTGATCGAGCAACTGCGTGAGTTCAGCCCAGCGCAAATCAGCGAACTCATGCACGTCTCCGACAAAATCGGCGGCCTCAACGCCGCACGTTTCGGCAGCTGGACCCCGGCTTTCACCCCCGAAAACGCCAAACAAGCCTTGCTGGCATTCAAGGGCGACGTGTATACCGGCCTCAACGCCGACACCTTCACCGATGCCGACTTCAGCTACGCCCAGGACCACCTGCGCATGCTCTCGGGCCTTTACGGCCTGCTGCGCCCTCTGGACCTGATGATGCCGTATCGCCTGGAGATGGGCACCAAACTGGCCAACGCACGTGGCAAGGACCTGTACGCCTTCTGGGGCACGCGCATCAGTGAATGGCTGAACGAAGCCCTGGCCGAGCAAGGCGATGACGTGCTGCTCAACCTGGCGTCCAACGAGTACTTCTCGGCGGTCAAGCGCACAGCCCTGAACGCTCGGATCATCAACACCGAGTTCAAAGACCTGAAGAATGGCCAATACAAGATCATCAGCTTCTACGCCAAAAAGGCCCGGGGCATGATGAGTCGCTTTGTGATTGAAGAACGCATCAACGATCCCGCCAAGCTCAAGCAGTTCGATGTGCAGGGTTATCGCTTCAATGCGGAGCAGTCCAAACCGGACAACCTGGTGTTTTTGCGCGATCACGCACCGGAATAAAGCTCTCAACAGCACCGATGTTCAAATGTGGGAGGGGGCTTGCTCCCGATAGCAGAGCGTCATTCACTGATTGGGTGACTGACACACCGCTATCGGGAGCAAGCCCCCTCCCACATTTTTATCTGCGTTGAATCCGACAAACGCCAACGTTTTGACGTCAAAAAATATCCTGTCGCATTCCTAACGTTTCTTTCACTCGACATTTCTAAATTTTTTTCGTAGTGGCACCACTTTTTTAAAACACTAGTGGCACAAAACTATCTCTCCAAGCCAACTCCCTATAACTACTGGCCCAAATAGCAAGTGCTATCAATATAGTACTAGTGCCATCCCTCCTAATATTTCAAGAAATTTCAGCGCTCTAGATAGGCGGTCTGGAACTTCGTCCCAAAGCACGGCTCATACCACCGGTAACGAAATTCTCTGTTTCTGTAGGAGATGACTTACATGGCGACCAACGGAAGTAGCGAAGTTGTCATATTAAACTTTGACTCATTGGTCATATTGCCAACCGATTAATTAAGAGCGGCGACAAGGATGATTTGCTTCTCCCTATAAGGCCAGGGCTAAGCCTCCCCTAATGGTCAGTGACACAACCCAAGGCATTGATATTTAAAGGCTTGCCGCCTCTATCAAAGCCCTGCGGCACTGGCGCCAGGCCCTTCTCCCAGGAAGGCCGGCTGCATTTGAGGGCAGGTCCCAACAATAAGGCCAAGTTGCGCACAACTTGAGTGCAATCGTTAGTCACTCATTATTCAACATGCCTGTACGCGGTAAGTCGGCGTCTATTCGCCTAACTTTCGTGGCATTTGTGACGCTTGCAAACATGAACTCCGGCCATTAATTGGCATGATTAACACAGAGGTAAATGCGATGCGCATCAGCATATTTGGTCTAGGTTACGTTGGCGCAGTGTGTGCCGGTTGCTTGTCTGCCCGTGGCCACGAAGTGGTAGGCGTAGACATCTCCAAGGATAAGATCGACCTGATCAACGCTGGCAAATCGCCAATCGTTGAACCGGGTCTGGGCGAGCTGTTGAGCCAGGGTATCGAAACCGGTCGACTGCGCGGCACCACCAACTTCGCCGACGCCATCCGTGATACCGACCTGTCGATGATTTGCGTCGGTACGCCGAGCAAGAAAAACGGCGATCTGGAACTCGACTACATCGAAGCCGTGTGCCGCGAGATCGGTTTTGTCCTGCGTGACAAAGCCACCCGCCACACCGTCGTCGTACGTAGCACCGTACTGCCAGGCACCGTGGCCAACGTGGTAATCCCGATCCTCGAAGACTGCTCCGGCAAGAAAGCCGGCGTCGACTTCGGTGTCGCGGTCAACCCGGAATTCCTGCGTGAATCCACCGCCATCGCCGACTACGACTTGCCACCGATGACCGTCATCGGCGAGTTCGACAAAGCTTCCGGCGATGTCCTGCAATCCCTGTACGAAGAACTCGACGCACCGATCATCCGCAAGGACATCGCCGTTGCCGAGATGATCAAGTACACCTGCAACGTGTGGCACGCCACCAAGGTGACCTTCGCCAACGAGATCGGCAACATCGCCAAGGCCGTCGGCGTCGATGGTCGTGAAGTGATGGAAGTGGTCTGCCAGGACAAGACCCTCAACCTGTCCCAGTACTACATGCGCCCAGGCTTTGCGTTCGGCGGCTCGTGCCTGCCAAAAGACGTGCGCGCCCTGACCTACCGCGCCAGCACCCTGGACGTGGAAGCGCCGCTGCTCAACTCGCTGATGCGCAGCAACGAATCCCAGGTGCAGAACGCCTTCGACATCGTTGCCGGCCACGACAAACGCAAAGTCGCCCTGCTGGGCCTGAGCTTCAAGGCCGGTACCGACGACCTGCGTGAAAGCCCGCTGGTAGAGCTGGCAGAAATGCTGATCGGCAAAGGTTTCGACCTGAGCATCTACGACAGCAACGTCGAGTACGCCCGTGTCCACGGTGCGAACAAAGATTACATCGAAGGCAAGATCCCGCACGTGTCGTCCCTGCTCAACTCGGACTTCGACGACGTGATCAACAACTCCGACGTGATCATCCTCGGTAACCGTGACGAGAAATTCCGCGCCCTGGCGCAGAACGCACCGCACGGCAAGCAAGTGATCGACCTGGTGGGCTTCATGTCCAAAGCCACCTGCGCGACCGGTCGCACCGAAGGCATCTGCTGGTAACAGCAACGGCAAGTTTCAGGCGGCGCGCGTTTCCATCCCCAGCGCTCGCCGCCTGAAACCTCCTTCACCTTCGGAAGATGCTTATGTCCAAGTTAAAACACGTACTACTGCAATCCGCCGGCTGGCTGTTCTTCCTCAGCCTGCTGATGGGTCTCGCCCTGCTGTTGCCGGCGAGTACGTTCGACTCCGAGTCGAAGAATTTTATTTTCCTGATTGGCGCCGTCGGTATCTGGCGCTATTCGATGGGTGCTACGCATTTCTTTCGCGGCATGCTGTTCTTGTACGTGGTCTACCCGCACCTGCGTCGTAAAGTGCGCAAGCTGGGCAAGTCTGCCGACCCGTCCCACGTGTTCCTGATGGTTACAAGCTTCAGGATCGATGCGCTGACCACCGCGCAGGTCTACAGCTCCGTGATCCGCGAGGCCATCGAATGCGGCTTCCCCACCACCGTGGTCTGCTCGCTGGTGGAAATGTCCGATGAGCTGCTGGTCAAGAGCCTCTGGGAGAAGATGAACCCTCCAGAGCACGTGAAGCTCGACTTCGTGCGCATCGCCGGCACCGGCAAGCGCGACGGCCTGGCCTTCGGTTTCCGCGCCATCTCCCGCCACTTGCCGGACGACCGCGCCGTGGTGGCGGTGATCGATGGCGACACCGTGCTTGCCGAAGGCGTAGTGCGCAAAACCGTGCCGTGGTTCCAGCTGTTCGGCAATGTCGGCGGCCTGACCACCAACGAGTTCTGCGAAGTACGCGGCGGCTACATCATGAGCGAGTGGCACAAACTGCGCTTCGCCCAGCGCCACATCAACATGTGCTCCATGGCCCTGTCCAAGCGCGTGCTGACCATGACCGGTCGCATGTCGGTGTTCCGTGCCAGCGTGGTCACCGACCCGGGCTTTATCGCCGACGTGGAAAGCGACTCGCTGCAACACTGGCGCCTGGGCCGCTTCAAGTTCCTCACCGGCGACGATAAGTCCAGCTGGTTCAGCCTGATGCGCTTGGGCTACGACACCTTCTACGTGCCGGACGCCGCGATCAACACCGTGGAACACCCGCCGGAAAAGAGCTTTATCAAGGCCAGCCGCAAGCTGATGTTCCGCTGGTACGGCAACAACCTGCGCCAGAACTCCCGCGCCCTCGGCCTGGGCGTACGCCGCCTCGGTCTGTTCACCAGCGTGGTGCTGTTCGACCAGCGCGTGTCGATGTGGACCTCCCTGCTCGGCCTGACCGTGGCGATTATCGCCACCTTCAAATACGGCGGCGCGTTCATCCTCGCGTACCTGCTGTGGATCGGTATTACCCGCCTGATCCTCACGCTGTTGCTGTCGTGTTCCGGCCACAAGATCGGCCCGGCTTACCCGGCGATTCTCTATTACAACCAGATCATGGGCGCGCTGGTGAAGATCTACGTGTTCTTCCGCCTTGATCAACAGTCCTGGACTCGCCAGGACACCAAACTGACCCGCGATTTGGCCAGCTTTCAACGTTGGTTCAACACCTGGTCGTCTCGGACCATGACCTTCTCCGCCGGCAGCATTTTCGTCGCCGTGTTGCTGATGATGGTCTGACCCTGCCAAGCCTGAATTAACTAGGAAATCGAAAATTATGAACAGCCAAGCAAACGTCAATGTTGTCCACGAATCCGAAGCCCAACGCCAACACGCACGGGTAAAAATCCCGGCCAAATTGCGCTTCTTCGGCAATGACGGCAAACCCACCGAAGCGCGGGTGCTCGATCTGTCCGCCGGTGGCCTGGCATTCACTGCAACCCAACCGCTCAACGTCGGTGAAGTGCACAAGGGTCGCCTGCAGTTCGTGATCGATAACCTCGGTCTGGCGATGGACGTCGAATTGCAGATCCGCTCTTACGACCGCCAGAGCGGCCGTACCGGTTGCCAGTTCCAGAACCTGGAACAGCAGGATATTTCCACCCTGCGCCACCTGATCACCTCGCACTTGTCCGGCGACATCGTGTCCATGGGTGACGTGCTGGCGACCCTGCAACGCGACAACTTCACCAAGGCGCGCAAGGTCAAGGACAGCGGCAGCGGCATGACCGCACTCGGTCGCCTGCGTGCAGTGACCTTCAGCGCGGGGATCTTCATCGTGGGCCTGGCGGCGTTCGGGTTTGTCTTCAAGTCGGTGTACGGCATGTACTTCGTCAGCCACGCCCAGGCCGGTCTGGTCAGCGTGCCGGGTATGAACGTGACGATGCCGCGCGACGGCACCGTGCAAAGCCTGCTCAAAGGTGACGCGATCGCCGCCAAAGGCGCGCCGCTGGCGACCTTCAGCACCAGCATGCTGGATGTGCTCAAGGGCCATTTGGACGAAGACCAGTTGCAACCGGCCAAGGTTGAAGAACTGTTCGGCAAGCAAATGACCGGCACCCTGACCTCGCCGTGTGATTGCGTGGTTGCCCAGCAAATGGTCGCCGACGGTCAGTACGCCAGCAAAGGCGATGTGATCTTCCAACTGGTGCCACGCGGTGCTCCGGCCAATGTGGAAGCGCGTTTCACCTATCGCCAGTTCGGCGACGTGCGCCCAGGTACGCCAGTGAGCTTCCAGGTTGCCGACGAAGACCAAGTGCGTACCGGCACCATCGTCAGCAGCACCAGCCTGAACAGCGCCGATCTGTCCTCCGACATCCGCGTACAGATCAAGCCTGATGCACCGCTGGACAGCGCATTCGCCGGCCGCCCGGTGGAAGTCACCAGCGACCGTGGCCCATCGCTGAACTGGCTGATCGATAAAGCCATGGCTGCCGGACTGTAAGCGAGGAGATGCCTGTGATGACGCGCCTAAAAACACCGCAGTCCCTGTGGGAGCGGGCTTGCTCGCGATGGGATCAGCGCGGTTTGCCTGACGGCCCGGGTCGCCTGTATCGGGAGCAAGCCCCCTCCCAAATGGGTTCGGTGGCGTTGCTGGCTATTGCGGTGAGCCTCGCCGGTTGCGCCGGCCTGCCCGACCAACGCTTGGCCAATGAAGCGCTTAAGCGTGGCGACACCGTCACCGCGCAGCAGAATTACCAGCAACTGGCAGACCTGGGTTACAGCGAGGCCCAAGTGGGCCTGGCCGATATCCAGGTAGGCACCCGCGATCCGGCGCAAATCAAACAGGCCGAAGCCACTTACCGTGCAGCGGCAGACACTTCGCCGCGCGCCCAGGCTCGCCTGGGGCGCCTGCTGGTGGCCAAGCCTGGCTCCACCGAAGCCGAGCACCATGAAGCTGAAGGCCTGCTGAAAAAAGCCTTTGCCAATGGTGAAGGCAACACCCTGATTCCACTGGCGATGCTGTACCTGCAATACCCGCACAGCTTCCCGAATGTGAACGCCCAGCAGCAAATCAGCAAATGGCAGGCCGACGGTTACCCGGAAGCAGGCCTTGCCCAAGTGCTGCTGTATCGCACCCAAGGCACCTACGACCAGCACCTGGATGATGTGGAGCGCATCTGCAAAGCCGCGCTGAACACCACCGATATCTGCTACGTCGAGCTGGCCACGGTCTATCAGAAACAAGCCGCGCCGGAAAAACAGGCCGAATTGCTCAAGCAGATGGAAGCCGGTTACAGCCGTGGCACCGTCACTGCCCAGCGCGTCGACAGCGTCGCCCGTGTGCTCGGCGATGCCACCCTTGGCACGCCGGACGAAAAAACCGCCCAGGCCCTGCTGGAAAAAATCGCCCCTGGCTACCCGGCGTCCTGGGTCAGCCTCGCGCAACTGCTCTACGACTTCCCGGAACTGGGCGACGTCGACCAAATGATGAAGTACCTCGACAACGGCCGCGCGGCCGACCAGCCTCGCGCCGAACTGCTCCTGGGCAAGCTCTACTACGAAGGCAAGTGGGTACCGGCCGATGCCAAGGCCGCCGAAGCGCACTTCGAAAAAGCCGTGGGCAAGGAAGTCGCTGCCGATTACTACCTCGGCCAGATCTACCGCCGTGGCTACCTCGGCAAGGTCTACCCGCAAAAGGCCCTGGACCACTTGCTGACCGCGGCGCGAAACGGCCAGAACAGCGCCGACTTCGCCATCGCCCAACTGTTTTCCCAAGGCAAGGGCACCAAGCCCGACCCATTGAACGCCTATGTCTTCAGCCAATTGGCCAAAGCCCAGGACACCCCGCAAGCCGTTGAGCTGGCCACCCAGCTCGAAGCACCGCTGACGCCGGAACAACGCGTCCAGGGCCAACGCCTGGTGCAACAGGAACTGGCCGCCCGCGGCACCCTGGCCCAGAGCACGTTGCAACTGCACGCCCTGGATGAAGAAGACGACGGCGAGGAATCCCTATGAAGCTCAACCCATTCGTCAAGGCCGGTATTGGCCTGACCTTCGCCCTGCTGTGGTCGTGCCCGACCCTGGCCGCGCTGACTGAAGCCAAGAACTTCGGCCTGGAAGTGAAAATCACCGGCCAGTCCGAAGATGACCGCGACCTGGGCACGCAAAAAGGCGGCGACGTCAACGGCGTCGGTATCGACCTGCGCCCTTGGATCTACGGTGAAAGCGGCAACTGGAGCGCCTACGCCATGGGCCAGGCGGTTGCATCGAGCGACATCATCGAGACCGACACCCTGCAACAGTCGGCCGACGACGAAAACCAGCAAACCACCAACAACGACCGCAAGACCAAGAAGAACTACTTGGCGATGCGCGAATTCTGGGTCGGCTACAGCGGCTTCACGCCCTACCCTGGCGAGATCCTCAAGCTCGGTCGCCAACGCCTGCGCAATGACGACGGCCAATGGCGCGACACCAACATCGAAGCGCTGAACTGGACCTTCGACACCACCTTGCTCAAAGCCAACGTGGGCGTCGCCGAACGCTTCAGCGAATACCGCACCGACCTCAAGGAACTGTCGCCTGTCGACAAGGACCGCCAGCACCTCTACGCCGACGCCGCTTACCAGTGGACGCCAGGCCAGTGGATCGGCCTGCGCGGTCATCACACCCATGACAACGGCAAGCTCGACTACCCGGAACCGGGTCAACCCACCGACTCGTTGGACAAGCGCGAAAACGGCGACCTGACCTGGCTCGGCATCGAAGCCAACAGCGACGCCTACAACTGGCGCAACACCAACACCGTCAACTACTGGGCGAGCGTGACGGGCATGCGTGGCGACCGCGACAAGGTCAACGCGTTGAAGTCCGACGGTTCGAGCCCTGATCAGGCCAAGCGCAGTGACAATCTCAGCGGCTGGGCCACCGATATCGGCGTGCGCCTGCGCCTCGACCCGCAGTGGCAAGTGGGTGCGGCTTACTCCCGCGCCAGCGCCGATTACGAGCAGAACGGCCTGCAAAGCAACCGTTCGAACTGGACAGGTACTCAGTCCCGCGTGCACCGCTTCGGCGAAGCGTTTCGCGGCGAGATGAACAACATGCAGTCCATGAGCCTGTTCGGGTCCTGGCAGTTGCGCGAGGACTACGACGCCAGCCTGGTGTACCACAAGTTCTGGCGCGTGGATGGCAACAAGCCGGTGAGCAGCAACGGCATTGCCGCGCTGGATAACACCACCGACGCCGCCGGTGACATCGTCGCCAGCACCTCCTTGCCACTGGCCGACGGCAAGAAAGACCTCGGTCAAGAGATGGACCTGGTCGTCACCAAGTACTTCAAGAAAGGCCTTCTGCCGGCCGCGCTCAGCCAGTCGGTTGACGAACCCTCGGCCCTGGTGCGTTTCCGTGCCGGTGTGTTCAAACCGGGCGACGCTTACGGCAGCAAAGTCGACTCCTACATGCACCGCGCCTTTGTCGACGTGGTCTGGAAATTCTGATGGGAGCCTGCGCAATGAATGCTCAAAGCCTACTCGTCGCGGCAATGCTGATGGCCAGCGCCACAGCGTTCGCCGATACGGCGGCCAAGGCGCCGACCATCGCCAAGGAACTGCAACAGGCCAAGACCTACACCATTTCCAGCCCGCCTACGGCGCCGCTGGAAATGGCCAAGCCGACCCTGCCGGACCTGTCGGGCTACACCGCCGCCGCGATGGAAAAGAAGATCGTGCGCAGCAAGCCCGGCAAAATCAGCATCCGCCGCATGATGCAGGAAGACGCCCTCAAGGACTTTATCGGCGGCGACAACAAGATGGCCGAATGGGTGGTGCGCCAACACGGCATTCCACAGGCGATCTTTGTCGACGACGGCTACATGAACCTCAAAGACTTGCTGGGTAAAGTGCCCAAGCAGTACTTCAGCGAAACCTCGCCGGGTGTGTTCCTGGCCAAGTTGCCGATCGTGGTCGGGCGCAAAGGCATCCTGGACATCGATAACAAGACCCAGGAGCTGCGCCTGTCCCAACAGGCCGGTTCGTTCCTGATCAACGACGGCCAGTTGTTTGTGCGTGACACCAAAATCACCGGTTGGGACGAAGAGGCCAACGGCCCGGCGCTGTTCAAGTCGCCGAAGGAATTCCGCCCGTTCCTGCTGGCCTGGGGCGGCACCGAGACGTACATCTCCAAGACCAAGATGGCCAGTTTCGGCTACGCCAACAGTAAGTCGTACGGGGTGAGTATTTCCCAGTACACGCCGAACATGGCCAAGGTGCTCAAGCGCCCTGAACCGACCGGCTGGATCATCGACTCCGAGTTCTCGGACATGTGGTACGGCTTCTACTGCTATGAGACCACGGGCTTCGTGATCAAGGGCAATACCTACAAAGACAACATCGTCTACGGCATTGACCCCCACGACCGTTCCCACGGCCTGATCATCGCGGACAACACCGTCTACGGCACAAAGAAGAAGCACGGCATCATCATTTCCCGTGAAGTGAACGACAGCTTCATCTTCAACAACCGCAGCTACGACAACAAGCTGTCGGGCCTGGTGATCGACCGTAATAGCGTCAACAACCTGATCGCCGACAACGAGATCTACCGCAACCACACTGACGGCATCACCCTCTATGAGAGCGGCGACAACCTGTTGTGGGGCAACAAGGTGATCAGCAACCGTCGCCACGGCATTCGTGTGCGTAACAGCGTGAACATCAAGCTGTACGAAAACACCTCGATGGCCAACGGCCTGACCGGCGTGTACGGCCACATCAAGGATTTGACCGACACCGACCGCGACATCGCCCTCGACCCATTCGACGCCAAGGTCTCGCTGATCGTGGTCGGCGGTGAGCTGGCAGGGAACGGCAGCGGGCCGCTGTCCATCGACTCGCCGCTGAGCATTGAGCTGTATCGCGTGTCGATGCTGGCGCCGACCAAATCCAGTGGCATCAGCTTCTCCGGCGTCCTAGGCGAACGCCAGGAAGAAATTCTCGACCTGCTGGTACGCCAGCAGAAAGCCGTGCTGATCGACCCTGTCGAACGCCAGACCGAAATGCAGGACTGAGGATGACCCTTATGCACCCACACATGATCAAACTGCTGAGCCTCTCGGGTCTGACCCTCGGCCTGCTCGCGGCCAGCCAGGGCGTACGCGCCGACGAACTGAAGGCACCGACCTTCACCGCCGAACCGTGCTGCAGCCTGTGCCCGGCCGCCCATGACGCGAAGAACTACACCACGCGCTACCAGCAGAACTTCACCACCCTGGTAGAAGCCCAGGGCGACTGGCTGTTCCGTACCCAGGAAGACTTGCGTACCGAATTCGACACCAGCCCCGCCGGCTACAAACGCATGCAACAACTGCACGATGCGTTCAAGGCCAAGGGCGTGGAACTGGTGGTGGTCTACCAGCCGACCCGTGGCCTGGTGAACCGCAACAAGCTCAACCCTGAAGAGAAAGCCAAGTTCGACTTCGACAAGGCCCTGGGCAACTACAAAACCATGCTCGGCCGTTTCGCCAAGATGGGCTACGTGGTGCCGGACCTGTCGCCGCTCACCAATGAGCAACTGCCGGATGAACTGCCGGCCCACGATTTCTACTTCCGTGGCGACCAGCACTGGACCCCATACGGCGCCCAGCGCACTGCGAAAATCGTGGGCGCCAAAGTGCGTGCGATGCCTGAGTTTGCCGATATTCCGAAGCGTGAATTCGAGACCAAGCGCTCCGGGCGCATGGGCAAGACCGGCACCCTGCACAACATGGCCGGGCAATTGTGCGGCACCAGCTACGCGATCCAGTACATGGACCAGTTCACCACCGAGCCCAAGGGCGAAGCCGGTGACGGCGACCTGTTCGGCGACTCGGGCAACCCGCAGATCACCCTCGTGGGCACCAGCCACAGCGGCAAGAACTACAACTTCGCCGGCTTCCTGGAGCAGGAAATCGGTGCCGACATCCTCAACGTGGCCTTCCCCGGCGGTGGCCTGGAAGGTTCGATGATCCAGTACCTGGGCAGCGAAGAATTCCAGAAGACCCCGCCGAAAATCCTTATTTGGGAATTCTCGCCGCTGTATCGCCTGGACCAGGAGACCATCTACCGCCAGATGATGTCGCTGCTCGACAACGGCTGCGAAGGCAAGACCGCGCAGATGACCGCGAGCACTACATTGAAACCCGGCAAGAACGAATTGATGGTTAACAGTTCGAACAAAGACCTGCGCAACGCCAACCATCAGGTTGATATCCGCTTCGCCGATCCATCGGTGAAAACCTTGCAAGCCACCCTCTGGTACATGAACGGGCGCCACGAGGACATCAAGATCGAGAAACCCGAAACATCCGATACAGACGGGCGTTTCGCCTTTGAACTGCGCACCGATGAAGACTGGGCCTCGCAGAACTTGCTGGCCGTGGAAGTGCAGGGCCCCGAAGCGGGCGCTGCCGCGCAGAAGGTCGAAGCGAAAATTTGCACACGCAACGTATTCCCAAGCGGCGGTCAGAAGACTGCCTCACTCGGGCAATGAGGTTACTTATGCAGAAGTTATGGATTCCATCGTTGCTGGGCCTGGCGATCTTCGCCGGCTCGGTCAACGCCGCCGCCCCACTGCGTCCGCCCCAGGGCTACTTCGCACCAATCGAAGCGTTCAAGACGGGCGACTTCAAGGAAAACTGCGACACCATGCCGACGCCCTACACCGGGCCTCTGCAGTTTCGCAGCAAGTACGAAGGCTCCGACAAGGCCCGCTCCACGCTGAACGTGCAGTCGGAAAAAGCCTTTCGTGACAGCACGGCCGACATCACTAAGCTGGAAAAAGACACCAGCAAACGCGTGATGCAGTTCATGCGTGACGGTCGCCCAGAGCAGCTTGAATGCACCTTGAACTGGCTGGTGTCGTGGGCCAAGGCCGATGCGTTGATGTCCAAGGACTTCAACCACACCGGCAAGTCCATGCGCAAATGGGCACTGGGCAGCATGGCTTCGGCCTATGTGCGTTTGAAGTTCTCCGACTCGCACCCGCTGGCCAATCACCAGCAGGAATCGCAGCTGATCGAAGCCTGGTTCAACAAACTGGCCAACCAAGTGGTAAGCGATTGGGACAATCTGCCCCTGGAAAAAACCAACAACCACTCTTACTGGGCCGCCTGGTCGGTGATGGCTACGTCCATCGCCACCAACCGTCGCGACCTGTTTGATTGGGCGGTCAAGGAATACAAGGTCGGCGTGAATCAGGTCGACGACCAAGGCTTCTTGCCCAACGAATTGAAGCGTCAGCAACGCGCCCTGTCGTACCACAACTACGCCCTGCCGCCGCTGTCGATGATCGCCAGCTTTGCCTTGGTCAACGGTGTTGATCTGCGCCAGGAAAACAACAGCGCGCTCAAACGCCTGGGCGACAAAGTGCTGGCCGGGGTCAAGGATCCGGAGATCTTCGAACAGAAGAACGGTAAAGAGCAGGACATGAAGGACTTGAAGCAGGACATGAAATTCGCCTGGCTCGAACCCTTCTGCACCCTCTACACCTGCGCGCCGGATGTGGTGGAGCGCAAGCACGGGATGCAGCCGTTCAAGACCTTCCGCCTCGGGGGTGACCTGACCAAGGTCTACGACCCGTCGCACGAAAAAGGCAACAAAGGCAGCTGACGGAACACGGTTAGAAATGTGGGAGGGGGCTTGCTCCCGATGGCGGTGTAACAGTCGCCCTCTGTGTTGAATGACACACCGCTATCGGGGGCAAGCCCCCTCCCACACTTGAACCGCGCTTGCCAGTGAAATTGTTGTACCGCCCCCCGTATTTTCGTGGGGGGTTTGGGGGGGCTGCGGCCCTTGACTGTTGGTTAAACATGGAGAGATCGGGATGGTTTTCTCGTCCAATGTGTTCCTGTTTCTGTTCTTGCCGATCTTTCTCGGCTTGTACTACTTGAGCGGGCAACGCTATCGCAACCTGCTGCTGCTGATTGCCAGCTACGTGTTCTACGCCTGGTGGCGAGTGGACTTCCTGGCGCTGTTCGCGGCGGTGACGCTGTGGAACTACTGGATCGGCCTCAAGGTCGGTGCAGCCGGCGTGCGCACCAAGCCGGCCCAACGCTGGCTGCTGCTGGGCGTGGTGGTCGACCTGTGCATCCTCGGCTACTTCAAGTACGCCAACTTCGGCGTCGACAGCATCAACGTGATGATGAAGTCAGCCGGCCTGGAGCCGTTCATCCTGACCCACGTGCTGTTGCCGATCGGGATCTCGTTCTACATCTTCGAGTCCATCAGCTACATCATCGACGTGTACCGTGGCGACACTCCGGCGACGCGCAACCTGATCGACTTTGCGGCATTCGTGGCGATCTTCCCGCACTTGATCGCCGGCCCGGTATTGCGTTTTCGCGACCTGGCTGACCAGTTCAACAACCGCACCCACACCCTCGACAAGTTCTCCGAGGGCTGCACGCGGTTCATGCAGGGTTTCATCAAGAAGGTCTTCATCGCCGACACCCTCGCGGTGGTGGCCGACCATTGCTTCGCCCTGCAAAACCCGACCACGGGCGATGCCTGGCTCGGCGCGCTGGCCTACACCGCGCAGCTGTACTTCGATTTCTCCGGCTACAGCGACATGGCCATCGGCCTGGGCTTGATGATGGGTTTCCGCTTCATGGAAAACTTCAAGCAGCCGTACATCAGCCAGTCGATCACCGAGTTCTGGCGCCGCTGGCACATCAGCCTCTCTACCTGGCTGCGTGACTACCTGTACATCACTCTGGGCGGCAACCGTAAAGGCACGCTGACCACCTACCGCAACCTGTTCCTGACCATGCTGCTCGGTGGCCTGTGGCACGGTGCGAACATCACTTACATCGTGTGGGGTGCCTGGCACGGCATGTGGCTGGCGATTGAAAAAGCCATTGGCCTCAATACCGCGCCGCGCAGTTTCAACGTCCTCCGCTGGGCCTTCACTTTCCTGCTGGTGGTAATGGGCTGGGTGATCTTCCGCTCCGAAAACCTGCACGTCGCCGGCCGTATGTACGGTGCGATGTTCAGCTTTGGTGAGTGGTCGCTGTCGGAACTCAACCGCGCCAACCTCACTGGCCTGCAAGTGGCAACCCTGGTGGTGGCGTACGCAACCTTGGCGTTCTTCGGCCTGCGCGATTTCTACACCAACCGCCCTGCTGAAAAAACCAAGCCTGTCGACCCAAGCCTGATCAAGGCGGTACCCGGCGACAACCCCGGCAGCATCCACCAGCCAGGTTTCACCGTTGGCCAGGACGCCGCCGTGCAACCGGCCTACTGGACCGCTGACTGGCCACGCTACGCCATGCGCGCTGCGGTGCTGCTGCTGTTCGTGGCGTCGATTCTCAAACTGTCGGCGCAGAGTTTCTCGCCGTTCCTTTACTTCCAATTCTGAGGGAGCCGACCATGACCCGTTCATTACGCGTCCTCTATATCAGCCTGTTCATGGTGCTGCTGTTGGCCCTGGGCGCCTGGTCGCTGCGTAGCTTCTTTGGCTTCAGCACCAACGCCGAGGCCACGGTGCTCAACGGCCGCTGGACCAAGGCCGTCGAGACTCACTACGACGACGAGTTCCCGATCAAGCGCCTCGGCACCAACCTCTGGGCGGCGCTGGATTACAAGCTGTTCAATGAAGGCCGCCCTGGCGTGGTGCTGGGCCGCGATCACTGGTTGTACAGCGACGAGGAGTTCAACCCCGCCGTCAACGAAGACCAGAACCTGCAAGGCAACTACGCGCTGGTCGAAGGCGTACGCCAGAAGCTCAAGGCCCAAGGCATCCAACTGGTGATGGCCATCGTGCCGGCCAAGGTGCGCCTGTACCCGGAACACCTGGGTGAAGTAAAACCGGCGAGCATCCACGCCAATCTGTACCAGGACTTCCATGCCCGTGTTGCCGCAGACAACATCCCTGCTCCCGACCTGCTCGGCCCGTTGCAACAGGCCAAGCTGAGCGGTAAGCAAGTGTTCCTGCGCACCGACACCCACTGGACACCGGACGGTGCCGAAGTCGCCGCCAAGCAATTGGCCAAGGCGATTGCCGACAAGACCCCGCTCCACGGCGAGCCACAGCGCTTTGTCACCGAGGCCGAAAAGACCGAGCCACACAAAGGCGACCTGCGTCTGTTCCTGCCCCTGGACCCGCTGTTCGAAAACCTGATGCCGCCCAAAGAACCGCTGGAAAAACGCGTCACGCACCTGGCCGAAACCAAAGGCGACGACGCGCTGTTTGCCGACAGCGAAACCCCGGTGGCACTCGTGGGCACCAGCTACAGCGCCAACCCGAACTGGAACTTTGTCGGTGCGCTCAAGCAAGCCTTGGGCAGCGACGTCATCAACTACTCCGAAGACGGCCACGGCCCGATCCTGCCGATGCTCAGCTACCTGAAAAGTGATGACTTCAAGAACAGCCCGCCACAGGTGCTGATCTGGGAGTTTCCTGAACGTTATCTGCCCGTAAACAACGAAATCGGTGATGCCGACCCCGCGTGGGTTGCGCAACTTAAACAAGCCGGTTCGCGCCAACAGAACATGGCACTGAACACCCCAGCTATTAAAAATCAGAAATCCGAGACGCCCGACCGGGCGCAAAACTGAAAGAGAGGTAACTCACATGACTTTCACTACAACTCCTCGTCGTCTCGCTAAAACCCTGGCTATTGCTGCCGGTCTGAGCTTCGTATCCCTGTCCGCCTTCGCCGGTGGTGATGCCGCGCTCTACGGCCCTACCGCGCCAAAAGGTTCGAGCTTCGTACGTATCTACAACGCCAGCAACCAGGAAGTCAGCGCCACCGTCGGCAACACCAATCTCAACGAGGTTGCGCCACTGGCCAGCAGCGACTTCAGCTTCATGCCGGGCGGTGACTACAGCGCCAAGGTTGGTAGCCAGAGCCTGCCGGTCAAACTCGCCGCCGATCACTACTACACCTTGGTCAACAGCGGCAGCGGCCAACCTCAACTGATCGAGGAACCGCCGTTCAAGAACAAGCAAAAGTCTCTGGTGCGCGTGCAGAACCTCAGCGACAAGGCCCTGACCCTGAAGACCGCCGATGGCAAGACTGATGTGGTCAAGTCGGTGGCTGCCAAAGGCCGTGGCGAGCGCGAAATCAACCCGGTGAAGGTGAGCCTGGCGTTGTATGACGGTGACAAGAAAGTCGGCGATGTGAAGCCGGTTGCGTTGGAACGTGGTGAAGCGGCGGTGCTGTATGTCACCGGCTCGGGTTCGAGCTTGTCGCCAGTTTGGGTCAAGCGCCCGGTGTCGACCCGCTGATTAGCTTTTGAAATTGACGCTCCCCCTTGTGGGAGCGGGCTTGCTCGCGAATACGGTGGTTCAGTAACAGATGTGCTGACTGAATCACCGCCATCGGGAGCAAGCCCCCTCCCACAGGCTCTGACCCAATTGATTCAAGGAGAAACACATGATCCCAGTAATCCTTTCCGGTGGTAGCGGCTCACGTCTTTGGCCGCTTTCCCGCAAACAGTTCCCAAAACAATTCCTGGCCCTGACCGGTGAGCACACGCTGTTCCAGCAAACCCTGGAACGCCTGGTGTTCGAAGGCATGGACTCCCCGATCGTGGTCTGCAACAAGGACCATCGCTTCATCGTCAACGAGCAACTGGCCAACCGTAAACTGGAATGCCAACGCATCCTGATGGAACCGTTCGGTCGTAACACCGCGCCGGCCGTGGCCCTGACCGCGATGATGCTGGTCAACGAAGGCCGTGACGAGCTGATGCTGGTGTTGCCTGCCGACCACGTGATCGACGACCAGAAAGCCCTGCAACGCGCCCTGGCCCTGGCCACCGTGGCTGCCGAACGTGGCGAGATGGTGCTCTTCGGCGTACCGGCGACCCGTCCGGAAACCGGCTACGGCTACATCAAGTCCACCAACGATTCGCTGCTGCCCGAAGGCGTTAGCCGCGTGCAGCAGTTCGTGGAAAAACCCGATGAAAAACGCGCCGTCGAGTTCGTCAAAAGCGGCGGTTATTTCTGGAACAGCGGCATGTTCCTGTTCCGCGCCAGCCGCTTCCTGGAAGAGCTGAAAAAGCACGATCCGGACATCTACGACACCTGCGTGCTGACCCTTGAACGCAGCCAGCAAGACGCCGACACCGTGTCCTTCGACGAAGCCACCTTCGCCTGCTGCCCGGACAACTCCATCGACTACGCCGTGATGGAAAAAACCCAACGCGCCTGCGTCGTACCGCTGAGCGCCGGTTGGAGCGACGTGGGTTGCTGGGCTTCGCTGTGGGCGGTCAACGATAAAGACGCCAACGGTAACGTCACCAAGGGCGACGTGGTGATCCAGGACAGCAAGAACTGCATGATCCACGGCAACGGCAAACTGGTGTCGGTGATCGGCCTGGAAAACATCGTCGTGGTGGAAACCAAGGACGCGATGATGATTGCCCACAAGGACAAGGTCCAGGGCGTCAAGCAGATGGTCAACACCCTCAACGAACAGGGCCGCAGCGAAACCCAGAACCACTGCGAAGTCTATCGTCCGTGGGGTTCCTACGACTCTGTGGACATGGGCGGACGCTTCCAGGTCAAGCACATCTCGGTCAAGCCGGGCGCCTGCCTGTCGCTGCAGATGCACCACCACCGCGCCGAACACTGGATCGTGGTGAGCGGCACTGCCGAAGTCACCTGTGACGAGAACGTGTTCCTGCTCTGCGAGAACCAGTCCACCTACATCCCGATCGCCTCGGTGCACCGCCTGCGCAACCCGGGCAAGATCCCGTTGGAGATCATCGAAGTGCAATCGGGCAGCTACCTGGGCGAAGACGATATCGAGCGTTTTGAAGATATCTACGGTCGCTCGACGCCGGTTGAACGTGGCGTGTCGGTGAAAACTATCGCGCAGTAAAACAGTCGTACAAGAAGCCCTCACCCAGCCCATTGCGTCCCCTATCCGCAGTGGGTTGGGTGGGGGCTTTTTGTTTGGGATTTGCGCTGGCTGTGAGGGCCTCATCGGGGGCAAGCCCCCTCCCACCTTCGACCGCATTCCAAAGGCTGTACGCGGATAAATGTGGGCGGGGCTTGCCCCTCCTACATTCGACCGCACTCCAAAGGCTGTACGCGGATAAATGCGGGCGGGGGCTTGCCCCTCCCACCTTCGACCGCACTCCAAAGGCTGTACGCGGATAAATGTGGGAGGGGGCTTGCCCCTCCTGCATTCGACCGCACTCCAAAGTGCTGTACGCGGATAAATGTGGGAGGGGGCTTGCCCCCGATGAGGCCGGCACGCCCACCACAGCACTCAAGGTAGCCAATCCCACCTACGCTTAAGTTAGGATGCTCGTTCCCTATTCGAGGTGGTCTCCATGTTCTTCGGCGTTCTCCTGATCATCACCTGGCTGATCCTCCTGCTACGCTACCCGGCCAAGGCCCTTCCGGTTTCCCTTGCTGCCTTAGCAGGCCTGGGTCTCGTGGCCGTCTGGGTGGTCTGGCTGGACAGCCGCGAAGCCTCGCAACTGGCCCGTCTTGAACTGCGCATCACCTACGCCCCGCAGGACTGCCCCGCCGACCGCCCGCTGAAACTGACCCTGAACAACGGCAACGACGTGCCGCTGACAGAACTGCGCTGGCGCGTCGCCGCCTATGCGCCGGGCGACACGGTCAACCTGGCCGATAACGTCTATGCTGCCCCGCGCTATCGAGGCCCCGGCGAATTGCAGGCCGGCGCGACTTGGGACGATTGTCTTCCCACCCCACCGCTGCGCCCCGGTTACCGCCCGCAAACCCTGGAATTTCGTGCCGAGCACCTGCAAGGCAGCTTCTCGGACTGACAAAGGACTGATCCATGCCCAACGTACTCATCACCGGATGTTCCAGCGGCATCGGTCGCGCCCTGGCCGATACCTTCAAGGCTGCTGGCTTCGACGTATGGGCCAGCGCCCGCCGCCAGGACGACGTCGACGCCCTTAGCGCCGCCGGTTTCAACGCCCTGCAACTGGACGTTAACGACAGCGCCGCCCTGCAACACCTGGCCGAGCAATGGGGGGAGTTGGACGTGTTGATCAACAATGCCGGCTACGGCGCCATGGGCCCGCTGCTCGATGGCGGCACAGAAGCGATGCAGCGGCAATTCGAGACCAATGTGTTTTCCATCGTCGGCGTGACCCAGGCGTTCTTTCCCGCACTGCGTCGCAGCAAAGGCCTGGTGGTAAATATCGGCAGCGTTTCCGGCGTATTGGTCACCCCGTTTGCCGGCGCCTACTGCGCCTCCAAGGCAGCAGTGCATGCCTTGAGCGATGCTTTGCGCATGGAGCTGGCACCCTTTGGCATCCGAGTGATGGAAGTGCAACCTGGCGCCATCGATACAAGCTTTGCAAAAAACGCCGGCGCCCAGGCCGAGCTGTTGATCAACGAAAAATCGCCGTGGTGGCCGTTGCGCGAAGGTATCCGTGCACGCAGCCAGGCCTCTCAGGACAAGCCAACCCCGGCCAGGGTTTTTGCGGCGGATGTGCTCAAGGCGGTGCAACAACCACAGCCGCCGCGCCTTTTGCGCTCGGGCAACGGCAGCCGGGCGTTGCCGTTGATGGCGGCGTTGTTGCCCAAGGGGTTGCTTGAGACCGTATTGAAAAAGCGCTTCGGCTTGGCCGGAAAGCTTTAACCCTTCATAAAATCAATAAACGCCCGCACTTTCAGGGGCAGGTGCCGCGTGTCCGGATACACCCCATAAACCCCCTGTGGGGCGAAACGATGGTCTGCCAGCAAGCGGATCAATCGCCCAGCCTCCAGGTCATCCTGTACCAGCCATTGCGGCAGGACTGCCACTCCATGGCCGCGCACGGCAAACGCCTGGAGCACTGCTGCGCTGTCGGCCACCAGTGCAGCGGGCCCGGTGCGGAACTGATGCTCGCCACCCGAAGGGTCGGTCACGCTCAGCTCCGTCAAACGGCCATGGCCCAGCTTGGGCATGTGTTCCAGCTCATCCAGCGTTTGCGCCCCGGCAAGCGCTGGCGCCGCTACCGCAAACACCTCAAACGTCGACAACTGCACCGCGCGATGATTGGAATCCAGCAGCCGCCCCAATCTTATTGCCACATCAAAGCGCTCGGAGATCAAATCAGCGTGAGTGGAGGATGTGGATAAGTGAATGTTCAAGTCCGGGTGCTGGCTGCGGAAAGCTTCCACCGCCGGGGCAACCACGGCCAGCGCATATTCCACTGTGGTGGTGATGCGCAGGGTGCCCTTGAGCTGGGCATGCTCCGAGCGGGCTTCTTCCACGGCCAATTGCGCTTCTTCGAGCACGCGTGTGCAACGCAGGTAGAAGCGTTCGCCGGCATCGGTCAGCGCCAGCTGACGGGTGTTGCGGGTCAGTAAGGTGACGCCGAGTTCAGCTTCCAGGCGCTTGAGGTTGAAACTGACCACGGCGCGGGTCTGGCCCAGTAGATCGGCCGCTGCCGTGAGCGAGCCGGCCTCGACCACGGCCTTGAACGTATCGAATCGGTCCAGGCTTACCATCAGCCGGGCCCTCCTTTGTCAAAATATTTTTGACAAAGTAGCAGCCAAAGCGGCGTATCCCAAACCCGCCGTGACGCCTACCCTGCCGGCCTCTCTTGCAGGATCGCGCCCATGACCTACCCCTCGAAAGTCACCTGGATCTTTTTACTGGGCTTTGCCCTCGACCTGGTGAACATGTTCGTCGCCACGGTCGCCTACCCGGATATCGCCCGCGAATTGCACGCCTCGGTCACACAATTGGCGTGGGTGGGCAACGCCTACATGCTCGGCCTCACCGTGATTATTCCGTTCAGCGTATGGCTGGCAGCCATGATGGGTGAGCGCGGCTTGATGGTCGTCAGCTTGCTGCTGTTTGCCGGGGCGTCGGTAATGGTGGGGGAGGCGAGTTCGATTGAAGCGCTGATCGGTTGGCGTTTATTGCAAGGGTTGGGCGGCGGCCTGTTGATCCCCGTGGGACAGGCGATGGCTTATCGGCATTTTCCTCCCGCAGAGCGCAGCCAACTCACGGCCAGGGTGATGTCGGTGGCGCTGTTGGTTCCCGCACTGTCACCGGCGTTGGGCGGCTTGATTGTCGACAGCCTCTCCTGGCGCTGGATCTTCTATGCCAACCTGCCGCTGGCATCGATCACCTTGCTGCTCGCACAGCTGTGGATAAAACCCGACACCCCCACGCGTGTACGTCCCAAGCTGGAGGTGAGCCGTATTTTCAAACAGGTCAGCAGCCCTATGCTGCGAATCGCCATGCTGGTCTATTTGTTCATTCCCGGCGTATTCATCGGCACCAGCCTGATCGCCATCCTCTACCTTCACGACCTTGGATACGACGCCACCCAAACCGGTGCGCTGATGCTGCCTTGGGCAATGGCCTCGGCACTGGCGATTTTCCTCGGCAAAAAACTGTTCAATCGCTGCGGGCCAAAACCGTTGCTGATGGCGGGCATGGCGCTGCAATGCAGCGGCATTCTGGTGTTGAACGAACCGGCCCTGATTATTCCGGCCTACGCCTTGATGGGCCTGGGCGGCAGCTTGTGCAGCAGCACGGCACAGACGCTGGCGTTTCTCGACATCCCCGCCGAACGCATGGGCCACGCCAGCGCTTTGTGGAATATCAATCGGCAAATCAGCTTTTGCCTGGGCGCAGCCGCACTCAGTGCGCTGTTGTCGGCCTTGGATTCTTACGCCTTAACCTTCACGATTGCAGCAGCCTTGACCCTGCTGCCTCTTTTTGCAGTGCTGCGCCTGGATGCGTCCAGGGTCCGCACATTGCTCCACCCTGCCAGTGAGTCTCCCTGATGATCGATTACAGCGATTTTTTTGAAGAAGTGATCCAGACCCACGTCGAGATCGAGCAATGGTTTGCCGGGGTTGCGCCAGAAGGCACCCTGCAAAACCTGCTTGCGCGCTTCTCGCCAGAGTTCAGCATGATCGCCCCCGCCACCGGCACACGCGTCAATGCCGCCGGGGTCAACGCGCTGTTCACTCGCCTGGGCGGAATGCGCCCGGGATTGAAAATCACCTTGAGTGAAATGACCGGGATTGACCGACATGCACGCGGGGCCACGGTGACTTATCGGGAGCTTCAGGTGGATGACAGCGGCACTAGGACCGATCGCCGCGCGACCGTGGTGTTTGAGAAGCAGGCGAGTGGCGCGCTGTTGTGGCGGCATTTGCATGAAACTTATGTAGCGCCATGAAATAACTCACAGGCCTGCTCCTACAAAAAATAGCGAACGGCCCGACATCATTACCAGGAAACTATCCCCAGGCTCTTTCACCTCTGTCTACTCACAGGTGAAAGGATGCCAAGCGATTTCCTGCGAAGCGGGGTGCCGGATGCGCACACCACAACTCGCCAGCGACTGACCAGCCTGCTGGACCTGCCCAAACTGTATCGAACCATTGATGCCGACCCGACCATCGTCGGGGCAGGTGTGGTGCATATCGGCAGCGGCTATCAGGTGACGGTGCTGCGCGAGTTTGTGCCGCTGTGCAGCATCAGGCCTAAGAGGGTGATTCTGCGGAAAGTGGCGCGGCCGGTGATGACTGCCGATGAGTATGCGCAGTGGTTGGCAAACTCACCGCGCGAGTCGCAGCTATGGCGCGAGGCAGCGGGGATGGCCTTGGCATGCAGTGGGGCTGTGATTGGGATTATCGTTGCCAAGGTAGGCATCGCGTCAGCGCCTATCAGTGCAGGTTCCAGCCTTGCAATTAGTTACATTGCTTATACCGCTGCAGCCGCCAGTGCTTTGCAATGTGGCAACGGCATATGGAGAACCTACAAAGAACTAACCAACCCATCTGAAAACGACTATTACGACAGCCTTAGTTGGTATCAGGCAATGACCGTAGCCTTGGATGGCATTTCTTTGGTGGGTGCGGGCAGCACGACATTTGTCACGGTAAAGACTGTCATGACTATCAAAAATACGACAGGCCGCAACCTGACCGACATTTTGAGGCGTATGAGCCGACAGGAACGCGCAAAGCTGACATACGAAGTTCTGCGCCTGCAGAACCCTCGTCACTCTGGCGAAATAATTCGGTTAAAGCAGTTGGCCGGAACACTCCCCAAGCGCTTCAACAACGGCCAGTTACGCCAAGACCTTCTCATTCAACTCTCCGATCAGGTGGGTGCCGCTCTGGCAGTTACCGGCAGCGGCCTGTCCGGAAATATCAACCCTATTGTTATCGGCATTTATGAAGAGTTCAGCAGCCATGAACAATGACATCAACACCCTGCAAGATCCCCGAACGTTAACTCGATACACCCGACGTTTTGCATTCACTGTGGGTATGGGGATCTCAATGAACTTAGTCAGCATTTCAGGCAACCTGTCACATAGCCTGTCGTATTACGCCCGAATAAATCATCTCCCTGTCGAATATGCGGTCGTGGCAAGCATGGCACTGCTACTGGCCATGTGCATTGGCCTGACCTTGGTGGCGGTGGGGTTTCGCTCTGGGCCGCCACTGCTTGCAGGCGTCGCGGCACTGAACGCCTTGCTTTCAGCAGGCTACTTGGGAAACAACCCGGTTACTTTGTTTGCATTATTTCCACTACTTCAATCGCTGTTCTGCCTGCTGATTTTAAATACAAGAAACCACCGCCGATTCGTCAGCATGCTGCGGGTCAAACGTCGAAGAAAGTTCAGAGCGAACGCAAAAACCTGAAGCGGTGCCCAATCTGCCTATCAACAAAAATCGAATGTGGGAGCCCCCTCCCACATTTCAGTTCGGCGTTTGGTTAACGATCACGGTGCAGGTGATGCCCGCCGCCAACAAAACGCCTTCCGGCACTTCATCAATGTGAATTCGCACCGGCACGCGCTGGGCCAGGCGCACCCAGTTGAAGGTCGGGTTCACATCGGCGATCAGCTCGCGGCTCTCGGGGTTGTCACGGTCGTAGATGCCTCGGGAGATGCTTTCTACGTGGCCCTTCAACGTCTCGCCGCTCATCAACTGCATATCGGCTTTGTCACCGACGTTCACATGGGGCAGCTTGGTTTCTTCGAAGAAGCCATAGACCCAGAACGAGTTCATATCCACCACGGCCAGCTTGGCTTCACCGATGCGCGCGTAGTCGCCACGATGCACGTTGAGGTTAGTGACGTAGCCATCCACCGCCGCCACGACCTGGGTGCGTTTCAAGTTGAGTTCGGCCGCTTCGAGTTGTGCCAGCGCGTGCTGGTAATCCGCCAGGGCCGAGTCGGCGATGTTGCTGGCGTCATCGCGGTTTTCCTTGGAGATCACCAAGGCGTCGAGGTCGGCGCGGCGGTGGGCGTTGACCTTGCGCATCTCCCAGGTGGCTTTGCGCGAGGCCACCAACGATTGCGCTTGCTTGACCGCAATGCGGTAGTGCTCGGGGTCGATCTGCATCAGCAGGTCGCCCTTTTTGACCAATTGGTTATCGCGCACGGGCACGTCGATCACTTCGCCGGTAACGTCCGCCGCGACGTTGATGATGTCGGCGCGTACCCGGCCGTCGCGGGTCCATGGGGTTTCCATGTAGTGCACCCACAACGTGCGGCCAATCCAGATCGCCAAAGCCAATACCAGCAGGGTCGCAAGCAGGCTGAAAAACTTTTTCATCGGGGCATTCTCAACGGTAGACGGTCAGCGCCAGGGCGCCGAACAGGCAAACGAACAGGCTCAGGCGCAGCAACGCCGGGTGCCAGAAAAAACGGTACAGGTCGAAGCCGGCCAAGAAGCGGTCCAGCGCCCACGCCAGGCCCGCAGCGATCAGGAACATCAAGGTCATCGTCGGCATGTAGAGGCCGTGGAACGCGATTTCACGGGGCATGGGGGGATCCTTTAAGGGCCGCCAGCGGCGATTGCGGGTCGAGCAACGAGGTGCGGATAAAGTGCAGGTAGCTCTTCACCCGGCGCAGCGCCGAGGTGTCGAAGTGTGGGGCGAAGGGTTCGTCGGTGGCCTGCACGCGGCTGATCGCGTGGTCGACGGCAATCAGGCCGCGCTCCAGATTGCTCGCGCTGGGTTGCAGGAACAGCCGCACCAGCGAGCGGCCCATCACGCGGATCGCCTGGCGCCACGGCTGGGACTCGGCATAGGCCGGGTGCACTGGCAGGATCGCTTGTTCCTTGCGCAACTCGATGATCGCGTGACCGACTTCCAGCACAACAAACATCCAGCGCAGCAAATCACGTTGTACCTGCGGCTGACCGACGGCGAGGCCATAGGCTTGGTGCAACAGGTCACGGGTGCGGCTTTCAAAACTCGACGCCAACCCCTTGAGCTTGCCGCTGATCGCGTACACCACCTGCTCGCGCAGATCCTGCTCCAGGCGGCGCCACAGCCAGCGGCTATTGGGCGGCAGGATGATCGCGCCGGCGGCCGCGCACACCAGCATGCCGATGATCATGGCGATGTAGTCATTGATAAAGGTATAGGGGTTGTAAACCGTGAGGTTGTCCGGCACCGAGCCCGTGCTGAAGAAAATCAGCAGGCCCACGCCAACGCCTGCGTACTGCGGGCGTGAGGCGAGGAAAGCACCGAGGATGATCACCGGCGCGAGCATCACGCACAGCAGCGGGAAGCCGTCGATCCACGGGAACACGAAGAACATTTCGACAAAGCCCACCAACGCGCCGATCAAGGTGCCGCAGGCCATCTGGAACGCCATGCGTTTCGGGTTGGGCGTGGCGGCTGACAGGCCGACGGTGGCGGCGGCAATCAGGGTCATGGTGGCGCCGCTGGGCCAGGCGGTCGCCACCCAATAACTGCCGAGTACGATCAGGATAAACGACGCACGAATCCCCGAAGCGGCGCAGGCCAGCCAATTGGTTTTCGGCGTGTAGGCTTCGTCCCAGTCTTCCCGCGCATGGCTGTGGTCGGCCAGTGAGGCATGGGTTTGCGCGTAGTTGTGCAGGTCGTCGACGAAGCGGTAAAGCAACTCGTAGGCGGTATGGAAATCCAGTTGCTCGGCCTCAGTGGGCTCACCTTCCTGGAAGGCCGTGCGCAGGCTGCGTACCTTGGCCGGCAGGCCGTCTTTGTAGGCCGACAGTTGGTTGACGAGGCGTGCCGCATCGGGGCTGGTTAATGCGCGACCGGAGAACCCATCGAGCACTTCGGCAAGGTCCTGCAGGCCGGGCTTGATCGCCGCCGCCACGTGATCCGCAGCATCCGTGCGCAGCCGTTCGAGCAACTGGTGCAAGGCATTGAAGCGCGTGGTGATGCTCATGAATTCGCTGTTGAGGCGACTGAGCCGGCCATTGCGCCGGCGCATATGCGGGTCTTCGAACACGGTAACGCTGCGCAGCCCTTCCAGGCCCACGGCTTCGGCGATGAAGCGCACGTTGCTGGCCTCGAAGCCTTCACGCTGGCTGCGCCCGCGCAAGCCATCGGTGACGAACTGCGCGAACACCCCGAAGCGCTGATACAAGGCATTGCGCATGGCGGCGCTGGAGGTCTGCGGCAGAATCGCAGCGCTCACCAGCGTGGAGCAGATAATTCCCAGGGAGATTTCCAGTACTCGCCAAACGGCCGCCATAAAGGCGCCATCCGGATGGGCCAGCGCCGGTAGGCCAACCATCGCCGCCGTATAACCGGCCAGCACAAACCCATAGGCGCGGAAGTTACGGTTGCGCGTCGCACCGGCGGTGCAGATGCCGACCCAGATCGCCAAGGCGCCCAGAAACAGTTCGGTGTTCTGCGCAAACAAGGCGATCAACAACACCATCACCGCAGAGCCCGTCAGGGTGCCGAGGAAGCGGTAAAAGCTCTTGGCGAACACCTGGCCGCTCTGCGGCTGCATCACGATAAACACGGTGATCATCGCGGTGCGCGGTTGCGGCAACTCCAGGCGCATGGCCAGCCACAGAGTGAGGAACGCGGCGATCAACACCTTGAAGATGTACACCCAGGTCACGCCGTCGCTGCGTGCCCAGTCGAAAAAACCACGGCGCCACTCAAGGGAATGCAGCCAGCGCAGCGGTGCAGGCAAGGGAGTCATTACAACCTACTCAGTGATCGAATACGGCGAGGGCCGCCGGGGTTTTGCTCGGGAGGGTCTTGGCGTCCTGCGGTGCGTCCTTGCCTGCTTCGAGGCCACCGCCCAGGGCGGTCACCAGCTCGGCGTGTGCGCTCAAGCGCGCGGCCTGGACCTGCTGCTCGATCTGTTGCTGGCGAAACAACAGGGTCTGGGCGTTGAGCACATTGAGGTAATCGGTGAGGCCGCGCTGGTAGGCGATCATCGCGATGTCATAGGTTTTCTGCGCCGAGGCCACCGATTGCGCGGCGAAGCCTTGTTGCTTGTCCATGGATTCTCGGCGGATCAACTGGTCGCTGATGCCCTTGAGCGCATTGATCAGGGTCTGGTTGTAACGAGCAACGGCGATGTCGTAACCGGCGCTGGCTTCACCCAACTCGGCACGCAAGCGGCCGCCGTCGAAGATCGGCAAGGTGATCGCCGGACCGACGTTGTAGTTGAATTTCTTGCCCGCCAGAAACTCCAGCATGCCGCCACCGGTGGCCATGTAGCCGAGGCTGCCGACCAGATCCACGTTGGGATAAAAACCCGCGTGAGCCACATCGATGCCACGGGCCTGGGCCGCCACTTGCCAACGGCTGGCGACCACATCCGGGCGCTGGCCGAGCAACTGCACAGGCAGGGTGGACGGCAGTTTCAGTGGCGCGGCAAGGGACAGGCTCGGCCGTTGCAACTGCGCGCCCTCCCCCGGGCCTTTACCCGCCAAGGCCGCCAGTTGGTTACGGCTCAGGGCGATTTCTTCGTCGAGGGCGTCCAGTTGGCGGTGGGTTTCCGGCAGCGGGGTTTCGGCCTGGCTTACATCGAAATGGGTGCCGATCCCGGCATAAAGGCGTTTGTTGGCCAGGTCGAGGATCTGCTGCTGCTGGGCCAACGTAGCGGCGACGATATCGCGGTTGGCGTAGTGCAACGACAGCTGGATATAGGCGCGCACCACGTTGTTCTGCAATTCCAACTGGGCCTGGCGCGCCTCGGCAGCGCTCATGTGCGCCAGATCGACGGCACGCTCGGTGGCGTTGCTTTCGCGGCCCCACAGATCGAGGGCGTAGCTCAGGCCCAAGGATGAGTTGTTATCCCAGGTGTTGGCGCCGCTCAGTTCGCCGGGGCCGTAGAACTGATCCTTGGGCCAGTTGTGGCGCTTGAGGGTGGTGTCGCTGTTGATCTGCAACGACTCGGCCGACTCGGCAACCCCGGCCATCGCCCGCGCTTCTCGCACCCGCGCGGCGGCGATGGCCATGCTCGGGCTGCTGTGCGTGGCGAGTTCGACCCAATGGTTAAGTTGCGGGTCGCCGTAGGCTTGCCACCATTGCGCGGTGGGCCAATGGGCGTCCTGGGCGGCGCTCTGGATCGCTTCGTCGGTGGCCAGGGTATTGGCGTTCAACGCGTGGCCTTGGGGGGCGATTCCTCCGGTTCCGATGCAGCCGCTGATTGCTAACGATAAGGCCCAAACACTGAGAGTCTTCAGCTCTCTGCTGATGCGACGCGGCACGGCAAGCGAATTCCTGAGGTGGTGATGCGGGGAAGGTGGCGCAATTCTAGGGGGCGGGAGGAATGGCGATAAGCTGGCATTCCTGTGAATCTTTGTTACCGTTCAAGCGATAATCCGTTGGTAGGGATCACTGGACGGCGTAACTTTCTGTCACAATTTGTTATCTCCCCTGAGAACACTCCATGGACACTTTGCAAAACATGCGCGCCTTCAGTTGCGTGGCCGAAGCCGGCAGCTTCACCGCCGCTGCCGCCCAACTGGACACCACCACGGCCAACGTCTCGCGCGCGGTCTCCAATCTGGAGGCCCATCTGCAAACCCGCTTGCTCAACCGCACCACCCGGCGCATTGCCCTTACCGAAGCAGGTAAACGCTACCTGCTGCGCTGCGAACAGATCCTGGCCTACGTCGAAGAAGCCGAGGCCGAAGCCAGCGACGCCCATGCGCGCCCCGCCGGACAGTTGAAAGTGCACACCATGACCGGTATCGGCCAGCACTTCGTAATCGACGCCATTGCCCGCTACCGCCGCACCCACCCGGACGTGACCTTCGACCTGACCCTGGCCAACCGCGTGCCGGACCTGTTGGACGAGGGCTATGACGTGTCCATCGTGCTGGCCAGCGAACTGCCGGATTCAGGCTTCGTCTCCCAACGCCTGGGCATCACCTACAGCATCGCCTGCGCCTCGCCCGATTACGTCAAGGCCAAGGGCTGTGCACAGCGCCCCCAGGACTTGCTCAACCATGCCTGCCTGCGCCTGGTCAGCCCAGTGATTCAGTTGGACAAGTGGACCTTCAACGGCCCCGAAGGCCAGGAAAGCGTGGCGATCAACACCTCGCCGTTTCTGGTGAACTCGGCGGACGCGATGAAAACCGCGATCACCAGCGGCATGGGCGTCGGCCTGTTGCCGGTGTATGCGGCCATTGAAGGCCTGCGTAATGGCACCTTGGTGCGGGTCATGCCCACCTACCGTTCCCAAGAGCTGAACCTGTACGCCATCTACCCCTCGCGCCAGTACCTGGATGCGAAGATCAAGACCTGGGTGGAATACCTGCGCGGTTCGTTGCCGGAGATCCTGGCGGCGCATCAGGCGGAGCTGGTGGCGTACGAGTTGAGTGGCAGCCTGAGCGGTGCGCGGCTGGCGAACTGATTGCTACCAGGCGATACAGGTCAAATGTGGGAGGGGGCTTGCCCCCGATGGCAGTGGATCGGTCAATACATCTGGCGACTGACGCACCGCTATCGGGAGCAAGCCCCCTCCTACATGTTTCCCTGCCCACTTTAGGTCTGCCGTGTCCTGACAACAGTGGCAAGGAATGTTAGCTTGCTTGGCATTCTTCCGTAGTCGATGAGCCCGCCTGCCATGAAAAAGACTGTCCTCGCCTTCAGCCGCGTCACCCCAGCCATGATCGAACGCCTGCAACAGGATTTCGAGGTGATCGCGCCTAATCCCAAGCTGGGCGACATCAATGCGCAGTTCAATGAAGCCCTGCCCCACGCCCACGGTTTGATCGGCGTGGGTCGCAAGTTGGGCCGTGCGCAGCTCGAAGGCGCGAGCAAACTGGAGGTGGTGTCCAGCGTGTCAGTGGGCTACGACAACTACGACGTGCCGTACTTCAACGAGCGCGGGATCATGCTCACCAACACCCCTGACGTACTCACCGAAAGCACCGCCGACCTGGCGTTCGCCCTGCTGATGAGCAGCGCGCGCCGAGTGGCAGAGCTGGACGCCTGGACCAAGGCCGGTCAGTGGAAAGCCAGCGTCGGCGCGCCGTTGTTTGGCTGTGATGTACACGGCAAGACCCTGGGCATCGTCGGCATGGGCAATATCGGCGCGGCCGTGGCCCGTCGCGGGCGCCTGGGCTTCAACATGCCGATTCTGTACAGCGGTAACAGCCGCAAGCTGGAGCTGGAACAGGAGTTGGGCGCGCAATTCCGCAGCCTGGACCAGTTGCTGGCCGAGGCGGATTTTGTCTGCCTGGTGGTGCCGTTGAGCGACAAGACCCGTCACCTGATCAGCACGCGCGAGCTGGGGCTGATGAAATCCAGCGCGATTCTGATCAACATCTCCCGTGGCCCGGTGGTAGACGAACCGGCGCTGATCCAGGCCCTGCAGGACCAGACCATTCGCGGCGCCGGGCTGGATGTGTATGAGCAGGAGCCACTGGCGCAGTCGCCGTTGTTCCAATTGAGCAACGCGGTGACCCTGCCGCATATCGGCTCGGCAACCAATGAAACCCGTGAGGCCATGGCCAACCGCGCGTTGGACAACCTGCGCAGTGCTCTGCTGGGCGAGCGTCCGCAGGATTTGGTGAACCCGCAGGTCTGGAAGGGCTGATGCTAAGGGCCCTGATCGCGCCTACAGTTTCCAGCGGCTGGGTCGATAACCTTTCATAGATCGTCATCCCTGATCCACAGAAGGTTTTTATGTCCACCACCAAAGCCCGCGCAGACTCACTCTCACTTCTGCTCTTTACCTTGCGCAGCGGCAAGCTGATGGCCATCAACCTGCTGAAAGTCAGCGAAATCATTCCCTGCCCGCCGCTGACCAAACTGCCGGAGTCTCATCCGAACGTTAAAGGCATCGCCACCCTGCGCGGTGCCTCGCTGTCGGTGATCGACCTGAGCCGCGCCCTGGGCGAACGGCCCTTGGAAGACCCGAACGGCGGCTGCCTGATTGTCACTGACGTGAGCCGTTCCAAACAGGGTCTGCATGTGCAGGCGGTGAGCAAGATCGTGCACTGCCTGACGACCGACATCCGCCCGCCACCCTACGGCTCCGGCGGCAACCGTGCGTTTATCACTGGGGTGACTCAGGTGGAAGGCGGCCTGGTCCAGGTGCTGGACATTGAAAAAGTCATCCACGGCATCGCGCCGGCACCGATTGAAGCGGCGCCCACCGACTTGACCATGGAAGAAGCCGAAGTGCTCGGCAATGCGCGGATTCTGGTGGTGGACGACAGCCAGGTCGCCCTGCAGCAGTCGGTTCATACCCTGCGCAACCTCGGCCTGACCTGCCACACCGCGCGCAGCGCCAAGGAAGCCATTGATGTGCTGCTGGAACTGCAAGGTACCGCCGCGCAGATCAATGTCGTGGTGTCGGACATTGAGATGTCCGAGATGGACGGTTACGCCCTCACCCGCACCCTGCGTGAAACGCCAGACTTCCAGCATCTGTACGTTTTGCTGCACACCTCCCTGGACAGCGCGATGAACAGCGAAAAAGCGCGCCTGGCCGGCGCCAACGCGGTACTGACCAAGTTCTCATCCCCCGAACTGACCAAATGCCTGGTGGTGGCTGCGCAAACCGTGGCGCAACAGGGTCTGTAATCGGTGACGGCGTATTACCAACTGCTGCGCCGCGACCTCACTGCCGGCCTGCCCGCGCCACAATGGCCGGCCGGGACCGTACTGGACCATTACCGTGACGCGTTGGCGCCAGCGATTCACGCCGTACTGCGCATGACCCAGGATCAGGGCGGTGGTCGTGTCGCCAACCTCGATGAATGGCGGCAACAGTTCGTCACCGATGCCGAATTCGACCCCACGCTGTGCCTGGTCGCCAGCAACGCCGACGGTATTCTCGGCGTAGCCCAGTGCTGGACCAGCGCCTTCATCAAGAACCTCTCCATACATTCTTGCGCTCAAGGCCAGGGGCTGGGCCGCGCGTTATTGCTGCACACCTTCCAGGTGTTCAAGCAACGTGGTGAACCCTATGTGGACCTCAAGGTACTGGAAAGCAACCTACGCGCCCGGCAGCTGTACGAGAGCGCGGGTATGGTGTTTGTACTGCGCGATGTGGTCGAAGAGGACTGACAGGCGCTGGCGCATAACTTGCTTACAGAGAATCGTACCGGTGGAAAGAGGTAAAAACCCGTCACCGTAACTGCGTGCCCTCTGACCTAGCCTGGTGACAGATCCGCCATGAACACCCATTTTTCCTGCGTCGGTTGCGGTAAATGCTGCACCGACCACCACGTCCCCCTGACCCTCGCCGAAGCCCGTATGTGGGCGGCGGACGGCGGTAACGTCATTGTTCTGGTGGAGGGATTCCTCGGTAGCGGACTGGGCCTGCCCCAACAGCAACGCGAGCACGCCGAACGCCGTTCGGTGGTGGTGCCCAGCGGCAACACCGAAGCATTTGTGGCAATCACGTTTGCCGCCTACAACGCCGGGCGCTGCCGGAATCTTGACGAAGACAACCTGTGTCGCATCTATGAGCGTCGACCGTTGGTCTGCCGCATCTACCCGATGGAGATCAACCCGCATATCCCGCTCAACCCTGCCGCCAAGGATTGCCCGCCAGAATCCTGGGAACAGGGCCCGGCGTTGATCATCGGCGGCGAACTGATGGACCAGGAACTCGGGGCGCTGATCCAGCGTTCGCGCCAGGCAGACCGCGATGACGTGCAGACCAAGGAAGCGGTGTGCGCCTTGCTGGGCATTCGCACCACAGCGCTCAAGGGGGATGGATTTACCGCGTACTTGCCGGACATGGGCGCATTTGCCCAGGCGATTGAGTTGGCAATTGATCAGCCGTCCGTGGCCAATGAGTGGGTGTTTCATGTGTCCGGGCTGGACATCGCCGAACAGGTGCTGGACGCCGGGGCGCAGATTGCTACCGAGGTGCCGGCCAACTACGCGTTTATTTCGTTGCGGGCTGCATAGTCTCTTTATCGACCCCAAAAGCGCTCATGGCGCAGCGTCTAACCGGTAATGCCGGATTATCCGCTGATACTCACCATTCTGTTTCAGCTGTTCGAGGGCGCAGTTGAGTTCCTTGCGCAGTGCGGTGTCGGGCTTACGCACCGCAATCGCCACGCCATCCCCCAGCAATGCGGCCGAAATGGGCGGGCCCAGGAAGTCGAAATCCCGACCTTCGTCGGTGTCGAGCAAGGCTTCGCGAATTTCTACGGTGCCTTGCAGGGTTGCGTCGATTTCGCCGGCTATCAGACTGCGGACCAAATCATTATTGAGCCAGAAGCTCTTGACGATGACGCCCCTGTGCGCCCACTTCGTACGGGCAAACGCTTCACGATTGCTCCCCAGCAATACGCCAACCCGCTTGCCCTTGAGCGACTTAACATGGGGCAGCAGGCCTGATGTGCTGCGGCCCACCAGCCGGGTGGTAAAGGGATAGAGGTTATCGGTGAAGCTTACCCAACGCCGCCGTTCCGACGTAGGCGCCATGCCCATGATCGCGTCGAATTTTCTGGCTTCAAGGGAGAGGAAGTCTTCGACAACCACTTGGTCGACCCAAACGCAGCGCGCATTCAACTGCACGCACAGGGCATTGCCCAACTCGATATTGAGGCCAACCAACTGCCCTTGCGGGTCGCGGCTCTGGAAGGGGGGGAATTGCGCAGCAACGGCGAAGCGGATTTCGCGACGCGTTTGATCATCGGCCGCAAGGGCATCAGCCGAAAACAACAGGGCAAGCACTACACAGATGTGTATCAGGGCCAAGGGAAACGTCCTTTTCCGGAAAGACCAGCGTCGCCTCGCTCCCCCCATGAACCTCGGGGGCAGAGCAAAGGCTGTGCAAGCTTTCAAGAAACGGCAGTGGACCTACAATCAGAAAGATCAGCAGAAGCTGTAGGCAACAATCGACACAATGTGCCGCTTGTTAACCTCAGCGTTTACCCATCGAACGACGGGTGCCCGGCGGCGCCATGCCCGGTGACTTGGTGTGGCCGTTTTTGGCACCGTTCTTGTACCAAGGCTGGGCGGCATTCTTGGCCCCAGCCAGCTCACCCGGCTTGAACGGAAACTTAAACGCCGGGATCTCGGCTTTTTCAACGCCTTCAGCGCTGGCCGGATCGACGATGTCGGTCGCGTCAACAGGGGGTTGTGTCGGGGAAGTCATGGAAGCTCCGGAGCGTGCAGAAAATGATGCGGGGCCGGCTTGCGGGCCACACTGGCGCGCAGTATACCTGCGCGCCTGAGATCTTTAACCACCGCCTGTACGAATGGTCGGAGTTTGCTGACAGCGCTGTCAGTTAGCAGTCACCCTGCTGACCGGGTTGAAGGGCTATAAAGATCACTCACTCTCCCCATCCTTTGCCCCGGCGCCTCACCCATGCAGATTCAACGAAAAACCGCCCTGATTGTGGGTGTCCTCGTGGTCGTAGCGATTGCAGTCTGGGCGCTGACCCGGCCGGCCAAGACCAAGCTGGCAGTACCGACCGCGATCCCGGTCCGGGTGGTGAGCGTGGTGCAACAGGATATCCCGCGTTTTGTCAGCGGCATTGGCACGGTGTTATCGCTGCACAGCGTGGTGATTCGCCCGCAAGTCGACGGCATCCTGACCCAATTGCTGGTCAAGGAAGGCCAACGGGTCAAGGTCGGCGACCTGCTGGCGACCATTGATGACCGCTCGATACGCGCCAGTCTCGACCAGGCCAAGGCGCAGTTGGGCGAGAGCCAGGCGCAACTGCAGGTAGCGCTGGTCAACCTCAAGCGCTACAAGGAGTTGAGCATCGACGACGGCGTGTCCAAGCAGACCTATGACCAGCAACAAGCTCTGGTCAACCAGCTCAAGGCCACCGCCCAAGGCAACCAGGCCGCAATCGATTCGGCCCAGGTCCAGCTTTCCTACACCCAGATCCGCTCCCCCGTCAGTGGCCGCGTCGGTATTCGTAACGTGGACGCGGGCAATTTCCTGCGCACCAGTGATACCCAGGGCTTATTCTCAGTGACCCAGATCGACCCGATTGCCGTTGAGTTCTCGCTGCCGCAGCAGATGCTGCCGACCCTGCAAGGCCTGATCGCCGCGCCTGCCCCGGCGAGCGTCGACGCTTACCTGGGCGCTGACACCGACGGCCAGACCGGCGACTTGCTCGGTGAAGGCCATTTGAGCCTGATCGACAACCAGATCAGCTCCACCACCGGCACACTGCGCGCCAAGGCTGAGTTCAGCAACGCCTCCCAGCGCCTGTGGCCGGGGCAACTGGTGACCATCAAAATCCAGACCGCCCTCGACAAAAATGCCCTGGTGGTGCCGCCGACCGTGGTGCAACGCGGCCTGGATTCGCACTTTGTGTACCGGGTCAAGGGGGACAAGGTTGAGGTGGTGCCGGTGCAGGTCACCTATCAAAACAGCGACGTGAACATCATCACGGGTGTGCAAGCCGGTGACGTGCTGGTCAGTGATGGCCAGTCGCGACTCAAGGCCGGTGCTCAGGTGGAGGTGCTCAAAGAACCACCGCAAGTGATCCAGACCGTCGATGCCAAGGTGCAGCCATGAGCCGCTCGCCTTCAGCCTGGTGCGTCGACCACCCGGTCGCCACCCTGCTGCTGACCTTCGCCCTGGTATTGCTCGGGATGATTGCCTTCCCTCGCCTGGCCATCGCCCCACTGCCGGAAGCGGAATTTCCGACGATCCAGGTCACCGCACAATTGCCCGGCGCCAGCCCTGACACCATGGCCTCATCGGTGGCCACACCGTTGGAAGTGCAATTCAGTGCCATCCCCGGCATGACCCAGATGACCTCCAGCAGTGCCCTGGGCTCAAGCCTGCTGACCCTGCAATTCACACTCGACAAGAGCATCGACACCGCCGCCCAGGAAGTGCAGGCGGCGATCAACACCGCGTCGGGCAAGCTGCCCAGCGACATGCCGAGCCTGCCGACCTGGAAAAAGGTCAACCCGGCGGACAGCCCGGTACTGATCCTCAGTGTCAGCTCCGACAGCATGCCGAGCACCGAGCTGAGTGACTACGTGGAAACCCTGCTGGCGCGGCAGATCAGCCAGATTGACGGTGTGGGCCAGATCAACATCACCGGCCAGCAACGCCCGGCGATACGCGTGCAGGCCTCGCCTGACAAACTCGCCGCCATCGGCCTCACCCTGGCCGATGTGCGCCTGGCAATCCAGCAATCGAGCCTTAACCTGGCCAAGGGCGCGATCTATGGGGAAAACAGCGTGTCGACCTTGTCGACCAACGACCAGCTGTTTCACCCGGAGGACTACGCCCAACTGATCGTGTCCTACAAGGACGGTGCACCGGTTCAACTACGCGATATCGCCAAAGTCATCAACGGTTCGGAAAACGCCTACGTGCAAGCCTGGTCCGGTGATACACCCGGCGTAAACCTGGTGATCTCGCGCCAGCCCGGCGCAAACATCGTCGAAACCGTGGACCGCATCCAGGCTGAACTGCCGCGCCTGCAAGGCATGTTGCCGGCTTCGGTGCAGGTCAGCGTACTGACCGACCGCACCAAGACCATCCGCGCCTCGCTGCATGAGGTGGAAGTGACGCTGCTGATCGCCATCCTGCTGGTGGTGGCGGTGATGGCGTTGTTCCTGCGCCAGTTGTCGGCGACGCTGATTGTGTCCAGCGTGCTCGGCGTGTCGCTGGTCGCCAGCTTCGCGGTGATGTACCTGATGGGGTTCAGCCTGAACAACCTGACCCTGGTGGCGATTGTCATTAGCGTGGGTTTCGTGGTGGACGACGCCATCGTGGTGGTGGAGAACATCCACCGCCATCTGGAAGCGGGCCTCGACAAACGCGAAGCGGCCATCAAGGGCGCTGGGGAGATCGGCTTTACGGTGGTGTCCATCAGCTTCTCGCTGGTGGCGGCGTTTATTCCGCTGCTATTCATGGGAGGCGTGGTCGGGCGCTTGTTCAAGGAGTTCGCGCTGACGGCGACGTCGACCATCCTGATTTCGGTGGTGGTCTCGTTGACCCTGGCGCCAACCTTGGCCGCGCTGTTCATGCGCGCCCCGACCCACCCCGCCCACGACAAACCCGGCTTCAGCGAACGCCTGCTGGCCGGATACTCGCGAAACCTGCGCCGCGCACTGGCCCACCAACGCACCATGGCCGCCATTTTCGTGGTGACCCTTGCCCTGGCCGTGGTCGGGTACGTGTTTATCCCCAAGGGCTTCTTTCCGGTACAGGACACCGGTTTTGTGCTCGGCACCAGCGAAGCGGCGGCCGATGTGTCGTACCCGGACATGGTCGCCAAGCACAAAGCCTTGGCTGAGATCGTCAAGGATGACCCGGCGGTGCAGGCGTTTTCCCATTCGGTGGGCGTGACGGGCAGCAACCAGACTATCGCCAACGGGCGCTTCTGGATCGCCCTGAAAGACCGGGGTGATCGAGATGTTACGGCCAGCCAGTTCATCGACCGCATCCGCCCGAAACTGGCCAAAGTGCCGGGCATCGTGCTGTACCTCCGTGCCGGCCAGGACATCAACCTCAGCTCCGGCCCTAGCCGTGCCCAGTACCAATACGTGCTCAAGAGCAACGACGGCCCGACGCTCAACACCTGGACCCAGCGCCTCACCGAAAAACTGCGTGCCAACCCGGCGTTTCGCGACCTGTCCAACGACCTGCAACTGGGCGGCAGCATCACCCACATCAGCATCGATCGTCAGGCGGCCGCACGCTTTGGCCTGAACGCGACCGATGTCGACCAGGCGCTGTATGACGCCTTCGGCCAGCGCCAGATCAACGAGTTCCAGACCGAGATCAACCAGTACCAGGTGGTACTGGAACTGGACACCCAACAACGGGGCAAGGCCGAGAGCCTGAACTATTTCTACCTGCGCTCGCCGCTGACCAACGAAATGGTGCCGCTGTCGGCACTGGCCAAGGTCGACCCGCCCACCGTGGGGCCGTTGTCCATCAGCCATGACGGCATGTTCCCGGCTGCCAACCTGTCGTTCAACCTGGCGCCCGGCGTGGCGTTGGGTGATGCGGTCGTCATGCTCAACCAGGCCAAGAATGAAATCGGCATGCCGACGACCATCATCGGCAACTTCCAGGGCGCGGCACAGGCGTTCCAAAGCTCGCTGGCCAGCCAGCCGTGGCTGATCCTTGCGGCGCTGGTGGCGGTCTACATCATCCTTGGGGTGCTGTATGAGAGCTTCGTGCACCCGCTGACGATTATTTCCACATTGCCCTCGGCCGGTTTGGGCGCGTTGATCATGTTGTGGTTAATGGGGCAGGACTTTTCGATCATGGCGTTGATCGGCCTGGTGCTGTTGATCGGCATCGTGAAGAAGAACGGCATCCTGATGATCGACTTCGCCCTGGAGGCCCAGCGCGTGCGCGGGCTACCGCCGGAAGAAGCGATCTACGAAGCCTGCGTGACGCGGTTCCGCCCGATCATCATGACGACACTCGCCGCACTGCTCGGCGCGGTGCCGCTGATGGTCGGCAGCGGACCGGGTGCAGAAATGCGCCAGCCGCTGGGGATAGCCGTGGTCGGCGGCCTGCTGGTGAGCCAGGCGCTGACGCTGTTCACCACGCCGGTCATATACTTGTACCTTGAGCGTTTTTTCCACCGGCCCAAACCAGCTGCCGAGCTGGCGACCACACACTGAGGCGGGTCATGCGCGTACTGATTGTTGAAGATGAAGAAAAAACCGCCGACTACCTGCACCGCGGCCTGACGGAACAGGGCTACACCGTCGACGTGGCCCGCGAAGGTGTCGAAGGTCTCCACTTGGCGCTGGAGAACGATTACGCGGTGATCGTGCTCGACGTGATGCTGCCCGGCCTCGACGGCTTTGGCGTGCTGCGTGCCTTGCGTGCGCGCAAGCAGACGCCAGTGATCATGCTCACCGCCCGCGAGCGCGTGGAAGACCGCATACGCGGGCTGCGCGAGGGCGCCGACGATTATCTGGGCAAGCCGTTCTCGTTTCTCGAACTGGTGGCGCGCCTGCAAGCCCTGACCCGGCGCAGCGGTGGTCATGAGCCGGTGCAAGTCACCGTCGCCGACCTGTGGATTGACCTGATCAGCCGCAAAGCCAGCCGCAACGGTGTGCGCCTGGACCTGACGGCCAAGGAGTTCTCGCTGCTCAGCGTGTTGGCGCGGCGCCAGGGTGAAATTCTGTCCAAGACAGCGATTGCAGAGATGGTTTGGGACATCAATTTCGACAGCGACGCCAATGTGGTCGAAGTCGCGATCAAGCGCCTGCGCGCCAAGCTGGATGGGCCCTTCGAACACAAACTGCTGCACACCATTCGTGGCATGGGTTATGTGCTGGAGAACCGCAGTGCCGTCTAATTCCATCGCCTTGCGCCTGAGTGGCATGTTCACGTTGGTGGCGCTGCTGATTTTTGTGTTGATCGGTGGCGCGCTGTACCAGCAGGTCGACCGCAGCCTCGGATTGTTGCCGGGCGCGGAACTGGATGCGCGCTACAGCGTGCTGGAATCCTCGGTGAACCGCTTCGGCACGCCGGACCATTGGGTGAAGATCAAGGCCAAGCTCAAACTATTGAGTGAGGAAGACAAGCGCATCCGCTTCTGGGTAGTCAGCACTGATCCGAACTTCGAGTATGGCGAACCGGATGCGCAGATCCGCGCCTTCGCCGAGGGCCCCAGCGGCAAGCGCGATTTGCATCTGCCGGGCTACACCCATCCGTTCAAGGTACTGGTGAGCCAGTTTCCAGCCAAGGACCAGCGCCCGCCGTTGCGTTTCATGATTGCCATCGACACCGAGAACTTCCGCGCCACTCAGCATCACTTGCTGGTGGCATTGGTCAGCCTGGCGCTGGTTGGCGTGGTGCTGGCTGCGCTGTTGGGGTTCTGGGTGTCGCGCATTGGACTCAAGCCCCTGGGTAGACTCTCGGATGAAGCGCGCAAACTCGCGCCGCCAAAACTCTCCGGACGCCTGCAACTGTCGCCACTCCCCCCGGAGCTCAAGCAGTTCGTCAACTCGTTCAACTCCACCCTCGACCGCGTTGAGCAGGCCTACTCGCGCCTGGAATCTTTTAATGCCGATGTGGCCCATGAACTGCGTTCACCGCTGACCAATCTGATCGGCCAGACCCAAGTGGCGCTGACCCGTGGGCGTTCGGCCGAGCATTATCTGGAAGTGCTGGAGTCGAACCTGGAAGAGCTGGAACGCCTGCGTTCGATCATCAACGACATGCTGTTCCTCGCCAGCGCCGACCAGGGCAGCAAGGCCACCAAGCTGATCGAAAGCTCCCTGGCCGATGAGGTGGCGACCACGCTCGACTACCTGGACTTCATTCTCGAAGACGCTCAGGTGCGGGTGCAGGTCCACGGCGACGCCCAGGTACAGATCGAAAAAGCCCACCTGCGCCGTGCGCTGATCAACCTGTTGAGCAATGCGGTTCAGCACACGGCGCCGGGGCAGGTGATCGACGTGAACATTGACGTGCTGGACCATCAGGTGGCCATCGCCGTGACCAACCCCGGCGAGGCAATTGCCGGCGAGCACCTGCCGCGGTTGTTCGAGCGGTTCTATCGGGTGGACGCCTCGCGTAGCAACAGCGGGGCGAATCATGGATTGGGGCTGGCGATCGTCAAGGCGATTGCGTTGATGCACGGTGGCGACGTGTTTGTGCGCAGCGAACAGGGGGGCAATACCTTCGGCATTACTCTGCCGATGTAGGCCGCCCACATGGAATCAGATCCAATCACTGTTGCGATTTGGGCAACAGTCATTCTCTTGTTACACTCTATATCGTACCGCTCACCTGCGTTAATTTGACGCATCGATGAGCGCGGCGGCAAAGGCAGCTACCCGCTTACCCGAATTTCCCTCGACTTATTTCCAGGGCTCTACACTGGGAATCTGTCTTAAAGCCGCTGATATCAGCGGCTTTTTTTTGCCGTAAAAAAGGCCAGGCACACCCCCACGACATTGGCCGTTTTCGATAGACCAAAGGAGCCTTACCGGTGAAGAACTCGCTGACGTTCACCCCGTTATTCCTCGCGATTGCAGCAACGATCGTCCCCCTTGCCCACGCGGCAGACACTACCCCTACTGAAGGTTTCATCGAGGGCTCGCACCTCAACATCAACACCCGCAACTACTACATGAACCGCGACCGTCGTGACATTCATACCGATGACAGCAAGGAGTGGGGCCAAGGCTTTCTCGGCACTTTCGAATCCGGCTACACCCAGGGCACCATCGGCTTCGGCCTGGATGCCCACGCCATGCTCGGCCTCAAACTCGACGGCGGTGGCGGCACTGACGGCTCCAGCATTCTTCCCTACGGCAGTACTGACGGCAGCGGCAAAGCCCCCGGATCGTTCTCCACCGCTGGCGCTACTTTGAAGATGCGTGCCTTTGATACCGAGTTGAAGGCCGGTGATCTGTTCCTCAACAACCCGGTCATCGCGGGCGGCCAGACGCGCATGCTGCCGCAGACTTTCCGCGGCGTGAGCCTAAGCAATCACAGCTTCGACGGTTGGATGTTCGAAGGCGGCCAGGCCAGCTTCACCAAGCTCTACAACCAGAGCGGCCACCGTCGCATTGGCACCAGCTACGGCGCCCTGCCGACTAACACCGACAGCCAGCACATGAACTGGGCCGGTGTTTCGTTCAGCGGCATTCCCGGCCTGACCAGCAACCTGTACGCCTCCGAACTCAAGGACGTGTGGCACCAGTACTACTACGACCTGGACTACACCTACGCACTCAATGACTTGGTCAGCCTCAACCCGGGTCTGCACTACTACCACACCCAAGACACCGGCCAGTCGTTGCTCGGCGGCATCGACAACAACACCTACAGCCTGCATTTCACCGTGGGCGTGGGTAATCACAGCGTCACCGCCGCTTACCAGCGGGTCAACGGAAACACGCCGTTCGACTACATCGCTCAGGGCGACAGCGTGTACCTGGATAACTCCCAACAATACTCGGACTTCAACGGCCCCAACGAGCGCTCGTGGAAGCTCAAGTACGCCTATGACTTCGCCGGCCTCGGTATGCCCGGGCTGACCTCGGCGGTGTCCTACATCAGTGGCAAGACCGACCTGACCAAGGTCGACCCGCAAAGCAGAGGCTACAGCGCCTGGTACAGCGCCGATGGCAAAGACGCCAAGCACTGGGAACGGGATATCGACGTGAAATACGTGGTGCAAGGCGGCAAGGCCAAGGATTTGGCCATGCGTTTTCAATGGGCAACCAACCGCGGCAGCAATGGTTATTCGGCGGTTGACCGGGACGTGGATGAATATCGGGTGATTATCGACTACCCGATCAACGTGTTCTGACCCCTGGAATCTTTCTTTTTAGCCAATGATTTAATTTTCATCGGGTAGAACTAAACTGCCAGCATTCACACCGCTGAAGTCTGCCCGATGAGTCAACGCCCTGTTCGTACCTCGCCTGCACATCCTGAGCTTTTTCTGATTCTGGGCAGCGGCCTCACGGTCGCCCTGATTGTGATTATCGTTGCGGCGTTGTTGGTCCGCGAACACGCCAGCACCCTTCAGGAAGCCAAACGTTCAACCACCAACATTGCCCAACTGATCAATGCCGACGTGCTGCGCAACGTTGAATTGTATGACCTGGCACTCAAAGGGCTGATTGCGGCCAAACAACGTGAAGACCTGTCCCAGGTGGCCGCGAGTATCCAGCATCTGGTGCAGTTCGACCTCGCCACCGCAGCGCCTTTCAAGGGCGAAGTGCTGTTATTGGACCCCACCGGCGCCGTTATCGCAGACTCATCAACGCTGCAGCCGACGCCGCGTAATTTTTCTAACCGCGATTATTTCCAGGTGCACGTAAAGGACAGCCAGGCCGGTTTGTTCATCAGCCGACCGTTCAAAATCCATTGCGACTGTGACCAGGTCTGGCGCATGGCATTCAGCCGGCGAGTATCAGGACCCAACGGTGAGTTTGCCGGCGTTGCGGTCGCGACCATGCGTCTGGCGTATTTCGACCAACTGTTCAACACCCTGACCATCGGCAACGGCAGCAGCGTCAACCTGCTCAACAACAAAGGCATTTTGTTGGCCCAACAGCCGCTGCTCGAACGCGACATGATCGATAAGGACTTGAGCGAGCGACCGAACTTCAAGCGCATGCTGAGTGAAGGCAGTGGCAGCTTCCAAGCCATCTCGGCTCTCAGCGGCAAGGAGCGCCTGTACACGTTCACCAACGTCGGAGACTTACCGCTGATCGTGGTAGTGGCACTGTCCAGTGAAGATGTATTCGCCCCTTGGAAACGCGCCGCGCTGCTGACCAGTGGCGCCACCGGCATCCTGTGTATAGGTCTGTTGTGGCTGACCTGGATGCTGCGTCGTGAACTGCGACGACGCTACCGCGCAGAACGGGTGCTGTCAGAACTGGCAGCCACCGACGCCCTCACCGGCCTGCCCAACCGCCGCATTCTGGATGAACGCCTGCGCCTGGAATGGGACCGCGCCCAACGCTCAACGGAGCCGATGACGCTTCTGATGATTGACGTGGACCACTTCAAGGCTTTTAACGATCGCCATGGCCATAAGGGGGGCGATGAAGCCTTACGCTCCGTGGCCCAAGTGATCGGCGGCAACATTCGTCGCCCTGCTGATCTGGCGGCGCGCTATGGCGGTGAGGAATTTGCAGTGGTGCTTCCGATTACCGATGCCAAGGGCGCACAGGTAATCGCCGAGCACATCCGCAGCAGCGTCGAACACTTACCGCGGATAGCCGGGGATGAGCGGCCGATTACTGTGAGTATTGGTATGAGCACCTGGGATAAGCACAGTCGTATGTCGTTGGAAGCATTGCTGCTGAGTGCGGACCAGGCGTTGTATGAGGCCAAGCATACGGGGCGTAATCGGATCGTGGATGCAGCGACGCTGTCATGAGGCATCAGACTAATGTCCACAGAAGACTTGCTGTCACAGCCTTACTCACCACAACAGGCCCGCTTGCCACAGCAAGTCTGTTCACCAGAAAAACAGCCATAAAAAAAGGCCACCCGAAGGCAGCCTTTAAAAACTAAAGAAAGAGAGTTGTTACTTACACCGCCGCAACGGGACGCATGTAAGAGATCGGTGCGGTGCTGGCATCTTCGAAGGTCACGACTTCCCAAGCGTCTGTCTGCTCAATCAACTTGCGCAGCAGCTGGTTGTTAAGGGCGTGGCCCGACTTGAAGCCTTTGAACTCGCCTATCAGGCTATTGCCCAGCAGGTAGAGGTCACCGATTGCATCGAGGATCTTGTGCTTCACGAATTCGTCTTCGTAGCGAAGGCCGTCTTCGTTCAGTACACCATCCGCGTCGACCACAATGGCGTTTTCAACGCTGCCGCCGAGTGCGAGGTTGTGCTTGCGCAGGTACTCGATGTCACTCATGAAACCAAAGGTACGGGCGCGGCTGACTTCTTTTACGAACGAAGTGCTGGAAAAATCCACGCTTGCACTTTGGGTGCGGTCACGGAATACCGGGTGATCGAAATCGATCTCAAAGCTCACTTTAAAGCCTTCGAACGGGACGAAGGTGGCGCGCTTGTCGCCGTCTTCTACTGTCACTTCCCGCAGAATGCGTATGAACTTCTTGGCTGCGTCCTGTTCTTCCAGGCCGGCAGATTGAATCAAGAATACGAAGGGTCCAGCGCTGCCATCCATGATAGGGACTTCGGACGCGGAGAGCTCGACGTAGGCGTTATCGATGCCCAGGCCAGCCATGGCCGAGAGCAAGTGCTCCACCGTGTCCACTTTGACGTCACCGTTGACCAATGTGGTCGACATAGTGGTTTCGCCAACGTTTTCCGCGCGAGCAGGAATCTGCACCACAGGGTCCAGGTCGGCACGAACAAACACGATGCCGGTGTCGACAGGTGCAGGTTTGAGGGTCAGGTATACCTTCTCCCCGGAGTGCAGACCTACACCTGTGGCACGGATAATATTCTTCAGGGTGCGTTGTTTAATCATGGCTTGGACCGCTTGAGCGCAAATTGCGAACTGGTATCAACAAAGGCTGGCGATAATAGCAGACCAGACCTTTGCTGAACACCAATCACCTTCATAGCCCTGATACATTCCATCAATCGGCCTGACGACGCAGGAATGCCGGGATGTCCAGGTAGTCCAGGTCATCTTGCGGATTCGGGCTACGGGACGCCGCAGCACCGGCCTGAGCCTGGTTGCGCATCACGGTCGGACGATCCAGGTCACGGTAGTTCACCGACGGCATTTCCGGGCGCACAGGCGCTGGAGCTGCAGCCGATTGGCTGGCGTGGCTGGCATGGTTTGTATGAACGGTGTTGTCGATAACCTTTACAGGCTTCTCGATTTTCGCGCCCAGGCCGGTAGCGACCACAGTCACGTGCAGTTCGTCGCGCATGTCTGGATCGATAACGGTACCGACTTTGACCATCGCGTGCTCGGAAGCGAAGGCTTCGATGATGCTACCCACGTCGGAGTACTCACCCAGGGACAGGTCAGGACCGGCAGTGATGTTCACCAGGATGCCGCGTGCGCCTTGCAGGTTCACGTCTTCCAGCAGCGGGTTGCGGATGGCCGCTTCGGTGGCTTCACGTGCACGGTTAGGACCGCTGGCGCAGCCAGTGCCCATCATCGCCATGCCCATTTCGCTCATGACAGTACGTACGTCGGCAAAGTCGACGTTGATCATGCCTGGGCGTTTGATGATGTCGGAAATACCGCGAACGGCACCGGCCAGTACATCGTCAGCCTTGGCGAACGCGGACAGCAGGCTTGCGTCCTTGCCCAGGATGGTCAGCAATTTCTCGTTAGGAATGGTGATCAACGAGTCGACGCTTTCAGACAGCAGACGGATACCTTCGTCGGCGATCTGCATGCGCTTGCGACCTTCGAACGGGAACGGACGGGTTACGACTGCAACCGTCAGAATGCCCATTTCCTTGGCCACTTCGGCAATGATCGGGGCCGCACCGGTACCGGTACCGCCGCCCATGCCAGTGGTGATGAACACCATGTTGGTGCCTTGCAGCACTTCGGCAATACGCTCACGGTCTTCCAAAGCGGCTTGACGGCCGACTTCCGGATTGGCGCCAGCGCCGAGGCCCTTGGTCACAGCAGTGCCCAATTGCAGGATGGTCCGCGCGCCGATGCTTTTCAGCGCCTGGGCATCGGTGTTGGCGCAGATGAATTCAACGCCTTCAATGTTGCTCTTGACCATATGGTTGACAGCGTTGCCGCCGCCACCGCCGACACCGATCACTTTGATGACCGGGCTGGCGGGGATGTTGTCTACGAGTTCGAACATGTTCCCTCTCCTTTCGTTATCTCTAGTTTTTTCGCCTACTGCTTACATCGGTGTTGCGGTAAAGCTTTAGAAATTGCCTTTTACCCAAGCCTGCAACCGTTCGAACAACGGCGCTTTGGCCTCGTCGTCGCTGCGGTAGCTGTCACGGATGCTCGGGCCCGACAGGGAAATGCCGTCGGTCTGCTTTTGCAGTCCGTACAACAGCAAGCCCACACCGGTGGAATAAATTGGGTTGCGCACCACGTCTCCCAGGCCTTTGACGCCATGGGGCACGCCCAGGCGGACCGGCATGTGGAAGATTTCCTCGGCCAGTTCGACCGCGCCTTCCATCTTCGAGGTGCCACCCGTCAGCACGATGCCGGCCGGGATCAAATCTTCGTAGCCACTGCGACGCAGTTCAGCCTGGATCAGGGTGAACAGCTCGTCGTAACGCGGCTCGACCACTTCGGCCAAAGCCTGGCGCGACAGTTCGCGCGGTGGACGGTCGCCCACGCTCGGAACCTTGATGGTTTCGCCGGCACCGGCCAGCTTGGCCAGGGCGCAGGCGTAGCGGATCTTGATTTCTTCAGCGTACTGGGTCGGTGTACGCAACGCCATGGCGATGTCGTTGGTAACCTGGTCGCCTGCAATCGGGATTACGGCGGTGTGACGGATCGCACCCTCGGTGAAGATCGCGATGTCAGTGGTGCCGCCGCCGATGTCCACCAGGCACACGCCCAGCTCTTTCTCGTCGTCGGTCAGTACCGAGTACGCAGACGCCAGTTGCTCAAGAATGATGTCGTCGATTTCCAGGCCGCAGCGGCGCACGCATTTTTCAATGTTCTGTGCAGCGTTGACAGCGCAGGTCACCACGTGGACCTTGGCTTCCAGACGTACGCCCGACATGCCCAGAGGCTCGCGAACGCCTTCCTGGTTATCGATCACGTAATCCTGCGGCAGGGTGTGCAGCACGCGCTGATCGGCCGGGATCGCCACGGCCTGGGCGGCGTCGAGGACGCGCTCAAGGTCGGCGGCGCTGACTTCACGGTCACGGATCGCCACGATACCGTGGGAGTTCAGGCTACGGATATGGTTGCCCGCGACGCCGACAAACGCCGAGTGAATCCGGCAACCGGCCATCAGCTGCGCTTCTTCGATAGCGCGCTGGATCGATTGCACAGTGGACTCGATGTTCACCACCACGCCCTTCTTCAGGCCCCGGGACGGATGCGTGCCAATACCGACGATTTCGATCGCGCCGTCTTCCCCGACCTCGCCCACCAGCGCCACCACTTTGGAGGTGCCGATATCGAGACCGACGATCATTTTGCCGCTTTGCACGTTTGCCATGGGTCCTGCCTCTTCTTAATTCTTCGCGACAGCGGGTTGCGCTGCCGTGGGCGCAGCCGGTTCACGCCAGCCGACGGCAAGGCCGTTGGCGTAACGCAGGTCGACGCTCGCAATGTTCGTAATCTGTTCTTTCAAGGTCTTGTCGTAGATGGCAATGAAACGGCGCATCTTTTCCACCAAGCGGTCGCGTCCCAGCAACAACTGGATGCCCGGGCCGGAACTGCCTGCCCCGGTCGTCAAAAACCAGCTACCCCGTTCACGCAGTTCCAGGCGTGCAATGGAGAAGCCCATTGGCCGCAGCATCTGGCTCAAGGCCTGGTACTGCTGCATTACTTGCTGCTGCGCCCGCTGCGGCCCGAACAGCTGCGGCAGGTGCTCATAGTTGGCCAGCTCACGCGGGGTGAACGCCTGGCCCTGGTTGTTCAACAGCGCTTCATCACCCCAACGGGCCACGGGCAGTTGTTCCTCCAGGCGGATCGTCACCTGGTCCGGCCACACACGTCGGACTTCGGCGTGGGCGATCCACGGCATCTGTTCCAGCTCACCGCGCATACCGGCCAGGTCGATGGTGAAGAAGCTCGCGGCCAGGTACGGGCCAATGCGCTGCTGCACCGCTTGCTGGCTGATGTAGCTCAAGTCACCCTGCACGCTGATCTTGGTGATCGGACGGTCGGCGTACGGCAATAGACGCTGCGCACCTTCGTAAGTGCCGAAACCCAATACCACCAGCAGCACCGGCCAGAACAGCGCCTTGAGGAAACCAAAGTTGGCTTTCGGCAGGCGCGCCGACATCGGCTCTTTAGCCACCATTCGGCTGGCACCCCGTGGCACCGGCTTGCGGCTCGGTGCTTGTGGGGGCTGATGACGAAGCGATGCGCCTTTCATGTCCTTAGCCTCTTGGCTCAATGCTGGCGGCAAGAATTGCCAGCACCAACTGCTGGAAATCCAAGCCGGCTGCGCGAGCGGCCATAGGTACCAGGCTGTGGTCGGTCATGCCCGGCGCAGTGTTGACTTCCAGGAACCAGAACTGCCCTTGGTCATCCTGCATCACGTCTGCCCGCGCCCAGCCGGCGATACCCAGCGCCTCACAGGCCTTCGCCGTGAGGTCCATCAATTCCTGTTCCTTGGCTGCGTCAAGGCCGCACGGGACCCGATACTGGGTATCGGATGCCAGGTACTTGGCGTCGTAGTCGTAAAAGGTGTGGGGCGTGCCCAATGCGATAGGCGGCAATACTTGGCCACGCAGGGTGGCGATGGTGTACTCGGGACCCTGGATCCACTGTTCCACCAACACTTGCGAATCGTAGGTACTTGCCGCTTTCCATGCGTCGATCAATTCGGCGGCCGAGTTCACTTTGGCCATGCCGATACTGGAGCCTTCATGGGCTGGTTTGACGATCAAAGGCAGGCCCAGTTCCTTGGCTGCAGAAATACAATCGTCTTCGCTGCACAGAACAGCGTGACGCGGGGTTGGAATGCCCAGGCTGTGCCATACCTGCTTGGTGCGCAGCTTGTCCATGGCCAGTGCCGAGGCGAGGATGCCACTGCCGGTGTAAGGAATACCGGCGCATTCCAGCAGGCCCTGCATGCTGCCGTCTTCACCGCCACGGCCGTGAAGAATAATGAAGGCGCGGTCGATCTTTTCGGCCTGCAGGCGGGCGAGGAAGTCATCGCCCACGTCGATACCAAACGCATTCACGCCGGCGCTTTGCAGGGCTTCGAGCACGGCGTTGCCGGACTTGAGCGACACTTCGCGCTCGGCGCTCTTGCCGCCGAACAGCACCGCCACACGGCCGAAGTCGGCTGGCGCGATTGTCGAAAACAGGGAGCCGTAGTCAGTGGTCATTTCGACTTCCCCTTCTCGGCGGCAAACAGCGGGCTCGCCAATAGTTTAGGGGCAAGGCCGCCGATATCACCTGCGCCTTGGCACAGCAGAATGTCACCAGCGCGCAGCAGCGGTTTGACGATCGGTGCCAGGTCCACACCGCGCTCGATGTAGATCGGGTCAAGCTGACCACGCTGACGAATGCTGTTGCACAGCTTGCGGCTATCGGCGCCCGGGATCGGTTCTTCACCGGCCGGGTAAACCTCCATCAACAGCAGCACGTTGGCATCGGCCAATACATTGACGAAGTCGTCATACAGATCGCGGGTCCGGCTGTAGCGGTGCGGTTGGTAGACCATCACCAGGCGGCGCTCCGGCCAACCACCGCGCACGGCCTTGATCACTGCGGCAACTTCAGTCGGGTGGTGACCGTAGTCGTCCACCAGCATCACGTCGCCACCCTCTACAGGCAGTTGGCCGTAGACTTGGAAGCGACGGCCGACACCCGCAAAACGCGACAGGCCTTCCACGATGGCTTCATCGCTGACGCCTTCATCGGAGGCGATGCAGATGGTCGCCAGGGAATTCAATACGTTGTGGTTGCCCGGCATGTTCACCGACACATCCAGCGGCTCACGGTCAGGACGCAGTACGGTGAAGAAGGTTTGCATGCCTTCCTGGCGCACATTGATCGCACGCACGTCGGCGTCTTCGCTGAAGCCGTAGGTCACGGTCGGACGCTTGACCAGCGGCAGGATTTCACGCACTACCGGATCGTCCAGGCATACCACGGCCAAACCGTAGAACGGCAGGTTATGCAGGAACTCAACGAAGGTTTTCTTCAACTTGTTGAAGTCACCGTCGTAGGTCGCCATGTGGTCTTCGTCAATGTTGGTCACGACGGCCACAAGCGGTTGCAGGTGCAGGAAGCTCGCGTCGCTTTCATCGGCTTCGGCGATCAGGTAGCGGCTGGTGCCGAGCTGGGCATTGGTGCCGGCTGCATTCAGGCGGCCACCGATAACGAAGGTCGGGTCCAGGCCACCAGCGGCGAACACCGAAGCGATCAGGCTGGTCGTGGTGGTCTTGCCGTGGGTACCGGCGACGGCGATGCCGTGGCGATAACGCATCAACTCGGCCAGCATCTCGGCACGTGGCACCACGGGAATGCGGCGCTCAAGGGCGGTGGCCACTTCCGGGTTGGAAGTGTTCACGGCGCTGGACACCACCAGCACGTCGGCCTCAGCGGCGTTCTCAGCGCGGTGGCCGATGAAAATCTGTGCACCAAACGACTTCAGGCGCTCGGTGACCGGCGACTCTTTCAAGTCCGAGCCGGACACTTGGTAGCCCAAGTTCAGTAACACTTCGGCAATGCCGCACATGCCCACGCCGCCGATACCGACGAAGTGGATGCGACGGATGCGGCGCATCTCGGGTTGTGGCATGGCTTTCTGATTCTCAACCATGGGCCACCTCCAGGCAGATATCCACCACGGTGCGGGTTGCGTCAGGTTTGGCCAGGCGGCTTGCGGTGCTCGCCATGTTGTTGAGTCGTTCCGGTTGCATCAAAACCTCGGTCAGGCGTGCGGCCAAATCGGCGGCGCCAGTCGTTCTTTGCGGCAGCAGGAAAGCAGCGCCCTCCCCGGCCAAATATTCGGCGTTGCGGGTCTGGTGATCGTCGATGGCGTGGGGCAAAGGCACCAGCAAGGACGGCAGACCGGCGGCGGCCAGTTCACTGACGGTCAGCGCACCAGCGCGACAGACCACCAGGTCGGCCCAGCCATAGGCATGGGCCATGTCTTTGATGAAAGGCTGTACGTTCGCCTCGACACCGGCTTCGCGATAACGCGTGGCGGTGATTTCATCGTGGTTCTTGCCGGCCTGATGGAAGATCTCCGGGCGCAATTCCACAGGGAGTTGCGCCACCGCTTCCGGTAGCAATTTGTTCAATGGCTCAGCGCCCAGGCTTCCGCCCAGGATCAGCAGGTGCGCCTTGCGACCCGCGAGCGCTTCGCGGGCGATGTCCATAAACAGCTCGGTGCGCACCGGGTTGCCGGTGGTACGGCGCTTATCCGACACACTGAAAGTGTTGGGAAACGCTTCACACACCCGCGCAGCCAACGGCACCAGCAAGCGGTTGGCGGTGCCGGCCACAGCGTTCTGCTCGTGCACGATCACCGGCACACCGGCGAGCTTGGCCGCGACGCCGCCAGGGCCGGTTACATAACCGCCAAAACCGAGCACACACACTGGCTGCAATTCACGGATGACCTTGCGCGCCTGCCACACCGCCTTGAGCAAGACGAAAGGTGCCTTGAGCAAGGACAACTTGCCTTTGCCGCGCAGGCCTGTGACGTTGATCAGATGCAACGGCAAGCCGGCACTCGGTACCAATTCGTTTTCGATACCGCGCGGCGTGCCCAACCAATGCACGGTGTAGCCACGGTTCTGGAACTCGCGCGCACACGCCAGGGCTGGGAATACGTGGCCCCCAGTGCCGCCAGCCATGATCAGCACATTAGCGCCCATGGGTCGGCTCCTCGGCGAAGTCGCTTTCGCTGAACTCCATCTCTTCGCTGCCCAAGTGGGTTCGACTCTCCCACTCAATGCGCAGCAACAAGCCCAGACAGGCGCAGCAAATCACCAGCGAACTGCCGCCGTAACTGAGGAACGGCAAGGTCAGCCCCTTGGTCGGCAGCAGGCCGACGTTCACACCGATATTGATCAAGAACTGGCCGATCCACAGGAACGACAAGCCGTACGCCACATAGGCGGCGAAATACTGTTTGGCCTTCTCGGCCCACAAGCCGATGTACATGCCGCGTACGCACACGAACACAAACAGCGCGACGGTGCACAGCGAACCAACCACGCCCAACTCTTCGGCGAGTACCGAGAACACGAAGTCGGTGTGGGCTTCCGGAAGGTAGAACTGCTTTTGCACGCTATTGCCCAGGCCAACGCCCAGCCACTCACCACGACCAAAGGCGATCAACGCCTGGGTCAATTGATATCCGGAGCCAAACTGGTCGGACCACGGGTCGGTAAAGGTAATCAGACGCGCCATCCGGTAGGGTTGCGCCTGCACCAGGATGGTCACGGCCGCCACTGCCAGCACCACCATCAAACTGAAGCGGAACAGGCCCACGCCGCCGAGGAACAGCATCGCCGCGGCCGCGCCCATCATCACGACGGTGGCGCCGAAGTCGGGCTCCATCAGCAAGAGGCCGGCCATGGGCAGAAGCACGATGAATGGCTTGAAGAAGCCCATCCAGCTTTCGCGCACTTCCTTCTGACGACGCACCAGGTAACCGGCGAGATAGATCACCACGAACACCTTGGCGATTTCCGACGGTTGCACGTTGAACGCGCCGAAACCAATCCAGCGCATCGAGCCGTTCACCTCGCGGCCGATACCCGGCACGATCACCATGACCAGCAAGCCAAACGCGCCGATCAGCATCAGCCAACCGAGACGCTGCCAGGTGGCGATGGGGATCATCATGGTGACGATGCACGCACCCAGACCGATGATCAGGTACACCAAGTGACGGATCATCATGTAAAGGGTGTTGCCCGACTGCACGGCAGCCACTTCGGAAGACGCCGAGGTGATCATCACCAGGCCCAGGCCCAGTAGCGCGAGGCAACCGGCGAGCATTGGGAAATCAAGGTCGATGCCACGCCCGGTGATAATCGGCGACGGGTACGGCTTGATGATGTTTCTGAAATCAATGCTCATGCCAAGCCCTCCACGGCGCGGGCGAACAACTGGCCACGCTCTTCGTAGTTCTTGAACATGTCGAAACTGGCGCACGCCGGCGAAAGCAGTACCGCATCGCCTGGTTGAGCCAAGGCTTTGCATTGGGCAATGGCGTCGTCCAAGGAGGTGGCACGCACCTGTGGCACGGCGTCACCAAGCGCGGCGGCGATCAAGTCGGAGTCGCGGCCCATCAAAACCACGGCGCGGCAATGCGCAGCCACCGGTGCCTTGAGATCTTTGAAATCGGCGCCCTTGCCATCGCCACCGGCAATCAGCACCAGCTTGCCGTCGATATCGGCGCCAAGCCCTTCGATCGCAGCCAGTGCGGCGCCGACGTTGGTGGCTTTGGAGTCGTTGTAATAGCTGACGCCATCGAGATCACGCACCCACTGGCAGCGGTGTTCAAGACCGGCGAAGGTGCGCAGGCTGGAGAGCATCGCGTCGAATGGCAGACCAACGGCATGGCCAAGCGCCAATGCCGCCAGGGCGTTGGACTGATTATGGGCACCACGAATTTTCAGCTCGCGCACTGGCATCAGGTTCTGAAATTCGAAGGCCAGGTATTTCTCGCCGTTCTCTTCGCGGATACCGAAGGCCTTGAAGTCGGGCTTGCCCAAACCGAAGGTCCAGCAGGGCATGCCCTCGCCCATCAGCGGACGGCTAAGGGCATCCTGGCGGTTGACCACAAATTGCTTGGCGCCGCGGAAGATCCGGTGCTTGGCCAGATGATATGCCGGCAGGCCGCTGTAGCGGTCCATGTGGTCTTCGCTGACGTTCAGAACAGTGGCGACTTCGGCGCCGAGGTCATGGGTGGTTTCCAGCTGGAAACTAGACAGTTCCATCACGTACAGCTCGATGTCGTCGCTGAGCAGGTCCAGCGCCGGGGTGCCGAGGTTACCGCCCACGGCCACGCGCTTGCCGGCCGCCATCGCCATCTCACCGACCAGTGTGGTCACGGTGCTTTTCGCGTTGGAACCGCTGATGGCTACTATCGGCGCCTTCGCGTTACGCGCGAACAGGTCGATATCGCCGGACAGCTTAACGCCACGGGCCGCTGCGGCTTGCAGGGCCGGTGTTGCCAGTGCCAGGCCGGGACTCACGTAGAGCTCATCGGCGCGGCACAGAAACTCGACATCCAACTCGCCACAACGCACTTCCACGTGCGGGTAGTCACGGCGCAGCGTGACCAGCTCCGGTGGATTTTCCCGCGTATCGGCCACGGCAAACGACGTGCCCCGGTTCGCCAGGAAGCGAACCAGGGACATGCCGCTCTTGCCGAGGCCGACAACGATGCGGAAGTGGTCTGAAGCGATCAGGGACACTCGTTTCTACCTCAGTTTCAGGGTGGCAAGGCCAACCAGTACGAGAATCACAGTGATGATCCAAAAACGGACGATCACGCGTGGCTCGGGCCAGCCCTTGAGTTCAAAGTGGTGGTGAATCGGCGCCATGCGGAACACGCGGCGCCCGGTCAACTTGAAGGACGCCACCTGGATGACCACCGACAGGGTTTCCATCACGAACACACCGCCCATGATGAACAACACGATTTCCTGGCGAACAATCACCGCGATGGTGCCCAGGGCTGCGCCCAGCGCCAGTGCGCCGACGTCGCCCATGAAGACTTGTGCCGGGTAGGTGTTGAACCACAAGAAGCCCAGACCGGCACCGATCAAGGCGCCGCAGAACACAATCAGTTCACCCGCGCCCGGTACATAAGGGATCAGCAGGTACTCAGCGAATTTCACGTTACCTGACAGGTAGCAGAAGATGCCAAGCGCGCCGCCCACCATCACCGTCGGCATGATCGCCAGACCGTCGAGGCCGTCGGTCAGGTTCACCGCGTTGCTGGAGCCGACGATCACGAAGTAGGTCAGCACCACGAAGCCGATACCCAATGGAATGCTGGCGTCCTTGAGCATCGGGATGATCAGGGTGGTTTCCACTGCGCTTGGCGCCGTGGTGTACAGGAAGATCGCTGCGCCCAGGCCGAACACCGACTGCCAGAAATACTTCCAGCGGCTTGGCAGCCCCTTGGAGTTTTTCTCGATCACTTTGCGGTAGTCATCGACCCAGCCGATGGCGCCGAACAGCAGGGTTACCAGCAGCACCACCCAGACGTAGCGGTTGTGCAGGTCGGCCCACAGCAAGGTGCTGATGCCGATGGACGACAGGATCAACGCGCCGCCCATTGTCGGGGTGCCGGACTTGGACAGGTGCGACTGCGGGCCGTCATTACGAACCGATTGACCAATTTGCAGGTTCTGCAGGGTGCGGATCATCCACGGCCCCAAAAACAGCGACAAAGACAGCGCGGTCAGCACACCCAGGATCCCGCGCAGGGTCAGGTACTGAAAGACCGCGAAGCCTTTGTGGAACTGTTGCAGATACTCAGCCAGCAGCAGCAGCATTAATGTTTCTCCGTACTTGAGCCACACAAGGCCGCGACGACGTTTTCCATCACCGCGCTGCGCGATCCCTTGATCAAAATGGTTGTGTGTTTGTCTTGTTCTGCTGTGCCCAGCGCCTGAATCAACTCGGCCTGGGTTGCGAAATGTCGCGCACCTTGGCCGAAGGCAGCCACGGCATGGGCCATGTTCGTACCAACGGCGTAGAGGGCGTCGACTTTGCCTGCGGCATACGCGCCGACTTCGCGGTGGCCTTGTTCAGCCCAGTCGCCCAATTCGCCGATGTCACCCAGTACCAGCACCTTGCGACCGTCAAAACCGTTTAGCAGGTCTACAGCGGCATTAATGGACGATGGGTTGGCGTTGTAGGTGTCATCAATCACACGCATGCCGTTGGTTGCCAACTGCGCCACGGTACGACCCTTGACCGGTTGCACCGCGCCCAGGCCCGTGGCAATACCGAACAGCGAAACGCCCAAGGCATGGGCCGCAGCGGCGGCGGCCAGGGCATTGGCGACGTTATGGTTGCCCAACAAATTCAGTTGCACGTGTTCGTCACCTTGCGGGGTGTGCAAGGTGAAGGACGGGCAGCCACGGGCATCGACGGTGATGTTGGATGCATGGAAATCAGCCGCTGCGTTAAGCACGGCAAATGTCAGGACCTTGCGACCGGCGGCGCGTACACGCCAGGTCTCGAAGGCCTTGTCGTCCAGATTCAAAACCGCGGTGCCCGATGCATCCAGGCCCTCAAGAATCTCGCCCTTGGCTTCGACGATTTTTTCCGGGCCACCGAACTCGCCAACGTGGGCAGTACCGGCGTTGTTGATAATTGCAACGTGGGGCTTGGTCAGCGCCACGGTGTAGGCGATTTCGCCGATGCGCGAAGCCCCCAGTTCGATCACTGCCGCCGTGTGTTCCGGGGCGAGTTCAAGCAGGGTCAGCGGAGCGCCAAAGTCATTATTAAGGTTGCCACGGGTCGCAAGCACCGGGCCGCGCGTACGCAGTACACCAGCAAGCAGTTCCTTGACCGTTGTCTTGCCGCTGGAGCCGGTAACGGCTGCGACAGGCTTATTAAAAGCAGCACGGTTCAGCGCGCCCAATTGACCGAGAGCCAAGCGGGTATCGGCGACGAGCAGTTGCGGCAAGGTGGAGTCGGCGACTTCGCGCTGAACCAAGGCACCCACGGCACCTTTGGCGGCCACTTCATTCAGGTAGTCGTGACCGTCAAAGCGCGGTCCGGCCAAGGCGACAAACAGTTGCCCAGGCTTGATCGCGCGACTGTCGATACTCACGCCATCGAAGCAGCAATCGCTCGACAGCATACGAGCGGACAGAGCCTGGCTCAGCTCGCTGAATTTCATCGCTTTAAGCATGGGCAATCTCCCAGGCGGTCAAGGCGTGATCGGCCTCGACCAGATCGGAGAAGGCATGACGCTCGCCATTGATTTCCTGGTAGTCCTCGTGCCCCTTGCCGGCCAGTACTACTACGTCATCAGCGCTGGCACTGGCGATCAACTGGGCGATGGCGGCACCACGACCGGCAACGAAAGTAGCCTTGGACGCGTCTTTAAAGCCTGCGCGGATATCGTCGAAGATCTGGCTCGGGTTTTCGCTACGCGGGTTGTCATCGGTGACGAGTACGCCGTCGGCCAGGCGCTCGACAATCTCGGCCATCAGCGGACGCTTGCCGCGATCGCGATCACCGCCGCAACCGAACAGGCACAGCAACTTCCCTTTGGCGTGAGGACGCAAGGCTTCGAGGACTTTTTCAAGGGCATCCGGGGTGTGGGCGTAATCAACCACCACCAGCGGCTGGGTGCCGCCACCCAGGCGTTGCATGCGACCAGCCGGACCTTCCAGCTTCGGCAGCACTTTGAGGATTTCGTCCAGGGCGTAATCCAGACCAAGCAGCGCGCCGATAGCGGCGAGGACGTTGCTGAGGTTGAACCGCCCGAGCAAGGTGCTGCGCAGGTGATGTTCGCCTTGGGGCGTTACCAACGTGGCGCGAACGCCTTCGTCATTAAATTGGGCTTCGCGGCAATACAGGTACGCGCTGGAGTCCAGCAGGCTGTAGCTGATCAAACGCGATTCGCTGTCCTGCGCGGCCAACTGGCGACCGAACTCGTCGTCCAGGTTCACAACCCGGCACTTCAGGTCATTCCAGGCGAACAGCTTGGCCTTGGCGGACGCATACGCCTCCATCGTCCCGTGGTAGTCCAGGTGGTCGCGGGACAGGTTGGTCATCACCGCCACATCAAAGGCCAGGGCGGTTACGCGGCCCTGGTCCAGACCGTGGGACGAGACTTCCATGGCAACCGCCTTGGCACCGGCCTTTTTCAGGTCGGCTAGGGTCGCTTGCACAGCAATAGGATTGGGCGTGGTGTGCAGGCCGCTTTGAAGCGCGCCATAAAAACCGGTGCCAAGGGTGCCAACGATGCCGCAGTGCTGGCCCAGCAGGTCAAGCGCCTGGGCAACCAGTTGGGTCACACTGGTCTTGCCGTTGGTACCGGTCACACCCACCAGATTGAGATGGCGGCTCGGGTCGCCATAGAAGCGCCCGGCGATGTCCGACAATTGTTTGGCCAAGCCTTTGACAGGGATCAGCGGCACGTCGGTGATCGGCAGCACCGTGGCGCCTTCCACTTCATAAGCCACGGCTGCGGCGCCGCGCTGCAAGGCGTCGGCAATATGCGCACGACCATCGACCTTGCCGCCTGGCACCGCCAGGAACAGATCACCGGCGCGCACGTTACGGCTGTCGAGGGTCAACTCGCGAATCAGCAGATCGCGACCAGCGTGGGCGAAAATCTTATTCAGGCTAAGAGACATCAGCCGCGCCCTCCATTGGCTTTGACTGCAGCAACCGGTGGTCCGGCATTCGCTTGTTGAGTCGGCGGCAAGTTGTCCGGCGTGATGTTCATCAAGCGCAGGGTGCCGGACATCACTTTGCTGAACACTGGCGCCGAGACCAGACCACCGAAGTAACCGGCTTTGCTCGGCTCGTCGATCACTACAACAATGGCGTAACGTGGATCGCTCATCGGGCCAAAGCCGGCGAACAGCGAACGGTAGGAGTTTTCGGCATAGCCCTTGGTACCCACCGACGTTTTACGCGCGGTACCGGACTTGCCTGCCACGTGATACGCCGGCACCTGGGCCCGGAATACACCGCGCGGCGCTTCGATCACTTGTTGCAGCATGCCTTGCATAGTCTTGGCGACGTTTTCCGGGATCACCTGGGTGGCTTTCGGCGCTTCGTCGACGTGAATCAGGCTCAGCGGCACCATGCGACCGTTGTTGGCCAGCACGGAGAACGCGTGCGCCAGCTGGATTGCGGTTACCGACAGGCCGTAACCGTAGGAAAGCGTGGCGGTCTCGGCCTTTTTCCAGTCGCGGTAGTTCGGCAGGTTGCCGACACGCTCACCGGGAAAATCCAGACCGGTGGGTTGGCCCAAGCCGATTTTCTGCGCCAGGTGGTAGATGGTTTCACCGCCGATATCGAAGGCGACCTTACTCATGCCCACGTTACTGGAGTTGATCAGGATGCCTGTCAAATCCAACACCGGACCTTCGGTGCGCGATACGTCACGAATAGTGTATTTGCCAAGCTGCAAAGTGCCTGGGTACACCTCGACCTTGTCGCTGGGTTTCCAGCGTCCGGTTTCCAGGGCGGCACTCATGGAGATGGCTTTCATGGTCGAACCCGGCTCGAACACGTCGATCATGGCGCGGTTGCGCATCATCGCCGGCTGCAGGTTGCGACGGTTATTCGGGTTGTAGGTCGGCTGGTTGACCATAGCCAGGATCTCGCCGGTCTTCACGTCCATGATCACGAGGCTGCCGGCCTTGGCGCCGTTCTCGATGATCGCGTTACGCAGCTCGCGGTTGGCCAGGTATTGCAGACGCAGGTCAATCGACAACGCCAAGGGCTTACCGGCCTTGGCGTTTTTGGTGACTTGGACATCCTTGATCAGTCTGCCGCGCCGATCCTTGATGACTTGTCGTTTACCGGGAACACCAGCCAGCCATTCGTCGTAGGCCAACTCCACGCCTTCGCGGCCGTGGTCATCGATGTCGGTAAAGCCGACCATGTGGGCGGTGGTTTCACCGGCCGGATAGAAACGACGGAATTCCTCGATGCCGTAGACACCGGGGACTTTAAGGTCGAGCACTTGCTGGCCCTGCTCGGGGGTGAGGCCACGAACAAGGTAGATGAATTCTTTATTGGCTTGAGCCTCAAGGCGCTCGGCCAAGGCTTTTGGATCCTGGCCCAGTGCGGCAGCCAGTTGTGGCCACCTGTCCTTGGCAACCTGCAACTCCTTGGCGTTGGCCCACAGGGTAGTTACCGGCGTACTGACGGCCAGAGGCTCGCCGTTACGATCGGTAATCAGGCCGCGGTGCGCAGGAATCGGGATATGACGAAGGCTACGGGCGTCGCCCTGGCCGATCAGGAAGTCACGGTCGACGACCTGCAAGTCGATGATCCGCCAGGCAATCGCCCCCACCATCAATGCCAGCAACCCGAGCATCAGTCGGAAGCGCCATGGATAAAGTGCGCCCTCGAGCTTCATCATGGCGCCACCATGCGGACTTCGGCCGCGCCCGGAATGTGCATTTTCAGTTGTTCGGTGGCCAGAACTTCGATACGGCTATGGGCCGTCCAGGTACTTTGCTCAAGAATCAACCGACCCCATTCCGCCTGCGCTTTGTCGCGCACACTCAATTCCCCGTACAGGGTGTTAAGCAGTTGACGGTTGTAGTGGGCGCTGTAGGACACCGCAATCGCGGACACCAGCACGCCGACAAACAGCAGCAACATAAAGAAGCTGCCGCCCGGCAGGGGCTTGGCAAAAAGCTTGCTCACCGCAGCTTCTCCGCGACGCGCATGACGGCGCTACGGGAGCGTGGGTTGGCCTTGAGTTCGGCCTCGGAAGCAAACTGCGCTTTGCCATGGATTTTGATTTTCGGCACAAAGGCTTCGAAACGCACCGGCAGGTTGCGCGGCAGGTTGTCGGACTCACCCTTGACCAACCGACGCATGAACAATTTGACGATGCGGTCTTCAAGGGAGTGGAAACTGATCACCACTAGACGACCGCCCACTTCCAAAGCGTCCAGCGCGGCTTCAAGACCAGCTTCCAGATCGCCCAGTTCGTTGTTGACGTGAATGCGCAGGCCTTGGAACGCACGGGTCGCAGGATTCTTGCCCTTTTCCCATGCAGGGTTGGCGACTTTGAGTACTTCGGCCAGGTCGGCGGTGCGTTCGAACGGCTGAATTTCACGGCGCTCCACCACGGCACGTGCCATGCGACCAGCGAAACGCTCTTCACCGTATTCCTTGAATACGCGGGTAATTTCTTCATGGGGAGCGGTGGCGATGAACTGTGCCGCACTGATGCCACGGGTAGGATCCATGCGCATATCGAGAGGGCCATCGTTCATGAAGCTGAAGCCGCGCTCCGGATCATCGAGCTGTGGCGAAGACACGCCTAAGTCGAGCAAAACCCCGGCCACCTTGCCCGCCATACCACGCTCGGCGACTTCAGCACCCAGCTCGGCAAAGCTGCGCTGCACAACGACAAAGCGGCCGTCTTCGGCCGCTAGCGCTTGCCCGGTGGCAATCGCTTGGGGGTCTTTGTCGAACCCGAGGAGCTTGCCGTCGGGACCGAGCTGGCTGAGTATCAACCGGCTGTGCCCGCCCCTGCCAAAGGTGCCATCCAAATAGCAGCCATCCGCGCGTACGGCGAGAGCCTCAACGGCTTCGTCAAGCAGTACGGTGATGTGGTTAAAGCCGCTATCAATAGTCACAGGATCAAATCACGCAGTTCATCAGGCATAGCGCCCGGTTGTTGAATAGCAGCCAGGTCAGCTGCAGAAACAGCATCCCAGGCATCTTCGTCCCACAATTGGAACTTGTTCAGTTGGCCAACCAGCATTGCGCGCTTGTCCAGCTTGGCGTACTCGCGAAGACGCGGGGGCACCAGGAAACGACCACTGCCATCGAGCTCAAGGTCGACGGCATTACCGATCAGCAAACGCTGCAGGCGGCGGTTTTCTTCACGCAATGAAGGCAGGGCGCGCAATTTGGTTTCAATCAACTCCCACTCATCGAGCGGGTAAACACATAAACAAGGATCAACAGCATCGATAGTGATGATTAATTGCCCGGAACTTCGCGAAATCAGCTCGTCACGATACCGGCTCGGCATGGCGAGACGGCCTTTTGCATCGAGACTGATAGCGTTAGCTCCGCGAAACACAGATGCGTTTCTCCAAATTTTAGCGTTTTACGTTCAAAAAACCCACTTTGTGCCACTTTCCGCCACTTGCGCACACTATAGGAATGCGCCCACCACACCGTCAAGGCGCGGATTCAAGGAAAAGCCTTACAGAACGGAGATTTAGGAGCGTAAAAGCAGGAGAAACCAGAGTTCGGCGGTATTTTTGACCCAATAAGGGCAAATAGCTCAAAGAGCTACGACTTAAAGTTAAAGTAATTTATTAAGAGTAAGATTTTTTTGGTATTACGAAGATGCATCTGCCAATGATTTGGCAGGGAAGGATTCTTGCGTTATTACCGGTTTTCTGCCCGAGACTCGGGCAGAAGGAAAAAGGTGGAGAGTCGATCTGTAAGCCGGGTTCTGTCTTGAACAGTCATTCGTCTACGATGGCCATCACTGGACATCTTTAGCAACCTACCCGGTCCCAGCGCGGGCCACGCCTTGGGACCCTATTTGGTCTTGCTCCAAGTGGGGTTTACCTAGCCACGAACTGTTGCCAGTCGTGCGGTGCGCTCTTACCGCACCTTTTCACCCTTACCGGTACCGAAGTACTTAGGCGGTTATTTTCTGTGGCACTTTCCGTAGGCTCACGCCTCCCAGGCATTACCTGGCACTTCGCCCTATGGAGCCCGGACTTTCCTCCCCCCCCTAATTTTCATAGAGGGCAGCGACTGTCCAATCGACTCTCCGCCGCGCAGGTTAACGGCACGGCGGCCTCAGGACAAGTAATAATAGTCACCAAGGCCATCACGTTCAGACGGAATACCGGTTTAACCCCGGAACTATTCAGCTTTCTGTTTATCCAGCGCAACTTGATACAACACATTCTTACGCAGACCGGTAATTTCTGCAGCCAGGGCCGCGGCGCGCTTGAGGGGCATCTCCTTGAGGAGCAGGTCAAGAATGCGCATGGCCTCGCTGCCGACCGCATCTTCGGCCTCCGGCGCCGTCCAGCCCGCCACCAGCACCACACACTCGCCACGCTGTTGATTGCTGTCGCCCTCGACAAATGCACGCAACTCCTCCAGCGGCAGCCCCTTGAGGGTTTCGAATGTTTTAGTCAGTTCTCGCGCCAACAATGCCAGGCGCTCGCCGCCAAACACCAATTCCATATCTTGCAGACATTCAAGGATGCGGTGCGGCGCTTCGTAGAAGATCAAAGTACGCGGTTCTTCCTTTACCGCCTCAAGACGCGCACGACGCCCCACTGCTTTGGCCGGCAAAAAACCTTCGAAAATAAACCGATCTGAAGGCAGCCCCGCAGCCGACAATGCAGCAATCAGTGCGCACGCACCCGGAACAGGCACTACATTGATACCAGCGGCCCGCGCCTGGCGAACCAAGTGGTAACCCGGATCAGAAATCAGCGGCGTTCCCGCGTCGGAGATCAGCGCCACATCGTCACCGGCCAGCAGGCGCACAATAAAGCGGCTGCCTTCTTCGCGCTCGTTGTGCTCGTGACAGGCGGCTAATGGCGTGCTGATACCAAAATGTTGCATCAACCGCTGGGAGTGCCGAGTGTCTTCCGCCGCGATCAATTTAACCTCGCGCAACACTTTCAGCGCCCGGGCACTGATGTCGTCCAGGTTGCCAATGGGCGTCGCCACGACAAAAAGCGAGCCTGCAGTGGAATTCAAAGGACCTGGAGCAGTCAAAACGCACACCTCGATGGTTGGCAAAAGCCGCATTGTAGCGCGTAGATGCTTTGAAAATATGCCATCACGGTCGATGCCGTTTCCGCCGCCGATTGCCTACAACAGCCCAATACCAACATTTGCACGACCTAAATCGACGGTTTCACACCAGTAACATCGCGCCTGGGCCAGTGCTTGGGTACAATTCCACGCTAATTTGATCGGTATCAGGAACACTTACATGATCGCTTGCCTGCGGCTGCTCTCTGCCCTCTGCCTCGCTGCCTTACTGGCGGCTTGCGCCAGCTCGCCCTCGTCCAGCCTTGGCGAACTTCCACGGACCCCGGATGCCAGTATCGAGCAACTGCTCGAACAGGCAACCACCGCCAAGACGCCAGAAAAGGCCGCATTGCTGCGCCTGAGTGCGGCAGACATGGCTTATAAACAAAACAACCCTGGCCGCTCGTCGCAAATTCTTGCCCAAGTGCCCCTGGACGCCCTCAAGCCGGCAGCACAAGTGTTCGCCAGCACCCTGGCCGCCGAGCTGGCCATGGCACGCAACCAGCCGAAGGCTGCGCTGACTGCCTTGAACCACGCTAGCCTGCAAAGTCTGAAGGACCTGCCGACTGAACAGCAGATTCGCACAGGTACCGTGCATGCTCGTGCTTATGAGGCTGATGGCCAGACCCTCAACGCCGCCCGCGAGCGTGTCGCCATGGCGCCGCTGCTCACTGGCGATGCAGCCCAAAGCAATCACGAAGCCATCTGGACTTTGATTGCCGCACTACCTGCCGAACAGCTGCAAGCCAGTGGCAACCCGACCCTGGACGGCTGGATCACCTTGGCCCAGGCGGTCAAGGGTGCCGGCACGCTGGAGCAACAACAAGCCGCTATCGACACCTGGCGCGCGCAGAACCCCGGCCACCCGGCTGCCGTGCAGTTGCCAACACCGCTGACCAAGCTCAAGGAACTCGCAAGCCAGCCCTTGAGCAAGATTGCCCTGCTACTGCCCCAAGAGGGCCCCCTGGCTTCCGTGGGCAAGGCACTGCGCGAAGGCTTCATGGCCGCTCACTACCAGGCTGAACAAGCCGGGCAGAAGCCCCCGGTGATCGAGTTCTATGACAGCTCGCGCCTGACTTCCATCGACGACTTCTACGCCAAGGCCCAGGCTGCCGGCGTGCAATTAGTCGTCGGCCCACTGGAGAAGCCGCTGGTCAAGCAGCTCAGTGCGCGCCCGCAACTGCCGATCACCACCCTGGCACTGAACTACAGCGAAACCGATCAAGGTCCAGCGCAATTGTTCCAGTTCGGCCTGGCCGCTGAAGACGAAGCTCGCGAAGTCTCGCGCCGTGCCCGTGCCGACGGCCTGCATCGCGCTGCCGCGATGGTGCCCCGTGGCGAATGGGGTGAGCGCGTCTACAAAGCGTTCCGCCAGGATTGGGAAGCCAACGGCGGCACCGTCATGGGGGTCGAGTATGTCGACCAGCCGGTCGCCCTGGCCCAGCAGATTGCCGATCTGTTCCAACTGCGTAAAAGCGAAGGCCGCGCCAAGAGCCTGCAAAGCACCGTTGGTACTGACGTAGCGGCACAACCGTCGCGTCGCCAGGACATCGAATTCATCTTCCTGGCCGTCACTCCGCAACTGGCTCAGCAGATCAAGCCGACCCTGAACTTCCAGTACGCCGGTGATGTACCGGTCTACGCAACGTCCCACGTTTTCAGCGCCAGCGGTGACCGCAACCAGTACCTGGACATGACCAATGTAATGTTCTGCGAAACGCCTTGGCTGCTCAACACCACTGACCCGCTGCGCAACCAGGTTGCGGCGCAATGGCCACAAGCCAACGGCAGCCTGGGCCGCCTGTATGCAATGGGTGTCGACGCCTACCGCCTCGCGCCACGCCTTGGCCAGCTCAAGGCCCTGCCGGACACACGGGTTGACGGCCTTTCGGGCAACCTGGGTATCAGCGCCAACCAGCGCGTTGATCGCCAGATGCCATGGGCGAAGTTCGTCGGTGGCGAGATCCAACGCCTGCCGGACACCCCGCGCTGATGCCCGAGAGGTCCAGCGCGCAAAGCGGCAAGGATGCCGAACTTCAAGCTCTGCAACACTTGCAAAAACAAGGCCTGCGCCTGCTGGCGCAGAACTGGTTGTGTAAACGCGGCGAGCTTGATCTGGTCATGCTTGACGGCGATACAGTAGTATTCGTCGAAGTCCGCTACAGAAAACACGCACAATGGGGTGGCGCGCTCGCCAGTATCGACGGGCGCAAGCGTCAGAAGCTGATACTCGCCGCGCAGTTTTTCCTGCAAAAAGAGCATCGCTGGGCCAACTCCCCCTGCCGTTTCGACGTGGTTGCCATAGAAAGCACACCGTCAGGCAAGGCTGATCTGAACTGGCTCAAAGATGCCTTCGACAGCTGATTCGCCGGACATCTTCACCACACACTTTTGCTCTTTGCTTTGCGGGCTGCACATTCCTGTGCCAAATAGCCGCGCTAATTAAGGTCACACAGATGGACATGCAATCCCGAATTCGCCAGCTTTTCCAGGCCAGCATCGACACCAAGCAACAGGCGATGGACGTACTTGCACCGCACATCGAGCAAGCCAGTCAGGTCATGGTTAATGCCTTGCTCACCGAACGCAAAATGCTTTCGTGCGGCAACGGCGGTTCGGCCGGCGATGCCCAGCATTTCTCGTCCGAATTGCTCAACCGCTTCGAGCGGGAGCGTCCGAGCCTGCCGGCTATCGCCTTGACCACCGATTCGTCGACGATCACCTCGATAGCCAATGACTACAGCTACAACGAAATCTTCTCCAAGCAGATCCGCGCCTTGGGCCAACCAGGCGATGTACTGCTGGCGATTTCCACCAGCGGCAACTCGGCGAATATTATTCAAGCGATCCAGGCCGCACATGATCGCGAAATGATTGTCGTAGCATTGACCGGACGCGATGGCGGCGGCATGGCCTCGCTGTTACTGCCCGAAGATGTTGAAATTCGCGTCCCGGCCAATGTCACCGCACGTATTCAGGAAGTCCACCTGCTGGCGATCCACTGCCTGTGCGATCTGATCGACAGCCAACTGTTTGGGAGTGAAGAATGACCGTTAACCGCCTCGGCCTCTTGGCCATTACGCTGTGCCTCGGCATCAGCGGCTGCAGCACGGCGATCACTGCGACACGTGACACCCCTATTCAGGACGACAAGGGCACCCGCACCTTCGGCAGCAAGATTGACGACTCGTTGATCGAAACAAAGGTCGAAGTAAACGTCGCCAAAGCCGCAACGGACTTGGGCAACGGTGCGTCGCGTATCGTCGTAACCAGCTTCAACGGCGTGGTGCTGCTCGCAGGCCAAACGCCGCGCGCCGACCTCAAGGCCCAGGCCGAGCAGGCCGCTGCGTCGGTTCAGCGGGTCAAGAAGGTCCACAACGAATTGCAGGTCATGGATCCGATCACCCTGCTTGCCATCAGTAATGACGCGCTGCTGACCACCAAGATCAAAGCGCAGATGCTCACCGACAATGCGATCCCCGGCTCGCGCATCAAGGTCGTGACGGACAACGGCATCGTTTACCTGATGGGCCTGCTGACCCAGGCAGAAGCCACCCGTGCGTCCAACCTGGTACAGGGCGTATCCGGCGTGCAGAAAATCGTGAAGGTGTTCGAATACATCGACTGATGTAATCGACAGCCACAAAAAAGGGCGCCGTGCATTGACTGCACGGCGCCCTTTTTATTAGCCGTTGTTTACTGGTACTGCGAGTACGGGTTGCCTTGGAACTGGTTGTTCTGTTGTGGCGCCTGTTGCTGGGTGCCCGGCTGGCCGTACTGCTGGCCAGGGATTGGGCCCAGGTTAACTTCCACGCGACGGTTCTGAGCGCGACCGTTGACGTCGGCGTTGCTGGCAATCGGGTTATCCGGACCGGCACCACGGGCACTCAGGTTTGCACCGTTGACGCCTTGGGAGGTCAAGTAGTTGGCCACGCTCTGCGCACGACGCTGGGACAGGTCCATGTTCAGTTGGCGGCTACCGGTACTGTCGGTGTAGCCAACAATCTGGATGGTGTTTTGGTTGAACTGTTTGAGGGAGTTGGCCAGATTGTTCAGCGGCTGATAGAAGCTGCTGGAGATCGCATCCGAGTTGGTCGCGAAGGTGATGTTGCCCGGCATGATCAGCTTGATCTGATCACCCTGGCGCTGAACTTCAACTCCAGTGTTGGCCATGCTCTCGCGCAGTTTCTTTTCCTGTTGGTCGGCGTAGTAGCCATAACCCGCGGCACCAGCACCCGCAACCACCGCACCGATCAGCGCACCCTTGCCACGGTTGTTATGGTCAATGGCAGCACCGGCCAACGCACCGGCAAGAGCACCGAGACCACCGTACTTGGCGGTTTTGCTCATACCGCTGGATTCATTATTCGCCTGTCCCTGGCTGCTGCCGTCATAAGGATTAGGTGAAGCGCAGCCGGACAAAAGGGCTACGGCGGTGGCGACTACAAGCAGACGACGCGGAGTGAACATGAAGAGAGCTCCTACTTTTTGCATTCTGTGGTGCAGAGGACATTGGCAATGGACCTTTGCCGAGTTTGGAACACGACAAATGGCAAAAATTCCGTGAACACTCGCGCAGCTGTAACGAAACGTTAGCCCGCATTACCGCTGTAGAAAACGTAGCAGACCCAGCCTGAACGCGACCTGCGTTTTTACTACAACAGATTACCCCTCATGAAACATGCATCAGCCCGCTTTCACCTCCTCAAGCCCGCACAAATGGATTCTCGCGCATCTCATCGCCCAGTCGCGTGTCCGGTCCGTGGCCGGTGACCACCGTGGCACTCTCGTCCAGCGTATAAAGCCGCTGTTTGATCGAGCGCACAATCGTGGCCTGGTCCCCACCCCACAGATCTGTACGCCCCACGCCACGACGGAAAAGCGTATCGCCGGCGATCAGCAGCTTGGCGTCGGCAAACCAGAAACTCATCGAGCCCGGCGTGTGACCCGGAGTATGCAAGGCAACGCCACAGCCGCAGGCTAACTCTTCATCATCTTCCAGCCAACGGTCTGGCGACGGCACGGGGGTATAAGGCACGCGAAACATCTGGCACTGCATTTCCAGGTTGTCCCACAGAAACTGGTCTTCCTTATGCAGGTGCAAGGTGGCGCCAGTTTTCTCTTTCAACTGACCCGATGCCAGGAAGTGATCGAGGTGGGCGTGGGTATGGATGATGCTCACCACCTTGAGGCCCAGCGCGTCCAGGCGGGCCAGGATCAATTCATGGTTGCCGCCCGGGTCGACCACAATGGCTTTTTTGGTAATGGGATCGCCGATGATGGTGCAGTTGCACTGCAGGGGACCGACAGGGAAGGTTTCGCGTATGAGGGGTGGCTGTGCGGTTTCCATGAACGGGCCTCTGGTGCAAATTAACTGGGGGGTTGGGCAGTATCGCCAGGATAATTGCACTATTAAAACAGACTGGGACCGCTTCGCGGCCCAACGCAAGCAAGCTCGCTCGCCACAAGAAGCTTACTCACACAAAAAACTCTCACCGCAAACGGTCAAGCGCTAACCAATCAACCTCAACTCCTGCGCCCTCGCCACCGCCTGGGTGCGTCGCTCCACGCCGAGCTTGCTGTTGATATGGCTGGCGTGAGTCTTGACAGTGTGCAGGGAGATAAACAGTCGGTTGCTGATCTCCTGGTTGGAGCAACCTTGGGCGATGAGTTGCAGCACTGCCAGTTCCCGGGCGCTCAGACTTTCATGACTAGGTGACGCGTGCACTTCAGCAACGGTAGGCAGAAGTGCCAGAAGGCTCTGATTCAGCAAGCCATGGGGATCCTTGCCGAGTTGCTCGCGCATCCAGTCCGGGTGGTTTTCCAGCAGCCTCTGGAAAGGTTGCAACGCCCCTCCGGCGCCAGCCTCAAGCGCTCGGGACAGTACCGGCCGCGCCTTGGCTTCCTGACCGCATTCCAGCAGCAACTGCGTCTGCTGGGCGAATGCCATCAGTGCAATCATCTGCCGCCCACAGCTATGAGCGTGTTGTGCCAGTTCGCCGAGCCGTTGCAAAGCAGCGTCGGGTTGATGACGAATGGCATCAAGGGCGGCTTGTTGCAGCCCGATATGTTGCGGCAAATGCGGGTGGAATTCCGGCGCAGCGGCAGCATGCTCGCCGTTGTAAGTCTGCCCCAGCCGCGTCAACCAGGCATCGGCCAGATCGGTGCGGCCTTGGGCCAGCCACAGCTCGCATTTGATCAGGGTGATCATCGCCAGATAGTAGATCGGCGGCACGTCCCAGATATGCATCAAGCGTTCGGCTTCGGCGAGTTCGGCGAAGGCTTTGGAAAAGTCATTGCGCCGCCCTTCGAAGCTGGCGATCACGCAATGGCCGATCAGTACGCTGATGTCGCGACAGGCGCGCGCCTCGGCCAGACCCGCCCGCAGGTGAGCGATACCGGCGTCAGGCTGATTACGCATTAACAGCAAATAGCCTTCGTACAACGACAGTCGCGCACGCACCGCATACAGCCTCTGCGGCGCCAGACCGTGCAAACGTTGCAGACCCTGACGCACTTCATCAAGGGCACGCAGGATCTCACCGCGGGCCTGCAATACCCGCGCGCGGTCGTAATGGGCCAGGGCTTCGAACAAAGGGTTGCCGACGCGCTGCGCCAGTTCCAGGGATTCACGGTTCAGGCCACGGGCGCGCCACAAATCGCCATCGGCGATGGCCAAGTTGGACAGCGTCGACAGACACACCAGGCGCTGGCCGTAACGCCGTTGCGGCAGGCTTTCCAACGCCTCACTGCAATAGCGCTGAGTCAATTCACGATCACCTCGGCCCCGAGCGATAATCCCGCTCAGCGCCAGCCATTGGGCCAGCATTGAGCGCTGTGCAGTGGCCGAGGGCGCCGGCAGGAAGCGACTGAGGTACGCGGACAATTCCTCCGCCGCATCCAACTGGCAGGCCAACCCCAATGCCCAGCTGTACAACACGATCAAGCGCGGTGTGCTGATCAGCAGGCTGTCGGGCAAGTCCATTTTCCAGCGCAGCAACATGCCGACATTCTGCTCGGCCAGCAGTTGCTCTTCGGACAGGTTCTGCACTAGGTTGGCCGCCACGTCGAGGTGCCCGGCGCGTAAAGCCTGCTCCACCGCCTCATCGATCAAACCCTGGGCGTTGAACCAACGACACGCGCGCAGGTGCAGGCTGGCGGCTGGCAATACATTGCTGCTCGCACGGCGGGTGCGCAGCAGGTCGGAGAATAAATGATGATAACGGTACCAGTGGCCCTGCTCGTCCAAGGGCACCAGGAACACTTGGTGCGCTTGCAGATAACGCAGGATTTCGGCGCTGTCATGAGCTTCGCGCACGGCGTCACACAGTTCGCTGCAGAAACGGTCCTGGGGCGCAGTGTCGAACAGGAACGCCTGCACTTCGGGTGGCAAGCAATCGATCACCTCCTCCAGCAGGTAGTCGCGGATCAGCCCTTCTCCACCGTGCAGGCTTTGCGGCAATGCGTCTTCGTTGCCGGCTTCGGAAGCCGCCAGCAACCAGAAACGCAAACCGGCTACCCAGCCTTCGCTGCGGCGGATCAGGTTGTCGAGGGCCTCACCACTCAGGGAACTGCTGTGGCGATCCAATAGCGCCTGAGATTCGGCATGGGTCAGGCGCAGGTCTTGCTCGTGCAACTCCAGCAAGTGCCGTGACAGACGCAAGCGTGCCAGATGCCAGTCAGGGCGCTGGCGACTGGTGACCAATACCAGCAGGCCATCCGGCAAATGGTTGAGGAAAAACTGAAGACAACGGTCCAGCACCGGACCCTGGGCCAGATGATAGTCATCCAGTACCAGTAACAATGGCGCGCGCGTGGACAGGTGAACCGCGAGCTCATCAAGCAGGCCATCGAGCCATTCTTCAAAGGCAAAGGGCTGGTGACGCTGGCGCATTTTCAGCAAGCCCAGGGATTGAGCGCCGAGTGCGGGGAAGTAGTGTTGCAACCCCTCGAGCAGACGCTCAAGGAAGCGCCCCGGGTCGTTGTCCCGAGGGCTCAGCCCAAGCCATAGACTTTGCCAGTGAGCCGGCAGGCTCTGGCAGAACTCCACCGCCAGCGAACTCTTACCGAACCCCGCCGGGGCGCTGACCAGCAGCAACCGTCCTTCGAGGCCAGCGCTCAGCCGTTCACACAGGCGGGGGCGCAGCACATAGCCGTCAGGCAGCGGAGGCCTGTAGAAGCGACCTTCCAGAGTCGGGATTACCGCACTGGCAGGCCCTTGGATTCGGGACAGATCAGTCATCGCCGGGCTCTTGTAGAAGGCTGTTGTCGGCATTGCAGATGTCCGCAGACTAGCGGTAAAAGCAGCAGCTTTGTAGATCTTTGCAACATTTGCCTGAAAAAGAACTGAGACAAAAAATATCGCCACAAACAAAAAGTGGGAGGGGGCTTGCTCCCGATAGTGGTGGATCAGTCAATACACGTGCTGACTGTCACACCGCTATCGGGGGCAGGCCCCCTCCCACATTGAGTTACTCGTGCCGCTTAGCGAACACCGTCCTGGCGCAGGGCCGCTGGGGTGAAGTCGCTGGTCGTGGCGGTGAAGCCGAAATCATAGGCCTGCTTCTCTTCGTTCTTCATGCCCAAAGCCAGGTAGCGGCCGGACTGCAGGTCGTAGAGGGTTTCCAGGGCATACCACGGCACCTGTTTGTCGTAGTAGTTCTCGGCATGGGCCTCGGCGACGCGCCACAGTTGGCCGCGACCGTCGTAGTGATCGATCACTGCCGCTTGCCAGGTGTCTTCGTCGATGAAGAAGTCACGCTTGGCATAGATGTGGCGCTGGCCTTCTTTCAAAGTGGCGACCACATGCCAGACACGGCGCAGCTCGTAGCGCGTCAGGTCCTGGTTGATGTGGCCGGCCTTGATGATGTCGGCGTACTTGAGTTTCGGATCGTCGATCTTGTAGCTGTTGGAGGCGATGTAGATTTCCTTCTTACCTTCCAGTTTCCAGTCGTAGCGATCCGGCGCACCGTTGTACATGTCGAGGTTATCGGAGGTACGCAGGCCGTCGGCGGCGGTACCCGGCCCGTCATAGGACACTTGCGGCGCCCGGCGCACACGACGCTGGCCGGCGTTGTAGACCCACGCCGAACGCGGCTCCTTCACCTGGTCCAGGGTTTCGTGCACCAGCAGCACACCACCGGCCAGACGTGCCGGCGCGGTCACTTGCTGCTTGAAGTAGAACAGCACGTTGCCCGGGTTTTTCGGATCGAAGTCCTTCATCTTGTCGCGGAACACGAACTGGTCGCGGAAGTACACCAGGCTGTAGGAACCGTTGGTTTGCGGCGTGGCCTGGGTCACCAGGCGGGTCACGCTGCCACCGCGATAACGAGTGATGTGGTTCCAGATAACTTCCACGCCGCTTTTCGGGATCGGGAACGGTACGGCGGTTTCAAAGTTTTCCAGGCCGTTGCCGCCCGACACCAGGTTGGTGGTGGTGGCGTTCTTCTTGATGGCGGCGAACACATCCGCCGGCACGGTAGCGCCGCGATGGGTCGGGTAGACCGGCATCTTGAAGGTTTCCGGGTAACGCTTGAACATCGCGTACTGCCCCGGCGCCAGCTTGTCTTTGTACTGCTCGACGTTCTGCGCGGTGATGGTGAATTGCGGTTGTTCGCTGGCGTACGGGTTGGCCAGGAACCCACGGGCGTCGACGGCGCCGGCGTTGGTAGGCATTGGCGACCATTTAGGGATGGTGCCCGCTGCGTTACCGGCCATTTCCGCCCCCATCGGCGTCAGGGTCGTGCCCAGCTTGGCGGCTTCATCCGCCGACACCGCCGCCATGACGTTACTCGCCAGGATCGACAGCCCAAGCACACCGACGTGCAACAGACTTTTGGTTATTTTCATGTTCTGGTCTTCCTAGAAATACGTTCGCTTAGAAGTTGGCGCCGACACTGAGTGCGATGAAATCGCGGTCATCCACGGTGGAATACTTACCGCCGAAGAAGTTGGTGTAGGCCAAGCTCGCGGTGTAGGTATTCTGGTATTCGGCATCCAGCCCAAGGCTTACGGCTTTACGGCCTTCTTCAAAGTTGCCGCCAGGGCCTGGGGAGTAACCACTGACGTCGTGGGACCAAGCCACGTTAGGCTTGAGGTTCACACCCGCAAACACATCCGGATATTCCCAGATGGCACGGCCACGGTAGCCCCAGGAGTTAGCGGTGGTGAAGCCGTCGTTGTTGCAGTTAGTGGTCAGGTTGCTGCGGTCGGTGCCAGGACCTGCACCGTTGAACGTACCGGTATTAAGGGCGGTACACATAGGGCCTCGACCTGGACCGAATACCGGGTCACGTCCGTAACGGGCTTTGTCACTGCTTTCCAGGCCGCCGACGTGGGTCAGGCCCACCTCGCCCACCAATGTCAGACGGCTGGCGCCCATGACCTGATCAAAGAAGTGCGTGAAGGTCGTCTGGATCTGAGTGATTTCCTTACGGTTATACCCATGTAGGTCCTGGCCCTCGACACCTTTGAGCGGCGAGGCATTGGCGTAAGCCGCAAGAGGCGTTACGCCGGCATAGAGGATGTCGGTGGTATTCAACTGCACCGGCGCATTGGGGCGATAGCTGATTTCACCGCTCCACGCGGTACCGGTAGGAAGCGTCGTGGAGAAACTCAACCCGTAAAGGCGAATATCTTCCGGGTACTCGATGAAGTACTTGGAATTACCCGCCACTGCGAGCGGCTGTAAAGTCGCCGGCAAGCCCGCTCGAGCAGCAGCGTAAACGGAGGGCGGAGCGCCAGTCGCACTGAAGATCGGAGCACGGCTGTGGTAATTCATGAAGTAGGCGCCGAACTCTGTGTCCAGCGGCTCGTAGTTGTAGTGGAACGCTGCACCGAACTGGCCGCCATCACGCGCTTCGCGATCCTTGCTGCGCTGGACAAGCACACCCTCTTCGTTGATGTTGACCCCGAACCGGTTCAACACGGGCAAAGCACCCGCGCCCGCCATCACTGAGCGCTTGCTGAGCAACCGGAGGTTGTCATCGCAACCTTTGGAGATCACATCAGCCTGCGAAAAAAACGTTCCGCAGTTATCGGTGACAGTCTGCTGCCAATCCAACTGATAGAAGGCTTCAGCCGACAAGTTATCCGTCAGCGTCTGCGACACATAGAACATGTTGACTGGAATCAAGCCTTCCTTGATTTCAGCCCCGGGACGACGGAAAGCAGCCACATCGACCGGGTTGATCGAGTTGATACCGCCACCAATGAAGGTACTTTCACCCCAGCTCACGACCTGCTTACCAAAACGCACGGAACCCGGCTCATCGGCAATGGAGTAGTTGTGGTAGATGAATGCGTCGAGAATTTGCCCACCAGACGACCTTGCGCCCTCTTGGCGACCTTTATCGCTGATGTCCTTGAACTCACGGTTTTCATCCTTGAGTTCAAAGTCATACCAGTACTTGCCACGCACAAACACGCCGGTGTCACCGTACTTCAGTTCCAGGTCATGGATACCCTTGAAGATCTTCGAGAATGTCTCCCCACGCTTGAAGTTCAAATGGCCGTCATCCGAGGTCTGGGACAAGCCCTTGCCACCGTTGTTAACACCAATCAGGTCGCGGTTGGCCTTAGCTGTCGACCAACTCGCCCCCACCGAAAGCGACGAGTCAAAACTCCCTTCGATTTCACCGATATTGAAACTGACGCCGAATGCGGGCCCGGCGAGCGTAGAGGCGAGACTGACGGCCAGGGGCAGTCTTGCCCGGCGCCAGAACTGGTTTACTGAGGTCATCGACGCTACTCCATGTGCATTATTGTTATGGCAGTGAGTTCTTTCTGTGATGCTTGTAACGGCCGGAATACAACGATTCCAATGCCGCCTGGCAACTGAACCTCCATGGCCCGAAGCGACGCATCCTTGAAAAACTCTGGGTGGGACTATAGCCAGCAGGGGGTACCGCTTGATCCCTCTAAAGTGTGATTTGCATCACCAACCCGTCTGCCACAGCCCTTTCGCCATGTCGGCGAAGGCCGACGCGGCAAGGATGGCTGAAAATTGGCAAATCACAAGTGAGGGCGCGAGATAGAGCATCGCCGTGCCACGAGGGCACGGCAAATCAGCTCAGAGGGTGGACAGGAAGGTACTGTTGTTGGCCTGCCACTCGACGATGTCAATACGGATACGTTTTTTGTCGAGCTTACCGACACTGGTCTTGGGAATTTCGGTAACAACGGCGATCTGGCTCGGAATCGCCCACTTGCTCAAATGGCCCAGTTCGACAAAAGGCTTGAGGTGCTCCTTGAGCTCGCGGGCCCCTATCACATGGCCATCATGCACCACCAGCAGCGCAAACGGACGCTCGCCCCACTGCGGATCGGCGATGCCCACCACCGCTACTTCGCGTACCGCCGGGTGACGGCTGACCAGGTCTTCAAGGGCCAGGGAGGAGATCCACTCGCCGCCGGTCTTGATCACATCCTTGATGCGGTCGCGAATATCGATCACGCCAAATGCATCCAGCGTGGCCACATCGCCGGTGTGCATCCAGCCGCCGGCCCATAGCTCCGCGCCCTTCTGCGGCTCGTTGAAATAGCCCTCGCTGAGCCACGGCGCACGCAGCACCAGCTCGCCCTGGGACTCGCCGTCGGCGGGCAGGAAGTTGCCCTCGCTGTCGATGATTGCCGCGTCCACCAACGGCCCTGGCACGCCGGCCTTGATGCGGTAGGTGATGCGCTCGTCTTCGCTGCCGGCCAGTAGTTCTTCGTTGAGGTGGGCGCAGGACACCAGCGGCCCTGTCTCGGACATGCCGTACGCAGCGGTCAGCTGAATCCCACGCGCCTTCGCCGCCTCATACAACGTGCGATTGAGGGCGCTGCCACCGATGACGATTTTCCAACCGCCAAAATCGACGCCTTGGGCGGCCTTGGCGTTGAGCACCATTTGCAGGATGGTCGGCACACAGTGGGAGAAGGTGACCTTCTCCTTGCGCCACAGCTCCACCAGGTATTCGGGGTCGTAGCGGCCGGGGTAGACCTGTTTCAGGCCGAGCATGGTCGCCACATACGGCAGGCCCCAGGCGTGCACATGAAACATCGGCGTGATCGGCATGTACACGTCGTTGGTGCCAAGCAGGCGCACGCTGTCGATGCTGCCCATGATGGTCGACACCCCGATGGTGTGCAGTACCAATTGGCGGTGGGTGAAGTACACGCCTTTGGGGTTACCGGTGGTGCCGGTGGTGTAGAACGTGGTCGCGACGGAATGCTCGTCGAAATCCTGAAAGTCGTACTTGGTGCTGGCGGCAGCCAACAGGGTTTCGTACTCGCCTACCAGGTTAGGCAGCTCGGCCGTTTTTGATTCACCGTCAGTGAGCAGCAGCGTCTTGTCGACGGTGGTAAGTTGCCCGGCGATGGCTTGGTACAAGCCCACGAACTCACTGTTGACCAGCACAAAGCGGTCTTCGGCGTGGTTCATGGTGTAGAGAATCTGTTCCGGCGACAGGCGCACGTTGATGGTGTGGATCACCGCGCCGATCATCGGGATAGCAAACATGCATTCCAGGTAACGATGGCTGTCCCAGTCCATCACTGCCACCGTATCACCGGCCTTTACCCCGGCTTCGGTCAGCACGTTGGCCAAGCGCGCGACCCGCTCGATCAGGGTCGGGTAGGTGTAACGCAGCTTGTCGCGGTAGACGATTTCCCGGGTCTTTTCGTAGCGGGCGCCGGACATCAACAGGCGCTTGATCAACAGCGGATATTGGTACGCACCTTCGGCGGGGGGAATAACACGGGTCTGCAACATACGAATCCCTTTTATGACTGCACGGTCTTGGCTGAACGATCTGCACTGTAGAGCGCTTATGTTTCAGCTAAATCAGCCAAAGGAATGATTTGCAGCCCCCAGTGAATGCTAGCTTTGCGCCATTATCCAGGGACACTAGAGGTCAAATGTGGGAGGGGGCTTGCTCCCGATAGCGGTGTTTCAGTCGACACACGTATTGACTGATCCACCGCCATCGGGAGCAAGCCCCCCACATTCGATTGTGCTCACTTGAGACCCGCGTTTACTTCATGCTCGTGAACGCCAGTTTCACGCCGATTGCAATCAACACCGCCCCCATGGTCCGATCAAACCAGTGCCCCATCCGCGCAAAGCCTGCGCGCACGCGCTGCTGGCTGAACAACATCGCCACCAGGCAAAACCACAGCGCCGTCGCCACCGCCAGATACACACCGTAACCGGCCTGGATCGCCAGCGGCGTGTGCGGGTTGATCACTACGGTGAACAGCGACAGGAAGAACAGCGTGGCCTTGGGATTCAAGCCATTGGTCACGAAACCGGCGGTAAACGCGCCGCGCGGGGTGCGCTCGCCCGCTTCACGGTGCAACTCGCCCTCGGCGACAGGCTTGGCCGGTTGCGCGCGCAGGGCCTTGAAGCCGATGTACAGCAGGTAGGCCGCCGCCGCCCATTTCAGGGCGTTGAACAACACGATGGACTGGGAAACGATCAGGCCGATACCGAGCAACGAATAGCCCACGTGCAGAAAAATCGCCGAGCCCACACCCAGCGCGGTCCAGGTCCCGGCGCGACGGCCGTGGGTAACACTTTCGCGAACCACCACCGCGAAATCCGGGCCGGGGCTGGCCACCGCCAACAGGTGAATCAGGGCTACGGTCAAAAACTCGGCGGCGTACATATTCACTCCATTAAGTAACGGATTATTTCATCTGATAGGCTCGGCAGATTACGCCTTCGAACCCTGTCGCAAAAGGTACAGTTGATGACGAACAATCGCCGCGCCGTCTTCCTTGATCACCCGTCCCTGGACCTTGGGGACCTCGACCTCAGCGGTCTGAGAGACTGCTTCAGCGACCTGCAGCTGTACTCTGATACCACGCCGCTGAATGTGATTGCGCGCCTGCAAGGCGTCCAGGTAGTTATCAGCAACAAGATTGCCCTGAACACCGAAACCCTGGCGGCCTGCCCGGACCTCAAGCTGATCCTAGTATCGGCCACCGGCACCAACAACGTTGACCTCGACGCCGCCCGCGCTCACGGCATCACGGTGAGCAATTGCCAGGGCTACGGCACGCCTTCAGTGGCGCAGCATACGATCATGCTGCTGCTCAACCTGGTGACGCGCGTAAAGGACTATCAGCGCGATGTGAGCGCAGGCAAATGGCAAGAAGCCAAGCAGTTCTGCCTGCTGGACTACCCCATCGTCGAGCTTGAAGGCAAAACCCTCGGTCTGCTCGGCCATGGTGAATTGGGCAGCGCCGTGGCGCGGCTGGCCGAGGCTTTTGGCATGCGCGTAATTCTTGGGGCCATTCCCGGGCGCCCTGCGCGTGCCGACCGCGTGCCCCTGGATGAACTGCTGGCCCAAGTGGACGCACTCACCCTCCACTGCCCACTCAACGAGCACACTCGCGACTTTATCGGCGCCCGCGAACTCGCACTGCTCAAGCCAGGCGCGTTTGTGGTCAACACCGCGCGCGGTGGCTTGATCAACGAACAGGCCCTGGCGGATGCCTTGCGCAGCGGTCACTTGGGCGGCGCGGCCACCGATGTGCTGAGCGTGGAGCCACCGGTCAACGGCAACCCGTTGCTGGCCGATGGCATTCCCCGGCTGATCGTCACACCGCACAACGCCTGGGGCAGTCGCGAAGCGCGGCAGCGGATCGTCGGCCAACTGACGGAAAACGCCCTGGGCTTTTTCAGCGGCGCCCCGCTGCGCGTCGTCAGTTGATAAACTGCGCCCCTTTTCAAGGAGCAGACCATGGATCCGCGCAGTGAAGTACTGCTTCGTCAGGCCGAACTTTTTCAAGGCAACCTGCTGTTGGTGGGCTTGCCCGCCGACGACCTGCTGGGTCGCCTGCCCAACGCCCATGGGTGGTGCTGGCATGCCGGTGACCAGGCGGCGCTCGACGCACGCTTCCCGGACCGCAGCCAATTTGGCGTGAATGTGCCAGAGCGTGAGTTCGACGCTGCGGTGATTTTCCTGCCCAAGTCCAAGGACCTCACTGACTACCTGCTCAACGCCGTGGCCGCACGCCTGCCCGGCGCCGAGCTGTTTTTGGTCGGCGAGAAAAAAAGCGGTATCGAAAGTGCCGCCAAGCAGATGATCCCCTTCGGCAAGCCGCGCAAGCTCGACAACGCCCGGCATTGCCAGCTGTGGCAAATCACCGTTGCCAACGCGCCGCAAGCAGTGGAACTGGAGAGCCTGGCGCAAGTCTTCGAAGTGCCACTGGCCGAAGGTCCGCTCAAAGTAGTGAGCCTGCCGGGCGTGTTCAGCCATGGCCGCCTGGATCGTGGCACCGAGTTGTTGCTGGCGCATTTGGACAAATTGCCGAGTGGCCATCTGTTGGACTTTGGTTGCGGCGCCGGCGTGCTGGGGGCTGCGGTGAAACGTCGCTACCCGCACAACAGCGTGACGATGCTGGACGTGGACGCCTTCGCCGCCGCCAGCAGCCGCTTGACCCTCGCTGCCAATGGGCTGGAAGCCGAGGTGCTCACCGGTGATGGCATCGATGCTGCACCGATGGGTCTGAATGCGATCTTGAGCAACCCGCCGTTCCATGTCGGTGTGCACACCGATTATTTCGCCACCGAGAACCTGCTGCGAAAAGCAGCGAAACACTTGGCAAAAGGCGGCGAACTTCGCCTGGTAGCTAACAGTTTCCTGAAATACCAACCGCTTATTGAAGAGCATTTGGGCGTGTGTGCGATCAAGGCCGAGGGCAATGGTTTTCGCATCTACCGTGCCAAACGCGGCTGATGGCTATTTGAAAAAGAAGGCTTGCCGAATGGATTTTGCCTAGGCAGAATCCGCTCCGTCCTAGGGGAGTAGTCTCCCACGAGCGCCACGCTCGTCCGGCATACGTCAACATACTTGGTCAACAGACCATGGCGTATGCGACCCAGGAGTCCGCACAGACGGACCGGGGTTTGACAAGACCTATGACACGCACACCTTACCCGGGGCGGGAAGGCTGTACGTGTCATAGCCGTGTCGACCCGCCCCTGGAAACTTACCTGATGCTGGATTCATTACTCGTTCCTACCGCAATCGTTGCCTTGGCCGAAATCGGCGACAAGACGCAACTGCTCGCGCTCATTCTCGCTGCTCGCTTCCGCAAGCCTTGGCCAATCATCGCCGGCATCGTCGCCGCGACCCTGGCCAACCATGCGGCTGCCGGCGCAGTGGGGGCCTGGTTTGGCAGTTTTTTCTCGGATGCGGTGTTGCACTGGATACTCGCAGCGAGCTTCTGCGCCACTGCGCTGTGGACACTGGTGCCAGACAAACTCGACGATGACGAAGCCAGTACCACGCGCAAGTTCGGGCCGTTCCTGACCACGCTGATTGCATTCTTCCTGGCGGAAATCGGTGACAAGACTCAGATCGCCACGGTGATGCTGGCCGCGCAATATCCGGAGCTGTGGCTGGTGATTATCGGCACCACTCTGGGCATGTTGATTGCCAACGTACCGGTGGTTCTGGCGGGGAATTTCGCGGCGGAGAAACTGCCGCTGACGTTGATTCGTCGACTGGCGGCTACGGCGTTTTTTGTCCTGGCGATCGTGGCGGTGTACAAGGCCATGCAGAGCAGCGGCTGGCTCTAAGGATCTAAGCCTGCAAGCCCAATCCAATGTGGGAGGGGGCTTGCCCCCGATAGCAGTAGATCAGTCAATGCATCTGCTAACTGACCCAACACCATCGGGGGCAAGCCCCCTCCCACATTTGGATCTTCATCAAGCCTTAGGACTTCTTGGCCTGTTGATACAACGGCATCACCTTAGGAATCGCCGCCTGCAAGGACGCGATTCGGCTGTCCGACGCCGGGTGAGTACTCATGAACTCCGGTGGCGAGCCTTCCGATGCCTTGGCCATCTTGTTCCACAGCGTGATGGCGGCGTTCGGGTTGTAGCCGGCGCGAGCCGACAGTTCCAGGCCGATCAGGTCCGCTTCGTTTTCATTGCTGCGGCTGTTGGGCAAGGTCATGCCGTAGTTGGCAACCGTGTCCGCCAATGCCAGGCTGTCTTGACCCAAGCCGAACAACGCACCAGCACCCTGCTTGGCGATCTCGATACCGTACGCTTTGGACATTGCCTCACGACCGTGCTCGCGCAAGGCGTGGGCGATTTCATGGCCCATCACTGCTGCCAACTCGTCATCGGTAAGCTTGAGATTGTCGATCAGTGCGCTGTACACAAAGATCTTGCCGCCAGGCCCACAGTTGGCGTTCATCTCATCGCTTTTGATCAAATTCACTTCCCACTTCCACTGCGCTGCATCAGGACGGAAGGTGGGCGCCTGGGCGATCAAACGCTTGGCAATTGCCTGCACGCGCTTGGCGTTGGCGCTGGTCTTGTCCAACTGGCCTTTGGTACTGGCCTCACCCAGCGTCTGCTGGTAGGACTGGGCATACATCTGGTCGACTTCCTGACTCGACAGCATGCTGAACATGTATTGCTTGCGCTCAACCCCAACGGCGCCGCCGCTGGTGGTATTGACCGACTGACACCCAGCCAGCAGCATCGCCGCAGCCAATACACTTACCGCCAATGTTCTTTTCATCAACACTCTCTCCCTGAAAAAGACGCCCTGAAAAACGCCCTCAAAACATGGCGCGTATCGTAGGCGCTCATTTGTATCAGCGCCAGATACAACAGACGCGTAACCGCGGAATTTCGGATACATCCCACGGCGCCTTCAGGTTTAGGCCGGAGTCAGGCACTCCGGCCCATTGAGCTTGGGATCGTTGACCATATTAGCCAGGACCCGCTCGCGCAGTGGGATGGGCTCACTGGCCAATAGACCTTGCAGCACATGCAACGGCGTCTCGGGATCGAGCCAGGCGGCCTGCCCTGCGGCATCAAGAATCAGCGGCCGGCGCTGGCTCTGGGCCGCCTGGGTCACCACCGCCGTGCTCAACCACACTTGTTCCTGCACAGGGTAGGCCTCCCAGATCGCCGCAAAAAACAACGTGGAGCCTTCCCCCGGCGTCAGCCAGTACGGGCGTTTGCGCTGGGTGCCGCGCCATTCATAAAAACCATTGGCGGGCAGCAGGCAGCGGCGCTGGCGAAAGGCCTCGCGGAACATCGGCTGCTCGGCCAGGGTTTCGGCGCGAGCATGGGCCGGGGTGCGGGAAAGGTCGGTCAGCCAGGGCGGCGTCAGGCCCCAGCGGGCGCGGGCCAGGGTGTGATGGCCGTCGTTCAGGCGCTGGATCAGCACCGAATCATTCGGGGAGATGTTCCACTGGGCCTGCTGGTCAGCCGGAAAGCCTGGCAAGGCAGCAAAGGAGGGATTCCAGCGAAACAGGGCATAACGTCCACACATGGGGCAACACGACTCTTGGGTAAACCGGCCGACAGCCTAACAGACCAGCACGTCGGGGAAGCTGTCGGGTTCATCACCCGGCAGCGGTTGCGCCCCGATATAGGCAGTAATCAGCTCCCGGGCATCAGCCGCCCGGTCATTGTCTACTTCCAAACCCAGAAGACCGAAGATCGGTAGCTCGCCGGTGCCGCCGAGCAAATGGCGCCCCACCAAATGTGCTTCGATGCCTTCGCTGGCGAGCATCTGTTGCAGCAGCTCGCCTTCCATCAGGTTTTCCGGTTCGTAGATTCGCTGCATGAGCTTGCCTGTTATTCGTTTTCACTGCGGGTTTCAAGCATCCACTCTTCACCATGGACCTGCAGGTCGAAAATAATCGGTCGGCAACACACCTGACAATCTTCTATGTAGGTCTGATCACCGCCGGATAAATCCACCGCTGTCTCTACCGTTTCACCACAATAAGGACAATCGTACGTCGTAGTTTCCAGCATCGCAGCCTCCAAGGTGACTTGTGCGTATAATCGCCGGTCTATTTACAGGGCTATTTCCGGCCGAGCCCATTACTCGGGTCGCACCCTGATATTTCCTCTACTTACCCTAGCCGTTTCTAACAAGAGAGCATGATGGGCGAATTCGATACCATCCGACCTTACAACGACAGCGAAGTCCCGGCAGTGCTGGACCGACTGTTCAGTGACAAGGCCTTTCTGGACATCCTGACCCACTTCCGCTTCCCGCGCTTTGCCGGCGCCTTGGGCTGGCTGCTCAAGCCGATGATTGCCCGCAAGCTGCGCCGTGAATTTGCCGGCGTCACCACCGTGGCTACGCTGCAGGACAAAGTCGAGTACTACGTCGACCATACCATTGACCGGGCGACCGATGGCGTTACCTACACAGGCGTCGAACAGCTCAAATCCGGTACCGCTTACCTGTTTCTGGCCAACCACCGCGACATCGTGATGGACCCGGCCTTCGTCAACTATGCCGTGTACCACGCCGGCCTGCCGACGCCACGCATCGCCATCGGCGACAACTTGCTGCAAAAGCCGTTTGTCAGCGACCTGATGCGCCTGAACAAGAGCTTTATCGTGCACCGCTCGATCACCGGGCGAAAGGAGAAGATGGCGGCGTTCAACCTGCTATCGGCCTACATCAATCATTCGATACGCAACGACTGCCAGTCGATCTGGATCGCCCAGGCCGAAGGCCGCGCCAAGGATGGGGATGACCGCACCGAGTCAGCCATCCTCAAGATGTTCCATGTCAGCCGCAAGGACGAGCCGTTTGCCGAGGTGATCCAGTCACTGAACCTGACGCCGGTATCCATCAGCTACGAGTACGACCCGTGCGATGCAGCCAAGGCCCGCGAGTTGTATATCCGCGCCACCACCGGGACCTACGTCAAGGCACAGGGTGAAGATGACGTGAGCATTGCCCTGGGCATCACCGGCTACAAAGGCCGCGTGCACATCAACTTCGCGCCGCCCATTAGCGAGCGCTTCGAAGACACCAAAGTGCTGGCCGTGGAAATGGATCGGCAAATTCTCGGCGGTTATCGGCTATTCCCGGTGCACTACCTGGCGTACGCCCAGTGGGCCGACGCCGACCCGCAATTGCAGGTGCCAAAGGCGGCCGAAGTGTTCCCGGCCGATGAGCTGGCGAAGGCGAAAGCTGAGTGGGAACGGCGCTTGAACGAATGCCCGGCGGAACACCGACCATTTCTGGTGGTGCAATATGCGACGCCGGTGCGTAATCAATATCGGGTCAAGGCCGGAATCCCGCTGTAAACACCGATCAGAAAATGTGGAAGGGGGCTTGCTCCCGATAGCGGTGAGTCAGCTAATGAATACTTGGCTGACACACCACTATCGGGGGCAAGCCCCCTCTTACATTGGTTCTGCCGTGTTTTAGATTCGGGTGCTGAGCCAGGAAATAGCCAGCGCCAGCACCAGGCAGGCGAACCCGATGCGGTAAGCCACACGATTTGCCCGCTCGGTACGCGCATCCAGGAACAGCATGGGCTGATCGATCGCGCGCGCTTCACTTTGCGCAGCCAGGTCAGCCATGGCGCGCTGCTCGCGCAGGCGGGTGATGGAGAGCAGCGCTGCACCGGAGCAGGCCACCAATAAAGCCACAACATTGATCAACAGTGCGGGCAGCGCCATCGCAAACCTCGGGTGAAACGGTGTCTGGGTATCGGTTCCGATATCAACCTGAACAGTAGTGGCGGCCAGCGCCAAACCGCTCCATCTTCCATGGACGGCTAATGTATCCAGTAATTTACGGCGTCACCTGAACGTCACCTTAACAAGCCACTCTGTTGCCCTTCGAACACTCAGGAGCTTGTCATGCTGCACGCGCACAACCAGGATCGGCTGTATCTAATTGCCCAAAGCGATGAGCAGGAGGCGCTGGTCGGCAGCCTGGCGTTCAACGTGCAGGACCGCCATTGGCTGGTCTATTGCGCCCTTGGCGGGCACCAGCATGCAGACTCGCCAGAGGCCGACCTGTTGACGGGTGTGAGCCTGCTGGACTTCTGTATCGACACCGCCGCGTGAAACTGCAGACGAAAAAAAACCGGGCACATGACTGAGCCCGGTTTTTATTTGGACGGTTACTGCGAGCTGAGCAATGAACCGATGCTTGGATCCTTGAACAGGCGAGTCAAGGCGTCGCTCAGGACGTCGCTGACCAGCTTGGTGTTGGTTTCCTGGTTCGGCGACATACCGAAACGCTGGTTCAACGATGCGCCGTAACGACCGCTATAGCGACGGGTGCCAGCGGTGACATCGGACTTGAAGGTTGCGCCGATGGCGGCTTCTGTCACATAGAGACCTTCTTTAGGCGACTGATACTTCAGCTCAGCCAAGGTGATGGTCAACTGAGGAGCGCCCGGCGCGTTGGCGCTCGGGGTAAAGCCCAGCAGGCGCACGGCGGCTTCGGCCTGAGCTTGCAACTTGGGCAGCACGTCCTGACCAGTCACCGAGATAAGCGCGGTCTCCGGGTACAAGCCCCCGCGAGAGCCCAACGTTGGCGAAGGACGACCATCCACTACACGCACCGACACTGGCTGACCATGACCCACTGGCGCCAACTGCGTGGTGAGCTTCGGTTGCGGGCTCAGTTGTTGCGGGCTGTTGGCGCAGCCAACCAAGGTCAAACTGGTCACAGTGATCAAACCGAACAACAGGCGTTGCAACATGCGCTTCTCTCCAGAAATCAGGTACCGACAGGCCGGCAGTATAACGGGGCGCCCCCGCAGGGAACTAGCGTCAGTTACAACCTATGACTCGTCGGCTCGACAGCGGTTCGCTGTCACCGATATGTAATAGCCGTTACATGGGCTCGTCATCCTCGCAAGGCATGCTTGGCCTCAATCTCAGGAGGTCTATCGCCATGCATTTTCTCTGGACGCTGTTTACGCGCAAACCTGCCCTTCGCCAGTTCGCCCGGCTTGATGCGCAAGGCCGCTGCCAGGCCTTTAAAGAGTGCAGCCAGCCGCCTTTGGGCGACGGCTGGGTGGAAATTGATGAAATCCGCCTGAGCTGGATGCACCACCCGCTGCCCGCCGGCGCCCGTGTCAGCCCACGCCCGGCGCGGTCGCCGCGGCACCAGCCGTTGGCCGCCTGACCGAAGACCTAATAAAAGTCATAAAACACGCCCATTTCCCTGACGTTCTTCGCTACAATCTCCCCCCGATTATAAGGACGTCTCCTGATCGGGCCTCGCAGCATCGTTAATGCCTCGGTATTAACTCCAAGAATCGCCCACAGAGAGCCGCCCACACAGATCGAGTGAAGCTGGCGCGCTTGCTGTTTCCTTTGCAAACCACCCGCCTTTACCGAATCTGCCAGAGCTGCCATTGCGCTCGGCCACTTGAGTTGTTTGCCCGTATTGCCGCGTGTCGGCAGATGTCTTGCGGGCCAAGTGCCAGGCTGAGGCAGCCCTTTTTTGAGGTTCACGTCTTCAAAAGAGCGTGAAAAAACGGGTTTTCACAACTTCACAAGAGTGTGGCGAGCAAATGAATAGTTTGGCGTTTGTAAAAGCACCATCAGCGTCTGGAACAGCCCAACCACACAGGACTGAGTACTCCTCAACAACCGGAGCTTGAGCCTGTCCGCTACGGATTGATTGCACGAATCGCACGCTTTGACCATAAGTCGAATTGCCACAGGCGCCCATGAATGCGTTCATAGGCAGATTAGGCCGGGCAGGAAGCGTGCGCCGAAGTTGCAAAGAATTGCGAAACGGACATGGCGATCCTGGCCATGGGTAACCTGGGGCAACACGTGAACCGCCCCGTCACTCCTGGCAGCCATGCCGTCAATTTGGTGCTGCAGATTTTGGAGACGCGTTAAATGGCGCATAACGAAGCAGTCGACGTAGTACTGGTAGGGGCCGGCATCATGAGTGCCACCCTGGCCGTATTGCTCAAAGAGCTCGACCCCGGCCTCAAGCTGGAAGTCGTTGAGCTGATGGATTCGGGTGCAGCGGAGAGTTCCAACCCATGGAACAACGCCGGTACCGGTCATGCCGGTCTGTGCGAGCTGAACTACACGCCGCAGGCCGCCGATGGTTCCATCGACATCAAGAAAGCCGTGCACATCAACACTCAGTTCGAGGTGTCGAAGCAGTTCTGGGCGTACCTGACCAAAAAGGGCACCTTTGGCTCGTCCAAGTCCTTTATCAGTCCGGTGCCGCACCTGAGCTTCGTACAGGGCGACAAAGGCGTGGACTTCCTCAAGAAGCGCTTTGAAACCCTCAGCCAGCACCACGCGTTTTCGGACATGCACTACACCGAAGACCGCAGCGAAATGGCCGAATGGATGCCGCTGATGATGCCGGGCCGCCCGCTCGACGAAAAAATCGCTGCCACCCGCGTAATGAATGGCACCGACGTCAACTTCGGCGCCCTGACCAATCAACTGCTTGGCCATCTGACCAGCTCCCCGGATGCCCAGGTCAAGTACAGCAAGCGCGTGACCGGCCTCAAGCGCAACGGCGCCGGCTGGACCGTGAGCATCAAGGACGTCAACAGCGGTACCAGCCGTGAGGTGGACGCCAAGTTTGTATTCCTCGGCGCCGGTGGCGCGGCGCTGCCGCTGCTGCAAGCTTCGGGCATCGAAGAAAGTAAAGGCTTCGGCGGCTTCCCGGTCAGCGGCCAATGGCTGCGTTGCGACAACCCGGAAGTGGTCAAGCACCACCAGGCCAAGGTCTACAGCCAGGCCGCCGTCGGCTCGCCACCGATGTCGGTGCCGCACCTCGACACCCGTGTAGTGGATGGCAAGAAATCCCTGCTGTTCGGGCCATACGCCGGTTTCACCACCAAGTTCCTCAAGCACGGCTCGTTCCTAGACCTGCCGATGTCGATTCGTGCCAGCAACATCGGCCCGATGCTGGCCGTGGCCCGCGACAACATGGACCTGACCAAGTACCTGGTCAGCGAAGTGCGTCAGTCCATGGAACAACGCCTGGAATCCCTGCGTCGCTTCTACCCTGAGGCTAAAGCCGAAGACTGGCGTCTTGAAGTGGCCGGCCAACGGGTGCAGATCATCAAGAAAGACCCGAAAAAAGGCGGCGTGCTGCAATTCGGCACCGAGCTGGTAGCGGCCAAAGACGGCTCGCTGGCGGCGCTGCTGGGCGCGTCCCCAGGCGCCTCGGTGACGGTGTCGATCATGCTGGAACTGATTGAGCGCTGCTTCCCGGCCAAAGCCGCCGGTGAGTGGGCGGCCAAGCTGCACGAGATCTTCCCTGCCCGGGAAAAAGTGCTTGAGACTGATGCCGAGCTGTATCGCAAGATCAACACGCAGAACAACATCAGCCTGGAACTGGTTGAGCAAAGCAACGAGGCCGAAAGCTACGCTTGAGGCCTGGCTGCAATAAAAAAACGCCCCTCGGGGCGTTTTTTTGTGGCCGGGATAATCAGCCGCGAGCGTTTTTGATCAGCTCGATGTAATCGTCCGCGTTGCGCTGATCCTTGATCAGATCAACAAAGGTCTGGCCATGCTCATCCTTGCCATCCAGGTCCAGGCCGGCTTCCTTGAAAAAGCCCAGGAAGCGCTCAAAGTCGTCGATACGCAGGCCACGATAGGCCTTGATCAGTTTGTGCAGGGACGGTGAAGTCGCGTCGACCGGCTCGAAGTCCAGGAACAACTTGATCTGATCGTCGCCGATCTCATCGCCAATCACCTGTTTCTTATCTTTACGCATTACCGACTCCAGCCTGCAGACATTTACACGGGGTTTGAAGTCTACCTGCGAGCCGCGGGCTTCGAAAGCGCTGAAGAACCAATATGGGAGCAATCCCCCACCACATTTATTCTTCAATGTTAGCGCTACTTGGTACGTACAACGCCGGTATGCAGGTCCGCCCAGATATGGCCGTTGGCGTAACTGAGGAACTGAACATACACCGTGTCATTGCGCAGCAAATCGACGATCACCCGGTACTGGGCCACCGGATAAGACAGCGTCAGGGTCTTGCTCTTGTCGTCAAACACCGGCTTTTTCAGGCTTTTACTTTCGGCATCGAAGTTGAGCACCACTTGGCTGATGCTCGCACCTTTGTTCAGGGGCTTGCCCTTAAGCCGGAGCATCAGTGGCGAAGTCACCGGGATAGGTTGCTGGTTGGATTGGCGCTGGTTGCCCACCACCACCGCGTACTCCGTGACTTGCAGCAACTGCTGCTGGTCAGGGCTTTCAGTCCGCAGGGTGAGGTCATCGGGAGGCAGAAATTGACCATGCATAGGCGCCGGTGCGGCGGCCAGGGGCAAACTCAGGGTCAGCGCCAGGGCGGCGCAAGTGCGAATCAACAGGCTCATGGACAGCTCCAGACGCAGGGGCCAAGCACGATAGCATGACAACCCTGCGCCAGGCCTGGATCACATACCTTTGACGGCGTAGATCCCATTGGCGTTGCGCCAGTAGCCTTTGTAGTCCATGCCATAACCGAAGATGTAGCGGTCGATGCACGGCAGGCCAACGTAATCAGCCTTAAGGTCCGGGCGAGCCTTGCGGTCGTGGTCTTTGTCGATCAGTACGGCGGTGTGCACTTTGCGCGCGCCGGCGTGTTTGCAGAAATCGATGATCGCGCCGAGGGTGTGACCTTCGTCGAGGATGTCGTCGATGATCAGCACGTCGCGGTCAATGAACGAGACTTCCGGCTTGGCTTTCCAGAACAGATCGCCGCCAGTGGTTTCGTTGCGATAGCGAGTCGCGTGCAGGTAAGACGCTTCCAGCGGAAATTGCAGGTGAGTCAGCAATTTTCCGGCGAAGATCAGGCCGCCGTTCATCACGCAAAAGACCACCGGGTTGGTGTCGGCCATTTCGCGAGTGATGTGGGCGCCAACCTTGGCGATCGCAGCTTCGACTTGCGCTTCGGTGTACAGGCAATCAGCCTCACGCATGATTTGACGGATATGCTCAAGATCAGCGGACATGGCGCTCTCCAAGGGGGTGCTGTGGCAAGAAAAGCGGGCGAAGGTACGCTTCTCATGCGCTCCGAGCAAGCCTTAATGGACTAACGTACTAGATGCCTATAGGACAACACCCTCGGATAGATTAATCTAGGCCGGTTTTTTTGCCCGCCGCCGGAGCCTTTCCCATGCCCACTCGCGAGATCCGCCACCCGCTGATCCAGCACAAGCTCGGCCTTATGCGCCGCGCCGACATTAGCACGAAGAACTTCCGTGAGCTTGCTCAGGAAGTCGGAGCGTTGCTCACTTACGAAGCCACCAAGGATTTGCCCCTGGAAACCTACGAGATCCCCGGTTGGGCCGGTCCCGTCCAGGTGGAAAAAATCGCTGGTAAGAAAATAACCGTGGTACCGATCCTGCGCGCCGGTATCGGCATGCTCGAAGGCGTACTCAGCCTGATTCCGGGTGCCAAAGTCAGCGCCGTGGGCGTGGCCCGCAACGAAGAAACCTTGCAGGCTCACACCTACCTGGAAAAACTCGTACCGGAAATCGACGAGCGCCTGGCCATGATTATTGACCCGATGCTCGCTACCGGCAGTTCCATGGTCGCCACCATCGACCTGCTGAAGAAAGCCGGCTGCAAGGACATCCGCGCCATGGTGCTGGTCGCCGCTCCCGAAGGCATCGCCGCCGTCGAGAAAGCCCACCCGGACGTGCAGATCTACACCGCTTCCATCGATGAGCGCCTGAATGAACACGGTTACATCATCCCTGGCCTGGGCGACGCGGGTGACAAGATCTTCGGCACCAAGCAGAAGGACGCGTGAGCATGCAGGATGAATTCAACGACCCGCTTTGGCGCCAGATCCTGTCTGGCGCACAAATGCTCTTCGTAGCATTTGGCGCGCTGGTGTTGATGCCGCTGATCACAGGTCTTGATCCAAACGTCGCACTGTTCACCGCCGGCCTGGGCACGTTGTTGTTCCAGGTGGTGACAGGGCGGCAGGTGCCGGTATTCCTGGCATCGAGCTTTGCCTTCATTACCCCGATCATTCTCGCCAAGCAGCAGTTCGGCCTGGCGGCGACCATGGGCGGGGTAATGGCGGCCGGTTTTGTTTACACCTTCCTAGGGGCAGCGGTAAAGATCAAAGGCACTGGTTTCATCGACCGACTACTACCGCCTGTGGTAATCGGGCCAGTGATTATTTCCATCGGCCTGGCCATGGCGCCGATCGCGGCCAACATGGCGATGGGTAAAGGCGACAACGGTGCCGAACTGATCCCGTACAAGACCGCCATGCTGATCTCGATGCCAGCGCTGCTTACCACGTTGATCGTGGCGGTGTTCGGCAAAGGTATCTTCCGCCTGGTGCCGATCATCTCCGGTGTGCTGGTAGGTTTTGCCATGTCGTTCTACTTTGGCGTTGTCGACACGGCCAAGATCGCCGCTGCGCCTTGGTTCGCCCTGCCCCACTTCACCGCGCCGGAATTCAACTGGCAGGCGATCCTGTTTATCGTCCCAGTGGCCCTGGCCCCGGCGATTGAACACATCGGTGGTGTGATTGCGGTGGGCAGCGTGACCGGTCGCGACTACCTGAAGAAGCCTGGCCTGCACCGCACCCTGCTGGGTGACGGGATCGCCACCACGGCAGCAGGCATGTTTGGCGGCCCGCCGAACACTACCTACGCCGAAGTAACCGGCGCGGTAATGCTGACCAAGAACTACAACCCGAAAATCATGACCTGGGCGGCGGTATTCGCCATCAGCCTGGCGTTCATCGGCAAGTTCGGTGCACTGCTGCAAAGCATCCCGGTGCCGGTGATGGGGGGGATCCTGTGCCTGCTGTTCGGCTCGATTGCCGCGGTGGGGATGAACACGTTGATTCGCCACAAGATCGACTTGGGCGAGGCGCGCAATCTGGTGATTGTGTCGGTGACCCTGGTGTTCGGTATTGGCGGTGTGCTGGTGGGGACCGGAACTGGTCCGAATGACTTCGGCCTGAAGGGCATTGCTCTGTGCGCGGTGGTAGCGATTGGTTTGAACCTGCTGCTGCCGGGCAATGATGGCTGGAAGAACAAGAAGCCAGATGAGCCGTTGATCTAACTGCCAATACAAACCAATGTGGGAGAGGGCTTGCCCCCGATAGCAGTGTGTCAGTCAATAGATTAACTGACTGATACGCCGCCATCGGGGGCAAGCCCCCTCCCACATTTGATTTCAGCGCCCGTTAAAGCTCGCCGAGGCCATCGATCAGCGCCTGGTTCTGCTCCGGCGTACCGATGCTGATCCGCAGGAACTGGGCAATCCGCTCCTGCTTAAAGTGCCGCACGATAATCCCTTGCTCACGCAGCTTGGCCGCCAGGCCGGCAGCGTCATACCGTGGGTGGCGCGCAAAGATGAAGTTGGCCGCTGATGGCAGCACCTCAAAACCTTTGCCTTCCAATTGCGCGACTACTTTGTTACGGCTGTCGATCACCAACTGGCACGTCTTCTCGAAGTACTCACGGTCCTCAAACGCCGCTGCCGCGCCGACAATCGCCAAACGATCCAGCGGGTAGGAGTTGAAGCTGTTCTTGACCCGTTCCAGCGCCTCGATCAGGTCCGGGTGACCCACGGCCAAGCCCACGCGCAAACCGGCCAGTGAGCGCGATTTGGAAAGGGTCTGGGTCACCAGCAGATTAGGGTAGCGATCCACCAGGCTGATGGCGGTTTCACCGCCGAAGTCGATATAGGCTTCATCGACCACCACCACCGAATCCGGGCTGGCCTTGAGGATCTGCTCTACTGCGTCCAGCGCCAGCACGCAGCCGGTCGGCGCATTCGGGTTGGGGAAGATGATCCCGCCGTTGGGCCTGGCGTAATCCGCAACACGGATCTGAAATTTCTCATCCAACGGCACCGGGTCGGACTGGATGCCGTAAAGACCGCAGTACACCGGATAGAAGCTGTAGCTGATATCCGGGAACAGCAGCGGCAGGTCGTGCTGGAACAGGCCGTGGAAGATGTGCGCGAGCACTTCATCAGAGCCGTTACCGAGAAACACTTTGCCGGCGTCGACCCCGTAATACTTGGCCACCGCCTGCTTGAGCAGGTCGCTGTTGGGGTCCGGGTACAAACGCAGGTTGTCGTTCAACTCGGCCTGCATCGCGGCCAGTGCTTTGGGCGACGGACCGTAGGGGTTCTCATTGGTGTTGAGCTTGACCAGCTTGGTCAGCTTTGGCTGTTCGCCGGGTACGTAAGGCACGAGGTCCCTGACGAAGGGGCTCCAGAATTTGCTCATGTGTTATTTCCCTTCTTCCAGGATTCGATACTCAGCACTACGGGCGTGTGCGCTCAACGACTCACCACGGGCCAGCACCGAAGCGGTCTTGCCCAACTCGGAAGCACCTTGTGGCGAGCAAAAGATGATCGACGAGCGCTTCTGGAAGTCGTACACCCCCAGCGGTGATGAGAACCGCGCGGTGCCGGAGGTCGGCAACACATGGTTCGGGCCGGCGCAGTAGTCGCCCAGCGCTTCACTGGTGTGACGCCCCATGAAGATCGCACCCGCATGGCGAATCGACGGCAGCCAGGCCTGTGGGTCAGCCACGGACAGCTCCAAGTGCTCCGGGGCGATACGGTTAGCCACTTCGATGGCCTGTTCCATGTCACGCACCAGGATCAGCGCGCCACGGCCGTTGATGGATTTCTCGATGATCTCTGCACGGTCCATGGTAGGCAGCAGCTTATCGATGCTGGCGGCGACCTTGTCGAGGAACTCGGCATCGGGGCTGACCAGAATCGCCTGGGCGTCTTCGTCGTGCTCGGCCTGGGAGAACAGGTCCATGGCGATCCAATCCGGATCGGTCTGGCCGTCGCACACTACGAGGATTTCCGAGGGACCGGCGATCATGTCGATGCCAACCTGGCCAAAAACGTGGCGCTTGGCGGTGGCGACGTAGATGTTGCCAGGCCCCACCACTTTGTCGACCTTCGGCACGCTTTCGGTGCCGTAGGCCAGGGCCGCGACGGCTTGAGCACCGCCAATGGTGAACACACGGTCAACACCAGCGATGCAGGCCGCAGCCAGCACCAGTTCGTTGATTTCGCCGCGCGGGGTCGGCACCACCATAACCACTTCGGTCACGCCCGCCACCTTGGCCGGAATTGCGTTCATCAACACCGACGATGGATACGACGCTTTGCCACCCGGCACGTAGAGACCGGCACGATCCAGCGGCGTGACCTTTTGGCCCAGCACAGTGCCGTCGGCTTCGGTATAGCTCCAGGAGTCCTGTTTCTGCTTTTCGTGGTAGCTGCGCACACGCGCCGCCGCGACTTCCAGGGCTTCACGCTGAGGCGCAGTGATGCGCGTCAGTGCGAGCTCCAGGCGTTCGCGGGGAAGGATCAGATCGGACATGGATTTGACGTCCAGACCGTCGAACTGACGGGTGAAATCCACCAGCGCCGCATCACCACGCTCGCGCACGGCCTTGATGATGTCGAGCACCCGCTGGTTGACCGAGTCGTCGGACACGCTTTCCCAGCTCAGCAGATGATCCAGATGATGGGCGAAATCCGGGTCGGCAGCGTTGAGTCGGGCAATTGCAGTGGACGTGGTCATAGCGAGGGCCTCAATAGAATTGGCAAAAACTCAGGCGCCCTAAACTAGCAGTCGTTTCCGCTTGGGCACCTGAGAATTCTGGCTATGAGGCGGATAGACGGGCGCAGCCTTTCAGCTACGCGGGTAGGTCAACCGCGGTGTCGAGACTCCACTGCGGTGCGCAGGGTGTCGATCAACGCTTGGATACGGGCGTGCTGCATCTTCATCGACGCTTTGTTGACGATCAAGCGGGAGCTGATATCGGCGATGAAGTCCTGTGGTTCGAGACCGTTGGCACGCAGGGTGTTGCCGGTGTCGACCACATCGATGATCTTGTCGGCCAGGCCGATCAGCGGCGCCAGCTCCATCGAGCCGTAGAGCTTGATGATGTCGACCTGGCGGCCTTGCTCGGCATAATAACGCTTGGCGACGTTGACGAACTTGGTCGCCACGCGCAGGCGGCCTTTAGGCTCGACGTCACCGACACGGCCGGCAGTCATCAGCTTGCACAGGGCAATACGCAGGTCCAGCGGCTCATACAGGCCCTGGCCACCGTATTCCATCAGCACGTCTTTACCGGCGACGCCGAGGTCGGCCGCGCCATGCTCAACGTAGGTCGGCACGTCGGTAGCCCGCACGATCAGCAGGCGAACGTCGTCCTGGGTCGTAGGGATGATCAGCTTGCGGCTCTTGTCCGGATTCTCGGTCGGCACGATGCCCGCTTCAGCCAGAAGCGGCAAAGTGTCGTCAAGGATGCGGCCCTTGGACAGTGCGATGGTCAACATGGGAAACGTCAGTCCTTCATCAGGCTATTGCTGTCCGGTCGCAAACGGCGCCAGACGCAGATCGAGGCCATGACAGCCTCGATTTGAAACAAATTCAGCATACTGCGAGCTGACACCGTCTGTAGTGAGTGGGCTTGCCCCACGCTGAATTGCGTAGCGACCCAAAAAACAGGACTGCTACGCAGTCCGGCGCGGGGCAAGCCCGCTCACCACGGTGACGGTGTTTTCAGTTCCGGGAACTAGCCCGGTACGCGGCGGATTTTAGCGCCGAGCATCTGCAGTTTCTCTTCGATGCACTCGTAACCACGGTCGATGTGGTAGATGCGGTCGATCAGAGTGTCGCCTTCGGCGATCAGCGCCGAGATCACCAGACTGGCCGAAGCACGCAGGTCGGTAGCCATGACTGGCGCGCCCTTGAGCTTCTCGGTGCCGGTAACGATGGCGGTGTTGCCTTCAACCTGAATCTTCGCGCCCATGCGGTGCAGTTCATACACGTGCATGAAGCGGTTTTCGAAGATGGTCTCGATCACGGCACCAGTGCCTTCGGCAATCGCGTTCAGGGAGATGAACTGCGCTTGCATGTCAGTCGGGAACGCCGGGTACGGAGCGGTCCGCACGTTGACGGCTTTCGGCCGCTTGCCGTGCATGTTCAGCTCGATCCAGTCTTCGCCGGTGGTGATTTCGGCGCCAGCTTCGCGCAATTTTTCCAGGACCGCTTCCAGGATGGTCGGATCGGTGTCCTTTACCTTGACGCGACCACCGGTAACGGCGGCAGCAACCAGGTAGGTACCGGTCTCGATGCGGTCAGGCATCACTTTATAGGTTGCAGTGTGCAGGCGCTCTACACCATCAATGGTAATGGTGTCGGTGCCGGCACCGGAAACCTTCGCGCCCATGGCGTTCAGGAAGTTGGCCAGGTCGACCACTTCCGGCTCACGCGCGGCGTTTTGCAGGACGCTGCGGCCTTTGGCCAGGGCAGCGGCCATCATGATGTTCTCGGTACCGGTCACGCTGACGGTATCAAAGAAGAAGTTCGCACCACGCAGGCCGCCTTCCGGCGCCTTGGCTTTGATGTAGCCGCCTTCAACGTCAATGACTGCGCCCATGGCTTCCAGGCCACGGATGTGCAGGTCCACTGGACGCGAGCCGATAGCGCAGCCGCCAGGCAGGGCGACTTCGGCTTCACCGAAACGGGCAACCATCGGGCCCAGCACCAAGATCGACGCACGCATGGTTTTCACCAGTTCGTACGGGGCGATCAGGGTCTTGATGGTGCGTGGGTCAATTTCGACGGCCAGCTTCTCATCAATCACAGGCTCGATGCCCATGCGACCGAACAGCTCGATCATGGTAGTGATGTCGTGCAGGTGCGGCAGGTTGGCCACGGTCACCGGGCCATCGCACAGCAGGGTCGCTGCCAGGATCGGCAAGGCGGAGTTTTTTGCACCGGAAATGCGAATCTCGCCATCAAGGCGAGCACCGCCGGTAATAATCAATTTATCCATAAGAATCTCGACGCCTAGGGGGCTCAGGTGCGCTCGGCCCAGGCCGCGCGGCTGAAAAATTTCATAGTGACCGCATGGATGCTGCCATCGGTGATCCACGGGTTCAAATGGGCATAGATCTGCTGCTGACGCTTGACTGGGCTCAATGCCGCCAGTTCATCGCTAATCACGTTCAGCTGGAAGTTGCAGCCTTCGCCTTCAACTTCTACGGTCGTATCCGGCAGCTTTCCTTCAAGAAAGCTCTTAACTTCTAGGGCCTGCATGCTCAACCTCTATCGGCGCCCAGTGCGCACGGGTCGCACATCATACAAAAAAGCCCCGCGCCTGCGAACCCCGCATAGCAGGACTCTGACGGGGGGCTTCTCTAATAATGTGTATTAAGGATGCGCCAACAGCTCGGTCAGACCGGAAACTTCGGCAATTTCGCGCATGTCTTCGGGCAACGCACGGATGCTAACCGGCTTCTTAGCCGCTTCGGCATCACGCATGAAGCACAGCAGCAACGACAACCCGACACTGCTGGACTTGGTTACCGCTGAGCAATCCAGGACCAACTCCGGCGCAGCGCTCGACTTGATCAGTGCTTGGCCATGCTTGCGCAGAGCCGGGCCGGTTCGGTAATCCAGCACCCCGCTGATGAACAGCTGGCCAGAGTCGCCGAGACGAACAGCCGACTCGGTCATTGCGCCGGCTTCCCAGCAGCTTTATCGGTTTCTTCCTTGGCCTTGGCGACTTCACCGGCCCAACCATTGATGGTTTTGTCCAGGTCGTTGCCATTGCGCTGCATGGCGTCGGCAAACTGGTCACGGAACAGCTTGCCGATATTGATACCATTGATGATCACGTTGCGCAGTTTCCACTCGCCGTTGATCTTCTCCAAGGTGTACTGCACCGGGTACACGGCACCGTTATTACCTTTGACGCTCATGTTGACGCTGGTGCGATCGCCCGACTCATCACCGGCTGGAGCAACGGTAATACCTTGGTTGTTGTACTCAAGCAAAGCGTTGCCATAGAACTGGAACAGGCCGCGCTTGAAGTTTTCCTGGAACGTCTGCATCTGCGCAGGCGTGGCCTTGCGCGAATATTTGACCGTCATGATGCTGCGTGAGATGCCTTCAGCATCGACGACCGGGCCGACGATGCTGTTGAGCGCTTCATAGAACTTGGTTGGATCTTGCTTGTACTGTTCTTTATTGGCCGTCAGGTCAGCCAGCATCTTGCTGGTGGTGTCCTGCACCAGTTCGTGCGCAGAACCTGCCGCGTTGGCCATCAATGGCAGTGCTGCAAGCAGTACCAGCAGGCCACGTCGCAAGGTAGAGATCATGAACAGATTCCTCATTTGGCGTCTTTATTGACCGTATTGAGCAAAAATTTTCCGATCAGGTCCTCAAGTACCAGCGACGACTGAGTGTCGTGGATGGTCGAACCATCCTTGAGCAGGCCTGTTTCCCCGCCCACGCTGACACCGATGTACTTCTCGCCCAGCAGCCCCGCAGTGAGGATAGATGCAGTAGAGTCGGTAGGCAGATTATCCACCTTCTTGTCCAGTTGCATCGTCACTCGCCCGGTGAAGCTGTCGCGATCCAGATCGATTGCCGTGACCTTGCCAATGGTTACACCGGCCATGGTCACTTTAGCTCTGACAGTCAAACCGGCGATATTGTCGAAGTATGCGTAAAGTTTATAAGTATCGGCGGTTGGGCTGGCCGAAAGACCGCTGACTCGCAGAGCCAGCAACAGTAAAGCCAGGATGCCAGCCAGCAAGAAAAGGCCGACACCGATTTCCACAGTGCGGTTTTGCATCAGAAGTCTCCAAACATCAAGGCGGTCAAAATGAAGTCAAGGCCAAGTACTGCCAGCGAGGCGTACACAACGGTCTTGGTGGTGGCACGACTGATCCCTTCTGAGGTGGGCTCACAGTCATAGCCTTGGAATACGGCGATCCAGGTCACTACAAAGGCGAAGACGATGCTCTTTATAATGCCATTGAGCACGTCACCACTGAAGGTCACGCTGTTTTGCATGTTGGCCCAGTAGGAGCCGTCGTAGACGCCAAGCCAGTCCACCGCTACCCACGAACCGCCCCAGATACCGACCACGCTGAAGATCATCGCCAGCAATGGCAGGGAAATGAAGCCGGCCCACAGGCGCGGGGCAACAATGTATTTGAGCGGGTCCACACCGATCATTTCGAGGCTGGACAGCTGCTCGGTAGACTTCATGTTGCCAATTTCGGCAGTCAACGCGGAACCTGCGCGCCCGGCGAACAGCAACGCGGTCACCACCGGTCCCAGTTCACGTAGCAGCGTCAGGGCAACCATCTGCCCCACTGCCTGCTCCGAACCGTAGCTGGACAGGATATTGAAGCCCTGCAACGCCAGCACCATGCCGATGAACACCCCGGAGACCACAATGATCACCAGGGACATCACACCCACCGAATGCAGCTGCTTGATCAACAGGCCAAAGCCACCGCCAATACCGCCGCGGCCGAACAAGGCGTGGAACAGGAAAATCGTCGAGCGGCCGAGCACTTCGACGATGTCGATGCCGGAGCGACCGAAAAGGCGAACTTTCTCGATAAGAGATGTTTTGCGCATCAACGCTTCCCCAGAAGATCTGAGCGGTAATCCGCTGCCGGAAAGTGGAAAGGCACAGGGCCATCGGGGTCGCCGGTCATGAATTGGCGAATGCGCGGGTTGTCGGCGTTCATCAGCTCTTCAGGCGTACCCTGCCCCAGCACCTGGCCATCACCGACCACATAGAGGTAATCGGCAATGCTCGCGGTTTCTGCAAGGTCGTGGGAGACCACGATACTGGTGATACCCAGGGCATCGTTGAGCAGACGGATCAGTCGTACCAGCACCCCCATGGCGATCGGATCCTGACCGACGAAGGGCTCGTCGTACATGAGAATCTGTGGATCGAGGGCAATGGCTCGCGCCAGGGCCACACGGCGCTTCATGCCGCCGGACAGTTCGTCGGGCATCAGATCAATTGCGCCACGGAGGCCGACGGCCTGCAATTTCAGCAACACAATGTCGCGAATCATTTCGTCGGACAGCTGGGTATGCACCCGCAGCGGAAACGCTACGTTCTCGAACACATCGAGGTCGGTGAACAGCGCACCGCTCTGGAACAGCACGCCCATATGCTTGCGCGCATCGAACAGATCACTGCGCGACAGCGTAGGCAGGTTTTGGCCATTGACCCACACTTCGCCGGCGCTGGGACGCAATTGCATGCCCATCAACCGCAACAGCGTGGTCTTGCCGCAACCGGACGGCCCCATGATGCCCGTGACCTTGCCACGGGGAATGCGAATATCGACGTTATTGAAGATGCTGCGCGTCCCGCGCTTGAAGGTCAGTCCCTTCAGCTCGACCGCGTAGGCGTTATCGGCACTCATCTAAACTCCTTGGGATGCAGCCTCTCACTCAGACACCACGCATGCGACAAACGTTTGCAACGGCGACGCATATAGATAGCCACATGGGCTGGGCGGACCGAACTGGCGGCGAACTATATCACTGCTCGTACAAGGCGCCCAAGGCCGGAACAGCGCTAGTTCAGTTTGGGGACAGGGAAAAAACGTTGCCGACTGTGTGACTGAGGATCGATCTCAGTCCCCTGCTGAATAAAGCCTGACGAACTTGCGTGAGGGAATTGATCATTACCGCTATAATCGCCGACTTTTCGTCAGGCTATACGATTTCAGACATGAGCCAATCCAGCGACCTTATCCAATCCGCACAACGCACCATCCGCCTCGAAGTCGAAGCCGTAGAAGGCTTACTGGCCCATATCGACGCAGATTTCGTACGCGCCTGCGAGATGATTCTGGCCAGTAAGGGCCGCGTTGTCGTGGTCGGCATGGGCAAATCGGGCCACGTCGGCAACAAGATCGCCGCCACCCTGGCGAGCACCGGGACCACGGCGTTTTTCGTGCATCCGGCGGAGGCGAGCCACGGCGACATGGGCATGATCACCAAAGATGACATCATCCTGGCGCTGTCCAACTCCGGTACCACCAACGAAATCGTGACCCTGCTGCCGCTGATCAAGCGCCTTGGCATCCAGATGATCAGCGTCACCGGCAACCCGGAGTCGACGCTAGCCAAGGCTGCCGATGTTAACCTGAACGTTCACGTCGCCCACGAAGCCTGCCCGCTGAATCTGGCACCGACATCCTCCACTACCGCTGCCTTGGTTATGGGCGACGCCCTGGCCGTTGCGCTGCTTGAAGCTCGCGGGTTCACCGCTGAAGACTTCGCGTTCTCCCACCCGGGTGGCGCGCTGGGCCGCCGCCTACTGCTGAAAGTGGAAAACGTTATGCATTCAGGCGATGAATTGCCCCACGTCCAGCGCGGCACTTTACTGAAGGACGCGCTGATGGAAATGACTCGCAAGGGCCTGGGCATGACCGTGATCCTTGAAGCTGACGGCCGCCTGGCTGGGGTATTCACCGACGGCGACCTGCGCCGCACCCTGGACCGCACCATCGATATCCACACTGCGACCATCGATGCAGTGATGACGCCACACGGCAAGACCGCACGCCCTGAGATGCTGGCAGCCGAAGCATTGAAGATCATGGAAGACCACAAAATCGGCGCCCTGGTGGTTGTCGATAGCGACGACCACCCTGTTGGCGCCCTGAACATGCACGACTTGCTGCGTGCGGGAGTGATGTAAATGACCAGCGACCTGTTGCAACGCGGCAAAAACATCAGACTGGCGATTTTCGACGTTGACGGCGTGCTGACCGATGGCCGCCTGTACTTCCTCGAAGACGGCAGCGAATTCAAGACGTTCAACACCCTCGATGGCCAAGGCATCAAGATGCTGATGGCTGCAGGCGTGCAAACCGCGATTATCAGCGGCCGAAAAACGCCCGTTGTGGAACGCCGCGCACAAAACCTGGGGATTCCTCACCTGTATCAGGGCCGCGAGGATAAACTGGTAGTTCTGGACGAGCTTCTTGGCCAACTCAACCTAAGCTATGAGCAGGTCGCCTACTTAGGCGATGATCTGCCCGACCTGCCGGTCATTCGTCGAGTAGGGCTTGGCATGGCCGTCGCCAATGCGGCGGCGTTTGTTCGCGAGCACGCCCATGGCATCACCTGCGCCCGTGGTGGCGAAGGTGCAGCACGCGAGTTCTGCGAACTGATCCTGCGAGCCCAAGGCAGCCTTGAAGCGGCTAACGCCGCCTACCTATAGAGCGTTTTATGCTGAGCAAAAAGATTCGCAACTTCCTGTTATTCGGGGTCATTGCCGCGCTGTTCCTCGCGGTGGGCTACTGGAATATCAGTCCGGGGCGCTTCCTCGACCAGCCTGTTGCGCAGGTCGACGAGGGGGCCATCGACTATTACGCCACCAATGCCTATAGCGTGCAGTTCCTGCCCGACGGCAAGCTGCAGTACGAAATGACGTCGGACAAAGTCGAGCACTTGAAGGCCACCGAAGTCACTCTGCTGACTAATCCGGACCTGAACCTGTACCGCGGCACCGAATTTCCGTGGCATGTCACCAGCAAGCGTGGTGAGGTGAACCCCGACGGCACCGAGGTAGAACTGATTGACTCGGTACGTGTTGCGCGCACGGATGCCAAAGCCCGTGACACGGTGATTACCAGCAGTCGCATGACCGTATTCCCGCAGAAGCAATATGCGCAGACCGAGCAAGACGTTAGAATCGACGGCGCTGGCGGTGTATCGACTGGCAAGGGAATGAAAGCGTATTTGAAAGAAAGCAGGATACACCTGCTATCGAACGTAAGAGGACAGTATGAGGCTCGTTAAAACTCTCCCTATTTTGCTCGGTTTGGGCGCAGCACTGGGAAGCGTGAGCGCCTGGGCTCTGCCGAACGATAGCCAGCAACCGATCCACATCTCGGCTGACGATGCGCAACTGGATGACAAGCAAGGTGTTGCCACCTATACCGGCGGCGTAATCATCACCCAAGGGTCGATGAAGATCACCGGTAATACCGTGACACTGACGCGTACCCAAGCCGGTGACATCGACGTCGTGACCTCAGTGGGCAACCTGGCTTACTTCGAACAGAAGCAGTCCGCTGCCGACACTGGCCCGATGAAGGGCTACGGCAAGACCATTCAGTATCACGCCCAGCAGAATCGCATTGTGCTGATCGACCAGGCCAAGGTGCTCAGCCCCGATGGCAACTCCACGGAAGGTGAAAAGATCACCTATGACACCGTGAAACAGATCGCTAACGCCGGTCGTGCCAATGGCAGCAAGGTCACCGCACCGCGCCCACGCATCGACATGGTTATCCAGCCGAAGAAGAAGGCCGAGTAATGGCAACCCTGAAAGCCCAGCATCTGGCCAAGGCCTATAAAAGCCGTCAGGTCGTGCGCGACGTCAGCCTGTCGATCGACAGCGGCCAGATCGTCGGCTTGCTCGGCCCCAACGGCGCAGGCAAGACCACATGCTTCTACATGATTGTTGGCCTGGTCCAGGCGGATCAGGGTCGCGTACTGATCGACGACCTGGATGTCAGCCACCAGCCAATGCACGGTCGTGCACGCGCGGGTATCGGCTATCTTCCTCAAGAAGCATCGATCTTCCGCAAATTGTCAGTTGCCGACAACATTATGGCCATCCTTGAAACTCGCAAGGAACTGGACCGTGACGGCCGCCGACAGGAGCTGGAAAGCCTGCTGCAGGAATTCCATATCAACCACATTCGCGACAACCTTGGCATGAGCCTGTCCGGTGGTGAGCGGCGTCGCGTGGAAATCGCCCGCGCCCTGGCCACTGCCCCCAAGTTCATTCTGCTGGACGAACCGTTTGCCGGCGTCGACCCTATCTCGGTTGGCGACATCAAGCAGATCATCCATCACCTCAAGGCCAAGGGTATCGGTGTACTGATCACCGATCACAACGTGCGTGAGACCCTCGATATCTGCGAAACCGCGTATATCGTCAACGATGGTCAACTGATCGCAGAAGGCGACTCCGCCACCATCCTGGCCAACGAACTGGTCAAGGAAGTGTACCTGGGTCACGAGTTTCGCCTGTAAAGCCGCCTGCACAAACAAGGCGGTGGCAGGTCGTTTGCCTGATGCGCGGGAGTCAATGAAAACCTCCGGTTTTTTATTGTTACCGCGCTCTAGGCAAAGCCCTCGATATCAGGCATATAATTTGCTTATGTTTGGCGCTCACGCGCCCTGTCGTGGATGGCGCGTTGCGCCGGCGAATAAGGTGTTAAGCCCCTGCCATGAAACCATCGCTAGTCCTAAGAATGGGCCAGCAGCTGACGATGACACCGCAGCTGCAACAGGCCATCCGCCTGCTCCAATTGTCGACCCTGGACCTGCAACAGGAAATCCAGGAGGCCCTGGAGTCTAATCCGATGCTCGAACGCCAGGAAGAAGGCGACGACTTCGATAATGCAGACCCGTTGGCCGACAACATCGAGCAAAAGCCCAACGCAGACGTGCAGGAACCGTCCTACCAAGAGACCGCCCCTACGGTGGATAACCTTGAGGAAGGCGATTGGAACGAACGCATTCCCAACGAGCTTCCCGTAGACACTGCTTGGGAAGACGTCTACCAGACCAGCGCCAGCAGCCTGCCCAGCAACGACGATGATGAGTGGGACTTCACTACCCGCACGTCCGCCGGCGAAAGTCTGCAGAGCCATTTGTTGTGGCAGCTGAACCTCGCGCCGATGTCGGACACCGATCGCCTGATCGCCGTCACCCTGATCGATTGCATCAATAACCAAGGCTATCTGGACGAGACACTCGAAGAGATTCTTGAGGCCTTCGACCCCGAACTAGATATCGAACTGGACGAAATCGAAGCCGTCCTGCACCGCATCCAGCAATTTGAGCCCGCGGGTATTGGTGCGCGCACCCTTAGCGAATGCCTACAGCTGCAACTGCGCCAGCTGCCCGCCAAGACCCCATGGCTCGCCGAGGCCCAGCGCCTGGTCACCGACTACATCGACCTGCTCGGCAGCCGCGATTACAGCCAACTGATGCGTCGCATGAAGCTCAAGGAAGACGATCTGCGCCAGGTCATCGAGCTGGTGCAAAGCCTCAACCCGCGTCCCGGCTCGCAGATCGAGTCCAGCGAAGCCGAATACGTAGTTCCTGACGTGATCGTGCGCAAGGACAACGAGCGCTGGCTGGTGGAGCTTAACCAGGAGTCAGTGCCACGCCTGCGAGTCAACCCGCAATATGCAGGTTTCGTGCGACGCGCCGACACCAGTGCCGACAACACCTTCATGCGCAACCAGTTGCAGGAGGCGCGCTGGTTCATCAAGAGCCTGCAAAGCCGTAACGAAACCCTGATGAAAGTCGCCACGCAGATCGTCGAGCATCAGCGCGGCTTCCTGGAATACGGCGATGAAGCGATGAAGCCTTTGGTTCTGCACGATATCGCCGAAGCGGTAGGCATGCACGAGTCGACGATTTCCCGCGTTACCACGCAAAAATTCATGCATACCCCACGGGGTATTTATGAGTTGAAATACTTTTTCTCCAGCCATGTCAGCACCTCAGAAGGCGGCGAATGCTCGTCCACGGCAATCCGCGCAATCATCAAAAAACTGGTTGCAGCGGAAAATCAGAAAAAGCCGTTGAGTGACAGCAAGATCGCTGGTTTACTGGAGGCACAAGGCATTCAGGTCGCCCGTCGAACCGTCGCCAAGTACCGCGAATCCCTTGGGATCGCGCCTTCCAGCGAGCGTAAGCGTTTGATGTGACGGGCGGGCCACAGCGTTCCAGTGGCGGGTATTCCTACCCGCCGCTTTATGCACTGGCAACGAAGGAGAAGCTGTATGCAAGTCAACATCAGTGGACACCATGTAGAAGTCACCCCTCCCCTGCGCGAATATGTCGAGCAAAAGCTGAAAAAGCTTGAGGGTCATTTTGACAAGATCACCAATGTGCAAGTGATCATGAAGGTCGACAAGCTTCAGCAGAAAATCGAAGCGACCCTACAGATTCCCGGTGGCGAAGTAGTCGCCAACGCCGAGCATGAAGACATGTATGCATCAATCGATGCCTTGACTGACAAGCTCGACCGCCAACTTAAAAAGCATAAGGAAAAGCAGCAGAGCCTTCTTCAGGGCACAGGCCGCTAACACTCCCCACCCATGATTCGACTTGAAACCATCCTGACCCCCGGCCGTTCCCTCGTGAACGTGCCGGGCGGCAGCAAGAAGAAAGCCCTCGAACAAATTGCCAACCTGATCAGCAGCCAAGTGCCTGAACTGGAGATGCAAGATGTCTTCGAGGCTCTGATTGCCCGTGAAAAACTGGGTTCCACCGGTTTTGGTAACGGCATCGCCATTCCTCACTGTCGCCTCAAAGGCTGTGAGACACCTGTCAGCGCGCTGCTGCACTTGGACGCGCCTATCGATTTCGATGCCATTGATGGCGCCCCGGTCGACCTGCTGTTTGTTCTGTTGGTCCCACAGGCCGCCACCGATGCGCACCTGGAACTGCTTCGGCAGATCGCCAGCATGCTCGACCGCAAAGAAGTACGCGACAAACTGCGCAGTGCCGGCAGCAACGAGGCGCTGTACCAAGTTGTCCTGGATGAGCAAAACAGGCAGTAATCATGCGTTTGATCATCGTCAGCGGCCGCTCCGGCTCGGGTAAAAGTACCGCCCTCAACGTTCTTGAGGACAACGGCTTCTATTGCATCGATAACCTGCCGGCCGGCCTACTGCCGGAGTTGGCGGAACGCGCTCTGATCCACACCGAGCTGGCGCAACCTCTGGTTGCCGTTTCGATCGACGCCCGCAACCTGCCCAGCCACCTCTCTCGGTTCCCGGAACTGTTGGAAGAAGTGCGCGCCAAGCATATTCATTGTGATGTGCTGTACCTGGACGCCGATGAAGAGACGCTGCTCAAACGCTTCTCCGAAACCCGTCGACGCCACCCCCTCAGCAGCCCTCACCGTTCTCTGGCTGAAGCCATCGAGGACGAAACCAAGTTGCTGGGGCCGATCATTGACCTCGCCGACCTTAAGATCAACACCACCGGCCTTAACCTTTACCAGCTGCGCGATGCCATCAAACTGCGCCTGCTGAACCAGCCGGAGCCTGGCACGGCGTTTCTCGTCGAGTCTTTTGGCTTCAAACGTGGCATGCCGGTGGATGCCGATCTGGTGTTCGACGTGCGCTGCCTGCCCAATCCCTACTGGAAGCCAGAGTTACGCGACCAATCAGGGCTGGACCTACCTGTGGCTGAGTACCTAGCCGCGCAGCCGGATGTGGAGGAGATGTTCCAGGACATTTCCAGCTATCTGCTCAAGTGGCTGCCGCGCTTTGCCGCGAGTAACCGGGCCTATGTCACTATTGCCATTGGATGCACCGGCGGTCATCACCGTTCGGTATACCTGACCGAGCGCTTGGGCCAAGCACTGCAACAAACCCTCAAGAACGTCCAGGTTCGCCACCGCGACCTTAGCTGAAAGGAACACCTGCGCGATGCCCGCTCTGGAAATTGAAATCATCAACAAGTTGGGCTTGCACGCCCGCGCCTCGGCCAAGTTTGTCGGAGTAGCCGGGCAGTTCCCCTGCCAGATCAGGGCTGGACGCACACCTGAAAGCATGGTCGACGGCAAAAGCATCATGGCGATGATGATGCTGGCGGCCGGCAAAGGCACCAAAATTCATTTGAAGACCGAAGGCGAGCAAGACCAGGAAGCGATGGAAGCTCTGGTGGCGTTGATCAACAACTACTTTGATGAGGGTGAGTAACCTCACCCTTTGACACAAACGTGAAGCCGCAACGGCTTCACCCCAATGCGGTATCCATCGCCATCATCAAGCAAAATCCAATGCAGAGCCCCAAGCTGGCGAGCTTTTCGTGGCCATTGCGCCGCGACTCCGGGATCACCTCATGGGTCACTACCAACAGCATCGCCCCGGCAGCCAGCGCCAGCCCCAAAGGCAACAACACCTCGGCCAGGCTCACCAGCCAAGCGCAGAGCACGGCAAACACCGGTTCCACCAAGCCTGAAGCAGCACCAATCAGGAATGCCTTGGCCCGCGACATCCCTGCCCCGGCCAACACCAACGCAATCACAAGACCTTCGGGCACATCCTGCAAGGCGATGCCCATGGCCAAGCTGTCGGCATCCGGCATGCCGCCGCCGGCAGAGACGCCAACCGCCATGCCTTCCGGAATGTTGTGAGCAATGATAGCGAACACGAATAGCCAGATGCGCGGCGGTATCACCGGTTTGTCCGGTGTGCCCACCAGCATTTCCGGACTCGCGCCGGAGACCCTGCGGTCAACCAGATACAGCCCGAACGCTCCCAACATAATGCCGAAACTGATCAGCCCGCTCGCGCCCCAGGACGTAAGCCCCAGGCTTTCTGCAGCAGCGATACCCGGTACCACCAGTGAAAAGGCGGTTGCAGCCAGCATCACGCCAGCCCCAAAGCCCAGCAAGGTATCGCTCACGGCCACCGGCATCCGCCGAATCACCAATACCGGAACCGCGCCCAGCGCAGTACCGAGCGCGCAGATCGCCCCGCCCTGCAAAGCACGCAGGATGCGCGGTTCAAGGTCCAGCCAGGCCAGCCCGTGGGCCACCAGCAATGCAGTACCTGCCAGTAGCAGTAGCGAGCCAAGCGCATAACGAAACATTCGCACGCTGCCGATCGCCAGTGTTTCAGTGCCCATAGTCGGCCTTAGATCTTGTTATAGAGGTAAATGTCAGGCCATAGCAGCCTGATAGCGTGCGGCAACTTCTGGCCAGTTAATAACACTGTAGAAGGCATTGATGTATTCCGGGCGGCGGTTCTGGTAGCGCAAATAGTAAGCATGCTCCCATACGTCCAGGCCGAGGATCGGCGTGTTGCCGTTCATCAGCGGGCTGTCTTGGTTACCGCTGCTTTCCACCACCAAGGTCTTTTGCGGCGTAACGCTCAGCCAAGCCCAGCCGCTGCCGAAGCGGGTCAATGCGGCTTTGGTGAAGGCCTCCTTGAAACTATCAAAACCTCCAACTTGCTCGTCAATTGCCTTGCCCAATGCGCCCTCTGGCTTACCGCCCCCTTGAGGTGACATCACCGCCCAGAACAGCGAGTGGTTAGCGTGACCGCCACCTTGGTTGATCACGGCAGCGCGAAGCTTTTCCGGTAGTTGCTGCACGCTGGACACCAGTTTTTCCACCGGCCAGCCGGCGAACTCGGTGCCCTCGACGGCGGCATTAAGGTTGTTGATGTAGGTCTGATGATGCTTGGTGTAGTGAATTTCCATGGTTTGCGCATCAATATGCGGCTCCAGGGCATCGTAGGCGTAAGGCAAGGCAGGCAAGGTATAGGTCATATCAATGTGCTCCGTATTGAGGCGTAGTCGGTTGCGCCGCAGTACCACCCAGCAAGCGATGGGTGCGCGGGTACTCGCCGTGATCGCCGATGAAATTCAACAGTTCGACGTAAGTCTTGCTGCTCTGGCGCAGGGCCGCCTCCCGCAGCTGCGGGCTCAGGCGCGCGTCCTGCATGGTCTGCAGCAAGCGTTGGTGAATGGCGCAAAGGTATTCGGCGCTTTCCTCAGGCTGATTCAAGTGCAGATGCAGGTCCGCCAGGTTGTGATGGGAAATGACGCAAGCCGCCACTGCTTCGTCGGCATTCGCCCAGCGTTCGAACAACACCTGGGCCAAGGCCAGGGCTTGCAAATAGGCCTCGCGAGCGTCAACCAACTCGCCTTGCATAAAGCAGCGATTGGCCCGTTCGATCGTGCGCTTCCAGTGCTCCATGGTGAGCCTCCAAAGCAGAGTCGGTGATTAAACGCCGCCAGCCGTGAGCTTTTCCGGATCCAGCAGGATTTCCAGTTGGCTGCGCGGCAAGTCGGTGTGTTCAAGGGCGACATCAATCACTGGACGGCCTTGCTGATAGGCCTTCTTGGCGATTTCAGCAGCCTTTTGGTATCCAATGATCGGGTTGAGTGCAGTAACCAGTATCGGGTTGCGCGACAGTGCTTCCTTGAGCTTGGCTTCATTGACCTTGAAGCTGGCGATGGCTTTGTCCGCCAGCAGGCGGCTGGAGTTGGCCAGCAGTTCGAGGCTGCTGAGCAGGTTCTGGGCGATGATAGGCAGCATCACGTTCAGCTCGAAGTTGCCGGATTGGCCAGCGACGGTAATCACCGTGTCATTGCCAATGACTTGTGCAGCCACCATGGCAGTCGCTTCAGGGATTACAGGGTTGACCTTGCCGGGCATGATCGAAGACCCCGGCTGCAGGCCTTCCAGCTCGATCTCACCCAGGCCGGCAAGTGGACCGGAGTTCATCCAGCGCAGGTCATTGGCGATTTTCATCAGCGATACGGCGGTGGCTTTCAGTTGGCCGGACACCGCCACGGCTGTGTCCTGGGAACCAATCAGCGCAAACAGGTTTTTACCCGGAGTGAATTTCACATCCGTCAGGCTGCTTAGTTGCTGACTGAAACGCGCCGCGAATTCCGGATGGGCGTTGATCCCAGTGCCCACCGCCGTTCCGCCTTGCGCGAGGGCCTGCAGGCTTGGCAGCAAGTCCTGCAGATGACCGATATTGGCTTTGAGTTGCTGCGCCCAACCATCGAGTACCTGACTCATACGGACCGGCATGGCGTCCATCAGGTGCGTGCGGCCTGTCTTGATGAACGGGTGAACTTCTTTGGCTTTCTGCTCGATCACCTGCACCAGGTGAAGAAGCGCCGGAAGCGTTTGCTCGTGCAATACCAGCGCCGCGCTGACGTGAATAGTGGTCGGGATAATGTCGTTGCTGCTTTGGCCGCAGTTGACGTGATCGTTCGGGTTCACCGCTTCGCCCAGCAAACGGCTGGCGAGGGTCGCGATCACTTCGTTGGCGTTCATGTTGGAGCTGGTACCAGAGCCGGTCTGGAAGATATCCACCGGGAAGTGCTGCATGAAGTCGCCTTCCAGCAACCCTTGGGCAGCATCAACGATGGCCTTGCCCTGCCCTTCGCTGATTTGCTTGAGGTCGACGTTGACCTTGGCGGCAGCAGCCTTGGCAAGGATCAAGGCGCGAATAAACTGTGCCGGCATACGTTGGTGGCTGATAGGGAAGTTGTTCACCGCGCGCTGGGTCTGTGCACCATACAAGGCCTCGGCAGGCACTTGCAGTTCGCCCATGCTGTCGCGTTCGATACGGGTGTTACTCATCGTTAGATCCTTGCACCAGGTCGGAGTGGGAGATTGATGGCAGCAATTCGCACGTCGCCAATTGCCAGGCAAAGGTCTGCCAGCGCTTGAGGCGGCAGGCACAGTGGGAGAGTTTTTCCAAGTCGCGCAGAGGGCGCCAAGCCTGATCCAGACAAGTGGAACGCCAATGCCAAGGCAAGGCGATATCACTGGCGGTATCGATTAACAGGCGGAATGACGTTTCAGCGATCGTCCACGGATGAGTCGCAGTGCAGCACGCCAGGTATCGACCCTCATTTAGGTAATGTTCGATCAGGCGAGGTTCATCAGGATCGAGGCCGCAGCGAATCTGACGACTCATCCAGCGCCAGCTTTCCAGGTACGGATCCTCATGCAGGACAGAACTCATGATCCACGCTCATTCGATAATGATATTTATTATTAAATGATATTGAGAATCAACGCAATGGCAGCATTGTGATCGCCCTGAATTCCAAGCACAAAAAAAGCGCGCTATCCGTGGGATAGCGCGCTTCTCAGAGAGGATCGATCAGCTGCCGGCGACAGTCATCCGCTCGATCAACACCGACCCGGTGCGAATATTGCTGCGCAGTTCCAGATCGTTACCCACGGCAACGATCTGCTTGAACATGTCACGCATATTGCCGGCAATCGTCACTTCCTGAACCGCGAACTGAATCTCGCCATTTTCCACCCAGAAACCCGCCGCGCCGCGTGAGTAATCGCCGGTGACCATGTTCAGGCCGTGCCCCATCAATTCGGTTACCAACAGGCCACGTCCCATACGCCGCAACAGCGCTGCCTGATCTTCATCGCCATGGGTCACGAACAGGTTATGTACGCCGCCGGAGTTGGCAGTGCTGGGCAGGCCGAGTTTGCGGCCTGAGTAAGTACCCAGTACGTAAGACACCAACTCACCGTTCTCGACGAACGGCTTGGCGTACGTGGCCAGGCCATCGCCATCGAACGCCGAGCTGCCCATGGCGCGCATCAAGTGCGGACGCTCATCAATGGTCAACCAATCGGGAAAGAGTTTCTGGCCAATGGCGCCTTCAAGGAACGACGACTTGCGATACAGATTGCCGCCCGAAATCGCGCCAAGGAAACTGCCAAACAAACCGCCCGCCAACTCCGCTGAAAACAGCACCGGCACTTCGCAGGTTGGCACCGGACGGGCGCCCAGGCGGCTAGCGGCACGTTGTGCGGCACGCTGACCAATGCTGACCGGGTCGGCCAGCAGTTCACCCTGACGGCTCACGTCATACCAGTAATCACGCTGCATCTGGCCATTGGCTTCGGCGATCATCACGCAGCTCAAGCTATGACGGGTGGATGCATATCCCCCGATAAACCCGTGGCTGTTGCCATAAACACGACAGCCTTGGTGAGTATTCAACGTGGTGCCATCGGCGTTCTTGATGCGGGCATCAGCATCAAACGCAGCGGCTTCACAGGTCAGCGCCAGCTCAATGGCCTGCTCGGGCGTAATGTCCCAGGCATGGAAAAGATCGAAATCCTTCAAGTCCTTGGCCATCAGCGCTTTGTCTGCCAGACCTGAGCTTTCATCTTCGGAAGTGTGCTTGGCAATCGCCAACGCGGCGGCCACAGTCTCGCGAATGGCTTCCGGGCCACTGGCGGAGGTACTGGCCGACCCTTTGCGCTGCCCCGAATACAAGGTGATGCCAAAGCCCTGGTCGCGGTTGAATTCAACAGTTTCCACTTCCCGCTGACGTACCGACGTCGACAGACCCTGCTCCAGCGAGACCGCAACTTCACAGGCACTGGCCCCCTGGCGCTTAGCCTCGGCAAGGATCTGCTCGACTTGTTCCTGCAGGGCCGGTAACGCTTGCGGACCGACGCTTTGGGCTGCACTCATGGTTTTCTCCACTCAAATTCTGCTTTCGGTTAAGGCCATCGAGCGACCGGGCCGGACAAGCGGCCCCCGACTGGTTATCATGGCGGCGTTTCTTTGCGGACTGCCACCATGGTTGATTCTTACGACGACTCCCTCGATGGGGAGAAAAGCAAAACCCAGGTCAAACGTGAGCTGCATGCTCTGGTTGACCTTGGCGAGCGCCTTACAACGCTCAAGAAAGACTTGATTGCAAAACTGCCACTGACCGACGAGATGCGCCGGGCGCTTGCTGACGCACCCAAGCACACTGCGAATATCGCGCGTAAACGGCACATCATGTTTATCGGCAAGCTGATGCGCGATCAGGACACTGACGCCATTCTGGCCTTGCTTGATCAAACCGATGCCTCCACTCGCCAGTACAACGAACGTTTCCATAATCTGGAACGTTGGCGTGACCGCCTGATCTCGGGCGATGACGCAGTGCTGGAGAAATTCGTGCTGGACTACCCGGATGCGGACCGCCAACAACTGCGCTCCCTGATCCGTCAGGCCCAGCACGAGCAGGCGCATAACAAGGCGCCCGCCACCAGCCGTAAAATCTTCAAATACATCCGTGAGCTGGACGAGACTCAACGCGGACTGCGTTGATGCCCTTCCCCGGGTGGCGATCTTCGCCACCCGAAGCTCCATCCCTTACGACCCCGTGCCACCCACGGTGATCGCATCAATTTTCAGGGTTGGCTGGCCGACACCGACCGGTACTGACTGCCCATCTTTCCCGCACACGCCGACGCCGCTGTCCAGCGCCAAGTCGTTGCCGACCATCGACACCTTGCTCATGGCTTCCGGGCCATTGCCAATCAACGTTGCCCCTTTGACCGGCGCGGTAATCTTGCCGTCTTCGATCAGGTACGCCTCGCTGGTGGAGAACACGAATTTGCCACTGGTGATATCCACCTGGCCGCCGCCGAGGTTGGCGCAGTAGATACCGCGTTTAACCGAGGCGATGATTTCCGCCGGATCGCTTTCGCCACCGAGCATGTAGGTGTTGGTCATGCGGGGCATCGGCAGGTGCGCGTAGGACTCACGGCGGCCGTTACCGGTGCGCGCCACGCCCATCAGGCGGGCATTGAGTTTGTCTTGCATGTAGCCCTTGAGCACACCGTTTTCAATCAGGGTGGTGCATTCAGTGGGCGTGCCTTCGTCATCGACGCTCAGCGAACCACGGCGACCAGCCAAGGTTCCGTCATCGACAATGGTGCAGAGCTTGGACGCAACCATCTCGCCCATACGCCCGCTGTAGGCAGAGCTGCCCTTGCGGTTGAAGTCACCTTCCAGGCCGTGGCCCACGGCTTCGTGGAGCAATACCCCTGACCAGCCAGAACCCAGCACCACCGGCAGCGTACCCGCCGGGGCCGGAATAGCTTCCAGGTTCACCAACGCCTGGCGCAGCGCTTCACGGGCATAGCCCATCGCGCGGTCTTCAGTAAGGAAATAACGGTAGTCAGTACGCCCGCCGCCGCCATGCCCACCGCGCTCGCGGCGACCGTTCTGTTCGACGATCACACTGACATTGAAGCGCACCAAAGGCCGTACATCCGCCGCCAGGCCGCCGTCGGTGGATGCCACCAGGATGCGCTCCCACACACCGGCCATGCTCACGGTGACCTGCTGGATACGTGGATCCAGGGCGCGGGTAGCCGCGTCGATGCGCTTGAGCAAATCGACCTTTTCAGCCCGGCTGATCACTTCCAAAGGATTGTCCGGCGCGTATAGCTGGGCCACGTCCTGAGTGCTGAACGCTTGCACCGTGCCATTTTGGCCGGCGCGGGAGATCGAACGCGCTGCACGTGCGGCAAGACCCAAGGCCTCCAAAGTGATTGCGTTGCTGTAGGCAAAACCGGTCTTTTCACCGGATTGCGCGCGCACGCCGACACCTTGGTCGAGGTTGAAACTGCCTTCCTTGACGATGCCATCTTCCAGCGCCCAGGACTCGGAAATCTGGCCCTGGAAATACAGGTCAGCGGCGTCGATTCCTGGCCCGGCAAGATCGCCCAACACGGTTTGCAAGCTTTCGATGGTCACGCCACCGGGTGCCAGGAGGTGTTCACTGACTGAGGACAACAACTCGCTCATAGGTTTGGCCTTAAATTCATCGTTCTGAAGCAGGTCGCTGCGCGCCCTGCGAGAAAAAGCGCCGATGGTTGACCACCGGCATGCGCGCCCGTATCGACGCCTGTTCACTGCTATCGCGCTCGGCCAGCAACACCGCTTCGCCTTGATCCTGTTGTGTCAGCACACGCCCCCACGGGTCGACAATCGCTGCATGACCATGGGTTTCCCGTGGTCCCGGATGCACGCCGCCCTGGGCCGCCGCCAGCACATAGCACTGGGTTTCGATGGCCCGTGCGCGTATCAGCACGTCCCAGTGCGCGGCACCGGTTACAGCGGTAAAGGCCGAGGGCGCAGTGATCAATTCAGCCCCCGCCGCCCGCAACTCGCTGTACAGCTCAGGAAAGCGAAGGTCGTAACACACCGTCAGGCCCAAACGGCCGACCGGTGTATCCGCCACCACCACGTTACTCCCGAAAGCATAGTCGTCGGACTCCCGATAGCGACCCCGGGCATCCGCCACATCCACGTCAAACAAATGCAGCTTGTCGTACCGAGCAACGATTTCGCCATGATCATCGATCAACAGCGAGCAGGCATTGGATTTGGAGTTCGGTTGGTCCTTGGGCGGCAACGGCAATGTGCCGGCCACTATCCATAAGGTGAGGTCGCGGGCGGTCTGTTTCAACCACCGCAGGATCGGACCTTCGCCCAGAGCCTCAGCCCGACCGATGTCCGCCACGTCGCGGCGGCCCATTGCGGCGAAGTTTTCCGGCAGCACCGCCAGCTTCGCGCCGCCCGCCGCCGCTTTTTCCAACAAACGCCGAGCCTGTGCCAGATTGGCCAACACATCGCTCTGGCTGACCATTTGAATTACCGCAAAGGACATGAGCCGACACTCCGTAATGGGCATGCACCAAAAAAAGAGAGCCCCATGCTACTCCGCAGGCCCTCAGTTTGGTTTTTCAAATGGCTTGTCGAAGGTGATTTTTGGATCCTTCCACGGTCCTTCCACCTTGTATTGGACGCTGGCAAAACGCGAAACCCGATCACCAATCAGCTTGTCGATCAGGAACAAAGCCCCACCAATGGCAGGTGCACCGACGATCAGTGCAGCGATCGGCAGGTTGTTGGTCACAGGCAACGTCACCAACAACTTGGCATCGACGCGGTCAGCTACCAAGTCCAAGGTACCGTTCAGTTCCAAGTTGCTCGACGGCCCGGTCATAGTGATCGGCTCCCGCGTGACGAACACACCGTTGCTCGCCGCCAACAGGCCTTTGACTCGGTCATAGCTCAAGCCTTTGCCGAGCAGGTCGGAGAAATCCAGCCGCAGGCGTCGCCCGATGGAGTTGAAGTTGAGCAGACCGAACACCCGCAGCGCCTGGGCGCCACCTTCTACTTCAACAAACTGACCTTTTCGGAACGCTGCATCCAGGCTACCGGAGAAGCGCTTTGGCCCGACCCACGCCGGCGAACCAGGCCAACGCCCATCCACATCCAGATGGAAGTCTTCGCTGGTTACAGTGGGTGCATAGCCCCAGCCCTTGAGTACATCGGCGATATTTTTACCGTCCAGGCGGCCTTTGTACCAACTGCTGCTGCCCCCTGGAGCGCCTTCCCATCCGCCAGCGCCTTTGAGCTGCATGCCCTTCAGACCTAGGTCCAGATCGCTGAAAGCCAAGCCTTTAGTAGTTGGACGGATTTTTAGCGACCACTCGCCCAGCAGCTCGGGCCCCTGGAACAGTTGCGCAATGGCGATATCCAGAGCCGGAATATCCTTTGGGTCGATGCTGCCCAACGGGTCGGGGGCGTTTTCATCGGCCTGCACCGTAGGGTCCACCGCCGGTAGTTTTACGTATTGCAGGTTGACCCCAATCGGCGCGACCTTACTATCAGGCAAGGTCACACTGCCTTTGGCCTGCTGACTGTCAAACTGCAAGCCCCAGGCAACGGGTTTTCGGTCCAACTGCAGATTGACCTGATCGAACTGAGTACCTAAACCGGTGAGCTTGCCTATCTTGAAGTCGGCACCGCTTAGCAGTTGCTTGGCACTGCCACCCGGATCGTTGCCGGCATACTGGCTCACCAGTTTTTTCCACGGATCGATGTCGAGCTCCGAAAGCACTCCACGAATGCGCAAGCCCTTGGCAGCGGGCAGCACTGCATCGCCATCGCCGAGGAACAACTCGCCACGGCCATCATTGAATTTGTCCGGCGGCGCAGCAAAGGTAAAGTTGGCCAGCTCACCGTAATCAAACCAGTAGCGTCGTTCGGCGCCCTGCAAGGTCATGCGGAATACGCTGTCACGCCCCTGGCTCGCTGGCATGCCGAACGGTGCAGGCAAGTCCACCGCAACACCCTTGAGATTGGAGCTGACCATCAACTGGCTGTCGGCACCGTCCAGGTTGAGCTGCAACTGATACGGAATATCACCGGAAACCGGCAACGGCTGGCTGATTTTCAACCACTCTGTCAGCCGCTTGACCGTCACCTGGCCCCTGGCGGTTACACGGGTGCTGATATTGCCCGGTTTGCCATCGGCAAAGATTTGCGCGGAGATCGGCCGGTCAAACGCCTGGGCCGTGATGTTCTCGCCACTGAGGCCCTTGGCGCTGTCGAAGCGGAAATTGCCCTTGAGTTGAGTCAGGTCCAGGGGTGGTTCAGCCAGTTGCAGGCGTGCCTTGTCGGTCTGGAAATCCACTACGATCTTGGGCTCGATGCCTTTAACAAGCGGAACATCCAGGTCCAACTTGCCTTGCAGGTCGCCTTCGCCTTTCCAGCCGGCAAAAGTGGAAGCGGTACCAATCGGCGCTTCTTGAAGGATCTTCAGCCCATCCCCCAGGCCGCCGGCAAAACCACCTGTCAGCAGCAGGTGACTTTCCTTGCCGGACGGTGCGTGGGGAATATTGACGTACACGTCCTTGACCTTGGTATCCAACAACTGGCCCTTGCTGGCCAGGATGCGCACACCAGTCTCTTCGACAAACACCTCACCCTTGACCTTGCTGACATGAGGCCAGCCCGGCTGGAACGCTAACTCGGCGTCATGCACCTTGAAGAACAGGCTGATATTGCGCGAAGCCGGCAACGCGTCGTGATTCAACGAACCCTGATACTGGAAAAAACCTTGATCCACCGCCCCCTTGAGAATCGCCGTGCGCAGCCATTCATCAAGGGCCGGGCTCAGCACCGCAGGCAGGTACTTTGGAGTGAAACGCCCATCGCCGTCGACCATACCGACCCGCAGGTCCATGTAGTCTTCCTGGCTATGGTCGAAATGCAGGCGGATCAGGAAGTCCGCAGCGATCTTGCCTTCTTCTCCCAGCACCTTGATATACGGGGCGATGAGGGTGAAGCCTTCTTTATCCAGCTTCCAGGTCAGGCGCGCATTGGCCTGTAGATATTGCCAGGGCTTGGCGAAGATCGGATCGAGGTGCAGGGAAAAATCCTTGCTGTCCATGCGCAACTCGCCACCGCCCAAGTCGCCGCTGATACTGCCAGACACGTTTCGCGCGGCCGGTGCTCCGAAATAGGCGTCAAACCCGACCCGCTCAAGGTTGGCAGCAAAACTGACTTTTTGATCGGTCGTATCCTGAGGACGGAAATCCACCAGCACGTTGCGCAACAGGCCGATGGCCTTCAGATGCTCGACGGTCTTGGCGAAGCCTTCCGGCAGAGGCGCCAGAGCGTTCAGCAATGGCGTGATAGGGGTCAGGTCGAGGCGGTCAGCCTGCAGCTTCCAGACTTCCTGGTCCTTATCGGTAGCCAGAGTCTGTTGCAATTGCAGGCGCGACTCCCAGCGAGTTTCACCCAGGTTCATCGCCAGGGAATCAAACAGCACCTTAAGTCCCATATCACTGCGTTGCAGGTAAGCCGTGAGGGCCAGGTTTTCGATGAGCACTGGCTTGCGTTCTGCGTAGCGGCCTTTCACTTGTGGAGAGTTGAGGCGCACCACCGCGCTCTGCACAGTACCTTTGCCCCAGTTCAGCCAGAATTCACCGCCGGCTTTGAACTGCGTGAGTGTCCACTGCTGAGTCAGCTTGGCCGGAATCCACTTGGCCCAGTCGCTTTGCGGCAGGCTGAGGTAGGCCTGAACCTCGGCATCCTTCCATTGGCTGGCGCGAATGCGGCTGCGCAGGCTGAGCGCCATAGGCTGCCCGTCTGGCAGGGTCAGGCGTGCGTCCAGACGTTGACGGGTGATGCCGGTGTGCAGACTCAGACCCACGTAGGTCAAGGTGACCGGTGCCTGATCGAACGGTTGCAAAGTGAGCTGACTGTCGAGCAAGGACACGCGCTTTACCATCTGCATGCGCTTGAGCAATTGCTCCGGATCCAGCGGCTGCTCGTCCTGAACCGGCATGCCCTGAAGCGCCCAATGACCGTCCTTGCCTTCCTTGGCGCTCAGTTGCAGACCGCTGACCTGCAAGTGCGCCAGGCGCACCTCACGTGCCATCAGGCTGTCCCAGATAGCCGGCACCACTTCGACCTGGTCAAGACGCAAGGCATTGCTGCCCTCGCCGACCATCACGTCATGGGCCAGCAACACCGGGGCAAAACCGCTCCAGCGCCCTTCCAGGCTGCCGATGTGCAGCGGCACGCCCAACGCCGCCTGGGCCTTGGCTTCAACTTCGGCACGGTATTCGGCTACCAGGGGGGTCAATTCACGACCTAAGCTCACATACACCGCCGCCAAAACCAGCAGCAAGGCGCACAGACCCAGGCCCCAGCGGGTCAAAGCGGCAAAAAAGCGTATCAGACGCTCCATGTCAGGCGACCCTCAAGGCAGTAGGCGGACGGCAGCTCAAGGTCTGCCGGTCTCGAAGAAAGAACGCGAATGGGGATCAGAGCAGCACCACGTCGTATTGTTCCTGGGAATACATGGTTTCAACCTGGAAACGAATCGTGCGCCCAATAAATCCTTCCAGCTCGGCAACGTTGCCGGACTCTTCGTCCAGCAGCCGGTCGACCACTTTCTGATTGGCAAGCACTCTATAACCTTCGGCCTGATAGGCCCGCGCCTCTCGTAAGATTTCCCGGAAAATCTCGTAGCAAACCGTTTCGGGGGTCTTTAACTTACCCCGTCCCTGGCAACTGCTGCACGGTTCGCATAGCACCTGCTCAAGGCTTTCACGGGTGCGCTTGCGCGTCATCTGCACGAGGCCCAGCTCGGTAATACCGATGATATTGGTCTTGGCATGATCGCGTTCGAGCTGCTTCTCCAGGGTGCGCAGCACCTGACGCTGGTGGTCTTCATCTTCCATGTCGATAAAGTCGATGATGATGATGCCGCCCAGGTTGCGCAGGCGCAGTTGGCGCGCAATCGCAGTAGCGGCCTCAAGGTTGGTCTTGAAGATGGTCTCTTCGAGATTGCGATGGCCAACGAAAGCGCCAGTGTTGACGTCAATGGTGGTCATAGCTTCCGCCGGGTCCACCACAAGATAGCCCCCGGACTTGAGCGGGACCTTGCGCTCCAGGGCCTTCTGGATTTCGTCTTCGACGCCATACAGGTCGAAGATCGGCCGCTCGCCAGGGTAGTGTTCCAAGCGGTCAGCAATTTCCGGCATCAACTCGGCAACAAATTGCGTGGTTCGCTGGAAGGTTTCCCGCGAGTCGATACGAATTTTCTCGATCTTGGGGCTGACCAGGTCGCGCAACGTGCGCAGCGCCAGGCCCAGGTCTTCATAGATGACGCTTGGCGCACCGATGGTTTTGATCTGTGCGCCGATCTGATCCCACAGACGCCGCAGGTAGCGGATGTCCATTAGGATTTCATCAGCACCCGCGCCTTCAGCGGCAGTACGCAGAATAAAACCGCCCGCCTCTTTGATGCCTTCGGCGGCCACACAGTCGCTGACCACCTTTTTCAGGCGCTCGCGCTCAGCCTCATCTTCGATCTTCAGCGAAATGCCGACGTGGGCAGTACGCGGCATGTACACCAGGTAACGCGACGGAATCGACAGCTGGGTGGTCAGGCGTGCGCCCTTGGAACCGATGGGGTCCTTGGTGACTTGCACCACCAGGCTCTGCCCTTCATGTACCAGGGCGCTGATGCTTTCTACCGCTGGCCCTTCGCGCAGGGAAATTTCCGACGCGTGAATAAACGCAGCGCGGTCCAGGCCTATGTCGACAAAAGCCGCCTGCATGCCCGGCAACACCCGCACTACTTTGCCTTTATAGATGTTGCCCACGATCCCGCGTTTCTGGGTGCGCTCAACGTGCACTTCTTGCAGAACACCGTTCTCTACCACCGCCACGCGCGATTCCATCGGCGTGATATTGATCAGAATCTCTTCACTCATGGCTGGGTCTCGTTCAGGCGTTTTCACAATAGTGACCGATCGCTTAAGGCTGGGCGCTGATGCAAGGCGTTTAGCGCACGGTAAGGTTTTGCCAACAGGGTATGCCGAATTGGTCGAGCAGTTGCGCGGTTTCGCACACCGGCAGCCCTACTACGGCGGAATAACTGCCATTGAGGCCCGCGACAAACACCGAGCCAAGCCCTTGAATAGCATAGCCTCCCGCCTTGTCCTGGGGCTCGCCGCTGTGCCAGTAGGCTGTCGCTTGTTCGACAGTGATCCCACAAAAACGTACACGACTGCTTACACATTGGGTTTCGCAGCGCTGGCCGTCGGTGAGCGCGATGGCGGTGAGCACTTCATGCTCACGGCCAGACAAGGCCATCAACATCGCCAAGGCATCGGCCTGGTCTACCGGCTTACCGAGGATCTGACCGTCCACGATCACTGCCGTGTCGGCACCCAGCACACAAGCACCCAATGGATGATCAAGCGCAGCAAATCCGGCCAACGCCTTGCCGCGCGCAAGACGCTCGACGTAGGCAACAGCTGATTCATTGGTAAGAGGAGTTTCATCGATAGCGGCGCTGACCACGGTGAAAGGCACACCGATCTGGGTCAGCAATTCACGCCGTCTTGGGGAGCCCGAGGCCAGATAAAGCGAATTCATTGCAGACTCTCCCTGTGGGGTTCGATAACCAGGCAGAGCCTCGCAATCCATTCAATTGATTTTATAGCGTCGACGTAACCCACGCAGACCGAAACTGATCCAGGGCCACAACAGCGCACTGACCAAAGCTGGCAAAACCAGCGCCAGGGTTGGCTGACGGTTACCGGTCAAGGCACTGAGCCACAGTTGTACCAACTGCGCCAGGCCGAAGATCACCAGAATCACCAGGCACTGCTGCCACATCGGGAACATGCGCAAACGCTGCTGCAACGACAGCACCAGAAAGGTGATGAGGGTCAGGATCAACGCGTTCTGGCCCAGCAAGGTGCCATATAGCACATCTTCCGCCAAGCCCAGGAACATGGCTGTGACCATGCCCACTTTATGCGGCAGGTTCAGTGACCAGAAGGCCAGCAGCAATGCCAGCCAGAGGGGTCGCAAGATTTCCATGAATTGCGGCAGCGGTGAAACGCTGAGCAGCAGTCCAATGGCGAACGTCAACCAAACGATCCAGCCATTGCTCGAATGAGTACTGGCCATTATTCCTCCCTCTGCCGCGTGGTGCCCGCAGCTGCAGCTGGAGGCTTCGTAGCGGGCGTCGTGGTGGCAGGCGTGCTGACCGGCGGTTTCGCTGCGGCCGGTTTCACCGGATGCGCGTTATGGGCCGCGGGCTTGACCGGCGTGGCCACGGGCGCTGCAACTGCTGGAGTTGCCGCCGGAACAACGGGAGTCGCCGCTGCGGGCTTGGGTACGGTCGCGGGAATCACCGGCGCCGTGCCGTTTTTCTTGTCTTCCGCTTCCTGGGCCTGGGCGGCGTCGTTGGCGCGCTCTTCCGGGGTGCGGTTATCGCTGAACACCAGCAGCAGGTAGCGGCTGCGGTTCAAGGCGGCAGTGGGCACGGCGCGTACAATGGCGAAGGGCTGACCGGAATCGTGGATCACTTCCTTAACTGTCGCTACCGGGTAACCCGCGGGGAACCGCTGACCCAGACCGGAGCTGACCAACAGGTCGCCTTCCTTGATGTCGGCGGTGTCGGCGACGTGACGCAGCTCCAGGCGCTCGGGGTTGCCGGTGCCGCTGGCAATCGCGCGCAAGCCGTTACGGTTCACTTGCACCGGAATGCTGTGGGTCGTGTCCGTCAGCAGCAGAACCCGCGATGTGTAGGGCATCAGCTCTACTACTTGCCCCATGAGGCCACGGGCATCCAGTACCGGCTGCCCGAGGACCACACCGTCGCGCTCACCCTTGTTGATGATGATGCGGTGAGTAAAGGGATTCGGGTCCATGCCGATCAACTCGGCCACTTCGACCTTCTCGTTGACCAGTGCCGAAGAATTGAGCAGCTCGCGCAGCCGAACGTTCTGCTCCGTGAGGGCCGCGAGCTTTTGCATGCGCCCCTGCAAAAGCAGGTTTTCAGTCTTGAGTTTTTCGTTTTCGGCGACGAGCTCGGTGCGGCTGCCAAATTGGCTGGACACGCCCTGGAACAGACGTTGCGGCAGGTCGGTGATCCAGTAAGTCTGCATCAACACCAGCGACATTTGGCTACGCACCGGCTTGAGCAGTGAGAAGCGGGCATCGACCACCATCAGCGCGACCGAAAGCACGACCAGCACCAATAAGCGCACGCCCAATGAGGGGCCTTTGGCGAAAAGCGGTTTAATAAGCCGCTCCTCCCAGGCAAATGTTCTCTTTATTCATACGGCATCTAACCGGCCTGGATGCAGATTGAAGAAGATAAACGCCGACAGGCAGCACTGAGAAGTGCTGCCTGCGGGCGAAACATGGCGCAACCAACGAGTTTATTCGCTGGAAAGCAGGTCCATGGTGTGTTTATCCATCATTTCCAGTGCACGACCACCGCCACGCGCAACGCAGGTCAGCGGGTCTTCGGCGACGATCACCGGCAGGCCGGTTTCCTGGGCCAGCAACTTGTCGAGGTCACGCAACAGGGCGCCACCACCGGTCAGCACCAGGCCTCGCTCGGCGATATCGGAAGCCAGCTCCGGCGGCGATTGCTCCAGGGCGCTCTTCACAGCCTGAACGATGGTGGCCAGGGACTCTTGCAGAGCTTCCAGCACTTCATTGGAGTTCAGGGTGAAAGCACGTGGAACGCCTTCGGCCAGGTTGCGACCGCGAACATCGACTTCGCGAACTTCGCCGCCCGGGTAAGCGGTACCGATTTCCTGCTTGATGCGCTCGGCGGTGGATTCGCCGATCAGGCTGCCGTAGTTACGACGAACGTAAGTGATGATCGCTTCGTCGAAACGGTCGCCGCCTACGCGTACGGATTCGGCATACACCACACCGTTCAGGGAAATCAGGGCGATCTCGGTAGTACCACCACCGATATCCACCACCATCGAACCGCGAGCTTCTTCAACCGGCAGGCCGGCACCGATCGCAGCAGCCATTGGCTCTTCGATCAGGAATACTTCGCGGGCACCGGCGCCAAGGGCCGATTCACGGATGGCACGACGCTCAACCTGGGTGGACTTGCATGGAACGCAGATCAGCACACGAGGGCTGGGCTGCAGGAAACTGTTTTCGTGAACCTTGTTGATGAAGTACTGCAGCATCTTCTCGCAGACACTGAAGTCGGCGATCACGCCGTCTTTCATCGGACGAATGGCAGCAATATTGCCTGGTGTACGGCCGAGCATGCGCTTGGCCTCGGTGCCAACGGCAACGACACTTTTCTGATTACCATGGGTCCGAATGGCCACAACCGATGGCTCATTCAGAACGATACCGCGCTCGCGCACGTAAATAAGGGTGTTGGCAGTGCCCAGGTCAATGGAAAGATCGCTGGAAAACATGCCACGCAGTTTCTTGAACATGGGGAAAGGACCCTAGGCAACGCGTGGGTAAAAAAGTGCGGCAAACTCTAACAACGACAGGGATTTTGGGCAAGGCGCCAATGTGCTAAATTGGCCGACTTTCTGTGCACCAACCCCCACAATCGCGGCCTTATGACCGTAGAAATGCGGTAGTGTTCCGACAATCTAACACACGGACAGCCTCCGTTCTGTTTTCCACAGGAGATTCCCATGGCGCTTGAACGCTCCGACGTGGAAAAAATCGCGCATCTGGCCTCGCTTGGCCTCAATGACGCCGATCTTCCACAGACCACCGCAGCCCTGAACAGCATTCTCGGGCTGGTTGACCAAATGCAGGCCGTAAACACCGACGGCATCGAGCCCCTGGCTCACCCGCTGGAAGCGAGCCAGCGCCTGCGCGCAGACGTCGTGACCGAGCGCAATAATCGCGAGGCCTACCAGTCCATCGCGCCAGCGGTCGAAAACGGCCTGTACCTGGTTCCGAAAGTCATCGACTAAAGGGAAAGAGCCTGCAATGCATCACATGACTCTGGCCGAGATCGCCCGCGGTCTCGCCGACAAAACGTTTTCTTCCGAAGAGCTGACCAAGACCCTGCTGGCGCGTATCGCCGAGCTCGATCCCAAGGTCAACAGCTTCATCAGCATCACCGAAGAGCTGGCCCTGAGCCAGGCCAAGGCCGCCGACGGACGTCGCGCCAACGGTGAAAATGGCGCGCTGCTGGGCGCACCTATCGCCCACAAAGACCTGTTCTGCACCCAGGGTATTCGCACCAGTTGCGGCTCGAAGATGCTCGACAACTTTAAAGCGCCCTACGACGCCACCGTGGTATCCAAGCTGGCCGCTGCTGGGGCCGTGACCCTGGGCAAAACCAACATGGACGAATTCGCCATGGGTTCGGCCAACGAGTCGAGCTACTACGGCGCGGTGAAAAACCCGTGGAACCTGGAACACGTGCCGGGCGGTTCGTCCGGTGGTTCCGCCGCCGCCGTTGCCGCGCGCCTCCTCCCGGCCGCCACGGCCACTGACACCGGCGGCTCCATTCGCCAACCAGCCGCCTTCACCAACCTCACCGGTTTGAAGCCGACTTACGGTCGCGTTTCCCGTTGGGGCATGATCGCCTACGCATCCAGCCTCGATCAGGGCGGGCCTCTGGCCCGCACCGCCGAAGACTGCGCGATTTTGTTACAAGGCATGGCTGGCTTTGATCCGCAGGACTCCACAAGCATCGATGAGCCAGTCCCGGACTACAGCAGCAGCCTGAATACCTCGCTCAAAGGCCTGCGCATCGGCGTGCCGAAGGAATACTTCAGCGCCGGTCTCGACCCGCGTATCGCCGAATTGGTGCACAACAGCGTCAAGACGCTGGAAGGCCTGGGCGCCGTGATCAAGGAAATCAGCCTGCCGAACAACCAGCACGCCATTCCTGCGTACTACGTGATCGCGCCGGCGGAAGCTTCGTCCAACCTGTCGCGTTTCGACGGCGTGCGCTTCGGCTACCGCTGCGAAAACCCGAAGGACCTGACCGATCTGTACAAACGCTCCCGTGGCGAAGGTTTCGGCGCCGAAGTTCAACGCCGCATTATGGTCGGTGCCTACGCCCTGTCGGCCGGGTACTACGACGCGTACTACCTCAAGGCGCAAAAAATCCGTCGCCTGATCAAGAACGACTTCATGGCTGCCTTTGAAGAAGTCGACGTGATCCTCGGCCCAACCACGCCGAACCCGGCCTGGAAGATCGGCGCCAAGACCGGCGACCCGATTGCCGAGTACCTGGAAGACCTCTACACCATCACCGCCAACCTCGCGGGCTTGCCGGGCTTGTCCATGCCCGCCGGCTTCGTCGATGGCCTGCCGGTGGGCGTGCAACTGCTCGCGCCGTACTTCCAAGAAGGCCGCCTGCTCAATGTGGCGCACCAGTACCAGTTGAACACCGACTGGCACACTCGCACCCCTAACGGCTTCTGAGGAGAACACTATGCAATGGGAAGTTGTGATCGGGCTGGAGATTCATACCCAGCTCGCCACCCAATCGAAGATTTTCTCCGGTAGCGCCACCACGTTCGGCTCCGAGCCCAACACCCAGGCGAGCCTGGTAGACCTGGGCATGCCCGGCGTATTGCCGGTGCTGAACCAGGAAGCGGTACGCATGGCGGTGATGTTCGGCCTGGCGATTGACGCCGAGATCGGTCAGCACAACGTGTTCGCGCGCAAAAACTACTTCTACCCGGACCTGCCCAAGGGCTACCAGATCAGCCAGATGGAACTGCCAATTGTCGGCAAGGGCTACCTGGACATCCCGTTGGAAGACGGCACCATCAAGCGTGTCGGCGTGACCCGTGCGCACCTTGAAGAAGACGCTGGCAAGAGCCTGCATGAAGAATTCAACGGCGCCACCGGGATCGACCTGAACCGCGCCGGCACTCCGCTACTGGAGATCGTGTCCGAGCCGGACATGCGCAGCGCCAAGGAAGCCGTGGCCTACGTAAAGACCATCCACGCGCTGGTCCGCTACCTGGGCATCTGCGACGGCAACATGGCAGAAGGCTCACTACGCTGTGACTGCAACGTGTCGGTGCGGCCAAAAGGCCAGGCCGAGTACGGCACCCGCTGCGAGATCAAGAACGTCAACTCGTTCCGCTTCATCGAGAAGGCGATCAACACCGAAGTACGTCGCCAGATCGAACTGATCGAAGACGGCGGCAAGGTGATCCAGCAGACCCGCCTGTACGACCCGAACAAAGACGAAACCCGCGCCATGCGCAGCAAAGAGGAAGCCAACGACTACCGTTACTTCCCCGATCCGGACCTGTTGCCGGTGGTGCTTGAGGATTCGTTCCTCAATGACATCCGCGCAACCCTGCCGGAATTGCCTCCGCAAAAACGCGAGCGCTTCCAGGAGCAGTTCGGCCTGTCGGTCTACGATGCCAGCGTATTGGCGTCCAGCCGCGAGCAAGCCGACTACTTCGAAAAAGTCGTGAGCATTGCCGGTGACGCCAAGCTGGCGGCCAACTGGGTGATGGTTGAGCTGGGCAGCCTGCTGAACAAGCAGGGCGTGGAAATCGACGAAGCCCCGGTGACCGCCGAGCAGTTGGGCGGCATGCTGCTGCGCATCAAGGACAACACCATCTCCGGCAAAATCGCCAAGACCGTGTTTGAAGCCATGGCGAGCGGTGAAGGCAGCGCCGACGAGATCATCGAGAAGCGCGGTCTGAAGCAAGTCACCGACAGCGGCGCAATCTCGGCGGTGCTGGATGAGATGCTGGCGGCCAACGCCGAACAGGTCGAGCAATACCGAGCGGCAGACGAAGCCAAGCGCGGCAAGATGTTCGGCTTCTTTGTCGGCCAGGCCATGAAAGCCTCCAAAGGCAAGGCCAACCCGCAACAGGTGAACGAACTGCTGAAAAGCAAGCTCGAAGGCTGAATGCGATGAATGGTCCGGGTGAGAATTCACGCTTAACTCGGACCCGCTGTGGGAGGGGGCTTGTCCCCGATGGCGGAGTTTCAGTCATTACTGTTTTGACTGAATCACCGCTATCGGCGACGAGCCCCCTCCCATATTTGTGATGGGGGCACCTTGATAATGAAGCGTCTATTAGGCCTATGCGCCCTGTTTTCACTACTGGCCGGCTGCGCCAGCGGCCTCATCAACCCCAACGGCTACGACGAAACCGGCACCGCCTCCTATTACGGCGCCCGGCACCATGGCAAGAAAACAGCCAGCGGTGAACCTTTCAACCAGAACGCCCTGACCGCCGCCCACCGGCAATTACCCTTCGGCACCCAGGTCAAGGTCACTAATCTCGACAACGACAAATCCGTCGTTGTGCGCATCAATGATCGCGGCCCGCATACCCGCGGGCGCTTGATTGATCTTTCACGCAAGGCTGCCGAGCAACTGGGTATGCTGAGCAGCGGCACTGCACGGGTTCGCGTGCAAGCCCTGAGCAACTGAAGACGGAGCCCTGGCCATTTTCGGATTAACCGCCCTCTCGCCCTGGAGCCTGCTCGAACTGGTCAGCGGGCTTGCGCTGCTGATCATCGGCGCCGAAATCCTGGTGCGCGCCGCGGTGCGCCTGGCGGCCAGCCTCAAAGTGCGACCGTTAATCATCGGCCTGACGATCGTGGCCTTCGGCAGCAGCGCGCCACAGATGACCGTCAGCCTGCAGGCCACCCTGGCCGGCAATACCGACATCGCCGTGGGCAGCGTAATCGGCAGCAGCATCTTCAACATCCTGGTGACCCTTGGCCTGTCGGCGCTGATCATCCCCTTGCGAGTCTCGCGTCAGTTGGTACGCCTGGATATACCGGTAATGATCCTCGCCGGCCTGCTGGTGTTTACCCTTGCAGCCAATGAAGAACTGACGCCGCTCGATGGTCTTCTGCTGCTGATTGCTTTGATGGCCTACCTTGGCGTGCTGCACTACCAGACCCGACACTCGCGGCGTCCACGCACGCTGGACACCGTGACCCAGGCGCCCTGGCTGAGCAGCGTATTGCTGATGCTCGGCGGTTTTCTGATCCTGGTGCTAGCCGGCCACCTGCTGCTCGGTGCGGCGGTGGACGTGGCCAGCGACCTGGGTTTGTCGGAACGCATCATCGGCCTGACGCTTATCGGCGTCGGTACCTCGCTGCCGTGCCTCGCGACTTCACTGATTGCCGCCCTGCGCGGCCAGCGAGAAATTGCCGTGGGTAACGTGATCGGCAGCAACCTGTTCAACCTGCTGGGCGTGTTGGGTCTAACCGCGCTGCTGGCGCCATCGCCACTGTCGGTGTCGCCCAACGCCCTGGATTTCGACCTGCCGGTGATGCTCGGCGTGGTGGTGCTGTGCCTGCCGGTGTTTTATACCGGCTACCGCGTCACCCGCGCCGAAGGTCTGGTATTGCTGGGCCTGTACCTGGCGTATGGGCTGCACGTGATGTCGTTTACCACCGGCATGCCCCTGGCCAACAAGCTTGAACAATTGATGCTGTATTACGTCCTGCCAGCGCTGGTGGTGATCCTGATATTCACCTCGCTGCGCGCCTGGCGCCGCCAACACAAGAGGGAATCGAAATGACCGATCAGAAAAAGCCCGGGGTTGAGATGCGTCGCCAGGTCATGGGCGATGTATTCGTCGACCGCGCCCTGGGCAACGCCACCGACTTCACCCAGCCGCTGCAGGATTTCGTCAATGAACATGCGTGGGGCAGTGTGTGGAACCGCGAAGGTTTGCCGCTGAAGACGCGCAGCCTGATCACCCTCGCCGCCCTCACCGCGCTCAAGTGCCCGCAGGAGCTCAAAGGCCATGTGCGTGGCGCGTTGAACAACGGCTGTACTGTGGAGGAAATTCGCGAAGCGCTGCTGCATTGCGCGGTGTATGCCGGTGTACCGGCTGCGATTGATGCGTTCCGCGCGGCCCAGGAAGTGATCGACAGCTACCAGAAGGAAGGCTAGATCCAGCCACCCGCCTGCAATACGAAAATCCCAATATTCGTGGTCACTGCCGCCATCAGCGTAGTGATCACGATAATCGCCGCCGCCAGCTCATGATTCCCCTCGGCCGCCCTGGCCATCACGAAACTTGCAGCGGCCGTCGGCGCGCCGAAGTACAGGAACAGAATCCCCAACTCCGGACCGCGAAAGCCCAGCAGCCACGCGCCCAAGGTCGCGACAACCGGCAGCCAGACCATCTTCATCAAGCTCGCGCTCAGCGCCATATTGCCGCTCTTGCGCAACGCCGCCAGTGACAAAGTGCCGCCAATGCAAATCAAGGCCAGCGGCAAGGTGGTATCCGCCAGGTACTGCATGGATTTTTCCAGCCAGCCCGGCAGGCCAATCTGAAAAAACGCGAACGGCGCCGCCACGATGACGCTGATGATCAGCGGGTTGGCCACCACACTTTTACAGATACTCCACGGGTCGGACTTGATCACCGGGCTGTACACCGCCAGCACGATTGTCGACAGGGTGTTGTAGAACAGGATGACCAGCGCCGCGAGAATCGCGCCGAGGGAAATGCCGTAGTCGCCGTACATGCTGGCGGCCAGGGCCAGGCCGATCACCCCGTTATTGCCGCGAAACGCGCCCTGGGTGTAGATGCCCCGGTCTTCACGCTTGCAGCGAAAAATCGCCCAACCCCAAGCCAGGGCAAAGCTCGCCAGCGTGGCGACGGCAAAATAGATCAGCAAACCCGGTTTGAGCGCCGAGTGCAGGTCGGCATGCAGAATGCCCAGGAACAGCAACGCCGGCATGGTGACGTTGAACACCAGGGACGAAGCCGTGTGGATAAAGTTGTCGTTGATCCAGTTGATGCGCTTGAGCAGCACACCCAGGAACAGCATGGCAAATACCGGCGCGGTGATGGTGAGGGTGGTGAGGAAGATAGCCAGCATGCCGGGGAGAACCTTGGTGAGCGTCGTTAGGTGGCTAATGATAAGCCATACAGCCCAACGGCGCCCGGTAGACCGCTATCGGGGGCAAGTTGAATCGTCGCACCGACCCTCCCACACTCGACCGCATTCCTACAGGATAAACGCGGTCAAACTGTGGGAGGGGCCTTGCCCCCGATGCAGGCGACTCGGTCTCAGGTAATCGGCGCCGGGTTAAACAACGTGATGTCGTTATGCAGCTTGTGATGCTCCGCCCAGGTCTTTTTCTTACCGCTGGCCACATCCAGATAGAAGTGGAACAACTCCCAACCCAGCTCCTCGATACTCGCACGCCCGGTAGCGATGCGCCCGGCGTCGATGTCGATGAGGTCCGGCCAGCGCTGCGCCAGCTCCGTACGGGTCGACACCTTCACCACCGGCGCCATTGCCAGCCCGTACGGCGTGCCACGCCCGGTGGTAAACACATGCAGGTTCATCCCCGCCGCCAATTGCAGCGTACCGCAGACAAAGTCGCTGGCCGGCGTCGCACAAAAAATCAGGCCCTTGCTCTTGAAGCGCTCACCCGGACCCAGCACGCCGTTGATCGCGCTGCTGCCGGACTTGACGATGGAACCCAGGGACTTCTCGACAATATTCGACAACCCGCCCTTCTTGTTGCCCGGCGTGGTATTGGCGCTGCGATCTGCTTCGCCTTTGGCCAGGTAACGGTCGTACCAGTCCATTTCCCTGACCAACTCCTCGGCAACTTCCTTTGTTTGCGCACGAGAAGTCAGCAGGTAGATGGCATCGCGTACTTCGGTCACTTCGGAAAACATAACCGTCGCCCCAGCCCGCAACAACAAGTCAGAGGCGTAACCCAGCGCGGGGTTGGCGGTGATGCCGGAAAACGCATCACTGCCGCCGCACTGCATACCCAGGATCAGTTCGGATGCCGGCACGGTTTCCCGGCGGCGCTGGTCGAGCTTCTTCAGGCGGACTTCGGCCAAGTCCATGATCTGCTCGATCATCTCGGTAAAGCCGTGGCTGGAATCCTGCAACCGATACAGCCACGGCTCGCTCAGGTCGACCGAGCTGTCGTTGTCATGCATCACCTGCCCGGCCTGCAATTTCTCGCACCCCAGGCTGATCACCAGGGCTTCGCCGCCCAAGTTCGGGTTGCGCGCCAGGTTGCGTACGGTACGGATCGGGATGTACGCATCTGTCGCCGTGATCGCCACCCCGCAGCCGTAGCTGTGGGTCAGCGCCACTACGTCATCGACGTGTGGGTACTTGGGCAGCAATTCGTCCTTGATGCGCTTGACCGCATGGTCCAGCACCCCGGTCACACACTGCACCGTGGTGGTGATGCCAAGGATGTTACGCGTGCCCACAGTACCGTCGGCGTTGCGATAGCCCTCGAAGGTAAACCCCTCCAGCGGTGCCTGGGTTTCGGGCACCTCGGTGGACAGCGGCAAGCTGTCCAGCGGTGGCGCGGTCGGCATGCGCAATTGATCTTCCTGGACCCAACTGCCGCGCGGAATCGGCGCCAGGGCGTAACCGATGGTCTGGCCGTAGCGAATAATCTGACCGCCTTCGGGGATGTCTTCCAGGGTCACTTTATGGCTCTGGGGGATGAAATCCACGGTCACCAGGCCGTCCGGAAACTCGGTACCGGCCGGTACGCCCTGGTCATTGACCACGATCACTACGTTGTCGCGCTCGTGCAAACGAATGGAACGCGGCGAGTCGGCATGTTCAATCAACTGCATCACGGGGCCCCTCAGGAATGCGCTTCGGTTAGGTTGGTCAACTCTGGCCCCTTGGTTGGCGGCTCTTTGAGTACTACACGTTTGATCGGACCGACGATGACCAGATAGCTGAACACCGCCACCAGCGCGTTGGCGCCGACGAACACCAGAGCCCATTTAAAGGAACCGGTGGTGCTGATGATGTAGCCGATCACGATAGGCGTGGTGATAGAAGCCAGGTTACCGAAGGTGTTGAACAAGCCACCACTGAGACCGGCGATTTGTTTCGGCGAGGTGTCGGACACCACCGCCCAACCCAGTGCGCCAACGCCTTTGCCAAAGAAGGCCAAGGCCATGAAGCCCACCACCATCCATTCAACGTCGACGTAGTTACACGCGATGATGCTGCTGGAGACCAGCAAGCCCGCAATGATCGGCGCCTTGCGGGCGAACGTCAGCGAATGGCCTTTGCGCAGCAGGTAGTCGGAAATGACCCCACCCAACACGCCACCGATAAACCCGCAGATCGCCGGTAACGAGGCGATGAAACCGGCCTTGAGGATGGTCATGCCACGGTCCTGCACCAGGTACACCGGGAACCAGGTCAGGAAGAAGTAAGTGATGCCATTGATGCAGTACTGGCCCAGGTACACGCCTAACATCATGCGGTTGGTCAGCAACTGGCGGATGTAATCCCACTTCGGCCCGTCGGTTTTCTTACCCTTGCCTTTGTCCTGATCCATATCGACCATCGCGCCATTGGCAGCGATGTGGTTGAGCTCAGCTTCGTTGATCATCGGGTGCTGGCGCGGGCTGTGGATCACTTTCAGCCAGATCAGCGAGAACACGATGCCGATCACGCCCATCACGATAAACACGTGCTGCCAGCCAAAGCGGTAGACGATCCAGCCCATCAGCGGCGCGAACAACACCGTGGCGAAGTACTGCGCCGAGTTGAAGATCGCCGAGGCCGTACCGCGCTCGGCGGTGGGGAACCAGGCCGCCACAATCCGAGCGTTACCCGGGAAGGAAGGCGCTTCGGCCAGGCCCACCATAAAGCGCAGCATGAACAGCGCAACAACCGCGGTGGATACACCGAACTCACCGACATAGCCTTGCAGCACGGTGAACAGTGACCAGGTGAAGATGCTCAGGGCGTAGACTTTTTTCGAGCCGAATCGGTCCAGCAGCCAGCCACCGGGAATTTGCCCGGCCACGTAGGCCCAACCGAATGCAGAGAAGATATAACCGAGGGTGACCGCGTCGATGCCGAGGTCTTTCTGCAGGCTGGAGCCTGCGATGGCGATGGTGGCCCGGTCGGCGTAGTTGATCGTGGTCACCAGGAACAGCATGAGCAGGATCAAATAGCGGACGTGAGTCGGCTTGGTCGCTTGCATGTAGAAGTACTCCCACTAATTATTTTTTTTGCGGGTAATAGTTTTGTGTTTTTAGCGTGGGAGCCGGCAGGCGTCCGGCCCCCACTGGATCAGCGTCTTACGAGCCGATGTAGCTGGTTTTCACCACTGTGTAGAACTCTTGTGCATAGCGACCTTGCTCCCGCGAGCCATAGGACGAGCCTTTCCGGCCACCGAACGGAACGTGGTAATCCACGCCTGCCGTGGGCAGGTTGACCATCACCATCCCAGCCTGGGAGTGGCGCTTGAAGTGGTTGGCGTATTTCAACGATGTGGTCGCAATGCCCGCCGACAAACCGAATTCGGTGTCGTTGGCCATGGCCAGTGCAGCCTCGTAGTCCGCAACGCGCACAACGTTTGCCACTGGACCGAAAATTTCTTCACGGCTGATGCGCATGGCGGCTTCGCTGTCGGCAAACAGCGTCGGCGCCAAGTAGTAACCCTCGGTGTCACATGTCACCAGGCCGCCACCGCTGACCAGCCGCGCGCCTTCGCTTTGGCCAATGTCGATGTATTTCAAGTCCTGATCCAACTGAGCTTGGGAAACCACCGGACCGATGTCGGTACCGCTTTTCAACGCGTGGCCAACCTTGATCGACTTCATGCGCTCGGCCATGGCCGCGACGAACTGGTCGTGAATACCAGCGGTGACGATCAAACGGCTGGACGCGGTGCAACGCTGGCCAGTGGAGTAGAACGCGCTCTGTACCGACACCTCGACAGCTTGCTTGAGGTCGGCGTCGTCGAGAATGATCTGCGGATTCTTGCCGCCCATTTCCAACTGCACTTTCGCCTGGCGCGACACGCAGCTGACGGCGATCTGACGGCCCACACCGACGGAGCCGGTGAAGCTGATGCCGTCGACTTTCGGGCTGTTGACCAGCACGTCGCCTACCACGCGGCCGCTGCCCATCACCAGATTGAACACACCGGCAGGGAAACCGGCGCGGGAGATAATTTCTGCGAGGGCCCAGGCGCAGCCCGGTACCAGTTCGGCCGGCTTGATCACTACGCAGTTGCCGTAAGCAAGCGCCGGGGCGATCTTCCATGCAGGAATGGCGATCGGGAAGTTCCACGGCGTGATCAGGCCGACCACACCGAGCGCTTCACGGGTGACTTCAACGTTGACACCCGGGCGTACCGACGGCACGTAGTCGCCGGACAAACGCAGGCACTCACCGGCGAAGAACTTGAAAATGTTACCGGCGCGGGTCACTTCGCCGATGGCTTCAGGCAAGGTCTTGCCCTCTTCCCGGGCCAGCAGGGTGCCGAGCTCTTCACGGCGCGCGAGGATTTCGCTGCCAACTTTATCCAACGCATCATGACGCGCCTGGATACCGGACGTGGACCACGCCGGAAATGCTGCGCGGGCGGCGTCGATGGCAGCGTTGACTTGAGTGACGTCAGCCTTGGCGTATTCACCAATGACATCAGACAACTCCGAGGGATTGAGGTTGGTGCAGTAGTCGGCGCCGGTTACCCATTGGCCGTTGATGTAGTTTTCGTAACGTTGGACTTGGGACACGAATCTTCTCCTGACGCAAAAGGCCGCTGATTACTCAGCGGCCTTGTGAATGGGTTATTGCGGACCTTGCTTGTCGATCAGCGCGGCCAGGGCTTCGTATTCTTCCGGCAGCAAGTCGGTCAGCGGCGTACGCACTGGGCCTGCGTCATAGCCAGCGATTTTTGCGCCTGCCTTGACGATACTCACGGCATAGCCGGACTTGCGGTTACGGATGTCCAGGTAAGGCAGGAAGAAGTCGTCGATGATCTTGGCGACGGTGGCGTGATCATCCTTGGCAATAGCGTGGTAGAAGTCCATCGCGGTTTTCGGGATGAAGTTGAACACCGCCGAAGAGTAAACCGGCACGCCCAGAGCCTTGTAGGCAGCGGCGTAAACCTCTGCAGTCGGCAGGCCGCCGAGGTAGCTGAAACGATCGCCCAGACGACGGCGGATCGACACCATCAACTCGATATCGCCCAGGCCATCCTTGTAGCCGATCAGGTTCGGGCAGCGCTCGGCCAAACGCTCCAGCAACGGAGCGGTCAGGCGGCACACGTTACGGTTGTAGACCACCACACCGATTTTCACCGATTTGCACACCGCTTCAACGTGGGCTGCAACGCCGTCCTGACTGGCTTCGGTGAGGTAGTGCGGCAGCAACAACAGACCTTTAGCGCCCAGGCGTTCAGCCTCTTGGGCATATTCGATGGCTTGGCGTGTCGAACCGCCAACACCGGCGAGGATCGGCACGCTGGTGGCGCAAGTATCAACAGCGGTCTTTACCACTTGGGAATATTCGCTGGCCGCCAGGGAGAAAAACTCACCCGTGCCACCTGCGGCGAACAATGCGGTGGCGCCGTAAGGGGCCAGCCATTCAAGACGCTTGATATAGCCCGCTTGGTGGAAGTCACCCTGGGCGTTGAAATCGGTCACCGGGAAAGACAGCAGACCGTGGGAGAGGATGGACTTCAGCTCTTGTGGATTCATTATTCGAACACCCTGGGTAAAGACTTTCTGTCGAAAGATTGTTGTTGGTTTTGGTGATGTCGTACGTCATCGTACAACTATAAAAAGATTCGTCAACTGCAATTCATCGACCTTCGGTTTAAACGGTGTTGATAGAAGCGTTCTTGACGTAGGAAATTTATCCTCTATGCTCGTCAGTGCTGTATATACATACAGCCATTACGGAAGATTCCTACGACATAGCAAGGAGCTAACATGTCAGGTCTTGATCTCGTAGCACCCGAAAAAACTCAACCGATCCTGCGCTTCGAAGGTGGCGAACACACCGCCATCGGCGACGACACACTGTTGCGCTTCAATACGAACGCCCCGGCGATTCCCGCCCGGCAAGTCGAACTGCACCTACCCAATGGGCTGGCACTGACCTACGGCCAAGTGATTGCCCTGGGCGGTGACTTTTATGGCATTCCTGGCAAGCCGATCAGCGATGGCGCCTCCCCTGCCGAGCGCGTGCAACGCTTCACCGCCGCCTTTAACTCGCTGGCAGTGTTGCCGGCCTCACGGGACGAAGCAGGAAAGATTCTCGCGGTGATGCAAAAGGAAATCAGCGCGGTCAATCAAGCCATTAAAGATGGCAAACAACCCCATGAAGCCTATGACGCGCTGGGTGATACGTTGTCCGAGGAATGGAACCGAATCACCGGGGGCGGCAGTACGGTATCGGCGCTGGTTCCGCTGGGCCGTTACCTGAAACTGGCGGCGGACAACGCCGATCACTTCGGCGAATGGGCGCTATCGGCCTACCTGGCGGGGCATACGGCAGCGTTGCAACAGGCCGTGATAGCGCATCAAACCGGTACCGATCAGGCACTGGAGCTGGCGTATGCCATGAACAGTTTTGCTGATCACTTCTTGACCGATCTGTTTTCCGCGGGCCACTTGCGAGTGCCACGCAAGCAACTGGCGGCGGTGGTCACGCCGGGAGAGTTGGGCTCGCTGATCAGTCGCTTCATGCACGATGAAGACAGCAAATTCGGGCTGAAGGTGCGCAATGCCATGGGTGATGAGTGGCACGCCTATGGAGATAAGCGCTATTTCGATACCGTTGACGCAAACAATCGAGCACAGGTCAAACGCGCCGTTCAGGCATCCGCAGACGAGATCTTTGAGACCTTCATCAGTGGTATCGCGCCCTCCCCGGCCAACTTCAAGGCTCCACTGTATGTGCCGGATTTGAACGCAGCACAGAACCCGGCAAATAACTTTTCGCCATTGTTCAAGATGGAGGGTGACAAAGTGCTGCGCCGCAAGGACGTGAATGACCTGAACGACAAGCATTGGACCAATGATTGGTGGGGGTGGAGTACGTATTTGTTGCTTAAGGACTACAAGCCGAGCCCTCAGACCTAGACACTACCGTTTGTCGATACTGTGATTTCTAACAGTTATGCACAGTTCATACACGAGGGATAACAAACCTCAGGGGCTAAGGCATTAGCTCCTGAGGCGATTCGCTGTAGCTCTCCTGATACCTGAAGTCGCCGCATCAGGACGTCGCCATGCCCCATTCCGAATATGCCGACAACGGAACTGACACCACGAACATCAAGAGGTCGTAACGTGGCGCAGGTTCCAGTCCGTGCTTGATTCTGCTTCTAGAACTCACACTGAGAAGAGAGGTGCTTCATGAAAACCACTGATGAAATTTTCGGCCTACTGGCATCCGGTTTCGAAGCCAGTCGGGATGAAAAAGATCAAGACTTTGATCCCGATAGGCCTTTGGCTGAGCTGATCGCTGACAAGAAAGAAAGGCTTCGGGTGATCAACTCGTCAATGACGGAGCTTCATTTACAACTGCCCGACGACGTGGCCGAGAAACCAACACTGGACGAATTGGCTGCCTATATCCAATCCAGGCAACAGTCATAGAAAAACGCTGAATGGCACATCGTCACGCTAGACACCCTGATCACCAAGCCGCCCAGTGATACCAACCAGCGGCGGCTTGATCAGCCTGCCCTTTCAGCCTCTTCATGGGCATGGCGCAGCCGTTCACGGCTGTTAGTCAGGTGCAAACGCATCGCCGCCCGCGCCGCATCTGAGTCCTGGCGGGCAATCGCCTCGTAAATCTCTTCGTGCTCACGGCTCAGGCGCCCCATGTAATGCTGTTGATCATCATGGGCCAGGCGCGCCGAATTCAAGCGGGTACGTGGAATGATGCTGGTGCCCAGGTGCGTCATGATGTCGGTGAAGTAACGGTTGCCGGTGGAGAGTGCGATTTCCAGGTGAAATGCGAAGTCTGAGGCGACGGCATCGCCGGCGTGCGCGGCGCTTTCATTCAACGCATCGAGTGCTGCACGCATCGCAGCCAACTGCTCTTCGCTACGACGCAGGGCCGCCAGGCCGGCAGACTCCACTTCCAGGCTGATACGCAACTCCAGAATCGCCAACACATCGCGCAGGGTCACGACCGTGGCGGGATCAATCCGGAAACCGCTGGGGCTCGGCGTGTCCAGCACGAAAGTGCCGATACCATGACGGGTTTCCACCTGCCCCGCCGCCTGCAAACGTGAGATGGCTTCGCGCACTACGGTGCGACTGACGCCATGGGCTTCCATGATCGCGGACTCCGTGGGCAGCTTGTCGCCCCGTTTGAGTTCGCCGTCACGGATCTGCTCAGACAGCACCGTGACCAATTCCTGGGCAAGGCTGCGGCGCTTGCGGGGAAGACGAGGGGCGGTGCTGGCGTTTTCCATGTGGAATCATCTATCTCGGTTGAGTAAAGAGGCATCATAGCCCATGGCGGTTGTACGATCACCGTTCAGTCGCGACTTTCACTTATATCCTTCACGCAAAAAAATGCCCCGACACAAATCGAGGCATTTTTCAGGCACACCCGAAGGCAAACGCCGATTACTTCACCACTTTCAGGCTAGGCCGGCCGCTAGGACGCGGTGGCTCGGCATCTGGTGGTGGCAGATCATCACCTTCTTCGCTTTCGATCGATTCGTCGTCCTCGAAAGGTGACTCCAGATCAAACACCATGCCCTGACCATTTTCCCGAGCATAAATCCCAAGAATGGCGCCAATCGGCACGTAGAGCGTGTGCGGTACACCGCCAAAACGCCCTTCGAAACTGACCGCCTCATTGTCCATGTGCAGGTGGCGCACGGCACTCGGCGATACATTGAGCACAATCTGCCCGTCACTGGCAAAACCCTGCGGTACCTGAACCGCAGGAAATTCGGAATTGACCAGCATGTGCGGGGTGCAATCGTTATCCACAATCCACTCGTAGAGCGCGCGGACCAGGTAAGGTCGACTGGAGTTCATCAACGGCTCCTTAAGCCTTAGCGCATATCGCGTTCGACACCAGACAGACTTGCCTGGAAAGCCTCACGCGCAAACTGGCGCTCCATGTAATCAAGCAGCGGCTTGGCCGGCCGCGGCAGTTCAATACCGAGAATCGGCAAACGCCAGAGTATCGGTAATAGGCAGCAATCCACCAAACTTTGTTCCTCGCTGAGGAAAAAAGGTTTATCGGCGAACAACGGCGAAACGCCGGTCAGGCTCTCGCGCAATTCCTTACGCGCCACGACACGGGCCGCCTCTTTGCTGCGCGAATCCAGAATCACATCCACCAGCCCACACCAGTCGCGCTGGATCCGATGGATCAGCAGGCGACTGTTGGCACGCGCCACCGGATATACCGGCAGCAAAGGCGGATGAGGATAACGCTCATCCAGGTATTCCATCACCACGGTCGACTCCCACAACGCCAGGTCACGATCGACCAGGGTGGGCAAGCTGCCGTAAGGGTTCACTTCGATCAGTTTTGGCGGATGACGGCCCGCCTCCACACTGATGATCTCGGCGCTGACACCCTTCTCTGCGAGCACGATACGTACTCGGTGGGAATAGTGGTCGGCGGGGTCGGAGTAACAGGCCAACCGATTGGTCACGCCCATGGCGGTCCTCCTCGCTTGTTGAAATTATCGGAAGCTCAAAAACGAGCGCGCCCAGAGAGCATCTCTGTAACGGCGGGTTAACCCGTTCGCTACGTATTCAGAGATGCCGCTGGGCGCGCAAGATTAACAGCAATTGCTTACGGTTGGATCAATGCACATCCTTCCAGTATTCGCGTTTGAGCAGATAGGCGAATACGAAGAAGAAAGCCAGGTACAGCAAGACGTAAGTACCGATGCGCTGGTGCTGCAGTTTGACCGGGTTGGCAGAGTAGGCCAGGAAGGTCACGAGGTTCTTGACCTTCTCGTCGAACTGCTCGTCAGTCAGCGAACCGGGGGTTTCGATCTTCAGTTGATCGCACGCTTCATGAGTCAAAGGCGTACCGGTCAACGGATCATATTGCTTCTTACCGTCTTCAACGACCTGGATCTGCTTGCATCCTACCACTTGCTTGCCCTGAAGGCCGACCAGAACGTTAGGCATGCCGACGTTCGGGAATACTCGGTTGTTCACGCGATAAGGCCGGGCCGGATCTTCGTAGAACGACTTCAGGTAGCCGTACAGCCAGTCGGTGCCGCGAACACGGGCCACCAGGGTCAGATCAGGCGGTGCGGCGCCGAACCAGGCCTTGGCGTCCGCAGGTTGCATACCGATATTCATGTGGTCGCCAATCTTGGCACCGGTGAACACCAGCTTATCCAACATCAGTTCGTGGGGAATGCCCAAATCATCGGCAACCCGCTCGTACCGCTGGAACTTGGCACTGTGACAGCCCATGCAATAGTTGGCGAACGTACGCGCGCCGTCTTGCATGGCAGCCTTGTCAGACACGTCGATATCGACTTTTTCCAGCTCCGGACCACCGTGCTCGGCAGCGAAGGACAGTAGCGGCAGCGCCGCAAGCATCAATGCAACGAATAATTTTTTCATCAGCCAGTCACCCTTTCCGGAACCGGTTTGGTCTTCTCAAGCCGGGTATAGAACGGCATCAGAATGAAGTAGGCGAAGTACAGGAAGGTGCAGACCTGCGACAGCAACGTACGTTCAGGAGTTGGCGCCAATACGCCCAACACACCCAGGATCACGAACGAAATGCAGAACACCCACAACCAGATCTTGCTCAGCCAGCCTTTGTAGCGCATGGATTTGACCGGACTTCGATCGAGCCAAGGCAACACGAACAGCACGGCAATGGCTGCACCCATGGCGATCACGCCCATGAGCTTGTCGGGGATGGCCCGCAAGATTGCGTAGAACGGCGTGAAATACCAAACCGGGGCAATGTGCTCAGGTGTCTTGAAGGCGTTGGCCTGTTCGAAGTTCGGCTTCTCCAGGAAATAACCGCCCATCTCCGGGAAAAAGAACACGATCGAGCAGAACACGAACAAGAACACGACCACGCCGACGATGTCTTTCACGGTGTAGTACGGGTGGAATGGGATGCCATCCAGCGGGATGCCGTTCTCGTCCTTGTGCTTCTTGATGTCCACGCCGTCCGGGTTGTTAGAGCCAACTTCGTGCAACGCCAAGATGTGCAGAACCACCAAGCCTAGGATCACGATAGGCAAGGCCACCACGTGCAAGGCAAAGAAGCGGTTCAGGGTGATACCGGAGATCAGGTAGTCACCACGAATCCACTGGGTCAGATCGTTGCCGATAACCGGGATCGCGCCGAACAGCGAGATGATCACCTGGGCGCCCCAGTACGACATCTGCCCCCAAGGTAACAGGTAACCCATGAAGGCTTCGGCCATCAGCGCCAGGTAGATCAGCATGCCGAAGACCCACACCAACTCGCGGGGTTTCTGGTACGAACCGTAGAGCAGGCCACGGAACATATGCAGGTACACGACGATGAAGAACATCGACGCGCCCACGGCATGCAGCAATCGAAGGATCGCGCCATGATTGACGTCACGCATGATGCCTTCAACGGAAGCAAATGCCTCCTCCGCTGACGGGGTGTAACTCATCGTCAGCCATACACCGGTCACGATCTGGTTGACCAGCACCAGAAGGGCCAGGGAGCCGAAGAAGTAGAAGAAGTTGAAGTTTTTTGGCGCGTAGTACTTGCTGAGATGGTCTTCCCACATCTTAGTGGCGGGGAAGCGCGCATCTACCCAATCCATGAACTTGCTCATCACGCGTTCTCCTTATCGAGGCCAATGACAATAAGGTCGTCAGTTTCGTAGGTATGCGGAGGCACGGGCAGGTTCAAAGGAGCTGGCTGGGACTTGTAGACACGACCGGCGAGGTCGTAGTGAGAACCGTGGCACGGGCAGAAATAGCCGCCGACCCAGTCCTTCCCCAGATCTGCCGGGGCTACTTCCGGGCGGAAGGTGGGCGAGCACCCCAGATGGGTACATAGACCAACCAGTAGCAGAATCTCTGGTTTGATCGAGCGCACTTCGTTTTTGGCGTAGGCGGGTTGGTCGGAATTCTCAGATTTTGGGTCAGACAACTGGCCTTCGATCTTTTTCAGATTCCCCAGGATTTCCTCAGTACGACGAACGATGAAGACTGGCTGGCCGCGCCACTCAGCAATCATCTGCTGGCCTGGCTCGATCTTGCTGACATTCACCTTCACCGGTGCACCTGCGGCTTTCGCCTTGGCACTGGGAAACCATGACCCCACGAACGGGACCGCAGCCCCCACCGCTCCTGCAGCACCCACCACGGATGTGGCTGCTACTAAGAAGCGACGCCGGCCTGCATTCACGCCGTCATTGCTCATTCAGTCCTCTCCCATCAGCTTTTTGGCCTGTTAAATCAGGCGTCTACTAAGTATTGAATCTTTACTTATAAAAATTTTGTCGGATGGTAATGAAAAGCCCCACGTATGACAAGGGAATTGCCCGAGGCTCTGCCTCCAGGCCTTGTAGTATAGGGGGTCTACGGATGTGGCAAGTTGTCACGGCGAAAAATCTAGATAAATCGCAGGCAATAAAAAACGCCCAGCTCCGTGAGGAGGCTGGGCGTTTTTGTGGAACGTAAAGCGAATTAACGCTTCGAGTACTGCGGACGCTTACGCGCTTTACGCAGACCGACTTTCTTACGTTCAACTTCACGAGCATCGCGAGTAACGAAGCCAGCTTTGCGCAGAGCGCCACGCAGGGTTTCGTCGTACTGCATCAGAGCGCGAGTGATACCGTGGCGAATTGCGCCAGCTTGACCACTTACACCGCCACCGATAACGGTGACATAGATGTCGAACTTCTCAACAGTCTCGGTCAGTTCCAGCGGCTGACGAACTACCATGCGGGCAGTTTCGCGACCGAAGAAATTTTCCAGAGTGCGGTTGTTGATCGAGATGTTGCCAGTGCCCGGACGCAGGAAAACGCGTGCGGTTGCGGTTTTGCGACGGCCAGTGCCGTAATTTTGAGTCGCCGACATAATGAACTATTCCGTTAAAACTTCAGTTCTTGGGGCTGCTGAGCAGCATGAGGGTGTACAGCGCCCGCATAGACTTTCAGCTTGCGAAACATATCGCGACCCAGTGGGCCCTTAGGCAGCATACCTTTGACCGCGATTTCGATCGGGGCTTCAGGCTTCTTGGAGATCAGGCCTTCGAAGTTCGAAGACTTGATACCGCCTGGGAAACCGGAGTGACGGTAGTACATTTTGTCTTGCGCTTTGTTGCCGGTAACACGTACCTGCTCAGCGTTGATGATCACGATGTAGTCACCGGTATCAACGTGAGGGGTGTACTCAGGCTTGTGCTTGCCACGCAGACGGCTGGCGACTTCAGTGGCCAGACGACCCAGGGTCTGACCAGCGGCGTCGACGACAAACCAGTCGCGCTGAACTGTTTCCGGTTTTGCAGTAAAAGTTGTCATTCTTTAATAGCCTCAGGGGCCGCCCTGTAAATTAGACGGCGGATCTTACTGAATAGTGCGTACTTTGACAAGTCAAAGGCAGCCGGATACAGACGCTATCGGGGGCTCGGGTCGGCGCGTCCGTTCAACGGCAAGATTCTTCGGCAGGCGGCGCATCACTTCCACTGCAGAAAGAGGTGGGCAATTATGCAGATTGCGAAAAAAAATTCAACCTGCTTTTATGATTGTTTTCCCCGAAGGAGTACCCGATGGATTATCGACAGCTGGGCCGTACGGATCTGAACGTGAGCGCGATAGCCTTGGGCACCATGACCTGGGGCGAGCAAAACAGCGAGGCAGAGGCCTTCGCGCAGATCGAGCGAGCCAAGGCCGTGGGGATCAACTTCCTCGACACGGCCGAAATGTATCCGGTGCCGCCCAAGGCCGACACCTATGCCACCACCGAGCGTTATATCGGTAATTACTTCAAAAGCCGTGGCGACCGTGCCGACTGGATCCTCGCCAGCAAGATCGCCGGCCCCGGCAACACCATCGACTACATCCGCGATGGCCACCTGCGCCACAACCGCAAGCACATCGTCGACGCCTTGGACGCCAGCCTCAAGCGCCTGCAAACAGACTGGATCGACCTCTATCAATTGCACTGGCCGGAGCGCAGCACCAATTTCTTCGGCCAACTGAGCTACAAGCACAAGGACGAAGACGACCTCACCCCACTGGAAGAAACCCTCGAAGCGCTGGACGAACAGGTAAAAGCCGGCAAGATTCGCCACATCGGCCTGTCCAATGAAACCCCATGGGGCACCATGAAATTCCTCGCTTTGGCCGAAGCCCGTGGCTGGACCCGTGCAGTGTCGATCCAGAATCCCTACAACCTGCTCAACCGCAGCTTTGAAGTGGGCCTGGCGGAAATCGCCATTCGTGAACAGTGCGGCCTGCTGGCCTACTCGCCCCTGGCATTCGGCATGCTCAGCGGTAAATACGAAGGTGGTGCGCGCCCGGCGAAAGCGCGTCTGACGGAATACAGCCGTTTCAGCCGTTACTTCAACCCGCAGTCGGAAGCGGCTTGCAGCCGATATGTTGCACTGGCTCGGGAGCATGGCCTGGACCCGGCGCAGATGGCGTTGGCGTTCGTGACCCAGCAACCGTTCGTGACCAGCAACATTATTGGCGCAACGTCGCTGGAGCAACTGGACAGCAACATCGCCAGTGCTGATCTGAAGCTGTCGAAGGAAGTACTGGAAGGGATTGAGGCGATTCAGAAGGATCATCCGAATCCTGCGCCTTGATTGATCTGTAGACCGCTATCGGGGGCAAGCCCCCTCCCACATTGGCATGCACTCCACGTGTGGGAGGGGGCTCGCCCCCGATGACGCTCCAAGACCAGCAAAAAATCAAAGCGCCCGCGCGATGATCTCCTTCATGATCTCATTGGTTCCCGCATAAATCCGCTGCACCCTAGCATCCGCCCAGGCTCGTGCAATCGGGTACTCCCACATAAAGCCGTAACCGCCGTGCAACTGCACGCATTCGTCGAGCACCTTGCATTGCAGGTCCGTGGCCCAGTACTTAGCCATCGCGGCTGTAGGCACATCCAGCTTGCCCTCCAGGTGCAGAGCCATGCATTTATCGACAAACACTCTGCCGATCTGAATCTCAGTCGCCATCTCCGCTAACTTGAACCGCGTGTTCTGGAAATCGGCAATCGCTTTGCCGAACGCTTTGCGTCCACGGGTGTACTCCAGCGTCCATTGCAACGCCGCTTCGGCTGAGGTGATCGCGCCGATGGCCACGGTCAATCGCTCCTGGGGCAGTTCCTGCATCAAGTAGGCGAAGCCCATGCCCGCCTGGCCCAACAAGTTTTCCTTGGGCACCCGCACGTCCTGGAAGAAAAGCTCCGAGGTGTCCTGGGCCTTCATGCCGACCTTCTCCAGCCGCTTGCCCTTGGCGAAGCCGTGCGTGTCAGCCTCCACCAGAAACAGGCTGGTCCCCTTCGCGCCGGCCTTGGGATCGGTCTTGGCCACGACGATTACCAGCTCAGCAAGATAGCCGTTGGTGATAAAGGTCTTGGAGCCGTTGATCACATACTCGTCGCCATCCAGCACGGCGGTGGTCTTGACCCCTTGCAGGTCGGAACCGGCGCCCGGCTCGGTCATTGCGATGGCGGTGACCATCTCGCCGGAGATCAATTTGGGCAGGTATTTGTGCTTCAGCGCCTCACTGCCGTAATGCAGGATATAAGGCGCGACGATGTCCGAATGCAGAGAGAAACCAATACCGGTCAGGCCCAGCCGACTGATCTCCTCAATCACCACCGCACTGTAGAGAAAGTCCGCACCCAACCCGCCATACGCCTCTGGAAGATGGGAGCACAGCATCCCCGCCTCCCCTGCCTTGCTCCATAGAGTGCGGTCGATATACCCCTGTTTTTCCCATTGCCCATGGAACGGCGCAGCGTCTTTTTCGAGGAAGGTGCGCACGCTCTCGCGAAAGAGTTCGTGCTCCGGGCTGAACAAAGTTCTGGGAATCATGGGTCACCTGCGTGGATTGTCGGACAAAAACAAGCCCACAGAGCCTATGCCGCGAAAGCATGACAGGACACTGGACACATGCGACAAAAAATAAGACGATCCAGCCGTCTGGTGACCACTTTCCCCTATAAGAATAAATGAAATTATGTCTAACCAAATCTCCACGCCCCTGAGGCGCGTCAGCATTTTGGCCATTGATCGGGTATTCGCTTCGACCCTCATGCAAGCCAAGGATTTCTTCCACCTCGCAAGCCTGCGTTATGGCAAACAGCAAGGCCTGGGCCTGACGCCGGCGTTTGAAACACGCCTGGTGAGCCCGGATGGGCAATCGGTGCGCAGCTTCAGCGATGTGATCATGCCCGTGGACGGCGGCCTCGAAGACGCCGACATCATCGTATTACCGGCCTTCTGGGATGACTTCGACGCCCTGTGCACCCGCTACCCCCAAGTGCTGCCGTGGCTGCGTGATCAACACGCTCGCGGCGCCGTGCTCTGTGGCGAAGCCACCGGGGTGTTCTGGCTGGCCGAAGCTGGACTGCTCGATGGCAAGGAGGCGACCACCTACTGGCGCTTCTTCAATGCATTCAGCGAGCGCTTTCCCAAGGTCCAACTCAACCAGGACAAGCACCTCACCGACGCCGACAACCTGTATTGCGCCGGTGGCACTACCTCGGCGTGCGACCTGTATATCTACCTGATCGAACGCTTCTGCGGCGCCAACATCGCCCAGGCCGTGGCCCGTGACATTCTCTACGAAGTGCAGCGCAGCTACTCGCCGGGGCGTATCGGCTTTGGTGGGCAGAAGCTGCACCAGGACGTGATCATCCTGCAGATCCAGCATTGGCTCGAAGAGCATTTTGCCGACAAATTCCGCTTCGAAGACGTCGCCCGGGAGCACGGCATGAGCATCCGCAACTTCATGCGGCGCTTCCAGACCGCCACCGGCGATAAGCCGCTGCATTACCTGCAACGACTGCGTATCGAGACGGCAAAAGGCCTACTCTCGGGCAGCCGCAAGAGCATCAAGACCATCAGTTATGAGGTGGGTTACGACGATGCGAGTTTCTTTGCGCGGTTGTTCAGGCAACACACTGAGTTGTCACCAAACCAATATCGCCAGCAGTTCCAGCAGGCCGCGTAAGCAAATGCGGGAGGGGGCTTGCTCCCGATAGCGGCGGATCAGTCAGTGCATCTGCTACTGAAAGACCGCTATCGAGGGCAAGCCCCCTCCCGCATTTTTTACTGTGTCGGTCTTAGGGTTTGTGCCCGCGCGACAGGAACTCGTGGGACTGCATCTCAAGCAAGCGACTCAGTGTGCGCTGGAACTCAAAGTTCAAGCGGCCGCCGGTATACAGGTCCTTGAGCTCGACTTCTGCCGAAATGATCAGCTTCACGTTACGGTCGTAGAACTCATCGACCATGTTGATAAAACGACGCGCGATGTCGTCGGTGGTGACGCTCATCTGTTCCACGCCGCTCAAGATCACCGCGTGGAAAATCTTGCCCAGTTCGATGTAGTCGTTCTGGCTACGCGGACCGTCGCACAACTGGCGGAATTCGAACCAGGCCACGTCATCGCAGGTACGCAGCGCGATGATTTCGCGGTTCTCGATCATCAGCTTGTCGTTTTCCACCGCCTGGGTGCATTCCGGCGTCAGCGCGCGAAAGCTTTTGCGCAGGCTTTCGTGGGCGGCTTCATTCAGCGGGAAGTGGAACAGCTCCGCTTGCTCCAGATGGCGCAGGCGGTAGTCAACACCGCTGTCGACGTTGACGATCTCGGTATTCTGCTTGATCAACGCGATGGCTGGCAGGAAGCGCGCACGTTGCAGGCCGTCTTTGTACAAGCCGTCCGGCACGATGTTCGAGGTGGCGACCAGGGTCACGCCGTTCTTGAACAGCTCTTCCATCAGGGTGCCAAGGATCATGGCGTCGGTGATATCGGAGACGAAGAATTCATCGAAGCAGATCACCCGCGCTTCATCGGAGAAGCGCTTGGCGATGATGGTCAGCGGGTTTTTCTCACCGGGCAGGGTCTTCATCTCTTCGTGCACACGCTTCATGAAGCGGTGGAAGTGGGTGCGGACCTTTTCCTTGAACGGCAGCGCTTCGAAGAAGGTGTCGACCAGATAGGTCTTGCCACGGCCCACGCCGCCCCAGAAATACAGGCCTTTGACCGGCGCATGGTCTTTCTTGCCAAACAGCTTGCTGAGCATCCCTGGCTTGCTTTGCGAGGCCGCGACCAGGTCGTCGTACAGACGTTGCAAATGACGCACCGCCGTTTCCTGGGCCGCGTCGTGGAAGAACTCAGGGCGTTTCAGATCAGCTTGATATCGTTCTAGGGGCGTCATAATTTCGTTAGCAAGGCAACAAAAACGGGCCGTCACTGTAACGACGGCCCTGGATAATGGCAATCAACCCTTGGTCGGGTTAATCCTCGATTGGGGTCAACGCGATGCGCAACGCTTGGATGGCGGCATCGCGGGTCGCGCTGTCGGCGAACTGAGCGCTGTCGGCCACGGCCGCGCCGTCCAGCCAAACGCTGAAGCCCAAGGCTTCAGGACGCACGTCCAGCATCACGCCACTTTGCAGCTGCTTGGTCACTGCGCCAGCGGCTTTACCGTCGGCAAAGTTGCGCGACAGCAGCAGTTGCTCGCCATCGGCAGCCAACAGGCGGAAGCGGAAGCTGCCGTCGTCTTCGCGAAAGCTCACAAAGCGCGCTGCTTTTGCGGCTTTCTTCTTGGTGCTGACGGGAGCAGCAGCCTGCTCGACGAATGAACGCAAGCCAACCGCCTCACGCAACTCGGCGAGGAAAGGTGCGGCCACGGCACGGGCCTTCTTGGCGCCGACCAGCAGCAGGTCTTCCATGTCCGACGGGCGCGACATCAGTTGATGATAGCGCTCGCGGGCTTCGCCCAGTTGGCCGTCCAACAGCTGGAACAGACGACTCTTGGCCTCGCCCCAGCCCAAGCCCTGCAGCAACTCGCCGCGGAACTCTTCTTCCTGGGCCTTGCTGGCAAACGCCTGATAGAGGGTGAACAGGTGCGAGTTTTCCGGGTCCTTGGCTTCGCCAGGTGCGCGCGAATCGGTGACGATCCGCGAGATGGCGTCTTTCATGTCCTTGGCGCTGGTGAACAACGGGATGGTGTTGTCGTAGCTCTTGGACATCTTGCGGCCGTCCAGGCCCGGCAAGGTGGCGACGCTTTCTTCGATCAACGCCTCGGGCATGGTGAAGAATTCTTTGCCGTTGCCGAACAGGTGGTTGAACCGCTGGCCGATGTCGCGGGCCATTTCCACGTGCTGGATCTGGTCACGGCCGACCGGCACTTTGTGTGCGTTGAACATCAGGATGTCGGCCGCCATCAGCACCGGATAGCTGTACAAGCCCATGGTGATGCCCGCGTCCGGGTCTTCGCCGGTTTCCACGTTCTTGTCCACCGAGGCCTTGTAGGCGTGGGCGCGGTTGAGCAGGCCCTTGGCGGCGACGCAGGTCAGCAGCCAGGTGAGCTCGGGGATCTCTGGAATGTCGGACTGCCGGTAGAAGGTCACTCGATCCACATCCAGGCCACCGGCCAGCCAGGTCGCAGCGATTTCCATACGCGAGCGCTGGATGCGCTGCGGGTCATCGCATTTGATCAGGGCGTGGTAGTCGGCCAGGAAGTAGAAGGAATCGGCGTTGGCGTCCTGGCTGGCCAGGATCGCCGGGCGGATCGCACCGGCGTAGTTGCCCAGGTGCGGCGTGCCAGTGGTGGTGATGCCGGTGAGGATACGGGTACGAGTCGTCATGGGTAATCGCTTATCAGACTGCTATCAATTCGAGAGGCGCGGCAGTACCAGATCCTTGAGATCGGTCAGCTTGCCATGAAAAAAGTGTCCGCATTCTGCCACTTTCAGCAGCTCATGGGGGCGATTCAGAGCCGCGGACCAGTCGTAGACGAGTTGCGGCTCGACCACTTCGTCGGTTTCCGGCTGGATCAGGGTCAACGGGCAGCCTTGGGGCAGTACATCCGTGTCGCGCAGGCGCATCACAGCGGCAGCGACCATAAACAGGTGTGCGAGTTTTTCGCCCTTGGCTTCCAGGCGACCACCGAGGCTGGCTGCCACATAACCACCGAAGGAAAAACCAAGTAAGGTCATCGGCAGTCCGGGATGTTTTTCCCGCAGCCAGGTAGCGGCCGCTTCAGCATCGTCGACTTCGCCAGTGGCCATGTCGTGGGTACCGGCACTCGCACCGACGCCACGGTAATTAAAACGCAGCGTAATCAAACCGGCGTCGCGGGCGGTACGTTGCAGGGTCGAAACGACTTTATTGAGCATGGTCCCGCCCTGCACCGGATTAGGGTGGCAGATCAGCGCCAGGCCACGTGGCTCGGGGTGATCCAGGTACAGGGCTTCCAATTGGCCTACCGGGCCATCGATCAAAACGGGGGTTTCACGCATGAGCAAGGAATGAACTCCGTGACCTCTCAAAGGGTCGACTCGTCTAGCTAAAAGTCTGTGCATGGCATCATTGCGAGCTTAATCGCGGTATACAGCGCAGGTTTGAGCCGTTAACGTAAAGCAAAGCCGTTTATAGAGGAAGGACTCGTGGAACACTCGCTCTTAGTTTGGTTGTTGCCGACTCTTGCCCTGGTTGCCGGTGTCGCCATTGGATTCCTGGTTGCTCGCCTGCTGCCGAATGCCGCGCCTAACCGCACGCAGCGTCAGTTGGATGACATTCAGGAACGTTTTGACAGTTATCAGAACGAGGTTGTTACCCACTTCAACAGCACCGCAAACCTGGTCAAGAAGCTCACTCAGAGCTATCAGGAAGTACAGGATCATCTCGCCGATGGCGCCAATCGCCTCGCCCTCGACGACATCACTCGTCAGCGTCTGCTGGCTGCGCTGCATTCCGATGCACCGCAAACTCCGCGGGAACGCCTGACCCCACCTCGGGAAAACCAGGAGCCACCACGGGACTACGCGCCAAAAACGCCAAACGCCCCAGGGATGTTGGATGAGCATTACGGCTTGAAGAAGTAAGTATTTTCAAGCAATAAAAAAGCCCGGTTGATCGATGATCAACCGGGCTTTTTGTTGGGCCTCGCTCTTGTGGGAGGAGGCCTGCCCCCGATAGCGGTAGATCAGTTGATACATGTGCAGACTGACACACAGCTATCGGGGGCAAGCCCCCTCCCACATTGGTTTTCAGGCCACGGGCTGTTCTTGAAGCCACCCTGCCTCGATGCGCACATGCCGCCCATGGAAGCGCTTGAGGCTGCTGCGGTGGCCGACACTGACAATGCTCAGCCCCGGCAACTCATCAATCAGCGCCTTATACAGCGTCGCCTCATCCTCTTCATCCATCGCCGAAGTCGCTTCGTCCATGTACAGCCATTGCGGCGCGAACAGCAAGGCCCGGGCAAAGGCCAGGCGTTGCTGCTCGCCCGGTGAAAGCATGCGTTGCCAGTGGTTGGCCTCGTCCAAACGCGTGACCAGGTGCGGCAGGCGGCAGGTTTGCAGGACCTGTGCATAACGTTCTGCCAGGTAGGTGCTGTCGTCCTGTGGATAACTCAACACGGATTTCAACGTACCAATCGGCAGGTAGGGCTTCTGCGGAAGGAACAGATAACGCGCCGCCGGCATGCGAATGCTGCCGTAACCCTCCAGCCACAGATGGCCCATCGCGCGCAGCAAGGTGCTTTTGCCGCTGCCGGAACGGCCGCTGAGCATCAGGCGCTGGCCTGGTTCAACAATCATGTTGGCATCGGTCAGCAAGTGGCGACCATCGCTCAGGTTCATGCCCAAGCCCTGCACTACCAGACGCTCGCCCTCCGCGCTGACCTCTATGGCTGCCGGGCGTTGCTCGTTTTCACTCATGGCTTGCTGGAAGCTCAGCAGACGGTCACTGGTAGCACGCCAGGCGGCCAGGTCGGTGTAAGCGCTGATAAACCAGCTGAAGTTACTTTGCACGTTGCCGAACGCCGAGTTGATTTGCATGAGCTCACCCAGTTCGATCTTGCCGGCAAAGTACCGTGGCGCGGCCACGACAAATGCAAAGACAATCGCAATCTGCTCATAGCCGGCGGTGAAGAATGTCAGGCGCTTGGACACCTTCATGATGTCCCAGAAGTTGTGCCAGACCTTGCCGAAACGCGCGCTCAAGCGCTGGTTCTCGTTGGGCTCGCCGTTGTACAGGGCAATGCTCTCAGCATTCTCGCGCACCCGCACCATGGAGAAACGCAAGTCAGCTTCGAAACGTTGTTGTTGGTTGCTCAAGCCAATCAAGCGGCGACCGATCAGATGGGTCAACCAACTGCCGACACCGGCGTAAACCAGCGCACACCAGAACATGTAGCCGGGGATGGTGATGCCGAACACCTCAATACTACCCGACACGCCCCACAGGATGACGGAGAACGACACGAGGCTGACGACATTGCGCAGCAGCCCGAGGCCAAGACTTAACGTGTTCGAGGTGAAGCTATTGAGGTCTTCCGAAATACGCTGGTCCGGGTTGTCGGTGTAACCGCCCTGCTCCAGCTGGTAGTAGTTTTTTTGGCTTAGCCAACGCGCAAAATGCTTTTCAGTGAGCCACGCCCGCCAGCGAATGGTCAGCATCTGCGTCAGGTAAAGACGGTACACCGCGGCGAGAATGGCCACCGCTGCGATGCCGCAGAAATAGCCGATCTGCTGCCAGAAAGCGGCGGTGTCTTTGTTCTCAAGGGCGTTGTAGAAGTCCTTGTACCAGTGGTTGAGCCACACGGAAATCGCCACGCTGAACAGCGACAGGCCGATCACCGCTGCCAGCAACAACCAGGCCTTGCCTTTCTCTTCACTGTGCCAATAGGGCGTGATCATCGCCCAGGTTCGCCGAAAAAATTGCCCACGCACAGCGTCGTTGACCGCAGAGTACTCAGCGTTCTGATTCATCGTTCAGGCTCGTAGGAAAGAAGGCAGGCGTTTGAACCGATCATAGTTGATCGGTTCAGGGCTCCGTGCGGCCTGAAGCGGGTTGTTCAGCCTAGGTTCAGCGTCGTACCGGACGTTTCTGCAGCTTGCGTTGCAGGGTGCGGCGGTGCATGCCCAGTGCGCGGGCGGTAGCGGAGATGTTGCCTTCGTGCTCGGTCAGGACACGCTGAATGTGCTCCCACTGCAGGCGGTCCACCGACATCGGGTTTTCCGGCACCAGGGTGTCGAGGTCGGCATGCTCGGAGAGTAAGGCGGCCAGCACATCGTCGGCGTCCGCCGGTTTGCACAGGTAATTGCAGGCGCCGCGCTTGATGGCCTCGACGGCGGTGGCGATGCTGGAGTAACCGGTGAGAATCACCACGCGCATTTCCGGGTCGAGTTCCAGCAGCTTGGGCAGCAGCACCAGACCGGAGTCGCCGTCCATCTTCAGGTCGAGCGCGGCGTAGTCCGGCAAATCGGCCTGTGCGATGGTCAGGCCTTCTTCAGCCGAACCTGCGGTGCTCACACGAAAGCCGCGACGGCTCATGGCGCGCGCCATCACGCGGGTAAAGGTAGCGTCGTCATCTACCAGCAGCAGGTGCGGCAGTTCTTCGCCTTCGACTTGGATCTCGTCACTCATCGATATCTCCTCGTGCAACACGGGGCAGGCGCAGCTCGGTGAGCGTGCCGCCTTCCTCATGACTATAGAGCTTCACTGAGCCACCCGCGCGGGTCACGCTGGCCTTGCTCAAAAACAGGCCCAAGCCGAAGCCTTTGCCCTTGGTGGTAAAGAAAGGTTTGCCGATCTGCTCGGCAATGGCCAGCGGCACGCCGGCGCCGTGGTCACGAATGCTGATGGTCACGTTTTCTGCGTCCCAATCCAACTGCACGCCAAGGCCTTCCGGGCAGGCGTCGGCGGCATTGTTCAGCAGATTGAGCAGCGCCTGAGTCAGATCCGGCGGCGGCGCCATGCGCGGTACGGTGCCCTGCCCGAGCAGACTGAAACGATAACTGGCTTCGGGACGCATCAGGTGCCAGCGGTTGAGCGCTTCGTCGAGCCACTGTGTCACGTCCTGCATCTCCACCGCCAGGCGGCGATTGGCTTCGGCGGCGCGCACCAATTGCTGCAAAGTCTGCTTGCACTGCTTGACCTGCTCGCGCAATACGCCGAGGTCTTCTTGCAGCGCAGGATCGGGGTGGTCCTGAACCATTTCGTTAAGCAGCACGCTCATGGTGGCCAGCGGCGTACCCAACTCGTGGGCGGCTCCGGCGGCCTGGGTGGCAACGGCCAGCAGTTGCTGGTCGCGCAGGCCTTCTTCACGGCGAATGGCGCGCAGTTCTTCCTGGCGGCGCAGTTCTTCGGCCATGCGCGCGGCGAAGAAGGTGATGACGGCGGCAGACAGGGCAAAACTCAGCCACATCCCATAGATCTGCAGGTTTTCCCGGGCAATTGGGAACGTTTGCAGCGGGTAGAACTGTGCCAGCAGCAAGGTATAGAGGGTCAGGGCGATACCCGACAGCACCACCGAGTAGCGCCACGGCAACGTCACGGCGGCGATGGTCAACGGCACCAGGTAATAAGACACGAACGGGTTGGTGGAGCCACCGGAGAAATACAGCAACACACTGTGGATAAACAGATCGCAGGCCAGTTGCAGCGCGTATTCAAGTTCGGTCACCGGCCATGTAGTGCGCAAGCGGATGGCAGTGAACACGCACAGCACGATAGAGAAACCAAGGGTCACGCCCAGTTGTAGCCACGGCAGCGGCAGCAGGTCGAACCAATAGGCAAGCCCGACCGAACCGGCCTGTGCGGCCAGTACCAGGGTACGAATGAACGTCAGGCGCCAGAGATTCTGGCGGGTGGCGGAAGTCAGTTTTACGGCGGCGAGCATGAGCTCTCCCGGTGAGCGCAGCGGGTAGATCGCATCGAGTATAACCAAGACACGACGATGGCAGGGTGCGTGCGGCAAACCGCCACAGCACCTTCGCACACATATTTTGCGGCATTCATTCAGGAACCGCCGTGAACGACGGACCACCCAAGGCGCATTTCCCACGCGTCACTCAGGCGGTGCCCATGACTGTACTTGATCACAGCAGGACCGAGGGCTGGTTGCAGAAGTTCTGAAATAGAACTTCAGCTACAGGCCCACCGCTTCCACCCGGCAAGGCACAGTCGCTGAGCCTGGCAAACGGCCCTTCTACAATTTGTTTGTATTGTGTAAACCCGAAGAACCCCACGTCGCCGTCTACAGTCATACCGAACACGAATATCCCAAGGAGCTTCCATGTCTCGTTTCAATCGCAGTGCAGCCGTTCTCACCCTCAGCGCGCTGGCCAGCCTTCCGGCGCTGGCCGCCGATGAGCTGCATTACAACCAGATCTCTCTGCGTGCCGAAGTCAGCCAGGAAGTGGCCCGCGACAAGATGATCGTTACGCTCTACACCGAGTCCCAGAACAGTGACCCGGCCAAACTCGCCGCCACTATCACCACCGCCATGAACACAGCGCTGGGCCAGGCTCGTGAAGTCAAGGCTGTGACTCTGCGCCAGGGCAGCCGCAACAGCTACCCGATCTACGACAACAAGACCCAGAAAATTACCGGCTGGCGTGAACGTGCCGAACTGCGTCTGGAAAGCGCGGACTTCCCGGCACTGTCCAAACTCACAGGCGAGCTGCTGAGCACCCTGAAAATGGACAGCATGGATTTCGCTATCGCCGACAGCACCCGCAAGGCCAGCGAAGACGCCCTGCTCAAGGACGCGGTGGCTGCCTTCAAAGCGCGCGCGCAACTGGCCACCGACGCCCTGGGCGGCAAGGGTTACAAAATCGTCAACCTGAACTTCAACACCAATGGTTATCCACAACCCTACGCACGCGGCGCGATGATGATGAAAGCTGCCGAGATGGATTCTGCACCGACGCCGGAAGTCGAGGCCGGTACCAGCCAGGTCAACATGAGCGCCGATGGGGTGATCGAAGTCTTGCAGTAACCGTTTCAATTCATAAAAACGGCGCAGCCTGATGGCTGCGCTTTTTTTTGCCTGTCATTCCATCAATGCAATAACGCCCAGCGGCGCCCGCCAAACAAACCACACTTTAATAGGGTCACCGCTATCAAAGAGGGCGATGCCGATACATCTGCCCCCCGAACGAAGCAGACCTATACTTAAAAATAAATTGCACATAAAACGCCAACATAAAAATTGAACCGTTGCCTTGTGGGCTGCCACTTAGTTAAGCCAACCACTTCTAACTCACTGCTTAACTAATCGAACACACCAACAGGAACCACTCACACAACTTTTATGCTTCGGCGCAAAACACGAAAACCGTAAATTTCAATTACAACACAACTCCATTCAGGCACAGGGCAACCAGACACCACCAAGAAGTCGGAACAAACACTTTTGCCTGACAGATCGACATAGAAAACATTATTCGAGCGCTCATAAGGATGATGGGATTGCGAGAGTTAACCCAATGGAAACGACGCGAAACATAATCTAACCAGCATCAAAATACCGGCAGTTGAAAACAATAGTCACACCGAAGCTATTGCTTGGCGACAGACGATTAACACTATGACATCCACGAGTAAAATGAGCCTTTAATGAACATACATTCAGCGTCCCCACTTCCACCTGCACATCGCCACCATGCTCATTCAATCAGCGCTCCCCCCTCTTCACAGAATATAACTGAGAGCGGAAGGGGCACCTCGCGCCATACGACGAGTCCGGCCACGCCCAGCAATCCTGAAGCAGCTGTCCAAACAAGAGTGATTTATGGGTCAGACACTTTATCTGCGCCTTCGGCTGGCTACACCCTGCAAGAACGCAAGCAGCGCATCAATGATTACGCTTTTCGCGTCATGATGCTGACTGAAAAAATACCCAGCATCCATCAGGGTGAAAGAAGCGTTAACTTCCAGAATGCCCGACTGTTCATGGAGCCCGCCGGCTACTTCAGCGGTGGTTTATTGGCCGCGGGGTACGACCCTCATGAAAAATTCACGGTGACGTTCTCTTCCTACACGGGAATGGGAAAGCCGGAAAACCTGAGCAGCAGGTCGGAGCGCACCTACTTTGCATGGGAAATTGCAGCAGGTGCTTTAGCGCACGATAAAGTGCAACGGGGCGGCCCGGTCAACTTCAACGAAATGGATATAGCGGCGAAGGATAAAAGGAAGATCGACCAACTGGAGTCAGTTGGTAAAACCCTTCAAAATCATTGGGAAAATGAAGTATCCAAACCCATGCGCGATCCTTCGGGCCCACTGGCGGCCATCTCTGGAGAAGCGGACGCGTATGTTGTAAAGGGAACATTGCAAAGCCTGCGCAGTGATATAGGGAGCTTTAACAAGTTAAGCCCTCAAGGGCAACAAGCGGTCGCGCGCACCCTGGACAACAACTCGCAAGTCATCATTCCAAACGTATACGGCTATCCAATGTCAGGATATGCCTTTATTGCGTACACCCCTTATGATGGAAATTATGAACACCGGCCCAACCAAGGGTTAATGATTGACATCAAGAATGGTTCTGTCCATGAGTTACATGGTGATGCAGATTTTGCAAGCTGGGCTAAAGACAACCACGCCAACTTACTGAGAAGTTTTAATACCCGAGACATACAAGGAGGCAAGGATTCGCACTGGCCAAGTGCGGCCTATGTGCTTGATACGTTAATCTCAGGAGCCAATGCCCACTTCCCTGGTTATCACAACTTTCTTTCAGATGAGGAGATACCGGCGGCGCAACTATTTAACTACACCCGAGCCCGAGGCGGTGATTATCGGTTGAAGTTTGGCACCTTGAACAATGGCGTGGCCTCTCACTATCAAGCGGTGAATGCCAAGAATGCGTTATGGTCCGACCAGACTGAAGTCTTTGGTTCCTCGCAGCAGGACTGGAAGTCTGCGAAAGACTTCTGGGGTAATACATTCGGGTACGTCCCTGTCATTGGTAACACGGGCAACATCGTATTCGGCGTCCATGATGGCCTCTACGGTATGACGGCAGAAGATCGTGTGGGAGGCAATGCAGCAGCGGTCATATCAAGCCTGCAATTGGCCCATGAACTTGCTCCAGGCGCTGTAGAGTCCGGACTGAGTGACACCCTAAAGGGTACTGGCCTTCCGAGTGCCGAAAATTACACCTGGAAGCGAAACTCGCAGACACACGACTTTGAGTTCGTGAACGCTCCCAAGCCCCCAAAAAATACCGATGACATCAGCGTTCCAACTAAAGGACTGCCTGGCAACCGGCTGCGCCCCAGCCAAGCGGGGAACATCAGCCAGCACGCGGTGCCGGACGGCGAGCAACTGATCAAAAACACTGCCCCCAACGACAAGGGTATTTATCAGATCAAGGATGCGAGCACAGGCGCCGACCGCTGGCTCATCCGCTACGCCGACGCAACCGGCACCAGCAAGGTGTACGAGATCCGGGAGGATTTCAAACTGAGCAACAACTATGTGCAGATCATTGACCGCGAAACCAGACTGCCAGTGACGACAGTCCACTCTTCGGGCAATGGCGAATGGGTGTCGGCCAAAGGAAACGGCGGTATCAGGTTGCCCTGGGGGCGCAGCATCTCACCCCCACAAATCGAGGAAATAAAGCCCACACCGTCCTTTGCCAATCATTTCCTCAATACCGACGGCAAACAGATGGAAGGTTCCGCAAGAGTCGATGAATTCTTGAAAATCAAAGCGGGAACCAACTACGACTTCGCCACTACCAATTTCGAGGTCAGCGGAAGCCGCCCCAGAGCGAATTTCAAGGTGTTTTGGAACATCGACGAGACTGGATTTTCCGTTGAATCGGGTGAAAAGGCACAGCTCACGGAACACAGCTCCAGCGAATACTCACCCAACTTTGTTTTGGATATAAACCGCAATCCCTACAGCGTCACCTCGACCGAAAATGGGCTAACCGAGACCCTGCAACTGGACGCCACGGCGGGTTCGGCCGAAAGCATCAGGCAAGCGAGGCTCAGGCAGTTTGAGAGCGCAATTGCTGATGCGGACCTACGTGCGCGCATTTCCGAAGTAGCCCATCAAGGCTCAATAGCCCCGGCCACCATTGAGTTGAACGGCAGTTCGGTACTGCAGGATGGCTACTACTTTGGCGCTGACGACACCCAGTTCCACATCAATCACGATGTGTCTAATGGCGGGTCCGATAGCGTGACAACGGTCCGGATCACCTCCAAAGGGCACCTCTCCAACCCGGAAAAAGATATCAACCGTGTTCCGGGTGTGGAGGTGATCATCAAGAGAACGTTCACGATCCGGGAAGGCAATGATCTGGATAGTTTATTCACGATCGACAAAGACGCCCCCACTCACATCGAAGTAGTGGTCGCCCCATAGCCGAAGCCTGGCTACAACGCCCCCTTACATGACGCCCCTGAACGGCGGTAACCTCGGTCACCGCCGTTTTCATTTGGCTACGGTTACATGCCTGCCACTTCAGGGGTCTCCATGGAAAGAATCGCCTTAAAACCGCTCCTCCTCGCCGCCGGCCTGCTGGCGTTCATGCCAATGGCCCAGGCCGCCAGCACCCTGGTCTATTGCTCCGAAGCGAGCCCCGCCGGATTCGATCCCAGCCAGTACACCAGCGGCACTGATTTTGATGCTTCCGCCGAAACCGTTTTCAACCGTCTGACCCAATTCAAGCGCGGTGGCACCGAAGTCGAACCCGGTCTGGCAACAAGCTGGGATGTGTCCAGCGATGGCCTGACGTATACCTTCCACCTGCGCGATGGCGTCAAGTTCCACACCACCGATTTCTTCACACCCACCCGTGACTTCAATGCCGAAGACGTGCTGTTCACCTTCAACCGTCTGCTCGATGCCGACAGTCCGTTTCGCAAGGCCTACCCTTCCGAATCGCCGTACTTCACTGACATGGGCCTGAACACCACGATCAAAAGCGTCGAAAAACTCGACGAACATACCGTGCGTTTCAACCTGAACAACGTCGATGCGTCCTTCGTGCAAAACCTGGCCATGAGCTTTGCCTCGGTGCAGTCCGCCGAGTACGCCGCGCAGTTGCTCCAGCAAGGCGCAGCCTCGGACATCAATCAGAAGCCGGTGGGCACCGGACCATTTGTGTTCAAGCGCTACCAAAAGGACTCGCAGATTCGCTACGTGGCCAATAAACAGTATTGGAAACCCGAGGACGTAAAGCTCGATAACCTGGTGTTCGCCATCACCCCAGATGCGGCGTCGCGCCTGCAAAAACTCAAGGCCGGCGAATGCCAGGTCAGCGGTTACCCGCGCCCCGCCGATATCGAAGTGATGAAACAAGACCCGAATTTGCGCGTGCTGCAGCAAGCCGGGTTCAACCTGGGCTTCCTGGCGTACAACGTGACCCACCCGCCACTGGACCAGCTCAAGGTGCGCCAAGCCCTGGACATGGCGATCGACAAGCCGGCGATCATCAAGACCGTGTACCAGAGCGCCGGACAATTGGCGCAGAACGCACTGCCACCGGCGCAGTGGTCTTATGACCCCACCATCAAGGACGCCCCTTACGATCCCACCAAAGCCAAGGCGCTACTTAAAGAAGCAGGGGTTGCACCCGGTACCACCATCAACCTGTGGGCGATGACCGTACAACGCGCGTCCAACCCGAATGCGCGCATGTCGGCGCAGATGATCCAGCAGGATTGGGAAAAAGTGGGCATCAAGGCCAATATCGTCAGTTATGAATGGGGCGAGTACATCAAGCGCGCCAAAAATGGCGAGCACGACGCGATGATTTACGGCTGGACCGGTGACAACGGCGACCCGGATAACTGGCTCGGCGTGCTCTACAGTTGTGCCGCGGTGAAGGGCAGCAACTACGCCAAATGGTGTAACCCGGCCTACGACAAGCTGGTGCAGCAAGCAAAGGTCAGCAGTGACCGTGAGCAGCGCATCAAGTGGTATCAACAGGCGCAAAAAATTCTTAAAGAACAAGTACCTATAACGCCTATTGCAAACTCGACGGTTTTCCAACCCCTGCGCAAAGAAGTCAAAGACTTCAAGATCAGCCCGTTTGGCCTGACGCCCTTCTACGGCGTGAGTCTAGATAAGTAACAGCGACGCCCCAACCAAGTGCGCTAGACGCCTTGGTTGGGCTTTTTTGGTGCGCCCTGCGCACCGAAAAAACCCTCAAAACAGATACAAATATGTCAAAACTTTCATAATTGCGACATTCCTGTACGTTCGTACCACTCTTTCCCGCCTGCAACGGTTCAGCATCTTGCAATGGGTATGGCGCCTGCATAAGTATCCGCAGGCCGACTCACGAGGTCGCCCTCACCACCAAAAATGACAACAAATCATGAGGCCAACATGCTTAAACACGCAGTCATTCCGTTAATTGTTAGCGCTGGCCTTATGGCCGCAGCCCCTTTCGCCCAAGCGGCGACTAACCTGGTGTTCTGCTCCGAAGGGAGCCCGGCCGGTTTCGATCCAGGCCAGTACACCACCGGAACAGACTTCGATGCTTCGGCCGAAACCATGTTCAACCGTCTGAGCCAGTTCGAACGTGGCGGCACCGCTGTTGTTCCTGGTCTCGCCACCAGCTGGGACGTATCCCCGGATGGCCTGACGTACACCTTCCACCTGCGCGAAGGCGTCAAGTTCCACACCACCCCGTACTTCAAGCCCACTCGTGAATTCTCGGCTGACGACGTACTGTTCACCTTCAACCGAATGATCAACAAAGACGATCCATTCCGTAAGGCCTACCCCACTGAGTTCCCGTACTTCACGGACATGGGTATGGACACCAACATCAAGAACATCGAGAAAGTCGATGCCCACACCGTCAAGTTCACCCTTGGCACCGTGGACGCCGCTTTTATCCAAAACCTGGCGATGAGCTTCGCGTCGATCCAGTCGGCCGAATATGCCGCCCAGTTGCTGAAGAACGGTACGCCTCAGGACATCAACCAGAAGCCAATCGGCACTGGCCCGTTCGTGTTCAAGAGCTACCAGAAAGACTCGAACATTCGTTACACCGGCAACAAGGACTACTGGAAACCTGAAGACGTGAAGATCGACAACCTGATCTTCGCTATCACCACCGACCCGTCGGTACGTATCCAGAAGCTCAAGAAAAACGAATGCCAGATCACCCTCTTCCCGCGTCCGGCCGACCTCAAGGCGCTGGGCGAAGACAAGGACCTGAAACTGCCGAACCAGGCCGGTTTCAACCTGGGTTATGTCGCCTACAACGTCATGGACAAGGTCAAGGGCAGCGACCAGCCCAACCCACTGGCTGACCTGCGCGTACGCCAGGCGCTGGACATGTCGGTCAACAAGCAGCAGATCATCGACTCCGTTTACCAGGGCGCGGGCCAATTGGCTGTCAACGCCATGCCGCCGACTCAATGGTCCTACGACACCACCATCAAGGACGCCGCCTACAACCCTGAGAAAGCCAAGGCGCTGCTCAAGGAAGCGGGCGTCAAGGAAGGTACCGAAATCGTGCTGTGGGCCATGCCGGTTCAGCGGCCGTACAACCCGAACGCCAAACTGATGGCTGAAATGCTGCAGAACGACTGGTCCAAGATCGGCCTGAAGGTCAAGATCACCAGCTACGAGTGGGGCGAGTACATCAAGCGTTCCAAAGGCGGCGAGAACCAGGCCATGATCATTGGCTGGAGCGGCGACAATGGTGACCCGGACAACTGGCTGAACGTGCTGTTTGGCTGCGATTCCCTGTCCGGCAACAACTTCTCCAAGTGGTGCGACAAGAAATTCGACGGCGTCGTGAAAGAAGCCAAGGCCACATCGGATGTCGCCAAACGCACCGAGCTGTATAAGCAGGCGCAACATATCCTCAAAGATGCAGTCCCGATGACACCTATCGCGCACTCGACGGTGTATCAACCCATGCGCAACACCGTGCAGGACTTCAAGATCAGCCCGTTTGGCTTGAACTCCTTCTACGGCGTGAGCGTCAGCGGCAAGTAAGGATCATTGACGGCGACGTTTCGTAACGTCGCCGTTATTACATCCGCCTGGCCCTTAGGAAATTGACCACGTTCGCAGCCGATGCTTCCTACAGCAAAGAACTGCGAAACGGGACTCCGTTGCCTACAGGGTCAATCCAATTTGGCGCATTTACTGTGAAGTCCGCGACCCATAACGTCGTAGGACAGCAGAGGCTCCGACTTGGGAAAGGCACTTGCTGTGTGTGGGATCAGTGATGTCTCCCTGGCTTTGCGCCTGGGTGATTGCTCGCTGATGACAACTACAAACAAGGATCGGGATCGTCATGCGCCATACCACCGTTCTATCCGCCATTTTTGGCACCAGCCTGCTGGCCATGGCCACCATGGGCCACGCCGCCGACAAGAAGAGCCTGGTGTTCTGCTCGGAAGGCAGCCCGGCAGGTTTTGACACCGCGCAATACACCACCGCCACCGACAATGACGCGGCCGAGCCGCTGTACAACCGGCTGGTTGAGTTTGAAAAAGGTGCAACCAACGTACAGCCTGGGCTGGCGACCAAGTGGGATATTTCCGAAGACGGTCTGACCTACACCTTCCATTTGCGTGAAGGGGTGAAATTCCACAGCAACAAGGAGTTCAAGCCGACGCGCGACTTCAACGCCGACGACGTGCTGTTCACCTTCAACCGCATGCTGGACCCCGACCACCCGTTCCGTAAGGCCTACCCCACCGAGTTTCCGTACTTCAACGGGATGAGCCTGAACAAGAACATTGCCAAGGTCGAAAAAACCGACGCAAACACCGTGGTGATGACCCTGAACACGGTGGACGCCGCGTTCATACAAAACATCGCCATGAGCTTCGCTTCGATCCTCTCAGCCGAATACGCCGAGCAGTTGCTCAAGAGCGGCAAGCCCAGCGACATCAACCAAAAACCGATCGGCACTGGCCCGTTCGTGTTCCAGCGCTATCAGAAAGACTCGCAGATCCGTTACACGGGCAACAAACAGTACTGGGACCCGAGTCGCGTTCAGCTCGATCAACTGATTTTCGCCATCAACACCGACGCCTCGGTGCGGGTGCAGAAGCTCAAGGCCGGGGAATGCCAGGTGACCCTGCATCCGCGTCCGGCTGACGTCGATGCGCTCAAGGCCGACCCGAAGCTTCAACTGCTGACCAAACCGGGCTTCAACCTCGGCTACATCGCCTACAACGTGCGCCACAAGCCATTCGACCAACTCGAAGTGCGCCAGGCGCTGGACATGGCGGTGAATAAGCAGAGCATCCTGAATGCCGTGTACCAAGGCGCGGGGCAACTGGCGGTCAACGCCATGCCGCCGACGCAATGGTCTTACGACGACACCATCAAAGACGCCGCCTACAACCCGGAAAAAGCCAAGGAACTGCTCAAGGCTGCCGGTGTGAAGGAAGGTACCGAGATCACCCTGTGGGCGATGCCGGTGCAACGGCCGTACAACCCCAACGCCAAGCTGATGGCCGAAATGCTGCAAAGCGATTGGGCCAAGATCGGCCTGAAAGTGAAGATCGTCAGCTACGAATGGGGCGAGTACATCAAGCGCACCAAGAACGGTGAGCACGATATCAGCCTGATCGGCTGGACCGGCGACAACGGTGACCCGGACAACTGGCTGGGCACTCTCTACAGCTGCGACGCTATCGGCGGGAACAACTACTCCATGTGGTGTGACCCGGCGTACGACAAGCTGATCAAGCAAGCCAAGGTCGTCACCGACCGCGAACAAAGGACTGTTCTCTACAAGCAGGCTCAGCAATTGCTCAAGCAGCAAGTGCCGATCACGCCTGTCGCCCACTCGACGGTCAACCAGCCGTTAAGCACCAAAGTCGAAGGGTTCAAAGTGAGCCCCTTCGGCCGCAACGTGTTCTCGGGCGTCAGTATTACCCCATAAGAAAATAACCGGATTGCAGGAGAGCGAAGTCAGCTCTCCGGCAAACGTGCAGCCTTTTATTGAGATTTTTCCTACGGCAAACGTTTGCAAGTGCCTGAACGAGTTACACACCAATAGTCGGTTCACCTAAAAAGACCGGCATAAAAAAAGAGAACCAAAGGAGCTTCACCCATGAAACTGAGCAGCAAAGCGCTTCTGGCCCTGGCCATCAGCACCATCACGGCAACCGCCTACGCTGAAACCCAAAGCCAGGACTTCGTTCCTACCACGTTGGCCGGCACCAGCGCTCAAAGCGAGGCTAAAGGCTTTATTGACGGTCAAAGCCTGGGCGGCACCACGCGTAACTGGTACTCGAACGAAAAATTCAACCGCAACACCCGCATCACCTATTTCAAGGATAAAGGCGACCTGACCAAGACCAGCATTTCCCGTCGTTACAACTGGGACCAAGGCACCATCCTCAATTACACCTCGGGGTTTACCCAAGGCACCGTTGGGGTCAGCACCGAAGTTGCGGCCTACAACGTGATCGCTCTGATCCGTGATCAAAAAGACATCGGCGGCGGCTCCAACCGCACCCTGGCCCACGACCGCGGTGACGCGGTGGACCAGTGGAGCAAACTGGGCCTGGCCAACGTCAAGTTCCGCGTATCCAACACCACGCTGACCGCCGGTCGCCAGAACTTCAGCAGCGGCATCGTCGACACCATCGGCAACCGTGCCCTGCCGTCGAGCTTTGAAGGTGTGAGCTTCAACAGCGAAGAATTCAGCAACCTGTCGTTCCAGGGCGGCGTGTTCGATCGCGTTTCGCCACGTACCGAACAGAGCCTGTCGAAGTTCCGCAGTGAGTACAACAGCAAGGGCGCAGCGGGCGTCGAGACTGACAAGGTTTACACCCTGGGCGCTAACTACCAGCCGCTCAAGAGCCTGAAAACCAGCTTCTTCGCAGCCAACGTGAAGGACTTCTGGAACCAGTACTACTTCGGCGCTACCCACGAGCTGGGTGACAGCTCGGTACTGGGCCTGACCACCGGCTTCAACTACTACAAAACCGTCGATGAAGGCAAAAAGCTGATGGGGGATATCGACAACGATACCTACTCCCTGTCCCTGGGCCTGACCCACCAGGCCCACAGCCTGACGTTCTCGTACCAGCAAGTGAACGGTAACGAGTACTTCGACTACCTGCACGAAACCAACGGTATCTACCTGGCCAACTCCCTGACGTCGGACTTCAACGGCCCGAACGAGAAGTCCTTCCAGGTTGCCTACGGTATCAACATGGCCGAATACGGCGTGCCTGGCCTGAAGTTCAACATCTACACCGCTCGCGGCTGGGGCATCGACGGTACGCACTACACCGGCAACCGCGGTGTAGAGAACAAAGGCTACGACGGTGTCCAGGCTCAGGATGGCGAACACCACTATGAATACGGTGTTGGCGCGTCTTACGCCCTGCAAAGTGGCCCGCTCAAAGCCACCACCATTCGCGCCACCTACGTAGCGCACCGTGCCAGTGAACAACAGTCTGACGGCAACCTGAACGAATTCCGTCTGGTTACCACCATCCCGTTCAACATTCTTTAATTAGCGCCAGGTAAACGGCGGGCTCAGGACGAGCCCGCCGTCTACGCTTGTCTGGTCCCATCGATTGCAGAGGGCTCTGAATGAAAATGCTACCGCTACAAGCTGCCGTTGCCGCAGCGCTGTTAAGCGTCGCTATCGGCGTATCGGCCAAACCCCTGGTGGTCTGCACCGAAGCCAGCCCGGAAGGTTTTGACCCGGTCCTGTACACCACCGCCGTCACCGCCGATGCCGCCGCTGAAACCATGTTCAACCGTCTGGTCGACTTCAAGCCAGGCACCACCGAAGTGGTGCCTGCACTGGCCAAAGACCTGCCAGAGATCAGCGCCGATGGCCTGACCTACACGTTCCACCTGCGTGACGACATCAAGTTCCACACTACCGACTACTTCAAACCCACGCGCAACCTGAATGCTGATGACGTGCTGTGGAGCTTCCAGCGCCAGCTGGACCCGAATCACCCTTGGCACAACAAGTCCGTCGTGGGCTATCCCTACTTTGAAAGCATGGGCTTCAAGGAACTGCTCAAGAGCGTAGAGAAGACTGACGATCACACCGTCGTCTTTACCCTGACTCGTCCTGAAGCACCGTTTTTGGCCGACCTGGGTATGGCGTTCTCTTCGATCCACTCCGCCGAATACGCCGACCAACTGCTCAAGTCCGGTAAGACCGACGACCTGAACGCCAAGCCGATCGGTACTGGTCCGTTCATCTTCACGCGCTACGCCAAGGACGCCCAGGTACGCTTCAAGGCCAACCCGGAGTATTTCCGTGGCAAGCCGGCAGCAGATCCGCTGATCCTCGCGGTCACTACCGACAACAACGTACGCCTGCAGAAGCTCAAAGCGAACGAATGTCAGATCGCGCTGTTCCCCAAGCCCGATGACATTCCAAGCATCAGGAAAGACCCGAACCTCAAGGTCGATGAACTGGCGGCGATGACCACCAGTTACACCGCAATGAACACCACTCACAAGTACATGAGCGATGCACGGGTTCGCCACGCGATCAATATCGCGTTCGACAAAGCAGGCTATACCGAAGCCCTGTTCGGCAAAGGCAATGCGGTCGTGGGCACCGGCCCGTATCCACCGACTTTGCTGGGTTTCAATACGAACCTGAAAAACCCGCCCCGTGACCTCGACAAAGCCCGCGCCCTGCTCAAGGAAGCCGGTGTACCGGAAGGCACCGAGTTCACCCTGTTTACCCGTAACGGCGGCGGCCCAACCAACCCCAACCCGATGCTCGGCGCCCAGCGCATGCAGGCGGATCTGGCGCAGGTTGGCTTGAAGGTGAATATCAAAGTCATGGAATGGGGCGAGATGCTCAAGCGCGCTAAAAACGGCGAGCACGACATGGTCTCGGCTGGCTGGGTAGGCGATAACGGCGACCCGGACAACTTCCTCACGCCCAACCTGAGTTGCGATGCCGCTAAAAACGGCGAAAACTACGCCCGCTGGTGTAACAAAGAGTTTCAAGCCCTGATCGACAAAGCCCGCGCAATTGATGAACCCGCGGCTCGGGCTGCGCTCTATGAACAAGCACAGGACGTTTTCGAAAAGGACCAACCATGGCTTCCCATGGCTTACCCGAAACTGTTCACCGCCATGCGTAAAAACGTAGAAGGCTTTACCCAAAGCCCTCTAGGTACAAATAACTTCGCCACCACCCAGGTGAAGTAAATAAGAGAAACGCTCGGCGCCGTCCACCAGGACGGTGCCGAACCTGCCTAACCGGCTGATTGAGGTACACACCAAGATGTTTAGTTTTATTGCCCGCCGACTGGGGTTATTGATCCCCACGTTTTTCGGCATCACGTTGCTGACGTTTGCGTTGATTCGCATGATCCCCGGCGACCCCGTCGAAGTCATGATGGGCGAACGACGAGTCGACCCCGAGATGCACGCACAGGCAATGGAGCGCCTTGGCCTTAACAAGCCGCTGTATGCGCAATATTTGGACTATGTCGGCAAACTCGCCCAAGGCGACCTTGGCGAATCGCTGCGTACCCGTACCAGCGTGTGGACCGAATTCACCGCCCTTTTCCCGGCGACCCTGGAACTGTCCATGGCCGCCCTGTTGTTCGCCGGTATCCTGGGCCTGTTGGCCGGGGTGATCGCGGCACTCAAGCGAGGATCCCTGTTCGACCACGGGGTGATGGGCATCTCCCTCGCGGGCTATTCGATGCCGATCTTCTGGTGGGGCCTGATCCTGATCATGTTCTTCTCGGTGAGCCTGGGCTGGACCCCGGTTTCCGGGCGTATCGACCTGCTCTACGACATCGAGCCGCGTACCGGCTTCATGCTGATCGACACCCTGCTGGCTGACGAGCCGGACGCGTTCTGGGACGCGCTGCACCACCTGATCCTGCCGGCCATCGTGCTCGGCACCATTCCGTTGGCAGTGATCGCACGGATGACCCGTTCATCCATGCTCGAAGTGCTGCGTGAAGACTACATCCGTACCGCCAAGGCCAAAGGCCTGTCGCCGGCACGCGTGGTATTTGTCCACGGCCTTCGTAACGCGCTGATCCCGGTACTGACCGTGGTCGGCCTGCAAGTCGGCACCCTGCTGGCCGGTGCGGTACTGACCGAAACCATCTTCTCGTGGCCCGGCATCGGCAAATGGCTGATCGAAGCCATCGGCGCGCGGGACTACCCGGTGGTGCAAAACGGCATCCTGCTGATCGCCTGTCTGGTGATCCTGGTGAACTTCGTGGTGGATATCCTCTACGGCTTCGCCAACCCACGCATCCGTCACCAGCGCTGAGATCATGACCATGACCACACCTACTCCCGTGTCAGCAGTCGATCAAAGCCTGCTGTACCCGTCCCCGTACAAAGAATTCTGGCAAGCCTTTTCCAAGAACAAAGGCGCGGTTGCCGGCCTGTTCTTCATGTTGTTGATCGTGTTTTGCGCGATCTTCGCGCCGTGGGTTGCACCCCACAACCCGAGTGAGCAATACCGTGACTTCCTGCTCACCCCGCCGTCGTGGCTGGAAGGCGGGCAGATCCAGTTCCTGCTCGGCACCGACGAGCTGGGCCGTGACTTGCTCTCGCGCCTGATCCAAGGTTCGCGCCTGTCGCTGCTGATCGGTTTGTCGTCGGTGGTGATGTCGCTGATTCCGGGCATCCTGCTGGGGCTGTTCGCCGGCTTTTTCCCGCGCCTGCTCGGCCCGACCATCATGCGTTTGATGGACATCATGCTGGCCCTGCCGTCGCTGCTGCTGGCGGTTGCCATTGTCGCAATCCTCGGCCCTGGCCTGATCAACACCGTGATCGCCATCGCTATCGTCTCGCTGCCGTCCTATGTGCGTCTGACCCGCGCAGCGGTGATGGGCGAGTTGAACCGTGACTACGTGACCGCCGCGCGCCTCGCCGGTGCCGGCCTGCCACGCCTGATGTTCATCACCGTGCTGCCTAACTGCATGGCACCGCTGATCGTGCAGGCGACCCTGAGTTTCTCTTCGGCGATTCTCGACGCTGCCGCGTTGGGCTTCCTCGGTTTGGGCGTTCAACCGCCAACCCCTGAGTGGGGCACCATGCTGGCTTCGGCCCGTGACTACATCGAACGCGCCTGGTGGGTGGTGAGCTTGCCTGGTTTGACCATTTTGCTCAGCGTGCTGGCAATCAACTTGATGGGTGACGGACTGCGCGACGCGCTGGACCCGAAACTCAAGAACGCCGCCTGAGGAGATTCCCATGTCACTGTTAGAAATCAAGAATCTCAACGTACGATTCGGCGACAAGACCGCCGTGCCAGTGGTCGATGGCCTCGACATTTCGGTCGACAAAGGCGAAGTCCTGGCGATCGTTGGCGAATCGGGCTCGGGTAAATCCGTGACCATGATGGCGCTGATGGGACTGATCGAGCATCCCGGCATCGTTACCGCCGACGCCCTGAACTTTGACGGCAAGGACATGCTCAAGCTGAGCAACCGCCAGCGCCGCCAGATCGTCGGCAAAGACCTGGCGATGGTGTTCCAGGACCCGATGACTGCGCTGAACCCGAGCTACACCGTGGGTTTCCAGATTGAGGAAGTGCTGCGCCTGCACCTGAAAATGTCCGGCAAGCAAGCGCGCAAGCGTGCCATCGAGCTGTTGGAAAAGGTCGAAATCCCAGGCGCCGCCAGCCGTATGGACGCCTACCCGCACCAACTGTCCGGCGGCATGAGCCAACGTGTGGCAATCGCCATGGCCATTGCCGGCGAACCGAAACTGTTGATTGCGGATGAGCCGACCACCGCGTTGGACGTGACCATTCAAGCGCAGATCATGGACCTGCTGCTGGCCCTGCAGAAAGAGCAGAACATGGGCCTGGTGCTGATCACCCACGACCTCGCCGTCGTGGCGGAAACCGCCCAGCGCGTGTGCGTGATGTACGCCGGCCAAGCCGTGGAAGTCGGCCAAGTGCCGCAACTGTTCGACATTCCGGCACACCCGTACAGCGAAGCGCTGCTCAAGGCGATCCCTGAACACAGCCTCGGAGCTACGCGCCTGGCCACGCTGCCGGGTATCGTGCCCGGCCGCTATGACCGCCCGCAGGGTTGCCTGCTGTCGCCGCGTTGCCCGTATGTGCAGGACAGCTGCCGTCAGACACGCCCGGGCCTCGACCCTAAATCCAACAGCCTTGCACGCTGCTTCTACCCCTTGAACCAGGAGGTGGCGTAATGGCCGTCGTTCTTACCGCCCGCGACCTGACCCGTCACTACGAAGTGTCCCGTGGCCTGTTCAAGGGCCACGCCACCGTGCGCGCCCTCAATGGTGTGTCGTTCGAACTGGAAGCCGGCAAGACCCTCGCGGTTGTAGGCGAGTCGGGTTGCGGCAAATCTACCCTGGCCCGTGCACTGACGCTGATTGAAGAACCGTCGTCCGGCTCCTTGAAAATCGCCGGTCAGGAAGTGGCCGGCGCCGACAAGGCCCAGCGCAAGCAATTGCGCAAAGACGTGCAGATGGTGTTCCAGAGCCCGTACGCCTCGTTGAACCCGCGCCAGAAGGTCGGCGATCAACTCGGCGAGCCGCTGTTGATCAACACCAATCTGTCCGCCGCCGAACGCCGCGAAAAAGTGCAGGCGATGATGAAGCAAGTGGGCCTGCGCCCTGAGCATTATCAGCGCTACCCGCACATGTTCTCCGGTGGTCAGCGCCAGCGCATCGCCCTGGCCCGCGCCATGATGCTGCAACCGAAAGTGCTGGTGGCGGATGAACCGACCTCGGCACTGGACGTGTCGATCCAGGCGCAGGTACTCAACCTGTTCATGGATTTGCAGCAGGAATTCAACACGGCCTACGTGTTCATTTCCCACAACCTGGCGGTGGTGCAGCACGTCGCGGATGACGTGATGGTGATGTACCTCGGCCGTCCAGTGGAGGTGGGCCCTAAAGAGGACATCTACGCGCGCCCTTTGCACCCGTACACCCAGGCGCTGTTGTCGGCCACCCCTACCATTCATCCGGATCCGAACAAACCGAAGATCAAAATCGTCGGCGAGTTGCCCAATCCACTGAACCCGCCGTCAGGATGCGCTTTCCACAAGCGCTGCCCGTACGCGACGGCGCGGTGCAGCAGCGAGGAGCCGCAATTGCGCGCCTTGGATAACCGGCAGGTGGCTTGCCACTATGCCGAGCAGTTCGTGGCCTGATCCCCACAAAAAAGGCCCTGGGGTTTCACTCCAGAGCCTTGCTTGAGTTCTACAGCCCTTCCCGCCAGGTTGCGCATCAGCCTGGCAGGAGGGGTTTTTTATGTCTGGCTGTCGCCTTCATCGTCCGGGTCATCGCTGTCCGGATCGTCGGTGGTGGAGTCATCATCATCCTTGCTGCCGCCTTGGTCTTGATCACCCGGTTCAGCCTCGGACTTGGCCAGTTGCAGATCCTGCGCACTGTGCACCGCCGACAGCGCCACACCGCCCTGCGCCGGGTTATGCGCCCAGGCCGTCGACATCCCCAACGACAACAGCACCAGCACCTTTATCAACAACACTACGCGTTGAAAAATACTCATGGTTGATTCCGTCCAGTCAGTAGGTGAATCCCGCGCGGCAGCTGTTCAGCCCCGCCAGCGTTGACGCTAGCCGCGATACGGTGTTTGCGCCAGGGCTCAGGTGTCGCCGTCGTCGTAGGTTTCGCTGTCTTCGCCTTCGTTGTAAGGGTTTTCCGCATCCTCCTTTGGCGCAGGCTGAACTTGCGGCTGCCAACTGCCGGAGTTGACCTCGTTTTGCTTCTTCTTGGTGACAGGGCCGGTGTCCTTCCACTGCGGCGCTCCTGCGCCCGCCAGTGCCGGAAAGGCCGTCAGCCCCAGAGCGGCCAGCAACACCAGGGGGATAGCGCGTTGAACATTTCGCACGGTGGTCTCCTTTACAGTCGGTGGGTAAACGCTAGACCCGATGCAGGCTTCTCGCCAATCCCATGCCTGTTGAAAGCAAAAATGTGGGAGGGGGCTTGCCCCCGATAGCGTAGTGTCAGCCCCGAATGTACTGGCTGACACACTGCTATCGGGGGCAAGCCCCCTCCCACATTTTGTTTTGCAACGCCCAAGAAAAAGGGCGAAGCCGTCACAGCATCGCCCTTCTCCTTACCGCTCAGACCTTAATGGTGCTCGCGAGTAGCCCGGAATTTCACATCCGGCCAACGCTCTTCCATCAGCGCCAGGTTGACCCGTGTCGGCGCCAGGTAGGTCAGGTGACCACCGCCGTCGACCGCCAGGTTTTCCACAGCCTTGTTGGAGAACTCTTCCAACTTCTTCTTATCGCTGCAATCGATCCAGCGCGCGGAGTACACGGTAATTGGCTCGTAGGAGCATTCGACCTTGTATTCCTCTTTCAAGCGGCTGGCGACCACATCGAACTGCAGCACACCGACGGCCCCGAGGATGATGTCGTTGCTGCGCTCGGGGAAGAACACCTGGGTGGCGCCCTCTTCCGCCAGTTGCTGCAGGCCTTGGCGCAGTTGCTTGGATTTCAGCGGGTCACGCAGGCGTACGCGGCGGAACAGTTCCGGGGCGAAGTGCGGGATACCGGTGAAGCCCAGCGCTTCGCCTTCGGTGAAGGTGTCGCCAATCTGGATGGTGCCGTGGTTGTGCAGGCCGATGATGTCGCCGGCGTAAGCCTCTTCGAGTTGTTCACGCTCGGAGGAGAAGAACGTCAGGGCGTCGCCGATGCGTACGTCCTTGCCGGTGCGCACGTGGCGCATCTTCATGCCTTTTTCGTATTTGCCGGAGCAGATGCGCATGAAGGCGATACGGTCGCGGTGTTTCGGGTCCATGTTCGCCTGGATCTTGAACACGAAACCGGTGAATTTTTCTTCGACCGGCTCAACCGTGCGCTCGTTGGCGACACGGGCCAAAGGCTTCGGCGCCCAGTCCACGACGGCGTCGAGTACATGGTCGACACCGAAGTTACCCAACGCAGTACCGAAGAACACCGGAGTCAGTTGGCCGTCGAGGAATTCCTGCTGATTGAACTCATGGCAGGCGCCCTGCACCAGTTCCAACTGGTCGACAAAACGGTCGTACTCGTCACCCAGGTGGGCGCGGGCCTCGTCGGAGTCGAGCTTCTCGATGATTTTCACATCGGTACGTTCATGACCGTGGCCGGCGGTGTAGACAATGATGTAGTCGTCGGCCAGGTGGTACACGCCCTTGAAGTCGCGGTAGCAACCAATCGGCCAGGTGATCGGCGCGGCCTTGATCTTCAGGACTGCTTCGATTTCATCCAACAGCTCGATCGGGTCGCGGATATCGCGGTCGAGTTTGTTGATGAAGCTGACGATAGGTGTATCGCGCAGGCGGCATACGTCCATCAACGCGATGGTCCGTGGCTCAACGCCCTTACCGCCGTCGAGGACCATCAAGGCCGAGTCCACCGCAGTCAGGGTGCGGTAAGTGTCTTCGGAGAAGTCTTCGTGGCCCGGGGTGTCGAGCAGGTTGACCATGTGGTCGCGATAAGGGAATTGCATGACCGACGTGGTAATGGAAATACCCCGTTGTTTCTCCATCTCCATCCAGTCGGATGTCGCATGGCGGTCGGATTTGCGGGATTTCACCGTGCCGGCCACAGCGATCGCCTTGCCCATCAGCAGGAGCTTCTCGGTGATGGTGGTTTTACCGGCATCGGGGTGGGAAATAATAGCGAAAGTGCGGCGTTTCGCGACTTCGGCGGCCTGGTGGGTCATGGGAAATCGCCTGGCAGGTGAGTCAAAAAAGGGCGGCGAGTATAGCGCAAACCCCGGGGGCCGGACCACCGTTCACCCGATTAGGGGTGGCTAAATGCTGCCAAGTATGGAACCTTTTAAAAGGTAGAGACGTCCACTCCCCTGCTACCGCACTCGGAACAGGGGCTGATAAATCAGCAAGTTAGCCTGACGAGGCTGCGCTCATGGCTCGGATTGATACCGCGTTGCCGGTATGGACGAGCTGCTTTTCGCGACCACATTCGCCGACAGCCAGGAATGGCATTGCCGCTCGGAAATGTGTTCGCCGACAAAAGAAAAAAGGAGTCCGCCTGTGGCTATTCGCTATGGCAAAGGGCTGATAGGAGGAGTGGTTGTCGTCGCTCTCCTGGCCCTGCTGGTCCACTGGATCGGCATCAACACGATCGAACTGTACCGCGACGATTTGTTGTTTTACCTGCAAGCTCATTTGATCCTTGTTCTAGTGTCCATGCTGGCGGCCCTGATTGTGGGCATCCCCGCCGGTATCCTGCTCAGCCGACCGAACATGGTCGGGCGCGCAGAACGCTTCATGCAGATCTTCAACATCGGTAACACCGTCCCTCCCCTGGCCGTACTGGCCATCGCCCTCGGCGTCCTCGGCATCGGCAGTGGTCCGGCCATCTTCGCGTTGTTTCTCGCGTCCCTCCTGCCCATCGTGCGCAACACCTACGAAGGCCTGAAAAACGTTCAAGGCTCACTGAAAGAAGCGGCCACCGGCATCGGCATGACGCCTCGCCAGGTGCTGTTTCGTGTGGAATTGCCCAACGCCGTGCCGATCATCATCGGCGGCGTGCGCGTGGCCCTGGCGATCAATGTGGGTACTGCGCCGCTCGCGTTCCTGATTGGTGCAAACAGCCTCGGCAGTCTGATCTTCCCCGGCATCGCCCTGAACAATCAGCCGCAATTGCTGCTCGGCGCCGCGTGCACCGCGTTGCTGGCCTTGCTGCTTGACGGTCTGGTGACCATGGCCAGCCGCCTCTGGCTGGAACGCGGGTTGCGTCCGTCTTAAGGCTTTGCAAAGGAATTCACATGAAAAAACTGACCTTGATATTGAGCTGCGCCCTGCTGTTGGCAGGTATTGCGCAAGCCGCTGAAAAACCGGTGATCCGCATCGGCGCACGGGTGTTCACCGAACAGACCCTGCTGGCCGAAATCACTTCCCAGTACCTGCGCACCAAGGGTTACGACACCCGCGTGACCGGCGGCCTGGGCAGCAACCTGGCGCGCAGTGCCCAGGAAAGCGGGCAACTGGATCTGATCTGGGAATACACCGGCGTGTCGCTGGTGGCCTACAACCACATCGACGAGAAGCTCAACAGCGAACAGTCCTACGCTCGGGTCAAAGAACTCGACGCGAAAAAAGGCCTGGTCTGGCTCTCGCCATCGCGCTTCAGCAACACCTACGCCCTGGCATTGCCAGAGAAAGTGGCTGAAGAGCGTCCTGAGATCAACAGCATCAGCGACCTCACCAAAGCCATGGCGCAAGACACCAAGGAACACCGCCTGGTGGCCCTGGACACCGAGTTCGCCAACCGCTCCGACGGCTTGGCCGGCATGGTCAAGCTGTATGACATGAACCTGACCCGCAAGAACACGCGGCAGATGGACGCCGGCCTGGTCTACACCGCCTTGCGTAATGGCCAGGTGTTTGCCGGTTTGGTCTACACCACCGACGGTCGCCTGAACGCCTTCAAGCTCAAGCTGCTGGCTGATGACATGCACTACTTCCCGGACTACACCGCCGCGCCGGTGGTGCGTCAGGAATACCTCGACAAGCACCCGCAACTGGCTGCCGAGCTCAAGCCGCTGGCCACTCTGTTCGACGACGAAACCATGCGCCAGCTGAATGCGCGGGTCGACGTCGACCATGAAAGCCCATCCGCTGTTGCCGCCGATTTCCTGCGCCAACATCCCATCAACTAAGAAGGAGAAGACATGGAATTCCTGAACGCCTTTTCCCATCTTGATTGGGCCCAAGTCCTGCACCTGACCTGGCAGCACATCACCCTGGTCGGCATCGCGGTAATTCTGGCAATTGTCGTGGGTGTGCCCCTGGGCGTGCTGATGACGCGCTTCCCGACCTTGGCTGGCCCACTGCAAGCCAGCGCCACGGTGCTGCTGACCGTACCGTCCATCGCGTTGTTCGGCCTGCTGCTGCCGTTCTACTCCAAGTTTGGCCAGGGCCTGGGGCCGATGCCGGCGATCACCGCCGTGTTCCTCTACTCCCTGTTGCCGATCATGCGTAACACCTACTTGGCGCTGACCGGCGTCGAACCGGGCATTCGCGAGGCCGCCAAAGGCATCGGCATGACCTTCGGCCAGCGCCTGCGCATGGTCGAACTGCCCATCGCCGTGCCGGTGATCCTCGCCGGTGTGCGCACCGCCGTGGTGATGAACATTGGCGTCATGACCATCGCCGCCGCCATCGGCGCCGGTGGCCTGGGTGTACTTATTCTGGCTTCCATCAGCCGCAGCGACATGTCGATGCTGATCGTTGGCGCCGTGCTGGTCAGTCTCCTGGCCATCTTCGCCGACCTGCTTCTGCAATGGCTGCAACGCTCGCTGACTCCAAAAGGACTGCTCAAATGATCGAACTTCAAAACCTGACCAAGACTTTTCAAAGCAACGGCAAAACTGTTTCGGCCGTGAACGACGTAAGCCTGACCGTCAACGAAGGCGAGATTTGCGTATTCCTCGGCCCTTCGGGCTGCGGTAAGAGCACAACGCTCAAAATGATCAACCGCCTGATCAAGCCCACCTCGGGCAAGATCTTGATCAACGGCGAAGACACCACCGACCTCGACGAAGTGACCCTGCGTCGCAACATCGGCTATGTGATCCAGCAGATCGGCCTGTTCCCGAACATGACCATCGAGGAAAACATCGTGGTCGTGCCCAAGCTGCTCGGCTGGGACAAGCAAAAATGCCACGACCGCGCCCGCGAGTTGATGAGCATGATCAAGCTGGAGCCTAAGCAGTATCTGCATCGCTACCCGCGTGAGCTGTCGGGCGGCCAGCAACAGCGCATCGGCGTGATTCGCGCACTGGCGGCCGATGCCCCGTTGCTGCTGATGGATGAGCCGTTCGGCGCGGTCGACCCGATCAACCGCGAGATGATCCAGAACGAGTTCTTCGAGATGCAACGCGCGCTGAACAAGACCGTGATCATGGTCAGCCACGACATCGACGAAGCCATCAAACTGGGTGACAAGATCGCCATCTTCCGCGCCGGCAAGCTGCTGCAGATCGACCATCCGGATACGCTGCTGGCGCACCCGGCCGATGAGTTCGTCAGCAACTTTGTGGGCCAGGACAGCACCCTCAAGCGCCTGCTGCTGGTGAAGGCCGAAGACGCGGCGGACAACGCCCCGTCGGTGAGCCCGGAAACCCCGGTGGCCGATGCCCTGGAGCTGATGGACGAAACGGACCGCCGCTATGTGGTCGTCACCTGCGCCGAGAACAAAGCGCTGGGCTATGTACGACGTCGCGACCTGCACCGTCAGACCGGCACTTGTGGCCAGTACCTGCGCGAATTCAACGCCACGGCGGCGTATGACGAGCACTTGCGCATCCTGTTGTCGCGTATGTACGAGTTCAACCGTTCGTGGCTGCCGGTGATGGATGCCGAGCGGGTGTTCCTGGGTGAAGTGACCCAGGAGTCGATTGCCGAGTACCTGAGTTCCGGTAAGTCCCGTGGGGGCAAAACCAGTATCGTTTCGCCGGCTGAGACAGCCTTGAGCTGATGCACAGTTAGACCCATTCACGCTGAAACGGCCCATCACTGTTCGAGTTTTCCACAAACCCGGCAGTGCATGAGCCGAGTCAGGACGCGATAAGCCGCGCAAATCTCATTCTAACTAAGCCTTAAAGACTGTCAGAACTCACAGGTTCCAAGGATTCAGGAATAGGTTCCAATGCGCCTCGACACATCGAAACGCTCTTGCACCTAACGTCTTGAACCTACGAGGCTCCCTATGAGTACGAAAGAATCGGCCACTCCAATCTCCGGGGAAAAAACCCGGGCCCCAGCGGAAATGATCATCGGTGGAATCGCTGATCCACAGCGTGTCAAACGAGGCGAAGACTTCAAATTGACGATCGCTGCCCAGCTCGTGGACGAACGCGGCACCGCGATTCCAAACGTCACCACAACCTGGAGTACAAGCACATCAGGGGCCAGCTTCGCATCAGGCCCGGGGCCATTGAACGGTACGCTGACGGTAAGGAATGTACAGAGCACTACAAACGTTTCATTTACCGTTTCCACGGCTCAATACCCGAACATTAGGAAGACCCACAGCTTCAGCCTGATTCCGTTCTAACGGTTTGTTGGCTGACTCGCCCACGCTGATAGCCTTCGTGGCGAAGGCACTTACTCCTTCGCCACGAAAGCGCTGAATCCCCTTCAATTTTCCCCTTTTGGGGAACATCAATCCGTCACACCTGTCGGTTACATAAGTAGCTGCACGCCATCGCGCGACGAACGCGTGCAAAAACGCGACATTTTTAGTTGATCTCAAGCCCCTCACGCCCTAAAGTTCGCGCCGAACGTCCATGCTGGAAACGATCCATCCGGCTCAAGTACTGACGACGAGACAGCAAGGCCAAGGGACGCAGTTGATCCCATGGCCTTTTTGCTTTCGGCGACATGCCTTGGGAAGTAGGCGAACCAAAGTGGGGATACGGAGGACGTTCATTTGCACCCATTGCTAATTTTAGTTTGCCCTTAGGAGTTCCCAGCATGTCGATCAACGTCGAAGATTATTTCGCGCGCGCCACTTTTGACAAAATGAAGGCGTTCGCCGACAAGCAAGAAACCCCGTTCGTGGTCATCGACACCGCGATGATCAGCCAGGCCTACGATGACCTGCGCGCCGGCTTCGAATTCGCCAAGGTGTATTACGCGGTCAAGGCCAACCCTGCCGTCGAGATCATCGACCTGTTGAAAGACAAGGGTTCGAGCTTCGACATCGCCTCGATCTATGAGCTGGACAAGGTCATGGACCGTGGCGTCAGCGCCGACCGTATCAGCTACGGCAACACCATCAAGAAATCCAAGGACATCCGCTACTTCTACGAGAAGGGCGTGCGCCTGTTCTCCACCGACTCCGAAGCCGACCTGCGCAATATCGCCAAGGCCGCGCCGGGTTCGAAAGTGTATGTGCGCATCCTCACCGAAGGCTCGACCACCGCTGACTGGCCTCTGTCGCGCAAGTTCGGCTGCCAGACCGACATGGCCATGGACCTGCTGATCCTCGCCCGTGACCTGGGCCTGGTGCCGTACGGTATCTCGTTCCACGTAGGCTCCCAGCAGCGCGACATCAGCGTGTGGGACGCGGCAATCGCCAAGGTCAAAGTGATCTTCGAACGCCTGAAAGAAGAAGACAACATCCACCTCAAGCTGATCAACATGGGCGGTGGCTTCCCGGCCAACTACATCACCCGCACCAACAGCCTGGAAACCTACGCTGAAGAAATCATCCGCTTCCTCAAGGAAGACTTCGGCGACGACCTGCCGGAAATCATCCTGGAGCCAGGCCGTTCGTTGATCGCCAACGCCGGTATCCTGGTCAGCGAAGTGGTGTTGGTTGCACGTAAGTCCCGTACCGCCGTCGAGCGTTGGGTGTACACGGATGTGGGCAAGTTCTCCGGCCTGATCGAAACCATGGACGAAGCCATCAAGTTCCCGATCTGGACCGAGAAGAAAGGCGAGATGGAAGAAGTGGTCATCGCCGGCCCAACCTGTGACAGCGCCGACATCATGTACGAAAACTACAAGTACGGCCTGCCGCTGAACCTGGCCATCGGTGATCGTTTGTACTGGTTGTCGACCGGTGCCTACACCACCAGCTACAGCGCAGTTGAGTTCAATGGCTTTCCGCCGCTGAAGTCGTTCTACGTGTAAGTAGCCGGCCAATAAAAAACCCATGACGTGTCATGGGTTTTTTATGCCTGTGATTTGTCATCACCCGTTGCGTCACGCAGATAACTCACGCAACGCCGCCGTCGCCAGAAACCCTGACCGCGACGCATAGCGGTGATCCTTTTGCACTCGCTCATCAATGCGCTGCAACAACTGTTCCGGCAAAGAAGCATTGAACCGCACCGATCTCCCCAGATAAGGGGTGAGATCAAAGTCGACTATCGCCCATACGCCACCGGCAAAATCCGGGTTATCCCAATGGGCATCAACCTCCTGCGCATGGGGAAGTGTTTCCTGGTCTGCAACCAGCCCTTCCAGATGCAGTGCGAGTGCCTCACGGACATTATCCAGCGCTTCGGAAAACGACCCACCAGCCGAAAAACATCCTGGTACGTCGGGGACCGTCACGCTGTAGTCCGAGTCAGCATCTTTATGTACTACCACGGGAAACTTCATTGTTCCTCCTTTGAACGAGCCTCACAGAACTCATTCAACTCATCAATCGGGGCCATCACTTGAGACCTGCTGACTTGAAAATACTGTGCAAAGTGCCCTTTGCAATTTCCGACTTGGGATGAGGAACGGTCACTCGCCCTCGCTTCACCGGGTGTTTGAACTGGTGATGACTGCCCTTTACTGCCACCTCAAACCAACCATCCGCAACCAGCAGCTCAATCACCTCTCGACTTCTCATCGCCTCACCCTTCAGTGTGTATATTACACACCGCCATTAGGCAATGCGCTTTTTTATACACACGAGACACACCAATGAAAAAGCCCGCTTAACGTATAAGCAGGCTCGTGTGAGGCAATGATGACGATGTGTAAATCCTTTTCGCCAGCGAAGTAATGTCAGTTTCTATGCCACGGACTGTTAAAAGCTTTTGTGCACTATGAAAGGATCGCAGCCCGCTGTTGATAGGCCTGCGCCATCGCACGAATACGCGGATCATTCGCCGCTGCCAGAGCCTTGTGCGCCGTGCGCAGGAACTTCAGATTACCGCCCGCCAACGCCTTGCGCAGCCACTCCAGCGCCGCCTCGATCTGGCCTCTGTCGGCCAACACCGCCGCATAACTGAACTGCCCGCGAACATCCCCGCCTTCGGCTGAGCGGCGGTACCACTCAACGGCTGCATCCAGGTCCTTCGGGCAAAACTGGCCTTCTTCCAGGTAGCGCCCCAGCAGGTTCATCGACTTGGCGTGCCCCTGCTCCGCCGCCTGGCGATAACACATCAGTGCTTGCTGCTGATCTTCAGCAACACCACGGCCGGTCGCCAGTAAGTTGGCGTAGTTGTACTGCCCCCAATCCAATCCGGCCTGCGCCGCCAAGCGGTACTCCCGCACCGCCGCCGCTTCATCGACGGCACAGCCCCAGCCATGCTCAAGGCAACGCCCGGCCATATTACGGGCCATCAAATGCCCGCTCTGAGCCGCGATGCGGAACCAGCGCAATGCCAGCGCTTCATCGCGTGCAATGCCGCGTCCCTCCAGCAGGATTTGCCCGAGCAAGGCCTGGGCATCCACCACACCTTCCTTCGCTGCGATCAGAATCGCCTGGGCGGCTCGTACCGGTGAGTCGTCGAGCATGCCTTGCAGTTGTTCGACGTTGAGCACCTCTTCGCGGCGCAATAGGAAGCCCATGCTCAGACCTCTACCCAGCGACGCAGCAGGTTGTGATAGGTGCCGGTGAGCTGAATCAGCACGGGATGATCGGGCACGTCGCGGGTCAGTTGCTGGATCGCGCCGTCCATCTCGAACAGCAACGTGCGCTGGCTGTCTTCGCGCACCAGGCTTTGCGTCCAGAAGAACGAGGCATAGCGCGCCCCACGGGTTACGGCGTTGACTTTGTGAAGGCTGGAGCCGGGGTACAGCACCATGTCGCCGGCGGGCAACTTGACCCGTTGCAGACCGAAAGTGTCCTGGATCTCCAGTTCGCCGCCGTCGTATTCATCCGGGTCGCTGAAAAACAGCGTGGATGAAAGGTCGGTGCGCACCCGCTCGTGACTGCCTTTAGGCTGACGCACGGCGTTGTCGATATGGAAGTCGAAACTGCCACCGGCGGTGTAGCAGTTCAGCAACGGAGGGAACACCTTGTGTGGTAACGCCGCTGACATGAACAGAGGGTTTTGCCACAAACGTTCGAGCATCGCCGCGCCGATTTCCTTGGCCAGCGGGTGGCCTTCGGGCAATTGCAGATTGTGTTTGGCTTTGGCGGACTGATGCCCAGCGGTAATTTTTCCGTCGGCCCAATCGGCACTTTCCAGGGCTTGGCGGATGCGCTGCACTTCCTCGCGAGAGAACAGGCCGGGAATGTGCAGCAGCATGGGGCAATACCTGTAGGCAGAGAGGCGCCAATGGTATTGATTCTTATCCGCCCTGTAAAACGCCATGACGGACGAGTCCGTAAAAACCGTAAGCAAAAAGTGTAAAGAATGTAAATTCAGCGCAATTAGCAATGTATCGCAATTGATATGAATACTTGTTCACCCTATATTCCGCGGCCTCACATCCTTGGGGAAAGGACACGTCATGTCGCGCACTACGCTAAAAACAACTGCCAGTTCACCGCGTTTGCTGGCCTCGGCCATCGGCGTCGCCCTCGGTGCCAGTTCTGTCGCCCATATGGCGCAAGCGGCCGAAGACACAGAACAAAAAGGCCAGCGCAACAGCATCTCCCTGGGCGCCACCAGCATCACCGGGGAAGAACAGGACGCAACCTCCTACCAGGTCGAGAAAGCCTCTTCGCAGAAATACACTGCGCCTCTGGTGGACACGCCACGTTCCGTCACCGTCGTGCCGCAACAAGTACTCAAGGACACCGCCGCTACCTCGTTGCAGGATGCCTTGCGCACCGTACCGGGCATTACCTTCGGCGCCGGCGAAGGCGGCAACCCTCAAGGTGACCGGCCATTCATCCGCGGCTTCGATGCCCAGGGTGACACCTACCTGGACGGTGTTCGCGACACCGGCGGCCAGAGCCGTGAGATTTTCGACATCGAGTCCATTGAAGTCAGCAAAGGCCCGAACTCCTCTTTCGGCGGTCGTGGCTCGGCCGGTGGCAGCCTCAATCTGGTGAGCAAAACCCCGCAAGCCCGGGACTTCACCAACGGCGGTTTCACCTACGGTTCCGACCAGACCCGTCGCTACGTGCTCGATGTAAACCGCCAGTTCCTCGACGACAGCGCCGCGTTCCGCCTGAACCTGATGACCCATGAGCAGAACGTGGCCGGCCGTGACGCCGTGAATTACGACCGTTGGGGCGTGGCCCCGTCGCTGACCTTTGGCCTGGGCACCCCGACCCGCGTCAACCTCAGCTACTACCACATGGAAAGCAACGACCTGCCGGATTCGGGCATTCCCTACGGCTATAGCTCGTCGACCGCCACCACCCACGGCCATGACAAGCCCACCGACGGCGGCGACAGCAATAACTTCTACGGCCTCAAGGATCGTGACTTCCGAAAGACCCGCGCCGACATCAGCACAATCTCCATTGAGCACGACCTGAACGACGACATGACGCTGAAAAACACCCTGCGCCATGGCAGCACCGGCCAGGACTACGTCCTTACCCAGCCCGACGACAGCCAGCGCAACGTCAACCGTTTCGGTACCGTTTGGCGCCGCGCCAACACCCGCGTGTCGACCACCACGACCACCACCAACCAGACCGACCTGTTCGGCAACTTCCAGGCCCTGGGCTTCAAGCACAGTTACTCCACCGGTCTGGAATTCACCGGCGAAGAAACCCGCGTCAGCGGTTACACCGTCAGCCCGAACACCAACCCGACCTGTACCGTGGCCGCCGGCAGCCTGGGCGGTCAGTGCACCTCGCTGAGCAACCCGAACCCGGATGACGCCTGGACCGGCAGCATCGCGCGCAACTACAACGGCACCAACACCAAGGCCACCAGCCGCGCCGCCTACGTATTCGACACCATTGAGCTGGACCCGAAATGGTTGCTGAACGTCGGCCTGCGCTACGACACCTTCGACACCGAAGCCAACACCAATGCCGTCCCCTCCTCGACGGTCAAGGCACGCAGCAAGGTCAAGGACGACAGCCAGTTCTTCAACTGGCAGGCCGGCCTGGTCTGGAAGCCGTTGGACAACGGCAGCATCTACACCTCCTACGCCACATCGGCATCGCCGGCCGGCGGCCTGGTGGGTGAAGGCGTCGACAACAACGCGATCCCAACCGGTATCAACACCAGCGACCTGAAACCCGAAGAAACCGTCAACTACGAGCTGGGCACCAAGTGGGACCTGTTCCACAACCGCCTGTCCCTGGCTGCAGCGGTGTTCCGCACCGAGAAGAAAAACACCCGCATCCTGGTGGATTCCAACACCTACGAAACCGCGGGCGAGTCGCGAGTCGATGGCCTGGAACTGTCGGCCAGCGGCAAGATCACCGATCAATGGCAAGTGTTCGCCGGCTACAGCTACCTGAAAGCCGAACTGGTTGACCCAGGCAAAAACGGTAACCGCCAGGGCGTGGTCCAGGCCGGTTCCAACAAAGGCAACCAAATGCCCAACACCCCGAAGAACGCCTTCAGCCTGTGGACCACGTACGACGTAACGCCGAAGCTGACCGTCGGCGGTGGCGCGTTCTACGTCGACCAGGTTTATGGCGATGCGGCCAACACCGTGTACGTGCCGTCCTACACTCGCTACGACGCCATGGCCAGCTACAAGCTGACCAAAAACGTCGACCTGCAGTTGAACGTGCAAAACCTCACGGACAAGACTTATTACGACAAGGCCTACGCCTCGCACTTCGCCAACCAGGCGGCTGGGCGCACGGCGCTGGTGTCCACCAGCTTCCACTTCTAAACACCGCTCCACATAGCAAAAAGCCCCACGCATCGGATGCGTGGGGCTTTTGCGTGTTAAACAGAATGTTTCTCGACAGGCCACGGCATAATGCGCGCCGTGCCCTACATACCCAGATAGACGAGGCGGTCAGACGTGTTGAAGAAAACCCTGTTCCAGTTGCACTGGTTCTTCGGCATCACTGCCGGACTGGTGCTGGCCTTGATGGGGATCACCGGGGCTGCGGTCTCGTTCCAGGATGAACTACTGCGGGCTCTCAACCCCCACGTACTGAGCGTAGAAAAACGCGAAGCCGGCGTGCTTCCGCCTGCCGAACTGGTGCGCAAACTGGAAGCCACCGAAGGCAAGACCGTGTCCATGCTGTTCGTGGAAAGCGAAAGTGGCAACGCCGCGCGCGTGTTCTTTACCCCACCGCCGGGTGAGCGACGTGGCCAACTGCGCTACTTCGATCCCTACACCGGCGACTACATGGGCGACGCGGTTGGCCAGGACTTCTTCGGTTTTATCCTGCAACTGCACCGCTTTCTCGCCATGGGTGAAACCGGGCGAAATATCACGGGTGCCTGCACGCTGATCCTGGTGTTTTTCTGCCTGTCCGGCCTGTACCTGCGCTGGCCGCGCCAGGTGGCAAACTGGCGCGTGTGGCTGACCTTGGACTGGCGCAAAAAAGGCCGCAGTTTCAACTGGGACCTGCACTCGGTATTCGGCACCTGGTGTCTGCTGGCTTACTTGCTCGCGGCGCTCACCGGGTTGTCCTGGTCCTACGACTGGTACAGCCAGGGCCTGAACAAACTGCTGTCCGATGCGCCGCAAACCGAGCGGATGCGTAAGCGCGGCCCGCCGCCGGAAGGCCCGGCACCGGTCGCCAACTATGACGCGATGTGGAGCAGCATCTACAGCCAGGCCGGCCCGGGTTTGAATGCCTATAACATCCGCATGCCCGCCGTTGCAGGGCAACCGGCGACCGTCTACTACCTGTTGAAAGACTCGCCCCATGACCGCGCCCTCAACCAGATCAACCTGGACCCGGCGACCGGCGAGGTCAAATCCCATGACCAGTACGCCAGCAAAAGCTTCAAGGCGCAGTTGCTGACCAGCATCTATGCGCTGCACACCGGCAGTTACTTCGGCCTGGCCGGGCGAATCATCCTTACCGTCAGCTCATTGCTGATGCCGCTGTTCTTCATCACTGGCTGGTTGCTGTACCTGGACCGTCGCCGCAAAAAACGCCAGGTGCGCGACGCCCGCAACGGCCTCAGCGCCAACCACAGCGACGCTCCGGCCTGGCTGATCGGCTTTGCCAGCCAGAGCGGGTTTGCCGAGCAACTGGCCTGGCAGACCGCCGGACAATTGCAGGCGGCTGGTCTGCCAGTGAAAGTGCAGTCCTTGGGCAGTGTGAGCCAGGACGACCTGCGCCAATCAGAAAATGCGCTGTTTGTGGTCAGCACCTTCGGCGACGGCGAAGCCCCGGACAGCGCCCGGGGTTTTGAACGCGCAGTGCTCGGCCAGGACCTGTCCCTCAAGGGCCTGAATTACTCGGTGCTGGCGCTGGGTGATCGTCAGTACGAACACTTCTGCGGCTTTGCCCGGCGCCTGCATTTCTGGCTGACCAACCAGGGCGGCAACCCGCTGTTTGCCCCGGTGGAAGTGGACAGCGGCGACACGGCCGCGCTGCTGCATTGGCAACAAGAGCTCGGACAGTTAACCGGTCAGGCACCGGCCGCTGCTTGGCCGACGGCCCAGTACGAACACTGGACACTCACCCAACGCAGCCTGCTCAACCGCAACAGCACGGGCTCGGACGTTTACCTGCTCGGCCTCACCCCGCCTTCGCCACAAAGCTGGCAAGCCGGCGATTTGGTAGAAGTGCTGCCCCGCAACTGCCCATGGGCCATTGAGCACTTCCTGAGTGGGCTTGGCCTGACCGGCACCGATGGCGTGTTGATCGACGGTTTGGCCACTCCACTCGCTCAAGCCCTGGCCACGCGCCAACTGCCGGGAAACCGTGCGCATCTGGTGGGCATGCATGCCCAGGCGCTGGTGAACGCATTGGCGCCCTTGGGCATGCGCGAATACTCCATCGCCTCGATTGCCAGCGACGGCGTGCTGGAGTTGATCGTGCGCCAGGAACGCCACCCCGACGGCAGCCTGGGCCTGGGTTCCGGCTGGCTCACCGAACACGCAGCCCTCGGCACGGGCATCAGCCTGCGCCTGCGGCGTAACAGTGGCTTCCACCTGCCGGACGTCCCAGTGCCGCTGATCCTGCTGGGCAATGGCACCGGTCTGGCGGGCTTGCGCAGCTTGCTCAAGGCGCGGATTGCCGATGGCCAGCAGCGCAACTGGCTGCTGTTCGGCGAACGCAATATCGCCCACGACTACCTGTGCCAGGACGAACTTCAAGGCTGGCTGGCCAGCGGTGATTTGGCGTTGCTGGACCTGGCATTCTCCCGCGATCAGGAAGAGAAGATTTACGTGCAGGACCGCCTGCGCGAATCGGCCGATGTGCTGCGCAAATGGCTGGCCGATGGCGCAGCGATTTACGTGTGCGGAAGTTTGCAGGGGATGGCGGCCGGGGTGGATCAGGCGCTGGTCGACATACTGGGAAGTGAAGCGGTGGAGCGCTTGATCGAACAAGGCCGCTACCGCCGGGATGTCTACTGATGTGATCCAATGAGGGAGGGGGCAAGCCTCCTCCCTCATTTAGAGTGCATTTCAAGTCAGACCGGTTGCAGTTTTTGCTGGAATACCGAGACCCCATCCAGGTCGCGCAAAGTCACAGTCAACTCCGCTGTCTGCCCATCAATCTGCACTTCGCCAAAAAACTGAAACCCGGCAAACGGCGAGGTGTTCTGCACGGGTGGGGCCTTCTCGAACACCACCTCAGGGCCAAAGGTTTTATCCAAGGGGTTCGGGCCGAAGCTGCCCGCATTCAAAGGCCCGGCAACAAACTCCCAGAACGGCTCAAAATCCTGAAACGCCGCCCGATCCGGGTGATAGTGATGCGCCGCGCAGTAGTGCACATCCGCCGTCAGCCACACGTGATTACGTACTTTCTGCGCGCGCAGAAATGCCAACAGTTCGGCGATTTCCAGCTCGCGCCCTTGCGCCGGGCCGGGGTCACCATTGGCAATCGCCTCCCAGCGCGGCACGCCGGGGCTGACTTCACCGTCGGGCACACCCAGGCCAATGGGCATGTCGGCGGCGATCACTTTCCATTGCGCCGTCGAAGCCTTGAGTTCGCGCTTGAGCCAGTCCAGCTGTTCGCGGCCAAGGAAGGGTTTTTCACTGCCCAGATTGTCATCGTTGCCGCCGCGATAGCTGCGCATATCCAGCACAAACACATCCAGCAGCGGCCCGTAGCTTAGCTTGCGATAAATCCGCCCACCGCCATCGGCGCCCTGCAAACGCATCGGCGCATATTCCAACCAGGCCTGGCGCGCACGACCGACCAGGGTGTTGATGTCCTTGGTCTGGTAACGCTCATCGAGTTGCTTGCTGGGCGACCAGTTGTTCACAACCTCGTGGTCGTCCCACTGCCAGATCTGCGGCACTTCAGCATTGAAGCGGCGTACGTTTTCATCCAGCAGGTTATAGCGGTAGTTGCCGCGGTATTCGTCGAGGGTTTCAGCAACTTTGCTCTTGGCCTCGGTGGTGATATTGCGCCAGATGCGTCCGCCTTCGGTGGGCAGTTGCGCCGGCACCGGGCCGTCGGCGTAGATGGTGTCGCCGCTGTGGATAAAGAAGTCCGGCAGGCGCAGGCGCATGGCTTCGTAGATGCGCATGCCGCCGATGTCCGGGTTGATGCCGAAGCCTTGGCCGACGGTGTCGCCACTCCACACAAACCGGATGTCGCGACGCTGTTGCGGCACGCTGCGCAGGTGGCCGAACCACGGCTCGCTGGCGACACCGGTTTGCGCGTCTTCGAAGTGCACACGATAGAAGATCGCCTGGTCGGCGGGCAGCCCGGTGAGTTCGACGCGGGCGGTGAAGTCGCTGCGGTTGTCGGCCAAAGGCGAGATGAATCGGCGTGGGTTGCTGAACACGCTGCGGGTGTCCCACTCCACCACCATCCTCGCCGGGCGGTCGCTGCGGCTCCAGATCAGGGCGCGGTCGCCCAGTAGGTCGCCGGACTGTACGCCGTCGGTGAGTTGCGGCCGGTCCTTCACCGAAGCAATCACCGCCGGCGCCAGACCCGGCAGCAAAAGGCCGGCGCCGACGACTTGCATCACACGGCGCCGGCCCAGATCGAAATGGCTCATGCAGGTGCCCTCTTGAGTATCAAAAGGGCCACTTAAGCACGCGTTTATGACACCGGTGCGACAGCCAGTTCCACCGTTTCAGGACGTTTGATCACGGCATAGACCAAACCGGTCAACAGGCTACCCGCGACAATCGCCAACAGGTAAAAGAGCGCGTGGTTGATCGCACCCGGGATCACCAGCACAAACAGCCCACCATGGGGCGCGGCGAGTTTGCAGCCGAAATACATCGACAAAGCGCCAGTCAACGCGCCACCGGCGATGCTGGCCGGGATCACCCGCAGCGGGTCTTTAGCCGCAAACGGGATCGCGCCTTCAGAGATAAAGCACAGGCCAAGGATCATCGCGGCCTTGCCGGCTTCGCGCTCGGTCTGGGCAAATTTACGACGCGCCAGGAACGTTGCGATGCCCATGCCAATCGGCGGCACCATGCCGGCCGCCATGGTCGCGGCCATCGGCGCCCCACTGGACGCTGCCAGCAAACCCACCGAAAACGCATAGGCTGCCTTGTTGATCGGCCCGCCCAGATCCACGCACATCATGCCGCCCAGCAGGATGCCCAACAGCACCGCATTGGTGGTGCCCATGGTGCTGAGGAAATCCGTGAGACTGGTCAGCATGCGCGCCACAGGCGGGCCCACCAGATAGATCATCGCCAGGCCGGTAATCAGGCTCGCCAGCAACGGGATGATCAGGATCGGCTTGAGCGCCTCCATGCTTTGCGGTAATTGCACAGCACGGGTGATCAACTTGACGCAGTAACCCGCCAGGAAACCGGCAAGGATGCCGCCGATAAACCCCGCCCCCAACGTGCCGGCCAACAGGCCGCCGATCATACCCGGTGCGATACCCGGACGGTCGGCAATCGAGTACGCGATATAACCCGCCAACAGCGGCACCATCAGCGTAAAGGCGCTGTTGCCGACGGTTTTCAACGCGGCCGCCAAAGTACCTTCCTGCTCGAACGCGTGAATGCCAAAGGCAAACGACAAAGCGATCAGCAAGCCGCCCGCCACCACCATCGGCAACATGAACGACACCCCGGTGAGCAGGTGTTTGTACACGCCGGTTTTTTCTTTCTTGGCCACGGCAGCGTTGCCCGCGTTTTCCACCGCGCCTTCGGCCAAGGCCTTGTTGAGGGTCGCTTCGGATTGCTTGAGCGCGATACCGGTGCCGCAGCGGTAGATCTTCTTGCCGGCGAAGCGCTCGGTGGCGACTTCAATGTCCGCCGCGAGCAACACCACGTCCGCGTTGGCGATAGCCTCCGGGCTCAGCGGCGTGCGTGCGCCGACCGAGCCTTGGGTCTCGACCTGCAAGTCATAGCCCAGGCGCTTGGCCGTCTGCTGCAAGGCTTCGGCGGCCATGAAGGTATGGGCCACGCCAGTGGGGCAAGCGGTAACCGCAACGATACGCGGTGCCTGCTTCGACGCCGCTGGCGCTTGGCTGGCGACATGCACCAGTGCTTCTTCAGCGCCCCGGCGCAATACCGCTTCAACATCCGCCAGCGCTTGGGCCGGCGTGCTCTGGAACACGCGCTTGCCGACAAAGCGCTGCATATCCACCGGGGTGCTGCTGACCAGCAACACCCACTCGGCAGCGTCGATGGTCGCCTGGGACAGCGCGCGTTCCGGGTGCTGCACATCCACCACTTCAACGCTGGTGCTCCAACCCTGGCGTTGCGCGGCAGCGTCCAACAAGCGGGCACACAGCACACTGGTGACCATGCCGTTCGGGCAGGCAGTAACAATGGCTAACTTCATCACAAACCCTCTTATTGTTCTGTCAGCGGGCGTACGAGGACGCCGCTTTCGAGGTGCGCCAACTGCGCGTCATCGCTGATGCCAAAACCGATCTGCGTCACCGCCATCGCAGCAATCGCAGTGGCGCGGCGCAGGGTGTGCTCGGGGGCTTCGCCGCTGAGCAGACCGTGGAGCATGCCTGCCAGCAGCGAGTCGCCAGCGCCTACGGTGCTGGCCACCGTGACCTTGGGCGGCGTCGCATGCAGTGTGGCGCCCGAGCTGTACCAGCTCACGCCTGCGGCGCCGTCGGAGACCACCACATGTTCCACACCTTGTTGATGCAGTTGGCTGATGGCATCCGCAGCGTTATCCAGAGCGTCGGCGAGTTCCTCAGTATTGGGTTTGACCAACCACGGGCCCGCCTGCAAACCGGCGCGCAACGCTTCGCCGCTGGTGTCCAGCGCGACTTTCAAACCGAGGTGTTTCAACTGCACCAACACCCCATGCAACCACTGCGGGGTGACGCCGCGAGGCAAGCTGCCGGCGACCACCACCGCGTCATGCCCGGGGGCAATTCGCGTGAGCTGATCGAGCAACGCCTGTTGCGCCTGCTCACTGACCAGCGGCCCTGGCGCGTTGATGTCGGTGACCCGGCCGTCCTGCTCGGCAATCTTGATATTGCTGCGGGTTTCGCCGGGGACGCGGATAAACGCGTCGGCAAAACCACGGCGTGCGATCAGGGCCTCAAAAGCTTGAGGATTGTCCTCCCCCAGAAAGCCGCCCACGGTCACCTGATGCCCAAGATCTGCCAACACTTGCGCCACATTCACACCCTTGCCGGCGGCATGGGTGAGCACGGTGTCGCTGCGGTTGACTTCACCGGGTTCCAGGCGCGGCAGGCGCACCGTAAGGTCCAACGCCGGGTTCAGCGTCAGGCTTAGAATCCTTGCCATTTACACAGCCTCCACAAGGGCACGCACTTCAGCAGGAGAACCCACCGCCAGTGCTTTTTGCGCCAGGCTCTGGGCCTCGCTCAGACTGAATTCACGCACCCGCGCCTTCACTTCAGGAATGCTGCGGGCGGACACACTCAACTCATCCACACCCAGCCCGACCAGCACCGGCACCGCCAGCGGGTCTGCCGCCAGCTCGCCGCATACGCCGACCCATTTGCCATGGGCATGGGCCGCACGCACGGTGATATCGATCAGTTGCAGTACCGCGGGGTGCAGGCCATCGGCCTGGGCCGACAAGGTCGGGTGGCCACGGTCGATGGCCAGGGTGTACTGGGTCAAGTCGTTGGTGCCAACGCTGAAGAAGTCGACCTCTTTGGCCAGCACCGGCGCCAACAACGCAGCGGATGGCACTTCGATCATGATGCCCAGTTGCAGGTCGGCCACCGGGATTTCCAGGCGCAGGCGCTCGGTCATGTCCCGGGCTGCGCGCCATTCATCCACGCTGCCGACCATGGGAAACATGATGCGAAGGGGACGGTTATCCGCCGAGCGCAACAGCGCGCGCAATTGCGCCTCCATGATCTGCGGGCGTTGCAGCGTTAGGCGAATGCCACGCACACCAAGGAAGGGGTTTTCTTCCTCGGCAATCGGCCAGTAAGGCAACGGTTTATCGCCGCCCACATCAAGGGTGCGCACCACCAGCGGGCGCCCGTCGAGGCCGTCGAGAACGCGGCGGTATTCGGCTTCCTGGGTGGCTTCGTCCGGGGCTTGCGGGTGGGCCATGAAGATCAGTTCGGTACGCAACAGGCCAATGCCTTCGGCGCCCTGCTCGACCGCTTTGGCAACACCTGCGCTCTCGCCAATATTGGCAAACACTTCCACGGCGTGGCCGTCACGGGTGACAGCTGGCTCGTGACGCTGGGCCGAGGCGGCTTGTAGGCGTTGTTCGCGGGTGTCGCGCTCGACGGTAGCGCGTTGCAGGGTGGCGGCGTCGGCGTCCACGTGCAGGCGACCGCGCTGGCCATCCAGCAACAGCGGCGTGCCGGAGGCCAGCAGCAACACGGCCGGACCGGCGCCGACCAGCGCGGGGATACCAAGGGCACGGGCGACGATAGCGCTGTGGGCCGTAGCGCCACCACGGGCAGTGAGGATGCCGGCAACGCGAGCCGGGTCCAGACGGGCAACGTCTGAAGGGCCGACTTCGTCCATCACCAGGATGTAGGGCTCGGTAGGCTCTTGGGCGGTTTCGACACCGCACAGTTGGGCCAGCACCCGCCGGCCAATGTCACGCAGATCGGCGGCGCGTTCAGCGAGAAGAGCATCCTGCAACGACTCCTGCTGCTTGGCGGCGGCTTCGATCACGCTCATCCAGGCGGCTTCGGCGCTTTCGCCTTGCTTGAGACGGGTGTCGACTTCATCGGTGAGTTCCGGGTCGTCGAGCATTTCCTGGTGGGTGATAAAAATCTCGCGAATCGCCTTGGATTGGCTGCGCTCGATCAGGCCATGGATATCGCGGCGTACCTCAGCGAGTGCATCTTGCAGGCGCTGGCGCTCAATGGCCGAGGACTCACCGCGCAGCGGGTAATCGAACACTTGCTGGATCTGCACATGCGCAGGGCCGATGGCAATGCCGGGCGCAGCGGCGATGGCCTGGACCTGGCTGCCGGCCAGCGGTGCGCTGAGCGTGGGTTCGGCCTCAACGATGGCAGGCTGGGCGCTCGCGGTCGGCAATGGCTCGACCTCTTCACCCAGGCCCTCTTCTACTGCCGCCAACAGCGCGGGCAGCGCATCACCAGCAATGGTCGGCTCGGCGACAAACTCCAGCACCTGGCCGCGACGGGCGCCCAGGCTGAGCAACTTGCTCAGGCTCTTCACCGACACGGCGCCCACGGGGCCATCGACGATGCGCACACGGATGTCGCCTTCAAAACTTTTTGCCAATTGCGCGAGGATCTTCGCCGGCCGCGCGTGCAGGCCATGGGCGTTGGCCAGGGTGATGCGGGCGCTCGGCCAGTCCGGCGGCAGTTCACCACCCAGCACTTCGAGTACCGCACGGCTGCTGGTGGCGCGACCCAATTCCTGGCCTCGGCCTTCGATCAACAGCGCGCACAGGCGTTCAAGCAACGCCTGATGGGCTTCGCCCAGGCTGGCGAGGCAGAACAGGCCATTGAGCGGCTGACCGAGATAGCGCATGGGTTTGTCGGGCGTGACGAACGCCAGACCAGGGCGCTTGACCGTCTGCTCGCTGTGCAACCACCACAAGCCATCGCCCAGGGGCAACGCATCGACCTGCTGCAACACAGCGGCGAAACCATTGCTCACACAATCGGCCTGGCGCAACAGGCGTGCGCCTCTCCAGACAAGCTCTTCGAAGTCATCGGCGGACACGCCCAGGCTGATCATCTGCGCGTCCAGCGCCAGCTCCTGCGGGGCGCCTTGCAGCAGTTTCAGCAACGCTTCAGCGCTGCCAGCACGGCGCAAGGCCTGGCCCAGATCGGTTTCACCGAGGGCGCGGGTGAGCAGTTGCAGCAGGCGCAGGTGTTCATCGGACTTGGCGGCAATGCCGATGGCCAGGTAGACAATCTGACCGTCGCCCCAGTCCACCCCTTCGGGGAACTGCAACAGGCGCACGCCGGTGGAAAACACTTGGTCGCGGGTTTCGGGAGTGCCGTGGGGGATGGCAATACCCTGGCCGAGAAAGGTCGAGCCTTGGGCTTCACGGGCTTGCAAGCCGCTGAGGTATCCCTCGGCGACCAGGCCATCAGCCACCAGTTTGTCAGCGAGCAGGTGCAAGGCAGCAGATTTATCCGCAGCCACTTGGCCCATGGATATCTGCTCTACAGTGAGCTCAAGCATGCCGTTCTCCTAGTTAGTGCAATGGGTGCACTAGGTATTGTTTTGAATAAAACAGTGTAGAGGCGTTCGGTAATAACTGACTGAGTAGTCAATTGGCAGTAGGCACTCAGTAGCGAACGTCGTAAAAATACGCTGGCTGAAACGTTTAATCTAGAATTTAAGGCAGATTACGCGTTAATTGTGCATCCTTGAAGGACCACTCGGCACTTGAGCTGGAACATGGGTCGTAGGCTGGAATCGGTTACGATTGGAAAAAATGTCGGGGCAAGCTCCAAAAAACAAGGAAATCCCGGTTTGAAACTCAGTGATATCGCGCGTCTAGCCGGTGTGTCCGTGACCACCGCCAGCTACGTCATCAATGGCAAGGCCGAACAGCAACGCATCAGCAACGCCACCGTTGAGCGAGTGCGTGCCGTGGTCGAAGCCCATGGCTTTACGCCCAACCCCCAAGCCGCCGGGCTGCGCAGTCGGCACACGCGCACCTTGGGCTTTATTCTGCCCGACTTGGAAAACCCCAGTTACGCACGAATCGCCAAGCTATTGGAACAAGGCGCCCGCGCGCGCGGCTATCAGTTGCTGATCGCCAGTTCCGACGATGAGGCGGACAGCGAGCGCCAACTGCTGCAACTGTTCCGCGCGCGGCGTTGCGATGCGTTGTTCGTGGCCAGTTGCCTGCCCGCCAGCGATAACAGCTACCGCGAGCTGCAAGCCAAAGGCTTACCGGTGATCGCTATCGACCGGGTGATGGAACCAGACCAGTTCTGCTCAGTGGTCAGCGACGACCGCCAGGCGTGCCAGCAACTGACCAGCAGCCTGCTGCAACCACTGCCCAAACAGATCGTGCTGATCGGCGCACGGCCTGAGCTGAACATCAGCCAGGAGCGTGCCGATGGTTTTCGTGAAGCGCTGCAAGGCTTCACAGGCGAGGTGATCGTCGAACACGGCGAATCCTTCAGCCGTGATTGCGGCAGACAGTTGATGGAGCAACTTCTGCAACGACTGGGGCATTTGCCTGACGCACTGGTGACCACGTCCTACGTGCTCTTGCAGGGTGTGTTTGACGCGCTGCATGACTTCCCACTCAAGTCGCGCCCGCTGCGCTTGGGCACCTTTGGTGACACTCAGCTGCTGGATTTTCTGCCGCTGCCGGTCAACGCCATGGCCCAGCAACATCAACTGATTGCCGACGCTGCCTTGCGCCTGGCCTTGGCCGCGATTGAAGAAGAGCAGTACCAACCGGGCGTGCATGCGATCGGCCGGACCTTCAAACAGCGGATCCACGAGGCCTGAGCGTGGAGCTGATCGACACCCATACCCACTTGGACTTCCCGGACTTCGACAACGATCGCCCGCAAGTCCTCGCCCGCAGCCGTACACTCGGGGTGCAACGCATGGTGGTGTTAGGGGTGTATCAGCAAAATTGGCAGCGACTGTGGGATCTGGTGCAGGCGGATGAAGGATTGTTCGCGGCTTTCGGCTTGCACCCGGTGTACCTGGACGACCACCGTCCCGCCGACCTCACGGCATTGGGCGAATGGCTGAGCCGCCTGCACGGCCACCGGCAACTGTGTGCGGTGGGCGAAATTGGCCTGGATTACTTCCTTGAACACCTGGACCGCGAGCGCCAGCAAAGCCTGTTCGAAGCCCAGCTCAAACTGGCCGTGGACTTCCAACTGCCGGCGCTGCTGCACGTACGCCGCAGCCACGCAGCCGTGATCGCCACCCTCAAGCGCATCCGCCTTCCACGAGGTGGCATCATCCACGCGTTCGCCGGAAGCCGGGAGGAAGCCCACGAGTACATCAAGCTGGGCTTCAAGCTCGGCCTCGGCGGTGCCGCCACGTGGCCCCAGGCTTTGCGCATGCACAAGGTGCTGGCGCAATTGCCGCTGGACGCGGTGGTACTGGAAACCGACGCCCCCGACATGGCACCGGCCATGTACCCAGGCCAGCGCAATAGCCCTGAGCACCTGCCCGAGATCTGCACCGCCCTGGCCGAACGCATGGGCACCAGCCCGCTATTGCTGGCCGAGGCTAGCACACGCAATGCGTGGGAGCTGCTCAAGTGGTAAGACCGGGATCACCGCTTGCAGGTTAAGGGTCATTCGCTGCCGATGGCGGGCGTAGCGCAGCACCAGGAAATGCACCAACAGCACCAACAGTGACACGTTGAGCTGGCCGATCACGCTGATCAGCCCCACCCATTCAGTCACCAGTGCCACGATCAGCACCACGCTGGTCAATATCGCCATGCTCGGGCGTACCAGCGCCCAGTGGTCCAGCGCTTTGAAGTGACGCAATTGCCGTGGGCAGTTCAGTTCCAACACATGCTGACAGTAGGGGCAGTCGAAGGGTTCTTCGATGGCGATGGCATTCAGTTGCCAGGGCTTGAGTTCAAACGTGATGTCGCAATGGGCGCAGTGCCCCTTGATGCCAGCGGCGGTGGTCATCGTCGTGCCTCCCCTTAAGCGGGATTGAGTGAAATAAATTCTCACTCATTCCCGCGAACAAAAAAGGCACCCAGAGAAATCCAGACGAGAACTACATCACCAGAAGACCAATCCTACTCCGCCCCCTTACACGCGAAAGGCCCCGATCAATTGCTTCAACTCGATCACCTGCAATGAGAGCTGCCGGCTTGCCGCCTCGGTCTGATGTGCGCCTTGGGCCGCATGTTCGCCGGCCCGATTGATTTCGACGATGTTCTGGTCGATATCGTGGGCGACGGCAGTCTGTTGTTCCACGGCGGCAGCGATTTGCTGGTTCTGGTCGACGATCATGCCGACGGCGCCGAGGATATTTTCCAGCGCCTGCTGGACCTTTTCCGATTGGCCGACGGTACCGCTGGCCATTTCATGGCTGGTGCCCATGGCCTTCACTGCCGCGCCGACACCGCTGTGCAGGCGGCTGATCATCTGTTCGATTTCTTCGGTGGAATGCTGAGTGCGCCGAGCCAGCGTGCGCACTTCATCGGCCACCACCGCAAAACCGCGTCCCTGCTCACCAGCCCGCGCGGCCTCAATCGCCGCGTTGAGCGCCAGCAGGTTAGTTTGCTCGGCGATGCTTTTAATGACTTCCAACACGCTGCTGATCGACTGGCTGTCAGTGGCCAGTTGGTTGATGACCCCCACTGACAAATCTATCTCCGAGGCCAGCCGCGCAATGCTGCTCTGCTGGGATTGCACCAGGCCACGGCCACTTGCGGTTTCATCGTTGACGCTGTGAGCACTGCTGACCGCCGCGGCCGCACTGCGCGCCACTTCCTGGGCGGTGGCCGACATCTGGTTCATGGCCGTCGCCACTTGTTCGATTTGCGTGCGCTGGCCAGAGACCGCTTGATTGCTGCGGGCCGAAACCGTTTCCACTTGTCCGGCCTGCAGTTCGACCTGGCTGACGGTGTGACCGACGCGTTCGATCAAGTCATGGATTTTCGCCACGGTGCCGTTGAACACCTGGCCGAGATCGCCCAACTCGTCGCGGCTTTGGGCGACAAACGTGACGGTCATGTCGCCGGCCGCCACCTTGTCCATCATCGCCCCCAGGCGTCGCAGGGTGGTGCGCGTCGAGGCGTAGAAGCCTGCGTACAGATAGAAGATCAGCAGAAATACCGCTGTCAGTGCCGAGACCAGTACCACCATGTGTGTACGGTTCTGCGCCAGGCGCTGATCCAGTTGCTGCCCGAGAAAACTCAGGGTGGCGTCATCGAGCTGATAGGTCTTGGCCATCAATTGGCTGACGCTGTCGTAGAAAGCCTGCCAAGGAGCTTCGAGGGTTTCAGCCATGACCACCTGCTCTTCAAACAACTCGCTGCCTTGCTTGAGGCTGGCGTTGCTGGCCTTCGCCAAGCCATCAAGCGCAGCGTGGGCGGCTTTGCTGGAGCCCAGGGCGTCCTGCAATTTTAAGCCGTATTCGGCCTGGAGTTTTTCCAGCTGTTGCAGCAGTTCGTCAAAACGGGTGCTTGAGGAGGAATTGAGGAAGCCCTGTCCCAGGGAGTAAGCGCCCATCGCCCGCCCTTCTCCCAGGGTTTGAGTGACTTGGGGGGTGACACTGGTGATCAGTTCGCTGAGTTGGCGTAAATCGCTCTGCGGGTCACGGCTCAAGCCGGATTGGCTGGCAATGATCTGGCTGAGCATCTGCGCTTTATTCAGCAACTTGCCGATCAGCGCACTTTTGCTCAGCAACGAAGTTTCCTGTTGCTGGGCCTTGAAGGCGGCGATCAGTTCGTCGCGCTTGCCTTCAAACACAGTGATTTGCTCGGGCTCGGTGGCCATCGGGTTTAGGCCTTGCAAACGGGTGAGCACGCTCTGCTCCAAGGCGCCGATCTTGGCCTCAAGGTCACCGGCTTTGCCGGACTGGCCGAGGGTTGCGTTGATCTGCACCTGGTTATTCAGGGTCTCCAGATCTCGGCGCAGGGCCAGGCTGCTGCCGAGCAGATCAAGGCTTTGCAGTTCGACACGGGTGCCCTGGAATTCGCGCCAGGAATCACGCACCAGGTAATAGTTGGTCGCGAGCATCGGCAGCAGGAACAGCACGCTGATCAGGCTGAATTTCATGCCGAAGCTCAGGCGATTCATCAGCGCGATGGCGGGATAGAGCAAGCTCTTCACAGGTGAACTCCCTTTTCTTTTATTTTTATTGAGGCGCAGGGCGGCGGCAGAAAGCCACTATTTGGCGCTCTGTCTATATAGCTCAATTTGAAAGGGAGTTTTGTAACTTAAGGTTAACGACAGGAGCGAAGGACTCGCTCCTGTCGGAGGGTCAAGGCAGCACAGTCCAAATGGCGAAACCGGCATACCACAGCACTGCCGCGCGCAGCAGCAGCTCCCAAAGCCGATCCAGGCTATTGATGCCGTCTGCACCTACCACCGGCGGCGGGATTTCAGCAGCGACCAGGCCGACTTTTTCCACCAATTGCGCGGCGCTGATGTCCCAGTTCAGCAGCTCGTGAAGCATGACACGACTGACTGCGACGAAATTGCCCACCAAGGCAAAGCTGGCCGCCAGCAGGCGCACCGGTAACCAGTCAAACGCATGACGCAATTGCCCGGCGCGTTCGGCCACCAGTGGGTTCTGGCTGTGCTCACTGGCCAGGGCCAAAAGCCGATAGGCCAGCGCGGCGACCGGCCCCAACAGGAAGTACCAGAAAATCACTGCGAAAAAGCTCTGGTAAGCCTGCCACAACAAATGGCCCTGAACGCGTTCCAGCAGTTGCTCACCGCTGTCGGCACCCAGCTTCAGGTCGCGCTCGGCCACGTGCTCGGAAGCTTGCAGATCACCCCGGCGCCAAGCGTCGCGAAACGGCCCAAGCCCGGCCAACAGATCACCACGGCCCAAGCTGTAGATCACCACCAGCAGGTGCACCGGCAGCGCCAACAAGCCATAGGCCACTGGTTCCAGCACCAGCAGCAACAACGCCAGCAACGCCACCGGCAGCAACACCAACAGGACCAGAATCAGCCAAGGTTGCTTGCCCAGGCGCGGGCTCGACTCCAACTTGGCCAATTCACGCAACCAGCCGCCGTCACGCTGCAATCGCTGGCGCATGGCCGAGAACTTCTCGATCCACACCGCCAGCACCAATACCAGAAAACTCATCGTGCGTGTCCTCCATCCTGCAGAGCGCTGCGAAAGCGCGTCCAATCAAAAGCGGGGCCGGGATCGGTCTTGCGCCCCGGGGCGATATCGCTGTGACCGCATATGCGCTGCGGCGTAATACCGGAATAGGCCGCCAGCAACTGAAGGGTAAGGTCGATCAGCGACCTATATTGGGCGTCGGTGAAGGGCAAGTCATCCGTGCCCTCCAGCTCTATACCCAAGGAAAAGTCATTACAGGTTTCACGCCCTTCGTAGCATGAAACCCCGGCATGCCAGGCGCGGTCGATGCAGGACACAAACTGCGTCACCGCGCCGTCGCGCTCAATCAGAAAATGCGCAGACACCCGTAGCTCTGCAATCCCTTCAAAGTAGGGATGTTCCGTGACATCCAGGCGATTCTGGAAAAACTCCTGCACCTTGCCAGTGGCGAACTGCGCCGGTGGCAGGCTGATGTTATGCACCACCAACAGTGAGATTTCGCCTGTGGGGCGCTCGTTGAAGTTGGGCGAAGGGCAATGGCGAATGCCCTGGCACCAACCGCTGGCGGGGTCCAACTGCATACAGGATCCTTGAACGTGACTAAGTGTGACCAGTATGCCGCGTTCGACCCCGTGGTTGCGATCACTTGCCGCGATTGAGTTGACGCAGTTGTCCCACCACTGCCGCCAGTGCTCGCTCGAACAGCGGCCCATCATCCAGGATGTACAGCGCCCCACGCTTGAACGCCAGCGCCAGTTGGCCTGCACTTTTATCCAGGACTTTGAGCCCGGTGCGGCCAACAAAAACGTAGGTATTGGCCGGTGCCATGATCGCCATCAGCTTGCACCGCAGAGCGCTGGGCTGCCCTGGCTGGAACACGACCCAATCACCGATCCGCAATTTGTAAACCTTGAGCAGGTCCGGATCATCCGCCGGGAGATCTTCAACTGAACCAGGCGGCGTTGTGCTGAGCACTAAAGGTTCGCGCACTTCGATCAACCCATCGACACCCTCGGTCGGCTGGACATGCAGGGCCTGCAAACGAACAAAAAAATCACGGGTGCTGAAGGGGTCGAAGGCTGCGCTGGTCAACCCGTCGCGCAGGGCCTTGAGCAAGCCCGGCAACTGCTCTACTAAATGGCCCCCGGCTTCGGTGTCTTGCTGCAGGCTCACACTCCAGATCAGCTCATCCATGGTCCGCAGCGCTGCTTGCCATTGCACCGACTGCTCGCCGTACTTGAGGCTGGCCAGCAACAGCACCTGACTCCAGGCCTGTTGCAGAAACAGCACCACAGCTCGCGGTAAAACCTTGCCCAATAGCCGTCGATTGAGCACCTCGGCCACCCGTGCTCGCGCCGCGTCAGTGCGCACGCGCCCTTCTTCGGCGTCGCGAGTGTGCTGCTCAAGCAACTCGCAGCGCCGACGCTCATCAGCGGTAAACGCATTGAACTCAGTCAGCAACAGGGAAAAAATCGCCGGGTCTTCGACATACTCATTGAGCAAACGCTGAACCACCTGCTCGATGCGCAGATACAGACTGTCGCGCTGGTAGTCAGCGACCGGGCTCCAGCCCATGGCGGTCGTGGCAATTTCATTCAACAGGCGCCGCGCTGGGTGGCTGGCACGGCTGAAAAAACTCTTGTCCAGCACTGCCACTTTCAGCAGTGGGATCTGCAGTCGGCCGATCAAAGCCTTGAAGGCGTCCGGCACGGCGCGGTCGTTGAGGATAAATTCGAACAGCAAGGCGATCAGGTTGATTACATCTTCGTCCGCATCCTCCACGACCCGCGACTTGCCACTTTTGACGCTGACACGGGTGAGCAATTGCTCAAGCTGGTTACGCAGGTCGAAATCATCTTCGACTTCCGGCTCCGGCACGTACTGCTGCAAATGGGACAACAGCCGCAACAGGTCGCGGGTGGCGATGGGCTGGGGTTCTGCGCTGGCCTCAAGCGTAGGCGACACGCTACCGCGCACGGGGGCCAACAGCGCCTGCAAAGCGGCGAAGGCTTGCTGGCCATTCTCGTCGACGGGTTGCTCCGCGCTAGGCAATGCTGCTTCACGCTGGTAATCACGAGTGGCGCGCTCGCCAGGGCGACGGGAGGGTACAGCCTTGAGTTCCGGCAATACGCCGGTGGCGCCCAGCAACTGGTTGGCTTCCCCGTAGAGTTGGTCGGCGTCACTGAGCACGTATTTTTCAAACAGTTTGAGCATGATCAGTTTGACGCGGATCTCCACACCCAAACTGCGCCCCGCACGCAGGAAAAACTCGCACAGTAGCGCCGGGCCCAAAGGGTTTTCACGATCATCCAGGTTATTGCCCAGCAAGGCACTCAAGCGCGCGGTCAACTGCCCAAGCGCCAGGCCGTCTCGGTTGCGCACCCGGCCGACCATAGCCTCAAGTGCCACGGCTTTTTCCAATTCATCCTTGGATGAACTTGGCGCCGTGTCATAGGACATCACCGGCACCATCTGAAGCTCGCCCCTCCCCGCCTGACCCAGGCCGCCAAAGGCTTGGAATAGCCGCTCCATGAACACGCGCTCGAAATTCTTGCGCTTGAGGCGCAGGTCGCGCATGGCTTCAAAGAAAATATGGTGATCCACGTTGCTGCGGGCCTTGTCGGCCATCTCGAACAACGTGTCGTCGGCGTTATCGAACAATTCCTGCAGCCCCTGCTGCAACTGTTGCGCGGCTCTGTCGCGAACCTGCAGCAGTACCACCGGCAGGCGCGCGAGCGGCGATGGCGTGGCGTGTGCCCTGTTGATTGGCACCACCTTTCCGTCATTGTGCATCCTGGCCTCCTGAAACGGCGGTATTGAGTTGGGGAAAGATCGGGTACAGGCCCGTTGGGCGCTGTGGAAACCGCTCATCACCAGGACGTCAAAGCTATGACGCCAATTGCAAGGCGCAGGATTATCTTGCAAATGAGGGCCGTTGCGCCAGCACCCTCTGACATTGCGTGGTAAATCAGCGGTGACTCTGGGTTCGAATGCACGCTACCCCTATAATCGGGACACTTTGTTTGTGGAGCCTGTTATGCCGAACCTCCGTCTTGCCGACCTCACCGCCGAAATCGAAGCCAACGTGCGCCGTGCACTGCTGGAAGACATCGGCAGCGGCGACATCACCGCGCAGTTGATCCCGACCGAACGGCTGGCCACCGCCACCATCATTACCCGCGATATCGCTGTGATTGCCGGTACGGCCTGGGTAGACGCAGTCTTCCGCCAACTGGACCCAAGGGTCGCCGTGCACTGGCAAGTGGCCGACGGCGAGCGCGTCAGCCCCAACCAAGCCCTGTTCCACCTCGAAGGCCCGGCGCGCTCGCTGCTCACCGGCGAACGCTCTGCCCTGAACTTCCTGCAGTTGCTGTCCGGGGTCGCCACACGCGCCCGGTTCCTCGCAGATTTTGTCGCCAGCACCCAGGTCAAGCTGCTGGATACCCGAAAAACCCTGCCCGGCCTGCGCCTGGCGCAGAAATACGCCGTGACCTGTGGTGGCTGCCACAACCACCGGATTGGCTTGTATGACGCGTTCCTGATCAAGGAAAACCACATCGCGGCCTGCGGTGGTATCGCCCAAGCCATTACCGCCGCGCACAAAATCGCGCCCGGCAAGCCGGTGGAAATCGAAGTGGAAAGCTTGGACGAACTACGCGAAGCACTGGCAGCGGGCGCCGACATCATCATGCTGGATGAATTGAGCCTGGAAGATATGCGTGAAGCCGTGCGCCTGAACGGCGGCAAGGCGAAGCTGGAAGCCAGTGGCGGGATCAATGAAAGCACCCTGCTGCCCATCGCTGAAACCGGAGTGGACTACATCTCCATCGGCGCGATGACCAAGGATGTTAAGGCGGTGGACTTGTCTATGCGACTGAGCATCTGAGGTCAATATTTGATGCTTGATTGTGGTGAGCGGGCTACCCCGCACACCACACAAGTACGTCGGCGTCAGACGACCAGGTTATTCATCTCGCAATACTCTTCCCAATCCACACCCAGCACCTCGGCCGCCTCTTTGTGCAAGGCCAGCCGTGCGGCTTCGAACTCTTCCGGTGTCGAGGTGTACTTGAGGGTCAACTCCCAAGGCTGGAGGCCCTGGCTCTCGGCCTCGTCCTCGAATGCCCACTGGATCTGGTCGCGCTGATCATCGGCGCTCAGGTCCTTGATCTCTTCTTTGAGCTGCGGCGATTCCCCGATGTATTTTTCGAGGGCTGCTTGATGTCGAACTTCCTGGGTCATTTCAGTCGTGGTCATGTTGTTCTCTTAGATCGAGGAATGGGGATGCATCTGGGTCATCAAGGTTGCGCAGATACAAAAGAGCGGGCATGAATGCCGACTCGTCTGGCCTTCAGAACCATTCTGGGATCATCTGAAAACGTTGCCGTTTAAACACGGCATCTAAAACAGTAGCGCCTTTATGCCCGAGACAGGAATCGAACCTGCGACCTTCGCGTTACGAGTGCGCTGCTCTACCAACTGAGCTACACGGGCGGTGGGCTAAAGCTAGCACCGCATCGGGCGTCCGGCAACTTACACCCCTCAGCGAGCAATGACCCCCTGGGCCCAGAAACGTGGTTGCAGGTGATTTCCATGGTCACTCAGGTATTGCTGCTGGGCTTGCGCGATGTGAGGGACATCGCGCAGTGCAATCGCAATCAACAGACCAACGGCCAGCACACTCAGTACTTTCCAAGCCCACCCAACCAGCGGTAGCGCAACCGTTGCCGAGGCACCCCACACATGCAGCGCCATTAGCCAGCCGATTGTCAGTGCCAGCCAGACTTGGGAAATGGGCATCACGATCACGCCGTCGACCATGGACTGCACCAAGGCGCCGACCAACGCTGCAAACAGACATAAGCGCAACAGATCAACGCGCTCGGCAGACAGCGCCCTCTCACGCAGCACACCAAGCGTGGCCCATCCGGAACGCCACGCCAACACCGCCACGCATAGTGCCGACGGCACACCCCATTCGCTGGCCCATTGCAAAACGGACTGATGCGGATGGGCGGCGATCTCGTTGGCAATATCAGCAAAATGCATCGGCCCGAACCCGAGCCATGGCCGCTCGACAAGCATATGCCATGCCTGCCACCAGATTGGACCACGCCCAGACAGCGAGGTGGTGAGGCGATCACCGGCTCCACTGGAAAGCACAATCCCCAAGTGGTCGGCCAGCGCCGTAAATACCAGCCAGTACAACAACAGGCCGCCTGCGACAGCGGCCAACTGCCACCCCATCCAGCGTCGCCCCCAGGGCCCCAGCAGCGCCAGCAGTAAACCCGCCGCGCCCATCCCTAGCCATGTACCGCGCGTACCACCGCTTATCGCAATCAGCCACCAGACGCACAACAAAGCAAACGCCGCACCTCGCAGGGCGCGGGAGATATTGGGTATCAGCAGGGGAAGCACCAGTAACGGCAGGGTGAATGTCTGGAACTGACCGTAGAAGCGCTTGTTGGAAAAGCCGGACAGCAACAGGTCAGGATCCAGCGTGCGTGCACCACTGGTGAATGCGAGCGCACCGGCATACAGATATTGGATGGTTTTGATCAGGCACAGCAGCACCACAACCAGTATCAGCGCACGATCCATCGACTCACCGCCGTGGCGCCGGAGTAAGGCAAACGCTACCGCAATCGCAGCGCAACTGAAAAACAATGCCACTTCGGTGAAGGCCCAGAGCGGCTGATGGGCCAGTACCGAAGACACCATGCCCATCACCAGAACCAGCGCCAGGCCCCAGCCCGTAAACCTATCCACCAAGGGTTCAAGCCTGGTAACCGACAGCCCATACAGCACCGCACAGACCCCGATGGCAATCTGCACTACGCGCTGCAGATCATGCCCACTGAACGGTGCGCAGATCCCAATCGTCAGCAAGCACACCACTGCTACCAGGAACACACCGCCTCGCTGCTGTACGGATAATGCCATCGGCCACCTCTACTTCCCTGTGGATGGTTTAGCAGTTATGCGCCGCAACCCTTGCCGGCATATTTCTCTTCAGCAGTTGTAGTGCATTTCCAGCCGGTGGCGCTGCGCGTCAGGCTGATGGTCTTGCCCAGCACAGGCGCTGGCGCATCAAGTATTTCGCAACTGATGGAGCCCACGCCCGTCGTGACGTCGCCTGCAACATCGATCTTGCAGTTGGCGGTTGGGGTCGTGCCGCCAATCAAGGCCACGGTAGGTACGGTGCCCTGATTGAAGGTGTCTTCGTAGCCGGCCTTCAAGGCAGTAATTTCAGCTAGGCCGGCAGTGAACTTGGCCTTGGCCTGGTGTGTGGTGTACATCGGGAGGCCAATGGTGGCCAAAATGCCGATGATTGCCACGACGATCAACAACTCGATCAAGGTAAAGCCTTTTTGACTCATCACATTCACTCTCCAGAATAGAACTCATGACAAGGCGCGTCCTGCACCCCGTTTTTTTCAGCGGCGCCAGTGTACTCACCCGTAAGCGGTCAATCGCGCACAAGACGCACATTCTGACATTTTATCCTGCGCCCTCGACACGCCCGAATCCGTCACCTGACTACGCTATAAATCTTCGAAGGTTTATATGCGGAACCGCGACATGAACAACGCTTCAACGATTTATGCTTGGGAAGGCATCAACCGAAAAGGGCGCAGGGTGTCCGGGCAAACCAAGGCTCACAACCCTGCCCTGGTCAAGGCGCAACTACGCCAGCAAGGCATCAGCCCTGGCCGTGTGCGCAAGCACTCCCCGATGCTGCCAAGCCTTACTCATTCGGTTAAAGCCACTGACATCACGCTGTTCACTCGCCAACTGGCAACGCTGCTCAGAGCCGGAATCCCCCTTTTGCAAGCCTTCGATATCATCAACGAAGGCTTCGACAACCGCGCGGTGCGTGAGCTGGTACAAGACCTGAAACAGCACATCGCAGCCGGCACCAGTCTGGCCGAGGCGTTGCGTAAACAACCGCGCTACTTCGATGAGCTGTACTGCAACCTGGTGGCCGCGGGCGAACAAGCGGGTGCGCTGGAGACCCTGCTGGACCGGGTAGCGATCCACCGCGAAAAGAGCGAGCAACTCAATGGCAGGATTAAAAAGGCCATGACCTACCCCGTTGCGGTCCTGGTGGTTGCCAGCCTGGTCACCGGCATACTGCTGGTTCACGTAGTTCCGCAGTTCCAGACCCTGTTCGCCGGGGTTGACGGTAAGCTGCCAACGCTTACCTTGCAGGTGATCGCCTTGTCGGCATTCGTGCAGCAAGCCTGGTGGATGCTGGTGTTGGGCATTGCCGCCGGAATCATGGGGTTGCGTAAGGCCTATCGGAGCTCGCCGCGTTTTCGCTACTGGCTCGACGCCGGTTTGTTGAATGCGCCCTTGGCAGGCAAACTGCTGACAAAATCCGCAGTGGCCCGCTACGCCCGTACGTTGTCCACCACCTTTGCAGCGGGTGTTCCACTGGTACAGGCTTTGGACTCAGTCGCCGGCGCCGTGGGCAATGCTCCGTTCAAACAGGCAATCGAACATATGCGTCACGATGTATCCACTGGCATGCAGTTGAATCACTCCATGGCCAACAGCGGCCTGTTTCCCAGTATGGCGATTCAGATGACAGCAATCGGCGAAGAATCGGGCATGCTGGAACAGATGCTGGAAAAAGTCGCCAACCACTATGAGAACGACGTGGACGACCAAGTCGACAGCCTCACCAGCCTGATGGAACCGCTGATCATGGTGGTTCTGGGGGGGATTGTCGCGACGCTGGTCATCGCCATGTACCTGCCGGTCTTCCAACTGGGGAGCGCATTTTGAATTTGCTGTTGAGTGAGCACCCATGGGCCTTTGTGGCGATAGCGTGGGTACTGGGGCTGATCGTCGGCAGTTTTCTCAATGTGCTCGTGTGGCGCCTGCCAAAAATGCTCGAACGGGAATGGCGTGCTCAGGCCCACGAAGTGCTCGGTTTACCTGCTGAGCCTGCCGGGCCGACCTACAACCTGATGCACCCCAACTCGTGCTGCCCGCACTGTGATCATCCGATCCGGCCGTGGGAAAACATCCCGGTGCTCAGTTACCTGATACTCCGAGGCCGCTGCGCCCACTGCCAGGCAACCATCAGCACACGCTACCCCTTCACCGAACTTGCGTGCGGGCTGATCTCGGCCTGGGTCGCCCTACATTTCGGCTTTGGCTGGCAAGCCGCAGCAGTGCTGATATTGAGTTGGGGGTTGCTGGCAATGAGCCTGATCGACGCGGACCACCAATTACTGCCTGATGTGCTGGTGCTGCCATTGCTGTGGCTGGGGTTGATCGTCAACAGCTTTGAATTACTGACAACTTTACCCGATGCCCTTTGGGGCACAGTGATCGGCTACATGAGCTTATGGAGCGTGTTCTGGCTGTTCAAATTGGTCACCGGTAAGGACGGCATGGGCCACGGCGACTTCAAGTTACTGGCTCTGCTCGGCGCCTGGGGTGGTTGGCAGATTTTGCCGATGACACTGTTGATGTCGTCGCTGGTGGGAGTGGTTATCGGGCTGATCCTGATGCGCGTGCGCAAGACTCAGGCTTCGGCCCCGATGCCGTTTGGTCCGTATCTGGCAATTGCCGGCTGGATTGCATTGCTCTGGGGTGGTCAAATAACCGACTTCTATTTGCAGTCTGTCGGTTTCAGATGACCACTTCTGTTGCAACACCCTGGATTCTTGGCCTCACCGGCGGCATCGGCAGCGGTAAAAGCGCGGCGGCCCAGCACTTTATCGACCTGGGCGTGGACCTGGTCGACGCCGACCACGCCGCGCGCTGGGTGGTCGAGCCTGGCCGGCCGGCACTGGCACGCATCGCCGAGCACTTTGGTGCACACGTGCTGCAGCCCGACGGTCAACTGGACCGCGCCACGTTGCGCAAGCTGATCTTTGAAGTACCTGAAGAGCGCTTATGGCTGGAAGGCTTGCTACACCCGCTGATCGGCGAGGAGATTCGCAGCCACCTGGCGCGCGCGCGCTCGCCTTACGCGATCCTGGTGTCGCCGCTGCTGATCGAGTCCGGCCAGTACAGCATGACCCAGCGCATCCTGGTGATCGACGTGCCGCAATCGGTGCAGATTCAGCGTACCCTGCAGCGCGACGGTATCAGCGAACAGCAAGTACAGGCGATTCTAAAGGCTCAGTCCAGCCGTGAAGACCGCCTGAACCATGCCGATGACGTACTGGTCAATGATCAGGACCTCGCCTGGCTGCACAGCGAGGTCGAGCGACTGCACCACTTTTACCTTACTTTGCGTGGAGGCCGATCATGAGCCAACCCTTGACCGTCGACTGCCCAACCTGCGGCGCCCCCGTGGAATGGAAAACCGACAATCTCAACCGGCCGTTTTGCTCGGACCGTTGCAAACTCATCGATCTGGGCGCCTGGGCCGCTGAAGAACACAAGATCCCCGTAGCCCCGGACGCAGAAGACGAACTGTTTTCCGAAGATCTGCCGCCTCGCCATTAAGGCCGCATAAAGGCGTATTCCTGCTGGTCGTCGAGGTTTTCTGCAAGGTATTGCAGCTCGTCGGCCAGGTCTTCAAAACTGCGCACGCCCTTGCTCTGCTGCACAACCGCACTGAGCATGGCCCGCAGGGTCAGGCCTGGGTCGAAACCGATTTCCTGCGCCGCATCCTGGCTTTTTCGCAACTCCTGCCGTGCCCACTCATACACACCCATGATCCGTGCTCCCCGCCTGCTTATCTAAAATTTGGCAGAGCATGGGCCTGCTCGCTCGCCCTGGGTTTGATCTGGATCAACGCTGCGAATCGTCATCCTTCCAAGGCGCAGAGAGGTAGCGGGTGCGGTTGAAGGTCTCCAGCCATTCGGGGCAAAACACCACCAGAGCGCTGATGACCATGCCGTTGATAAAGGCCTCTGGGAAGATGATCAGCCACAGGTAGCCGACGAAATCTTCCAGCCATTCCGGCATGGCAAAACGGCCGTCAAACCATAGCAAACCCAACCCCAGTAACAGGCAGAGCAAGGCGGACAGCGCGGCAGCAAAAAAACCGGAGCAAAAGATATACACGAAAGGATTGCGCGGCTGCGCCCGCTCGACCACAAGCGCACAGCCTTCGGTGATCAGCACCGGCAGCACGACCAGCAGCAGGCCGTTGACGCCAAGGGCCGCCAGGTCCTGGCGCCCAAGCAGCATTAACCCGAACTGGGCGGCAAAACCACCGACGATGGCCAGGGGCCAATCCAGCAGCAGGGTTACGGCGGTCATACCAATAAAGTGGTAGGACACACCAGTGTCGAAATCCCGCCGCACCAGCCACAACATGAACAGTGCGAACACCGTACCGAACAGCAAATGCTGGCGCCGCCGGTCGGCAAACAACTCGACCCAGGGCGAGCGCAGGATCGCCCATAGCAGCACCGGCGCGTACAACAGCCAGCCGATGCCCAGGGTTGTGGGCGCCAGCACTGCGGCGCTGATCACGGCCTCACCTGCTCCAGGGCCTGGCGCAATTCGGCAGCAGTGCCGTATTCGTGCTGAGAAACCAACGCACCGTTTTCCAGCTGCAGCCACAGCACTTTATCCGCCGCTGCGGGATAACGCGGCGCGATACGCGCGTCACGGTCCAGCATGACCCGGTAGTTGTAGGATTGCATGGCGGGTACCGCGAACAGTTTGGCGATCAGTCGAGGCATGCGCTGGATATCGGCGACGAACACTGCGTGCCGTGCTTCTAAGTAGCCTTTAGGTTGGCCTTGCAGCGCAGCATCTACCAGCTTCGCTGCGTCCATGCTGCGCGCCACCAGCAGAATCTGCGCATGGTTATCGAGGGTATAGGCTTGGTCGAATTGATCGAGCAAGGTCCAGGGAGTGAGGCGCTCGCCCACTTCAACAGCCTGCGCCCATACCGGTAAAAGACTTAGCAACAACACCACCAGAAACTTCACTGCACGCTCCTCATTTGGGGGAATTACGCTTGAAAGGCCAGTCTACACCCTGGCTTTTGCGGCAGGACTTCCTGCGGTCATCATTTGGACGCTAAGCTGCATGCATGGATGACTCAGATTATTTGCGCCTGCTCACCGTAGCAGCCGAACAAGCCAACGCGTTCCTGTCCAATGCCCGCAAATGGGAGCGTGAGCGTTGGGTCTGCCAGCGCCTGCTGCAAGGTTTGAACGTGCCTTACCGCGCTGAAGAGTTTCATGCCGCAGGTCAAGAACCACCGGATGTGCTGTTTCGCGATGCCAGTTTCGAGGTGTTTTTCGTGCTTGATGAAGGGCGGCGACTGAACGACGAATGGCGAGACGAACTGCTGCGCCGGCGTAGCGCATTCTCCCTCAGCCAACTGGTGCGGCGCGAAGCCAAGCCTCGGCGAATCCCCGCTCATGAATTCCTGCTGCGCCTGGCGCCCACGTTGCGCAAGAAGGCCCACAACTACAAAGAGCGCGGGATGGACCTGGGCGAACTGGATCTTGTCGCGTTCACCAGCCTCAAGCGCGAAGTGCTCGACCTCAACAGCCACTTCCCACCCCCCACCGAATACTTGCGCCAAGGCTGGCGCTCGCTGTCTCTGGTGGGGCCAACGTTCGCGCGAGTGCTGTTCGCTCACCCGGACGCCCCGGATTTCTTGCGCAACAACCTGGGGCGCAGCATAGTGTTCGACGTGGGGATCAGCCTCTGATCCCACCCCGACTGTAACGTGGCGCCCTTTTGCAACGTCTACCTGACGAGGCCTTATATGACCAGTCGCCTGAACCCCGACGACCAAAAGCATGTCGAAGAGTATCTGCAACTCTCCCAAAACCGAGTCGAGCGCAAGCCTTTCCGGCCGTGGCTGCTCCTTGGTGTGGTGCTGGTGGTGGTGATCGGGCTCGGTCTGCTGAGCCGCCTTTTGAGTTACCTAACGCTATGAGCTGCCTGGCGCTCGCGAGGGTAACTGCTCCGATTTCTTTTAGCCTTGCGAGATATCCCTATGACCCATCGTATTATTATCGTCGGCGGCGGCGCCGGCGGTCTGGAGTTGGCTACCCGCCTGGGTAAGACTCTGGGCAAGCGTGGCACTGCCAGCATCACGCTGGTGGACACCAACCTGACCCATATCTGGAAGCCGCTGCTGCACGAAGTGGCCGCCGGGTCGCTGAACTCTTCGGAAGACGAACTCAACTACGTCGCCCAGGCCAAATGGAACCACTTCGAGTTCCAACTGGGGCGCATGAGCGGGCTTGACCGAGAGCAGAAGAAGATTCAGTTGGCCGCCACCCTCGACGAAGAGGGCCGCGAACTGGTGCCTGCGCGCGTTCTGAGCTACGACAGCCTAGTGATTGCGGTAGGCAGCACCACTAACGACTTCGGCACCGAGGGCGCGGCGCAACACTGCCTGTTTCTCGACACCCGCAAACAGGCCGAACGTTTTCACCAGCAACTGCTCAACCACTACCTGCGCGCACATGCCGGACAGACCGATGTCGTCGAGCAGATCAGTGTCGCCATCGTCGGCGCCGGCGCCACCGGCGTCGAACTCGCCGCCGAGCTGCATAACGCTGCCCATGAGCTGGCTGCCTACGGCCTGGACCGAATCAAGCCGGAAAACATGCACATCACCCTGATCGAAGCCGGCCCACGCGTACTGCCCGCCCTACCGGAGCGTATTGGCGGGCCTGTGCATAAAACCCTGGAGAAGCTCGGCGTGACCGTGCTGACCAACTCGGCCGTCAGCGAAGTCACCGCCGATGCACTGATTACCAGTAGCGGCCAGGTGATTCCGGCCAGTCTTAAAGTGTGGGCTGCGGGGATTCGCGCGCCAGGATTCCTCAAGGACATTGATGGCCTGGAAACCAACCGCATCAATCAGCTGCAAGTGCTGCCGACGCTGCAAACCACCCGCGACGAAAATATCTTTGCGTTCGGCGACTGCGCCGCGTGCCCGCAACCGGGCACCGACCGCAACGTACCGCCACGGGCCCAGGCTGCCCACCAGCAAGCATCGTTGCTGGCTAAGTCGCTGAAGCTACGCATCGAGGGCAAGGAGCTGCCGTCGTACAAGTACACCGACTATGGATCGCTGATCTCGCTGTCACGCTTTTCAGCGGTGGGTAACTTGATGGGCAATCTGACAGGCAGTGTGATGCTGGAAGGCTGGCTGGCGCGGATGTTCTATGTGTCGCTGTACCGGATGCACCAGATGGCGCTCTATGGCTTCTTCCGCACGGCGATGCTGATGCTGGGCAGCAGGATTGGGCGTGGTACTGAGCCGCGACTCAAACTTCACTAACAACATAAAATAATGTTGGAGGGGGCCTGCTCCCGATCGCGGTGGGTCAGCTATGTCTTCATTGGCTGACAGACTGCTGTCGGGATCAGGCCCCCTCTCACGTTTGATGCGCAGTGTTTTGAGGTTTTGCGTGCGCAAAAAAAATCCCCGTATCTTTCGATACGAGGATTTTTAATATGGTCGGGGTAGGGGGATTCGAACTCCCGACATCCTGCTCCCAAAGCAGGCGCGCTACCGGACTGCGCTATACCCCGGTAAAAAAAAGGCGACCTCTCAGTCGCCTTCTTCGATCAGCGCTTTTGGCCTCTGATCTTAAGATTCGATTCCAGCGCTAACTGGTCTCAAAAATGGTGGGTCGTGTGGGATTCGAACCTACGACCAATTGGTTAAAAGCCAACTGCTCTACCAACTGAGCTAACGACCCAAAAATGGTCGGGGTAGGGGGATTCGAACTCCCGACATCCTGCTCCCAAAGCAGGCGCGCTACCGGACTGCGCTATACCCCGGTTTGAAATTGGCTCCGTGACCAGGACTCGAACCTGGGACCCAATGATTAACAGTCATTTGCTCTACCGACTGAGCTATCACGGAACTACATATTTCAAAGTACAACTTTTACTGCTTGAAACTCTCCTCTTCGACCCTGTCCGTATCGCTACGTTAGCGTCTCTGAGGCGCGCTATTCTACAATCTTAAAAACCCCTGTCAACCCTTTAAATTGCTTTTAAGACAATGATTTGCGCTTCTTTCTGATTTTTTCTTGGGGAGAAGAAACCCGTGGGCTGACGTTGCTGCGGGGCGCACTTTACAAGCCTTTTCCTTACAGTTCAACGCCCTAACGAAAAAAAAGGTCCCGCGATGCGGGACCTTCTCTCATAACGCTGCAATCCGGGCTTAATGGAAGACGATTTCGTCGTTCTCCACAGTCGCCTCTACGCTGGTGCCTGGCATAAAGCTGCCTGACAGGATCAACTGCGCCAGCGGGTTTTCGATCCAGCGCTGGATCGCACGTTTCAAAGGCCGTGCACCATACACCGGGTCGTAACCGACTGCGATCAGCTTGTCTAACGCCTCGCGGCTCAGCTCCAGCGACAGCTCGCGTTCTGCCAGACGACCGCGCAAGCGGCCCAACTGGATCTCGGTGATGCCCGCGATCTGATCACGCGCCAATGGCTCGAAGATCACCACTTCGTCGACCCGGTTGATGAATTCCGGGCGGAAGTGTGTGGTCAGCGCATCCATTACCGCAGCGCGCTGGGCCTCACGATCACCTACCAACTCCTGGATCTGGGAGGAGCCCAGGTTGGAGGTCATCACGATCACCGTGTTGCGGAAGTCAACGGTACGCCCGTGACTGTCCGTCAACCGACCATCTTCCAGCACTTGCAGCAGGATGTTGAATACATCCGGATGCGCCTTCTCGACCTCATCCAGCAGGATCACCGAGTAAGGCTTACGCCGCACGGCTTCGGTCAGGTAACCGCCCTCCTCGTAGCCCACATAGCCTGGTGGAGCACCGATCAGGCGAGCCACCGAGTGTTTCTCCATGAACTCGGACATATCGATCCGCACCATGGCCTCTTCAGTATCAAAGAGAAACTCAGCCAGCGCCTTGCATAGCTCGGTCTTACCCACGCCGGTCGGGCCGAGAAACATGAACGAGCCGCTCGGGCGGTTCGGGTCGGACAAGCCGGCCCGCGAACGCCGTACCGCGTTGGACACCGCCACGACCGCCTCTTCCTGGCCGATCACGCGCTGGTGCAATAGGTGCTCCATCTTCAGCAGCTTGTCGCGCTCGCCTTCGAGCATTTTCGACACAGGAATGCCGGTCCACTTCGAGACGACTTCGGCGATTTCTTCCTCGGTCACCTTGCTGCGCAGCAACTGATTCTCGCTCTTGCCGTGCTGGTCGACCATTTGCAAGCTGCGCTCCAGGTCCGGGATGACACCGTACTGCAATTCGGCCATGCGGTTCAGGTCGCCCTTACGGCGTGCAGCCTCCAGTTCCTGACGGGACTGTTCGATCTTTTGCTGGATCTGCGCAGAGCCCTGCACTTCGGCTTTTTCCGAGGTCCAGATCTCTTCCAAGTCCGAATACTCGCGCTCAAGCCGCAAAATTTCTTCCTGGAGTTTTTCCAGGCGTTTCTTCGCAGCGTCGTCTTCTTCTTTCTTTAAAGCCTGGGATTCGACTTTCAGTTGAATCAGGCGCCGATCCAGGCGGTCGAGCACTTCCGGCTTGGAGTCGATTTCCATACGAATGCGGCTGGCCGCTTCGTCGATCAAATCGATGGCCTTGTCCGGCAACTGACGATCGGTGATATAGCGATGGCTCAATTTGGCCGCAGCAATGATCGCACCGTCAGTGATCGCCACCTTGTGGTGGACCTCATAGCGTTCTTTCAAACCGCGCAGGATGGCGATGGTGTCCTCTTCGCTCGGTTCTTCCACCAGCACTTTCTGGAAGCGACGCTCAAGGGCTGCATCCTTCTCTATATATTGACGGTACTCGTTGAGCGTCGTTGCACCTACGCAGTGCAACTCGCCGCGCGCCAAAGCTGGCTTGAGCATGTTGCCAGCATCCATCGAGCCCTCGCCTTTACCGGCGCCGACCATGGTGTGCAGTTCGTCGATAAACAGAATGATCTGCCCTTCCTGCTTCGACAGTTCATTAAGCAGAGATTTCAGGCGCTCTTCAAACTCGCCGCGGAACTTAGCACCGGCGATCAACGACCCCATGTCCAAGGACAGCAGGCGTTTGCCTTTAAGGCCGTCCGGCACTTCACCATTGATGATGCGCTGAGCCAAACCCTCGGCAATCGCGGTTTTACCCACACCAGGCTCACCGATCAGCACAGGGTTATTCTTGGTGCGACGCTGCAGGACCTGAATGGTGCGACGAATCTCGTCGTCGCGGCCGATGACCGGATCAAGCTTGCCTTCTTCGGCGCGCTTCGTCAGATCGACGGTGTACTTGTCCAGGGCCTGGCGCGACTCCTCGTGGTTAGGATCATTCACCGCGTCGCCACCACGCAGGTTGTTGATGGCATTTTCCAGGGCTTTCTTGCTCACGCCCTGGCCCAGCAACAACTTGCCGAGCTTGCTGTTCTCGTCCATGGCGGCGAGCAGCACCAGTTCGCTGGAGATGAACTGGTCGCCCTTTTGCTGGGCCAGGCGGTCGGCCTGGTTAAGCAGGCGCGCCAGATCCTGCGACATGTTCACGTCGCCGGTTGGATTTTGGATTTTTGGCAGCTGGTCGAGCTCTTTGCTCAACTCCTTGCGCAGGCTGCTGACATCAAAGCCCACCTGCATCAGCAAGGGCTTGATAGAACCACCTTGCTGTTCCAGAAGAGCCTGCATCAAGTGTGCAGGCTCAATGGCCGGGTGGTCGAGACCCACCGCCAACGACTGGGAGTCCGATAACGCCAACTGTAATTTGCTGGTTAAACGATCAATACGCATTAGTCACCTTCCTTTTGAGCAGGCCGGAGCTATAAAACATTCCTGAATGAAGAAACCTGCCAGATACCCTTATAGATGGGGTGGATTCTGGAAGATTCAAGCTACGGACAGTTGACGTAAGTCAGGAGAGTCTAGCGTTCGAGCCAGATAAGGGAGGCAAATCGACCGGTGCGCGGACTGCGCCGGTAAGAAAAGAAGCGCGGATCGGTCACGGTGCACAAACCACCACCGTAAACAGCCGTGACGCCCCGTGCGGCAAGGCGCAGGCGAGCCAGTTGATAGATGTCGGCCATGAACTTGCCGGGATTACGGCTCGGCACAAAGGCTTGGGCAGTGGTCGGCAGTTGCTGCATGAAGGCTTCACGCACCTCAGGACCGACTTCAAAGGATTGAGGACCGATTGCCGGGCCCAACCAGACCAGTACGTCGGCAGGAGCGGTATCCAGACTTTCGAAAGCCGCTTCCAACACGCCAGCCGCCAACCCGCGCCAACCGGCATGGGCCGCTGCGACACGAGTCCCTGCGCGGTTGCAGAATAACGCGGGCAGGCAATCGGCAGTCATAGAGGTACAAGCGATGCCTGGGTTGCTGGTCCAACAGCCATCGGCTTCAGCCGTGCGGCCAGGATCAGCCTCAACCACGGTCACCCCGTGAACTTGGCGCAGCCAGGCCGGCTGAATATCAAATGCGTCGCTAAGACGACGGCGATTTTCAAGAACGGCCTCCAGGCTGTCCTCTACATGATCGCCCAAGTTGAGGCTGTCGAACGGCGCCAGGCTGACGCCGCCCGCACGGGTGGTAACGCAGGCCTTTACCCGAGCCGGCGCGGGCCAGTCAGGTATCAGCCAGTCACTCATCCAACAAACGCCTCACGGTCCTGCTTGAGCAGTGACAGCAACCAGACAAAATCGTCCGGCAGTGGCGATTCCCAGCTCATGCGCTTACCACTCGTCGGATGATCCAGTTCCAGGAAGCGTGCATGCAGTGCCTGGCGCGGGAACGTCTTGAGCGATTCAACCATTGTCTGACTGGCCGCAGGCGGAATGCGGAAGCGACCACCGTAGGCAGGATCGCCGACTAGCGGGAAGTTGATATGGGCCATGTGCACGCGAATCTGGTGAGTACGACCGGTTTCCAGCTTGACCCGAACGTGGGTGTGGGAACGGAAACGCTCCAATACACGGTAGTGGCTTACGGCCTGCTTGCCGCCCTCCATTACCGCCATGCGCTGGCGCTGCTGGCCGTGGCGACCGATAGGGGCGTTGATCTTGCCACCCGCGACGACCACGCCAATCACGATGCACTCATAGATCCGGCTGACGCTACGGCTCTGCAACTGCGTAACCAGTTGCGTCTGCGCCTGAATGGTCTTGGCAACCACCATCAGGCCGGTAGTGTCCTTGTCCAGACGGTGCACGATACCGCAACGCGGCACGTTGATGATGTCCGGGATATGGTGCAACAGGGCATTGAGCAAGGTGCCATCAGCGTGCCCGGCCGCCGGGTGAACCACCAGGCCTGCGGGTTTGTTGATGACCAGGATGTCGTCGTCTTCATAGACGATATCCAGCTCAATGTCTTGGGCGACCCATTCTCCCTGGGCTTCCTGCTCGGCAGTCAGCTCAAGAATCGCACCGCCATGGACTATGTCTCGCGGGCGGATAACCGCTCCATCCACAGTCAGGCGGCCGTCTTTGATCCAGGCGGAAAGGCGCGAGCGCGAGTGCTCAGCGAATAATTGTGCGGCGACTTGATCGAGGCGTTGGCCGCCCAATTCGGACGGCACCTCTGCGCGAAGTTCAATTTTATCGGACATGCTCAGACTAGGCGTGGCACAGCCTTTGGTTTCGGCTGCGCGCTTGTGGTTAAATACGGCGTCTTTTGCCCCGAGGCTTTCAACGGGGCGCTCATCATAACAGGACGGCCCCGCCCAAGACAGCGGCCGTCATAGGGACGCAAGCCGCCATGCAAGTGAAACACCTGCTGCTGATCGCCATCCTCGCCATGACTGCTGCTTGCTCGTCAACAAAGGAAGTCGTCGACGAAAACCTGAGCGAAGTCGAGCTGTACCAACTGGCACAGAAAGACTTGGACAATAATAGCTACACCAGCGCCACAGCGAAGCTGAAGGCACTGGAGTCGCGTTATCCGTTCGGGCGCTATGCCGACCAGGCTCAGCTTGAGCTGATCTATGCCAACTACAAGAACGCCGAACCGGAAGCCGCCAAGTCCGCCGCCGAGCGCTTCATCCGTTTGCACCCGCAACACCCGAACGTGGACTACGCCTACTACCTCAAGGGCCTGACCTCGTTCGACCAGGATGTCGGCCTGCTGGCGCGCTTCCTGCCGCTGGACATGACCAAGCGTGACCCAGGTGCTGCCCGCGACTCCTACAATGAGTTCGCCCAGCTGACCAGCCGCTACCCGAACAGCCGCTACGCCCCGGACGCCAAGCAGCGCATGATCTACCTGCGCAACCTGCTGGCGTCTTACGAGATCCACGTAGCTCACTACTACCTGACCCGTCAGGCGTATGTCGCTGCTGCCAACCGTGGCCGCTACGTAGTAGAAAACTTCCAGGAGACCCCTTCCGTGGGTGACGGCCTGGCAGTGATGACCGAGGCCTACCAACGTCTGCACTTGGACGAACTGGCCAACACCAGCCTGGAAACCCTGAAGCTCAACTACCCGGATCACCCGAGCCTGAAAGACGGCCAGTTCGTGCCTCAGGTTGCAGAAGCGGACAACCGTTCGTGGCTGAGCAAATACACCCTGGGCCTGATCGAGTCGCGCCCACCGTTGCCGCCGGGCGAAACCCGCGCCAATCAGGACGTGATCAAACAGTACCAGGACGCCAAGGAAGCCATTCCTTCGGAGCTCAAGCCGCACGACGAGAACGGCGACGTGATCGAAGAAGAAGAGCCAGAGGCCCTGGGCAACAATCAGGACCGCTCCTGGTTCAGCTACATGACCTTCGGTGTGTTCGACTGATCTGTCGACGCAACGCAAAAAGGAGCCCCTCGGGGCTCCTTTTTTATTGGGCAGTATTATTGCGCTGTGCGCTTGCCACGTCCTTGGCTAAACTGGCGCATTCCTTATCGAGAAACCGCCCATCATGCTTCGTCTTCTGTTCTGGATTGCCGTTATTGCTGCCGCGGTATGGTTCTGGCGCAAATTCAAAAGCCCGGCCACCAAGCAGCGACGCACAAGCGAGCCAAGCGCTGCGTTGATGGTGCGCTGCGCCCAATGCGGCGTGCACCTGCCACAGGATCGCGCCCTAAGCTCACGCCAGGAGTGGTATTGCACCCAGGCGCATCTGGAGCAGGGACCGAAGTCTATCCAGCGCTGATCCGACCTTCAGGCGCGTAAGGTGCGGGGTCGATAATCGGCGTATGCCCTAGCAGCAAGTCTGCAAACAACTGACAGGACGCCGGCGCCAGAACCAGGCCGTTGCGGTAGTGCCCGCAGTTGAGCCACAGCCCTTTGAAGCCGGGCACTTGGCCAATATAAGGAATGCCTTCCGGTGAACCGGGGCGCAAACCGGCCCAATGCCCAACCACCTCGGCATCCGCCAGAGCGGGAATCAGTTCCACAGCCGAGGCCTTGAGACTTTCCAGCGCAGTTTCGGTGGGCGTCTTGTCGAAGCCCTCATGTTCCAGGGTACTTCCGATGAGAATGTGTCCGTCGCGCCGGGGGATGGCGTAACGCCCCTTGGCCAGGACCATGCTCGACAGGAAGTCCGAGGCGCACTTGTACAAAATCATCTGCCCCTTGACCGGCTCCACCGGAAGCGCCAAGCCCAGCGTGCCGAGCAACTCACCGCTCCACGCTCCTGCCGCCAACACTACATGCGCCCCCACAATCGGCCCCTCTGCCGTATTTACGCCCACCACATTGTCGCCTTCCAGAACAAATCCGGTGACTTCGCACTGTTCGTGAACGATTACGCCAGGCATCGCCAATAACGCGGCTTTAAGGGATTTAACCAAGCGAGGGTTTCGCACATTGGCCACATTCGCCATATAGATTGCTTGGCAATACCCGCCGCCCAGCACCGGCACCGCATCATGGGCGGCCGAAACATCCACTTTGGTCAGGGGCCGACCTTCACGGATCGCCCATGCCAGCGCTTCAGCCTCATCGTCCAAGTCCAACCAGTACAAGCCGGTTATATGAACCTCCGGATCCACGCCGGTGGCGGCAAACAGGCGCTCACCCAGTTGTGGATAAAAATCCTGGGACCAATGGGCCAAAGCAGTGACCGCCGGGCTGTAGCGCCACGGATACAGCGGCGAAACAATGCCACCGCCCGCCCATGAGGACTCCTGCCCAACGCCGGCGCGCTCCAACAGGACCACCGCCTGCCCCTGGCTCGCCAGGTTGTACGCCGTCAGCAGGCCAATGACTCCGCCCCCGACAATCACCACTTGCTGTTGCTTAGCCATCATTTGATCCAGCCGATAAAATAGGAACAGACGCGCCCGGCGCCCAATCATCCAGCCACCTCATCATTGCCCCCAGCATGTCTGGCGCGACATTTCAGGAGCAGCACCCGGATTGGCCCGTTGACCGGTGCTGCTGAGGCTGAAGCCACCGCAAGGGTCACCAGCCATCAACGAATCGGCGCCCGGCGTAGCGACCAAGTAGAAATCCTGAGGGTTCAACGCAGCGGTGATTCTATAGCGATCATTGCCCGTGCTGACGCCGCTTGCGTCAATAAATGTGCCGTTCCTCGTATAAAAGCGCTCCAGTAGCTGAGCTTGCTCAGTCAGCAGCGCGACAATTTCCGCGCGATAGACTTTTTTCACATGGCCGGTGTACCCGGGGTAAGCGATCCCGGCCAGAAACGCGATAATCGCCACAGCGATCAGTAACTCGATCAGGGTAAATCCCTGGCTGTCCATGCCCATTCCATTGCTCCTTATTGAAGTTGCCGCCAAGACACTCGCCTAAAACGCGAGCCACTGGCTTCGTCCACTCGCGCGTACACGGTCTCCAATACCGTGCGTGACTGACCACTGATCCCAATCGCCGTCACCCGGTACAACGTTGCTGGGGTTTGCGGTGGCAAATTCGCCGGTCCTACGCTCGGACCAAGGGATTGAATACCGTAGAGCCCCCCTTTGATGGCAACCCAGTTAACTGATGAAACAGGACTGGTACCGGCCGCGACCACCGACAACGCCTCATCCGGAGGCCCACAGGCAACAATCGAATGGCACTGCGGCAAATCCGCACCCTTTCGCCTCACAACTTCCTCCCCCAGCCTTAAGCCACTTTCTGCTGCTTGAAACGATTGGTTGCGATGCCACAGGCTGCCGGCAATTTTTTGCTGGGTGACTGCCCCCTGCATGGACGACAACCCGATCAACGCCAACAACAGCAGAAACACCAGGCTTATCAGCAGGACTATCCCTCTTTGTCGCAAAGAAATACCTCCAGCACTCTTCATGGCTGCCCTACCCCACACGGTTTCGCAGAGCCACCACCACGCTGTAGGTTTGATCTCTCACCGTCCCAGTGGGGTCCTGCAGCGTCATGCGGATGCGCACGCTGCGGATCAAGGCCTCATCGGATGGCATGGCGTCGTAGCCCACAACTCGCGGTGATGACGCCCTGGCAGCCACGCCGAAACTGATATCGAAATCCCGCACGTTATCCACCAGCACCGCCTTGGCCGGCGCTGCGGGCGTGCTGACCTTTAACTGGCTGGTCTCGAAGGTGTAAGTCAGCTGTCGAATCGCAAAACGAATCTGTCCAGGATCAAGGGCAGGTGGATTCCCTGCATAGGCTTGAGCGTTAGTCGTGCAGTCGGACAGCACCGTCCAGTCAGGCCTGCCAACCCCTCGGCCGACATCAGTGGTGACCAGCGTTAGCGACTTTGAGCTACCCCCGGCAGTCCAGCGCACGGGCTGTTCAAAGGCTGGCGGCGCGTTATCAATAACTTCCGTGGCCAAACAGCCAAACATCCCAGCCTGACGAATGTCCTGAATCATCTTGCCCAGCGCAAACCGCGCGTCATCCTGCAACAACATGGAAGCCTGCTGGCTGGCGTAGGTAACTCGGGAGCTGATCACCACTTGGCTCCCTCCAATCACCAGTACCAAACCGACGGCCAGTGCCAGCAACAATTCCACCAGGCTGAAACCGCTAACCAGAGGCCTCATTGCATTACCCCTGGTTCATTGTCGATGCGACTGGTCAGGGACCAGGTTTCCCGCGCGCCAGGCGTGTTCTCACTTCGGCTGCCATCCCAACTGATACTGACAGTCACTTCATTTGTGCTGACCGCCACTGAACCTTTGGCACCCTCCCCGGCAAAGGCGCGAATATTGGATTCGAAATCATGGAGGTCCAAATCACGCACGCTGACGTTCCCGGTACTGGGGGCCTGCACTCCGTGGCGCAATGAGTAGTCCGCGCCAGAATTGGCGCGGACTCGGTCGAGCATATCGTAGGCAATAAAACTGGCCTGACTGGTCATCCTCGAACTTTCGGTGTACTTGAGGGCATTGAGTTGAAGCACCACTGCGCCTAACAGGCCCACGGTGAGAATCAGCATCGCCACCAGTACCTCGATCAACGTCATGCCGGTCTGGCATCGCGCAAAAGCGTGGGGAAAACAGGTGTTAAGGCAGGAAGGCATTACCGTCGTCATCCGTGTCGAAGGTCGAAGAAAGCAGGAAATCCCGCTGAGCGATCCAAGACTAGCGTCGGTTTTTCGCCCGTGCTGCCCACGGCACAAAGGGAAATACTTTGGACCTATAGGCCATCATTCGCCTCCCAGAAACGGACGCTATACCTATGCCTAGACCTGTTTCCTAAACACGCCCACGGAGAGAAAGCCGATGGAACAGCGAGGTTTTACCCTGATCGAACTGCTGCTTGGACTCCTTGTGAGCGGCACTCTGCTGCATCTGGCAGCACCTAATTTCATGGGCCTGCTGGAGTCACAGCTGCGACAAAGCGCGGCACAATCACTTACCAGCGGGCTTCGCTTCGCACGCACTGAAGCCATCGCGCGTAACCGTGCGGTGGTCATCCACGCACTGGACGAGGACTGGAGCAAGGGTTGGCGGGTGATATTGGATGTGAGCGGACACGGCCATCAGGACGACGACAACCCCGTGCTCTTGGAGCGCCAAGACAGCGGGCGCGTGCCGATAGTCGGGAATGGGCCGGTCAAAAGCCAGGTGCGCTTCAGCAGTTCAGGCGAGCCGGTGTTTTCAGGGGGAGGTTTTCGTGCTGGCACTGTGCACGTATGCGCCAGGGACTCGGCGCAAAGCCTGCACCAGTTGGTGCTGGCGCCTAGTGGACGTATCAGCCTGCGTAGCGATAAAGCCGAACAGGCGTTGTGCCGAAGTTAATCCGGCACCCTGACGTTCAAAGCAATGAGCGAACGCGCAGCTCCTTGGGCATGGAGAAAGTGATGTTCTCTTCACGTCCTGCCAACTCATCAGCGCCGGTAGCGCCCCAGGCGTGCAGTTGCTGGATAACACCGCGCACCAGCACTTCAGGAGCAGAAGCACCCGCAGTGATGCCAATACGCTCGACGCCATCGAACCAACTGCGTTGCATGTCTTCGGCACCGTCGATCAGGTACGCCGGTGTCGCCATCCGCTCAGCCAGCTCACGCAGGCGGTTGGAATTGGAGCTGTTAGGACTGCCGACCACCAGAACCACATCGCACTCGTCAGCCAATTGTTTGACCGCGTCCTGGCGGTTTTGGGTGGCGTAGCAGATGTCATCCTTGCGCGGGCCGCCAATGGCCGGGAAGCGGCTGCGTAGCGCGTCGATCACACGGCTGGTGTCGTCCATGGACAAGGTTGTCTGGGTCACGAAGGCCAAACGATCAGGGTTGTGTACCTGAAGGCTGGCGACGTCATTCTCGTCCTCCACCAAGTAGATGGCGCCGCCGTTGCTGGCGTCGTATTGGCCCATGGTGCCTTCGACTTCCGGGTGACCGGCATGACCGATCAGAATGCATTCCCGACCATCACGGCTGTAGCGCGCGACTTCGATGTGCACCTTGGTAACCAGCGGGCAAGTCGCGTCGAACACTTTCAGGCCCCGGCCCGCCGCTTCGGTACGCACGGCCTGGGAAACACCATGAGCACTGAAGATGACGATCACGTCGTCCGGCACCTGCTCCAGTTCTTCGACAAAGATGGCGCCACGTGCGCGCAGGTCTTCGACCACAAACTTGTTGTGGACGACTTCATGACGCACGTAGATCGGCGGACCGAAAACTTCCAGGGCACGATTGACGATTTCGATCGCACGGTCCACGCCGGCGCAGAAGCCACGGGGGTTGGCGAGTTTGATTTGCATGCTGTGCCTCGTGTCTTGCAGCTACTATGGGTCAGTATTGAAGCTACTCAACTGACAATGAAGATCAAAGGTGGGAGGGGGCTTGCCCCCGATAGTGATGGGTCAGTAAAAAACTTTGACTGATACCCCGCTATCGGGGGCAAGCCCCCTCACACAAGTCCGATCCACACATTTAGTGTGTTTCGTCAGTTAGAGCGCTTTAACGTCGATGATTTCAACGTCAAACGTCAAGGTTTTACCGGCCAACGGGTGGTTGAAGTCGATGGTCACTTGCGCGTCATCGAACGCTTTCACCACGCCAGGCAGCTCAGTATTCGCGGCGTCGTTAAAGATCACCAGCAGGCCTTCCGACAGGTCCATGTCCTGAAACTGCGAACGCGGGATGATCTGCACGTTTTGCGGGTTAGGCTGACCAAAAGCGTTTTCCGGCAGGATCTGCAGGGTGCGCTTGTCGCCAGCCTTGAAACCGAATAGAGCCGCTTCGAAACCCGGCAGCAGATTGCCGTCGCCGACCTTGAAGGTCGCCGGGGCCTTGTCGAACGTGCTGTCGACCGTGTCGCCATTCTCCAGGCGCAATGCGAAATGCAAAGTGACTTCCGTGTTCTGGCCGATGCGTTGCTCAGCCAATACCTGATCAGTCATTGACGGTCTCTCCGGTTTTCTTACTTTTGAACATATCCAGCGCCAGCATGATTGCACCAACGGTGATGGCGCTGTCGGCAAAGTTGAACGCAGGGAAATAATGACGGTTCTGCCAATGCACCAGGATAAAGTCGATCACATGGCCCAGGGCAATGCGGTCGTACAGGTTACCCAGCGCGCCGCCCAGAACCAAGGCCAAGGCGACGGCCAGCCAGGTGTCATCGCGGCCCAGGCGCTTGAGCCAGACCACGAGCACCGCACTGACCACCACGGCGATCAGCGCGAACAACCAGCGCTGCCAGCCGCCACCGTCAGCCAGGAAGCTGAAAGCGGCGCCGGTGTTGTAGGCGAGGGTCCAGCTGAAGTAATCCGGGATCACCACGATTTGCTGGAACATTTCCAGGGAGCCTTCGAAATGAGCCTTGCTGACCTGGTCAATGACCAGGACCAACAAACTCAGTACGAGCCAGCCCAGACGTCCGAAACGACTGGTATTAGGCATAATGGCGAACCTCGCCTTCACCCGAGATGTTGTCGACGCAACGACCACAGATTTCTGGATGCTCAGGGTTCACGCCGACGTCTTCACGGCAATGCCAGCAACGAGCGCACTTGGCAAAGGCCGACTTGACCACTTTGAGCTTGAGGCCCGGTACTTCGGTGGCCACGGCGTCCGCTGGGGCCTGGGCGAATGGCGCCAAGCTTGCAGTCGAGGTGATCAGTACAAAGCGCAGTTCGTTGCTCAGCTTGGTCAAGTCGGCGGTCAGGCCTTCCTCGGCAAACAGGGTGACTTCGGCCTGCAGGTTGCCGCCGACGGCCTTGGCCGCACGCTGCACTTCCAACTCCTTGTTCACTGCTACTTTGACGGCCATCACGCCTTCCCAGTACTCGCGACCCAGTTCGAAATCGGCCGGCAGTTCGGTCAGGCCTTCGTACCAGGTGTTGAGCATCACGGACTCGTTACGCTCACCCGGCAGGTATTCCCACAGCTCGTCGGCGGTGAAGGCCAGGATCGGTGCGATCCAGCGCACCAGCGCTTCGGAGATGTGATACAGAGCGGTCTGCGCCGAGCGGCGTGCCTTGCTGTTGGCGCCGGTGGTGTACTGGCGGTCCTTGATGATGTCGAGGTAGAAACCACCCAACTCCTGCACGCAGAAGTTGTGGATCTTCGAATACACGTTCCAGAAGCGGTATTCGCCGTAGTGCTCCTGCAACTCGCGCTGCAACAACAGGGTACGGTCCACGGCCCAACGGTCCAGAGCAAGCATGTCCTCGGCCGGCAGGATATCGGTGGCCGGGTTGAAGCCGGTCAGGTTCGACAGCAGGAAGCGCGCGGTATTACGGATACGACGGTAGGCATCGGCGCTGCGGGCCAGGATCTGGTCCGATACGGCGATCTCGCCCGAGTAGTCAGTAGACGCAACCCACAGACGCATGATGTCGGCGCCCAGGGTGTCGTTGATCTTTTTCGGTTCGATCACGTTTTTCAGCGACTTGGACATCTTGCGGCCCGTCTCGTCGACGGTGAAACCGTGGGTCAGCAGCTCGCGATACGGGGCGTGATCGTCGATGGCGCAACCGGTCAGCAATGACGAGTGGAACCAGCCACGGTGTTGGTCCGAGCCTTCCAGGTACAGGTCGGCACGCGGACCGGTCTCGTGGCCCATCGGGTGCGAACCGCGCAGCACGTGCCAGTGGGTGGTGCCCGAGTCGAACCATACGTCGAGGGTGTCGCTGATTTTGTCGTACTGCGGCGCTTCTTCGCCCAGCAGTTCGGCGGCGTCCAGCTTGAACCAGGCTTCGATGCCTTCCTGTTCAACACGCTGGGCCACCACTTCCATCAGTTCGACGGTACGCGGATGCAACTCACCGCTTTCCTTGTTCAAGAAGAACGGGATCGGCACACCCCAGTTGCGTTGACGGGAGATGCACCAGTCCGGACGGTTGGCGATCATCGAATGCAGGCGCGCCTGGCCCCACGCCGGGACGAACGTGGTGTCTTCGATGGCCTTGAGCGAGCGCACACGCAAGGTGTCGCCGCTGGTCGGCTCTTTGTCCATGCCGATAAACCATTGCGCGGTGGCGCGGTAGATCAGCGGGGTCTTGTGACGCCAGCAGTGCATGTAGCTGTGCTTGATGGTGTCGGTTTGCATCAGCGCACCGACTTCACGCAGCTTATCGATGATCGGCTGATCGGCCTTGAAGATGAACTGGCCGCCGAAGAACTCCAGCGAAGGCACGTAAACACCGTTGCTTTGCACCGGGTTGATGATCTCATCGTTGACCATGCCGTACTTCTTGCAGATCACGAAGTCGTCCACGCCATAGGCGGGCGAGCAGTGAACCACACCGGTACCCGAACCCAACTCGACGTAGTCAGCCAGGTACACCGGCGACAGACGGTCATAGAACGGGTGACGGAAGTTAATCAGCTCCAGCGCGGAACCGGTGGTGGTGGCGATCACCGAACCTTGCAGTTCGTAGCGAGCCAGGCACGCTTCGACCATTTCCTCGGCGAGTACCAGCAGGCGATCATCGACGTCCACCAGGGCATAGGTGAATTCCGGGTGCACGTTCAGCGCCTGGTTCGCGGGAATGGTCCACGGGGTGGTGGTCCAGATCAAGATGGCAGCCGGTTTGCTCAGGCTAGCCAGGCCAAACGCCTGGGCCAGCTTGGCGTCGTCAGCAATCGGGAAGGCTACGTCGATGGTCGAGGACTTCTTGTCTTCGTATTCGACTTCCGCTTCAGCCAGGGCCGAGCCGCAATCGAAGCACCAGTTCACGGGTTTGAGGCCCTTGAACACGAAACCGCCTTTGACGATTTCGGCCAAGGCACGGATTTCACCGGCCTCGTTCTTGAAGTTCATGGTTTTGTACGGGTTGTCCCACTCGCCCAGCACACCCAGGCGGATGAACTCGGACTTCTGCCCTTCGATCTGCTCGGCGGCGTAGGCACGGCACAGTTCGCGGGTTTTATCGGCACCCAGGTTCTTACCGTAGGTCACTTCGACCTTGTGTTCGATCGGCAGGCCGTGGCAGTCCCAACCCGGCACATACGGCGCGTCGAAGCCCGACAGGGTTTTCGAGCGCAGGATCATGTCCTTGAGAATTTTGTTCAGCGCATGACCGATATGAATCGTGCCGTTGGCGTAAGGAGGGCCATCGTGCAGGACGAATTTCGGACGATCCTTGCCAATCTCGCGCAACTTTCCGTACAGGCCAATACTGTCCCAGCGCTGCAGGATCTGCGGTTCGCGCTGTGGCAGGCCGGCCTTCATTGGGAAGGCGGTGTCCGGAAGGTTTAGCGTGGCTTTATAGTCGGTCATTTAAGGCTCTTCGGTTAGCGATGGGCGCTAGGTGCGGCTAGTGCACGGGCGGCGGCGACATCCGCATTGATCGCCGTTTTCAACGCCTCAAGGGAGGCGAAACGCTGCTCTTCACGCAGCTTCTGGTGGAAAACCACCGTCAAACGCCGGTCGTATAAATCACCGGCAAAATCCAAAAGGTGAACCTCCAGGTGGGCCTTGCCATCACCTGCAACCGTGGGCCTGACGCCTATGTTGGCGACTCCCGGCCACGACTGGCCGTCAATATCGACGCTAACCAGGTAAACCCCTGTCAGCGGCACACGACGGCGCTTGAGTTGCACGTTGGCGGTTGGCGTGCCCAATTGGCGCGCCAGCTTCTGGCCGTGCAGCACCCGTCCGGCAATGCGGAACGGGCGACCGAGCAAACGCTCAGCCAAGGCGAAGTCGGCAGCCGCCAGCGCATTACGCACTTGGGTACTGCTCACGCGCAGGCCATCTAATTCGACGGTTTGCGCGGCTTCGACGGTAAAGCCCTGGATGACGCCGGCGTGCTGCAGGAATTCAAAATCCCCAACCCGGTCGCAACCAAAACGGAAGTCGTCGCCGACCTCCAGATGTTGTACGCCCAGGCCATCCACGAGGATGCGGTCAACGAACTCGGCAGCGCTGAGGCTTTGCAAGCGCTGATTGAAAGCCAGGCAGAGGACGCGGTCCACACCTTCTTCAGCTAGCAGTTGCAGCTTGTCCCGCAAGCGAGCCAAGCGGGCTGGCGCCGTTTCCGGAGTGAAATATTCCCGCGGCTGAGGTTCAAAAATCACCACGCAGCTGGGCACGCCCAACTCGACCGCACGCTCGCGCAGCCGGGCCAGAATAGCCTGATGACCACGGTGAACACCGTCAAAGTTGCCAATAGTGGCGACGCAGCCCCGATGCTGGGGGCGCAGGTTGTGGAGACCTCGAACCAGCTGCATAACGCGCTTCTTGCTCATAAAGTGGTCGATTATAACCACACCCAGCCCCGGACGACAGGCAACAGCGCAGGGCAAGGTGGATGGAATCGATAAAACACCTGTTTTATCGCAGCAAACTCTCTAGCTCAGCGACTTGCGATTGAAATCGCGCAGACGGAAACCCTGCAGCAGCAACATACCGAAGTACACCACCACACCGGCGACCACCAGCGCACCCAGGCGCATGAAGCGATCTAACATGTGGCCTTGGTCCCACGCTGGCATAAAGTGCATCAGCCCAAGCAGAACCGCCGACATCATTGCCACCGCCACCAGCAATTTCAGGGCAAACATGCCCCAGCCCGGCTGCGGCTGGAACATCTGCTGTTTGCGCAACTGATAAAACAGCAGTCCAGCGTTGATGCAGGCGCCCGCACTGATGGCCAGGGCCAGGCCGGCGTGAGCCAACGGGCCGATAAACACAAGGTTGAGCAGTTGCGTGACGATCAGCGTGAAAATCGCGATTTTGACCGGGGTGCGGATGTTCTGCTGGGCGTAGAAGCCAGGCGCCAGCACTTTGATCACGATGATGCCGAGCAGGCCAACGGAGTAAGCAACCAGCGCGTGCTGCGTCATCAAGGCGTCATGGGCGTCGAACTGCCCGTATTGGAACAGTGAGACCGTTAGCGGCTCGGCCAGGATTCCCAGCGCAAGGGCGCACGGCAACACCAGGACGAAACACAGGCGCAGGCCCCAATCGAGGATGCGCGAGTACTCCTGGCGGTCCTTGCTTGCGTAGGTACGCGCCAGGGTCGGCAGCAGAATTGTGCCCAAGGCCACGCCGAGCACGCCGGAAGGCAACTCCATCAGACGATCGGCGTAATACATCCACGACACCGAGCCCGATACCAGCAGCGAGGCAAAGGCCGTGTTGATAATCAGGGAAATCTGACTGACCGACACGCCAAGAATCGCCGGCAGCATATTGCGCATCACGCGCCAGACGCCGGTGTCTTTCAGATTCAGGCGAGGCAGCACGAGCATGCCGATCTTTTTCAGGTGCGGCAGTTGGTAGAGCAATTGCGCCAGACCACCGGCCAGCACCGCCCAACCCAAGGCCATGACCGGCGGATCGAAGTACGGCGTGAGAAACAGCGCGAAAATAATCATGCTGACGTTTAGCAACGTTGGCACGAACGCCGGCACCGAAAACCGGTTCCAAGTATTGAGGATCGCCCCGGCCAGGGATGACAGGGAAATCAGCAATATATAAGGAAAGGTCACTCTCAGCAGATCAGTGGTCAGCGCGAACTTTTCCGGCGTATTGGCAAAACCGGGGGCCGTCGCCCAGATCACCCAGGGAGCGGCGAGCATTCCGAGGAGGGTCACCAGCATTAAAACCAGGGTCAGCAGGCCCGAAACGTAGGCAATAAAGGTACGAGTAGCTTCCTCGCCCTGCTGAGTCTTGTATTCAGCCAGAATCGGCACGAACGCTTGGGAAAATGCGCCTTCAGCGAAGATCCTGCGCAGCAGATTGGGCAACTTAAAGGCAATAAAGAAGGCATCCGTGGCCATGCTGGCGCCAAAAATGCGCGCCAGCAGGGTGTCACGCACGAACCCCAAAACCCTGGAGATCATTGTGATAGAGCTGACGGCAGCCAACGATTTGAGCAGATTCATTGAAAGAGTTTGCGCCTATAGATAAAGAGCAGGCGAACAAAGCGCCCACTTATGCGATACTGCGCGCCTGCAACAGCACAGAGCCAAAGCTCGCGAGTTTACAGGTCAAGCGCCGGAAATAAATCACCCGCCTCTTCAGATCGACCACTCAGCAGTTCGCATCAGCCGCCCTTGACAACACATCAAGTCATCGGCATGATTCGCGGCCTATTTTGTTTGCTATTTCCTAAAAAGTCTTTCGAGGAGCTCGACGGTGGCCAACACACCTTCCGCCAAAAAACGTGCAAAACAGGCTGAGAAGCGTCGCAGCCACAACGCCAGCCTGCGTTCCATGGTTCGTACCTACATCAAGAATGTAGTTAAAGCCATCGACACCAAAGACGCTGAAAAAGCTCAAGCAGCTTACGTTCTGGCTGTGCCAGTTATCGACCGTATGGCCGATAAAGGCATCATCCACAAGAACAAGGCCGCTCGCCATAAGAGCCGCCTGAATGGCCACATCAAGGCTCTGAGCGTTGCTGCTGCAGCCTAAGTGGTAACAACTGCTACGTAACCTTGGTTGCGAAACAGTTAGGAAATGCCCCGTACCGAAAGGTCCGGGGCATTTTTGTTTGTGCGTGAAAACACATGAGAGAGTGGGCTTGCTCCCTGCCACAGATGGAGCTGTGATGATTTCAGGCACAAAAAAACGCCCCGAACCAGTCGGGGCGTTTTTGCTATCAGCTGATTAACGCATCAATCAGTGCTGATGACCGCCTTCACCGTGAACGTGGCCGTGAGCAACTTCTTCCTGGGAAGCGTCGCGGATGGCAACGATCTTCACTTGGAAGTTCAGGCGCTGACCAGCCAGAGGGTGGTTGCCGTCGACGGTTACGTCGTCGCCGTCCAGATCACGGATGGTCACGATCTGCATTTGGCCGTCCGGCGCGGAAGCGTGGAACTGCATGCCCACTTCCAGCTCGTCAACGCCTTCGAACATGCTGCGGCTCAAAGTGCTGACCAGTTCAGCAGAGTATTCGCCGTAGGCATCTTCAGGTTCTACGGCTACGGTCAGTTCATCACCAACTGCCTTGCCTTCCAGGGCCTTTTCCAGGCCTGGGATGATATTACCTGCGCCTTGCAGGTAGACCAGCGGCGCGCCGCCGGCGGAGCTGTCGATGACCTCACCAGCGTCGTTGGTCAGGGTATAGTCGATGGAGACAGCCTTGTTAGCGGCGATCGTCATGGGGCGAGACCTTTTGCATAAGAATGAAGAACGGACAAGTCTAAACAAGGATTTGCCCGAAAGCGAACGGAACCCGGACGGACGGGACCAATCAACGGTCATGATCATCGGTTTTCATTCGGACGAAGAAGGGCATTGGGTGGCCGAGCTGTCATGCGGCCATACCCAGCACCTGCGCCACCAGCCGCCGTGGCAATCCCGCACCTGGGTGCTAGACCCCGCACAGCGCCTGGAAAAAATAGGCCAGCCCTTTGCCTGCGGCTGGTGTGCGCAAGCGCCGAATAACGATAACCTTGACGCCTGATTCCCGGTAGGCACTCAGCCATAGAGCGCCACCGAAGCCATGCACCTCCAGAGAATTCGCATGCAGACTTTTTTTATCGCGCCCACCGATTTTGGTGTGGGTCTGACCTCCATCAGCCTAGGGCTGGTGCGCACCCTTGAACGGGCCGGGCTGAAAGTCGGCTTCTTCAAGCCGATAGCCCAACCGCATCCTGGCGACACCGGCCCAGAACGCTCCACCGAACTGGTGGCACGCACCCACGGCCTGAAGCCTCCACAACCCCTGGGCCTCGCCCATGTAGAGCGGATGCTCGGCGACGGCCAGTTGGATGAACTGCTAGAAGAAATTATCACGCTGTATCAGCAGGCCGCGGTGGGCAAGGATGTGCTGATCGTCGAAGGCATGGTGCCGACCCGCAATGCCAGCTACGCGGCGCGGGTCAACCTGCACTTGGCCAAGAGCCTGGATGCTGAAGTGATTCTAGTCTCCGCTCCGGAAAACGAAGTGCTTACCGAACTCTCAGGCCGTGTGGAATTGCAGGCCCAGTTGTTCGGCGGCCCGAAAGACCCGAAGGTACTCGGCGTAATCCTCAACAAAGTACGCACCGACGAAAGCATGGAAGCTTTCTCGGCGCGCCTGAAAGAACATTCGCCGCTGTTGCGCAGCGGTGACTTCCGCCTGCTGGGCTGCATCCCGTACCAGCCGGAACTCAACGCGCCGCGCACCCGCGACGTAGCCGACCTGATGGGCGCGCAGATCCTCAACGCCGGCGACTACGAAACTCGGCGCATGACCAAGATCATCATTTGCGCCCGCACCATGCGCAACACCGTAGAGCTGCTCAAGCCCGGCGTGCTGGTGGTGACCCCCGGCGACCGTGACGACATCATCCTCGCCGTCAGCCTGGCCGCGATCAACGGCGTACCCCTGGCCGGCCTGCTGCTGACCAGCGATACCCTGCCCGACCCGCGCATCATGGATCTGTGCCGCGGCGCCTTCCAGGCTGGGCTGCCGGTTTTGTCGGTGAGTACCGGTTCCTACGAGACCGCTAACCTGCTCAACAACCTCAATAAGGAAATCCCCATTGATGACCGTGAGCGTGCGGAGATCATCACCGATTTCGTCGCCAGCCACCTCGACGCGCGCTGGCTGCACCAGCGCTGCGGCACGCCGCGGGAGATGCGTCTATCGCCGGCGGTGTTCCGCTACCAGTTGATCCAACGCGCCCAGGCTGCCAACAAACGCATTGTGCTGCCCGAAGGCAGCGAGCCGCTGACCGTGCAAGCCGCCGCTATCTGCCAGGCAAGGGGCATCGCGCGCTGCGTGCTTCTGGCCAAGCCGGCAGACGTGGAAGCCGTCGCCCGCGCCCAAGGCATCGAATTGCCTGAAGGCCTTGAGATTCTCGACCCGGACCTGATCCGCCAACGCTACGTCGAACCGATGGTCGCGCTGCGCAAAAGTAAGAGCCTCAACGCGCCAATGGCCGAGCAACAATTGGAAGACACCGTGGTGATCGCCACGATGATGCTCGCGCTGGACGAAGTGGACGGCCTGGTCTCTGGCGTTATCCACTCCACCGCGAACACCATCCGCCCTGCCCTGCAGCTGATCAAAACGGCGCCGGGCTGCACCCTGGTGTCGTCGGTGTTCTTCATGCTCTTCCCAGAGCAGGTGCTGGTGTACGGCGACTGCGTGATGAACCCGCACCCAAGCGCTGCGGAACTGGCGGAAATCGCCCTGCAAAGCGCCGATTCGGCGGCGGCATTCGGCATTACCCCACGTGTGGCGATGATCAGTTATTCCAGCGGTGATTCAGCCAGCGGAGAAGAAGTGGAAAAAGTCCGCGAGGCCACCCTGCTCGCCCACGAACAGCAAAGCTTGCTGCTGATCGACGGCCCGCTGCAATACGACGCCGCCGCCAACGAAAACGTAGCGCGGCAATTGGCGCCCAACAGCCAGGTCGCCGGCAAAGCCACGGTGTTCGTCTTCCCCGATCTGAACACGGGTAACACCACCCACAAAGCAGTGCAACGCAGCGCCGACTGCGTAAGCCTTGGCCCAATGCTGCAGGGCCTGCGCAAACCGGTCAACGACCTGCCCCGTGGCGCCCAGGTCGACGACATCGTGTACACCATCGCACTGACTGCGATCCAAGCCGCCAACCGACCAATGGATATCTAAATGCTGGATTTTCTACCTGCCGCCGTGCGCGGGGTCATCGCTTCGCTGTTGCTGGCACTGAACACGATACTGCTGTGTTCGTTCCTGTTCATCGTCGCGCTGTTCAAGGCGCTACCGTTTGCCAAACGCTTCAGCGAATGGCTGATGAACCACACCCACGAAGCCTGGGTAACTAACAACAAGGGCTGGATGAACCTGGTACAGCGAACGCGTTGGCATCTCAAAGGCCTTGAAGGGCTGGACTATCAGCACTCGTACCTAGTGACCAGCAACCACCAAAGCTGGGTCGACATCATGGTGTTGCAATACGTGCTCAATCGACGGATTCGCCCGCTGAAGTTCTTCCTCAAGCAGGAATTGATCTGGGTGCCGGTGATTGGTCTGGCGTGGTGGGCGTTGGGCTTTCCGTTCATGAAGCGCTACACCAAGGCTTATCTGGAGAAACACCCGGAGAAGAAAGGCAAAGACCTGGAAACCACCCGCAAGACCTGTGCGAAGTTTCGCGCAAACCCGGTAGGGATTTTCAACTTTGCCGAAGGCACTCGGTTTACGCCGGGCAAACATGCCCAGCAGAAGTCGCCGTTTCGCTACTTGCTCAAACCCAAGGCGGGCGGAATCGCGTTTGTGTTGGATGCCATGGGGGAACAGCTGAAATCACTGGTCAACGTGACCATTCACTACCCTGGCGGACGCCCTGGGTATTGGGACTTGCTCTGCGGCAAGGTGCAGGACGTGGTGGTGCAGTTTGAAGAAGTGCAGATTCCAGCCGAGTTCATCGGCAGGAATTATGAGCAGGATGCGGAGTATCGGCTGGCGTTCCAGGGGTGGATTAACCAGCTGTGGGAAACCAAGGATGCGTTGCTGGAGCAGCTTCACACCGAATTCCCAAGCAAGCGATGATCAACCTGCGGGAGGGGGCTTGCCCCCGATGAGGGAGTATCAGTTGATGCAGCCGTAGCTGACCCACCGCTATCGGGGGCTAGCGCCCTCCCATATTTGACCGCGCCCGATCTTGAAGATGTGAAAAAGCCCGCCACCGATCACTCGGTGGCGGGCTTTTTTGTGGCCGCGAAGTTTAGATCGCGCCGCGCTGACGCAACAGCTCCAGCACTTGCTTGACGCTCTCTTCCAACGACAGAGCCTGGGTGTCGAGTACCAGATCGGCATTCAACGGCACGTCGTACGGGAAGGACTCGCCAGGGATGTTATCCCCACCGGCAGCGTACAAACCTTGCGGATCACGCTCGGCGCACACCAACGGCGACGCTTGCACGTAGACGGTCAGCAGGCGGTCGCTGCCAATCAGCGCCTTGGCCTGTTCACGGCCTTCGGCATCCGGGGCAACGAACGCCGCCAGGGTCAGCAGGCCGGCCTCGTTGAACTGACGCGCCACGTGAGCAGCACGACGCCAGTTCTCGGTACGCCCGGCACGATCCTGAGGCAAGCCTTTGTTCAGGTCGTGGCGTAGGTTCTGACCATCCAGTACGAACACGGCACGGCCCATGTCGAACAGCTTGCGCTCAACCGCGTAGGCCAAGGTGCTTTTGCCAGCGCCCGAGAGGCCGCTGAACAGAACGGTGGCCGGTTGCTGGCCAAAGCGCTGGGCACGTTCTTCAGTGGCCACATGAGCCAACTTGCCATGCTGCGCCGCGCTGCCGTGGGTAACAGGCGGTGCGATGATCATGCCCGCGGCGACGGTGCCGTTGGTCAAACGGTCGATGACAATAAACGCGCCCGTGGTGCGATTGCTGTCGTAACCGTCCAACGCGATGGCGGCGTCGAGGCTGACCTTGACCCGGCCAATCTCATTCAGTTGCAACGAACTCGCCGGGCCTTCGGCCAGGGTGTTCACGTCCACGCGGTGCACGATGCTGGTGATGGAACCCGGCACATAGCTGGTGGCGCGCTTGATGTCGTATTTCTTGCCCGGCAGCATCGGTTCTTCGGCCATCCACACCAGCATGGCATCGAAGGCGTCAGTCACTTGCGGCACGTTGTCGGCATGCACCAACAGGTCGCCACGGGAGATGTCGATCTCGTCTTCCATGGTCAGGGTCACGGCCTGACCTGGGCCGGCGTGCTCCAGTTCACCGTCGAAGGTGACAATGGATTTGACGCGGCTGCTCTTGCCCGATTGCAGAACAACGATTTCGTCTCCCTTATGCACGATGCCGCTGGCCAGGGTGCCGGCGAAACCGCGGAAGTTAAGGTTTGGACGGTTAACGTACTGCACCGGGAAACGCAGGTCGGTGTAGTTGCGATCGTTGGCGATCTCGACGGTTTCGAGGATTTCCATCAGCGACTGGCCGGTGTACCAAGGCGAACGCTCGCTCTTGTTCACCACGTTGTCACCCTTGAGCGCCGACATCGGCACGAATGCCAGGGTGCTCGGCTTGAACGCGATACCGTCGGCGAACTTCAGGTAATCAGCCTTGATCGACTCGAATACGCTTTGGTCAAAGCCATTGATGTCCATCTTGTTGATGGCAACGACGATGTGCTTGATGCCCAGCAACGACGCGATGAAGCTGTGGCGACGGGTCTGGGTCTGCACACCGTAGCGGGCATCGATCAGGATGATCGCCAGGTCACAGGTGGAGGCACCGGTAGCCATGTTGCGGGTGTACTGCTCATGGCCAGGAGTGTCGGCGATGATGAATTTGCGCTTTGCGGTGGAGAAGTAGCGGTAGGCAACATCGATGGTGATGCCCTGCTCACGCTCGGCCTGCAGGCCGTCGACCAGCAACGCCAGGTCGATGTCATCGCCGGTGGTGCCGGACTTCTTCGAATCGCGGGTAATGGCTTCCAGGTGATCTTCGTAGATCATCTTGGAGTCGTGCAGCAGGCGCCCGATCAGGGTGCTTTTGCCGTCGTCGACGTTGCCGCAGGTCAGGAAGCGCAACATCTCTTTGCGCTCGTGCTGGCCCAGGTAGGCGAGGATGTCCTCGCTGATCAAATCAGATTGATGCGACATGACAGCCCCTTAGAAATAGCCTTGACGTTTTTTATCTTCCATCGAGCCTGCACCATCGTGGTCGATGACACGGCCCTGGCGCTCGGAAGTTCGCGTCAGGAGCATTTCCTGAATGATGTCCGTCAGCGTCTCGGCTTCGGACTCCACCGCGCCCGTCAACGGGTAGCAGCCAAGGGTACGGAAACGTACTTTCTTTTTGACGATACGGGCTTTGTCTTCGTCGGACAGGTGCTCGAGGATGCGGTCGTCGTCGATCATGATCAACGTGCCGTTCTTCTCGATGACATCGCGTTCGGCGGCAAAGTACAGCGGCACGATCGGGATGCCTTCAAGGTAGATGTACTGCCAGATGTCCAGCTCGGTCCAGTTGGACAGCGGGAACACACGGATCGACTCACCCTTGTTGACGTTGCCGTTGTAGACATTCCACAGCTCGGGGCGCTGGTTCTTCGGGTCCCAGCGGTGCTTGCTGTCGCGGAACGAGTACACGCGCTCTTTGGCACGGGATTTCTCTTCATCGCGACGGGCACCGCCGAAGGCAGCGTCGAAACCATGCTTGTCCAATGCCTGCTTAAGGCCTTCGGTCTTCATGATGTCGGTGTGTTTGGCGCTGCCGTGGGTGAACGGGTTGATGCCCTGCGCAACACCATCGGGATTGACGTGGGTGATCAGGTCCAGGCCCAGTTCTTCGACCATCTTGTCGCGGAACGCGTACATCTCCTGGAATTTCCAGCGGGTATCGACGTGCATCACCGGGAACGGCAGTTTGCCCGGGAAGAAGGCCTTGCGTGCCAGATGCAACATCACGGCGGAGTCTTTACCGATCGAGTAGAGCATCACCGGGTTGTCGAACTCGGCGGCGACCTCGCGGATGATGTGGATGCTTTCCGCCTCCAGCTGTTTCAGATGCGTCAGTTTGTCGACCATGGCTACTCACGGAAAAACGATCTTATGGACGGCCAGCGGGCCGTGTTCGAGCGAGGCATGCTAGCACAGCACCTTCTTCTATTCAGGGAGCCAGCTAGATCGAAACGATATAAGAATATGCCCCCAGGTTTGGCGCTCAAATCGGGTTGGGACAATCGATAAACAGATGCTCCAGGGCGAAACGTCGCGCTAAATAATCTCCCAAAGCCTGCACACCGTAGCGCTCGGTTGCGTGGTGCCCGGCGGCAATGAAGCTGATGTCGTTTTCCCGCGCACTGTGGAAGGTTTGCTCGGAAGCTTCACCGCTGAGGAACAGATCGACGCCGGCGGCAATCCCATGGTCGATGTAGCCTTGGCCACCGCCGGTGCACCAGCCGACGCGGCGGATCATCTCGCTGCCTTCGATCAGCAGCGGTTCGCGGCCCATGACGTCCTGTACGCGGCGGGCGAAGTCACGGGGCGACAAAGGTTCGGCGAGGGAGCCGACGAGGCCGACGATCTTGGGGTTGCTTGGGTCCAGCGGGCCCTCGACGGTGATGTCCAACTGCTTGGCAAGCTGCACGTTGTTGCCGACGTCAGGGTGCAGGTCCAGCGGCAGGTGGTAGGCCAGCAAACTGATGTCGTGCTTGAGCAGGGTTTTCAGTCGCCGTTGCTTCATGCCGGTGATGCAGGGGTTTTCGCCTTTCCAGAAATAACCGTGGTGCACCAGGATCAAATCGGCCTGGGCTTCGACGGCTGCGTCCAGCAGGGCTTGGCTGGCGGTCACGCCGCTGACGATGCGCATCACCTGCGGGCGACCTTCGACTTGCAGCCCGTTGGGGCAGTAGTCGGGGATTTTTGCACTGCCGAGGTAGCGGTCTGCTTCCTCAACGAGGGTGGTAAGGGGGACGGCCATAAAAGACTCCTAAATATCCCGTTCCGAGGCGCTCGCAGCCTCGTATAATGCGCGACATTATGGGCGCTCTCCCGCCCCCTGCAACCTGTCAGGACTTACTTGATGCTCAAGGCACTGCGTTTTTTTGGATGGCCATTGTTGGCTGGCGTGCTGATCGCGATGCTGATTATTCAGCGTTTCCCCCAATGGGTGGGCTTACCGAGCCTTGATGTGAACCTGCAACAGGCACCGCAAACCAGCGCGGTGGTACAAGGCCCGGTGACATACGCGGACGCAGTGGTCATTGCCGCGCCGGCAGTGGTCAACCTGTACACCACCAAGGTCATCAACAAACCAGCGCATCCGCTGTTTGAAGACCCACAGTTCCGCCGCTATTTCGGCGACAACGGGCCCAAGCAACGGCGCATGGAATCCAGCCTGGGTTCCGGGGTGATCATGAGCCCCGAGGGCTACATCCTCACCAACAACCACGTGACCACCGGCGCCGACCAGATTGTGGTGGCCCTGCGTGATGGTCGCGAGACCCTGGCTCGTGTGGTGGGCAGCGACCCGGAAACGGATCTGGCGGTATTGAAGATCGATTTGAAAAGCCTGCCGTCCATCACTCTCGGCCGCTCCGATGGACTGCGGGTGGGTGATGTGGCACTGGCCATCGGCAACCCGTTCGGGGTGGGACAGACGGTGACCATGGGCATCATCAGCGCCACCGGACGCAACCAGCTGGGGCTTAACAGCTACGAAGATTTCATCCAGACCGACGCGGCGATCAACCCTGGCAACTCCGGCGGCGCGCTGGTGGATGCCAATGGCAACTTGACCGGTATCAACACGGCGATTTTCTCCAAGTCGGGCGGTTCCCAGGGCATCGGTTTTGCGATCCCGGTGAAGCTGGCGATGGAAGTGATGAAGTCGATCATTGAGCACGGCCAGGTGATTCGCGGCTGGCTGGGGATCGAAGTGCAGCCGCTGACCAAGGAACTGGCCGAGTCGTTTGGCCTGACCGGGCGCCCAGGCATTGTGGTCGCCGGGATCTTCCGCGACGGTCCGGCACAAAAAGCCGGGCTGCAATTGGGTGACGTGATCCTGAGCATCAACGGCGAACCGGCGGGTGATGGTCGCAAATCGATGAACCAGGTGGCACGGATCAAGCCGACCGATAAGGTGACGATCCTGGTGATGCGCAACGGCAAAGAGATCAAGTTGTCGGCGGAAATCGGACTGCGCCCGCCGCCGGCTCCGGTTAAAGAAGAGGAATAAGCCGCTTCGCTCAGGTGCCCGTTCGCGGGCACCTACAAGCCAACATTTCATAGCGATTCATTCTCATTGGTCATGTTATATTGTTTCAATATCGCTATTGGAACGCTCTATCATGCCGCCTCGAAGAATTGCCCCCTTAGCTGGCCTGGCCTTGGGCTTGCTGCTTGATCCCGCTTTTGCCGAAGAAACCACCGTCGAACTCGATACCATCAGCGTCACCACCGACGCCTATGAATCCGCAACCGGCCCAGTGAAGGGCTACCGCGCCACGCGTTCAGCCAGTGCGACTAAAACCGACACGGCCCTGCGCGATATCCCACAATCCATCAGCGTTATTCCGGCCACGGTGCTCAAGGACCTGGGAAGCACCAACGTGGAACGCGCCCTGGAATTCGCGGGCGGCGTATCCAAGCAAAATAACTTTGGCGGCCTGACACTCTACGAATACAGCGTGCGCGGCTTCACGACCTCAGAGTTCTATCAAGACGGTTTCAGCGCCAACCGTGGTTACCCGAGCACACCGGACGCGGCCACTATCGAACGCATCGAAGTGCTCAAAGGCCCCGCGGCCAGTTTGTACGGGCGTGGCGACCCAGGGGGCACCGTGAATATCGTGACCAAAAAACCTCAGCCAGAAGCCTTCACTACCCTGCAAACCAGTGCCGGTAGTTGGGACCGTTATCGCACCGCTCTCGACGTCAACACGCCGCTGGACAGCGAAGGCCACGTGCTGTCGCGGGTCAACCTGGCAGTGGAAGACAACCACAGCTTCCGCGATCACGTGCAGAGCAAGCGCGTGTTCGTCGCGCCCTCGTTCAGTTGGCAATTGGACCCAGACACCAGCCTGCTCGTCGAAAGTGAATTCGTGCGCCACAGCTCAACCTTCGACCGTGGCATCGTCGACGCCCCCGGCCTGTCACGCGAAACCTTCCTCGGCGAACCCAACGACGGTGACATCGACAACCACAACAATCGCATCCAGGCGACCCTCGAACATCACCTAAACGACGCCTGGAAACTGCGCCTGGCCAGCCACTACAAACAAGGTAGCCTGTGGGGCGACGCCTCGGAAAACCGCGCTCTCAATGCAGATGGCCATACCCTAAACCGCCGCTACCGCGAACGCTCCATGGGCTGGCACGACAGCATCACCCAGTTGGAACTGCGCGGCCTGTTCGACGTCGGCAGCTGGCAGCATGAACTGTTGATCGGCACTGAATACGAGGACTACCGCAAGAAGGAACGCGTGACGGCCATCGCCGGCAGCCCCGGTAGCTCGTACGCCATCGACATCTACAACCCGGTCTACGGCCAAACCAAACCCAATGGCATACGCTCCGGCACCGACTTTTTCGAGCACACCAAAAGCCACGCGCTTAACCTGCAAGACCAGATCGTCTTTACCGATCGCCTGCGCGGCATGGTTGGCGCACGCTTCGAGCATTTCCAGCAAAACGTCGACGACTTCACTCGAAATGTCCCACCGAGCCGGCAAACTCACCACGCTCTTACCCAGCGCGCCGGCCTGCTTTATCAACTCACCCCCGAAGTCGGCGTGTTCGCCAATGCCTCCACTTCGTTCAAACCCAACAGCGGCCTGGACGCGACAGGTAACACCTTCAAGCCCGAGGAAGGCGTAGGTTATGAAGTTGGGATCAAGAGCGAGCTGTTCGACGACCGCCTCAGCGCTACCCTCGCGGCGTTCCATATCGAAAAGGAAAACGTATTGGCCCTGGACCCGGCCACCAACACCAACCGTGCAATGGGCAAGGCGCGCAGCCAGGGCTTTGATCTGCAACTGACCGGGCAACTGACCGACGCAGTGCGAGTGATCGGCGCCTTCGCCTACATTGACGCCGAGGTGACCAAGGGCGACAAGGCCATTCCGGCGGGCAGCCGTATTCTCGGCGTGGCCAAGCGCAGCGGCAGTCTGTTGGGGGTGCATGAATTCCAGGACGGCGCCTTGCGCGGCTCAGACGTGGGCGCGGCGTTCACCTATGTGGGAGACCGCTCGGGTGAAGCCGGCAGCAGTTTTGAACTGCCGGCCTACCACACCGTGGATTTGCTGGCGCACTACAAAGCCACCGAGAACGTGACTGTGGGCCTGAATCTGAACAACCTGTTTGACGAGAAGTACTACGAGCGGTCCTACAGCAACTACTGGATCAGCCCCGGCGAACCGCGCAATCTCACCGTCAGCTTGAGCCTCAGCCTATAGGGACAACGGCGCTCTTTCGCACAAAGTATTGAGCGCCGCCGCCCACTGCGGATCATCATTCAAGCACGGCACCAACACCAACTCCTCGCCCCCCGCCTCACGGAATTGCTCCAACCCGCGATCGCCAATTTCTTCCAGGGTCTCGATGCAATCGGCCACAAACGCCGGGCACATCACCAGCAGCTTTTTCACGCCTTGCTGGGCCAGCGCCTCCAGGCGAGCTTCAGTGTAGGGTTCGATCCACTTCGCACGGCCCAGACGCGATTGAAACGCCACCGACCATTTGCCATCCGGCAAACCCAGGCGGGCGGCTACATCGCGGGCAACACTGAAACATTGTGCGCGATAGCATTTGGCAAGCACTTCAGGCGAGGCTTTCTTGCAGCAGTCGGCATCCTTGAAACAATGCTGGCCAGTCGGGTCGAGCTTAGTCAGATGGCGCTCGGGCAAACCGTGGAAGCTCAGCAGCAAGTGATCGTAATCCTGCTCGACATAACGCCGTGCGCTCGCCGCCAGGGCATCAAGGTATTCCGGCTGATCGTAGAACGGCTGCAGAATCGACAGTCGCGCATTCAGTTTCTTGCTTCGCACCACGCGCCGGGCTTCTTCGATCACCGTGGTCACGGTGCTGTCGGCGAACTGCGGGTACAACGGCGCCAGGGTGATCTTCTGAATACCCTGGGTGGCGAGGCGCGTCAGTGTCGTTTCCAGGGACGGCTCGCCATAACGCATGGCCAGTTCCACCGGGCCTTGTGTCCACTGCGCCGTCATCTGCTGTTGCAGGCGACGACTGAGCACAACCAGCGGCGAACCTTCATCCCACCAGATCGACGCATAGGCATGGGCCGACTGCTCGGGGCGCTTGATAAGGATCAGCGACACCAGCAATCGACGTACCGGCCACGGCAAGTCGATCACATAAGGGTCCATCAAAAACTGGTTAAGGTAGCTGCGCACATCCGCCACCGAAGTGGACGCCGGTGAACCCAGGTTGACCAGTAACAACGCGTGATCCGTCATGCAACATCCTATTTCTAGAGGCGGCTGGACAAGTCATCCAAAGCCGTATGCAACTCAGTGAACTGGAAAGTGAAACCGGCGGCCATCAAGCGTTCGGGAATCGCCTTCTGCCCGCCCAGCAACAGCCCCGACAACTCACCCAAGCCTACCTTCAGTGCAAAGGCCGGCATCGGCATGAACGCCGGGCGGTGCAGTACCTGGCCCAGGGTCTTGGCGAACTCGCGGTTACGCACTGGGTGTGGGGCGCAGGCATTATAAGGACCGCTGGCGTCATCCTTGTGCAGAAGAAAATCAATCAGGGCGATTTGATCCTTGATATGCACCCATGGCATCCACTGCCGACCATTACCGATAGGCCCGCCCAGCGCCAGTTTGAACGGCAGCAGCAGCCGCGACAAAAAGCCGCCCTCGGCCGCCAACACCAAACCGGTGCGCACCAGAACCACGCGCATGCCCAAGGCTTCGGCACGCTGGGCGGTTTCCTCCCAGGCGATACAGAGCTGGCTGGGAAAATCGTCCTGTACCGGACCACTGGCCTCGGTCAGTTCGCGCTCACCACCGTCGCCGTACCAGCCCACCGCCGAGCCGGAAATCAACACCGCCGGCTTTTGCGCAAGACCTTCCAGCCACGCCAACAGGGTTTCGGTAAGACCGATGCGACTGCTCCACAACAGCGCCTTGCGTTTGTGGGTCCAGGGACGATCGGCGATGGCGGCGCCGGCGAGGTTGACCACAGCGTCCACGACGCCGATCACCTCTTCCAGGCGCGCAACGCCCAGCACCTCGGCGCCACACAAGGCGGCAACCTCTTCGGGATGACGGCTCCACACGGTCAGGCGATGGCCTTGACCGAGCCAGTGTTGGCAGAGTTGGCGGCCGATCAAGCCGGTACCGCCGGTCAGCAAAATGTGCATGGGATCTTCCTCATGTAACGTTCGCCGCCGATCACTGGTCTATTTTATAAGCAGGGATCAATTTGTAATCGTGCGTGACTGTTGTTTAAGCCTCAGCTTTAACCATAGGCCACGCCACACGTTCAGGTACGCCAAAACTTATACCAAAAAACAATATTGTACAGCTATTGGTGTCGGCGTAGTCTGTACCCAACGGTAGAACGAGGCCCTCCATGACTGTCCCCATCGCGATCATCGGTACCGGCATCGCCGGTCTCTCCGCCGCCCGAGCGTTACGAGACGCCGGGCACGCAGTGCAACTCTTCGATAAAAGCCGCGGCAGTGGTGGCCGCATGTCCAGCAAGCGCAGTGATGCCGGTGCGCTGGACATGGGCGCCCAATACTTCACAGCCCGCGACCGACGCTTCGTCAATGAAGTGCAACGCTGGCAAAGCAACGGCTGGGCCGAGCAGTGGAAACCGCAGTTGTACAACTTCAAATCCGGCCAGCTCACCCCTTCCCCCGACGAGCAGATCCGCTGGGTAGGCTCACCGCGCATGAGCGCCATCACCCGTGCCCTGCTCGATGACTTGCCGGTGGAGTTCGGTTGCCGCATTACCGAGGTGTTCCAAGGGACTCAACACTGGAACCTGCTCGACGCTGACGGTGGCAATCATGGACCATTCAGCCACGTGATCATCGCCACGCCAGCGCCACAAGCCACCGCCCTGCTCGCTGCTGCGCCGAAGCTGGCCAGCGCCGCCGCAGGGGTAAAAATGGACCCCACCTGGGCGATCGCCCTGGCCTTCGACACACCCCTTGATACGCCAATGGAAGGCTGCTTCGTGCAGGACAGCCCCCTCGACTGGCTGGCGCGCAACCGCAGCAAACCTGGACGCGACACCACCCTCGACACCTGGGTGCTGCACGCCACCAGCGCCTGGAGCAAAGCCCACTTGGACCTGTCCAAGGAAGCCGTGATCGAACACCTGCACGGCGCCTTCGCCGAGTTACTGCACAGCGCCATGCCTGCGCCGTCGTTCAGCCTAGCGCACCGCTGGCTCTATGCGCGGCCGTCCAGCAGCCATGAATTCGGTGTGCTGGCCGATGCCGACCTGGGTCTGTACGTGTGTGGCGACTGGTGCCTGTCCGGTCGAGTGGAAGGCGCCTGGCTCAGTGGCCAGGAAGCCGCGCGACGCCTGATCGAGCACCTGCAATGAACCGCATCAACCCCGCCAAGCTGCTGCTGTCAAAGTGGACAGCAGCCCATCCCCGTAATAAGGAAAAACACTTTTTGGTCACCGAGCTGTTTCGGGATGAAGAAGGCACGGTGCTGGAAATCGAGCTGCAAGCCATCATGACCAAACGCGGCGAACGCCTTCCGTGGCAGACCTTGCAGAATGCCGAGGCATGGAAAATGGGCTGGAAATAGTCCCCCCCGCAAAAAACCTGTACAAATAATTTGACTTGTACAGCTTCAGACCTATGATGAGATTAGTTGTACAGAAATCAACGCTTGTACAAGAATCTTGCAGAGGTTTGGCCATGTCCAGCAGCGCAAAACCGAAGATCGCTATCAGCGCCTGCCTACTAGGCGAGAACGTGCGCTTCAATGGTGGCCATAAACAGTCCCTGCTCTGCAGCCAAACCCTCGCCGACTACTTCGACTTTGTGCCCCTGTGCCCCGAAGTTGCGATCGGCCTGGGCATCCCCCGCGAACCGATCCGCCTGGTTGGCGACCCTGCCCATCCGCAGGCCGTGGGCACTGTGCGCCGCGAACTCAACGTGACCCAGCCCCTGAACGAATACGGCCAGCAGATGGCTGAAGAACATACCGATCTGTGCGGCTACATCTTCATGCAGAAGTCGCCGTCCTGTGGACTGGAGCGAGTCAAGGTGTACCGCGAAAACGGCACACCGGTCGACGGTGGCGGACGCGGCATCTATGCCCAGGCGTTTTGCGCGCGCCACCCCAACCTACCGGTCGAAGAAGACGGCCGACTGAACGACCCGGTGCTGCGGGAAAACTTCCTGACCCGCGTTTTCGTCTACGCCAGTTGGCAAAAGCTGCTGGCCGAAGGGCTGACCCGTCACCGCCTGCTGGCCTTTCACTCGCGCTACAAATACCTGCTGATGGCCCACAGTCCCGCCCATTACAAAAGCCTGGGTCACCTGCTGGGCAGCATGGGCAAAGGCACCGACCTCAATGAACTCGCCGAGTCTTACTTCAGCGATTTGATGACCGGCCTGACCAAATGCGCCACTCGCGGCACCCACACCAATGTGCTGCAACACATCAGCGGCTACCTCAAGCAGGTGATCAGCGCCGATGACAAGCAGGAAATGCAAACCGTCATCGGCCAATACCGCCACGGCATCGTGCCGCTGGTGGTGCCGCTGACGCTGCTCAAGCATCACTTTCGCCAACACCCGGACCGCTACATCGCGCAGCAGGCGTACCTGCAACCGCACCCGGAAAATCTCAGCCTGCGTAATGCGATCTAGACCATGAAAGCTGCCCTGCAAGACGAACCCGGCGAAGACATCGCTCAAGCCCTGGAAGACGGCTGGCTGCCGATCCGCGAAGTGGCGCGCCAGACCGGCGTCAACGCTGTGACCCTGCGCGCCTGGGAGCGTCGCTATGGCCTGATCGTGCCCCAGCGCACACCCAAGGGCCATCGGCTGTTCAGCGCCGACCATGTACAACGCATCCACGCCATCCTCACCTGGCTCAATCGCGGCGTGCCGGTCAGCCAGGTGAAGCACCTGATCGACTCTGCCCAGGCCAACACCGACACGTCGCAGAATGAATGGCACACCCTGCGCCAGACCTTGGTACAGGCCATCAGCGAACTGACCGAACGCCGGGTCGACGATGCCTTCAACCAGGCCATGGCACTGTACCCGCCGCGCACCCTGTGTGAACAACTGCTACTGCCGCTGATCAAGGAGCTGGAGCAGCGTTGGCAGGGCCAGTTCGGCGCGCAGATGGAGCGGGTATTTTTCCTGTCCTGGCTGCGCAGTAAGTTCGGTGCGCGCATCTACCACAACAATCGCCAGTTGCACGGTGCGCCGCTGCTGCTGATTAACCAGTCCGACCTGCCCCTGGAGCCGCATTTGTGGCTCAGCGCCTGGCTGGCCAGCAGCGCCGACTGCCCCGTGGAAGTGTTTGACTGGCCGCTGCCCGCCGGCGAGCTGGCCCTTGCAGTCGAGCACCTGCAACCGCGCGCGGTCCTGCTGTATTCAAGCAAAGCCCTGCACCTGCCGGGCCTGACCAAGCTGCTCACGGGCGTCAGTCGCCCGACGCTGCTCGTCGGACCAACGGTCTGCATCCATCAGGCGGAGTTAGCCGTATTAACCCATGACACTCCTGAATTATTCGTGGCCGAAGATGTGTTGTCGGCCCACCAGCTACTGATACAGCGTGGACTTATTTAAATGCACTTGATCTGGCTGCGCACCGACCTGCGCCTACACGACAACACCGCCTTGGCCGCCGCGACCCAGCGAGGCCCGGTTGCCGCCGTGTACCTGATCACGCCTGAGCAATGGCTGGCCCACGATGATGCTCCGTGCAAGGTCGACTTCTGGCTGCGCAACCTGCAGCACTTGAGCAAAGACTTAGGCGAGCTGAACATTCCCCTGCTGATCCGCACAGCTGCCACCTGGGACCAGGCGCCCAGCGTGCTCAGCGAACTGTGCCGGGACCTGTCGGCGCAATCGCTGCACGTCAACGAGGAGTACGGCATTCATGAAAGCCGTCGTGACGCCGCCGTGGCCCAGGCGCTGGAAGCCGAAGGCGTGACCTTCCACAGTTACCTTGATCAATTGTTCTTCCAACCGGGCAGTGTGCTGACCAAGACCGGCACCTACTTCCAGGTCTTCAGTCAGTTTCGCAAGGTCTGCTACACACGGCTGCACAGCGCGCTTCCACAGTTAGTGCCCACGCCAAAGGCCCAGGCCAAACTCGACCTTAAAAGCGATCCGGTGCCGACCACCGTCGCAGGCTTCGAGCCGCCCAGCGACACCCTGCGTGCCCTCTGGCCCGCCGGTGAGGACGAAGCCCGGCGGCGCCTCGATGCATTCGCCGACCAGCAGATCAGCTACTACAAAGACGAACGCGACTTCCCCGCCAAGCCCGGTACCAGCCAGCTGTCGGCCTACCTCGCTGCCGGCGTGGTTTCGCCGCGCCAGTGCCTGCATGCAGCCTTGCAGAGCAACCAAGGCGAATTCGAAAGTGGCGACATCGGCGCCATCACCTGGATCAACGAACTGCTCTGGCGTGAGTTCTATAAGCACATTCTGGTGGGCTACCCACGGGTGTCCCGTCACCGTGCGTTCCGCCCCGAGACCGAGGACGTGGCCTGGCGTGATGCACCCAAGGATCTGGCAGCCTGGCAAGAAGCTCGCACTGGCCTGCCGATCATCGACGCCGCCATGCGTCAATTGCTGGAAACCGGCTGGATGCACAACCGCCTGCGCATGGTAGTGGCAATGTTCCTGACCAAAAACCTGCTGATCGACTGGCGTGAAGGCGAGCGTTTCTTCATGCGTCACCTGATCGACGGCGACTTGGCCGCCAATAACGGTGGCTGGCAGTGGAGCTCGTCCACCGGTACCGACTCGGCGCCCTACTTCCGGATTTTCAGCCCGCTGAGCCAGTCAGAAAAATTCGACAGCGAAGGCGTATTCATCAAGCACTGGCTGCCGGAATTGGCCGCACTGAATAAAAAGGAAGTGCATAACCCCGAAGCCGCCGGTGGTCTGTTTGGCGTGGCAGATTATCCGCGCTCGATTGTCGACTTGAAGAAGTCCCGCGCGCGCGCCCTGGCCGCTTTCCGCAGCCTGCCTTCACGTCAATCGGTCGTCGAACATGAGTGACTTCCTGCAACGCTTCGCCCAAACCTTCGCCACGCTGGACAAGCACAACCTGCACCTGCTCGACAGCCTGTACAGCAAGGACATTGCCTTTACTGACCCGCTGCACGAGGTCCATGGGCTGACCGCGTTGCACAGTTATTTCGCCGAGTTGTACAGCAACGTCAGCCAACTGCGCTTCGACTTCCACGGTTTCGACCAAGTGGCCGAAGGCGAAGGCTACCTGCGCTGGAAAATGAGTTTTTGCCACCCACGCCTGGCCACCGGCCAAGTCATCCGGGTGGAAGGATGCTCGCACCTGATGTGGCGGGACAAGGTGTACCGCCACCGCGATTACTTCGATGCCGGCGCCATGCTCTACGAGCACCTGCCCGTGCTGGGCAGAGTCGTCAGTTGGCTCAAAAGGAGAGTGGGATGAACGCAGTGTCGCCACGTCGTTATTGGCTGACCGGTGCCAGCAGTGGGATAGGCGCCGCCTTGGCCGTGGAGCTGCTTAACAGCGGCGCCCATGTCGCCTTGAGTTCTCGCACCCAGGCACCGCTGGATGCGCTGGCTCTACGCTACCCCGGCCAAGTGTTGGTGGTGGCCGGTGACCTGACCAACAGCCAGACCGTGCGCGAAATTGGCGAGCACATCGGTGACGTCTGGGGCTCGCTCGACACCGTGATCCTTAACGCCGGCACCTGTGAATATGTCGACGCCAAGCAGTTTGATTCATCGATCATCGAGCATGTGGTGCGCACCAACCTGCTGGCCAGCAGTTATTGCATCGAAGCGGCCCTGCCGTTGTTGCGTGTCGGGCGTGCACCGCATCTGGTGGGCGTCGCCAGCGCCGTGACCTACCTGCCGATGCCCCGCGCAGAAGCCTATGGCGCGTCCAAGGCCGGCCTGCGTTATCTGTTCGAGTCCCTGCGCATCAGCCTGTCGCCGGAAAATATCGATGTCACCGTGATCAGCCCGGGCTTCGTCGATACACCACTGACCGAGCGCAATGACTTCCCGATGCCCCTGAGCTGGCCGGCCGACAAGGCTGCTCGGCATATATTCTCCAAGCTGGACAAACGCCCACTGGAAATCGCCTTCCCGGCCTTGTTTATCGCCACCCTGTGGCCGCTGTCGAAACTGCCTAATCGCGCGCAATTGATCATCGGCAAACGCATGCTGCGCAGCCCGCCACCGAAAAAGGACGACCTGTGAAGATCGCCATTATCGGCAGCGGCATTGCTGGCCTGACCAGCGCCTACCTGCTTAGCCGCAGTCACGAAGTCACCGTGTTCGAAGCGGGCGACCGGATCGGCGGGCATACCCATACGGTTAACGTCAGCGTCGACGGCAAAAGCTACGCAGTGGATACCGGTTTCATCGTGTTCAACGACTGGACCTACCCCAACTTCATCCGCTTGCTGGGGCAGATCGGTGTCTCGTTCAAGCCCACCGAAATGAGCTTTTCGGTGTGTGACGAAAAAACCCGGTTCGAATACAACGGCAATAACCTCAACAGCCTGTTCGCCCAGCGCCGCAATATCCTGTCGCCGGGCTTCTGGGGCATGTTGCGCGACATCCTGCGGTTCAACCGCCAGGCACCGCTGGACCTGCAGGAGCAACGCATCAGTGCCGAGATGACCTTGGGCGATTACCTCACGGCCGGCGGCTACGGCGAGCGCTTTGTGCGGCACTACATCGTGCCGATGGGTGCGGCGATCTGGTCGATGTCCCTGGCGGACATGCTGAGTTTTCCGCTGCAATTCTTTGTGCGCTTCTTCAAGAACCACGGCTTGCTGTCGGTGAACAACCGGCCGCAGTGGTGTGTGATCGAAGGTGGATCCAGCAGCTATATCGAACCGCTGACCCGCGGCTTTCGCGAGCAGATCCGCCTCAACAGCCCTGTGCATAACGTCGAGCGCACCGAGCAAGGCGTAGTTATCCACAGTCCTGCCGGCAGCGAGGCATTTGATCGGGTGGTATTCGCCTGTCATAGCGACCAGGCGCTGGCATTGCTCGCCGACCCAAGCCAGGCCGAACAAGAGATTCTCGGTGCCCTGCCCTACGCCGACAACGACGTGGTTTTGCACACCGACACGCGCCTGCTGCCCGACCGCAAACTGGCCTGGGCCAGTTGGAATTACCGGCTGAGCGGTAACATCCAGACTCAGGCCGCCGTCACCTATGACATGAACATCCTGCAAGGCATCGACAGCGCCACCACCTTTTGCGTCAGCCTCAACCAGACGCCGATGATCAACCCGCTGAAGATCCTCGCGCGCTTCACCTACGCGCATCCGCAATACAGCCTGGCGGCGGTGGCCGCGCAAAACCGCTGGGAAGAACTGGCCGGCGTGCGCAACACGTTTTATTGCGGCGCCTACTGGGCCAATGGTTTCCACGAAGACGGCGTGGTCAGTGCGCTGCGCGTGGCCCAGGCCTTTGGGAAAACCCTGTGAACAGCGCCCTGTACAGCGGCTGGATTGCCCATCGACGGTTTGCGCCCAAGGCCCATGCCTTTCGCTACCGCATCGGCCTGCTGTACCTGGATTTGAGCGAACAAGACGAAGTCCTCGGACTGTCACCGTTGGCCGGACCAAGTCGCCTGGCGCCCTTCGGCTTTCGTCAGCAGGACTATCTGCGTGAATTCACGCGTCACGGCATGAGCTTGAGCGATGCCGTGCGCCAGGAAGTCGGCAAGGCTCTGGGGCATACGCCTCAGGGCGTTATCTGCCTACTGACCCAGGCCCGCAGTTGGGGCCTGGCTTTTAATCCCGTGAGTTTCTTCTACTGTTTCGAGGCCGATGGGCAACTGGCCGCGATCTTGTGTGAAGTGACCAACACCCCGTGGCGCGAGCGCTACCACTACGTACTGCCGGCCCAAGCCCTGGGCGCTGATGAGCACCAGCATTTCGCGGTGGCCAAGGCCTTCCATGTGTCGCCGTTCCTGCCTCGCGACCTGGAATACCGCATGAGCTTCAGCCCGCCCGCAGACAGGCTCGGCGTGCACATGGCCGACTGGCAGGGCGAGCTGAAAGTCTTCGACGCCACCTTGAGCCTGCAAAAGGAAGCGCTGACCCGCGCCAGCCTGCATCGCTACTTGTGGCGATTTCCGTGGATGACCGCCAAGACTTGCCTGGCCATTTACTGGCAGGCGATACGCCTGTTTCTTAAACGCACACCGATTTTTTCCCACCGGGCCGCCGATGGCGCCTCTCGTACAGCAGTCGGGTATACCAAGGATCGCCGCCATGAAATCCCCTAGCTTATCGGTCAAGACCAGCCGCCTGAACGTCAACGGCGTGACCAGTGCGCTGCTGCGCAAGGGCGTACTGCGCCAACTCAGCCAATTGCGCCATGGCCAATTGGTGGTGATCGAGGACGGCGAACGGCAAGTGTTCGGCGCACGGGAGGCGCACTTGCTGGGGGAAATCCAAATCCTCGACCCTGCGGTGTGGGGCCTGGTGGCGGCCAACGGTTCCATCGGCGCCGGCGAGGCGTTTATTCACGGTTATTGGAGCAGTCCGGACCTGACCGCGGTGGTACGTGTGATGGTCAGCAACCTGGACGTGCTCGACGCCATGGAAGGTGGCCTGGCGCGGCTGGCACGCCCGTTCACTCAAGGTCTGCACTGGCTCAACCGCAATACGCGCAAGGGCTCGCAGAAAAACATCGCCGCGCACTACGACCTTGGCAACGACCTGTTCGAAGAATTCCTCGACCCGACCATGATGTATTCGGCGGCGCAATTTCTGAGCGACGAGGACACCCTGGAACAGGCGCAACTGAATAAGCTTGAACGCATCTGCCAGAAACTCGCGCTCAAACCCACCGACCACCTGCTGGAAATCGGCACCGGCTGGGGCAGCATGGCGCTATACGCGGCGCAACACTATGGCTGCAAGGTCACCACCACGACCTTGTCCAAGGAGCAATTCGCCTACACCGAAAAACGCATCGAAACCCTCGGTTTGCAAGGCCAGGTCACGCTGCTGCTGAGCGACTATCGCGACCTCACCGGCCAATACGACAAGCTGGTGTCCATCGAGATGATCGAAGCCGTGGGCCATCGCTTTCTGCCCACCTACTTCAAGCAGTGCGCGCATTTGCTCAAGAGCGATGGGCTGATGCTGCTGCAGGCCATCACGATCCGTGAGCAACGGTTTGAGCAGGCCAAGAACAGCGTGGACTTTATCCAGCGCTACATTTTCCCCGGCGGCGCCCTGCCCAGTGTGCAGAACATGCTGCAGATCGTCAGCCGCGACACCGATATGAACCTGCTGCACATGGAAGACTTTGGCCTGCACTACGCGCGAACCTTGCGCCTGTGGCATGAGAACTTTCGCCGCGCCCACGGCCGTCTGACGGAGCTGGGCTATGACGAATACTTTTTGCGGTTGTGGGAGTTTTACCTCTGCTACTGCGAAGGTGGCTTTATGGAGCGCACTATCGGCACCGCGCAATTGCTGCTGGCCAAACCGGCAGCCATCAACCCGCCGTTGCTCGGGCGCTTCAATGCTTAAAACCCTGGCCAATGCCGCGCTGTTCCAGTGCGGCTGGTTTGCCTGTGTGCTGGGCGGCGACAGCCTATGGCTGCTGGTTGGCCTGGCGGTGCTGGCCGTTCACCTGCTGTGGATAAGTGCGTGGGCCGAGGACGGTGTACTGATCATCAGCGTGATGCTGGTGGGCACCGCAGTGGACACGCTGCTGCGCGCCGTAGGGGTTTTCCAGTTCAGCGAGCCGGGGCCATTGATTCCGTTCTGGTTGATGCTGCTATGGGCATTGCTGGCGACCACCCTGCGCCATTGCCTGGCCTGGAGCGCGCGGCCGTGGTGGCGTGCCGCACTGCTGGGCGCGATGGGCGGGCCGTTGTCCTACTACGCGGGGAGCCAATTGACCGATGTTCAATTTGGCTATGGCCTGGGCCCTACAATGGCCGGCCTGGCCGTGCTTTGGGCGGTGCTTTTTGTCGGGCTGCACCGGCTGGCACGCTGACGTCCGTCAGAGCATTCATACGCAAATGACCGGCTTGCCTTACACTGCTCGTCTATGACCAACATCCCCCACACCCAAATCACTGAGCCCACCGTCACCTGCTCGACGTGCGCGGCCTGCTGCTGCCAGCTGGAAGTCATGTTGATCACCGATACCGGCGTGCCGGAGCGCTATATCGACACCGACGACTGGGGCGGCGAAGTGATGCTGCGCCTGGACGACGGCTGGTGCGCGGCGCTGGATCGGGACACGATGATGTGCACGATTTATGAGCGTCGGCCGCTGATTTGTCGGGAATTCGAGATGGGCGCACCGGAGTGCCTGACCGAACGCGAAGGAATCGCCACGGCGTACCGCTGATCTCAGGCCAGTGACGACCTCAATGTGGAAGGGGGCTTGACCCCGATAGTGGTGGATCAGTTGGAAAATTCCGCGACTGACACTCCGCCATCGGGGCAAGCCCCCTCCCACAAGGTTTTGAATTACAGCGGCATCGTGTAGTGCAGTGAGTAGCTTTCTACACCGTCGTTATTGCTGCTGATCCCGGCATTGGAGTAGTGCGTGGCGCGAATGCCCACTTCATGCCCACCGGTGAAGCGCAGGCCGAAACCCAAGCGGTCTTCGAACTGGAAAGCCTGGCCGATGTTGTTGTCCTCCAGCTTAGTGCGGGAGAACACCGCCACGCCGATCCCGGCTTCGATGTAGGGCTTGACCGACTGACCGGCAAATTCATACACAAAGACAGGCGAGAACGACAGGCTGCTGGCGCCTGCACGGTCATCACCTTCCCAATAGGTATAGGCGCCGCTCCAATAGCCGGTCAGGCGACCGACATCACTTTGCATCCAACTCTTGTCCCAATCCGACGTCAGCCCCAATCGATAGGTGAGCGTCGAATCACTGGTGGCCCCCAGGCCAAACTCAAGCCCGGCGGCCTGCGCCGAAAAAGAGTGTCCCACCACAGCGGCCGCAATCGCAGCCAAACAGAACAAGCGCTTCATAAGAAACATCCTTTCCGAACGAAGTTATATGGTTTTGTACAAGCAATCTGGCTATAGAAGCCTACGCAGTGCCAGAAGTTCAGCGTCTAATGGCGATATTTCACGAAATTTTCACGCGCCAAAGCTTCGCACAACTCCGGAATATTTCCACAGTGTCGGTAGGATATTTCTTAGGTGATACACATCACCGCTGGTCCAGAACTGCGCAGGCTCAGGATCACCGTGGGCAAGCAGGTCGCGCTCGCCCAATAAACGCTTGAGCTGGCGAGCCACGGCGGCGCCGGTGTCGATGAGGATGATGCTGGGGGGCAGCATCTGCGCCAGGAGCGGCTTGAGGAAGGGATAGTGGGTGCAACCGAGGATGAGGGTGTCGCAACCGGCGCTTAGCAGCGGCTCGATGTAGCCCTGCAACAACTGACGCAGGGCCGGGCTGTGCAGATCACCGGTTTCAATCAGCTCCACCAGGCCCGGGCACGGCTGGGTGATCACCTGCACATCGGTGGCGAAACGGTCGAGTAACGCGGCGAACTTGGCACTTTGCAGAGTACCGGTGGTAGCCAGCACACCGACCACGCCACTGCGCGTGGCGGCAGCCGCAGGTTTGACGGCGGGTTCCATGCCCACCAGCGGCCAATCGGGATAGTCCTGGCGCAAGTCGGCTACGGCGGCGACGGTCGCGGTATTGCAAGCGATCACGAACGCCTTGGCGCCCCGTTCGCGGAAAAACTCAGCGACCCGCCGTGAACGCTCACGAATAAATTCGGGGGTTTTCTCGCCATAGGGGATATGCCCGCAATCGGCCACGTACAGCAGCGATTCGTGGGGCAACAGTTGCTGGATTTCATCCAGCACCGACAAGCCGCCGACTCCGGAATCGAACACACCGATCGGCGCGTCCTTAACCATGTTGCGTCCCACAGACACTGCAACCGGGATCACGCTTGACCCGCAATTCACGAAAGCGCGTGGTCAAGGCATCAATCAATAACAAGCGGCCCACCAGCGGTTCACCAAAACCGGCCAGCAGCTTCAAGGCTTCCAAGGCTTGCAGGCTACCGACCAGCCCTACCACCGGCCCGACCACCCCCGCTTCGCTGCACGTAAGCTCGGTGTCGCTGCCATGCCCGTATAAACAGTGGTAACACGGGCTTTCAGCGCGACGCGGGTCGAAGACAGACAATTGGCCTTCAAGCCGAATTGCCGCGCCGCTGATCAACGGCTTGGCTGCGACGACGCAGGCGGCGTTGACCGCTTCGCGTGTGGAGAAGTTGTCGCTGCAATCGAGCACCACGTCTACCGCCGCCACTGCGGCCGCCAGGGAGTCGGCGTCCAGCGCGGTGCGATGGGCAACCAACGTGATTTCAGGGTTGATGGCGGTCAGACGGCGCAACGCCGAGTCGACCTTGGTCTGCCCGACGCTGTCGGTGTCATGGATGATCTGGCGCTGCAGGTTGGTCAGGTCGACGGTGTCGAAGTCAGCCAAATGCAGCTCGCCCACGCCCGCAGCGGCCAGATACAGCGCCACCGGCGCGCCCAGGCCACCGAGCCCGACGATCAGAGCACGGCTGTTTTTCAGGCGTAATTGGCCCTCGATGTCGACATGTTGCAACAGAATCTGTCGGCTATAGCGCAACAGCTCCTGATCAGTCAGCACGGGCGACGTCCCAGGGTGATGCGTTCGTGACCACCGAGGTCGAGACGGCTATGCACTTCGTCAAAACCCTGGCTCAGCAACAGATCACGTACGGCCAAAGCCTGATCGTAACCGTGTTCGAGCAGCAGCCAGCCACCCGCATTCAGGTGGGCCGGCGCCTCGTTAATGATCAACCGCAAGTCGTCCAAACCATCGTGGCCGGCAACCAGCGCACTGGCTGGTTCGAAACGTACATCGCCTGCGACCAAATGCGGGTCGTTGTCGGCGATATAAGGCGGATTACTGATGATCAGATCGTAGCTGCGACCTTGCAGTGAGCTGAACCAATGACTGCTCAGCACTGTGGCGTTATTCAGGTGAAGACGCTGGCGGTTGCGTTCGGCCAGGGCCACGGCTTCAAGCACACGGTCGACGGCCGTGACTTGCCAGGCCGGGCGCTCACTGGCCAGGGCCAGGGCGATGGCGCCGCTGCCGGTGCCGAGGTCGAGAACCTTGGCTGGCGTGGCCGGCAGTAATTCCAGGGCCGCCTCCACCAGCAGTTCGGTTTCCGGACGCGGGATCAGCGTGTGAGGCGCGACCTCCAGGTCCAGCTTCCAGAAGCCTTGCTGGCCGAGAATATAAGCGACCGGCTCACCCCCGCGGCGGCGCTGGAGATAGTCGGCAAAGGTCAGAGCGTCTTCGCTGCTGACGATTTTTTCCGGCCAGGTGTGCAGGTAGCTGCGGGATTTGCCCAGGGCAGCCGCCAGCAACAATTCCACGTCCAGGCGCGCAGTGGGCGAGTCTGGCAAATCAGCGGCACGCAGCAGGCTGGCGATAATGGTCATTTATTCACCTATCGCGGCCAGTTGATCGGCCTGGTATTCGGCGAGCAAGGGCTCGATCACCGCATCGACGCCACCGGCGAGAATCTCGTCGAGGGAGTACAGGGTAAGGTTGACCCGGTGGTCGGTGACCCGGCCCTGGGCAAAGTTGTAGGTGCGAATGCGCTCTGAACGGTCGCCCGAACCCACCAGCAACTTGCGCTCACTGGCAATCGCATTGGCGGCGGCGCTGGTTTGCTGGTCGTTGAGTTTGGCCGACAACCAGGACATGGCCCGTGCACGGTTCTTGTGCTGGGAACGCTCTTCCTGGCATTCCACCACGATGCCCGACGGCAAGTGGGTGATGCGGATCGCCGAGTCGGTCTTGTTGACGTGCTGCCCCCCGGCACCCGACGAGCGGTAAGTGTCCACGCGCAAGTCCGCGGGGTTGATCTCGATGGCTTCCTGCTCGTCAGGCTCAGGCAGTACGGCCACGGTGCACGCGGAGGTGTGGATACGGCCTTGGGATTCGGTCGCTGGTACACGTTGTACGCGGTGCGCGCCGGATTCGAACTTCAGCTTGCCGTAGACATTCTCGCCTTCAACCCGCGCGATGACTTCTTTATAGCCGCCGTGCTCGCCCTCGTTCTCGGACAGGATCTCCACACGCCAGCCACGTCGCTCGGCATAGCGCGAATACATGCGGAAGAGGTCGCCAGAGAAAATCGCCGCCTCGTCACCACCGGTGCCGGCGCGGATTTCGAGGAACACGTTGCGTCCGTCGTTGGGATCCTTGGGCAGCAGCATGCGCTGCAGGTCGCCTTCCAGCGCGATCAGCTTGTCCTTGGCTTCGCGGACTTCTTCGACGGCCATTTCGCGCATGTCCGGGTCGCTGTCCTTGAGCAGCGCCTGGGCGCCTTCAAGGTCGGCTTGGGTCTTCAGCCATTGCCCGTAGGTGCTTACGATCGGCTCAACTTCCGCGTATTCCTTGGAATAGGTACGGAATTTGGTCTGATCGGAGATGACTTCGCCATCGCCGAGCAAGGCGGTCAGTTCTTCGAAACGGTCCTGGAGCACGTCCAGTTTATTGAGCAGTGACGCTTTCATTGCGATTTTTTATCCGAAGAGCTATCTGACGCGCCCTCACCGAGGGCAAAGAGTTCCTGGGCCATGGCCAGCGCATCGAGGCGGCCTTCGGCAGTCAATTTTTTAAGCTGCACGCTGGGGGCGTGGAGTAACTTGTTGGTCAACCCACGGGCCAGTTGCATCAGCACCTCTTCAGCGCTACCGCCGTTGGCCAGCAAACGCTGAGCCTTGAGCAGCTCCTCGTCGCGCAGCCGTTCGCCCTGCTGACGATACGCCTTGAGCACATCCACCGCCGCCAGTTCACGCAGGCGCACCATAAAATCTTCGGCACCGGTGCTGACCATCTCCTCGGCAGCCTGGGCAGCCCCTTGGCGACTCTTGAGATTTTCGGCGACCACTTCGTGCAGATCGTCGACGCTATAGAGGTAAACGTCGTCCAACTCGCCGACTTCGGGCTCGATATCCCGGGGAACGGCGATATCCACCATGAAAATCGGTTTATGCTTGCGCAGCTTCAGCGCACTTTCCACCGCGCCTTTGCCCAGAATCGGCAATTGGCTGGCAGTGGAGCTGATGACGATATCGCTGCGCACCAATTCAGCCGGAATATCCGCCAGCAGCACGGCGTGGGCACCGAATTGTTCGGCGAGGATGCTAGCCCGCTCCAGGGTGCGGTTGGCGACCACGATGCGCTTTACACCCAGGTCATGCAGATGACGGGCGACCAGGGTGATGGTCTCGCCGGCGCCAATCAGCAAGGCCTGGCTGCGCTGCAAGTCGCTGAAAATCTGTTTGGCCAGGCTGACGGCGGCAAATGCCACGGACACCGGGTTTTCGCCGATGGCTGTATCAGTGCGCACTTGCTTGGCAGAATTGAACGTGGCCTGAAACAGCCGACCCAGCAACGGACCAACGGTACCGGCCTCACGCGCCACGGCGTAGGCGGACTTCATCTGGCCCAGAATCTGCGGCTCGCCCAACACCAGCGAATCGAGACCAGCGGCCACACGCATCATGTGACGAACTGCCGCATCCTCTTCGTGCACATAAGCGCATGCGCGCAGGTCGTCGAGGCTCAAATGGTGGTAATCGGCCAGCCAGCGCAGGACGACATCCGCTGAAAGATGTTCCTGCTCTATATAAAGCTCGCTGCGATTGCAGGTCGAAAGGATCGCAGCTTCGCGGCTGTCGGTGAGCCGGCAGAGCTGCTGCAAGGCCTCAACCAACTGCTCTGGCGTAAACGCCACGCGCTCGCGCACGTCTACGGAGGCAGTCTTGTGGTTAATACCGAGTGCGAGGAAGGCCATTCAATATCGCTGATGATGTCGGGAAGCCGACAATTGTCCTACTTCGAAAGATTCAGAACAACCACCGTCGTCTATTGTCCTAATGCCTTGTGTCTATAAAGGCATCAACTGAGACTCGGTTATGTTTGGCCGAAGGCTTGTGTCATGATGATCCGACCGCAGGTTAGTCGTCCTCTTCCTATATGAATAGATCCTCCGCGTTGCTCCTTGCTTTTGTCTTCCTCAGCGGCTGCCAGGCCTTGGCCCCCGTGTCGTCGGACGGTACGCCGCCGGTAGAAGACAGCACCCCCGCCCCTGAAAAGCCCAAGGTTTATTCCTCGTTCAGTGAAGAAACGGTGTTCAGCCTGCTGAGTGCGGAACTGGCTGGCCAGCGCAATCGCTTCGATATTGCGCTGGATAACTATGTGACCCAGGCCATCAACACCCAGGATCCAGGCATCTCCGAACGCGCATTTCGCATCGCCGAGTATCTGGGAGCCGATCAAGCTGCGCTGGATACCTCGCTGATCTGGGCGAAAAACGCACCGGACGATCTGGAGGCGCAACGTGCCGCAGCCATTCAACTGGCGCGGGCCGGGCGCTATGACGACTCCATGGTCTATATGGAGAAAGTCCTGCAAGGCAAGGGTGATACCCATTTCGACTTCCTCGCGCTGTCGGCTGCCGACACCGACCAGGACACGCGCAATGGCCTGATGAAGAGTTTCGACCGCCTGCTTCAAAAGCATCCCAAGAACAGCCAACTGATTTTCGGCAAGGCCCTGTTGCTGCAACAGGACGACGAGCCTGACGCCGCGCTAAAGCTGCTGGAACAGAACCCGCCGGACGATGGCGAGATTGCGCCGATCCTGCTGCGTGCACGCCTGCTGCAAAATCTCAATCGCGGCAAGGAAGCCATTCCGCTGCTGGAAAAAAGCATCAAGAAGTACCCGGACGACAAACGCCTGCGATTGACCTATGCGCGCATGCTGGTTGAGCAGGACCGTATGGAGGACGCCAAAGTGCAGTTCGCCAATCTGGTCCAGCAATACCCGGACGACGATGAGCTGCGTTACTCACTGGCGCTGGTATGCCTGGAGGCCAAGGCCTGGGATGAGGCCAAGGGCTATCTGGAAGAACTGATCGAGCGTGAAAGCCATGTGGACTCCGCACACTTGAACCTGGGCCGTATCGCGGAAGAACGCAACGACCCACAAGCTGCCCTGCTCGAATACGCTCAGGTTGGCCCCGGCAACGACTACCTGCCCGCCCAGTTGCGCCAGGCCGACATCCTGATGAGTAACGGGCGCACTGATGAGGCGGAAAAACGCCTGACCGCGGCCCGCGATGCCGAGCCGGACTACGCGATCCAGCTGTACCTGATCCAGGCCGAGACCTTGTCGGCCAACAATCAGGGCGAGCGCGCCTGGAAACTGCTGCAACAAGCCTTGTTGCAATTCCCCGACGATTTGAACCTGCTGTACACCCGTGCCATGCAGGCGGAAAAACGCAATGACCTGGCGCAGATGGAAAAAGACCTTCGCCTGATCATCAAGCGCGACCCCGACAACGCCATGGCTCTCAACGCCCTGGGCTACACCTTGTCTGACCGCACCACGCGCTACGACGAAGCCAAGGTGCTGATCGAACAAGCGCACCAACTCAACCCGGAAGACCCGGCCGTACTCGACAGCCTAGGCTGGGTGAATTACCGCTTGGGCAACCTGGATGAGGCCGAACGCTTGCTGCGCCAAGCGCTGGAGCGCTTCCCCGATCAGGAAGTCGCGGCGCACCTGGGTGAAGTGCTGTGGGCCAACGGCAAGCAGCGCGAAGCACGTCAAATCTGGGAAAAATTCCTCAAGGAACAACCCGAAAGCCCCATCCTGCGCGGCACCATCAAGCGCCTGACCGGATCCGAGACCCTTTAAGCTTATGTTCTTGCGCCACGTTGTAGTGTTCAGTCTTATTGCCCTGCTCGCCGGTTGCGCGGGTGTAGGCACCCGTGAATCCGTTGAAGGCCAGGGCAACCCGGCGCAATGGAAACAGCATAAGGATCAGCTCAGCAGCATCGATGGCTGGCAGATCGAAGGCAAAGTCGGGGTTCGCGCACCCAAGGACTCGGGCAGCGGCACCTTGTTCTGGCTGCAGCGCCAGGACTACTACGACATTCGTTTGTCGGGCCCGCTGGGCCGTGGTGCCGCTCGCCTGACGGGTCGCCCGGGTCAGGTCAGCCTCGAAGTGGCCAACCAAGGTCGCTATGAGGCGACTTCGCCGGAAGCGCTGCTTGAAGAACAGATTGGCTGGAAGCTGCCCGTATCGCACCTGGTGTGGTGGGTGCGTGGCTTGCCCGCGCCCGATAGCAAGAGTCGACTGAGCCTTAATGGCGACAGCCGCCTCGCCTCGCTGGAGCAGGATGGCTGGCAGGTCGAATACCTCAGCTATACCGAACAGGGCGGTTACTGGCTGCCGGAGCGTATCAAGCTGCATGGCACTGACCTTGACGTCACGCTGGTGATCAAGGACTGGCAACCGCGCAAGCTGGGGCAATAACGTGACTGTAGAAAAACTGACCCTGCCCTCCCCCGCAAAACTCAATCTGATGCTGCACATTCTCGGTCGTCGTGAAGACGGCTATCACGAGCTGCAGACGCTTTTCCAATTTCTCGACTACGGCGATGAACTCACCTTCGCCGTACGCGACGACGGCGTGATTCAACTGCATACCGAATTCGAAGGCGTGCCCCACGACAGCAACCTGATCGTGAGGGCAGCAAAAAAATTTCAGGAACAATCCGGTTGTTCGTTGGGCATCGACATCTGGATCGATAAAATTTTGCCCATGGGCGGCGGAATCGGTGGTGGCAGCTCAAATGCCGCGACGACATTGCTGGGCTTGAATCACTTATGGCAACTGGGTTGGGACCATGATCGCTTAGCAGCGCTGGGCCTTACGCTGGGCGCCGACGTCCCGGTTTTCGTGCACGGACACGCCGCTTTTGCTGAGGGTGTAGGGGAGAAACTCACCCCGGAATACCCCGAAGAGCCGTGGTATGTCGTGCTTGTGCCGCAAGTATCTGTAAGTACAGCAGAAATTTTTTCAGATCCGTTGTTGACACGTAACTCTTCTCCCATTAAAGTGCGCCCCGTTCCCAAGGGAAACAGTCGAAATGACTGCTTACCGGTTGTAGCAAGGCGTTATCCAGAGGTACGTAACGCTTTGAATTTGTTAGGTAAATTTACCGAAGCAAAATTAACCGGAACTGGAAGTTGTGTGTTTGGGGGCTTCCCAAACAAAGCTGAAGCTGATAAAGTCTCGGCCCTTCTTACAGAGACCCTTACAGGGTTTGTAGCAAAGGGAAGCAACGTTTCGATGTTGCATCGCAAGCTGCAAAGTCTGCTCTAAAAGGAACCGAGTACTGGGTACTCGTTGCAACAGATACAGGGGCGTCGCCAAGCGGTAAGGCAGCAGGTTTTGATCCTGCCATGCGTTGGTTCGAATCCAGCCGCCCCTGCCATTTTCTAATACTCATCCAGGTTACCCTCAGCCTCTAGGTACTGCGCGTGTCCAAGATGATGGTCTTTACGGGGAACGCCAACCCCGATCTGGCTCGACGTGTCGTACGTCAGCTGCATATCCCTCTCGGTGACATCTCTGTCGGTAAATTTTCCGACGGCGAAATTACAGCCGAGATCAATGAAAACGTCCGCGGTAAAGACGTATTCATTATTCAGCCGACCTGCGCTCCGACCAACGATAACCTGATGGAACTCGTCGTGATGGCTGATGCCTTCCGCCGCTCCTCAGCGACTCGAATCACAGCTGTAATCCCTTATTTTGGTTATGCCCGTCAGGATCGCCGTCCGCGTTCCGCACGTGTGGCTATCAGTGCGAAAGTCGTTGCTGACATGCTCACCGTGGTAGGTATCGATCGTGTTCTTACGGTTGACCTGCACGCTGACCAAATCCAGGGGTTCTTCGATATTCCAGTAGATAACATCTACGGCTCGCCAGTACTGGTGGACGATATCGAAGACCAGCGCTTTGAAAACCTGATGATCGTGTCCCCGGACATTGGTGGCGTCGTGCGTGCACGGGCTGTTGCCAAATCCCTGGGCGTTGATCTCGGGATCATCGACAAACGCCGCGAGAAAGCCAATCACTCTGAAGTGATGCATATCATCGGTGATGTCGAAGGGCGTACCTGTATTCTGGTTGATGACATGGTCGACACCGCCGGCACCCTGTGCCACGCGGCGAAAGCCTTGAAAGAGCACGGTGCTGCAAAAGTGTTCGCCTACTGCACACACCCTGTGCTGTCGGGCCGCGCGATCGAGAACATCGAGAACTCTGTGCTGGACGAACTGGTGGTGACTAACACCATCCCGTTGTCCGCTGCTGCACAAGCCTGTGCGCGTATCCGTCAACTGGATATCGCCCCGGTAGTTGCCGAAGCGGTTCGCCGCATCAGCAATGAAGAATCGATCAGCGCGATGTTCCGCTAAGGGTCAAACCTTCGGATCACCTCACTGACGAAAAGCGCCCCGCCCCAGCATTCTGCTGGGGCGGGGCTTTTTTGCCCATATCGCCTTTAGCGCTGGTCGCAAACGCTGGGGCGAATGTGGTTATTTTGGAGATACAACATGAACGATTTTACTCTGAATGCTGAAGTGCGTTCCGACCTGGGGAAAGGTGCGAGCCGCCGCCTGCGTCGTCTCGCAAGCCTGGTTCCAGCTGTAGTTTACGGTGGCGAAAAAGCCCCTGAATCCATCAGCATGCTGGCTAAAGAAGTTGCCAAACTGCTCGAAAACGATGCTGCCTACAGCCACGTTATCGAACTGAACGTTGGCGGCAAAAAGCAAAACGTCATCATCAAAGCTCTGCAACGTCACCCATCCAAGGGTCACGTCCTGCACGCTGACTTCGTACGTGTCGTAGCCGGCCAGAAACTGACCGCTATCGTACCTGTGCACTTTGTTGGTGAAGAAGCTCCGGTCAAGAAAGGTGGCGTTGTTTCCCACACCACTACCGAGCTGGAAGTAAGCTGCCTGCCGAAAGATCTGCCTGAGTTCATCGAAGTCGACCTGTCGGCTGCTGAAATCGGCACCATCATTCACCTGTCCGACCTCAAGGCCCCTAAAGGCGTTGAGTTCGTTGCACTGGCTCACAACGACGACAAGGCTGTTGCCAACGTCCACGCGCCACGTGTTGTAGCAGAAGATGAAGCAGGCGAAACCGCTGCAGAGTAATGCTCTCTGCGGCATCGGAGCTTGAGGAAACATCGCGGACCGAAACGTAGCGAGAAAGCGGGCGATAACGCGAAGTTTATCTCTGGATAAGTGAGCTCCTGTCGTCCACTTTCGCCGCACTCCGGTCAGGCGATGTTATCCACAACTCCAAAGGAAGGGCCCCTGTCGTGACTGCCATTAAACTGATCGTTGGCCTGGGAAATCCAGGCGCCGAATACGAACAGACCCGGCATAACGCGGGGGCCCTTTTTGTTGAGCGTATCGCCCATGCCCAAGGTGTAAACCTGGCGGCCGATCGCAAATATTTTGGCCTGACCGGGCGCTTTTCGCACCAGGGTCAGGATGTTCGTCTGCTGATTCCCACCACCTACATGAACCGCAGCGGCCAAGCTGTTGCGGCGCTTGCGGGCTTCTTTCGAATCAAACCCGAAGAAATCCTGGTGGCCCATGACGAACTGGATCTGCCACCCGGCGTAGCCAAGCTCAAGCTTGGCGGCGGGCACGGCGGGCACAACGGCCTGCGCGACATCATCGCGCAGTTGGGTAATCAGAATAATTTTTACCGTCTGCGGCTCGGCATTGGCCACCCAGGCGTTGCGAGTATGGTTTCAAATTTCGTCCTGGGTCGTGCGCCACGCGCCGAACAGGAAAAACTCGATGCCAGCATCGACTTTGCCCTCGGCGTGCTGCCGGATATCTTCGCCGGTGAATGGAACCGCGCGATGAAAAACCTGCACAGCCAGAAGGCCTGACTTTTTTCCGAGGGGAAACACCATGGGATTCAATTGCGGCATCGTCGGCCTGCCCAACGTCGGCAAATCCACCTTGTTCAACGCTTTGACCAAGTCCGGTATTGCGGCGGAGAACTTCCCCTTCTGCACCATCGAGCCTAACAGCGGTATCGTGCCGATGCCGGATACACGCCTGGACGCTCTGGCAGCGATCGTCAATCCGAAGCGTGTACTGCCGACCACCATGGAGTTCGTCGACATCGCAGGTCTGGTAGCCGGCGCATCGAAAGGTGAAGGCCTGGGCAACAAGTTCCTGGCCAACATCCGCGAAACCGATGCCATCGCCCACGTGGTCCGCTGCTTTGAAGACGAGAACGTGATTCACGTCTCCAATAGCGTCGACCCGAAACGCGACATCGAGATCATTGACTTGGAATTGATCTTCGCTGACCTCGACAGCTGCGAGAAGCAACTGCAGAAAGTCGCGCGCAACGCCAAGGGAGGCGACAAAGACGCCGTGGTCCAGAAAGGCCTGTTGGAACAGTTGATCGCGCACTTCACCGAGGGCAAGCCGGCACGCAGCCTGATGAAAAGCATGGGCGCTGACGAGAAGGCCGTGATCAAGGGCTTCCACCTGCTGACCACCAAGCCAGTGATGTACATCGCCAACGTGGCTGAAGACGGTTTCGAGAACAACCCGTTGCTCGACGTGGTCAAGGCCATCGCCGACGAAGAAGGCGCCATCGTGGTGCCGGTTTGCAACAAGATCGAAGCGGAAATCGCCGAGCTTGATGACGGCGAAGAAAAAGACATGTTCCTCGAGGCCCTGGGCCTGGAAGAACCAGGTCTGAACCGCGTGATCCGCGCCGGCTACGAAATGCTCAACCTGCAGACTTACTTCACCGCTGGTGTCGAAGAAGTCCGCGCTTGGACCGTCAAGGTCGGCGCCACCGCGCCACAAGCTGCTGGCGTGATCCACACCGACTTTGAAAAAGGCTTTATCCGCGCAGAAGTGATCGCCTACAACGACTTCATCCAATTTAAAGGTGAAGCCGGTGCCAAGGAAGCCGGTAAGTGGCGCTTGGAAGGTAAGGAATATATCGTCAAGGATGGCGACGTGATGCACTTCCGCTTTAACGTGTAAGCAGCCGCCGCAAATAAAAAAGCCGATGCAATGCATCGGCTTTTTTGTGGGCTATGATTAAAACTCAGACAAAGAAAACACCCACACTCAATTATCAGATTCCCCCTACTCACTTCCCAGGCTTATAGATACAACAACACTCAAACAACTAAATAGCTATAACCAACGATGTTTTCCTACACCATTGCAGTACATACCCGCTTTAAGCGCACATCATAATCCTTATACGCTTCACTTTAGCGATCGGCGTCTGGATAACGCCGTTAAACAGTGAAACACTCGCAACAATGGAGCGCCCAGTTAATGCCGGCCCACTCTAATGGGGAAAATGAATCGACCATCTTACTCAATGATGGCCCGGATATTGAAAACACACTTAACAGTACGGCATCCCTCAACATTGACATTTTACTACTTGGGGAAACCGGTACTGGCAAAGATACATTGGCACAACGGGTTCATCGCTTATCGGGACGACGGGGTAATTTTGTTGCCGTGAACTGCGCAGCTATTCCTGAAAGCCTCGCAGAAAGCCAATTGTTCGGAGTCAACAGCGGTGCTTATACCGGGGCAATGCAATCACGGGCCGGATTTGTCGAAGCCGCCCATTTAGGTACCCTGTACCTCGACGAAATCGACAGCATGCCATTGAGCTTACAAGCCAAACTGCTTCGGGTGCTGGAGTCGCGTGGGGTGGAGCGCTTGGGCTCAACCCGTTTTATCCCGGTGGACATGCGTGTCATCGCGTCCGCACAGCATTCGCTTTATCAGATGGTCGAGCACGGCACTTTCAGGCGTGACCTGTACTTTCGCCTGAATGTCGTCAACATCCAGCTCCCGCCGCTGCGCGATAGGCGAGAACGCATCATCCCGCTGTTTCTGGAAATGATCCAACAAGAAGCTGCCCAGTTCAAATGCAATGCCCCGCCACCGCCTGGTGGGCTGTTGCAACAGCTGCTGTGCCACCCCTGGCTCGGCAATGTTCGTGAACTACGCTCGACGGCCAAAAGATTCGTGCTGGGCCTGCCACCGCTTTCGACGTCGTCGAGCCAGTTGCAGGATAACCAAATGAACCTTAAGGCACGCCTGCAGCACATTGAAAGGGCATTGATTGAAGAGTCCTTGTGCCGCCATCTCTACTGCGTGGATACCGTGGCGATTGAGTTGGGTATTGCGAAGCGCACGCTGTACTACAGGATGAAACAATTGGACATCTCATTGGCTTGAGGACACAGAGCTCATTAAAGACTCAGTAAGGGTGCCATGCTTCTACCCTCAGCACTCCAATCATCCAGAAATATCTAGCCATAGACATATCAGGAACGCTTTAGCGTTGCGAGCCACATATTCAAAGCCTGGTTCAAGTTACAAAAAGTTCCAGACATCAGGGCTTGGCTCACGACACGTGAGTCAACGTTCAAAATATCCAAATCGGAGTCTTATTATGAATGGTATATCCGGTAGCAGTTCATACGGTGGATACGCATACGGCAACAGCATGATGTCCAGTGAACTCGATGGAGTACAGAGTGGCAGTGGTTCCCGTTCCGCTTCTGAACGCGCAGAGGAAGTCGCCGAGCTTACGTTCCAAGAAAGTTTGAAATCAAAGATGATTTCGGGCTTGTACGCCGCGGCTAAAGAAATTCGCTCGTAACATGATTACCTCCCTGGCTCATTAGCCGGGGAGGTTGTCATATGAGTCGATGTAATAAATGCGGCATCAGCCATTATCAAGAACCTGCTTCAGACACCTCACCGCAGGCCCTATATGCAGATAGAAGCATTTGACTTTTCAACGCCAAACAAACTTCACAGCAACACGGGCGTCACACGGGAACCTTCAGCTTCCAGTACGGATGTTGGTTTCTTCACCTCAATGCTCGAAGGGTCGATATCAAACACGCCTGCCTCCGCCAACCACACTGTATTGGCCATGCTGACCGAGCCATCAAAACATATCGGAGATGCCAAAGATCGCCTTGCACGCGCGTTGAAATCATCAAGTAAAGGGATGGACGCTGACAAGTTCAGAGAGTACCCGCAGGAACTTTCTAATGTAGCGCTAACGACCCAACTTTTAGTAAAGAGCCTTGGCAAGACAAGCCAATGCATCGACAAAATCTGTAACCTGCAATAGTGAACATGACTAAATACCTGCCTGCCGCCCTACTTCTGACTTTTGCATTCATGCTAAACGGTTGCAGCGACCGCGTTGAACTTCATCGACAGCTTTCTGAGCAAGAAGCCAATGAAGTGGTAGCGGAATTGGCAGACAAACATATTCGCGCCCAAAAAATCCCGTCCAAAGACGGTGTCGTCGTGGCGGTTAACACCGCCGATATCGGGCGTGCCGTACGTACATTGGAAGCCGCAGGATTACCTAGAGTGGCACGAACCACGTTGGGCGATACCTTTCGCAAGGAAGGGGTTATTTCCACTCCACTGGAAGAACGAGCACGCTATATCTACGCCTTATCCCAGGAGCTTGAAGCCACCTTATCCAACATTGACGGGGTAATTATTGCCCGGGTGCACGTGGTATTGCCCGAACGCATCGCACCGGGGGAACCAGTCCAGCCCGCTTCAGCGTCAGTATTCATTAAGCATGACCCACGGCTGGATCCCGATAACATTCGCGCGCGCGTTCGCAGGATGGTGGCGAGCAGCATTCCAGGCATGACCACTGCAGTGGATAACCTGCAAAAACTCAGCGTGATCTTTGTACCTGCCACCACCTACCAGGAGCAGCAGCGGCTGGTGTATTTCGGCCCTTTCCTGGTGCCAAGCGATGATCTTGGGTTTTGGCGAGGCAGTGTTATCGCGGTATTGCTTGGCGTGGCGTCCTCCTTGGTTGCCGGGCTATTCCTGTTCAGCCGCCGCCAACATCCTCCGCAAGAGCCGCGCATAGCCCACGAACAGGATGGCACCTCTCATGACACCTGAGCTGGATCACTCCATGAGTGAACATCTGGCCTGGGCTCAATGGTGGGCGTTCCCCTGGAGGCACGCCCACGAGGACTGGAGGGGCGACAAGTACCCCGCAATTAACGTGCTTTATCGCAACAGGCGGTCCGCGCCGGACGACCTCACTGGCATTGTTGCGTGCTTGCCTCCTGCCCCTCAACCGACGGTACTTCGCTTGGCCCTTGCTTCAACGGAACAACTCAACCTGGCGCTGACACTGGTTCACGACACGTTCAATCCTGAAGCGGCGACGCCGTTGAGCGAGAGTCAGCACCTGTGGTGCATGCGTTTATCCAAGGCGCTGCCCCCTACCATGCTGTCGCGCGATGCTGATCCATTGCAATTGCTCTCCAGCTGGGTAGAGCCCGAGACCTGGCGGCGCCTTCGACTGAGATTCCCCCGTAACCGCGTACAGGCGGTTGAGAAAAGTACCGTCTCACTCGAAAACGCAAGCAGTCGACTGAACACGCTATGGCAAGCCGTAGTCTGGCGCGTGACGACATTGGCAAACGCCCCCCTGTCACCTGACCCGAACGCGTAAGGAAAACAGCGATGTTATGCCGACACACCATTGAGTTGCTCAAGGATGCTTCGGAATTGCCACGTTGCCTGATCCCCCGGGAAGAGCTTGCAAACTGGGCACACGCTAACCAACTCATCAGTCGCGCCAAGGCACAGGCTGATGAACTGGTAATCCAGGCAGAGAAGCGATGCGAAATGCTGCTGGAAAAGGCGTCCCTGGATGTCTGGCAACGCGCAGACGCCCAACTCAAGCGCTGGGAGCGTGACCGTCAAGCGATGTGTGACAACCTGGAGGTGTATGCAACATCAATCACCAACCAGGCGATTCGCTGCCTGCTTGACGACACGGTGCCCCCCGAGCGGCTGGCCGCCCTTCTGAGGCAACTACTGGCAAACCAGATTCATGAGATCAACGCCTCGCTGCTCTGTCACCCACAGGACATTGAGGAGATAAAACAGTGCCTCGCCAATCAACAGGCAACACTCTGGAAGCTCCAGCCCGACGAAACAATCCCTGCGCAGACCCTTGTATTGAAAACCGATGAGGGTGATTTCCGTATTAGCTGGCACTCGATGCTCGATGCTTTTTTCAATCAAGCAAAGGAATACCGGATAGACATTTAATTGCATCCGCCTGGCGTCCTGCACAACGCTACTTAACAACAATTGATCCCCCCATGCACGTCCACCCAAGACAAAGGAACGCCCATGAGTCTTTCCAACAATCTTTCACAAGAACTTTCAAGAAGCAGCAGTATTGCCCACAAGCTGTATAAGCAGAGTTCAAGCAACGGTTCTAAAGATGGGGCTGACGCTGAATTATTCTATGAACTTGCCGTCAAGAACACACTTTCCCAAATGGCGTATCTGGAACATAACCGCGTTTCGCATATGTTGCTCAAAAGTACTTTTGAGAGTTTCCAATAACATGCAATCGCTAGTTCGTGATTGGTTAAGTGGCTGTAGAGAACAACTCAGTTTGTTTGAGGGTGATGACCAAATCATGCTGAAACGTCAGGGAGACGCTTTGTTACTTAGCGCTCAACTGACCTCAATCCGCGCAGACACCACCACCTTGCAGCACTGGATGCGCCTGGGCGCGGCCAGCCTGAATCATTTCCATGGCGCACTGGCTCAAAAAGCTGACAGCGGCGCGTTATGGCTGATTCAGAAACTGCCAGTTGGGCAGGGAGAGGCTTACGTGCTCGGTTGCCTTGAGGCCCTGCTGAACCAACGCGACACCTGGCGCGCCACAGTCGCGCGCTTTGCTCGCCCGACTCAAAACCTCAAACCCACCTCGCTACGCTCACTGTCGTACTAACCCGAGAACCGACAATGCATAACAAGAACCATGAGCACAGTCGCTTACGCCGTGCTTCGCCCAAAGAATTTCCCTGGCGTAACGCTATTCTGCTTTCCTGGCTGCTGATCCCGGCACACACCGCATTGGCCGCCATCCCTTCCGATTGGAAAAACACCGCTTACGCTTATGAGGCAGAACATAAGCCCTTGCGTGACGTGCTCGTCGATTTCGCTCAAGCCTTTGGTACTCAACTGCAAGTCGAGGGGCTGTTGGAGGGCAACGTCAATGGCAAGATCCGCGCTAACACCCCGCAATCGATGCTCGACAGGTTGGGGGTGGAACACCGTTTCCAGTGGTACATGTACAACAACACCCTCTATATCAGCACGCTGGACCAGCAAGAGTCTGCGCGCCTGGAAGTTTCTTCCGAGACCATTGCCGATCTCAAGCAAGCGCTCACGGATATCGGCTTGCTCGATAGCCGCTTCGGTTGGGGTGAGTTACCAGAAGACGGCGTAGTACTCGTATCTGGCCCTCGTCGCTATATCGAGCAAATCAAACAGTTCAGCAGTCAGCGTCGTTCGCCGGATGAAAAACAGAGTGTGTTGAGCTTCCCGCTCAAGTTTGCCAATGCAACGGACCGGCAAGTGGATTATCGCGGCGAGAAACTCAACATTCCGGGGGTGGCGAGCATTTTGCGAGGGTTACTGGAGCCTCGCGCCAACTCGACCCTCAATCGACTGAATCAGGGCTCCACGTCACAGCCTGCGCCCCTCGTGCCGAACATCCCAAGATTGGGCAACCCGTTGCTGGGGCAAATGCTGGGTGCAAACGGCCATACCGCGCCGTTGGACGCTCCCCCCACACTCACACCGCGCGCTGCGGCGCCTGGCAGCCGAATTCGCGTTGAAGCTGATGTGCGCAACAACGCCGTGCTGATTTACGACCTGCCTGAACGCCTGGCCATGTACCGCGAGCTGATCACCCAACTCGATGTCGCGCGCAAGCTGGTGGAAATCGACGCGATTATTCTCGATATCGAGCGCACGCAATTGCGAGAGTTCGGGGTGAACTGGGGCTTTCAGAACAGTCGGTTCCGCGGCGGCGTCAATATGGCTCCGGGCACTTCGTCGCAGCTGTCGATTGAAAACCGCGAGCGCTTCTACGCGGATATACGCGCGCTGGAAGCCAAAGGGTTGGCAAGCATGGTGTCCAACCCCTCCGTTCTCACGCTGGAAAACCAACCGGCGGTAATTGACTTCAATCGCACCCAATACCTGACACCGGGTCGAGAGAACGCCACCATTTTACCGGTCACTGTGGGCACCAGTTTCCAGGTTGTTCCCCGTGTCATCACCAGCCGTGGCGGTCACCAGATCCACCTGGCGGTGGATATTGAAGACGGTAATTTCGACGAAACCAACCCGTCCCCCGGCAATCTGGATGTGCGCCGAGGCAAGGTCAGCACCCAGGCGGTCATGGAGGAAAAACGCTCGCTGGTGGTCGGAGGCTTCCACGTCACCGAAAGCAGCGACCAGCGCAACAAGGTGCCCTTGCTGGGAGATATTCCATTCATAGGCAAGGCGCTGTTTTCGTCGACCGAACGGCAGAACAACCGGCGTGAACGCTTGTTCATCCTCACTCCGCGCGTCATTGGCGATCAAGCAGACCCTTCACGCTACCTGCCCCAGGCGGACCAGGTCGAATTGCAAGCGGCCCTTGCACCTCTGGCCAGGCGCGATGCCCCTCACCCGCCCGTGATAAAGCGCAGCGATATCATCAGCACACTGGCGCATATGGTCAGTGGTGAAATCCCCAAGGGCTTCAAGTCTGCGCCAATGCCACTGGGGCTGAACACCTTGTGCAGCACCCGCGACATCCTGGCACTGAACACCGAACGCAGCCAGTGGTACACCGGCCCGGATTACAACGTGGCGGTGGTAGTGCTGAGCAACCAGTCCAAGCGCTATGCCCGTATTGACGAAAATGAGTGCAGCACGCCGCAGACCCTGGCTGTGAGCGTGTGGCCGCGCGCCTGGCTGAAGCCGGGTGAAGAAGCCGAGGTATTTATCGCCATGCGCCCAGTGGTGAAGGATGAACACCTCAGCGTGCCCCGCCCCTCCTTGATCACTCCTGCTCCGAAGGCCACACCATGAAACATCGCCTATTGTGCGTCACCCTGATCGGCACGGCACTGCTCGTCGCCGGCTGCACGCCCACCTGCAAGGGCGACTCCTGCTCACGCCCTCAATCGAGCAAAGACAAGATGGTGATCTGGTGGCCACCTCAGATGCGCGCCGAGCCTGGCCCCGCCGGGGAACGGGCGGACTACCAGACCATCTCGCTGGAACGGTGAGTCTCCAAGAAATGCCCGACACTCAACGCCAGGTATTTCTGGACAACCTGGTGAGCGGCGCTGCCGCTCACCTGGCACTCGCTCCCGGTATCACGGCCTGTGCACTGCACGCAGGCAAGCGTTCGGGGCTGGCGTTGCAGGTGGCGCGTGAAGCGTTGCAGGCCGGGCAATTGCAGCGGATGCTGGAGCGGCGCTTTGAGCAGGCCGTCGTATTTGATGGCTGTTTTATCTACCTCGACGCCCAACACACCTTGGTGATCTGGCACGCACTGTCCGCACCGCGTAGCGCGCTCGACAGGATCCTCAGCCGGATGCTATCGCTGGCCAATCTCGAAGCCTTGGACACAAGTTCCGGTCGCTGATCAGCGCCGCTCCAACTCTGGCAACTCCAAGGTTTCGCGTTTGGCTTCATCATCGAGTTCACGCAAGGTGCGGTAGATCAGCGCCACAGCCTGCAAGGTTTCACGGGGAATGCTTGCGCCCAACTCCTTTGTGTAGAGCAACCGGGCCAGCCATACACATTGGATGACCGGCACCTCGGCGGCCTTCGCCTGCGCAATTAATTGGCGGGCCACGGCATCCGTACCTTTGCTCACCAACAACGGCAGCGGCGTCGTGCCGGGGCGGTAATACAAGGCGACTGCAAAGTGGGTCGGGTTGACCACCAACATATCGGCCTCTTCCAGCTTGGGCAGCTTGACCTTCGGTTCTTCCTGGGCCAATTGCTGCGCCAATGCACGACGTTGGCCCTTCACATGGGGGTCGCCTTCCATGTCCTTGTACTCTTTGACAACCTCGACTTGCGTCATGCGCATGCGCTTGGCGAAGAAGTGCTTCTGCAATGTAAAGTCGAGAATTGCCAGTATCAGCAATAGCCCAAGACAGGCATGCAGCAGGTAGCGGAACAATGCGATCAGTGCCAGGAGGTAACTTTGCAGATCGCTGTTGGCAAGGTTGATCAACGCCCCAAGAGAAGGCCAGACCACTACATACACGATCACACCCAAAAGCACGGCTTTGACGATGCTCATCAACAGCGTCATTAGCGACTGGGCAGAAAAAAATTGCTTGAATTGACTGATCGGGTTGAGGCGATTGAAATCGAGCTTCAGTGTTTCCGGGGCAAACAGCAGACCGAATTGCATCCAACTGCTGATCAGCTTGGTGGCAATCGCTACGCCGGCCATCAACAGGCCGAATGAGAAAAACACCACCAAGCCTTCAAACAGCACTTCTTCCAGCGCCCGCACAAAGGGCTGATCAAGACGTGAGATCGGCAACACCATCAATTGCTGGAAACGCTGCAAGCTACTCTCGGCGGTGAATAAGGCAATTTCACTGATGGCGGCCAGCACCAGCAACTTGGCCACATCCTGACTTTGAGCAACCTGGCCTTTTTTACGCTGATCGCGCAATTTCTTGGCTGAAGCCGGGTGCTTTTTTTCCCCCGAATCACTCATGGCATTGAGGCCTTAAATAAAAGGCCCAGCGAGTGTTTCAGATCACCCAACTGGCTCATACGTCCAACGATCAGGTCCTGCAGCAGCGCAAAGTACAACAGCAGAATACCGATACCCGCCAGACACTTCACGGGAGGTGCCAGCGTACTCACCTGTAACTGCTGGCTGTAGACCCCCAGCAGCGCAATGCCGAACTCCAGCAACAGCAGCACCGCAATAAAGGGCGCTGCGTAGAGCATCATATGCATGAAGGTGTCCCCAAGCAGGCCGAGGAATACGCTCATGCCATTCGGTGCAGGGAGTGGAAACCACACGGTGGGTGGCCAGATCAGGTAACTGTCCCAGATCACCTGGGTCAATGCGCCTAAGCCCAACGTCACCATCAATAGAAAAATCGCCAATTGCTTGAACAGATGTCCAATCGGTGTGGCGTCCGGACCCAGTGAAGGATTGAGCTGACCACCCGCCAAGGCCCCGCGCTGGTTATCCAATAGCGCGCCCACCGCTTCGAACATCCAGAACGGCATCGCCAGCAGCACCCCCAGCAACAAACCCAGCGCTACCTCCTTGATTATCAGCGCCGCGAGTATCATCGCCGAGTAGTCCTGGCCCTCCAACATTGCGTGAATGCCCGGCGCCGGCATCAGCGCCATGACCATCACAAGGACGTGCCTGAGCATGCCGCGTATATGCTGGAAACAGAACGCAGCCACCAGGATGCAACAGGGGTAGATACGTGCCATGCCGATGACCAGGCTGGGCAGGTAGTCGAGATAGAGCAACACAGGCGAGACCTCAGTTCAGGGCCGAGCGGCCAATCATGTCGAAGGTCAAATTGATCAGTTGGATCAACTCCACGCCAATCCAGCGTCCCGTCAGGATCAATGTGATCCCTACCGCCACCAGCTTGATGCCAAACGGCAGCGTCTGGTCCTGGATCTGCATCAGTGCTTGCACCAGGGATGTCAGCACCCCCACCACCACAGCCACAATCAACGGTGGCGCCGACAGCACCACCACCAGCAACATGCCCTGCTTGAACAGCACGATCGGTTCCATACGCCACTCATAGATAGGAAAGGAACAAGCTGTCGAGCAACCGCGACCAGCCGGACACCAGCACGAACAACAGCAATTTGAGTGGCAGGGAAATGGTCATTGGCGAGACCATTTGCATGCCCAGTGCCAGCAGCAGGTTGGAGACAATCAGGTCGATCACGATGAAGGGAATGTAGATCAGGAAGCCGATCTCGAACCCTGCCTGCAGTTGCGACAGTACGAACGCCGGAATCAGCAGGATCAGGTCTTCGCGCTGCACCTCCCGCGCCATTTGCTCAGGCCACAGGCGCGTGGTGTTTTCCTGCAGATGCGTCAATACATCTGCATCCACATTGCGCAGCATAAATGCGCGCAACGGTTGGATGGCCTCACTGCCCGTCTGCAGAAACGTTTGCACGTTACTCATGTCCAGGGGTGAGACCTTGACGCTCTCGGCAATCTCATAGCCAACCGGCGCCATGATGAACAGCGTGGCCGCCAGCGCAATACCATTGATGGCCATGCTTGGCGGCACCTGCTGCACACCGATAGCGTTGCGGGTGATCATCAGCACAATGACGATCTTCAAAAACGATGTGCAGATGATCAGCAGCATGGGCATCAACGCCAATGCCCCCAGAAATACCGCCAGGATAAGGGGGTCTATCCCCTGAAGCGTCATGGGCCGAACATCACACGGGACAACTGCAACCCCAGGCGCCCGTCGACTTCCACCAACTGGCCCACGCCAATGGGCCGATCGCCGTAATACAGACCGGCCATACCGGGAGCATAACCGGCAATGCCCAGCACCGAGCCGGGCGCGAGGTTACGCAGTTCACCCAACGTCAGGTTCAGTGTTCCGCAGCGTACGTTCAGTGCCATGCTTAACTCATCGAACGGCTCATTGCCGAATACATCCATCACGGGCTCCTCTTCCTCATGTCCCGAGTGGTGGGGGGGTGCAAAATCTTCGTCCACAGACGTGTCCTCGATAGATGTAACAGTCAGACACAACTGCCTGGTGTCGTCGTCAATGCAGCCATGCAGCCGCTGCCTGCCAGCCTGTACATAACCGGTGCCCTGAGCTTGGAAAAAACTCTGCTCAAACACCAACACATCACCGGTGCGCAGGCTGCGTAGTTGTGCAATTGGTAACTTCATGCACCCGAGGGTGACGGCAATGGCCAGTTGAAAAGACGCCGGCATCGGCGCAGCAATGGCACGCCACGGTCCGGCCTCACACAAGGCCAGAAAGCTTTCACAGTTCAGCCAAACGTAACCGCCGACCCGGGAGCCCCCCAGGGTCACGCTGAGCCGACAGCCAAACTCCGTGGGGCGATCCGTTTCCAGCAAGCGCACATAACCCAGCAACGACCGTATCTCGGGGCTCAGGTGGTACTGATACAACGCCCAGAACCAGGAATCCGGATCGTTGCCAAACTGGGCCAAGGTCATCGGGCACTCACTCATCAGGCTGAGCAACGGCCCTGCTTCATCGAGCGCCAGCACACCACACGCCGTCTCAAAGCACACAGGCTTGCCACCGCCAGCAGACGCATGCCCCGGCTCAAGCCGCAACTCGCCGGCCTGCCCGGCAACCTGAAACGGCAGGCTTAGCCCGCGCCCCAATCGACGGCGGGCGGCAACCGTATCGCCATTCATCAAGGGAACTGTCAGCGCCGGCATCAGCATGCGCAACCGACGGCGGGCAGACGCAGGCTCACCGCAAGGCCCAGCTCTCCAGCGAGCCGACCCTCACACTGCTGGCGTACGCCACTGAGCCAGCGCGCCGTAGCGTCCTGTTCCGCCTCCAACTCGATCGCCCAGCCCCCCTGCTCACGGCGCACGCTGGCGTTGATTCGCCCCAAGCGAGGCAAGTACAAAACCGCCTGCAACGGCCAATGCGAAGCGAGCTGCACACGAGGCGCCAGTTGCTCGGTCAGTGCCACGATCATGGCAATGTCAGACGACGCCTTCTTGCTGGACAAGGAAGCCCCCGCCCCAGAAGCATTACCGTCGTCGGTAAAAAGTTGGGCGAACACTCGCCCGAGTTCCAGAGGCACACCTCCTGTCGCGCGTGGCTCAACATCTTCGCGTGGCTCACGGGGACGTGGGCGCTCCGTGGGTTTATTTGAAACCTGGGTCATGTCGGTTCCTCAGCAAGTAAACGGGACAATTCCTGAAGTTTTTCTACCTGCCGCAGGCACTCGGTGACCTGCTTCTGGGCGCTGCCAACGCGACTTTCTCTTTCACCCTGCTGGCTGCGTAACGCCTCCAACTGGCCCATGTCCCGCTGGGTGCTAGCAGAGAGGGATCGCTCCTTCGCACCCCACGATTTCAGAGCCTTCAGGCTCAGCACCTGACCCTGATGTTGACTGAACAATTGAGCACTCTTGCGGGCTTCCTCTTGCCGCGTTTGTTCAAGCGCATCCTGAGCCCGCTGGATATGTGCGAGCAGGGCCTGCTGGGCTCGCTTCGCCTCACGCAGGGCGCGCTCGGCCCGGTCAGCCCTATGCCTGCGCAGGCGCCGCAGCATTTCGACTTCACCAAGGTGCACATCAGAAGGGGACATGAGTGGTCAGATCCTTGAGTTGCTCCAGTGTCGTTTGCATGGGTGTCGGCTCACGCAGATCCTGGCGCAGGAAGCCATCGACCGCCTGACGACTGTCCACCGCCAAATCGGTCAGAGGATCGCTGCCTGGTTGGTACTCCCCCAATTTGAGCATCAGTTCGATCTGCTGGTACGCCGACAACAAACGACGCAATGCCGTACCCGCCTGGATATCCATGGGTTGCGCGACGTTGCTCAATATCCGCGAAAGACTTGCCAGTACATCCACCGCCGGGTAATGCCCACGCTCGGCTAATTTGCGCGACAGCACGATATGCCCGTCGAGTAGCGAGCGAACCTCATCAGCGACCGGATCATTCATCGAGTCCTGCTCAATCAGCACGGTATAGATCGCGGTAATCACGCCCTCACGGGTCAACCCGGCGCGCTCCACCAACCGTGGTAACAAGCTGTACACCGACGGCGGCAAACCTCCACGCCCCAAGGGCTCACCGGCAGCCAGGCCGATTTCGCGCTGCGCCCTGGCAAAACGAGTCAACGAATCAATCAGCAGCAATACCCGCTGCCCCTTGCGCCGGAACCCCTCGGCCAACGCCGTGGCCGTGAACGCGGCACGGGCGCGCTCCATGCTGGATCGGTCGGAGGTAGCGCACACCAGCACGGCTTTGGCACGTAGTTGCTCATCCAGTTCATGGTCGAGAAACTCGCGCAGCTCCCGCCCCCGCTCACCGATCAGGCCGAAGACGATGACATCGCACTCCACGTTACGGGCGATTTCGGCCAGCAAAGTGGTCTTGCCGCAGCCCGCACCAGCGAATAGACCGACACGCTGACCTTCGCCAAGCGTCAACAACCCATCAATCGAACGCACGCCGGTAGCCAGCGCCCGGCTGATCCTCGGTCGCTCGGTGGGCAATGGCGCTTCACACAACACCGCGCTGGTATCCGGTAAGTCAGTCTCGACAAACGCACTCACGCCCTGCCCTGTAATCGGCCGTCCGAACCCATCCAACACTTGGCCCAACAGTGCCTCGCTGACGCGCACACGGTGCGATACCCCAAGGCGCTCCACGCTGGCACCTACCCGTACGCCTTCCAAATTTCCCAGGGCACTGAGCACCGCGTCCTGCTGATCGAAACCAATGATTTCGGCGAGCATGGAGTCGCCTGGATTTTTTTCCACTTGGCACAAGTCACCGATGCGCGCGTGGGGCAGCCGACACTGCAGCAGCATGCCGTTGACGCGTTGGATTCGGCCACGCATCGTCACCGGAGCAAAGCTGATCAGTGATTGGGCCTGGCGCTGCTGCCAGGCGTGGAGACGTGCCTGCATATCTTCACTCACCAGCGCACCTCGTAACGCTGCTCGCCATCGAAAACCACCTTGCCGTTATCGATCTGCACCAGTCGCAACCCTTCCACTTCGTCCCCAAGAAACAGTCGAATGCCCTCCTCCAAGAGAACGTGACCGTTCGGCCCTCCGACAATTTGAACAATCCTGAATGGAAGTGCGTTATCACGCACACGCACACGGCTGATCACCGGCACCGAGCTGTCGAACTGCTCACCAAAACGGCTGAGCATGCGCGTCACCAGTTCCACTTCGTCCTGGGAGACATCGCCATTGAGCGCGACCTGGCCATTGATCACTTGCAAGCTGACGCGCTGACCCAACTCCCGCTCGCTGAGCATCTTCAGCAACTGCTGGCGCACCTCGAAGGGCGATGCCAATTCGTGCTTTTGAACCACAGGAGCCTTCAAGGACGCCTGTGCCTCGCGCTCCCCAGTGGAAACCATGCCAACCACAATGATGATGACCGCCAGCACTAACACCAGGCTGATCAAACGCTTTTGCTGCGAGTGGGAGATCGACGATAACTTCAGCTCCCACTCCGGCGCATTTTCGGTCGGTATCAGTGCCGGTTCAGGTGCTGCCACTGGTGCTGCTACCGGGGGCCAGGGCTGCTCGGCCAAGGTGACACACAGGCGCACGCCCCCCATTGAAAACGGTGAGTTCAGCTCCAGGTTCGCGATCTGAGCCAGTAGCTGCCCCTCAGGCCCCTGCAGCAACCCCGCTTCGGCCTGCACCAACCACTCGGCGTCCATAAACCGCAAGCGCGCATGCTGATCGACTACGCCCGGATCGTTTAAAACCAGGTCAGCGTCCGCATGGGAACCAATGCTCCACTGCTCCCCAAACAACGGCAACGCAGCGCCCTGGCGCAGCCCGTCAAGCACACGTAGCTCAAACATCTTCAAAACCTCCACGCTGGCCATGGCCAAGTACTCATGCCACCGCACCACGCATCAGTTCGTCCTGGCCCAGGTCGATGCGCCCCAGCACTTTGACCTTTGAGGTACTCCCTAACTCGGCAAACGACAGCACCGGGACATGGTTGAACTCTTCCAACAGCAAGGTCCGCAAGGGGCTGCGCAGGTCCTGCGCCACCAACATCACGCTCTTGCTCTTGGCCCTCAAACTAAAAGCTTGATTGAGCAGGTTGATCAACGCGGCGCTGTTGTCGTCGTCAAGCGCGAAAAACACACCCGTCTGAGTCTGTCGCAATGCTTCACGCAGGATGTTTTCAGTGTGTGGTGACAGCAGCCAGGCATGCAGACCGTCGGCCTCGCTGTACTGGTGGAAGATCTGCGCCTTGAGTGCAATTCGCGCATAGTCAGCCAATGCTTCCGGCTCACGCTCATGCTGGCCGTACTCGATCAGCGATTCGACGATCAGTCGCACAGCCCGCAGCGGTACCCCTTCGCTGGCGAGGCGTTGCAACACTGCCGAGAACCGTGACAGCGGCATGATTCGCTGCAGTTCCTGCACCAGTTCCGGCTGGTTGTGCTCCAGCCAACTGAGGATCGACTTGCTCTCCTGGATCCCCAGGAACTGAGGCCCACTGAGCATCATGGCCTGCTTCATGCGTTCAAGGATCAGGCTTGTCGCTGTGAAACGCTCCAATTGCGGATCATCAAGCAATGGATCATCCGGCTCCAGCCAGATCCATTCCTGCTCATCACGCTCAGCCAGCCCCCGTACTCCGTGCTCATGCTCACCCTTCAACGCGTTACGATCAACGGCAAGCAGGCTGACAACCGACGCCTTGACCATCGGCACTTCATGCACACAAAAACGCATCTCGTCGATGGCCAGCGAGTCATCGAGTTCGACTTCGAAGGGCGGCAGTGTCAGGCCGATGTTGGCAACCAGAGCATTTCGAGACTGGCGGATCCCGTGAATCAGCTCCATCACCTCCGGCGTTCCACGCAAAACTGGCGGAAACTGCAACAGGTAGGGGCGAGACGGGTCGAACCCGCGCAAGTCCTCTTTTCCGTTCTCCTCAGGACGCAAGGCTTCGCTGGTTTCGGACGCGGGTTGCGCTTGTCGTTGACGCTGGCGCATCAGGTAATACCCAAGGCTGCCGGTTATGAGCGAAATAAAGACAAATACCCCGGTAGGCATGCCGGGCACTATCGCAAACGCGAGCATCCCCACCGAAGCGATCATCCAGCTCTTGGGCTCGCTGGTCATTTGCCGGGCGATTTCAGCGCCCATGTTGCTGACGCCCTTGCGCCCCTCCGGTGCAACACGGGTGATGATCATGCCGGCAGTCAGGGAGATCAGCAGCGCCGGAATCTGCGCAATCAGGCCATCGCCGATGGTCAGGACCGAATACAACGCCATCGAATCAGCCGCACTCAAACCGTGCTGAAACATGCCCGTAGAGAAGCCGCCCAAGAGGTTGACCACAACGATGATTAACCCCGCGATGGCATCACCCTTGACGAACTTCATGGCCCCATCCATGGCGCCGAACAATTGGCTCTCACGAGACAACTGCTCCCGCTTGTCTCGTGCTTGCGCGCCGTCAATCAGACCGGCACGCAAGTCGCTGTCGATGGACATCTGCTTGCCCGGCATGGCATCCAGACTGAACCGCGCCGCAACCTCGGCAACCCGCTCCGAGCCCTTGGTGATCACCAGGAAGTTGACCAGGGTAAGGATCAGGAAAATCACCATCCCCACCGCCAAGTTGCCTCCCACCACGAAATTGCCGAAGGCCTCGACGATGTCGCCGGCGTCTTGCTCCAGCAGGATCAAACGCGTGGTTGCAATCGACAGTGCCAATCGAAACATGGTGGTCAACAACAGGATCGACGGGAAGGACGAAAATGCCAGGGGGCCCGGCAGGTAGAGCGCAAGAACGATCAACAGGCACGATATGCAGATATTGAGGGCAATCAGAATGTCCACCAGCCAGGTGGGCAGCGGCACGATAAAGATAAATACGATGGCCATGACCACCACAGCGCCCAACACTTCGGCGCGCTGTGCCACTTTGAGCAATATACGGTTGACGGCTGACACAGCCGTCACGTCATGGGCCTCGGCTCACCGGCAAACCGTAAGGGGCCACGCACGGCTCGGTCCAACTCACCGATCAGCGTCAAAAGAATCTGCAGGGACTCCTGACGGACCCGCTTGTCGGGCCACAAGGCCAAAGGCAACTGCTGAAACAGCGGGTAGAGCGCATTGAGGGATGCCATTTGTCGGTCAACCGGACCGCCACCCAAATCGTTTCCCAACCGCAGCATTTCATCGACAGAGATACCGCCGCCGGCGTACCCCAGTATGCGTTGCAGCAAGCTCACGGCGTCATGCTCAATACTCAAACGCTGGATCAACGTGTGACAACCGGATAACACCGCGCTCAACTGCCCGCAGCTTTGCAGACCCAGCAGCAAAGTGCGCAACAAAGGTGTGGGCATTGACGACACCAGGGCCGCCAGATCATCCGCCAAGGCCTTACGCATCGCGTTGAGCACGTCGCGAAACCGCTCACCACTGTAATCACCCAGCAAAGCCTGCATCATGGTTGCCAAGGACTGGCGCGTGACCACACTGGCGTAGTAAAGCTGGCGCAGTTTCTGGCGCTCATGCGGGTCGGCCACAGCTGCCTGCAACGCCGTAGCAATGTTCAGGCCTGCCTGAATTTCCCCTTTGAACCGGAGTTGCAGCTGGGCAATGGCATCGCGTGCCAATGCAGCCTCGGACGGACGCACTTCGCTGTCTGCCTGGGCCGTCACGTAGTTGAGCACTACGAACGCACGTGCTGGGTCACCTCCCGCGAGGCTGACCAATTCCTCAGTACTGACGCTCTTGCGCAACTGCTCAATGATGCTTCGTGAAATGGAAGCCATGCTCTTCTGGGCCGGATGGCCCAACTGATTATAAAGCTGCACAAGCTGCTCAACCGGGGACACACGCAACCCCATCTTCCGCCCGCTCAGCGCCCGGCTGTTGAGCTCCACCTCCTGATTGAAAATATGTCCCATCTCATCAACGCCCTTCGCGGGCACAGGCACTGAGGAGGGGCTGGTAACCGCTTGATCCAAGGGGCGGATTGTTTGCACATCGTTGTTGGATTCAACTTTCATGGGCACGCCAGTACAGGGAGAGAGTGTGTCCCTCTGTGGCAGTGCCTATGCATACGGTTCCATCGAAATCTGATCGCACACAGCGTGTGAAAAAATTTGCACGAGCCTTCCGTGCTCCATGCAAAGTACTGCGTGAAATCGTCACAATTCAAAATATTTATATAAATAAATCAATAACTTACGATTTTTTTCTTTTGGCACAGGGAGTGCAAAAGGGTGCTGTCGACTCCCGCTCGACTGCGTCTACCCTAAGGAAAAAAATCATGAATATCCCTATCGGAGCTTTAGCTCAGCTCGTTGGCAGCTCACCTCAATTCATGCTTCACCTGACAGACGACCAGCAAAAAAAACTCAAACGTTTCATTCACAAGCGCGTACTCAATCCGGAAGATGCGGATGATCTTCTGCAACTCACTTACCTGGAAGCCTGGCGCAACCGCGAGCGATTCTGCGGGAATGCTTCGCTTAGCACCTGGATGTGCGGCATCGCACAGAACCTGATCCGCAATCACTTCAGGCGCATGTACGCCAAACCCGTACATTGCGAATTTGATGAGTCGTTGTGGCATGGCCACGAGGAAACCAACAACCTGGATTGGGAATTCGAGATCAACCGCCGCTTGGAGAACACGTTGAGCGCCATCGACCACTTGCCGACGGAAATGCGAAAGACGATGTACGCCTCGCTGGAAACCGACGGCAGTTACCAGGATACGGCCAACGTATTGGACATCCCTATCGGCACCGTTCGCTCCCGTCTGTCGCGTGCACGCGAACAGCTCAAGCGCGCCACCCACAACCCTTTTCAACCTTAAATCTGGCTGACTAGCCAAACGTTGGGCGACAGGGATATTTGCCCAACCGAATCAGGCCTCTTGCATGCGCGCAAGAAAGAGCGCCAACCTCCCAAACAGCGCAAAGACCGAGCCCAGTGTGTAAACCCACTTGATGTCATGAGCATCCGCCAGGTGTCCCAGCAGCGCCGCCATCCCGGTAAAACCAAACATCCGCCCGAGCAATCCCACGGCAATCATCCGCACGTTGCCCATCCCCATACCTGTGCAGACGCCGCCTACGGCCAGCCAACACGACCATTTTCGATAAACAATTGAAAGCGTAGAAAAATTCTTAATAAAAATGCTTGACGCATTCCCGTTCTGCGCGAATAATGCGCGCCACTTGGCTACATAGCTCAGTTGGTTAGAGCATAGCATTCATAATGCTGGGGTCCGGGGTTCAAGTCCCTGTGTAGCCACCAAGTACTAAAAACGGCTTACCGAAAGGTAGGCCGTTTTTTTATGCCTGTAGAAAAGTGCTGAGGCATACTCGCAACGGTCTACCTCCACGACGCGGCGCTGAACCCCACAGGACATCCCTTCATGAGCCTTGATGTGTTCGTAATCATCATGCTGGGCGCTGCGCTGCATGCCACGTGGAATGCAGTGGTCAAGGGGGGTGACGACAAGCTGCTGACCACGTGCATGATCGCGTCCTTCGCTTCACTGATCGCGCTGGCGGTCATTCCGTTCCTGGCAGTGCCTGCGACGCAAAGCTGGCCCTTCATCGGCGCGTCGGTGATATTCCAGGTGCTGTATTTCGTACTGGTCGCCTCGACCTACCGCGTTGCGGACATGAGCCAGACCTACCCGATCATGCGGGGCACCGCGCCGTTGCTGGTGGCGACGGCGAGCTTAGGGCTGCTGTCCGAATCCTTGTCCGCATTTGCCTGGCTCGGCATTGCCGTGATCTGCATCGGTATTTTGAGCATGGCAGCAGCCCCTTCAGCCGGTCAGCGTAAAGGGATACTCCTTGCGCTGCTTAACGCGGCTGTCATCGCGGGCTACACCCTCATCGACGGAATAGGTGTGCGCAAATCCGGCGCCCCGGCGGCCTACACGTTGTGGATATTCCTGTTGACCGGCATCCCACTCGGCGCATGGGCATTGGCCCGCCGTCGACGCGAATTCAGCCGCTATCTGGCGCGTCACTGGCGCCCTGGCGTGATAGGTGGCTTCGGTACCGTCGCGTCCTATGGCCTGGCGCTGTGGGCTATGACCGCGGCCCCCATTGCCACGGTTGCGGCGCTCAGGGAGACCTCGATTCTGTTTGGCGTGGTGATCTCGGCGCTGGTGCTCAAAGAGCAGTTGACCCGCGCCCGCATCGTGGCCGCGTGCATCATTGCCGCCGGGGCGATGGTGTTGCGACTGGGCTGACGCGTCGACAAACAAATCTTCCATCACCCTATCAAATGAGACAGCTTCTCATTAGTATGCCCGCTATCCGCGCAATGCAGCATCAAGGTATCAGGGGCCATGGAGACAGGGACGCCAGGGGATCAGGAAAAACTCAGCGCCGTTTTCATCGGGCAGCGCAGTGCGTTAATCCGTATGCTGTCGCGCGTCGTCGGCTGTTCGAGCCAGGCGGAGGACTTGGCCCAGGAAACCTATCTGAAGGTAGCTAAGGCGCTGTACACCCGCCCGATCGAACACTTGAAGCCGTTTCTTTATCAAACTGCGCAGTATCTGGCCTTTGATCATTTGCGCAGTGTGCGCAGTAAAAGGCGCTACGAGTGCCACTTGGCCGAAAGCCTGGTTGTCGAGGTGCCCACAATGGCACCCGGACCGGAGAGCCAGGCTCAGGGCCAGCAGCAACTGCAGCGGTTTCAACAGGTGCTCGCTACCTTGCCCAAACGCCAGCAACAAATCCTGGTATTGCATCGACTGCACGACCTGTCCCAAGGCGAGATCGCCCAGCGCCTGCAGGTGTCGTTGAGTACGGTGGAAAAAGACCTGCGCCAAGCCCTCACTACCTGCGTCAAGCAAACGACCTACCATGATTGACCGTCCCGTCATTCCCGATGCAGTACGTGAGCAGGCGGCCGATTGGTTCGCCCTGCGCGATGAAAGTGCGCGCAACCTCATCACCCGTCAGCGCTTTGAGCAGTGGCGCGCGGCCGATCCCCTGCACGCCAACGCCTATGCCGAAGTGGAGACGCTGTGGGAAAACCGCGCCTTCGAACAAGCCTTGAAAGACCTCGCCGTCGACCTAGAGTTGCCCTCTTCCCCGGTAACCGCCAAGCCTCCCAAGACACGTTTTGTGGCTGCCGCCGCGACCCTGTTGCTCGCACTGGGCATCGGTTGGATGGCCGACGTGCCGATGCGCCTGCAAGCCGATCACATGACCGACGTCGCGCAGCTGGAACGCTTTGACCTGGAAGATGGCTCTCACATCGTGCTGGGCAGCCACAGCGCAATCAGCACCACCTTCGACGGCGCCCAGCGGCGCATCAAGCTATTGCGTGGCGAGCTCTACGTCGAGGCCGCCCACGACTCTAAACGCCCACTGAGCATCGAGACCAACGAGGCCAGCGTGACCGTGGTCGGCACGCAATTCAGCGTCAGCCAGCGAGACTCGGAGGTCACTGTCGCCGTGCGCGAAGGCCAGGTGCGCTTCGCCAACCGCAAGGGCGAGCAGAGCCTGCTGCAGGCGGGTAACTGGCAACAGCTACGAGATGGTCAACTGCAACCGCTGTCCCTGGAAGGCAGTGAACGGCAGATGGCCTGGATCAACGGGCGACTGTCATTCCAGAACGCGCCATTGGTGCAGGTGCTGAAAGAGATCCAGCGTTACTACCCGGCGCCGATCCTGTTATTCAACGATGCCGCCGCCGGTGAGCGGGTCAGCGGGAATTACCAGTTGGACGACCCCCTGGCGATCGTACAGGCGTTGAGTAAAGTCACGTCCACCCACGCCCAGCGACTGCCCGGTGGCATCCTGGTGATTCGCTGACACAGAGCCCCCGATACCTTCGAAAAGTTTTACGGCTTTCGAAGGTTCAACCCGTCAAGAACTTTGCCTTTGCAAATCATTCCTATTTCTAACGGGGCTCACATGCACTTTCCAACACTCAATCCGACCCATGCCCGCAGCATGCTCGCGCTCGCCATCTGCCTGGCGTGCAGCCCGGCGGTTGCGGTGGAGCCAGCAGGCCAGCCAGCCACTCGCGAAGCGGCGGACACCCGCAGCTTCGCGATAGCGCGTCAGTCACTGGTCAATGCCCTGGATCAATTGAGTGTGCAGAGCGGGCTGCAAATTGCCTACGCGGCGGACCTCGCTCAGGGCGTCGAATCGCCCGGCGTCAGCGGCCGCATGACCGCCCTGGAAGCGCTGGCCCAACTGCTCAAAGGCACGCCCCTGAGCTTCGAGCCCAACGGCCCCAACGCGGTGATACTGAACCGCACCGAACAACCCGGCGCGGCCTTGCAACTGGGCACCACCACGGTGATCAGCAACCAACTGGGCACCGTCACCGAAGGCACTGGCTCCTACACCCCGGGGACCATCGCCACGGCTACGCGCCTGGTACTGACGCCCCGGGAAACACCACAGTCCATCAGCGTCGTCACGCGCCAGCACATGGATGACTTCGCCCTCGACAGCGTTGACGACGTGATGCGCCACACGCCCGGTATCACCGTTTCGGCCTACGACACCGACCGCAGCAACTACTATTCGCGCGGTTTCTCGATCAACAATTTCCAGTACGACGGCATCCCCTCGGCCGTGCGCAACGTGGCCTATTCGGCTGGCAACACCCTGAGCGACATGGCGATCTATGACCGTGTCGAAGTACTCAAAGGCGCCTCTGGCCTGCTCAGCGGCGCCGGTTCCCTGGGCGGCACCATCAACCTGGTACGCAAGAAACCCACGTCGGAATTCCTCGGCCATATCACCACCGCGGCGGGCACCTGGGATCACTACCGCACGGAAGTGGACGTCAGCGGCCCACTGACCGAAACCGGCAATGTGCGCGGGCGGGCGGTAGCGGCATATCAGGACAACAAGTCATGGATCGACCGCTACTCCAACAAAAGCTCAGTGTTCTACGGCATCCTCGAATTCGATCTATCGCCCGACACCCTGCTCACCGTGGGCGCCGATTATCAGGACAGCAAACCCAAAGGTTCGACCTGGTCCGGAAGTTTCCCGCTGTTCAACTATTCGGGTGCGCTCAACGACGCCAAGCGGTCTTTCAGTAATGCCACCGATTGGAGCAGTTGGCAGCAATACACCCGCACGGTGTTCGCGAACCTGGAGCACGACCTCGGCGACGGCTGGGTCACCAAGCTGCAACTGGACCACAAGCTCAATGGCTACGATGCCCAGATGGGTGCGATCCAGTTCTACCAGCCGGCAGCGGATGGCACTGCCGACATTAACGCCCAGCGCTACAAAGGCGAGACCACCAGCGATTCCGCCGACCTGTACCTCAGCGGTCCGTTCAACTTCCTCGGTCGCGAACATGACCTGGTGGTCGGCGGCTCCATCAGCACCGCCCACTGGAAGGGCAAGGGCTATTGGGACGAAACCTTCCCCACCGCCAACCTGGTCGACTACTTCAACTGGCACGGCAACCTGGCCAAGCCGGATTGGGGCGTGGCCTCACAAGTCATCGACGACACCATTCGCCAGACCGGCATGTACGTCACCACCCGCTGGAACCTCACCGACGATCTGAAACTGTTGCTCGGCGGGCGCGTGGTCGACTACACCCTGACCGGCACCACTGACACCTACCGAGAGACCGGGCGCTTCATTCCCTATGCCGGGGCCATCTATGACCTCACGGACAACCTGTCGGCCTATGTCAGCTACACCGATGTGTTCATGCCCCAGGAAAGCTACAACCTCGACCGTAACCGCAAGCTGATCGACCCGGACGAAGGCGAGAACTACGAAGTGGGCCTCAAGGGCGAATTCCTCGACGGTCGCCTGAACGCCAGCCTGGCGTACTTCGAAGTCAAGGAAAGCAACCGCTCCCTGCCCGACGATGCATACAACAACCAGACCCCAACCCCGCCCAACTTTGCCTTCAAGGGTACCGACGCGACGACCAAGGGCTATGAGCTGGAGCTGTCCGGCGAAATCGCCCCCGGCTGGCAGTTGCAGGGCGGCTACACCCACAAAGTGGTGCGCGACGATGCCGGCAAAAAAATCTCGACTTTCGAGCCCGAGGACCAGGTGAGCATGTTCACCATCTACAAGCTCAAGGGCGATCTGGACAAAGTCAGCGTCGGCGGTGGCCTGCGCTGGCAGAACACGGTGTGGCAGGACATCTACAACGGTCCCAAAGGAACGACGGACGCGTTTTCCCAGGAGTCCTATTGGGTGGTGGACTTGATGACGCGCTACCAATTCACCAAAAACCTGTCGACGACGCTGAACCTGAATAACGTATTCGATAAGTACTACTACACCAACGTGGGTTTCTATAACTCCGCCATCTACGGCGCGCCGCGTCACTTCATGCTGACCACCCGCTGGGACTTCTGATCACTTGAGCCACACGGCCTATCCCAGGGTAGGCCGCTTTTGACGCCCTCCTTTGCCACTGTTAGTGTCCAGCCTCCCCACACACGGAGTGCTCACTGCGACGCACCTGTAAACCGCTGCCCCCAAGGACAACAGATCATTCTCAAAATGAACGGAGTTCAGCACGTGCTTTCGATTTCTCGCCGTCAGTTGTCGGTTATTGCCGCAGCCCTGGCCCTTGCGGCCTGTCACACCCCGGTCAACGAACAGCCGCCGGCACCGGAGCTGGGCTCGGGCTATCGCACCGACCTGACCACTCAACACGCCGAACGCCATATGGCCGCCGCCGCCAACCCGCTGGCCGCCGAAGCCGGGCGCGAGATGTTGCGCAAAGGCGGTTCGGCGATTGATGCAGCGATCGCCATGCAGGCGGTGTTGACCTTGGTGGAGCCGCAATCCTCCGGCATTGGCGGCGGCGCGTTCATCATGCTGTGGGACGGGAAAAAGGTGCACGCCTATGACGGTCGGGAAACGGCGCCGGCAGGCGCGACGGAGCGGTTGTTCCTGAACGCCGACGGCACACCGATGACCTTCACCGACGCGCAGATTGGCGGGCGCTCGGTGGGTACGCCCGGTGTGCTGCGCGCCCTGGAGATGGCCCATAAGAAGACCGGTCAACTGCGATGGGCCGAGCTGTTTGAGCCAGCGATTCGTTTGTCGGAACAGGGATTCGCCATTTCACCACGCTTGCACAGCCTGATCGCGGCTGACCGATTTATTGCGCAATCGCCGGAGATGGCCGCCTACTTTCTGAATGCCGATGGCACACCCAAAGCCACCGGCACGCTGCTGAAAAACCCGGCGCTGGCCGCCGTGTTCAAGCGCATCGCCAACGAGGGCCCTGACGCGCTGTACCACGGGCCAATTGCCGATGAAATTGCGCGCAAAGTGCAGGGCAATCGCAATGCGGGCAGCCTCTCCCAGGCCGACCTGAAGGGTTACGCCGCCAAGGAGCGCGAACCGCTGTGCACCGACTACAAACGCTGGAAAATCTGTGGCATGCCGCCGCCGTCGTCAGGCGCGGTTGCGGTCGCGCAGATCCTTGGTACGTTGCAGGCCCTGGAAGCCCGCGACCCGCGCCTGGCTATCGCACCGATGACACCGATAAAAAGCGCGTTGCCTGCCGGGTTTGAGCCGACGCCCGAGGCCGTGCACCTGATCGCCGAAGCCGGTCGCCTGGCCTTCGCCGACCGCGCGCTGTACCTGGCTGATTCAGACTTTACGCCGGTGCCGACCGCCGGCCTTGTCGCGCCCAACTACCTGGCCCAACGCGCCGCGCTGATCGGTGAGCGCAGCATGGGCATCGCCAAGCCAGGCCAGCCTGCGGGCATACAAATGGCCTACGCGCCGGACCGTTCGCCACTGCGCATTTCCACCTCCCAAGTGGTGGCCGTGGACGACATGGGCGGCGCCGTGTCGATGACCACCACGGTGGAAGCCGCGTTTGGCTCCCATGTGATGGTCCAGGGCTTTTTGCTCAACAACCAGATGACCGACTTCTCATTCATCCCCGAAGAAAACGGTCAGCCGGTAGCCAACCGCGTACAACCCGGCAAACGCCCGCGCTCGGCCATGGCGCCGACCCTGGTGTTCGACCGCGAGAGCGGTGAGTTGCTGGCCACGGTCGGTTCGCCGGGCGGCTCCCAAATCATCGAGTACGTGAGCAAATCCCTGGTGGCCATGCTCGACTGGAACCTCGACCCGCAAGCCGCCATCAGCCTGCCCAACTTCGGCAGTCGCAATGGCGCTACCGAGTTGGAGGCCGGTTTGTTCAGCCCAGGGCTGAAGCAGGCGTTGAAGGACAAGGGCCATGCACTGAGCGAGATCGACATGACCAGCGGCATACAGGCCATCGTGCTCAAGCGGGACGCCCAGGGCAAGGTATCGCTGAGCGGTGGCGCCGACCCTCGTCGCGAAGGCGAAGCGCTCGGCGACTGACTTTATTGAACGGAGGTGATCCCTTGCATCAGGCTGAAAATCTCGCTGCCATCCCTGGCATCGACCACGGTTTCTGTTCGATAGATGACCCACTGCGCCCGGATGACGTGTTCATCTGCAAGCAAGTGCACAGCGCCTCAGTGATTGAATGGCAGGCGGGCCAGGTACCCAACACGATCGAGGCCGATGGTGTGTTGACGCACCACGCTCACCCGATCGCGGTGATCACCGCAGATTGCCTGCCCATTCTGTTCGCATCGAAAACGGGCGAACGGGTCGCCGCAGTACATGGCGGTTGGAAGGGGCTGCAACGCGGGATTATCGCCAACGTCATCCAGCGCTTTGCTGCCGAGGGGATACCAGCCAACCAGTTGCAAGTGGCTATCGGCCCTTCGATCAAGCCGTGCTGTTATGAGGTGAGCGAAGGGTTTATTGCCGAGTTCCAGATTGACCAGGGGCACCTGTGGCAACACTGCATGGCACCGTGGAGCTTGGAGCAACCGGCACCGCTGCGGTCACCGGAAATTAGCCCGCCCCATGCAAGGCAAGCAGGTAGCGCATGGTTTGACTTGAGCGGCTATGGGTTGTTGTTGCTGCAAGCGGCGGGTATCAAGCGAGAGCAGATCGACGTGAGCGAGGTATGCACTTACTGCACCTCGCCGACGTTTGCCAGCTATCGCAGGAGAACCCATCACCCGGCGGAAGCGAAGACGTTGATTTATTCGTGGATTGCTCGTAAACCCTGACGAACCTACGCCCCCTTGTGGCGAGCGGGCTCGCCACAGGTATTTACCCCATCCGTTAACGGCTAATTTTCAACCCCTTACGCCCCGCATGCCGCTCCAACGCCAGCTCGATCAACCGGCTCACCAACTCGCTGTAGCTCATCCCCGCCGCCTGCCATAACTTGGGGTACATACTGATGCGGGTGAAACCGGGCAGTGAGTTAATTTCGTTGATCAGCACTTCGCCGTCGTCGGTCAAGAACACATCGACCCGCGCCAACCCTGCGCAGCCGAGCACGTCAAACGCTTCAAGGGCCAAGCGGCGAATACGCTCACTGGCTTCATGGCTGATATCAGCCGGCACCACCACCTGGGCCGCCTGGCCGTCGATGTATTTGCTGTCGTAGGAGTAGAAGCCGCTGCTCACCACGATCTCGCCGCAGCCGCTTGCGACGGGGTTTTCGTTACCCAGCACCGCGCATTCTATTTCGCGGCCGCGCACGGCGGATTCCACCAGCACCTTTTGATCAAACCCCAGCGCCAGTTCAACGGCGGTGTGGTACTCGGCCTCGTTGCCAACCTTGCTCACACCCACCGAAGAGCCCTGGTTGGCCGGTTTGACGAACATCGGCAGGCCGAGTTTATTCACCGCAGTTTCAAAGGAAGTGCGCGCGGCGTTGCTGCGGGTCAGGGTAATGAACGGCGTCACGGCAATGCCAGCGTCGCGCAGCAAGCGCTTGCTGATGTCCTTGTCCATGCACACTGCCGAGCCGAGCACGTCGGAGCCGACGAAAGGCAAGTCAGCCATGCGAAGCAGGCCTTGCAGGCAGCCGTCTTCGCCGAGGGTGCCGTGGACGATGGGGAAGATCACGTCGATGTGTGCCAGCAGGCCGTTGCCGGAGGTTTCCACCACCTGCTGGCTGGCTTTGCCGGGCACCACCGCCAGTTCGCGGTTGGATTGGTTAAGGGCGATGAGTGCCGGGTTTTCCTGGTTGATCAGGAAGTTCGAGGTGTCGTTGAGGTGCCAGTGGCCGGCCTTGTCGATGCCGATCAGGACCGGCTCAAAGCGTGCACGGTCAAGCGCATCGACAATATTGCGCGCCGACTGCAACGAGACCTCGTGCTCAGCCGAACGACCACCAAAAATAATCCCCACCCGCACCTTGCTCATGACTCGCCTCACTGTTGAAAGTAAGGCTTCTTACCACGGGCGGTCAGCGATTCGCTACCAGATGTGCGCCGAACAACACGTAGCAACCACCGGCAAAACGATCGAGCCATTTGCGTGAGCGGCTGTAGAGGTTGGCCATGCGCGCGCTGGAAAACACCAAGGCCACGCAGGAATACCAACTGAACGACAAGCTGGCCATGGTGATCACCGCCAGGGTCAGTAGCATCGGCGACGGAGACGGCGGCATGGTGGAGGCGAAGATGGTGGCGACGAACAACGCGGCCTTGGGGTTGGACAGGTTGCCCAACAACCCCAGGCGCCAGGCGGAAAACAGCGAACGTCGCGTGTCATCCGGCAATAGGCTCTGGCCCATCGCCGGTGCCGAGCGCTTGAACAGTTTCAGCCCCAGGTAAATCAGGTAGCAGCCGCCGATGATCTTGAACGCCAGGTACAACATGGGCGCAGCGGTAAACAGCGATTTGATGCCCAGGCCACCCGCCAGCCCCCACATGATCGTGCCGGTGGACACGCCCGCCGAAGCCACCACGCCATGGCGGCGCGAACAACTGGCAGCCAGCTGTGCCGTGTTGAAGAAGTTGGGCCCAGGCGTGACCACCGCCACCGTCCACAACAGGGCCAGCGAGACCAGGGGAGCCACGTAGGCGGGGTTGATAACTTCCATTGGGCAGCTCCATCAGCGCAGGGACGAGCAAGGAGCATAGACCTCGCCCACCGCCTGCACAATCGTACAAGACCCCGGCAGACAAGGGTTGCAGACTGGGTTAACGTATTTCCATCTCTTCTTGTGACACGCCACCATGGGCAACCCTATCCACACTCTCGACTGGCTGCACCGCGCCCCGCATGCCAGCGGCCTGGATCGTATCGAGGCGTACTTTGCGGGCTTTGCGTTCGACCCACATCGCCATGACACCTACGCCATCGGGCGTACCTTGTCTGGCGTGCAGAGTTTTCACTACCGCGGCGACATGATCCACAGCCTGCCCGGCACGACCATGGTGCTTCATCCCGACGAGACCCACGACGGCCACGCCGGCAGCGACGAAGGCTTCAAGTACCGGATGATCTACGTGGAGCCGTCACTGATTCAGCAGATACTCGGCGGCAAGCCGCTGCCGTTTATCCCCAGTGGTTTATCCACTGACCCAAGGCTGTTCCGCGCCAGCGAAGTGCTGCTGCAGAACCTCGATCATCCGATTGACCCGTTGCAGGAACAGGACGCGATGTTCGACCTGGCCCATGCGCTCAACAATGCGTCGGGGGCGATCGTCAGCCGTAAGACCTTCGATTACGTAGCCGCCGAGCGCGCCCGGGAGTTTATCCACAGCACCCTGGGCCGCAGCATCACCCTGGACGAAATCGCTGATCACGCTGGCCGCGACCGCTGGGCATTGTCGCGGGATTTTCGTGTGCTGTTCGGCACCAGCCCCTACCGCTACCTGACGATGCGCCGCCTGGACCTGGTGCGCAGTCTGCTGGCGCAGGGACAGTCGCTGGTGGACGCCGCGCTGATCGCCGGCTTCACCGACCAGAGCCACATGACCCGGCAGTTTCGCAGCACCTACGGCATGCCGCCGTCCCGGTGGGTGAAGATGCTCGGGCGCTGAGTCAGCGTTTTAAACATGCACTCTAAATGGGGGCTTGCTGTGATGAGTTCGACATGGGATGGCGCTCTTTCAGCGCCAGCACCAACACCGCCCCCACCAGCGCAATCGCCGCACTCCACCACAACGCCAACTCGATCCCACCCGCATTGGCCACCGACACCAACACCGCCAACCCCAACGCGCCACCAATCTGCTGGCTGGTAGACGCCATCCCCGCCGCCACGCCCTGCTCCCCAGGACGGATGCCTAGCCCGGCTGCCACCCACATCGCCGTCCACGTCATGCCCTGGCCAATGCTCAGGATGAAAATCCCCGGCAGCAGCGACCAGAATCCCACCCCGGTGGGCAATGCCCAACACACCAGCGCAATCCCCACCGCGCCGGCCAATTGCCCGCTGACCAAGGTGTTGCGCAGCCCCAGCCGCGCCATCGAGCGCTCCGCTAGCCAGATGCCAAATGTGCACACCAAGGTTGCCGGCAAAAACGCCAAGCCCGCTTGCAACACGCTATAGCCGTAGACCTGCTGGTAATACAGCGCCAGGAAGTAGTACTGCACGCCAAAGCTGCTCATGAACACTGCCGTCAGTACCATGGCCATGCGCAATTCTCGATAAGCCAGCAAGCGCAGCGGCATCAGCGGATCGCGGCCGCGATGTTCAATCCAGGCGAACAGCCCCAGCAATGCCACAGCCAAGGCGATACAACCGAGGGTCGACAGTGCCGCCCAGCCCCACTCGGGGCCTTGCACCAGGGAAAACACCAGCAACGTACCGCCGACGGTCACGGTCAGCGCGCCGCTGATATCGAAATTACGGCCGTGGGCCCGAGCGCCATCGGCAGGAATCCAATAACGCGCCGCCCATGCACAACCGCCAGCCAACGGCACGTTGACCAGAAACACCGCCTCCCAACCCCACACCTGGGTCAGCACACCGCCGAGCAAGGCGCCGAGCGCCAACCCCGCGGCTGACGCTGCGCTCCATACCGCGAACGCACGGTTGCGTGCCGGACCTTCGGCGTAGTGGGTGTTGATCAACGCCAGGGTCGCCGGGAACAACAGCGCGCCGCCCACGCCCTGCACTGCTCGCGCCAGCACCAGCAACACCGCGCTGCCGCCGACCACTGCCGCCAGGGACGACAGCGCATACAGCGACTGGCCCACGCGATACAGGCGGCGCTTGCCCAACAAGTCAGTGGCACGGCCACCCAGCAACAAGAAACCGCCAAACGCTACGCTGTAGGCACTGACCACCCACTGCAATTGCTGGGCAGAGAAATCCAAGTGAGTGCCGATTTGCGGCAGCGCCACAAATACGATGGTGGCATCAAGGGCGATGATCAACTGAGCGGTGGCCAGTAACGCCAGCATCCAGCCTGAAGGTCGTGAGGGAGACATCACAGCGTCCTGTCCGAAAATGAAGTGCCGCCAGTGTCTTTTATGCGGACCAAGTGATAAATAGCCCTACCACTCTTTCAGTAATGACTTTAATCATGGATCTGAATGCTGTTCGCCTGCTGGTCCGCGTGGCCGAAGCCCGCAGTTTTACCCGTGCGGCGGGTGATCTGGGGCTCACTCAGTCGGGCCTGTCCCGCGCCATCTCACGCCTGGAAAACGAATTGGGCGTGCGCCTGCTGCAACGTAATACGCGCAGCGTCAGCCTGACCCCCGATGGCCAGATGCTCTACGAGCGCAGCGCGCCGCTGCTGGCGGAACTGGCCGAAACCGAAAAGCTGATGCTCGACCGTCGCTGCAGCCCATCGGGCCTGTTGAAAATCAGTACACCTTCATTGTTCGGCCGCAAGGTGGTGATGCCGGTCATCGGCGAGTTGACCTTGCGTTACCCCGAGTTGCGCATCGAAGCCGTAATGACCGACCGCCTGGTGGATATCGTCGATGAAGGCTTCGACGCGTTGTTGCGCACCGGAGAAATCCAGGACCAACGCTTGATCGCCCGCAACCTGGCACCCCTGCGATGGATCACCGTTGCCGCACCCGCCTATCTGGCGCGCTTTGGTACTCCGCAGACAATTGATGAACTCAAGGACCACCACTGCCTCACCGTGCGCAACTTACGTACCGGCCGTATGGTGGATTGGCAATTCATGATCGACGGCAAAGTGCAGGACGTCAGTGTCGAGGGGCGGCTGATCTTTGATATCGGTGATGCGATGGTCGACGGCGCCGTGGGAGGCTTTGGCATTGCCCAGGTAATGGATTTCGCCGTGCGGGATGACCTGGCTAAAGGACGCCTGGTGCCAGTATTGGAGACAGTCGCCGGGCGCAGCCGGGGCATCTCGTTGGTCTACCCGCCATCCCGGCAGTACTCGCCAAAATTGATGGCGTTTGCCGAGGCGCTGGCAAACGCACGCTGGTGAGGCTTAGAGCTGCCGCCCCACAATCGGCTGGCCGATGCTCAGGAAATTGCCGCCGGCTACATGGTGCAAAGTGCGCAACTCATCATGACCTTCAAAGTGCCAGTGGCCTTCACTGAACACCCGCTCGTCGGCATAGGCCGCGACCACTTCGCCGAGGAACAGGTCATAGGTCTGCTGGTTGTGGGGTTCGGGAAGCAGGCGACATTCCAGCCAGGCTACGCAGCCTTCCAGCAAGGGCGCATCGGTGTGTTCACCGCTGAAGGTTTGCAAGCCATACGTGGCGAACTTGTCGCGCTCGGTGCCGGTGGTATTGCCGACTGTCTGAACCAGGTCGGCCTGGGCCGCGCAGGGCACCTGCAGCACGAACGTGCCGGCGCCCTCCAACAGCTGACGGGTCCAGGTGGCCTTGTCCAGCACCACAGCGACTTTCGGCGGTTCGAAGTCCAGCGGCATGGCCCAGGCCGCCGCCATGATATTGCGCTGGCCGTTGTGGGCCGCACTGACCAGCACGGTCGGGCCGTGGTTGAGCAAGCGATAGGCCTTGGACAGCGGAACGGGGCGGCAGTGGGCAGGGCTCATGGAGGATCGGCTCTTCTAAACGGAAAAAACCTACGATACCTCAAGCATGAGCCCTACGGGTCAGGTCGACAGTTGGTTAGCGAATTGCCCCACAGCGCTGACCACCTTCTGTGCGCCGTCCTGGATCTCCACAATCACCGTGCCCGCTTCCGCCGCCAGGGCCAGACCTTGCTCGGCTTGCAGACGGCCGTCGGTCATCAGGGCTACCGCATCGCGGGCCATGTCCTGGTTCTGACGCACCACAACGACGATTTCCTCGGTGGCTTTGCTGGTACGCGACGCCAACTGGCGGACCTCATCGGCCACTACCGCAAAACCGCGGCCCTGCTCGCCGGCGCGCGCCGCCTCGATGGCCGCGTTGAGCGCCAGCAAGTTGGTCTGCTCGGCGATGCCGCTGATGGTCTTGACGATGGTGCCTATCACCTGGGATTGCGCGTTCAGCGCCTCAATGCCTTCACCGGCCTGCTGCATGTGCGTAGCCAGATCGCGCATCACTTCCACCGCCTGAGTCACCACCGTGGTGCCGCGTTGGGCGCTGTTGTCGGTTTGCAGGGAGGTGGTGTACGCAATGTTCGCGGCGTCGGCCACCGTTTGTTCACGGTTGACCTGATCGGTGATCACCGTAGCGAACTTGACCACTTTGTACAGGCGTTCATTGGCGTCCATCACCGGGTTGTAGGTAGCTTCCAACCACACCACATGCCCACGGCTGTCCACACGCTTGAAGCGAGCGGCGACGAACTCACCGTTGTTCAGACGATTCCAGAAGTTCTGGTACTCGGCGCTGTTGTACTCCTGCGGCTCACAGAACATACGGTGATGTTTGCCCTGGATCTGCGCCAGGCTGTAACCCATGCCGCCGAGGAACCGATCATTCGCGGTGAGCACATGGCCGCCCAGGTCGAACTCGATCACAGCGGTGGAACGCACCAGTGCAGTAATCAGGTTTTCATGCTCGCGCGATGCTTCGATGGTGCGGGTCAGGTCGCTGGCGTAAATCGAAAAATGCTTGATGCGCCCATCGGAACTGCGCACCGGCTGCACGATCGAGCGCAGCCACACTTCCAGGCCATTGCCACGCATCAACCGCACAGTGCCAGCGAAGTGCTCGCCACGTCGCAGTGCGTTGTTGAAGCGCTGCTGGAACTCATCCCTGCGTACATGAACTGGCACCAAATCTTCGATGGGGCGCCCCACAATATTGCTCGATTGGTAAGCCAGCTCCTGCAGGAAATTGGCATTCGCCCATTCCACCCGACCTTCGGCGTCCAGCGTCAGGCACAACATTTCGCTTTCCAGGCTCTCCTTAACCTGCTGCAAGCTGGACAATTCTTCGCGAAGAGCCGACAGCTCCTGCTTCAAACGGGTGTTGAACATTGGTCACCGATGGTCAAATGGAGAAAGAAAGATCTGACATGCATCGGCCCTGCGGAGCCTTTCTGAAGCGTACTTTAGTGCCATTCCCGACTCTTTTTTTTGACGCCATTAACTGCCGTTATTTCGACACACGCCCATGACTTGATATTCCAAGGTAGTGAGTGTTCCGCTGGAGTCCTCATAGGTCATGCGCGAGGGCACAGGGTTACAGGCGCGGATCGGCGGTGTGACGTTGACCACCTTGGCAATGTCCAGGTCCATGCCATAGCGATACACCTGCACCTGGGGCGCGGGTTTGCCGTTTTTCTCCGCGTAGGCGGCCATGGCTTTTTCATTGCGCTCCATCATTCGGTCAAAGGTGCGGTCACCGCCGCCTTCGGCCAGTGCCCCGAATGACAACGTAGCGATCAATACACCCAAGCCAATGCGATAAAAGTTCATGGTTAATTCCTCGACTGAAAGTTCAGTGCCGAGACTAACCAACCCACCCTGTCACGATGTTCACCAGAACATTACTTATTTGTTAGGCGGCAGGGAGTTTCCAGAATTGTAATGTTCAAGCCATCCAATCGTTATCCACGGTTTGCAACTATCAGCCCGGGCCAAATCAATAAGAACGCCCACCTCCATAAGAAGCTGATAACTGCCAATACCGAGGAGCGAAACATGCAGATCCGTTATTACACCCTTCCCCTATCACTGTGCGCCGCCTTACCCCTGGCGGCGGTAGCGGTTGAAGACACGCCCGAAGGGTTTATCGAAGGCAGCAGCCTGAACGTGCTGGCGCGCAATTTTTACTTCAATCGCGATGATCGCAAGGGCCAATCCAGCCCGACCGGCAATGGTTATTCGGAAGCCTGGGCCCAGGGTTTGATCGGTAAATTCGAGTCTGGCTTTACCCAGGGCACCGTGGGGTTTGGCCTGGACGCCTTCGCCATGGTCGGCGTGAAGCTCGACTCGGGCACCGGCCGCAGCGGCGGCAAGGGCTCGTTCGGCGTGATGCCGGTGGACAGCAACAACCATCCCGAAGACAGCTACAGCAAAGTGGGCGGCGCGGCGAAATTGCGCGTATTGGACACGGTGATCAAGGCCGGCGACGTGTTCCCGCTTACGCCGGTGGTGGCCTACGGCGATTCACGGGTGCTGCCGGAAACCTTCAGTGGCGTGACCGCGCAGAACACCAGCCTGGAAGGCCTGACCTTGCAGGGCGGGCGCCTGAGCGGCATGAGCCAACCGGCTGAAAGCGGCATGAACAAAGGCTTTGCAACGTTTTACGCAGGCCCCGTGGACTCGCCATGGATCGCCTATGGCGGCGGCGATTACCAGTTCAACAAACACCTCAGCCTAAGCCTCTATAGCAGCCGACTCAAAGACGCGTGGAACCAGTATTACGCGGGCAGCGCGGCCAGTTACCCGCTGAGCGACGACGTCTCGTTGTTCGGCGACGTGAACGTCTATAAGGCTGTGGACGAAGGTAAAAAACTGCTCGGTGAATTCGATAACACCATCTGGAGCGCCCGACTCGGGGTGAAGGTCGGCGCCCACAGCCTGGCCGTGTCCCATCAACGCAACAACGGCGATGACGACTTCGACTACCTGCGCAACTCGGACTCGATCTTCCTCAACAACTCGATCCAGTACAGCGACTTCAACTCGCCCAAGGAACGCTCGTGGATGGTTCGCTATGACCTGGACATGCAGGCCTTCGGCATCCCCGGCCTGTCGTTCATGACCCGCTACGCCAAAGGCACCGGCGCCGATTACAGCAACGCCAACGCGGTGTACATGCGCCGCGATTCAGCCGGCGATCCGCTCACCGATCAACGCCGATGGGAGCGGGATATCGAAGCCAAGTACGTGGTGCAAAGTGGCAACTTGAAAGATCTGTCGCTCAGGCTGCGCCAGGCCACCGTGCGTTCAAGTGCGTTCGAGTCGGACCTGGAAGAAGTTCGCGTGATTATCGAGTATCCGTTGGCCGTGCTCTAGGTGTTCCACTTACATTCAGTTGCCGATGTCGTACATCTGTTCACAAGTTGAAGTCTGTCAGAACTGTAATATCGGCCCCACCTTCTCGTTAAGTTGCACTTTTTATACTGCACATCGAACACACTTCATCTCTGCAGCTTTTGTGTAGCTCCTTTGGAACAGAGATGAATTTTTACGCCCCGTCTGGGGCGTTTTTTTTGTGCGTGTGTTCAGCGACGAATCGTCGCAGCGGCCTGGGCTGCCTTGACCCTAAAGCTACTTCAGGCTTCAGAGTTTTCCTATAGATCCCTCAGAGCCTCTATGAGGCCATCTCCTTTCGTTTCCTTGAAGGTAAATCCCCATGCGTATCCTTGTGGTTGAGGACGAGCAGAAAACCGCCGATTACTTGCAGCAAGGCCTGACCGAAAGCGGTTACGTCGTCGACTGCGCCGCCAGCGGCATCGACGGTCTGCACCTGGCCAGGCAAAACACCTATGAACTGGTGATCCTCGACGTCAACCTGCCCAACACCGACGGTTGGGAAGTGCTGGAGCAACTGCGCCGTGAGGGCAATCAGCGCGTGATGATGCTCACAGCGCGCGGGCGCCTGGCCGATAAAATCAAGGGCCTGGACATGGGCGCCGACGATTACCTGGTCAAACCCTTCGAATTTCCCGAGTTGCTCGCCCGCGTGCGCACCCTGCTGCGGCGCAGTGAACATATCCCGCTGCCGGAGGTGCTGCGCGTCTCGGACCTGGAGTTGGACCCACGCCGGCATCGTGCCTATCGCGGCAACCGGCGCATCGACCTGACCACCAAGGAGTTCGCCCTGCTGCATGTGCTGATGCGCCAGACGGGCGAGGTGATGACCCGCACGCAGATTATTTCCCTGGTGTGGGACATGAACTTCGATTGCGACACCAACGTAGTGGAAGTCTCCATCAGCCGCCTGCGCGGCAAGGTCGATGACCAGAGCGAGGTCAAGCTGATCCACACCATTCGCGGCGTGGGTTATGTGCTGGAAGCGCGCCAATGAAGACCAGCAGCCTATCGATGCGCCTGGGCCTGACGGTCAGCCTGATGGGCGCGGGGCTGGTCGTACTGCTCGCCACCCTCGCCTACCTGGCCCTGACCCACGAATTGGAAAACCTCGCGCGCAAAGGCCTGGAAAACAAGATGGAGCAGTTGGAACACAGCCTGCGCCAGGATTTAAGACCCCACGACATCGCCGCCCGCCCTCACTCGTTGCTGGACTTGGTGATGGGCCACGACAACATCTACCTGACCATCACCGGCACCCAGCCTGACGCGCCGGTGCTGCTCAGCGTTGGCGCCAAACCTCAGCAGCCGCTGTTGCTCGACGCCCCCGCCGGCAAAAACCTGGCCTACGTGAATTGGGTGGACGGTCGCGACAATCGCATCCTCACCGCCACCCACGTGATGCCCTTGCGCGGCGGCGAGTATGTGCGGGTATTGCTGTCGCTGGACCGCTCCGACGATGAAGCGTTACTCAGCGCCTACCTGCGCTCCACGGTGATCGCCTTGCCGTTGTTGTTGATCCTGATCGGCATGGGCGCCTGGTGGCTGGTGCAACGCGGCTTGGCGCCATTGAAGCAGTTCAGCCATGTGGCGGCCCAAGTCACCACCCAGGACCTGACCCATCGGTTGTCTGTGGATAACCTGCCCAAGGAACTGGGCGAGTTGGCACAAGGTTTCAACGTGATGCTCAATCGCCTCGATGCCGGGGTGCAGCAGCTGTCGCAATTCTCCGACGACCTGGCCCACGAACTGCGCGCGCCGTTGACCAACCTGATGGGCAAGGCCCAAGTGACCCTGTCCCGCGAGCGCCCTTCGGACGAGTACAAAGCCGGGCTGGAATCCTGCACCGAGGAAATGGAACGCCTGTCGCGCATCGTCTCCGACATGCTGTTTCTCGCCCAAGTCAGCCACCCGGCGGCACGGGCCGGGTTTGGCGCGGTGTCACTGGGGGACGAAGCGCAGCGGGTGATCGAACTGTTCTCCCTGAGTGCCGAGGACAAGCAGGTCACCCTGAGCCTGCGCGGCGACGCGTGGGTGACCGGGGATCGCCTGATGATCCAGCGCGCCATCTCTAACCTGCTGTCCAACGCGATCCGCCACACGCCCAGCGGCGCCAGCGTGTTGCTGCTGGTGGAAACCTACGACCAGAGCGTGGCGCTGTCGGTGGGCAACCCCGGCCGAGGCATAGAAACGCAGCACCTGCCGCACCTGTTCGAACGTTTCTACCGCGCCGACAGCAGTCGCACCCGCGCCGAAGGCGGCACCGGGTTGGGACTGGCCATCGTGCAATCGATCATGCACCTGCACCAAGGGCACGCCGACGTCAGCAGCCAACCAGGGTGCTTTACGCGGTTCAGACTGGTGTTTCCCCTTCCTTGAACACGCCGTTTTTTAGTGATCAGGCTTGATGTGGTCACCGCACTTGTTGTGGTGAGCGGGCTTATTGTGGTCACCGCACTTGTTGTGCCGAGCGGGATTATTGTGGTGAGCGGGCTTGCCCCGCGCTGGGCTGCGAAGCAGCCCTGAAAACAGACGCTGCAGTTTTTCTTGAAAACCTCGGTAGCCGGATTAGGGCCGCTTCGCAGCCCAGCGCGGGGCAAGCCCGCTCACCACAGACACCACAGAAGCCCCGCTTCAACTACTTCAACCATTGCCCTCTTCCTTGCAATGCGCCCACTGGTACAACGCCGGCAACACCAGCAAGGTCAGCAACGTGATCGGGCTTATTTTGGTCACCGCACTTGTTGTGGCGATCGAGCTTATTGTGATCACCGCGCTTGTTGTGCCGAGCGAGCTTATTGTGGTGAGCGGGCTTGCCCCGCGCTGGGCTGCGAAGCAGCCCCAAAAACAGGCGCTGCGGTTTGTCTTAAAAACCCCGGTAGCCGGATTAGGGCCGCTTCGCAGCCCAGCGCGGGGCAAGCCCGCTCACCACAGACACCACAGAAACCCCGCTTCAACTACTTCAACCATTGCCCTCTTCTTTGCGATGCGCCCACTGGTACAACGCCGGCAACACCAGCAAGGTCAGCAACGTCGAAGAAATAATCCCCCCGATCACCACTGTCGCCAGCGGCCGTTGCACCTCGGCCCCGGTGCCGGTGGCCAGGGCCATGGGGATAAATCCGAGGGACGCCACCAGTGCGGTCATCAACACTGGGCGCAGTCGGGTCAGAGCGCCTTCGTTGATCGCCACCGACAATGAGCGCCCTTCCTCGCGCAGGTTGCGGATAAACGCAATCATCACCAGGCCATTGAGCACCGCCACACCGGACAACGCGATAAAGCCCACCCCTGCCGAGATCGACAGAGGAATATCCCGCAGCCACAAGGCCATGATCCCACCCGTTAACGCGAACGGAATGCCGGTAAACACCAGCAGCCCGTCCTTGAGGTTGTTGAACATCATAAACAGCAAGCCGAACACCAGCAGCAATGCCACCGGCACCACGATGCGCAAGCGCTCGGAGGCTTCCTTGAGCTGTTCGAACTGGCCGCCCCAGGTGGTCCAGTAGCCCGCCGGTACTTTCACCTGATCGGTGATGGCCGCTTCGGCCTCTGCCACAAACGAACCAATATCGCGCCCACGCACGTTGGCGCTGACGATCACCAGGCGCTTGCCGTTCTCGCGGCTGATCTGATTCGGACCGAGCACCAGGTCCAGGCTGGCAACTTGGGACAAGGCAATAAAACCCAGTTGCCCGGAAGCCAGCGCCGGCACCGGGATCAGCAGCCGCGACAGGCCGTCGATATCGGTGCGCAGGGCGTCGGACAAACGCACAACCATGTCAAAACGGCGGTCGCCTTCATACAACGTACCGGCCTGGCGCCCACCGACGGCCACCGCAATAGTGTCCTGCACATCACCGACATTCAGGCCAAAACGCGCAGCCTTGTCGCGGTCGATATTGATGGTCAGCACCGGCAAACCGGAGGTCTGTTCCACCTTCACTTCCGAGGCGCCATCAAGCTTCTGCAAGGTCTCGGCGATTTCCCCGGCGGTCTTATTCAACACCGCCATGTCATCGCCAAACACCTTGACCGCCACATCACTGCGTACCCCGGAGATCAGCTCGTTGAAGCGCAGTTGGATCGGTTGCGACAGTTCATACGCGCTGCCTGGCACGATCGCACTGGCGCGCTGAATGTCCGCAATCAGCGTTTCGCGGGTTTTGTCCGGATCGGGCCATTGGTCCTTGGGTTTAAGCATCACGTAGCTGTCGGAAATATTCGGCGGCATCGGGTCAGAGGCGATTTCTGCGGTACCGGTGCGCGCAAACACCCGCTCGATTTCCGGCACCTGGGCCATCAATACTTTCTCAAGCTGCTGCTGCATCTGCACCGATTGCGTGAGGCTGGTGCCGGGCACACGCAGGGCCTGTTGGGCGAAATCGCCCTCGCTGAGGCTGGGGATAAATTCACTGCCCATGCGGCTGGCCACCGCGCCCGAACCAACGATGGTCAGCAGCGCCAGACCGAACACCAGCGGACGGCGCGTCATCACCCAATCCAGCACCGGCGCGTAGACCCGGCGTGCGCTGCGCATCACCAGATTTTCCTCTTCCTTGACCTTGCCAGTGACAAACAGCGCAATCGCCGCCGGTACGAAGGTCACCGACAGAATCATCGCGCCCAGCAGGGCGATCACGACAGTGAAGGCCATGGGGTGGAACATCTTCCCGGCCACACCGGTGAGGGCGAAGATCGGCAGGTAGACGACCATGATGATCAACTGCCCAAAGATCAACGCACGCCTTGCCTCCTTGGCGGCGGCGAACACTTCGTGCAGGCGCTCGCTGCGGGTCAACAGACGACCGTGGCGCTGTTGCGCGTGGGCCAGGCGGCGGATGGCGTTCTCGACGATCACCACCGCGCCGTCGACGATAATGCCGAAGTCCAGCGCGCCGAGGCTCATCAGGTTGGCGCTGACTTTGTTGGTGAACATGCCGGTGAAGGTGAACAGCATCGCCAGGGGAATCACCATCGCGGTGATCAACGCCGCCCGGATATTGCCCAGGAACAGAAACAGCACCGCGACCACCAACAGCGCCCCTTCAAAGAGGTTCTTCTTTACCGTGGCAATGGCTTTTTCGACGAGGTTGGTGCGGTCGTAGACCGTCACCGCCACCACACCTTCGGGCAGCGAGCGGTTGATGTCTTCGAGTTTTTTCGCCACGGCCTGGGACACGCTGCGGCTGTTTTCGCCGATCAACATAAACACCGTGCCCAGCACCACTTCACGGCCGTTTTCCGTGGCGGCGCCAGTGCGCAGTTCACGGCCGATCTCGACCTGGGCCACATTACGCACGCGAATCGGCGTGCCGTCCGCAGACGTGATGACGATATTGGCGATGTCATCAATGGACGCCAATTGCCCCGGTGCGCGGATCAGCAGTTGCTCGCCACTGCGCTCGATATAACCGGCGCCGACGTTGGCGTTGTTGCGCTCCAGCGCGGTGACGAGATCGTTCAAAGTCAGGTTGTAGGCCGCCAAACGCTTTGGATCTGGGGCGATCTGGTATTCCTTGGCAAAGCCGCCGATGGTGTTGATCTCGGCCACGCCGGGCACGTTGCGCAGTTGCGGCTTGATAATCCAGTCCTGGATCACCCGCAGGTCCGTCGGCGTGTAAGGCGTGCCGTCGTCCTTGAGCGCGCCGTCCTTGGCTTCCACGGTCCACAGGAAGATTTCCCCAAGCCCGGTGGAGATCGGTCCCATCGCCGTTTCGATGCCGCTGGGCAATTGCTCGCGCGCGACTTGCAAGCGTTCGTTGACCAATTGACGGGCGAAGAACAGATCGGTGCCGTCCTTGAAAATCACCGTGACCTGGGACAAGCCGGAGCGCGACAGCGAACGCGTCTGCTGCAAACCCGGCAGACCGGCCATCGCAGTTTCGATGGGAAAAGTAATGCGCTGCTCGGTTTCCAATGGCGAGAAACCAGCCGCCGCCGAGTTGATCTGTACCTGCACGTTGGTGATGTCAGGCACCGCGTCTATGGGCAATTTCTGATAGCTGGCGATGCCGACACCGGCCATCAACAGCACCGCCAGCAGCACGATGATGCGCTGCTCAATGGCGAATTGGATAAGGCGCTCAAACATGGGGAATCACTCGCAGGATCAATGGGCGTGCTCGGCCGAGCCTTTGCCCAGTTCGGACTTGAGGATGAAGCTGCCGACCGTGGCCACCTGCTCGCCGGCGTCCAGCCCCTGGCGCACTTCGACGTAGCCGTTTTCACTGACGCCCAGTTCAAGATGGCGAGTGATAAAACCGTCCGGGGTGCGCACGAACACCGAGGGTTTGTCCTCGACGGTCTGGATCGCTTCCTGCGGTACGGTGACCTTGGCCTGGGCGGTGTCCGTGGCCAGTTGCACCGTGACAAACAGCCCAGGGCGCCAGGCATCGTCAGGGTTGGGCACGCTCACGCGCACGGTGGCGGTGCGCGTTTGCTCGCCGAGTAGATTGCCGACGTAGGCCACGGTGCCGCGCACGTGGGTACCCATTTCCGTGGAACTGACGGTCACCGGTTTGCCGATGCGAACCTTGTTCAAGTCTTTGGGAAACACGCCGAAGGTGACCCACACCTGGGACAAGTCCGAGAGGGTAAAGGCGTTACTGGTTTCGCTCACGACCTCGCCAACACCGAGGTGTTTTTCAACCACCACACCGGCGAACGGCGCACGCAGCTCATACCGATTGCCGCCGACCAACACCGCACTGCCGCTGAGGGCAGTCATCTTCTGGCGGGCATTGTTCAGCGCGATTTCGGCCTCTTGCAGGGACTGGCGCGCCAGCAGGTAATCCTGCTCGGCGGAGATCTTGTCCTGCCATAACTGGCGCTCACGCTGGAAGGTCGTACGCGCCAGTTCCACCCGGCGCTCGCTGGCAGCCAGCTCGCTGCGCTGGTCAGAAATCTGCTGGCTGGCGATCACCGCCAGCAACTCGCCCGCCTTCACTGATTGACCGAGATTGACCTTCACCGACTCCACCACCCCGGCAGCACGCGGGACGATGTGCGAGGTGCGGTCTTCGTCAAACCGCACTTCTCCCGGTAGCGTCAGCAAAGTACTGATCGGCCTGGGTTGGGCCTGGGCAAGTTGAATGCCGGCAGCCTCGATTTGCTGCGCGGTGAGTTCGAGTGCGCCTTCTTCTTCCTCGGCATTTGCCAGGCTGGACAGCATCAGGCCCAAGGCGACGGCAAGCGCCACGCCGTGTTTTCTATTCATAGGGGACTCCAGAAAAAATCAGAACCGGGCGAGGTCGCCGTAAATCCGCTCGATGCGCAGCCAGGCGTCGGTGGCCTGGGAGGTGGCCGTCAGGTATTGGGTGCGTGCCGCAATCAGGGTGCGCTGGGCGTCGAGCACGTCGAGGAAGTTGAACTTGCCCATCTCGAAGCCACGGGTGGCGGCGTCTACCGCGCTTTGGGCGGCGGGCAGGATCTGCTGGTTGAACGCGCGCACCTCGTTATTGGCGGCTTGCCACAGGTCGAGGGCCTGGCGGGTTTCGGTGCGCAGGCGAAGTTCGGCGGCATTGCGCAGATCGCGGGCCTGATCAGCGCGGCGGGTGGCGGCAAGCACGTTGCCCTGGTTGCGGTTGAACAGCGGGATCGGCATCGACACCCCCACCAGGTTCACGCGCTCGCGCACGCTCGCGTCGTATTGGCTGCCGATGGACACATCGAGGTCGGGAATCCGCTGGGCTTTCTCCAGGCCCACATTGGCCTCGTTCTGCAGGATCTGCAGTTCGGCCAGGCGCAGCTCGGTGGTTTGCTCAAGGCGCGCCAGCAATTGCGCAGCGGGCGGCAACGCGGGGGTGGATTGACTTGGCGGGGCGACGGACGCGAAGTCGGCGCTGGCGCTGCCCGTGCTGGCGGCCAGGCGGCGATAGGCGTCGGTAAGGCCGATCTGTGCGCGGTTGAATTCCAGGCGGATTTCCGACAACTGCACTTGTGCGCGCGTGGCTTCCACCGGAGACGACTTGCCTGCGGTGACGCGACCATTGGCGACCACCAGACCACGCTCGGCCAAGGCCAGGGAGCGTTGCGCCAGATCGAGCCGCTCCTGGGCGCGAAGGGCGGCGTAATAGCTGTCGATCACGTCAGTGCGCAGGCTGTTGCGGCGCTGTTCCAGGGTCAGCGCGGCGGCGTCCTGAGTACGGGAAGCGACATCGATGCGTGCACCGCGCTTGCCGCCCAGTTCCAGAGTCTGGCTGAGCTTGATGGTGGTGGTGCGTGAGTCGCGGCGAGTGTCTTCGGCGTCCCAGGAAGCGACCGGATTGGGGATCAGCCCAGCCTGTTGGCGACCGCCCGCAGCGATATCAATTTCCCACTGCGCAGCGGCCAGGTCCGGGTTGTTGGCGAAGGCGTTTTGCAGGGCGCTATCGAGGGTCAGGGGTTGCGCCAGGGCCGCGTTTGCAGCCAACCACAACACTGTCGCCCCCATCAGTTTTTTAACGGAAATTGCCATAACGAGAGTTCCACGGCCATGAAGTCCAAGCGCTGGCAATGTAGCGCTCGCGACTTATCAGGTCGGTGGAGCAAAGATTACAAAATCGACAGCAAGGGCTCTGGGGCGGGCTTTTTCGTTGACGCTGCAAACGACCGTTTCAGTGACCAGGTTGATCAGTGCTCGGGCACGTTCCTAGCTGATCTTCACGCGGCTAACGTGTGACGCTTGCCAAACAGCGCCACACTCGCCACCCCCACTGCCCCCATCACCACGCAATACCCCACGCAAATCCATGGGCTCGTAGGCATTAACGCGATCAGCATCAGCGGTGTGGTGCTCGCCCACAGCGCATAGGCAATGTTGTAGGTAAAGGAAATCCCCGACACCCGCACCTGCGCCGGAAACAGCCCCACCATCACCGACGGCACCGCGCCCACCACGCCGCAGCTCAAGCCCGCCAAGGCGTACGCCGCACCCAGCCACACGCCGCCATTGATCAGGCTGGCGTACAACACCGCGATGCCCATTGGCAGCAACAGGCTGTAAACCAGCACCGCGCGCCAGGCGCCGATGCGGTCCACCAGCAGGCCGGCGAGGACGCAGCCGATGTTCAGGAACACGATGCCCAAGGCGCTCAGGGCGAAGGTGTGGCTGGGGCTCATGCCGAAGGTTTTTTGCATCATGGTCGGGGTGATGACGACAAGGACCACCACCGCAGAGGTGAGCACACAAGTGAGGATCATCGCCGGCAACAATACGGCGCGGTGGTCGCGCAGTACGGTGCGCAGGGGCAGTTCGGCAGCGGCTTGGCGGCGGGCCTGCATTTCGAGGAACACCGGGGTTTCGCTGAGCCAGCGGCGCAGCCATACGCCGATCACGCCGAACACACCGCCGAGCAGGAACGGGAAACGCCAGGCGTAATCGAGGATTTCGGCCGGGGTGAAGACTTGCGCCAGCAGCGTGGCCGTCAAGGCACCTAGCAGGTAACCGAAGGTCAGGCCAGCTTGCAGGAAGCCCAACGCATACCCACGGTGATTGCGCGGTGCGTGCTCGGCGACGAAGGTCCAGGCACTGGGCACTTCGCCGCCCACCGCCGCGCCTTGCAGCACGCGCAGCGCCAGCAGGATCAGCGGGGCGAAATAACCGATTTGCGCGTAGGTCGGCATAATTCCGATCAGCAGGCACGGCAGCGCCATCATCAGGATGCTTAGGCTGAACACGCGCTTACGCCCCAAGTGGTCAGCAAAATGCGCCATCAGGATCCCGCCCAACGGGCGCGCCAGGTAGCCGGTGACGAAGATGCCGAAGCTTTGCAGCAGGCGCAGCCACTCGGGCATTTCCGGGGGGAAAAACAGTTGGCTGAGGGTCAGCGCAAAAAACACGAAAATAATGAAATCGTAGATTTCCAAGGCACCGCCCAAGGCGGCCAGGCCCAGGGTTTTGTAGTCGGAGCGGGAAAAACGCTGCGCCTGTGAGGAAAAGGTGGCAGTCATGTAGAGGCTCGGCAGACAAACAAAATGGCGTGCAGGTTATGAGGTGAGCCGAAGGATGGCAATCGCCGCAGATATATTTGTTTTCCTCATGGATCGATGAAGATAACTGCATTCCCATATCAATGGCCGTGGAGGAACATGCGCGAAAACTGCCGCCCTCATAATAAATACAAGAGGTATGACCCGTGGCCGATGCTATCGAAGAAAGCCGCTATGCCCGATTTGCCCTGCGCTGCTCCAACTTCGCCGAACGCTGGTTCCCTGACTCCTGGGTATTTGCAGCCCTCGCGGTGATCATCGTCGCTGTGGCGACCCTGGGCATGGGCGCTGCGCCCACCGAGGCCGCCAAGGCGTTTGGCGATGGGTTCTGGAGCCTGATCCCGTTCACCATGCAGATGGCCTTCGTGGTGATCGGCGGTTACGTGGTCGCCAGTTCGCCGCCGGCAGTGAAACTGATTGACCGCCTGGCGCGCATCCCCAAGAACGGCCGTTCGGCCGTGGCCTGGGTGGCGTTGATTTCCATGGTCGCGTCGTTGCTCAACTGGGGCCTGTCCCTTGTGTTCGGCGGCTTGCTGGTAAGGGCACTGGCGCGGCGTACGGATCTGCGCATGGATTACCGCGCCGCGGGTGCTGCGGCCTATCTGGGCCTGGGCGCGGTGTGGGCACTGGGCTTGTCGTCGTCGGCCGCTCAATTGCAGGCCAACCCGGCCAGCTTGCCGCCGTCGATCCTGTCGATCACCGGGATGATCCCGTTTACCGAGACCATCTTCCTGTGGCAATCCGGCGTGCTGTTATTGGCGCTGATCGTGGTGTCGCTGATCATCGCCTACGCCACCGCGCCCGGCCCGAACAGTGCCCGTGACGCCAAGGCCTGCGGCGTCGACCCAGCCTTCAACCTGCCCAAGCCGCAAGCACCGACCCGGCCTGGCGAATGGCTGGAACACAGCCCGCTGCTGACCATCTTGCTGGCGCTGCTGGCGGCCGGTTGGCTGTTCCATGAGTTTTCGACCAAACCGGCGATCAGCGCCATCTCGGGACTCAACACCTACAATTTCCTGTTCATCATGGCCGGCGCCCTGCTGCACTGGCGCCCGCGAAGCTTCCTGGATGCCGTGGCCCGTGCAGTGCCAACCACCACTGGGGTGCTGATTCAATTTCCGCTGTACGGCTCGATTGCGGCCCTGATGACGGTGGTTAAAGGCGGCGACGGCCAGACCCTGGCGCACCATATCTCGACCTTCTTCACCTCCATCGCGTCCCACGACACCTACGCGCTGCTGATGGGCGTGTACTCGGCGGTGCTGGGCTTCTTTATTCCGTCGGGCGGCGGCAAGTGGATCATCGAAGCACCGTACGTGATGCAGGTGGCCAATGACCTGCAATACCACCTGGGCTGGGCGGTGCAGATCTACAACGCAGCCGAGGCGCTGCCGAATTTGATCAACCCGTTCTATATGTTGCCGCTGCTGGGTGTGTTGGGGCTGAAGGCACGGGATCTGATCGGTTTTTCGTTTGTGCAGTTGCTGGTGCACACACCGCTGGTGTTGTTTTTGCTGTGGGCATTGGGGACAACGTTGAAGTATTTGCCGCCAGTGATGCCGTAGGTCACGACGTTTCTGATGAAACGCATAGGGGTTGTCCCACGCCATGCGGCGGCAACCCCTGACTCCTCCTGCCCGCGCCCTTGATTAACCTGACCCGGATAAATCCTCACACTAGACCAAGGAATATCCGATGACCCCTCTATCCAAGACCCTGGAAACGCTGCTCAACGAAATTTACCAGGACGACAACGTATCGTTCGTCGAGTACAAGACCCTGCGCGACGAGGCCGATCGGCGCATGGACGCTGTTATCAGGGAGTTCGGCCTGCACAACAACGTGACGGCCTTCCAGAAAGCCATCGATGTGGCCATGCAGTTGCTGCAGACCAGCGTCATCGACGCCAAGAAAGACAAACTGACCGACACGGGCGAGGCCATCGTAAAAGATGCGATAACAGCCCAAGTAGAGTACTTGCGTGCCGGCAGCCAGTTGGCGCTGCGGCTGCTTTAAGCGCCTGTCTTCGTTCCGTCATATTGCGTTGCTACCGTCCTGCGAAATATCTTGCAACAACTCGCCAGCAAGGACTCCCGCAATGAGTGACGAGCACGAAGACCGCCCTTCCCCTGATTCCATCCCCCAACCATCTGTAGACAGCAGCCGCCGGCGTTTCCTGGGTGGTGCGGCGGTGTTGGGGGTGGGTGCGACCTTGAGTGCCTGCGGCAACACCAGCGAAGTGCCCGGAAAACCGGTAGCGCGACCGCTCACACCTCAAGAGCTGGACAAGGCCTTGCACGACCAGGTGAAAACCGTGGTAGTGATCTATGCCGAGAACCGCAGTTTCAACAATCTGTTTGCGGATTTCCCAGGTGTCGAGAAACCGCTCTCCGCGCTTTCCGCGACCGATACTCAGCAACGCGACCGCGACGGCAGCCTGTTGACCACCCTGCCACCGGCCTGGGGCGGTGTGCTGCAAGTCGGCCCGCAAACCGTGGACGGGGTGACCTACCCCAGCGAAGTGCAATTCCAGGAAAACCTGCCCAACGCCCCTTTCGACCTCAAGGGCCCGAGTGGCGAGGACCTGCCCTTGAGCCTTGTCACCCGCGACTTGTGGCATGTGTTTTACCAGAACCAGATGCAGATTAACGGCGGCAAGAACGATGGCTTCGTTGCCTGGGCGGACTCCGGCGGGCTGGTGATGGGCCGTTACGCCCAAAGCCGCTATTCCCTGCGCCTGTGGGACGTGGCCAAGGAGTTTGTGCTCTGCGATAACTTCTTCCAGGGCGCTTTCGGCGGTTCGTTCCTTAACCATCAATACCTGATCAGCGCTACGGCGCCGGTGTATCCGAACGCAGCAGCGTCGGTGGCCAAGGCGCAGATCGCCACGCTGCAAAGCGATGACCCCACCGACACGCGCCTCAAGCCGCTGGAAAAATCTCCAGCAAGCGCCATGACCGGTCCACCGCAATTCGGCCCCAGCGCGCTGACGCCGGACGGTTACGCAGTCAATACCTTGGCCCCGCCCTACTGGCCGACCTGGATTCGCGACCCGCAGAATCCGGACTATTCCAAGCCCGACCTGCCCAACGTGCTGGTGCCACAGACCCACGAGCACATCGGCGACAAGCTGTCGAAAAAAAACGTCGACTGGGCTTGGTACGCCGGAGCCTGGCAAGCGACGCTGGATCAGTTCAAGGATTCGGGAGGTATTCCGAAAATCCCGAACTTCCAATACCACCACCAGCCGTTCAACTACTTCAAAAAACAGGGCCCCGAGAACCGTGCCGAGCGCGACAAGCGCCTGCGCGATGGGGGATTGGGCGATGAGTCCAGCACCAACAAGTTTTTCGCCGATGCCCAGGCCGGCAAGCTGCCGGCGGTGACGTTCTATAAACCCCAGGGCAACCTGAACATGCACGCTGGTTACGCCGACGTGGCCTCGGGCGATCGCCATATTGCCCGCGCCTTGAAGGTACTGCAGGAAAGCCCACAGTGGAAAAACATAGTGGTGGTCGTCACCGTCGATGAAAACGGCGGCTGGTGGGACCACGTCGCACCACCTAAGGGTGATCGCTGGGGCCCTGGCACGCGGGTTCCGGCGCTGGTGGTATCGCCGTTCGCACGTAAAGGCACGGTGGACCACACGGTATACGACACCGCATCAATCCTGCGATTGATCACCCGAGTCTTCCAACTGGAGACGCTGGACGGTCTCAAACAGCGCGATGATGCAATGATCGCCCGTGGCCAGAAGCCCATGGGCGATTTAAGCAACGCGTTGCAGTTCAACGTGTAGGACGCTTATCCAATAGCGACACGCCCGGCGATTTAGCACGCGGTTTTCCTGGTCAGCCGCTACTGTGAGGAGGTGGGCTTTCATCCCGCGCAGACGGGCTTTCGCTGACAAGGAACCAACTATGCTTACATCGACCAGGCTGTATTTGACCCTGGCCGCACTGATGGCCAGTGCGGTCGTTCAAGCCGATATCGAAGTACCGCTGGGCAGCACGCAGCGTGTCACCCAGTTGTTCGCTTACCCCAACAACTGCAACGTCATCTGCTTTCGGCCTTGGACGCTGGAGCAGACCGTCGAGCACTACCTGAACCAGAGCGTGCAGCGCGACGGCTACAGCCGGGCCAAGGTCAGCGTCAAAGTCCATGATGGCCAGGTGGCCGCGACCTTCAGCGGCGTACCTGACAGTTATGGCCAGCCCCTGACGGCACTGCTCAATACCGCCGACCTCGCCTACCAAGGCGCCAGCAAGCTCAACAGCGACGGTAAATGGGCATTTAACTGGTACCTGTTCCTGCCGTTGGGCATGGCGTTGGAAAACCGCAAAAGCATCGAGTTGATGCACTTCCCGCCGGACTACTCACTCACTCAGGCACAGGATTACCTGGAATCGAAAACCACGGATCGCTGGGCCGACTTGCTCACCGACAACGGGGTGCCGGCCGCCGAAACCCCGGCCTACCAGACCATGATCGACATCGCCCCCATCGCCGCACCGTCCACGGCGGGCAAAGAGCTGGAGGGCGTCTACAGCTACTTCACCAATTATCAGACCCGTATGGTCAAGGAACTGAGCCTCCAGCCCGACGGCTCGTTGCCGATGGTGGCGTTCGGGGCACCGGTGCGTAGTTGGATCAAGCAGCAATATGGGCAAACCGTGAATGTGCTCGGGCTGGCGCAGATAAGCCCGGCCGAGGGCAAAAGCGTTTCAGTACTGGGTTCCAACCATCCCAGCTACATCTGGTATGCAGCCGACCCCGAGTCTTATGACGGCGATGAGCAAAAGGCGGACGAGGCGGGCTTGAAGGTGATGGGCCAGGATCTTAGCGCCGCCTGCTGGCAGGCCGGGATGGGCCAGAAACCGGCGAGCGATCCGAATGTGCTGCTTAAGGCCTGCATGAATACCTGGCAGGTCACGCGCAAAGAACAGACCTGTGAATTGTTCTACACCTCGGTGCGCAAACTGAGCCAGGAGCAAGCCAATGCCAAGTGTGCAACGCCAGCAATAAAAACTCAGTTGAAACAATTGAGGAACGCCGCTCCTGCCCCCTTCAACACGGAACCTGCGTTGTAAATCCCACAAAAAAAAGATCCGATTTCTACTGTCAGATTTGACAGTAGAAATCGGATCCAACTTAAGCGAATGTTTAGCCGCGCCCATCCGCTGCAAGACTGGTAGTCAGACACCACCCGCAGGTCGATGCAGCCTAACCAAGGAGAGTTATGAAAACTCAGGCCATGGACAAGGCTAGAACTGCTGTGACTGAATGCTTATATCCGTTCAAGACGCTGCGAATTGAGCAAGGCTACCCCTCGTCCGAGCATTTCAAAGTCGTAAGCACCGCAAATGACATGGAAGGCGGGGTCAAGGCGCGCACAGCCTTTGACAGCCGCATACGCATTGCTCATGTCTCCGGCTATGCCGTGGGCGAGAGACGCCCGCATACGCTGCAGCTATCACCGCGCATCCACTTGTACGATTGCTGGTTCTGCGGCCTGTTGCGGCACTCCTGCAATCCGAATGTATTCTTCGACACGACGTACCTGGAACTCTGGACCGTTCAACCTATCGCCGCCGGCGCCTGGCTGACCCTGGACTACGCCAGCACTGAGGACGTGCTGTTCCGGCAGTTCGCTTGCCAATGCGGCGAACTGAACTGCCGGGGCTGGATCACTGGCAGCCAGGAGCCATTGAACGCCGAAGGCCAAGCGTTCATGGCGCAGTGGCGAATGCGCAAACGACCTTAGGCTTCGCCCAACGGCCGCAAGCGATATTGCGGCGGTAGTTGCTCGAAGCCACTGATGGTGGTGTTCAAACTCTTCCAGCGGCCATCCTTGATGCCGTAGATGCAACCATGAATCGACAGGCTTTGCCCCCGGTGCCAGGCGTTTTGCACAATGCTGGTGTGGCCTACGTTGGCCACCTGCTGAATCACGTTCAGCTCGCACATGCGATCGACGCGTTCCTCTTCGGTCGGCAATTGGGCCAGCACGTCGCGGTTTTCGTAATACAAGTCGCGAATGGTGCGCAGCCAGCCGTCGATCAGGCCGAACTGGCGATCCTGCATCGAAGCCCGCACACCGCCACAGCCATAGTGGCCGGTAACAAGGATGTGTTTGACCTTGAGCACGTCGACTGCGTACTGGATCACCGACAGGCAGTTGAGGTCGGTGTGCAACACCACGTTGGCCACGTTGCGGTGCACGAACAGATCACCCGGCAGCATGCCGACGATCTCGTTGGCCGGTACGCGGGCGTCGGAGCAGCCGATCCACAGGTATTCCGGGGTTTGCTGGCGGGCGAGCTTGGCGAAGAATTCGGGATCTTCCTGTTTGATCGCGTCCGCCCAGCGTTCATTGTTATCAAGCAGGTCTTGTAGTTCGTTCATCAGGGAAAGCCTCAGGAATGATGCGCAGTTTTGTGACTGACGACCTTTCGTCCAGGTCACGCGATGCGCAAATTAGCTTGAATCTTTGGCGAGCCGTGCCTGTCCACACACTATAAGCCCCACAGTATGAGGATTGGCCATGACTGAATCACGACGTCCCTACGGCGCTACACAGCCCGAACCGATTGACGACAACGAAGATCGCATGGGCTCGATGCGCGAGCTGGATTTTGACGAGGAGGCGCCGACGGCGGAAATCGGCGATGAAATCCCGCCCCGCGAACGCGAACACCTGATGCCCGACGAACGGGTGCGTGAAGCCGGTCTGACTGGCGCTTCGACGGATGACCACGAGCCGACCGATGACGATATGAGCCCGGAAACCCTGATCCATGAAGATGGCGCACGGGATGCCCGGGAGGCGGGTGAAGACAACCCGGCAGATTTTGACCTGAGCATTGTGGATGAAGATGAAATTGGCGGCGGCAATGGCCTGGATGAAGCGGAGCTGGCTGATCTGGACCCGGTAGACGGAAACCGCTGACACTGCGTAAATCCAAATATGGGAGGGGCGGTAAGACGATTCGACTTGCCCCCTCCCACATTGGTTCGTGTGTTTAATCGACCAAGGTGCAGGCCATGACGACCGCATCTTCGCGCCCGCCGACAGCCGGGTAGTAGTCCCGGCGACGCCCAATCTCGTTGAATCCATAACGCTCATACAGACGGAACGCGCCGGTATTGCTGTCGCGAACTTCCAGGAAGCATTCGCGCGCCTTGGCAGCATAAGCGCGGGACATCAGGTGCTCCAGCAACGCCAAACCCAGGCCACGGCCCTGGTTTTCCGGTTTGACAGTGATGTTCAGCAAATGCGCCTCATCAAGGATGATCTGCACTACGCCGTGGCCCACTTGCTGCTCGCCTTCGAACATCAGCCAGATCTGGTACTTGCCCAGCCCATCGAGAAAGATCCCGCGAGTCCAGGGGTGGCTGAACGCCGCGTATTCGATTTTCAGCACGGCATCGAGGTCAGCCTCGGTCATCGGGCGGAAGGATAAAGCCTCACTCATCGGTTGTTTTCCAGCGCGCCATCAGCCGGCGCATGGCTTGCCAGACATCAGCCTTACGCTGTGGCTCTTCCATTAATAATTCCAGGCCCGGCAGGGCCCATACAGAACCCAGGCCCTCGACCTGCAGTTCGCGGTACCAGGACTCGGCATTCGCCTCGCCGGCAAACCGCACGGCGGGGAGGCCGATCAGCCACAGGCAGACACAGGGTTCGTCTTCCAGGCGCGCCGAGACAAAGCCTTGCACAAAGTCCCGCGCCGCTTCAGGGCCTTGGTCCATGGTGCCGCGTACCAACAGCGGCCAGCGTACCGGGTCCCCGACGATTTGCGGGCTGTCAGGCAGACCCGCAGCGCGCAGCATGTCTTTGAGCAGCATGTAGGCGGGGTCGCGCGTCTGGAAGCGTTCACCGGTGGGCAATTCCACCAACAGCAGACAGCGCCCGGCCCGCAGCAATTGCAGGGCAAAGCGCGGCGGCGGCACTACCGGGGCCTTGACCAACGGGGCTTCTGCTTCGGCGACCACGGGCTTGGCCACCGGCGACGGACGTGGCACTTCGATCTTGGTGCGTTCGACCGCCGGGCGCGCCTGCGGCTCTGGCTTGACGACTGCCACGGGTGCAGCGGCCTCCTCGCCAGAGGTCTCGAACGCGTCATAAGGCTCAAGCGCCTGCAGCAACTCGGGCCGCGACGGCGCGGCAAACGGCAGTTCGGTGCGGGGCAGCCAGTTGACCACCTGCATGGCGGTCAAGTAAGCGCGACGTCGGGACTCGATAAGCACAGCTCGGCCACTTGTGGATAAGTAAAGAGCGGGGATTCTACCGCTGTTCGGTAACAATCGCCCACTGCGCACTGACCGGCTGTGGATAAATCCCACGCCTGATGCAGTACAATCGCGACTTTTAATCGCCAACCAGCCGGCCATTCCCATGATCGAACCCAAGCGCGTCCTGCGCGCCCTCGCCGAACACTGGGCCTTACTTGAGCCACTGTGCGAACACTTCGACCAAGGCACCCTGAGCCTGAGCGAGCTGCGCGCACAACTGGCCGCCCAACAACTGGACAGCACGCCCCAGGACATCACTAGCCTGCTGGACGTGTGGATTCGCCTGGATATCCTGGTGCCTGTCGCCAAGAGCCCGAACCGTTTCGAGCTCAACGCGCAGATCCACGACTTCCTGGCGTATCTTCGCAAGGAGCACCGGCTTGGCCTGTGCCTGGAAATCGAAGCTTACCTGCGCCATCTTGAGCGCCTGGCCGGTTATATCCAGGACGCCTTCGACATCCGCGATGGTCACGACCTGGCCCGGCAACTGCGCCTGCTGGATATGCGCGTGCGGGATGTGCTGAAAAAACTCGCCAACGACGAACAAGCCCTCGCGGCCGTGGCCGACCGTGCCAAGACCAGCGACCGGCAGATCCCGTTGCGCCAGCGTTACGCCGAAGTCCTGGCGACCTGGGACGAATATGTCGAACCGATGATCCAGTTGGTGAACGCCGACGGCGCCTTCGAGCAAGGCGTGCGCAAGGTCGAGAATGTGCTGCTGCGCATGCTCACCGAGCAGCAGCGCCTTGGCCACCTGGTGGACGACGATATGCTGCTGCGCACCCACGCGCGCATCCTCGAAATGCAGACCAGTGCCCAACTGACCTTGCGTCATGCGCGAGAGCTGCTGTTGCCGCTACGAGAGGAAGCACGCCGGCACAACGCCGTGACCCGTGGCGCCGCGCTGGCATTATCGGCCATCCGCCGTAAAGGCCTGGACGCTGTGCCGCAGGCGGCGATGCCCATGTTCACCCGGCCGCAAAGCACCTTCCTGGGTAGTGCCAGCCAGGTCGAGGCCTATGTGTACGCCCTGGCGAATTTCGAGCCGAAACCGGCGCGATTCCCCAAGGCGCACAAATCCCACAAGGGCGAAGCCCAACGCGCGCCGCGTACGGTCAAGGAAATGCTGGAGCGTTGCGAAGATGCTCTGCCGATGCCGGACCTGATGAACTGGCTGCTGGAGCAGGAACCGGACGGCGCCACCGACGAATTGCTGTACTGGTTCTCGCGGCTCTCGCGGGAAAAACGCTTCAAGCGCGAACGCCTGGAACGCCGCGATTACCACACACACGAGCACCAGGTCAGCCTGCGCTCCTTCGCCCTGCTCCCGGCCAGCACCGACTCCGCCGAGAATTCTGCGAGCACCCCTTATGCATCTTGATCTATCCGAACTGTCCCAGCTGGCGCCGATCTTTCGCGAGCTGTTCAAGGGTTACCACGTCAGCCGCCGCGACCCGGAGCTGTACGCGCAACTGTCAAACTTCCAGGACCAGTACCGCACGCTGTTCCGGGCGCTGGGTTTTGAGCTGGTCTGCGATACACGAGGCTTCTACTACTTCGTGCCGGACTCCGCGATCGCCAGCGCGCAAGTCAACAAGACCGCGCAACGCCTGGCGCTGTTCACCTTCATCATCGTCGAGCACTTGGCCGACCAGGGCCGCGATCCGATCGCCGTGCTCGACGGCGGCAGCCTTGGACGGGATGAGTTGCCGTCGCTGCTGGAAAAATACCGCGACCTGTTTATCCAGGCCGAAGTGCAGACCCAGGAAGAACTCGAAGAAAAAATCATGCGCCGCATGACGCAGTTGGGTTTTGCCAGCGAAGACAACGGCATCTATCGTTTCCTGCCGCCGATGCACCGCTTCCTCGACGTGTGCCTGTCGGTGCAACAAGACCGTGACCTCGCCGCCAGCGTGCACAGCGTATTGCCATTGCCAGCGCCAGTGATCATCGACGAAGACAGCGATGAAAAACTGCTGAAAACCGATGATCCGCTGGACCTAAGCGACTTCGCAGAAGAAAGCGAAGAAGACGCACTGGCCCGTGCCATTGCCGAAGAACAGGAGACCGACGCATGAGCAAGGAACGCTACGGCATCCGCCGCTTCGCCCTATTGAACACCGCCGGTTACAGCCTCGGTTTGTTCCCGCTGGAAGAGCCGCTATCGGTGTATGGCGCGAACAACCTGGGTAAATCCGCATCGATCAACGCCTTGCAGTTCCCGATCCTGGCGCGCATGTCGGACATGAGTTTCGGCAAGTACACGTTGGAGCAATCGCGCCGTTTCTACTTTGCAACCGACACCAGCTACATCCTGGTGGAAGTGTCCCTGCCCCACGGTCCGCACGTGATCGGTGTGGTAGGACGCGGCCCTGGTGGCGGTTTCGGTCACCAGTTCTTCGCTTATGCGGGCAAGCTGGACCTGGCTCACTACCAAAAGAACGACACGTGCCTGCGTCAGAAAGAACTGTTTACCAACCTTGAGCGCGAGGGTCTGAAAGCCTACGAACTCAAGCCGGATGAACTGCGCCGTTTGCTGGTGGGCGGCCACACGTCGATCCCCCTGGACCTGACGCTGATCCCGCTGCGTTCCACCAGCGAACAGAGTCTGAAGACCTTCCGCGCGCTGTTTATCAACTTGCTGCATATGCGCGAAATCACGGCGGCCAAGCTCAAGCAATTGTTCCTCGATGCCTTCGAACACAGCCTGCGTTCCGGCAGTGTGGACTACATCGCCGCGTGCGAAGAAGCCTTCCGCGATGTGCGACGTATGGAACAGGATTACAACTCCCTGGTCGCAGCGGGCCCGTTGGTCGAGGCACTGGCCAATGGCGTTCGGCAGCGCGACACACTGCGCGGCAAACTGCATCGCCTGTCGCCATTGCTCGACTCGTTGCTGGGCACTTGGTCGGACTACGCCAGTGCACGTAAGGAAGAGCTGACGATCCAGGCCGAACACTATCGCAACGAGCAGGACGCGCTGCAAAACGACCAGCGTGGCGGCACCCAAGAGCTGATGCGCCTGGAGCGTGAGATCAGCGGCATCCAGCGTTGGTTGGGCGAGCTGTCGGTGCTCAAGCATCGCTTTGCCCTGGTGGATGACGTGAAGGTCCTGGAGCAACAACTGCTGGCGGCCAAGGATGCTCACGATGAACTGGCGGGCGCTTTGGCGCAGTCACGCCAGTTCAGCGCCGAGGATTTGGACGAGCGTCTGCGGGATCTGGAAAAGCGTTTGAAGTCGGTCAAGCAGCAGCTTGATCACGCAGACAACAACAGCTACGCCAAGCTGCGGGAAGAATTCTCACAGCAGGATGTCGAGCGTCTGATGCGTCTGTTCAACAGTTCGTTGTTCAGCCTCCCGTTGGGTGAACACGGCATCACGCTGGATGAGGACGGCCAGTGGGTCAAATCCCTGGAGCAGATCCTCGATGGCTTCAAGGGCGAGCGTTTCGAAGTGCCGGGGCTGTCCATCGACATCTCGCACATCGAACCACCGGCGTTGCAGGCCCTGGCAGATCGCGCCGCATTGCGCGACCAGAAAGAGCGCCTGGAAAAAGAACTCAAGCAGCTCAAGACGCAGCAGGCTGTAACTTCCGACCGCGCGGCGAGCAAGACCCAAACCGAGGCGCTGTACCAGCAAGTGCTGGACGCGCAAAAAGCCTTGGAAGATTTCCGCCGTGCGCAAACCCTGAGCGCCGAAGAAGGCGAGAAGCTGGAAAACCTGGCGCAGATGGAAGCCGCTCAGGACGAATTGAAGCGCTCCAGTGATGCATTTACCGAGCGCGTTCAGCAACTGTCGGCCAAGCTCCAACTGGTCGGTCGGCAGATCGGTGATATGGAAGCCAAACAGCGTACGCTTGATGACGCCTTACGCCGTCGTCAGTTGCTGCCGGCGGACTTGCCGTTCGGTACGCCGTTCATGGATCCGGTCGACGACTCCATGGACAACCTGTTGCCATTGCTCAACGACTATCAGGACAGCTGGCAAGGTCTGCTGCGCGCTGATGGCCAAATCGAGGCGCTGTATGCGCAGGTGCGCCTCAAGGGCGTCGCCAAGTTCGACAGCGAGGATGATGTCGAGCGTCGCCTGCAACTGTTGATCAATGCCTATGCGCACCGCACCGATGAGGCGCTGACCCTCGGCAAGGCCCGCCGTGCGGCGGTCACTGATATCGCGCGGACCTTGCGTAACATCCGTAGCGACTACGACAGCCTTGAGCACCAACTGGCGCTGTTCAACCGCGAGATCAACAAGCGCCAGGTGTCCAACCTGCAAAGCTTCCGTATCGTGCTGGCGCCGAATAAGGAAGCCCTCAAGCATATCGACCAGATCATCCACAGCGCGGGTCAGTACGAGGAAGGTGAAACCTTGTCGGTCTTCGACCTCAGCCAGAGCGCCGAGCAAGACAACAAGAACGAAGAGGCCAAGGAATACCTCGCACGCCTGGTGGCGGCTAACCATAACCAACTTGGCCTCAAGGATCTGTTCGAGCTGGCTTTCGAGATCACCAAGGTGCATGGCCAGCCGGTGATTCACACCGACATCGACGGTGCAGCATCCAACGGCACCACCATGACCATCAAGGCGCTGACCAACATGTATTTGTTGCTGCACTTGATGGACCGCGACCAGGCCGGGCGTGTGCGCTTGCCGTATTACCTTGATGAAGCAGCGGACATCGATGAAAAGAACCAGGCCGCATTGCTGGAAACCAGCTTGCAGCTGGGCTTCGTGCCGATCCTGGCCAGTGTGAAGCCGCAGGTGTCTGCCCAGGTGGCAATCGACCTGGAAGGCGGCAGCGGGCCGAACGGGATCTACATCGATGAGGCGGACTGGAAGTACATCCGTCGCCATGACGCAGTCAAGGCGACGGTGAATGCGCAGGCGGATGAGCCGGAGTTGGATGAGGTCTGACGTGTTGCGCTGAAATGCAAAAAGGCCGCGATCTTATGGATCGCGGCCTTTTTTTAGGGCAGGTTTTTGCAGTGCTTTTGAGGGCGCTATCGGACCTACTTGCCGAGCGGAATTTTAGGCGCCCAGGTCAGCCATTCATCCTCAACCTTGTCGAACAGCGGAAAGGTTTGCTGCGGCCGTGCCGCGTTGCCCATGCGCTCGCCGTCTGGCGTGGCGAAGGCGATACCGCCGGAAACCAGCGTCTCAAGGGATTCGGTGCGCACGGTGGCGCCTTTGAACAGGCCGAAGTCGAGACCGAAGCCACTGGTATTCCAGAAACGACTGCCACCGCGCACCAGCGATGCGTACTTGGGCTCGATCAGGATGTGGATCAGCACACGGTCAGCGGTTTGGCCCAATTCGTAGCCAGTGACTTTGCCCACGGTAACTTCGCGGTAGGTAACGGGGACACCTTCCTTCAACGAGCCACGACGTGCGGCGCTGAGCGTGAGGCTCAAACCGTCTTCTCGTCGGACAGCTTCAGGCGGCTGGTCCAAGGCGACAAAGCTTTTTTGCGGACCGGAGCTTTTTACCGCTGGTTGCACTTCGATGTATTGGCCAGTGACCAGGGTTTCCAGGTTGGAGGTTTTCATCAGGCCCAGTTCCGGCTTGACCACCCAGAACTGGCTACCTGCACGCGCGATGCGGTCTGCCACCTGAGTGATGCGGGCGCTGAGGAGCACCGACTGCATATCGGCACTCAGGTCGACACTCTCGATCTTGCCGACATCAAGGCCTTTGAAACGTACGGCAGTGCCCGGGCGCAGGCCGTCGGCGCGGTCGACCTTGATGGTCACCAGCGTGCCATGCTGATTGGCGGCTTCACGGTCAGCGAACAAACGGAAACGCGGAATACGTTTTTTCAGCGGCACGTTTGGCTGGGGGGTTTCGAAGGCGATGCCACCGGCCATCAGGCTGGCCAGAGATTCACTCTTGACCTGGATGCCGCCGGTGAGGCCGCCGGTCAGGGTGACGCCGCTGGCATTCCAAAAGCGCGTGGAGCCATTGACCAGGTTTTCGTATTCCTTCTCGATATGAACGCCAATCACCAGTTGCTTGTTCTTGCGCGAGAACTGGTAGCTCTGCACCGAACCGACCTTGACCTGCTTGTAGAGGATCGGGCTGCCAACATCCAGGGAGCCGAGGTTATCGGTGAACAGCACCATGTGCAGGCCCGGTGAACGCAGGTCCAGTGGTGGCGCTTTGGCGCGGGCAACGTATTCGCGCTGCGGGGCGCTGCCCTTATCGCCAGGGCGGATGGCGATGTAGTTACCTTTTACCAACGCTTCCAGACCGGTGATGCCTGCCAGGGAGATGGACGGTTTCACAACCCAGAATTGGGTGTCCTGCACCAGGTAATCTTCGGCCAACGGATCGAGAGTCAACTCGGCATTGGCGCTGGAGAGGTCCGGGTCGATCTTCAGGGTTTTCAAACTACCCACCTGGATGCCTTTGTACATCACCGGCGTACGCCCAGCCTGCAGGCCTTCGAAGTCGGTGAGCTTGACCTTGACCCTGATACCAGCAGCGGCGGCGTCGAAGTCTTCATACAGACGGAAAGGCAGGCTTGGGTCGGTCGGGGGGCTGTCTTTGCGGTTTTCCGGCGTGGCGAAGGCGATACCACCCGCGACGATGCTGGAAAGAGACTCGCTGCGCACTTTTACACCGGAAAGGTTAGCGTCGATGCTGATGCCGCTGGCGTTCCAGAAACGCGTGTGTTTGCGCACCAGGTTGGCGTAAGTCGGCTCGATGTAGACCTTGATTTCAACGGTACTTTGATCTTCGGACAACAGGTAGCTTTTGACCTGTCCGACTTGGATTTGTTTGTAGAAGACTGGGCTGCCACGGTTCAGCGAGCCGAGACGATCAGCCTTGATGGTCAAGTGCAGACCGGGCTTGGCGTCGGATAACGGGGGCTCTTCAGAGAGCGCTTTGAATTTACGTGTGGGCTCACCATCGCCAGGGCTGGCGGCGATGTAGTTACCCGAGACCAGGGTTTCCAAGCCGGTGATGCCGGCGAGGCTGACGCTGGGTTTGACCAGCCAGAAGCGCGTGTTGGTCTTGAGGTATTGATCGACGTCCTTATTCATCTCGATGGTGGCGATCACCCCGCGATTGTTGCCCTCGTCATCCAAAGCCAAGGCTTTGACCTTGCCCACGGGCATGCCCTTGTAGACCACTTCAGTCTTGTTGACCTGAATGCCTTCGCCACTTTCGAAGCGCACTTGGATCTCGATGCCTTGTTGGGAATAGGCACGCCATCCCAGCCAGCCGCCGATGATCAGAGCAATCAGGGGCAACACCCAAATAGCCGACCAGTTGGAGGCTGGGCGGGTTTTAGCTTTAGGCAATTCACTCATGGTCGTCGTCCGACTCCGTGTTATCCCAAATCAGTCGGGGATCAAAAGTTACAGCGGCAAGCATCGTCAAGATCACCACACTGGCGAACGCCGCTGCGCCGAGGTTGGCCTCGACGCTGGCAAGCCGTCCAAAGTTTACGACCGCCACCAGGATGGCGATCACGAAGATATCCAACATGGACCAGCGCCCAATGAATTCGATAAAGCGGTACATCACAATGCGTTGTTGTGCAGAGAGCGGCTGGTGACGCTGCACCGAGAACAGTAGCAGGCCAATGCCAACCAGCTTGAATGTCGGCACCAGAATACTGGCGATAAATACCACGGCGGCGATGGGAAACATACCGTGCTGCACCAGTTGGATCACGCCAGCCATAATGGTGCTGGGGTCTCCCTGGCCCAATGAGTTGATGGTCATGATTGGCAGCAGGTTGGCGGGGATATATAGAATTGCGGCAGTGATCAGCAATGCCCAGGTGCGGGTAAGGCTGTTGGGACGGCGGGCATGGATCAGCGCACCGCAACGCGTGCAAATTTGCTCATCGGTATCTGCTTGCTGCTTGTTTAACTCGTGGCATTCGGTACAGATCAGAATGCCCGCATCAATCGCCCGCATGATCATCTTCCCCTGACAGGGCTTGCCAGATCTGATGCGGCGACATCACCACCTCAAGCAGAACCTGAACCATTAATAGACTGACGAAGCAGACCAAACCCAGGCCAATCGTGATGGAGGCCATGTCGGCAAGTTTTACGATAGCTACCAGTACGCCCATCAGGTAGACCTCCAACATTCCCCAATCTTTCATGTGGTGGTAGATGCGGTACAGCAGCAGGCCGTAACTACGCCCGATTTTCCAACGAATACTGAGCAGCACCGCCAATTGGCAAAGCAACTTGAGCAAGGGAATGCCCATGCTGCATAGAAACACTACAGCTGCGACGCCCTGCATGCCGGTGTCGAACAAGCCAACTACGCCACTCCAGACGGTGTCCTCTGAGGACTGCCCGAGTAGATTGAGCTTCATGATGGGAAGAAAGTTCGCGGGGATGTACAGCAACAGCGCCGCGAGAACCAGCGCGAGGCTACGTTCGACGACATTGTGGCGATGAGCGTACAGCTCGTAGCCGCAGCGCGGACATTGCGCTTTTTCGCCGAGGGCGAGCACGGGTTTGCGCATCAGCAAGTCACACTCATGGCATGCCACTAGATCGTCCAGTGGTAAATCCGACACCTCAAGGGCATCAACCGGATCGGGCATAGTAGGGCTCTGGCTCTAAAAAAGGTTAGGTGCCTATTCTAGTGGTCTGGTTCAGAAATAACTGTGCAAATTTGTCGTGGACCTCTTCGCACTTTCCGCCCGCCCAAAACAAAACCCCATCTGCTTTCGCAAATGGGGTTTCGGAATTTAATCTTGACGATGACCTACTCTCACATGGGGAAACCCCACACTACCATCGGCGATGCATCGTTTCACTACTGAGTTCGGGATGGGATCAGGTGGTTCCA
>NZ_FYDK01000014.1:0-41664 GCF_900187495.1 Pseudomonas sp. Irchel 3H9 | reverse complement strand
ATTCGCACCTGTACAGCGGCTACAAGGTTCCGTCCAACTACGACTCGCTGATCGGCAAGCTGATCACCTGGGGCGCCACCCGCGACGAGGCCATGGCCCGTATGCGTAACGCCCTGGACGAAATCGTGGTCGATGGCATCAAGACCAACATCCCGCTGCATCGGGACCTGGTTCGTGATGAAGGCTTCTGCGAAGGTGGTGTGAACATTCACTACCTGGAACACAAACTGGCGGATCAGCATGGGTGACAAGCCGTCAAAGTTGCTGAGTTCCTGTTAAAGAGTCAGCACCCAATACTCCTCCGATAACCTGAAGAGGCAAGCCAACATACGATTTCCAGGCGCCCCGTAAAAACGCCATAAGACACTACTCAAACGTACGGGATTACCCTGGTTTACAGTGGTTTTGCGCAGAAACGAAAAAAGACGCCGAAGCGTCCATTCCATAAACCACAGGCAAAAAAAAGCCACTCTATTGAGTGGCTTTTTCGTAATGCTTGGAGCGGGAAACGAGACTCGAACTCGCGACCCCGACCTTGGCAAGGTCGTGCTCTACCAACTGAGCTATTCCCGCTTGGTGATGCGCATTCTATAGAATCCTGAGCACCCGTCAACCTCTTGATTCAAAAAAGTTTTATTTCTTTTCAACAGTAGTGCGCAGATGTGGCCAGGCAGCGCGCAGATACTGGAGCATCGACCACAGGGTCAGACCGGCGGCGATAAGCAGCAAGGCGTAGCCCAGCAATACCCAAAAGGAGAAATCCGACGGGTTCGCCAGCAGGATGACCAGCGCGAGCATTTGCGCGGCAGTTTTCCATTTCCCCATGTTGGACACGGCTACGTGGGCGCGGGCGCCAATTTCGGCCATCCATTCGCGCAGAGCCGAGACGACGATCTCACGACCGATGATCACCGCGGCCGGCAGTGTCAGCCACAGATTACCGTGCTCCTGCACCAGCAGGACCAGAGCGACAGCCACCATCAGCTTGTCGGCCACGGGGTCCAGGAACGCGCCAAAAGGCGTGCTCTGCTCCAAGCGGCGGGCCAGGTAGCCGTCAAGCCAGTCGGTGGCAGCCGCAAAGGCGAACACCGAACTGGAGGCCAAGTAGCTCCATTCGTACGGCAGATAGAACAACAAAATGAAAATCGGGATAAGCAAGACGCGTAGAACGGTGATCAGATTAGGGATATTCATCGGCACAACTGGCTACGAGGTGGAAAGGCATTCTATTCGCTGTGCAGATTCGCATAAATCAGCTCAGCGAGCTTTTTACTGATACCGGGTGCTTTGGCTATCTCGTCAATGCTGGCACGGGACAGCTCCTGCAAGCCACCAAAATGTTTAAGCAAGTCGCGACGTCGCGTCGGGCCGACCCCGGCCACCCCTTCCAGAGTTGAGGTTCGCCGGGTTTTGCCACGGCGGGCGCGGTGGCCGGTAATGGCGAAACGGTGAGCTTCGTCGCGAATCTGTTGAATCAAATGCAGCGCGGGCGAATCGCCCTTCAAAGTGAACTCATGGGCGGCATCATTCAAGTACAACGTCTCGAAACCCGCTTTGCGTGTGGCCCCCTTGGCCACGCCGAGCAGGATCAGGTCAGGTACCGCCAGCTCGTTGAGCACGTCGCGGGCCATGGACAGTTGCCCCTTGCCGCCGTCGACCAGAAGGATATCCGGCAACTTGCCCTCCCCGTCCTTCAACTTACTGAAGCGGCGCGTGAGAGCCTGGTGCATGGCGGCGTAGTCATCGCCGGCGGTCACGCCTTCGATGTTGTAGCGCCGGTAGTCGGACTTGATCGGCCCTTCCGGACCAAACACCACACAGGAGGCTACGGTGGCCTCGCCGCTGGAGTGGCTGATGTCGTAGCACTCCAGGCGCTGTGGTGGCTCGTCCAGATTGAGGACTTCGGCCAGGGCGTCGAACCGTGCGGCCACATGCTGCCGGTTGGCCAGGCGCGCACTCAGGGCCTGCTCGGCATTGGTCACCGCCAATTGCTGCCAACGCGCGCGGGTGCCGCGTACGCGGTGGCTGATGTCCAGCTCGCGGCCACGCAGTTCGTGGATCGCCTCGATCAAGGTGGGGAAGTCTTCGTGCACTACGTTGACGATCAGCTCCGACGGCAGGTCGCGCTCAGGGCTGCTCACGTAGTACTGGCCCAGGAAGGCGGCCATGACTTCGGCTACTTCCTCGTCGATACCGGTCTGCGGGAAGAAGTTCTTGCTGCCGAGCACTCGCCCGCCGCGCACGCTGATCAGGTGCACACAAGCGCCGCCCGGGTTGACGAAGGCCGCTATCACGTCAACGTCGCCGGTGCCACCTTCCATGCTTTGTTGGTCCTGGACACGGCGCAGCAAGGAGATCTGGTCGCGTAGCTCCGCAGCCCGCTCAAAATCCAAGGTACTCGCCGCCTGCTCCATGGCTGCCGATAGCTCATCGGTGAGCGCATTGCTGCGTCCTTCTAGGAACATCACCGAATGGCGCACATCCTCGGCGTACTCCGAGGGCTCCACCAGGCCCACACAGGGCGCCTTGCAGCGTTTGATCTGATATTGCAGGCAAGGCCGCGTGCGATTCTTGTAGAAACTGTCTTCACACTGGCGCACAAAAAAGGTTTTTTGCAGCAGGCTCAAGCTTTCACGAATTGCCCCAGCGCTGGGATAAGGCCCGAAGTATTTGCCCTTCGCCTTCTTCGCCCCGCGGTGAATGCTCAGGCGCGGGAAATTACCGTCCGATAAAAACACATAGGGGTAGGATTTATCGTCACGCAGCAGAATGTTGTAGGGCGGCCGCCATTCCTTGATCAGCGTCTGCTCAAGCAACAGCGCTTCGGTCTCATTGGCGGTGATGGTGGTTTCGACCTGGGCGATGCGCGCTACCAGGGCGGCAGTTTTCGGCGCGAGACCGCTCTTGCGAAAATAGCTCGCCAGACGATTCTTCAGGTTCTTGGCTTTGCCGACGTAAAGCAGGCGGGCCTCGCTGTCGAACATGCGGTACACGCCAGGGCGGCCACTGCAGGTTGAGAGAAAGGCACTCGGATCAAACGGTGTGGTCATGTCAGGCGCTGGCGTCCACCATGCCGTGGCGCACCGCGAGCAGGGTCAATTCAACATCACTGCTGATGGCGAGCTTCTCGAAAATGCGATAGCGGTAGGTATTAACGGTCTTGGGTGAGAGGCACAGTTTGTCGGAAATCGTCTGCACCTTCTGGCAACCGACGATCATCAAGGCGATCTGGATTTCCCGCTCCGACAGTGCATCAAACGGCGAGTCGCTGACAGGCTGGAAGGACTTGATGGCCAACTGCTGAGCAATCTGCGGGCTGATGTAGCGCTGGCCGGCAAACACCAGGCGAATGGCTTGGACCATTTCCGCCAAGCCTGCCCCTTTAGTGAGGTAACCCGCAGCACCAGCCTGCAGCAGACGTGTCGGGAACGGGTCTTCCTCGCACACAGTCACCACCACGACTTTGATGTCCGGATGGCTGCGCAGCAATTTGGTCGTTGCACCAAGACCGCCGATCCCAGGCATCTTGACGTCCATCAACACCACATCGGGTTTCAACTCCCGGGCCTTAATCAGGGATTCCTCCCCCGACTCGGCCTGGCCGACTACTTGCAGGCCATCGATGTCAGCCAGCATTCGTGTAATGCCTGTACGAACGAGATCATGGTCATCGACTACTAGCACCCTAATCAAGCAGACACCTCGCGAAATGGTCTTATAGGTTGCCGAACACCTTAGCAAAAAACCAAGGCGCAGACCTAGTTGCACGCGTCATATATATGGAGTTTGGTTAAGCGACGGCCACCCGCCGGGAGGCGGATGGCTCAATTTGCTGGGCGAAGCGTCAGGAATCCTGGGGGTTTGGCTTGGCTTTTCCATTCATCGACGATGAATGCTCGGCCAAAGTAGAGGTCAGGCGACGGATCGCAGCCTGGTCTTCCTTGAACATTGCGCGGTAATCCCCGAGTACCTTCTCTTCGATGTGGCTCAGGTTTTCCAATTGAATCGGCGTGGCTGCGCCAGTCAAAACGTACAGCACATCCACACCTCTCGCGGCGACGCGAGACAAGTAGTCCGCTTTAGGTGCACGTCCTCCACTTTCGTATTTACCTTGTGCGTTGGCTTCAACGCCTCCGATTTCACCAAATACTTTTTGCGACAGACCAAGTCGCTCCCTTTCTTGCCTCAAACGCAAACCGATTCCACTCATTTGGATGTATGATCCTGTTTGGCACACCCCAAGAGGTGACACTCTCATCCCTTATTTAAACAAACTTGAACGGTTTTGAACTATGCCCGGAATCCGTACCGCAGCACAAGCCAAGGCCTGGCTGGAACACCAAGGCAAGTCAGTTCAAGCGTTCGCTCGAGAACATGGCGTCGATCCGGCAACCACCTATCAAGTGCTCGCTGGGCGCAAAAAGGGACGGCGTGGGGAGGCCCACAAGGTAGCGGTCCTTTTGGGTATGAAAGAAGGGATTATCCTTTCTGAGACTGATGGCCAAAACGCCGATCAGGAAGTCAACTCCTGAAGCCAGTATGCGCTTATTAGAATCGAACGCATGGTTTAGCTGCAGACACGCTCCATACGCAAGAAGTAGTCTTCTTCGCCCACGATATTGAATCCCATACGCAGATAGAGTTTTTTGGCCGGATTCGTCTTGAACACGGTCAGGCGCAACAGGCCCAGCACCTGCGCCTTGAGCGTCATCTGCGCCAATACCCAACTCCCGGCGCCGATCCCGCGACAGTCTTCGAGCAGATGCAACTCCCGAATGTAGAGCGCCCGGCTATCACGGCTCAGACTGATAAACCCCAAAACGGTGTCGTCCCGGCAAATCAGCCAGTTTTCCCGACCTGCCCACGCGGTGTCGAAGCCATCGTTGGACCACCACAACCCGTACTGAACGTAATAGCGGGCCATGGCTTGTTGGGTCAGCGTTCGTGCAAAGGACAGGTCCTGGTCGGTCGCAGCGCGCAGGTGAAAGGCCATTTACAGAGCTATCACTTGGCTGGTCCAACGCTCGGCGTGGCGACTCGCGATCAGCAGCGCATTCCCTACCCCGGGCACAACAGCAAGCAAACTGCCATCGGCGGCCCAGATCGCACTGCGACCCGCGCAGGCCCAGCCACCCGAAGGCCCACCATGATTCGCCATCAACACCAGCAAGCCATATTCAGCGGCGTAGCCTTGGAGCAGCGCACTGTCAGTTGCGTAGCCGCCTTCACTGATCAGCACACCGGCGGCATAGACAGTGGCGCCCACTTGCGCCGCAGCACGCGGATGACTGGCGTGGGAAAAGTCTGCACACACCGCCAGTGAAATCCGGTCAGCCCCAAATTCAACAACAGCACCGCCCTGCCCTGGGACAAACGCGGCTTCTTCGCCGTCATGCAGATGTTGCTTGGTATAGACCGCCAGGGAGCCGTCCGCGCCCAGCACCAGAGCACCGATCAACACACCCGCCTCTGGCGCCAGTCGGATCGGCATACCCACCACCGCCGTCAGTCGCAGCTCCTGCGCCATTTCACGCAAGGGCGCCAGCACCCGATCCTCTGGCGCAATCGCCAGTTCAGCGGCCAGCGACGGCTCATAGCCCGTCAACGACAACTCGGGGAACACCAGCAGTTGCACCCCCTGCTCCGCTGCAGCACGCATAAATGCCAGGTGGCGTTCGATGTTGGCCGGCACATCGCCCGCAATGGAAATGGATTGAGCAGCAGCAAGGCTGAAGGCAGTCATGGTCGCGTCCAAGCAATCGGTATGTGAGTGTGACCAGCATATCGGCACTCACCCCATAGCCGTAAGTACCCCCATACAATAGAAATTACTGATTGAATCTCCCTGCTTGCCTCTAGTAAGCTCCGACCATCATTTGGAGACACACCATGTTGCAACTCACCCACACTCAGGTTTGCCCTGCTGCCAGCGCCCAGCGCTCGGTGTCGGCTACCCGTGTGAACGGTTCGAGCGCACTGGTCAGCTTTTATTTTGGGTATTGGTTTAGCCACTGGCGCGCCTGATACCTGAAATCGGCGCCCACTACTCAAGGGGTCGCCTACCAGAGAAATCTAACCCCCGGTCGGCTCCCCGACCGGGGGTTTTGTTTTTCAGGCCTCCATACACTTTTCAACTTGGTCAAGAACACTTAAAGGAATCACGACATGAACTACGCCACCTATTACCGCTACGACACTTGCACTGCATGGCGATTTAGCAAGCTCCGCTCGGGACAGCCTGCCGCCTCCGATCGGTCACCTATTGGTGGCAAGCCAACACACGTAGCCGATACGGCCAATTGTCGAACACCCCAGTAGGCCAAGCGCGCGGGAATAGCCCGCCGCTTGACCAGGAAGCCTTGAATATGAATTCCTCCGTCGCCGCTCTACCCGTTGCCGCTCTGACTTGCGCCAATGAAACCCTGACCCAGCGTCTGCCCAGCTCCCTTGAGCTCAAGCACCAACTGCCCCTCAGCCCGTTCCTCACTGAACAGATCCACGCCCATCGCCAAGCCGTGCGCGCCATCCTCAATGGCGAAGATTCCCGCTTGCTGGTGATCGTCGGCCCATGCTCGATCCACGACCCGGAATCGGCCATGGAATACGCCCGCAACCTGAAGAAACTGGCCCTTGAGGTCAGTGACCAGATGTTGCTGGTGATCCGCGCCTACGTCGAAAAACCACGCACGACGATCGGCTGGAAAGGCCTGGCCTACGATCCTCGCCTGGATGGCAGTGATGACATGGCCGCCGGTTTAACCCTGTCACGCGAATTGATGCGCGAGATGCTACGCCTGGGCCTGCCCGTCGCCACTGAACTGCTGCAACCCATGGCCGCCGGCTACTTCGATGACCTGCTCAGCTGGGTGGCGATTGGCGCGCGCACCACGGAATCGCAGATCCACCGCGAAATGGCCAGCGGCCTGGGCATGCCCGTGGGCTTCAAGAACGGCACCGACGGCGGCGTCGCGATTGCCTGTGACGCCATGCGTTCGGCGTCCCATCCGCACCGCCACTTCGGCGTCGACAGCCAGGGCCACCCGGCCATCATTCAGACCTCAGGTAACCCCGATACCCACCTGGTGCTGCGCGGTGGTCACCGTGGGCCGAACTACGATGCTCAGAGCGTGGCAGAGGTGAAGCACGGCCTGACCCAATCCAAGGTCATGCCACGGATCATGGTCGATTGCAGCCACGCTAACAGCGGCAAGGATCCGCTGCGTCAGCCGGCCGTCTTCAATGACGTGCTGGAGCAACGCTTGCAGGGTGACACCTCGCTGATCGGCATGATGCTCGAAAGCCATTTGTTCGAAGGCTGCCAGCCGTTGAGCCCTTCGATGAAATACGGTGTGTCAGTGACAGACGGCTGCCTGGGCTGGACCGCCACCGAGCAGTTGTTGCGAGCGGCTGCCGAGCGCCTGCGCGCTTAAGATTGATCGTTCAAGGCGCTGCTACAGTGGGTACAGCGCCTCATGCCCCAGCCCCACACACTTGCCATTCGTGACATTCAGTCAAGAGTCCTTTTCGGATTCGACTGTGTTTGCAAAGGAACGACGAGGGGATACTTGACTCCATTGCCTACAGCCCTAATGGAGTTACTGATGTCTATCCTCACGCAAAAAGTCCCCGCCTTCGGCCTCGGCACCTTTCGCCTGCAAGGCCAAGTGGTGATCGACTCCGTCAGCACCGGCCTTGAACTGGGCTACCGCGCCATCGACACCGCGCAAATCTACGAGAACGAAGCAGATGTCGGCCAAGCTATCGCCGACAGTGGCATCCCAAGGGATGAGCTGTTTATCACCAGCAAGATCTGGATCGCCAATTTCGCCGAAGGCCAACTGATCCCAAGCCTCAAGGAAAGCCTGCGCAAGCTCAAGACCGATTACCTGGACCTGACCCTGATCCACTGGCCATCGCCGGAAGACCAAGTGCCCGTCGCCGAGTTCATGGGGCAGTTGCTGGAAGCCAAACGCATGGGCCTGACGCGCCAGATTGGTATTTCCAACTTCACCATCGACCTGATGAAGCAGGCCATCGCAGCCGTGGGCGCCGAGCACATCGCTACCAACCAAATCGAACTGCACCCCTACCTGCAAAACCAGCACGTCGTGGATTTTGCCACCGCCAACGGTATCCAGATCACCTCATACATGACTCTGGCTTACGGCGAAGTGCTCAAAGACCCCGTGATCCAGCAGATCGCGAAGCACCACCAAGCCACCCCGGCACAAGTCGCCCTGGCCTGGGCCATGCAGTTGGGTTACGCGGTCATCCCATCGTCAACCAAACACGCCAATCTGGAAAGCAACCTCAAGGCCATGCAGCTGACCTTGAGCCCTGCCGATATGGCGCAGATTGCCGGGCTGGAACGTGGCCACCGCTTGACCAGCCCCAAGGGCATCGCGCCGAAGTGGGACTAAACCCCGGCCACCGTTTTGCGCGATAATTCGCGCAGCCACGGCAACACCCGCAGGCCGACCGTGGCCTCGGGTGGGTCGATAATGTCCATGAAATGTTCGAGATTGACGTTGTCCGGCACACCGGGAAGCCGTACCACCACCGCCGATGTTGCGCCGCAGGGTGCCCCCAAATCCAGGTGATCGTAGACCAGTACATGGCGCACCTGGGGCTGGGGCCCGCAGCCATGGGTTATCAAACCCGCGCTGATAATCAGCACGTCAAAGGGTTCGGCTGGGATAGCCGTGAGTATCTGGACTTCTTCGAAGGTTTGTACCGGCACGATCCGGTGGTACCCCAACTGATTGAGCATTTTTTCGATGTACAACCGTTGCAGGTGTTGTTCATCAGCAATCAGGATGGTCAGTGCTTTGTTCGGCATGGCAAACACCTGGGCAGGCAGCGCTCGTCAGTGAGCGCCGCCTATTTTCCAGACATATCCCGAAGACAAAATCAGGCATATTCCCGCTTCGCGTAGGAGTTCTCCCAAATCAACCGAATGGCCCTCCTCCTCAGTCAAGCCTGATTGCCATAACGACTCAGGCCGTGCTGCAACTGTTCGATGGCCGCGTCTACGGACTCAACTGCAGCGTCCAACGCCCCCCTATCACGCCGCTCACATGCGCCCTCCAAGGTCTCGCAGCAGGAGGTCAGCACCTCAGCCTTGACCAAGCGCGCGCCTCCTTTGACACGATGAGCCAGGTCGTGAAGCTTGGCGAAAGCGCCTTGCCCTTTCAGCGTCGACAGCAAAGCACGGTCCTCTTCGAGGCTGTCCAGCAAAGGCGTCAGCAGTTCGCTGAGAGCATCGTCATCGCCCTGCGTCAGCGTGAGCAGCGGGCTTAAATCAAACGCTGCTCCGGCGTTATCCGTGGCGACTCCGGCGGTCCGTGGTGCCAAGGCCAAGCGCAAGTCTTCAAGACCGGTAGGTTTAAACAGGCAACCGTCCATGCCTGCTTGCCGGCAGCGTTCAGCCTCTTGCGGCAGTGCGTTGGCGGTGAACCCAAGTAACAGGCACGGCGTCAACCCAAGCTGGTGCTCTTGTGCACGAATGTCACGCGCCAACGCGTAACCGTCCTTGAAGGGCATATTGCAATCGGTGATCACGCCATCAAAATGTCCGGCCTGCCACAGTGCAAATCCTTGTGCACCGTCCTCTGCCGAAGTGATGCGATGCCCCAGAAAACTTAGTTGTCGAGCCAGCAACAAGCGGTTGGCTGGGTAATCATCCACCACCAGAATGTTTAACCCACGGGCGGGCGGTATATGCGGGACCGGTGCAGAGACCGGCACGGCGGTGGTCATCGCAAGCGCCAATGTCACGTCCACTCGCGTGCCCTTGCCCAGCACGCTACTCAAATGCAGTTGACCGCCCATCATCTCGCACAGGTTACGGCTGATCACCAACCCCAGACCCGACCCACTTCGCCCTGGCTGCTCATTATTACTGCCTTGGATAAAGGGGTTGAACAAGCGCTGCTGGTCTTCGGCGCTGATGCCAATGCCCGAATCCTCCACCCACAACCGCACGTTCAGTTGGTCACTGTCCAACACAGGTACGCCCTGGGCGCCCAGCGACACTTGACCGGAGGCGGTGAACTTGATCGCATTGCCCAATAAATTGGACACCACCTGCTTGAAGCGCAGCGGGTCGACGATCACGGGTCGATCTATCAACGGGTCAAGTTCCACTCGCAGCAACAGGCCCTTGTCCCTCGCCAACCCCTCAAACACCCGCGCCACGGAGGCCAACAGTTCGTGCAGATTGGCTGGCTCCAGGCTAAGGGAAAGGTGGCCGGATTCGATCCGTGCAATGTCGAGAATATCGCCGATCAACTCCAGCATGCCCCGGGACGCCACCGACGCGACCTCCAGCGCATCCCGGTCAGCCCTGCCCTGTTCGGCATTCTTCAGCGCCAGCTCGATCATGCCGATCACTGCGTTCATGGGAGTGCGGATTTCATGACTCATGGTCGCCAGGAACGTAGTCTTGGCACGATTGGCCGCGTCAGCCTCCTCCTTCGCTTCCTGCAACTGGCGCAACAGGCGCTGGCGCTCGCTGACATCCACCCAGCCCGCAATCATGCCCACGACACTGCCATTGCTATCGCGGTACGGGAGCATCCACTGGTAAATGGTCAGAACGCCACCACCCGGCACCTTGAGCACGCGGTCATGGATCTGCGGCTCACCCAACTCCATCAAACGCAAATAATCGGCATGAAACGAACGGGCCTGGGGCGGGTTACCTGTATCGGTTTCCACCACTGTCTTACCGATGACGTCTTCCAACTTGAACCCGAATACATCGAGATAGGCGTTATTGCAGGCCATCAAGCGACCCAGGCGATCACGCACATAAATGGGGTGCGGCGTGCCATCAATCAGCACACTCATAAAACGCATCTGGTCGCTCAAAGCACGTTCGGCCTGGGCGCGTTTGCGAATCAGATTACGCAGGTAGAACACCCAGCCCAGCGTCACCAGCAACAGCAGCGCGGCTAAGCCGAACCCTTGGATAATCATATTGCGGTGACGCATCCAGTAGTTGTCTTCGATGATGATCTCGCTGCGCCAATGGTTGGTCAGCTCATCCATTTCTTCGGGTGAAATGCTCAACAACGCCTTGTCGAGGATCGAGTACAACTCCAGTTCGCTGCGGTTGACTCCAAACGTAATCCGCGCAGGCTCCCTCCCGACCGTACTGGTGATACGCAAACGCTTAAGGTAATGGCGCGCGATCATGTAGCGCGCGCTGATCAGCGAAACCGCCGTCGCATCGACGCTGCCATTGGCCACCCATTCCATTGCCTGCTCAGGGTTCTGAGCGTCGACAAACCCGATATTGGGATAGTCCTTGGCGATTTGCGCGACCAGGCTGTCGCCGCTAACGATTGCCAGGCGCTTGCCGGGCATATCTTCCAGGGTCACCAGTTGCTCGTCGTCGGCACGCACCACCAACACATAGGGGTTGGACAGGTAAGGTCGGGTAAAACGGATCTTTTCGGACCGCTCGGCACTCGGGGTGACGACCGCCAGCATGTCCACACGACCCGCGCTGGCCTGATCAATTTGCACGGGCAGCGAACTGCCGCGCTCTACATCGAACTTCAAGCCTGTGCGCAAACTGATGCGCGACAGCACTTCGGCGCTCAACCCTTCGAATTGCCCCTGCCCGTTGAAAAAAGACAGCGGCACAAACTTGTCGAGCACCGCGATTTTCACCCGGGGGTTCTTCTCCAGCCAGCGTTGCTCGCTTTCACTTAAGCGCAGCTGATCCGCCTCCAGAAACCCGCTGCCACCGGCACTCCAACGACGTAGGATTTCCAGCTGCTGGCTGGCCGGAACGTCGGCCAAAGCAGCGTTGATGATGCCCAACAGGCGTGTATTGTCCTTGGCGAATGCGAACCCGAAAGGGTTGACCTCCAGTGCGGAAAAATCCGCCATGCGCACGTTGTTGAGGTGGTTCTTGTTGATCAGATAACGAGTGCTGATAGCGTCCCCCAGGTACACATCGGCCTGGCCGAACGCGACAGCACCTATGGCTTCGAAGGCCGAGGCAAATAAGAGCAACTGTGCATTGGGATAAAACGTCTGAACGGCGTCGGGCTGCATGTAGTGGTAGAGCATCGCCACGCGCTTACCCGAAAGGTCAGCTTTCAGCGCCTGGCTTTCCCCTGCGCGCGTTACCAGCGCAGGTTGGTCATTAGCGTAAGAACGGGACAGTACCAACTCCGAGTCAGCCGCCTCATAGCCATTGGCCGACCCCACAAAATCTACCTCGCCGGCCTTGAGGGCATCGATCACCTCATCGCGGGTGTCGTACCGCTTCACGTCGATCGAGACATTCAGTGCCTGGGCGACCAGTGCCGCATAGTCTGCGGTAATGCCCTCCAATTCATCGTTGTTGCTGCTCAGGTCAAAGGGGGCGAAATCAGGGGCCGACACGCCCATCGACAGCGTGCGCCGCTCGCGCAGCCAGCGCCAGTCGGCCTCGTCCAACACTACAGAAGGGTTTGCAAAAGTGGAGTGACCCAGCAGTTTCAGGTCGCGGGGTGCTTCGATGGCCATCGCCGCCCAAGGCAACAGCCCCATCAGCAGGATGGCCGCGTGTTTCGCCAGCCGGGAGGTAATCATTTCAGATCAGATGATTGCGCTGGGCAAACTTGGACAGATGAACCACCGAGGACATGCGCAACTTCTCCTTGAGCCGCGTTTTGTAGGTACTGATGGTCTTATGGCTCAACAGCATGTCCTCGGCGATCTCCTTGTTACCCAGGCCCAGCGCCAGCTTTTGCAACACCGTCAATTCGCGGTCAGACAGCGCCGCCACCAACTCCTGCTCAGTGGACTGCAGATCGTCGCGACGCACCGAACTGGTGGGCAGGCTGGGGAAGCAACTGTAGCCAGACCTGATCGCCCTGATCGCCTTCTGCAGCTCATCAAGTTCACCTGTCTTGGCGACAAACCCCATCGCACCAGCGCGCATGCAACGAGTCGAAAAGAACACCGCCAGATAAGAGGTCAGCACCAGGATCCTGCAAGGCAGCTCCAGCGCCTTGATCCGGCTGATCACCTCCAACCCACCGAGCTTAGGCATCGCCAGGTCAAGAATGATTAGGTCAGGGCGGGTTTCGCGAGCAATCTGCATGGCGTCAGCGCCGTTACCCGCCTGGTAGATTTTGTCGAAGCCCTCCTGCTTCAGCAGATATTTGACGGTGGCGCGTATAAAAGGGTGGTCATCCACTATTAAAGCTTTGTTGCTCATAAGACTCCCCTGAGAAGATCAGTACGCTTACATATCACGCGAGACCCAACTACCTGTGAAAAGTAACAGTTCCGACAAACGGTGCTGATTACTCCCTACAACAACTCAGGCAGTAAAGGCCCCTCCTTTTGAAAAAAACAGTAAACACGTAAAGCCGCGCCTTGATTCCTGAGCAGGCGCAAGCGCGCAACCTTAACAACCGACTGTTTTTTCCAATGAAGGGATAATCTCGACTAAATGTAGGACTTTTCCTCGGCACAGCAAGGTTGAGTCATCGAACGTTACTCGGTGGTACTCGGGCTCCAGAAGGCCTGTACCACCAGCGTCGACCTGGAAATCCGCACCACCAGGGCGTCCAACTCGTCACCGTCGACCGACGTCACCGCCAGTGTGGCTTCGATTTCCACCTCCTCGGTGCCGAACGGACGCACATCGACATCACTGGCAGGGTAGTTACAGCGCGCGAGTTCGGATTCCAGCAACGCCAATACCGCGGTTTGCTGGGTACGTCGGGCAATCACATACAGGATGTTGGTGACTTCCGCCGACACCACATCCAGCGGCTGGCGGTTGATGTTATTGACGATTGGCCGCAGCAAGGTATTGGCCGCCAGCACAAACAGCGTGCCCAGCAACGCTTCGAGCACCAGGTCGGCACCGGCACACGCCCCCACGGCCGCCGACGCCCACAGCGTGGCGGCGGTATTGAGGCCACGCACATTGCCTTCTTCGCGCATGATCACGCCAGCACCAAGAAAGCCGATGCCCGACACCACATACGCAACCACTCGCACCGCGCCTTCCGCCCCACCGAGTCGGTTGGCCATGTCGACAAAAATCGCTGCCCCCACCGCCACCAGCACATTGGTGCGCAGGCCCGCCGTGCGCTGCCGGTACTGGCGCTCGAAACCGATCAGGCCACCGAGGATAAACGCGGCGGTGAGGCTGACCAGGGTGTCAATCAGGGAGTTGAGGTTGATGTTGTTGATTGCTTGCATAGGAGAGCTTCCCTATTCATTGCCAGCCAAACTTACGGATGTAGTAGCCCTTCACCGCTTGGGTCAGCGCCATGTACGCCAGCAGGATCACCGGCAAAAACACAAAGTACAGCGACGGCAGCGCCTGTAATTTGAAGTAGTGCGCCAGCGGGCCCATTGGCAGGAAGATCCCCACGGCCATGATCACGCCCGTCATCACCATCAACGGCATCGCCGCACGGCTTTGCAGGAACGGGATTTTCGGGGTGCGAATCATGTGCACGATCAGCGTCTGGGTCAGCAGCCCCACCACAAACCAGCCCGACTGGAACAGCGTCTGATGGTCTGGTGTGTTGGCATCGAACACGTACCACATGAGTGCGAACGTGGTGATGTCAAAGATCGAACTGATAGGCCCGAAAAACAGCATGAAGCGCCCCACATCCCCAGGCTGCCAGCGTTGCGGCTTGGCCAGCATCTCGTCATCGACGTGGTCGAACGGGATCGCAATCTGGGAAATGTCATACAGCAGGTTTTGCACGAGCAGGTGCATCGGCAGCATCGGCAGAAACGGGATAAACGCACTCGCCACCAGCACCGAGAACACGTTGCCGAAGTTGGAGCTGGCGGTCATTTTGATGTACTTGAGCATGTTGGCAAAAGTGCGGCGGCCCTCCAGCACGCCCTCCTCCAAGACCATCAGGCTCTTTTCCAACAGGATGATGTCGGCCGCTTCCTTGGCGATGTCCACCGCGCTGTCCACCGAAATACCGATGTCCGCCGTGCGCAGCGCCGGTGCATCGTTGATGCCGTCGCCCATGAAACCCACCACATGCCCGTTGGCCTTGAGCAGGCGCACGATGCGCTCCTTATGGCTGGGCGTCAGCTTGGCGAACACATTGGTGGTTTCCACGGCCCTGGCCAACTCAGCATCGGTCATGTCTTCGATGTCGTTGCCCATCAACAGACCTTGCTGCTCCAATCCCACTTCGCGGCAGATTTTTGCAGTGACCAGTTCGTTATCACCGGTCAGTACTTTGACCGCAACACCGTGGGCTTTCAGGGCTTTCAGCGCAGGCGCGGTGCTTTCCTTGGGCGGGTCGAGGAAGGCCACATAGCCGATCAATGTCAGGTTGTTCTCATCTGCCAAGCTGTAGGTGTCGCGCCCAGGTTCCATCGGTTGCGCAGCCACGGCCACCACACGCAGGCCTTCTTCGTTGAACGCTGCGGTCACTTGGCGAATGCGCGCCAACAGCTCATCGGTGAGTGCTTCGTTGGTGTCGCCGTGGCGCACGCTGTTGCACACCGAGAGGATCTCCTCCACGGCGCCCTTGCAGATCAGCAGGTGCGGCAAGCCTTGCTCGGCGACGACCACCGACATACGGCGGCGGTTGAAGTCGAATGGGATCTCGTCGACCTTATGGAAGGCGGTGCCGACTTTAAGCTCGCGATGCACCTCCACATGTTCCAGCACCGCCACGTCCAGCAGGTTCTTCAGGCCAGTCTGGTAGTAGCTGTTGAGGTAGGCCATTTCCAATACGTCGTCGGATTCTTCACCCCACACATCCACATGGCGCGCCAGGAAAATCTTGTCCTGGGTCAAGGTGCCGGTCTTGTCAGTGCACAGCACGTCCATCGCGCCGAAGTTCTGGATCGCGTCCAGGCGCTTGACGATGACCTTCTTGCGCGACAAAAACACCGCGCCCTTGGCCAGGGTGGACGTGACGATCATCGGCAGCATTTCCGGGGTCAGCCCCACGGCAATCGACAGCGCGAACAGCAGCGCCTCGGTCCAGTCGCCCTTGGTGAAGCCGTTGATAAACAGCACCAACGGCGCCATCACAAACATAAAGCGGATCAGCAACCAACTGACTTTGTTCACCCCATGCTGGAACGAGGTGGTAGCGCGATCAGTGGCGGTCACGCGCTGGGCCAGGGCACCGAAGTAGGTGTTATTGCCGGTGGTCAGGATCACCGCCGTCGCCGCACCGGACACCACGTTGGTGCCCATGAACAGGATGTTGTCCAGATCCAGAGGATTGCGGGTATTGGCGTCCTGATGCTGGGCGAACTTCTCCACCGGCATCGACTCACCGGTCATCGCCGCCTGGCTCACAAACAGGTCCTTGGCACTGAGCACGCGGCAATCGGCGGGAATCATGTCGCCGGCCGACAGCACGATCAGGTCGCCGGGCACCAACTGCTTGATCGGCAACTCGACGCGCTTTGCCTCATCACGGCGCAGCACCGTGGCGGTGTTGCTGACCATGGCTTTCAAGGCATCGGCGGCCTTGTTCGACTTGGCCTCCTGCCAGAAACGCAGCAGCGTCGAGAGCACCACCATGGAGAAAATCACCGTGGCGGCCTTCATGTCTTCGGTCAGCCAGGAGATCACCGCCAGCAAGGTCAGCAACAGGTTGAAGGGGTTTTTGTAGCAGTGCCACAGATGCACCCACCACGGCAGCGGCTGCTCGTGCTCGACTTCATTGAGGCCGTGTTGCACACGCAGGGCATCGGCTTCCTGGGTGTTCAAGCCCTCGGCATGACTGCCCAACGTGCCGAGCAATTGCGTGGTGCTGCTATTGGCCGCGGCCACCAGGGTTTGCGCCAGGGTCGGCGGCACTTCGCGGCTGACGCTGGCGTCGGTGACGGTTTCGAGCATGGCCAGGCGACGGAAGTGCCGGGCGATGTGCCGGGTCCGCAGGAAGCCGGCGAAGAACTCTTTCAACAGAGTGAGGTTCATGGTGTTACTCCTGCGCGAGGAAAAACCGTCGTGCAGGTACTGCCGCTGCGCACCACGCCTGTCAGACAGGCGCAGTCAGCTTGGCCCGCCCACCGCAAAAGGCAGGCGCGTCCGTAGCATCCTGAGGTCACTCAGGTGCTGGTCAGCGTCGATGAAAGAGGATCGAGACAGCACCAGAACTGGCCGCTGTCGGGATGCCGCTTCTCGCTTTGATGGCGAGACAACGGCATCGGATAAATGCGCGTTACCTTGCCAAGCCTATGCCGGTTACCGAAACCGGCCGACTACTGTCACTCGAACAAGTACCCACTGAGGGTCTCCGCTATTGATGAAAACGCGCGAAGCTTACGCCCCGACTTCAGGAGAGTAAACCGTAGGAAAGTTTCCGCATGATGAATAAGAAGATTCTTCAGGATGGGTTCAGGTAGGCGTTTTCCTGAGCTCACTGAGGATCAAAATGTGGGAGGGCGCGATCCTGGGCAACCAATGCCAGATACCCATCAAGCTGCCCTTCGGCCAGAACCTTGACCTGGATCGACACATGGTTCACCTGGCGGCCCATCCTGATTCCCTCGCGGGTGCGCACCTCGACATAGCCGAGCTTCGGCCAGAAACGCTCGGCCTTGGAATTGCCAACAACCACTGTCAGCCGCAGCCACCGAGCGCCATTTTCGATCGCCCACGCTTGAAGATCCGCATGCACCTGCTGCGCCAGTCCAGTGCCATGAAAACGGGCATCCACCAGCAGCAGACCGATATGCCATACGCCATCTGCGAGCAAATCGGCCGCAATATTCACCACGGCGACCAGTTGCCCGTCCGCACCGCGATAACCCAACCAGTAGATCCGGCTGCAACGCCAGCCCGGGGGAAGCTGGTTCTGCAACGCTTCGTGCGCTTCGGTTGGCCTGGCAGGCTCGCCGTTAACCGCCATGAAGTAATCCGGCGCCCGCTCAAAAAAACGCTGGAGCTAAGCCTCATCGCCGGTCCCCAGTTCAACTATATAAACGTCCTTGATGGTGCAGTTGATATCCATATCGCTCGACTCTTCTCATTCATCCCGCGTCAGTACTTCCAACAACTCGATCTCAAAGCGCAGATTGCTGTTGGGCTTGATATGCGCGCCCATGGAGCGCTCGCCATAAGCCAGATGCGCCGGCACGTACAACGTACGCACACCACCCACCTGCATGCCCATCAAGCCCTGGTCCCAACCTTTGATGACACGACCAGTACCGATCACACACTGGAACGGCTTGCCCCGCTCCCAAGACGAATCGAACACCGTGCCATCTTCCAAGGTGCCTGTGTATTGAGTGGTGATCAGCGCGCCCTTGACGACGGCTTTGCCGGTGCCAGGGCGGGTGTCGGTGATCTGGAGTTCGTTGTTGCTCATGGGGGTTCTCGTTGAAGGCGAAAGGGCCGGGTTTTCCCAGAATCAGCGGGACTTGGCAAGTGCCAACGCCCAAATACCCATCACTCCTGGTGGCAAGCGAGCTTGTTGTGGCGAGCGAGCTTGCTCGCTCGCCACAACATAGCCTTAAGCCAACGGCACGCGACGGTTAGTCAATGCCATGCGCCCTACAAAGAAGCTCAACGCCGCACCCAGCAACAGCATCGCCAGCGTACTCCAGGCCGCGCGGGACAATTGCTTGGCCGCGACTTCACCTGCTTCACGGGCCTTCTGCTCAGCCTGCTGTTTCAGCTCGTCAACCTTCTGCATGGCTTGCTGATAAGCCTGGGCATAGTTGTCGACGATCTGTGTGGCTTCTTCCTTGCTCTTGCCGGTACGGGCAGCAACGATATTGACCAAGGCTTCTTTGTCAGCCGCGTTAAGCGCTGGCTCACCGGAGGCTTTGACGCGCTCAAACCACTGCTTCAGCGCATCGCCGGCCTGGGCAGGATCGGTCGCTGCGGTAGTCGCTGTCTGCTTGCCATCGGCGGCAGCCTGGTCGGTTTTCTGCTCGACATTGGCCGGGTCCAGCTCAGGCTTGCCGCTTTGCTTGAGCAAGGTGTCCAGTTCGCCTTGCAGGCTTTTCCAGTCCAGCTGGATGCCCTGCTCGTTCAGTTGCTGCTTGACGCTATCGCTGATGCCAGGCGCGGCGGCGGCAATCCCGCTACCGGCAGCAGACAAGCCTTTACCAACCACGTTACCGGCGGTGCCAACCACACTGGCGGCCAAGCCTGCCAACAGCCAGGTGGTAAGCAAGGTGGTGACGGTCCAGGTCAGCACGCCGTGCAGGCCGCCACGATCCGGGGCCGTGCGGCCGGCGACGAAGGCACCCACACCGATGGCAAGTAATGTGGAGACAAACAGCCAGATCCCGGCCCCCGTGCCGAAACCGCTCAGCGGGTTACCGGCTTGCATCGGGTTAACCGCACTGGCACCGATGGCAGTGCCCAACACACTGAGGACCAGGTAGGTCACCAGGGCAATTGCACTACCGGCGAGCACCGAGCTCCAGGACACACGAAACAACGAGCGATTGGTTTCATAGACAGTGGTCATACAGAGGTCCTTCACATGTTGTTGAGGCAAGGCGAAATGCCTTGATGGATGGAGTCTGGCGAAACGACATACGTTCAGTCATGGCCCAAATGCACCAGTGCGCCTGGTGCATTCGCACTCCCCCGTACTCAGTTTCTTTGCACTATCGTGAAGGCAGGATGTCGTACGTCCATGCGCCCCTACACCGGAGAAATCATGACCCAGGATGTACTTGCCAAAGAAACCAACCGCCGCCAACTGCAGCAGATTATCTCCGGGCTCTCCGATGGGATTATCCTCGCGGAAGTCGACCAGACCATCCTGTGGGCCAATGAAGCCGCGCTGACCATGCACGGTGTGGATGACGTGGAGGCACTGGGTGCGAACGCCCAGGCCTACGCCGAGCGTTTTACCCTGCGTTATCGCAATAACCATCCCGTACAGCCGGATAGTTACCCATTGGCCCGCGCGGCGGCAGGCGATGAATTCAGCGACGTGGTGGTGGAAGTCACGCCCATCGCCGAGCCGGACAAAACCTGGGTCCACCGCCTGCGCAGCCTTGTGATCACTGACTCCCACGGCGAGCCGGAGTTACTGGTGTTGATCCTCAGCGACGCCACCGAATGGGCCAGCGCCGAGCAGCGCTTCGAAAAAACCTTCAACGCCAACCCCGCGCCCGCGGTGATTTGCCGCTTGAGCGACCTGCGCTACATCAAGGTCAACCAGGGCTTTTTGGAGATGACCGGCCACAACCGCGACCAGGTCATCGGCAAGTCCGTGTATGAACTGGATGTACTGGAGCAGGCAGAGCGCAAAGACCTGGCCATCCAGCGCTTGGGCGAAGGCGCGACCATCCCGCAGATGCAGGCCGAACTGAAACTGCCCGAAGGCGGCAGCAAACTGGTGATCGTCGCCGGCCAGCCGCTGGACATGAACGAAGAAGACTGCATGCTGTTTTCGTTCACCGACCTTGAGCCTCGACGCAAGGCCGAAGTGGCCCTGCGCCAAAGTGAAGAACGTTTCGCCAAATCGTTCCGCCTCACGCCGGTGCCCACGTTGGTGTGTAACGCCGCTAACCGCCAGGTGGTGGACGTCAACGAAGCCTTTATGAACATCACTGGCTATATCAGCGAAGAACTGATCGGTAAGTCCATCGAAGACATCGACTTTATCGACAGCCCCCAGGCAGGCACACAGTTGTTCACCACCCTGGAAAAAGCCGGCAACCTGGATGGCCAGGACCTCAAGGTGCGCAAAAAGGGCAACGAAGTGATCGACTGCGTGGTTTCCGCCGACACCGTGATCATCCAAGACGTGCCCTGCTACCTGCTGGTGCTGATGAACATCACCGAACGCAAGCGCTCGGAACTGGAGTTGGTGGCGGCCATCGAGGAAGTGATGCAGGACGCCTCTTGGTTCAGCCAGACCCTGATCGAAAAGCTGGCTAACGCCAAGAGCGTCAACAGCCCCAACCTGCCTAATGTCAACTTCACCGACCTCACCGCCCGCGAGCGCGATGTGCTGGGCTTGATCTGTGAAGGACTGGCCGACAAAGAGATCGCCTCACGCCTGAAACTGGCGCCCAACACCGTGCGCAACCACGTGGCCACGGTGTACTCGAAATTGGGGGTGCACAGCCGCAGCGCGGCCATCGTTTGGGCCCGCGAACGCGGGCTGTTCGCGAGTGAACTGCGTCTGAAAAACAAGCCCTGACAGTGCAAATGCACTAGTGCAGCTAGTGCGAATTCAACTTATGGCGGGGCGGCGTAAGCAATAACCTTCAAGGCATCTAACTGGATGCCCTGAAGGAACACGCATGTTTACCCTCGCCCAACTGCGAAATTGCATCGAAGAAGGCCTGTCGCCACTGACCTGCGAGTTCACCCTGTGCCGGGATGCGTCCTTGACCCTCAAGGTCTACGACGCCGATACCGGCCGGGTTGATCTGGTGGTAACCGGGATCAGCACCAACCGGCTGCAGACCCCGATAGAAGTGGAAAAAATGGTGGAAGAACTGCGCTACGAACTGCAGAGCAACACCATGGGCAAGCTCACGCTGAATGACTTCCCTTCAACGACGAACCAATGAAATAGAACACACCGCCGGCCACGATAAACATCCCCAGCATGTAGAACATCATGTGGGCCGGCAGGTTGGCCAGTACCAGCCCACACAACACCGGCCCCAGGGCTGCGCCGAGGTTGGACAGGTTCTGCGCGCCGTAGTACATGCCCCTAAAATGGTCCGGGGCAATCCGGTCGATAAACATGTATTCGGCCGGGAACACGATAATCTCCCCCACCGTGAACACCGCCATTGCCAGCACCCACCACAGCACGCTGGTGGACAGCGCAAAGCCGATCACCCCCAACATGAACATGCTCAAGCCGAAGATGAGCCACTGGCTCAAATAACGGTGTGATATCCGCCGGCCGATCACATATTGCAAAGCGATCACCATCACCGCGTTGGTGGTGAGCACGGCGCTGATCACGGTGTAAGTGTGTTGCGCTGTGGTGGTGATCACCAGGTACTGCGACAGGTAGGCCGTGAACTGGCCGAACACGACTGCACTGAGCACACCGCCCATCGTGAAGCACACCAGCCGACGGTCCTGCAGCAATACACGGCCAACGGCAAGAAACGACACCGACTTTTGCGCCACGTCCACTGTGGTTAACGTGCGATCGCCCCAGCGCCAATACAGCAGGAAAAACCCCGCCCCCAGCAGGGCCGATAACATAAACGGCAGACTGATATCCATCTTCGCCACCATCGCACCGAAAAACGGCCCGACCGCGTAGCCAATGTTGGTAAGGGTGTACTTGATGGAAAACACTTCGCTGCGCGCGTCTTCCGGCAGCAGACTCGCAAAGCCGGCCTTCACCGCAATATCGATGACCGCGTACGCAAGGTTGATCAGGATCAGGCAGCTATAAAACGTCCAGATGTTCTGCGCCAGCAGCGTGCCAATAAACCCCAGCACAAACAGCACGCTCATCCAGAGCAATAACCGATAGCTGTTGATGCGGTCGACCAGAAAACCGCCATACACGCTGAGCAGCGAGCCGACGATCAACGAGCTGCCGATCACCAGGCCAACTTGCGTGATGTCGAGGGTGAAATGATGGGTGAGGTAGATCACCAAGTAGGGAAACGTAATCGCCTTGGCCAGCGTCAGCAGCAACGTGGCGCTCAGCAACAGGTTAACGGTGCGGGGGTAGTTTCTTATTGTGGCAAGCATCCTGCTCTCATTCTTTGAAGGTAACGCGACCATTGCGGTCGGCTACCTTAACGCAAGAACAAGGCAAAAAGGAGGGTCACTTCTTGACGGGTGTGATCTCCAGAATGGTGCCGTTGGTGGTCTTGAGCAGTACGTATTTATCGCCCACCCGCGCCCACTGGCTTTCGTCCTCGGGCTGCTTGAGACCGCGCTTTTTCCAGTCGCTCACGGCCGACTCCTTGCGCATCAGAATATCCGGCGCGCGATCGCCTTCTTTCAGATCACGGGTGTTGATGTTGGAAGGTTGCACAGTTTCCTGAGGCGTATCACCGGCCTGTACCACAAAGCTGGCGGTGGACAGGCTGGCGGCGACCAACAGGCAGGCAGCTAGGGTTTTAGACTTCATGGGTGCTCCTTCAATTAATGACACGTACCCAGGTTCGGACCGCGAGGGTTCGCAATCATTCAGCAAAGAACGCGGCTTAAAGACATCTACCGACGACTTCACCGCCCCCATTGCCTCCATGAAATAAAACCTGTAATTTTTCATGAAATTTCTCGATATAAATTTCATGAACCAGCAAGAAGAACTCGACGCCCTGGCGATCCTGATCCACGACCTGCGCAAGCACAAGAAGCTGACCCTCGCCCAACTCGCGCAAAAGATCGAGCGTTCGGTAGGCTTTCTGTCACAGGTGGAACGCGGCCTGTCACGTCCGACCGTGGCGGACCTCACTGCCATCAGCCACGCCCTCGACGTGCCCACCACGTATTTCTACAGCCAGCCCAAACCCAAGGCCATTGACTGGATCACGCGCCCCAACGAGCGGCGCACGGTGTATTACGCCAATGGCATCACCGACATCCTGGTCTCCCCCAGCATGAACGGTGCGTTTTCGATGCTCGACAGCCTGCTTGCTCCCGGTGCCAACAGTGGTGAGCAGACCATGAGCGACCGCGCCGAGCAGGCCGGTTTTGTGCTGGAGGGTGAATTAACACTGTGGGTCGAAGGCGAGGCCGATTCGGTCACCCTCGGCCCTGGCGACAGCTTCCACCTCGCCAGCTTTGCCCATTGCCGCTACGCCAACTTGACTGACCTGCCCGCCCGCGTGTTGTGGGTTTACAACTAGGAGCTGCACCCGTGAAAAGCCATGCCGCCACGTTACTGGCCGAAGTACGGACCTTTCGCCAGAACCACCCCGACGTGCGCTACGTCGATTTGATCGCTCTGGACATCCCCGGGCATTTCTACGGCAAGCGTTATCCCATAGAAATGCTGGAAAAGGTCGCCTCCGGCAGCCCGCTGAAGTTGCCACAGAACGCGGTGCTGCTGGGTGCCCAGGGCGGGTTGTTCAAGATCGGCGATTACTGCTTCAACGACGGCGACCCAGACGCCAACCGCCGCCTGGTGCCGGGCACGCTCAAGCCGGTGAACTGGGAATCGCAGCCTTTGGGCCAGATGTTGATCACCTCGGACGGTACCGACGCGCCGATCGAGTTCGAACCTCGCGAAGTCTTGGCCAAGGTGTTGGAACGCCTGCACCACAAAGGTATTCACCCGGTGGTGGCCTTCGAGCTGGAGTTCTATCTATTCGACAAGAAACTCGACAACGGCCTGCCGCAATTTGCCCGTGACCCACTGAGCGATGACGCCGACGACCAGCCCAACCTGCATATCGAACGGCTGTCACGCTTCAACGATGTACTCGACGATATGGCCCAGACCGCCAAGGACCAGGGCATCGACATCACGGTGATCACTGCCGAACTCGGCCCCGGCCAGTTCGAGATCAACTTCGGCCACCTCGACGACGGCCTGCGCGCCGCCGACTGGGCCGCCCTGTTCTGTCGCAGCACCCGGGGCGTGGCGCTCAAACACGGCTACCGCGCCAGTTTCATGGCCAAGCCCTACCTGCAATTTCCCGGCAGCGGCATGCACGTGCATGTCAGCCTCTACGACGGCGCGGGCAACAACCTGCTGGCGGCGCATCAGCAACAACCGCTGCGCCATGCGGTGGCCGGCTGCCTGAAATTACTGCCCCACTGCATGCCGATCTTCTCGCCCAACCACAACGCTTTCCGCCGCCTGGGCGGCACGGTCAACGCTGCCACCCGCGCCTGCTGGGGGTTTGAGGACCGCGACGCGTGCGTGCGCATCCCTGAGTCTGACCCACGCAACCTGCGCATCGAACATCGCCTGGCCAGCGCCGACGCCAACCCGTATTTGGTGCTGGCGGCGATCCTCGTCGGTTTGGAACATGGCCTGGAAGCCAAACAGGAGCCCATCGCGCCACTGAACGAGGACCGCGCCAGCGGCACCGACTTCCCAGTGGAAATGCTTGATGCCGTGCGCGCCATGCAGCATCAGCCAGTATTGCGCGATAAGCTGGGCGCCGAATTTGTCGACGTGTACTGCGAGAACAAACGCCAGGATCACCTGGCCTTCCAGCAAGAGATCCACGCGCGGGAATACCGCTGGTTTCTCTGACTCAACCGCCATGGAATCACCGATGACCGACCAAAGCGCCCCGGCCCTCAAGGAAATCTTCAACGTCGAACGCCTGCAACACATCGCCACTGAAATGACGGCGGTGTATCCCGCGTTCGACGCCAAAGGTTTCCTCAAACACGCCACCGCCGGGCTGGACGAGTTGTCGGTGATGCAGCGCATGGCACGGGTCAGCGAAAGCCTGCACACGGTGATCCCCCTGGATTACCCCAAAAGCCTCAAGCTGCTTTACGCCCTGGCGCCACGCCTGAACAGTGGATTTGTCAGCCTGTTTCTACCGCACTACGTGGCAAGTTACGGCCTGGCTGACTTCGAGCGCTCCATGGCGGCGCTCAAGTACTTCACCACCTTTGGCTCGGCCGAGTTCGCGATAAGACACTTCTTGCTGCACGACTTCGAACGCTCCCTGGCAGTGATGCAGGCGTGGTCCCTGGATGACAACGACCACGTACGCCGCCTGGCCAGCGAAGGCTCGCGGCCCCGTTTGCCATGGTCGTTTCGCCTGACCGAAGTGCAGGCCAACCCCGCGTTATGCGCCTCGATCCTCGACAACCTAAAGGCCGATCCGAGCCTTTATGTGCGCAAGTCCGTGGCCAATCACCTCAACGACATCACCAAGGACCATCCGGAATGGGTGCTCAACCTGATCGAAGGCTGGAACCTGGATAACCCGCACACTGCCTGGATTGCACGTCATGCGCTGCGCAGCCTGATCAAACAGGGCAACACCCGTGCGCTGACCATCATGGGCGCCGGCGCCAGGGCCGAGGTGACGCTCCATAACTTGAGCGTGACGCCGGCGGTGATCAATCTGGGCGAGCGGATTAACCTGTCGTTCAGCCTGGAATCCACCGCGGCCAGTGCGCAAAAACTGGTGGTGGATTACGCCATCGACTATGTAAAAAGCGCCGGGCATAGCGCGAGCAAGGTGTTCAAGCTCAAGGCGTTTACGCTGGGCGCGGGAGAACGACACAGCCTGCGCCGCGAGCAACATATTCGTGAACTGACTACACGCAAGCACTATCCCGGTCGGCATAGGGTGCATGTCATGGTGAATGGAGAAAGGCTCGGCAGCGCTGAATTCGAATTGCGCGATTAACCCGATGTTTAGCCAACACCGCCGATCAATGTGGGAAGGGGCTTGCCCCCGATAGCGGTGTATCAGCCAGCCCATCTGGCGACCGGGCCACCGCTACCGAGAGCAAGCCCACTCCCACAGTTTTGCTTCGGTTTCTTCAGGTCGACTCGCCGAGCAACAGTCGCTGCTCCCGCGCGCACAACTCCACCACGTAATCCCACAACACCCGCAGCCGCACCGACTTGTGCAGCTCCCTGCGCGAGCTGATCCAGTAGCTGCGCTGGATCCCCTCCCCCGGCAGCAACGCCACCAGCTCCGGATCGCCGGCAGCCATGAAGCACGGCAACACCGCAATGCCCAATCCGGAGCGCGCAGCCTGGTGTTGTGCGATCACGCTGGTGCTGTGAAACACCACTTTGGGGTTACGGCAGAAGCTGCTGAGGAATTTCAGCTCCTGGCTGAACAACAGGTCGTCGACATAATCGATCCAGGAATGGGCAGCGAGGTCTTCGCGTTTTTCGATGGCAGGGTTGCGGTCCAGGTAAGCGCGGCTGGCGTAAAGGGCCAGGCGGTAATCGGTGAGTTTGCGGGTGACCAGTTGGTCGACGCTGGGGCGTTCTAGGTGGATGCTGATTTCCGCTTCGCGATTGAGGATGCTGACAAAGCGCGGCACCGCCACCAGTTCCACTTCCAATCCCGGATAACGTTCAAACAGCCCGCCCATGCGACTGGCGAGAAACATCACGCCCAGGCCTTCAGCCACGCCGAGGCGGATCTTGCCCAGCGGCGCGGCGGAATGCGTGAGTTCGTCTTCGGCCAGCAGCGCAACGTTTTCCATGGCTTCAGCGTGTTTGAGCAGGGCCTCGCCGGAAGGCGTCAGTTCGTAGCCCTGGGCGTGCTGCACGAACAGCGCGGTGCCGAGGCTTTTTTCGATGGCCTCGATATGCCTGGCCACGGTGGCGTGGGTGGTTTTCAGGCGCTGCGCGGCAGTAAGCAGACGACCACTGCGTTGGAGTTCAAGAAAGAACCGTAGGTCATTCCAGTCGAACATATCGCCTCCATTCAATCAGCCAGGGCAACGCTGTTTAAAAACGCACAGCAGCTGGGTAAAAACTAACATTTTTAAGACGAAAACTAACAACTAGGATGGAACCAATAAGAAAAACAAGCGAGGCCTCAGATGCCCATTGCAGCTGCACAATACGATTACGTGGTAGTAGGTGCCGGCCCCGCAGGCTGCCTGCTGGCCAATCGACTGTCCGCCAACCCTGCCCACCGCGTGCTCCTGCTCGAAGCCGGTGGCCGCGACAATTACCCCTGGATCCACATCCCCGTCGGCTACCTCTTCTGCATCGGCAACCCACGCACCGACTGGTGCTTCAAGACCGAAGCCCAGGAAGGCCTGCAAGGCCGTGCCCTGAGTTACCCGCGCGGCAAGGTGCTGGGCGGCTGCTCGTCCATCAACGGCATGATCTACATGCGCGGCCAGGCCCAGGATTACGACGGCTGGGCGGCGCAAGGTAACCCGGGCTGGGCCTGGAAAGATGTGCTGCCACTGTTCAAGCAGAGCGAAAACCACTTTACCGGTGGCTCGGAATTCCACAGCGACGGCGGTGAATGGCGGGTCGAGCAGCAGCGCCTGTCGTGGCCGATCCTGGATGCATTTCGTGAGGCGGCGGCGCAAAGCGGCATCGCCGCTATCAATGACTTCAACCAGGGCGATAACGAAGGCTGCGGTTACTTCCAGGTCAACCAGAAAGCCGGCGTGCGCTGGAACGCGGCCAAGGCGTTTCTCAAGCCTATCCGCCAACGTCCCAACCTCACCGTGCTGACAGAAGTCGAAGTCGACCGTGTGGTCCTGGAAAACGGTCGCGCCTCGGCGGTGGTCGGGCGTCAAAACGGTCAGCAGATGAGTTGGAAAGCGTGCAAGGAGATCGTGCTGTGCGCCGGTTCCGTGGGCTCGCCAGGCATTCTGCAACGTTCAGGCATCGGCCCATCCAGCGTACTCAAGCCTCTGGGCATTGATGTGCTGCATGAACTGCCTGGCGTTGGCGGCAACTTGCAGGATCACCTGCAACTGCGGCTGATCTACAAGCTGGAAAAAGCCCGCACCCTGAACCAGATCGCCGGCACCGTGTGGGGCAAAATGGGCATGGGACTGCGCTACCTGTACGACCGCAGCGGCCCGCTGTCGATGGCGCCCAGTCAGCTCGGCGCGTTTGCCCGCTCCGGCCCGGAACAAACCTCGGCCAACCTCGAATACCACGTGCAGCCGCTATCCCTGGAGCGCTTCGGCGAGCCGCTGCACGCATTCCCGGCATTCACCGCCTCGGTGTGTGATCTGCGTCCGCAAAGCCGTGGCCGTATTGATATCCGCTCGGCAAACCCGGCGGATGCGCCGCTGATACAACCCAACTACCTCAGCCATCCGCAAGACTTGCGCGTGGCCGCCGACGCGATTCGCCTGACCCGACGCATCGTCGCTGCCCCCGCCCTGAGCCAGTTCAAGCCGGTGGAGTATCTGCCCGGTGACTCGCTGCAAACCGAAGAGGAACTGCACGAAGCCGCCGCCCGTATCGGCACCACGATTTTCCACCCGGTGGGCACTTGCCGCATGGGCAGCGACAAAGACGCCGTGGTCGATGCGCAACTGCGGGTGCATGGCGTGCCCGGCCTGCGCATCGCCGATGCCTCGATCATGCCGCGCATTACGTCCGGCAATACCTGTTCACCGACGCTGATGATCGCGGAAAAGGCCGCGCAGCTGATCCTTTCGCCGAACACAAGGAGTCTCGCCCCGGAGAAAGAACTGGTTCATGCAATCTGAATAGCGGCGCCAAACCTGGCGCCGACAGTGGAACAACAATAAATAATCACTGTGAGGGCTACCCGATGTCAGAACACGCTCAAACCCTGGGCTCGACGAGAGACGCGAGCGCCAGCAACGACTCCAAGAAGGTCATCTTCGCCTCGTCCCTTGGGACGGTGTTCGAGTGGTATGACTTTTTCCTCTACGGCGCGCTGGCGGCCGTGATCAGCAAGCAGTTCTTTGCCGGGGTCAACGACACCACGGCATTTATCTTTGCCTTGATGGCCTTTGCAGCAGGCTTTGTGGTGCGCCCGTTCGGCGCGCTGGTGTTCGGCCGTCTGGGCGATATGATTGGGCGCAAGTACACGTTCCTGGTGACTATCATCCTGATGGGTGTCGCCACCTTCTGCGTCGGTTTGCTGCCGACCTACGCCAGCATCGGCATTGCGGCGCCGATCATTCTCATCGTGCTGCGCATGCTGCAAGGCCTGGCGTTGGGCGGTGAATACGGCGGCGCGGCGACCTATGTGGCCGAGCATGCACCCGCCGGCAAACGTGGCTTCCATACCAGTTGGATTCAGTCCACCGCTACCCTCGGCCTGCTGCTGTCGCTGCTGGTGGTGCTGGCCTGCCGCTACTTCACCGGCGACCAGTTCGAAGTGTGGGGCTGGCGCATCCCGTTTCTGTTTTCCATCGTACTGCTGGGCATTTCCACATGGATCCGCATGAGCCTGCACGAGTCGCCGGCCTTCCTGAAGATGAAAGAGGAAGGCAAGGCCAGCAAGGCGCCGATCCGCGAGTCCTTCGGCAAATGGGAAAACCTCAAGGTCGTGCTGATTGCGCTGTTCAGCATTAACGGCGGGCAAGCGGTGACCTTCTACGCGGCGCAGTTTTACGTGCTGTTCTTCCTCACCCAATTCCTGAAGATGGACCCTGCATTGGCCAACATGCTGCTGATCATCAGCGTGGTGATCGGCGCGCCGTTCTTTATCTTCTTTGGCTGGCTGTCGGACAAAGTCGGGCGCAAGCCGGTGCTGATGCTCGGCCTGCTGCTGGCTACCTTGCTGTACTTCCCGATCTTCAAGAGCCTGGCGCACTACACCAACCCAGCGATGGACCAGGCCAGTACCCAGGCCCCGATCACCGTACTGGCCGACCCAGCCACCTGTACCTTCCAATTCGACCCCGTGGGCAAGGCAAAATTTGACAGCCCGTGCGACAAGGTCAAGACCTTCCTGGTCAAGCAAGGCCTGCCCTACAGCAGCGCCGCCGCCCCCGCCGGCAGCCCGGTGCAGGTGAGCGTGGGCGACGTGCGTATCGACGGTTTTGACGAAAAAGCCCTGCGTGGCGCCGTGACCCTGGCCGGTTACCCGACTTCGGCGGATGTGGCTCAGGTCAACAAAGTCATGGTGGTGGTACTGATCGTTGCGCTGATCCTGATCGCGGCCATGTGCTACGGCCCGCTGGCGGCCCTGATGGTGGAACTGTTCCCGACGCGTATCCGCTACACCTCGATGTCACTGCCATACCACATCGGTAACGGCTGGTTTGGCGGGTTCCTGCCGACCGTGTCGTTTGCGCTGGTGGTGTACACAGGGGATATTTTCTACGGCTTGTGGTACCCGGTGGTGATTACCGGGGTGAGCCTGATTGTCGGGCTGTTCTTCCTTAAAGAAACGCGGCATGTGGATATCGATAACAACTGATCTACAGAACGGCGACGGTCCCCTGTGGGAGGGGACTTGCTCCCGATAGCAGTGGTTCCGTCACCGTTGCAGTGACTGATAGACCACAATCGGGAGCAACCCCCCTCGCACACTGGCTTCGCAGTGCTCACATAATTTGCTGTATATCCATCCAGATAAAGGTTGATCAAATCCCTTCTTTTGCCCATTCTGCTCCCCATTCATCTGTGTAACGAATGGGCTGACCATGCGGCTGTACCTCTGTGAAAAACCCTCCCAGGCCAAGGACATCGCGGCCGTGCTCGGCGCCAGTCGCCGGGGCGACGGCTGCTGGCTGGGCAATGGGGTCACCGTCACCTGGTGCATCGGCCATCTGCTGGAAACCGCTCCGCCTGATGCCTATGACGCCAAGTACAAGCGCTGGGTACTGGCCGACCTGCCCATCGTCCCGGAAAAATGGAAGATGCTGGTCAAGCCCAAGACCGCCAGCCAGTTCAAGGCGGTCAAGCGCCTGCTGGGGGAAGCGCAGGAGTTGGTGATTGCCACCGACGCCGACCGCGAGGGCGAGATGATCGCCCGGGAGCTGGTGGAACACTGTCGTTATCGCGGGCCGATCCAGCGTTTGTGGCTGTCGGCACTGGATGACGCCTCCATTCGCAAAGCCCTGGCGGCGCTCAAGCCGGGTGCAGAGACCTTCAGCCTGTATCACTCGGCCCTGGGCCGCTCCCGCGCCGACTGGCTGATCGGTATGAACATGAGTCGCCTGTTTACGCTCCTTGGGCGTCAGTCCGGTTATCAAGGTGTGCTGCCGGTGGGTCGGGTGCAAACCCCGACTTTGCGTCTGGTGGTGGACCGCGATCGCAGCATCGCCGATTTCGTCCCCGTGGCTTATTGGGCCATCGATGTGGACCTGCGCCACGAACGCATGACCTTCACCGCCCAATGGCGGGCTGCCGAAGATGCCTGCGACGACCAAGGCCGCTGTCTGAACCCGCAACTTGCGCGAGAAGCCGCCGATGCCATGACCCGCGCCTCCAGCGCACGCCTGGTAAAACTGCGAACCGAACGCATGCGCGAAGTGGCGCCCCTGCCCTTCGACCTGGGCACCTTGCAGGAGATCTGCTCCAAGAAGCTCGGCCTCGGCGCCCAGGAAACCCTGGACATCGCCCAATCCCTCTACGAAACCCACAAAGTCATCACCTACCCGCGCAGTGACTGCGGCTACCTGCCGGTGAGCCAACACAGCGACGCACCAAAGATTCTCGCCGCACTGGGCCGTGCCGATACGGCAGTCAACGAGCTGATGCCCCATATCGACCCCCAACGCCGCTCACGGGCCTGGAACGACGCCAAGGTCAGCGCTCACCACGGCATCATCCCCACGGGCGCTGGCAAGGACGTCGGGCAACTCACCGGTAAACATCGCGCGGTGTACACGCTGATTCGTGCGCGCTACCTGGCGCAGTTCCTGCCCAACCATGAATACGATCGCACCCAGGCGGATTTCGACTGCGCAGGTTTCGCATTGCGCGCGGTCGGCAAAGTCGTGATAGAGCCAGGCTGGAAGCGCGCCCTGCCCGAAGCGTTGGCGCCGACCAAAGGCCGTGAGACACCTGCGCCACAGGCCTTACCGACGCTGACGCAGGGCCAGGACTACGCAGTGGACAAGGTCAACCTCAAGGATTTGTGGACTCAGCCGCCCAAACCCTTTACCGAAGGCGACCTGATCAAGGCAATGAAAAACGTCGCCAAACTGGTGGAAGACCCGCTCCTCAAGCAAAAACTCAAGGACACCACTGGTATCGGCACTGAAGCGACCCGCGCCGGGATTATCCAGGGTTTGCTTGATCGAGGTTACCTGGTGAAGAACGGCAAGGCGCTGTCGGCTACCCCGGCGGCGTTCAGCCTGATCGACGCAGTGCCCCGCGCCATCGCCGACCCCGGCACCACCGCAATCTGGGAACAAGCGCTGGACATGGTGCAAAGCGGCGAAATGAGCCTGGAAGAGTTCGTCGCCAAGCAGGCGGCCTGGATGAGCAAACAAGTGGCGCGATGCAATGGTATGCGCATGACCATCACTGGTCCGGCGAGCCCCGCAGGTCGAGACACAGCCCCGTGGAAAAAGAAACGCAAGAGCGCCCCCCGCAAGACCGCTACCGGACCAAAGCGCGCCAAAAAGCCGACAACTGCGGGGTAAACCGCAAAAAAATCCGGCGAATGACGTTTTTCGACGGGTTTAACGCCGCTTTGGACCTTGCTCCCGCGCAGGCCGTCTAGGATTCTTTAGGGCACCTTGACTACCTGATAACAACACCGGAGTGGCCGCCATGAAAACTGTCGCAGAAGTACTCAAAGCCAAGGATCTTAAAAACCAGGACGTCCACACCATCCAATGGGACCACACCGTGTTTGAAGCGCTGGTGCGGATGTCGGAGAAAAACGTCGGGGCCTTGCCGGTCGTCAAGGAAGGCGTGGTGGTGGGGATCATCAGCGAGCGCGATTACGCACGTAAGCTCATTCTCAAAGGTCTATCGTCGGTAACGACGCGGGTCGATGAAGTTATGAGTTCGCCGGTGATATGCGTCGACCCTCACAAAAAGGTCGATGAGTGCATGAATATCATGACCGACAGTCACCTTCGCCACCTGCCTGTGGTCGAAGAAGGTCAGCTGTTGGGCCTGCTGTCCATCGGCGATCTGGTGAAGGAAGCCATTGCTGACCAGGCAGACCTGATTAAACAGCTGGAGCAGTACATCCGCGGCGAATAGGGAGACCCCATGCTCGACAGCCAGGAACACCAGGAAGACCACCTCGACATCCTGCACCGGGCCATGGCCGAACGGCGCTTTCTGGTGCTGACCGGTGCAGGGATCAGTACGTCATCGGGAATTCCCGATTACCGCGACAGCGAGGGCGTGCGCCGAGGCAAGGCACCGATGATGTACCAGGAATTCCTGGCCACGCCACAGGCTCGTCGCCGTTACTGGGCACGCGCGATGTTGGGGTGGCCAAGGGTACGCATTGCCACGCCGAACAAGGCGCACATGGCGCTGGCGACGCTGCAGCAACGCCAGCGCATCAGCGGGCTGATCACGCAAAACGTCGATACGCTGCATGACCAAGCCGGTAGCCACGACGTGATCGAACTGCATGGCAGCCTGCACAGGGTGCTATGCCTGGACTGTCAGCAGCGCAGTGATCGCAACGTCATCCAACGGTTGATGGAAGCCGAGAATCCCTATCTGGCGGGCGTTGATGCCGTTCAAGCGCCCGATGGCGATACCCTCCTCGACCCTGCGTTTGAAGAGCGCTTCCAAGTTCCCCGATGCCCCTATTGCCACGGTCAACGACTGAAGCCGGACGTAGTGTTTTTCGGTGAAAACGTCGCCACGGCAACGGCCGCCGCAGCGATGGCTGCGGTGGAACATGCCGAGGGGTTGCTGGTAGTGGGATCGTCGCTGATGGCCTATTCGGCATTTCGTCTGTGCAAGGCAATGGTCGAGCAAGGCAAACCGGTGATCGCCATCAACCTGGGCAAGACCCGTGGGGATGAGTTGTTGCAGATGAAGGTCCAAGCATCGTGCGAGGTATTACTGCCCTTGCTGGCAGAACGGCTTATCTGACGTGTGGAACGCTCACCCTGGATGCTCGCCAAGCCTTCGAAGATCGAACCAAACCTCCAAAAAGTGACGCCCAAGTCACGTTATCCCGCATTTCCCCGTCCCTACAATGATTTATGTAGTGAGTAAAAATAATCACTACATAACCGTTGACGTAACCTTTTTGTCCTTGCATTATCGAGACGTCTCCCGGATCGGGAGCGTTGGTAACAAGCGTTTTGAAAGAGCTCGTCTGACCGCCGAGCTGTTTTTTCCGGATGTGCACTGCCCACAAGGCAGATTGATGAAGCTGACCCACCCCGGAGGGATGGGTACAAGGAGCTCAAACGCTGCTTGTCTTCGTTATGAAACCATTGCGTAGCAGTTCATCAGCAAGACTACATGCATCAGGTTCAAGACCCTGCCCGTACTCGGCAGACCGTCACTGACGCCCGGTTTTCAGAACCGGAGACAACTAAGCAGTTTTAACGGAATTAACTGATAGATCGCCAACTGGTCAAGGGGCTTACACATGAATCTGAACAACCAACCAACTATCGATGAATTGGCTGAGATGTTCGCAGCGCAGAAAGACACACTCGACGACCATATCTTGTGGATTGGCAAATCGGGCGAAGTGCAACTTGACTGCCTGGAGCCCAATACCGAAGAAGCCGAGTTTGACCGCAATAACCGTGAACTGGCAGCGCGCCTGAAGGTGTACCGCCGTGGCCAGGGTTATGTCGGCAAGAAGGCCGCGGCTGATCGCAACTTTATCGAACAGGTCTTTCATACACTCAATACCGAATGGCAGAACCTTAAAGGCCAATCGCAGGTAAAAGTGATTGATAGATACTGCTGATCACTCAGCATTAAATATTAAAGCCCGCTCGTTAGTTCGAGCGGGCTTTTTAATTACTGCCTTATAACAACGCCGGAAACCGCCCCTTCCCCGCTTCATCCCGAAAAATATCAAACAACACTTGCGCCGCCGCCGACAGCTCATGCCCAGGCTTGGTCAGCACACCAATCGGCCGCTCAATCACCGGGCTGTTTAAGGTGATGCAATGAGCGCCAGCCTCTTCCATCTGCTGGGCACACAACGCAGGCACGGCGCTGACGCCGAGGCCATTGGCAACCATCTTGCCAACCGTTGCCAGTTGATGGCTTTCCAGCGCCACGGGCAGTTTCATCTGCAAGGCGCCCAAGTGCTCTTCCAGCATCACTCGTACCGTGGACGGTCGCTGCAACGTGATGAACGGCTGCTCCAGCAACGTCGCCCAATCGATCTCGGCACATTGCGCCAAAGGCGAATCACCCGGCACCACGGCAATAAAGCGATCCAAGTACAACGGTGTAAATGCCAAAGACGAGCCTTCCGACGGCTCAAATGCGACGCCCAGCTCCACCTGACGGTCGCGAACCATCTCCAGCACTTGCTCATTGATCAAGTCATGCACTGTCACATTCACTTGGGGGTAACGTGCACGGAATATCTTCAGGATCGGCGGCAGCAAATTGCCTGCAAACGATGGCATCGCCGCCACCGTGACCCGACCGCGTTGCAGCGTGAACCGTTGGCGCAGCTCATCGTCGGCATTGTCCCAATCCGCAATCAGCCGGCGCGCCAGGGGCAACAGGGATTCACCTTCCGGGGTCAGTGCAACGTTGCGGGTGTTACGGCTGAACAAACGGCCACCCAATCCTTCTTCCAGGCCCTTGATCGTCAGGCTCAGCGCCGATTGAGAGAGATGCAAGCGCTCGCAAGCGGCGGCAAAACTCAGGCTCTGGGCCACGGCGAGAAACGCCCGCATCTGCTTAACGGTCATGACGCTGCTCCGAGGGGGAATGAACTATGCTGTTTTTTAAATCAATCAACCTTAAAAAACAACTTAACAAATCAATCCGTCAGCGCAACACTCGGTTCACTGGCTGGACCACACACAATAAAAGAGGTGCATATGGCAGGTTTCGATAAACGCGTAGCGTCCTATGAAGAAGCGCTGGCAGGCCTGGAAGACGGCATGACCGTACTCTCCGGCGGTTTTGGCCTGTGCGGCATTCCAGAAAACCTCATCAACGAGATCAAGCGCAAAGGCACCCGCGACCTGACCGTCGTTTCCAACAACTGCGGTGTCGACGGTTTCGGCTTGGGCGTGCTGCTGGAAGAAAAACAGATCAGCAAAGTGATCGCCTCCTACGTGGGTGAAAACGCTCTGTTCGAGAAACAACTGCTCAGCGGCGAAATTGAAGTGGTCCTCACCCCCCAGGGCACCCTCGCAGAGAAAATGCGCGCAGGCGGTGCCGGTATCCCGGCCTTCTTCACCGCCACCGGTGTTGGCACCCCCGTCGCCGAGGGCAAGGAAACCCGCGAATTCAATGGTCGTCCGTACCTGATGGAAGAATCCATCACCGGCGACTTCGCCATCGTCAAAGGCTGGAAAGCCGACCACTTCGGCAACGTCATCTATCGCCACACCGCCCAGAACTTCAACCCGCTGGCCGCCACTGCCGGCAAGATCACCGTGGTCGAAGTCGAGGAAATCGTCGAACCGGGCGAGCTGGACCCGGCGCAGATCCACACCCCTGGCATCTACGTCGACCGGATCATCTGCGGCACGTTCGAGAAGCGCATCGAACAGCGCACCGTGCGCAAATAATCCGCCTCCAGCCCTAAGAATAAGAGGAACACAACCATGGCTCTGACCCGCGAACAAATGGCTCAACGCGTCGCCCGCGAAATGCAGGACGGTTTCTACGTGAACCTCGGCATCGGCATTCCGACCCTGGTGGCCAACTACATTCCCGAAGGCATGGAAGTCATGCTGCAATCGGAAAACGGCCTGCTGGGCATGGGGCCGTTTCCTACCGAAGAAACCATCGATGCCGACATGATCAACGCCGGCAAGCAAACCGTGACCGCGCGTATCGGCGCATCGATTTTCTCCTCTGCCGAGTCTTTCGCGATGATTCGCGGCGGCCATGTCGACCTCACCGTGCTTGGCGCGTTTGAAGTCGACGTACACGGCAACATCGCCTCGTGGATGATCCCTGGCAAATTGGTCAAAGGCATGGGCGGCGCCATGGACCTGGTGGCAGGCGCGGAAAACATCATCGTGATCATGACTCACGCGTCCAAGGACGGCGAATCCAAGTTGCTCAGCCAGTGCAGCCTGCCGCTGACCGGCGCCAACTGCATCAAGCGTGTCCTGACCGACCTGGCGTACCTGGAAATCGAAAATGGCGCTTTTGTCCTCAAGGAACGCGCACCAGGCGTCAGCGTTGAAGAGATTGTGAGCAAGACCGCCGGTAAACTGATCGTCCCGGACCACGTTCCAGAAATGCACTTCCAGTGAGGACAGATTCCATGCAAGACGTCGTGATTGTTGCTGCCACCCGCACCGCCGTGGGCAGCTTTCAAGGTTCCCTGGCCAGCATCCCGGCGCCGGAACTGGGCGCCGCCGTGATCCGTCGCCTGCTGGAGCAGACCGGCCTGGACCCGGCTCAAGTGGATGAAGTGATCCTTGGCCAGGTACTTACCGCAGGCTCAGGCCAGAACCCGGCGCGCCAGGCGTCGATCCTCGCCGGCCTGCCCCACGCCGTGCCCGCCCTGACCCTGAACAAGGTCTGCGGCTCAGGCCTCAAGGCTCTTCACCTCGGCGCCCAAGCCATCCGTTGCGGCGACGCGGACGTGATCATCGCCGGCGGCATGGAGAACATGAGCCTTGCCCCGTACGTATTGCCCGCGGCACGTACCGGTTTGCGCATGGGCCACGCCAAAATGGTCGACAGCATGATCACCGACGGCCTGTGGGATGCGTTCAACGACTACCACATGGGCATCACCGCCGAAAACCTGGTGGACAAGTACAACATCAGCCGTGAAGCCCAGGACGCGTTCGCTGCCGCATCGCAGCAAAAAGCCAGCGCGGCCATCGAAGCCGGGCGCTTTGCGGACGAAATCACACCGATCCTGATCCCCCAGCGCAAGGGCGACCCCGTGTCCTTCGCCGTGGATGAACAGCCGCGCGCCGGCACCACCGCCGAATCCCTGGCCAAGCTCAAACCAGCGTTCAAGAAAGACGGCAGTGTCACGGCCGGCAACGCCTCAAGCCTCAATGACGGCGCCGCAGCGGTGCTGCTGATGAGTGCCGACAAAGCCAAGGCCCTCGGCCTGCCGGTATTGGCGCGAATTGCCAGCTACGCCAACGCCGGCGTCGACCCGGCGATCATGGGCATCGGCCCGGTCTCGGCCACCCGTCGATGCCTGGATAAAGCTGGCTGGAAACTGAGTGACCTGGACCTGATCGAAGCCAATGAAGCCTTCGCCGCTCAAGCGTTGGCGGTGGGCAAAGAGCTGGAATGGGACGCCGAAAAGGTCAACGTCAACGGCGGCGCCATTGCCATCGGACACCCCATCGGCGCTTCAGGCTGCCGCGTGCTGGTGACCCTGCTGCATGAAATGATCAAGCGCGACGCCAAGAAAGGCCTCGCAACGCTGTGCATCGGTGGCGGCCAAGGCGTAGCCCTCGCCCTCGAACGCGGCTGATAATGCAGGAGGGGGCTTGCCCCCCCTCCCACATCAGATCTTCATTGGGTGTCAGACTGAGGCACCGCAAACACCGCATTCGCCCGCGCCACAACCTTCTCCCCCACCTGCAAACTCACCGTCCCAAACGCCATCTGCCGCCCACGCTTGTGATGCTCCAAGCGCACGGTAATCCACTCGCCCACCTGCACCGCCCCCAGGTAATCCACGGTCATGCTCGCAGTAATCAGCGGCAACGGCGGCTCACTGGAAAACGCCATCGCGTAGCCCATGCCGATATCCGCCAGGGTTGCCAAGACCCCGCCATGCACCGTGCCGCGCCCATTGGCGTGGCGATTGTCGGCGCGCAGGCCGACTTCCAGTTGCAATCCCTCCCCCCGGCAATACGCAGGGCCAAGCAGGTCGAGCAATGGGCTGCTACGAGGCAGAGGGGCAAAACCTTCAGGCACGGCGCGAGCAATCATGGCAGTTCTTCCTTGGCGTCAGGTTCGACATGTACGCCACGCTCCAAACGGTAGCCATCACCATCAACTGCGCAAATCTTGCGCGATGCTTTGCGTTAATCCGCCAGACCCGCTTTAATCGCCGCCAATTTCCCCGCACACCTCAAGGAACTGCAATGCGCCATCCGGACGGCAACCTTAAATCGCTTCGCGTGCCACTGTTGATCTTGCTGACCGGCCTGGCCCTGGCCGGCTGCTCGCCCAAGGATAACTCTCGCGCCACGGTGATCAACGGTGAACAAGGCAAAGCCGGTGCCCAATTGGCCTATGAGCATGAATTGACCCTGGCCCTGCCCGGCGCCCTGCTCGCGCCGAGGATGCAGGCCACCCGTGAGGCGTGTGAAACAGCGAGGTTTGGCGCGTGCAATATCCTGGGTATCACCGAAGACGGTAGCGGTGGCGAGATCATCTTGCGCATCGCACCAACGGGTGTGGAACCGATAGTCGCCATGGCGGCTGAAGGCGGCACACTTGGCCAGCGCATCACCACCGCCGAAGACCTGGCCGACGCAGTTGCCGATGTAAACCGCCGCCAAGCCCGCCTGCAGGCCCAGCAACAACGTCTCGACGAACTGGCCAAGCGCAAGGACATCACCGTTAGCGACCTGATCGCCTTGAGCAAGGAACAGGCCGGCATTGAAAACGACCTGCAGGAACTTGCCCAGATTGCCGCCGGCCAGCAACGTCGTCTCGACACCAACCGCGTCACCTTGAACTTCCGCTCATCCGATGGCGCTAACCAAGCTTCACGCTTCAGCCGGATGTTCAGCAACCTGGGGACTAATCTGGTAGAGGGCACCGCAGATGCCTTGGAACGCGCCAGCTATGTGCTGCCGTTCGTGATCCTGGCGTTCCCGGTGGTGTGGTTGTGGGTTTGGCTGTGGCGTAAGTTTGTCGTGAGGGGCAGGCGTCCTGTGGCCAGTGAGCGTCCTCTGGCCCCCTCGCCACAAAGGTGATCAGCGCTTCATACAGCGCTGAAACCGCTCATCCACCCGCTTGGCAAACCATGCCGTGGTCAGGTTGCGAGTGATCTTTGGACTCTTGAGCACGATGCCCGGCAGGATCGCCCGAGGCATCGGTTTACCAGCAGCCTTGTCAGCCAACGCAAATACACGCTTGTAAAGGGTGGTGTCCTCGAAATCCAACTGCTCGCCCTGCTCCAGTTGGCTGCGGATGCTGGGGTTACGCATGTCCAGCTTGGCGCCCAGGGAGCGCACCGCCAGTTCGGTGGTGCCCGGCAGCAGTGATCCATAGCGGATCAAGTCCCCATCCAGCGCCAACTCAGCCCCTGAAGCACGGCTGACCGCTGCCTGGAACGCCGCATTGCGGCTCGCATACCAGCCCGCGTTGAAGTCGGCAAAACGATACAGCGGCTGGTCGTAATTCACCGGATAACCGAGCAAGTGGGCGATGCCAAAGTACATGCCGCCACGCCGAGTGAAGACCTCCCGACGAATCGTGCCGTCCACCGTGTAGGGATAACCCCGCGCCTGTTTCTGCGCAAAATCGATGCTGACCTGCATGGGGCCAGCGGTGTGCACAGGGTTGAAGCCACCAAACAACGTATTGCCCAAGGGCACCATGCTGATGAAGTCGTCGAAGATGGCGCTGAGGTCTTTCTCCGTACGTGCCGCACTCAACCGGTCGGCGTAGGACTTTCCGGTGGGCGACTTCAATTGCAGCGCGCTGCGCACCACGAAGGCCGGCACATGCACTTTGCCGGCGCGGCGCAGGATTTCGTCCTGGGCGATCTTGCCCATATTGGGTACGGGTGGGTCCACCTGATAAGTGGACTCCTGCTCAGTCACCGCCAGCACAGCGCAAATATTCTCGGTGCTGGGGTAGATCTTTTGGGTGTCGAAAGCGGTGTAGATGTCTTGGGCCCAACCATTGCGATCCGCCACCTTGGCTGGAAGCAGACGTACGATCTGCGCCTTCACCTCGGCCTCGCTGCGCTCCGGTTGCTGCGGACCGCGTGAAGTGGAGCAACCGGCCAGCACCAGCAAGGGGATGAGGCACAGGATCAGGCGGCGTGGGGACATGGGGCTTCCTTGAGGACGATGGGCCAAGCGTTGCGGATATTGACCGGTAAGTCCAACGCGGGTTCGCGTCCCTGCCTGCTGTATGACCGAAGGGGGGGGAAACGCCGCGGAAACTTCCCACGCAAGCGCCGGATAAGCGCTACTCCCCGCTGCGGAAAACGCCTGCAAAGTCCCTCGCCTGAATACACAGTGCGAGGGATTGCAGATGGTTTTTTTCGTTAAGGCCCCAACTGATG
>NZ_FYDK01000011.1:44463-93036 GCF_900187495.1 Pseudomonas sp. Irchel 3H9 | reverse complement strand
CAGGGTTCTTCGGCTTGTTTAACCAGGAAGCCGATCTTCACTTCTTCGGCGGATGCGAGGCTGCTGAGGCTGCTTAAAGCAACGGCGGCGGCAAGGACGCGTAGGGCTTTTTTCATGAACGACACCTCTTGTTGTTGTTTTTGAGTCTTGGGGTTTAACCGGCAAAGCGATGGCACGGTTTGCCAGGGACATCGACTTCGATAGCCAGCACCGCACCATCCAGAGGGTGATCCAACGGGCTGGCGGCACTGGTGATGTACAGCGTGGTGAGGTTGGGCCCACCGAATACACAACTGGTGGGACGGCTGATGGGCAGTTCGATGATGCGATCCACCTCGCCATCAGGCGTCAGGCGCAGCAGGCAACTGCCGTCCCAACGGGCATTCCAGATGTAGCCTTCGGCATCCATCGCCGAGCCATCCGGCCCGCCGCGTGCGTGTGGACCGAACCACACCTGTGCCGGTTCGAGCTGACCGTCGGGCTGGATGACATGCCGATAGAGCGTGCCATCCATGCTGTCGCCAAAATGCACCTGGCTGCCGTCCTCACTCCACAGCAACGTGTTGGGAATGCCCAGGCCGCTCAGCAGAGGCGCGACCTGCCCATCGACATCAATGCGAAACAAACCACCTGAGCGCCGCGTAATCGGCAGGTCTTCGCCCTGCTCACCGATGTTGTTCTGCATGGTGCCCAGCCACAGCCGGCCTTGGGCATCGCAGCGCGCTTCATTGCCACGGTTGCCCGGTTGCGGGTCGGCCACGCACAGCAGGGTCAAGGCTTCGGTGACCAGGTCCAGGCGGTAGACACCGCTGCTCAAAGTCACCAACGCATCGCCGCTTTCACACGGGATAAAGGCCGAGACATGCTCGGGCAACTGCCAGATCTGCAATTGCCCGCCCATCAGGCGCAAGGCCTGTTTACCGGCGATATTGACCCAATACAGCGCCTGGGTGGGCGCGTCCCAGAATGGGCCTTCGCCCAATTGCGCACGGTGTGCAGTGACGGCCTTACACGACATGAAACCTCCGGATTCCTTACAGCGAATCGCGCGATGGCGTGCCATCGACCAAGCGCTGGATACGCAACGGGTTAGCGTTTTTCAACGCGTCGGGCAGCAGGCTATCAGGGTAGTTCTGGAAGCACACCGGGCGCAGGAAACGGTCGATGGCCAAGGTGCCGACCGACGTGCCACGGGCATCGGACGTGGCCGGGTACGGGCCGCCATGCACCATCGAGTCGCAGACTTCCACGCCGGTCGGGTAGCCGTTGAGCAGGATGCGCCCAACCTTCTGTTCCAGCAGCGGCGTGAGCTCGGCGAACTGTTGAAAATCCGCCGGCTCGCCAATGATCGTGGCCGTCAGTTGACCGTGCAGGCCGTGCAACGCCGCGCTGAGTTGGGCTTGATCAGCCACTTCGATAAACACCGTGGTGGGGCCGAAGACTTCTTCTTGCAGCACTTCATCACCATCGAGCAACAGGCGCACATCGGCCTTGAACAGCTGCGGTTGCGCCTGATTACCAGCCTGGGTGCTGCCGGCCAAATGCTGAATGCCAGGGTGTGACAGGAGTTTTTCCAGGCCCTTGCCATAGCTGCTCAAGGTACCGGCGTTGAGCATGGTTTGCGCCGGTTGTTCGCCGATCAATTGCGCCACCTGTTGGGTGAACGCGGTGAATTCCGGCGATGCAATACCGATCACCAGGCCGGGGTTGGTGCAGAACTGGCCGCAGCCTTGTACGACCGACGCGGTGAGGTCACGGGCGACGGTCTGGGCCCGCGCCTGCAAGGCCTGGGGCAAGACAATCACCGGGTTGATGCTCGACATTTCGGCAAACACCGGGATCGGTTGCGGGCGCGCCGCGGCCATATCGCAGAGGGCACGCCCGCCCTTGAGCGAGCCGGTAAAGCCCACCGCCTGGATCGCCGGGTGCTTGACCAGCGCCTCACCGACGCCACCGCCGAAGATCATGTTGAACACGCCAGCCGGCATCTCGGTGGCCTCGGCCGCGCGGATGATTGCATTGGCTACCTGTTCAGCCGTCGCCATGTGGCCGCTGTGGGCTTTGAACACCACCGGGCAACCGGCCGCCAGCGCGGCGGCGGTGTCGCCGCCTGCCGTGGAGAATGCCAGGGGGAAATTGCTCGCACCGAACACCGCCACCGGGCCGAGGCCGATGCGGTATTGACGCAGGTCCGGACGCGGCAGTGGTTGGCGATCCGGCAGGGCTTTGTCGATGCGGGCACCGTAGAAATCACCGCGACGCAACACCGTGGCAAACAGGCGCATCTGCCCGCTGGTACGCCCGCGCTCGCCCTTGATACGGGCGGCAGGCAATGCGGTTTCGCGGCAGACCAACTCAACGAAGTTATCGCTCAGCGCATCCAACTCATCGGCGATCGCATCCAGGAACTGCGCGCGACGTGCGGCGCTTAAGGCCCGGTACGCCGGATAAGCCTGCGCGGCGGCCTGGGCGGCGGCGTCGACTTCCTGCGGCGTGGCCTGGTAGAAATCCTGGGGCAAGGCTTCGCCGGTGGTGGCGTCGACGCTTTGCAGCTTCACACTGCCGTTGGCGCTGCGCTGGCCGCCGATAAAGTTGTGGCCGAGAAACTGGGTCATGTGGGTCTCCTTAAAGGGTGATGACATTGCCGGGTTCGAACGCTGCATCGACGCTGCCGACACTGTTGATCAACGGCGCGCCGAACTCAGCCTGGCTGATCTCGAACACATCCCCCGGTTGGGTACGTATACCGTCGGCGAATGACAAGGTGGCGGTGCCGAAGAAATGAATGTGCACATCGCCCGGCTTGAGGAATTGGCTGTATTTGAAGTGGTGGTATTCGAGGTTTTCCAGGCTGTGGCACATATTGGCCTCGCCACTGAGGAATTCGTTCCGCCAGATTTCCTCGCCGTTACGCAGGATGCGGCTGGTGCCGGCCAGGTGCTGGGGCAATTCGCCGACACGCAGTTCCGGGCCGTAGCTGCAACTGCGCAGCTTGGAATGGGCCAGGTACAGGTAGTTCTTGCGCTCCATCACATGGTCGGAAAACTCGTTGCCCACCGCGAAACCCAGGCGGTAGGGTTTACCGTCGTGGCCGATCACGTAGAGGCCGCCGATCTCCGGTTCTTCACCAGCATCTTCGGCAAACGGTGGCACCGGGAAGGCTTGGCCTGGGCGCACCACAATGCTGCCGTCGCCCTTGTAGAACCACTCCGGCTGCACGCCGGCCTCACCGGCGGCGGGCTTGCCGCCCTCCACGCCCCACTTGAAGATGCGCATGGTGTCGGTCAGGGCGCTGTCGTCACCGCCCTGGTGCATTTTGTCCCGCGCCGAGGCGCTGCCCAAGTGGGTCAGGCCGGTGCCGCTGATCAGCATGTGGGCCGGGTCCGGGTGATCCAGAGGCGGCAGGATTTTTTGTTCGGCCAGCAAGGCGGCGTAGTCGTGGCTGTCGCCCAGACCGAGGCTATCCACCTGCTGCTGCAACTTGACGCCCGCTTCGATGGCGGCCAAGGCCAGCTCACGCACGCTATGGGCGCTGCGCACTTCACGCAGCTGCTTGCCTTCCACTACGCCAACGCGGCGCTCGCCATTATTGAGTTCGAACTGCACTAAACGCATGAAGGTTCTCCTAGATTAAGTACGTGTGGCGCCACGGGCGATGGCGGCGAACTGGTCGACGGGCAGCACGTGCTTGCGCTCCAGCAGGCGATAAACCACGCCGGTCAGCACCAGCCCGAACACCATCACACCGGACAGGAAGTACAAGCCCGAGGCCAGGTTGCCGGTGTATTCCTTGAGCGCACCAATCACGAACGGGCCGATATAGCCGCCGAGGTTGCCCACGGAGTTGATCAAGGCAATGCCGGCCGCCGCACTGGCGCCGGCGAAGAAGCGGCCCGGCAAGGTCCAGAACACCGCCGTACAAGAGAACATCGCGAACGCTGCCAGGCACAGCGCGGCCATTTGCAGCACCGGCACACTCAGCCAGGCGCTGAAGAACAGGCCGATCGCACCCAGCACATAGAGCACGGCGAGGTGGCCATAACGGTCATTCAAGCGGTCGGAACTGCGCGGGATAATCAGCAAACCGATGATGCCGAAGATATACGGCACCGCCGATATGAAGCCGGTGGTGAGATCGCTGCCGCCGAACTGCTTGATCAACGTGGGCAGCCACAAGCCCAGGCCGTAGATGCTCAGGGTCACCGGCAGGTAGAACAGCGCCAGCAGCAACACGCGCTTGTCTTTGAGCGCATGCAATGGATTGCCGTGGCGGGTCTGACCGTAGGCTTGCAGGTCTTTGTTCAGTTCGTCGGTCAACCAGGTTTTTTCGGCGTCGGTCATCCACTTGACCTGCTTGGGACCATCCGGCAGATAACGCAGCACCGGCCAGGTCAGCAGGATCGCCGGGGTGCCGATCACGATAAACAGCCACTGCCAGCCGTGCAGGCCGAGGATGCCGTCCATACCCAGCAGGCCGCCGGACACGGGGCCAGTGATCATCATCGCGATGGGCTGCGAGAGGATAAACAGCCCAAGGATCTTGCCGCGATGGCGAACCGGGAACCATTGGGTGATGTAGTACAGCACGCCCGGGAAGAACCCGGCTTCGGCCGCACCGAGCAGAAAGCGCATCACATAGAAGCTGTGAGGCCCCTGCACGAACGCCATGCCGATGGTGATGGTGCCCCAGGTGATCATGATGCGGGCGAACCAGCGCCGCGCGCCGAAGCGGTCGAGCATCAGGTTGCTGGGAATCTCGAACAGGAAGTAGCCAATGAAGAACAACCCAGCACCCAGGCCATAAGCCGCATCACCGATGCCGACGTCGGCGCCCATGTGCAACTTGGCAAAGCCCACGGCGGAACGGTCCACGTAGGCGATCAGGTACAGCAAGATCAGGAAGGGAATCAGTTTCAGCGTGATGCGCCGGATTAGCCGCAATTCCTCGCTCATGGGGTCGATCTCCGATTGTTGTTCTTATAGGAATCGGGGATGCCTCTCGCAGAAAATCCGCCAGGGTCATACCTCAGTTAAGCCAGACTATATAGTAGGACTATTTGCAAAACAACTCTTCCAAAGCGAACATTTTGCGCTTATGTTTAGCCGAAGAGAGAACATATAGTCATACAATAAGAGAATCGATCATGTCTGATAAAAAGCCCGGCCTACGCTCTGCCCAGTGGTTTGGTACCGCCGACAAAAACGGCTTCATGTACCGCAGCTGGATGAAGAATCAGGGCATTGCCGACCATCAGTTCCATGGCAAGCCGATCATCGGTATCTGCAATACCTGGTCGGAGCTGACCCCGTGCAACGCCCATTTCCGCCAGATCGCCGAGCACGTCAAACGCGGTGTGATCGAGGCCGGTGGCTTCCCGGTGGAATTCCCGGTGTTCTCCAATGGCGAATCCAACCTGCGCCCCACTGCCATGCTGACGCGCAACCTGGCGAGCATGGACGTGGAGGAAGCCATTCGCGGCAACCCGATTGATGGTGTGGTGCTGCTGACCGGCTGCGACAAGACCACCCCGGCCCTGCTGATGGGCGCCGCCAGTTGCGACGTGCCGGCCATCGTGGTCACCGGCGGGCCGATGCTCAACGGCAAGCACAAGGGCCAGGACATCGGCTCGGGCACCGTGGTGTGGCAGCTCAGTGAACAGGTCAAGGCCGGCACCATTACCCTGGACGACTTCCTTGCGGCCGAAGGCGGCATGTCGCGCTCGGCGGGTACCTGCAACACCATGGGCACCGCGTCGACCATGGCGTGCATGGCCGAGGCACTGGGCACTTCCCTGCCCCACAACGCAGCGATTCCGGCGGTGGATGCGCGGCGCTATGTGCTGGCGCATATGTCGGGCATGCGCGCGGTGGAGATGGTGCGCGAAGACTTGAAGCTGTCGAAGATCCTCACCAAGGAGGCGTTTGAAAACGCTATTCGCGTGAACGCGGCCATCGGTGGTTCGACCAACGCGGTGATTCACCTCAAAGCCATCGCCGGGCGCATCGGCGTCGAGTTGGACCTGGACGACTGGACCCGCATGGGTCGTGGCATGCCGACCATCGTCGACTTGCAGCCGTCCGGGCGCTTTCTAATGGAAGAGTTCTACTACGCCGGCGGCCTGCCTGCCGTGTTGCGCCGCCTCGGCGAAGCCAACCTGATCCCGCACCCGAACGCCTTGACCGTGAACGGCAAGACCCTGGGCGAGAACACCAAGGACTCGCCGATCTACGGCCAGGACGAAGTGATCCGTACCCTGGATAACCCGATCCGCGCCGACGGCGGTATCTGCGTGCTGCGCGGCAACCTCGCCCCGCTCGGCGCAGTGCTCAAGCCGTCAGCCGCCAGCCCGGAGCTGATGCAGCATCGCGGTCGTGCGGTGGTGTTCGAGAATTTCGACATGTACAAGGCGCGCATCAACGATCCGGAGCTGGACGTGGACGCTAACTCGATCCTGGTCATGAAAAACTGCGGGCCCAAGGGTTACCCGGGCATGGCCGAGGTCGGCAACATGGGCTTGCCGGCCAAGCTGCTGGCCCAGGGCGTGACCGATATGGTGCGTATTTCCGATGCGCGCATGAGCGGCACGGCGTACGGCACGGTGGTGTTGCACGTCGCGCCGGAAGCAGCAGCCGGCGGGCCGTTAGCCACGGTGAAGGAAGGCGACTGGATCGAACTGGACTGCGCCAACGGCCGCTTGCACCTGGACATCCCCGATGCAGAGCTGGCGGCGCGCATGGCAGACCTGGCGCCACCGGAAAAACTCATCGTCGGCGGCTACCGCCAGCTGTACATCGACCATGTGTTGCAGGCAGACCAAGGCTGCGACTTTGACTTCCTGGTGGGCTGCCGGGGGGCGGAAGTCCCGCGTCATTCCCACTAATTGGGATGCTATGATGCCGCGTCTTTAAGCCAGAGCCTCCCCGTCGTTATGGATCACCAGCCGCCCAAGCCGCGCAAGAGCATGCATGCCCAGATCGTTCAGGACTTGGGCATGCACATCGTTTCCGGTCGCTTCAAGCCGGAAGAAAGACTGCCCATGGAGGCAACGCTCTGCGAGGAGTACAAGGTCAGCCGCTCGGTGCTGCGCGAGGCGACCCGGGTGCTCAGCGCCAAGGGCCTGGTGTATTCCAAACCACGGGTGGGCGCCGTGGTGCGGCCTCGCTTGAAGTGGCACCTGCTCGACCCGGATGTGTTGTCCTGGCTGATGCAATCCACGCCCCACAGCGAATTCTTCAATACCCTGGCCGGCGTGCGGCGCATCCTCGAACCGGAAATCGCCGCCATGGCCGCCACGACGGCGACCGATGACGACATCGCCACCATCGAAAAAGCCTACCAGGGCATGGAAACCGCGAAGACCCACGAAGACCTGTTGCAGGCCGACCTGGACTTCCACCGCGCCATCGCCGACGCCACGCGCAACGACTTGCTCGCCTATATGTGCAACATGCTGTCGTTGCCGTTGCGCGAGTCGATCAACATCACCAACCGTCGCCCGGACATCCAGGGCCTGAGCCTGCCCCGGCACAAGGCGATTCTCACCGCGATCCAGAACCGCGATGCGCTGGGTGCACGGCATGCCTCACTGGTGCAGTTGGATGACACGCGGGTGGCGTTGGATACGGTGATGAATGTGCTGACGCCGCTGTGAGGTAAACGCAATCAAATGTGGGAGGGGGCTTGCCCCCGATGGCGGTGGGTCAGCTGCAAATAAGCCAGCTGTTACACCGCTATCGGGGGCAAGCCCCCTCCCACATTGAAGCTGTGCAGGCCTTTACAGGGTGTAAGCGATACCGACCTGCACAGTGCGGGGTGCGCCTGGGTAGGCGTATATATTGCCGAACGCGCCCTCTTCATACTCGCGGTTGAACAGGTTCTTTACATCCAGGTTCAGTCGTACCTTGTCATTGACCTTGTAGTAGCTCAGCAGGTCCACAACGGTGTAGGCGTCCATCGAGAACGCCGTATTGGCGGTCTGGCCGGCACGCTGGTCGACATACTTGCCACCCGCGCCCAGGCCCAGGCCTTTGAGGGCGCCGTCCTGGAATTCGTAGACGTTAAGCAGGCTGAAGCTGTTGCGGGGGATGTTCAGCAGGCGCGTGCCGGAGCGAATGGTGTTGTCCTTGGTGACTTCGGCATCCACGTAGGCATAGCCGCCGATCACGCGCCACTCGGGGGTGATATTGCCCGCCACATTCAGGTCGAAACCACGGCTACGGACTTGGCCAGCGGCGACGCTGAAGGTTGAGTCGATAGGGTCGGTGGTGAGGACGTTTTTCTTCTCGATCTGGTAGATCGCCGCGTCGACGCTCAGTTGACGGTCCAAGGCTTCCCATTTGACGCCCATCTCATAGGACTTGCCCTTTTCCGGCTCAAACCCGCCACCTTGGCGAGCAGCGCCAGTGTTCGGCTTGAACGAACGTGCGGCGTCAGCGTAGACCGCGACGGTATCGGTAAGGTCGTAGATCACGCCCACACGTGGGGTGACCGCGTTATCAGCGGCTTGCCAAGGTTTAACCCCGGTCACGTAGCTTTCGTAGTCATGCTCAAAACGCTCAAAACGCGCACCGGCCAAGACTTTCAGGCGCTCGGTGAGGGCCACTTGGTCCTGCACAAAGGCTGCGTAGGTCTTGAGGTTTTCTTTATCGTGGGTCGGTGTTCGCGTCAGCGGTGGGCGTGCCTGGCCGTAGACGGGATCAAAGATATCGATCGGGTAAGTGCCCGCGGTGGCGCTGGAACGCTGGATGATCGACTTGTAGTCGTAATCCTCATACTCGATGCCGGTCAGCAGGGTGTGCTCGAAACCACCGGTGGTGAAATGCCCGGTGAGGTTGAGTTGGTAGTCCTTGTCGGTCCACTCCAGCTTGCGATAGTTGAAGTTGCGTTGCAGCGTGCGGCCATCGGCGCTCAGGCCGTTGGCTTCAATGGCGTTGCCCTGCAAGGTGCCGTCCAGCCACTGGAAACCGCCGCCCAGGGTCCAGTTTTCGTTGAGCAGGTGTTCGAAGCGCAACTGCGCCATGCTGTTGTCGTTGTGCAATTTGCCGACGTCTTTATCGCCCCAGAAGGTATCGCGCGACGCGTTGCCTTTTTGGGTGGGATAGCGCGTCAGGCCACGGTCCAGCGGATGGTTGTTACGCATGAAGTCGCCTTCGAAGATCACCTTGGTGTCGTCGGTGGCTTGCCAGGTGATGACAGGTGTCACGCCGTAGCGTTCGGTTTCCACATGGTCCCGGAAGGTGTCGCCGCCCTCGCCCACCACGTTCAGGCGATAAGCGAGGCGACCGTCTTCATCCAACGGGCCGGAGGCATCCAGGGTGCCGCGTTTCATGCCTTGATCATTCAACTGGCTGCCCAGGGTCACGGTACGCTCTGCCAGCGGCTGCTTGGACACCACGTTGAACGTGCCGCCTGGATCGCCACGGCCATACAGCATGGTTGCGGGACCGCGCAGTACTTCGAGGCGTTCGATGGTGTTGGCGTCCGGCATGTTCGGGTAGCCGCGGTTGATCGGGAAACCGTTGCGGTAGAACTCGCCAGTGGTAAAGCCGCGCACGGTGAAGGTGGTCAGGCCCTGGCCGCCGAAGTTGTTGGCGCGGCCGACGCCGCCGGCATAATCGAGGGCATCCTGCAGGCGGGTGGCGCCAATGTCTTCGACCACATCCTTGGACACCACGCTGATGGACTGCGGTGTTTCATGAATCGACGTGTCGGTGCGCGTCGCGCTGGCTGAGCGTGTGGCGTGGTAGCCCTTGACCGGCCCCTGAGCTGTTTCATAGTCCGCCGTGCCCGTCACAGTGGTCGCTTGCAACTCCAGACTGGTTTGCTCGGTGGGCGACACTTCTGCCCAGGTGAACGGGGAAAACGCCTGCAACACACAGATGGAAATCAGGGTACGACGCATGGATGTTGGACCTAGTGAATGAGCCAGATGGGACGGCAAACCTGCCAAGAATTCGCGGCGCATGGTATATCAACGCATTCTCGTTTGACATCCATTCTCATTCGTTATTTTTTGCGTATCCGCTTTGTATCAATTCTCAGATAAAAAAAAGCCACTCGATTGAGTGGCTCCATAAACCGCTTGGCTCGCCTCAGCGATAGCGTTCCAACCAATGCGCATACGGCGCTGGCAAGGTCCAGGAGGACTTATCCACGCCCAGCTCTTTGGCGGCAAAGTACGCCCAATGCGGGTCAGCCAGGTGCGCGCGGCCCACTGAGACCAGGTCCAGATGCCCCGCCTGCAACGCGCCTTCTGCCAATTGTGGCGTACCAAAACCCCACGCCGAGGTCACCGGGATACCGGCTTCGCGGCGCACGCGTTCGGCAATCGGGCCCATAAAGGCCGGGCCCCACGGGATGTTGGTGTCGGGGATGGTGAAACCGACGCTGACGCTCAGCAGGTCCAAGCCACCGGCTTTGAAATTACGCGCCAGTTCGATGGATTCGGTGAGGGTTTGCTCGTCACGACCGTCGTATTCGATCACACCGAAACGCGCGGTCAGCGGCAGGTTTTCCGGCCAGACTTCACGCACGGCGGCCAGGGTTTCCAGGAGGAAACGGCTGCGGTTGTCGAAGCTGCCACCGTAGGCATCGGTACGTTGGTTGGAATGCTCGGAGAAAAAGCTTTGGGCCAGGTAACCGTGGGCGAAGTGCAGTTCGATCCACTCGAAACCGGCGTCACGGGCACGACGGGCGGCGTCGACGAAATCCTGTTTAACGCGAGCGATGTCGTCCAGGGTCATGGCGCGCGGCACATTGGGCAGGTTGGCACCGAAGGCGATGGCCGACGGCGCAATGGTTTCCCAATGGCGTGCGTCGGAAGCCGGAATGTGGTCATCACCTTCCCATGGACGGTTGGCACTGGCTTTACGCCCGGCGTGGGCAATCTGAATGCCGGGCACTGAACCTGCGGCCTTGATCGCCTTGACCATCGGCACGAACGCCTGAGCATGTGCATCGCTCCAGATGCCGGCACAGCCCGGAGTGATGCGGCCTTCAGGCGCAACGGCAGTGGCCTCGACCACTAACAAACCGGCACCGCCACGGGCCATGCCGGCCAGGTGCACGTGGTGCCAGTCGTTGACGATGCCATCTTCGGCCATGTATTGGCACATTGGCGGGATGGCGATGCGATTGCGCAGGGTTACGTCTTTGAGTTTGAAGGGTTCGAACAGAGCGGACATGGGAACTCCAGCAGCGAGTGAGTGATTCGATAGTTCGATGGTAATCGAACTATGGTATTCGGCGATACCCCCCTGTTATCATCCGACCCATGCGAGCCTTCAAACACCCTACCCCTGAAGATCTGACCCTGGAGCGTCTGTTGTACGCCCTGAGCGACCCGGTGCGCCTGGAAATCGTGCGCTGCCTGGCCGGCGTGCCGGAAGCCACTTGCGGCGAACTGGACGGCGGGCGCCCCAAGTCCAGCATGTCCCACCACTTCCGCGTACTGCGCGATGCCGGCCTGGTGCACACCCGCAGCGTGGGCACGACCCATATGAATTCGTTGCGCGGCGATGTGCTTGAGGAACGGTTTCCAGGGTTGCTGCAGAGCATCCTGGCGCAAGCATAAACCCCGATCAGTCCAGCAGCGTGATCAGTTGCGACTCGATCGTCAGCGCCTGCACCTCCAGCACCGCCAACGTCACCGGCAACTTGAAGCGCCGCCGCCCTGCACTGCCGGGGTTCACATACAGCGTTGCGCCCCGCCATTCGATCACGGGCTTGTGCGAATGACCGGTGATCACCAGCCGTACATGCGTATCGAGTCGTGCGGGGACGTCGGCGATGTGATGCACTACCAACGTCCGCCATCCGTCCACATCCAGCATCAGATGGTCGGGCACCTGCCGTGCCCACGGCGCGTCCTGGTCATTGTTGCCGCGCACCACGTGCAGGGGTGCGATCTGCGCCAATTGCTGAAGAATTTCAGGGCTACCGATATCGCCGGCATGGATGATCTGTTCGCATCCCTGCAACGCCGCCACGGCTTCAGGTCGCAGCAGGCCGTGAGTATCGGAAATCACGCCAACTTTCATAGGGCCTCCGGGGTGGACGTCGACCCCCGAAACACCGGCGCGCCATCCAAATACACGCGGTCTTTACCGTTGCCCTTGGCAGCGTAGAGGTTGCGGTCGGCACGCTTGAGGACCGCCGACATTTCGGCCCCGGCCGTAAAGCGCGCCATGCCCGCACTGCAAGTGTAGTCATGGGGCGGCGCGACACTGCTGCGGATCGCTTGCAGCAGGCGCAGCGCGTAATCGGTGGCGAGACCAGGGTCATCGCCCACCAGCAGCACCCCGAATTCTTCGCCGCCAATCCTGCCGAAACTGTGGCTGCCTGGGGTGGATTTAAAGCACGCGGCCATGGCGCAGAGAATCCTGTCGCCGACGTCATGGCCGAACTGGTCATTCTTCAATTTGAAACTGTCGATATCCAGCATCATGAAGTAGCCGGTATCACCGGCCGCAATCAGTTTGGCGAAGCTCTCCATAAAGGCCCGCCGGTTCAGGATGGAGGTCAAATAATCGGTCTCGGCCAACTCCCGAAACTCACTCTCCACCAGTAACACGGAACGCAGGTTCTTCAGGTAGTAGACATTCAAGATAAATCCGATCGCCACCGACGCGGCGCAAAAGATGAACACGTAGGTGTCGACGCCTGCGTAAAGGCTCAGCTGGATCTGGGGCCACGTCAGTAACCACACCAATGCGGCGCAGAACAGAAAATCCTGAACCACGATAAACAGGATTGCGCTGCTCATTACCAAGGTCACGGCCAGCGGCAAGGCGAACACCTGCAGGTCGGGGCGGGTGTGAACCACATAGGCAAAACCCGCGGACAGCAGCACCATATAACCCACGCCCAGCGCCCGCCAGAGCACATACTGAGTCACCACCCGGTGAACCCCATACACCACGCACAGCCCCATCGTGACCAGCACGACCGGCCAGCCGAACATCCCCCCGCGATCAACCAGCAACACCGCCAACCAGGCGAAAATCCCGATCAATTCCGCCTGGGCAATTGCGGGCGACAACAGCCTTTGCATCCGTGGCCTGAGCTTCACATTAGCCGGCATCCCGTCACTCCCTATGCATGAGTGGCCGCTTTGGTATCGACATGACTCAGTTGAAGACTGTGCAGGCAGGTCGCAAACGAATACGCCATGAAGCGCCTTACCAACACGATAAAAGGTGGCAGGACTTCAAGCAATGTCTTGGAATGAATCTTGAAATAGCCCCGGTCAGCCCCCTCTTGCACCAAGCGAATAACATGGGTCTTGGACACCGAGAGTTGCTCAGCGATGGAAAGGTAGGACGAAGACCTGAAACTTGCCCCCTGGTTATCCAACGCACACGCATCGTTATAGATCGCCAGCATCAACATATGCCCGGCATCGCGCTTTACCAGCCAATAACAGTCGGGCATCAGCAGGTCGATGGTCACGTTATGGGAGAGAAGGACCGAAAACCCTTTGAAATAACGTGCCAGATAAGCGCGATCATCCAACCCGTTCATTGAGCCGCAAACCGCGGTTTCCGGGCACATCACGCCCAGCGGCTCGACCACGGACGTGAGCATCAGCCTGATCTCCTCGCAGGCTAGCGGTGACGGACTGAATACCCGCAGACGGCTGTCATCCGCATGCCTCGACACCGTCATGAACCCCAACGCCCTGAACAGCAGGAAGATCGACTCCAGGCTGTTTCTGGAACAGAACCCGCGCGCCGTACAAAACTCTTTCACCTCGGACAGTAAAGGCACCTGCTTGGAGAAATAGGTGCTCAATAACGTAAAGGACACCATCAAGCGACTGAACTTCAGTGCGGTCTTGTAGAAAAATGGTCTTTTTGAATAGGACTCCAGCAAGATCGAATAATGGGTACGAATACACGCTTCAAAATCCACATGGCGCTCAAACGCACGCGCCGACTGTTCCACCGCCAACTTCAACGAACCACTGCACATGAGAAAGAGCCCTGATCAAACAACTTGGATTCACTGATCTCAATTGCAGCACAGATAATGGCGTTTTGCCTTGAGCGCAATCTATCGTGATTAGCGCAGGGGACACCGTCGCTACCAAAATTGTTCCAAAAAGACCCCGGCGGCTTAACCGTTTCAGTCACCACAGCGAACCTTCCCCGCAAACCAGCGTCCGAGCTAAGGCACAGTTGCCTACCGCTCGCCACGAGGTTGTCGTTTGAAAGCCGCCATCATCAAAAAGTACCGCCTGATCATCAAGACCATGGGCTATGTGGGCTGGTCGCTGTTCTGGCTGTTGCTGTGGGACGTCGCCGTCACCGTGGACTTCATGCTGTTTCTCACCGCCAAGATCAACTTGCCGCTGATGCCCCTCACTCTGCTGGGCTCGGCACTGATTGTGCTCATCAGCTTTCGCAACAGCAGCGCCTACAACCGCTGGTGGGAGGCGCGCACGCTATGGGGCGCGATGGTCAACAATTCGCGCAGCTTTGCGCGCCAGGTGCTGACGCTACTGGACGACCCCGACGGTGAAGTGAACCCGGTCAAGTCCACCCTGCTGCGCCGCCATGTGGCCTACGTGAATTGCCTGGCCGCCCACCTCAAGGGCGAGCCATGCCCGGATGAAATCCGCGCGTTTATCCCCACTGAGGAATTCGCCCGCAACGGTGCCACCAATAACTTTGCCAACGATATCCTCACCGGCTCGGCGGCCATCCTGGCCCGGGAATACAAAGCCGGGCACCTGGACAGCATTCGCCTGGCTCGGCTGGAATCCACCCTGGTGGACTTGTCCAACGCCCAGGGCGGCATGGAGCGTATCGCCAACACCCCACTGCCCTACCCTTACGTGTATTTCCCGCGGTTGTTTATCTCGCTGTTCTGCCTGATCGTACCGGTGGGCCTTGTGGAGTCCCTGGGCTGGTTCACGCCGCTGGCCTCGACGGTGGTGGGCTTTATGCTGCTGGCCATCGAACGCATCGGCACCGATTTGCAAAGCCCGTTCCGCTCCAGCGAACACCAGATCCAGATGGAAGCCATCTGCGAAACCATCGAAAAAAACCTGCAATCGATGCGCCGCGACGCCCTGGCCGACGCCCAAATCGGCTGATCACGACTGCGGCCCTAAAGTGCGTGACTCCTCGGTCGATAAACCGGGGTACGCATGGGCTACACCTCTTCATAACAACACATGCGACGTTCTGCGCTACCCACTGCCTTGCCAAAACTATAAATACTCCGCAGGTGAAGTCATGAATATCAAGCAGAAGCTGACCTGGGCGTTCGCGGCTATCGCGTGCGTCCCCGTCATCCTGGTCGCCGTGTTGGTAGTGTTGAATCTGCGCGAGGGGGCCCTGGCCAACTTCCTCGACAGCAGCGGCCGCGAAATCCGCCAGATCGACAATGGCATGAAGCAGTTCTTCGACGGCATCAGCCAGAACGTCGAATTTGTGGCCAAGGACCCGCGCGTTGTCGCGGCCAAGGACCTCAAGAGCTACGCCGGCGCCGACGCCGCGCAAATTCCCCTTACACCCACCAACAAAGAACTGCTGGATATCTTCGACCAGTTCGCCAAGAGCCATCCGAGCACCGCTTACCTGTCCCTGGGCCTGAGCGACGGCGGTTACGCCAGTTGGCCGGACGACACCAAACTGAACAACTACGACCCACGCGTACGCCCTTGGTACCAAGCGGCCATCGCCGCGCCTGGCGCTACCGTGCGCACCGGCGCCTACTACTGGGCACCGGATGATGTGGTGCTGATCGGCACCGTGCACACCGTCGCCGACGCCAGCGGCAAAATCCTCGGCGTGGTCGGCCTGGACGTGTCGCTCAAGCAGCTCACCGAACTGGTGCGCAACATCAAGCTAGGCGACAGCGGCTACCTGATGCTGGTCGAAGCCAATGGCAACGTGCTGGTGGACCCCAGCGACGCCAAGCACAACTTCAAGCCGATGGCAGACCTCGGCCCCAACTACGCCGAACTGTCCAAGCGTGGCGACGGCGTGACCCAAATCGACATCGACGGCGTGGCTTATATGGCTAACGTGGTCAGTTCAAAAGACTTGGGCTGGCGCTTTATCGGGCTGATCAAGCGGGACGAAGTGATGGCGGGTGCGACCAGCCTCACCTGGCTGATCGCCGCGATCGCTGCCGCGTTGGCCTTAGTGTTCGCGATTGTCGGCGCCAGTTTTGCCAGCGTCATTGTCCGCCCGATCCGTGGCGTGGCCGACGGCCTGCAAGAAATCGCCGAAGGTGAAGGCGACCTGACCCGCCAGCTCAAGGTGCAAGGCAAGGATGAAACCGCCAGCCTCGCCGGCTGGTTCAACCAGTTCCTGAGCATGATCGCGCAGTTGGTGCAGCGCATCGGTAACGCGTCATCCGACCTGCAAACCGCCGCCGCCGACACCAGCGAAGTGGCCAATAACATGAACCAGGCCGCCGGCCGCCAGCGTGAAGCCGTGGAACTGGTCAGCACTGCGTTCAACGAAATGGTCGCCACCGCCAACGAAGTCGCACGCTCCTGCAGCGCCGCGGCCACCAGTGCCGACGAAGGCTATCGCGACGTGCACGCCGGTCAGCAGCACATCGGCGAAGCCACGGGCAGCGTGCTCAAGCTTAGCGAAGACCTGCAGAAATCGACTCAGACCATGCAGTTGCTGGAGCAGGACAGCCAGAACATCAACACCATCCTCGATACCATCCGTTCGATTGCCGAGCAAACCAACCTGCTGGCACTCAACGCGGCAATCGAAGCGGCCCGCGCCGGTGACCAAGGCCGAGGCTTCGCCGTGGTTGCAGACGAAGTCCGCGCCTTGGCGCGTCGCACCGCAGACTCCACCGGCGAAATCGACAGCCTGCTGGGCAACCTCGCCCGCCGCACCCAGGAAGTCACGCAGCAGATGCAAGGCAGCCTGCTGGTGTCCCACACCAGCGTGGAACGCATCCAGCAGGCTCGCGACAGCTTCGACAAGATCCTTGGCTCCGTGGACTCGATCCGCGACCAGAACACCCAGATCGCGACCGCCGCTGAGGAACAGCACCAAGTGGCGGAAGAGATCAACCGGCACATCGCGCAGATCCATGCCGACGCGCAGTTGGTGGAAGGTTTTGCCCATTCGGCACAGACCGGCTCAGGTCGTTTGACGGATATTTCCGGTCAGCTCAAAGGGTTGGTGGGACGCTTCAAGTTTTAGGCATTGTCAGACAGAGGGCGTATGCGGACACACACGTCAGCCGCATCGCCCTCAAGGAAGACGTCAACCCATGCATGGCCAGTGACTTGAGCCACGACGGTACCGGGATCGGGATGACGAGGGTCATCTGATCCGCTCCGATATGCTCGAAGAGTTCGAGCAAAGCTGCCTGTAAAGACGGTGGTCGAACGCTACGCCCCATCCACTCAACCGATGGGGCGTTTCGTTGAGGCTCAGAGTGCGCTCATCCTGATACGGCTATCGACACCCCTGAATACGCGCTCCCCGCACCGCTGCCCATCGAGAAAACCCTCCTATCCAACGCGGCATTTGACCGCACTGCATCATCGCAGCAACTGTAATAGTCTATTGCAGGACTCTAATGTACTAACCAGTTACTTATCTTGCTAAAATCGCGTCTTTGCCCTCTCACATTCGAGTCCTTTCGACATGAAACGAGCATCGCGCGCCACTGGCGTCTCTAGATTCTTACTCCTGGGCCTGGGCGTTATCATCGCCCTGCTCGGCATCGCGCTCGCCGTCGGCGGCGCCAAACTGGTTAGCCTGGGAGGTTCCTGGTACTTCCTGATCGGCGGCGTGGCCATGGCGATTGCCGGCCTGTTGATTGCCCGGCGTAACCCGGCGGGTGCGTGGTTGTTTGCCGCGTTCCTGGTGGGCACAGCCATTTGGGCCGTGGCGGATGTGGGCCTGGTGTTCTGGCCGCTGTTCTCGCGGCTATTCATGTTCGCCGCGATTGGCCTGGTGGTCGCGCTGGTGTACCCACTGCTGGTCGGCAAGCCTGCGCGCGGTGCCTATGGCGTTGCCGCCGTACTGGCGGTGGGCGTAGTGGTTGCGGCGGGCAATATGTTTGTCGCCCACCCAAGCGTCGCCCCGACCGGTGCCGGCCCAGGCGTCACGCCGGTGGCCCCGGCCGATGCGCAGAAAGATTGGGCGCACTACGGCAACACTGAAGGCGGCAGCCGCTTCGCCGCGCTGGACCAGATCAACCGCGACACCGTCAACAAGCTCAAAGTAGCCTGGACCTACCACACCGGCGACGTGGCGATCAGCGACGGCAACGGTGCCGAAGACCAACTGACCCCGCTGCAGATCGGCAACAAAGTGTTCATCTGCACCCCGCACAACAACCTGATCGCCCTCGACGCCGACACCGGCAAAGAACTGTGGAAGAACGAAGTCAACGCCAAATCGGCGGTCTGGCAGCGTTGCCGCGGCATGGCCTATTTCGACGCCACCGCGCCGATTGCCCAGCCGACCCAGCCCAATAGCTCGCCGATCATTGCCGCCAGCGTTCCAGCCGGTGCGCAGTGCCAGCGCCGTCTGCTGACCAACACCATTGATGCCCGCCTGATTGCGGTAGACGCCGACACCGGCAAATTCTGTGAAGACTTCGGCACCCACGGCCAGGTGGATTTGAAAGCCGGCCTGGGCAATGTCCCGGACAGCTACTACCAGCTCTCCTCGGCCCCGTTGATCGCTGGCACCACCGTAGTGGTCGGTGGTCGCGTGGCGGATAACGTGCAGACCGACATGCCAGGCGGCGTGATCCGTGGTTTTGACGTGATCAGCGGGCAAATGCGTTGGGCCTTCGACCCCGGCAACCCGGAAGACAAACAAGCCCCAACCGGCGACAGCACTTACGTGCGCAGCACGCCGAACAGCTGGGCGCCGATGTCCTACGACCCGCTGATGAACACGATTTTCCTGCCGATGGGCAGCTCATCCACCGACATCTACGGCGTGGAACGCACCCAGCTCAACCATAAATACGGCGCTTCGGTATTGGCGCTGGATGCCTCCACCGGTGCTGAAAAGTGGGTGTACCAGACCGTCCACAACGACCTGTGGGACTTCGACCTGCCAATGCAGCCAAGCCTGATCGACTTCACCCCGCCGGGCAGCGACAAAGCCGTGCCTGCGGTAGTGATCGGCACCAAGGCCGGCCAGATCTACGTGCTCGACCGCGCCACTGGCAAACCGCTGACTGACGTAAAAGAAGTGCCGGTCAAGGCCGCCAACATCCCCAATGAACCGTACTCGCCAACCCAGCCTAAATCGGTGGGCATGCCGCAGATCGGCGCGCAAACCCTGACTGAATCGGACATGTGGGGCGCCACCCCGTACGACCAGTTGCTGTGCCGCATCGACTTCAAAGGCATGCGCTACGACGGCCTGTACACCGCGCCGGGCACCGATAAATCCCTGAGCTTCCCGGGTTCCCTGGGCGGCATGAACTGGGGCAGCATTTCCACCGACCCGGTGCACGGTTTTATCTTCGTCAACGACATGCGCCTGGGCCTGTGGATCCAGATGGTGCCGTCGCAGAACAAAGCCCAGTCTTCGTCCGGTGGCGAAGCGCTGAACACCGGCATGGGCGCGGTCCCGCTCAAGGGCACGCCGTATGCCGTGAACAAAAACCGCTTCCTGTCGGTGGCCGGCATTCCGTGCCAGGCGCCGCCGTTCGGCACCCTGACCGCCATCGATATGAAGACCCAGAAAGTCGCGTGGCAGGTGCCGGTTGGCACCGTTGAAGACACCGGCCCGCTGGGCATCCGTATGCACCTGCCGATCAAGATCGGTCTGCCGACCCTCGGCGGCACGCTGTCGACCCAGGGCGGCCTGATCTTTATCGCCGGCACCCAGGATTTCTACCTGCGCGCCTTCAACAGCGGCAACGGTGACGAAGTGTGGAAAGCCCGCCTGCCGGTCGGCAGCCAAGGCGGCCCGATGACTTACGTATCGCCGAAAACCGGCAAGCAGTACGTAGTCGTCACCGCCGGCGGTGCACGCCAATCCACTGACCGTGGCGACTACGTGATCGCCTACGCCCTGCCATAACCCCCCCCCAAGCGCGGTGCCCCCCCGGCACCGCGCTTTCTGTCTGGAAGACCCGCATGACACCCACTTCTCATCTCTCTTTTGGGCGCCTGTTGCTCGGCCTGGCCCTGGGCGCCGCCCTGCCCGTCCAAGCCGATGACACCACCCTGACCGGCGACTGGGGCGGCCTGCGCCGTGAACTGGAAGACACCGGTGTGCGCTTCACCGGCGACTACAGCGGCGAAACCGCCTACAACGCCCACGGCGGTCAGCACCGCTCAGCGCGCTACTCGCAAAACCTCAAGCTCGGTGTGCAGTTCGACCTGGGCAAGCTCTACGGTTTCACCAACGGCGACCGCATCCAGGTCACCGTCAATGACCGTCGCGGCAACAGCGCGTCCGAGGACCTGGTGGGCAACCGTCTGCCGATCCAGGAAAACTACGGCGGTCTCTACACCCGCCTCACTGAGCTGAGCTACGAGCGCACGCTCTTCACCCCAGCACTCAACGTCAAGCTCGGCTACATGGCCATGGGCAATGACCTCGGCGGCCTGGACAGCGGCATCCTGTGCAACTTCATGAACGCCGGTTTCTGCGGGCATCCGCTGAACATGTCCGGCGGCAGCGGCTGGACCAACTACCCGAACGCGCGTCTGGGCGCACGGGTGAAATACGACCTCTCGCCGGCCTGGCAAGTGCGGGTGGCGGCGTTCAATGTCGACCCGGAAAGCAACGGCGACTCCAGCCGCGCCTGGAAGTTGAGCCCCAAGCACACCACCGGGACCGTGGTGCCGATTGAGCTGGTGTACAAGCACGCAGGTTCCCTGCCCGGGGAATACAAGGTGGGTTACTACTACGACAGCTCCGATGTGAAACGCATCGGCAGCACTGAAAAAGTCAGCGGTCGCGGCGGTCACTACCTGCTGATCGACCAGGCGGTGTGGGCCTCCGAATCGTCGGCCGGCCGTGTGCTGCACGCCTTCGGCCAATACTCCGCCGCCAGCGAAGCGGCCTCGCCGTTCAGCAAGTGGTATGGCGCAGGCGTAGTGCTCTACAAACCGTTCGAAGGCCGCCCGCGGGACACCCTGTCCCTGGGTTATGGCCGCGCCGTGCCAAACCCGCGCAGCCGCGACGTGCAGGAACTGGCAGCGTTCAACGCCGGGTCCAGCTACCCCAACCTCGACAACGCCGAACAACTGATCGAACTCAGTTACGGCTACCAGGCCACGCCATGGCTGAACCTGCGCCCGGATGTGCAATACATCATCGAGCCAGGCGCGTTTTCGGGTGACAACATCGACAATGCGCTGGTGCTGGGGTTGCAGGTCAAGGCAGTGTTCTAAGCGCCTGAACGCGGTCAAAAAATGTGGGAGGGGGCTTGCTCCCGATGGCGGTGTGTCAGTCAATGAATAGCTTGACTGACAAACCGCCATCGGGAGCAAGCCCCCTCCCACAGTGGGTTCAGCAGTGTATGTAAGGCCTTACTCAGGCACAGATAACGCAAACTCCGCGCCCCGCTGGTACTCCCGGGGCGTACAGCCAAACTCGCGACGAAACACGGTGTGCAGGTACTGCGCCGAGGTGAAGCCGCAGGACGACGCGATGTCGGCAATCGCCAGATCACGGTTTTCCAGGCCTCTGGCGGCAGCCGCGAGTTTGAAGCGCAGGATTTCGTCATGCACGCTGCAATTGCGCACCTTACGAAAGTGCGCTTCCAGGGATGAACGCGACACACCGACATACGCCGCCACTTGAGCAGTCTTGATGCCTTGGCAAGCGTATTGGCGGATAAACAGCAGCGCCTGCATCACGTACGGATTGCCCAAGGGTTGATGAAGGCTGGAGGCCTGGACGTTGATTGCGTCCGGCGGCACGAGGATTTGCGTACCGGTGCAAGGCTTGCCGTGCAACATCTGGTGCAACAGCGCAGCGGCAGTGCGGCCCATGGTTTCGGTGCCCTGGATCACCGAACTCAGCGGCACTCGCGTAAGGGTTCGGGTCAGCGGATCGTTGTCGATGCCGATCAGCGCCACTTGTTCCGGCACGGCGATGCCGGCTGTGAGGCAGGCTTGCAGCAATTGCCGGGCACGGGCATCGGTCACGGCAATAATGCCAATGGGCTTTGGCAAGCTGTGCAGCCAGGCGATCTGCTGCTCCACTGCGCTGTCCCACAACGGCGCGCTGGTGCCGAGGCCGCGATACACCTCCACCTGCAAGCCGTCGCGCAGCATCAGGCGGCGAAAGGCTTTTTCGCGCTCCTGGGCCCAGCGGTTGGCCTGCGCTTCGGGCAGGCTGAAGCAGGCAAAGCGCGTCAGCCCTGCCTCGATCAAATGCGCGTAGGCCAACTTCATCAATGCGTAATTATCGGTGGCCACATAGGGGATGCCCTTGGGGTACGCGCGGCCGTCTTCATAGGAGCCGCCCACCGCTACCACCGGCAACTGACTGTCGGCCAATGCCTCGCCAATCAGCGGGTCGTCGAAGTCGGCAATGATACCGTCGCCCTGAAAACGCTCGATGCCTTTGAGGCGGCATAGAAAGTCCTCTTCCAGGAACAAATCCCAGGACACACGCGTACTGCTCAGGTAATTACCGATGCCGGCGATGATGCCGCGGTCGTAGATTTTGCTGCCGTTGAACAGCAGCGCGATTCGGTGCACGGGCGGTAGGGTTTTCATTGTTTTTGTCCTGGGGCCTGTCGCGACAGACTAGCCCTCGCTGCACAAAATCGCACTACGCCTTGGTGATTTTCATAATCGCCAGCCCCATCGCCGTTGCTAGTATCCAGACACCGCCAAGAACAATAAGGAAAACGCCATGCCGTACTTCCCCGGTGTCGAGAAGGTTCGCTTCGAAGGCCCCAGCAGCGATTCCCCCCTCGCCTTTCGCCATTACGACGCCAACAAGTTGATCCTCGGCAAACCCATGCGCGAGCACCTGCGCATGGCTGCGTGTTACTGGCACACCTTCGTGTGGCCCGGTGCCGATATGTTTGGCATGGGCACCTTCAAGCGCCCGTGGCAGCGCAGTGGCGACCCGATGGAGGTGGCCATCGGCAAGGCGGAGGCGGCCTTTGAGTTTTTCTCCAAACTGGGCATCGACTACTACAGCTTTCACGACACCGACGTGGCGCCCGAAGGCAGCTCGCTCAAGGAGTACCGCGAGCACTTCGCACAGATGGTCGACCATCTGGAGCGTCACCAGGAACAAACCGGGATCAAACTGCTGTGGGGCACCGCGAACTGCTTCAGCAACCCGCGCTTTGCCGCCGGCGCTGCCAGTAACCCGGACCCTGAAGTGTTTGCTTACGCCGCCGCCCAGGTGTTCAGCGCGATGAACGCCACCCTGCGGCTCAAGGGCTCAAACTATGTGCTGTGGGGCGGCCGTGAAGGCTATGAAACCCTGCTCAACACCGACCTCAAGCGCGAGCGCGAACAGCTCGGGCGCTTTATGCGCATGGTGGTGGAACACAAGCACAAGATCGGCTTCAAGGGCGACCTGCTGATCGAGCCCAAGCCCCAGGAGCCGACCAAGCACCAGTACGACTACGACAGCGCCACGGTGTTCGGCTTCCTGCATGAGTACGGCCTGGAACACGAGATCAAGGTGAATATCGAGGCCAACCACGCCACCCTGGCCGGGCACAGCTTCCATCACGAGATCGCCACGGCCGTATCCCTCGGTATCTTCGGCAGCATCGACGCCAACCGTGGCGACCCGCAGAACGGCTGGGACACCGACCAATTCCCCAACAGCGTCGAGGAGATGACCCTCGCCACCTATGAAATCCTCAAGGCTGGCGGGTTCAAGAACGGCGGCTATAACTTTGATTCCAAGGTACGACGTCAGAGCCTGGACGAGGTGGATCTGTTCCACGGGCATGTCGAGGCCATGGACGTATTGGCGCTGGCCCTGGAGCGTGCGGCGGCCATGGTGCAAAACGACCGATTGCAGCAGTTCAAGGACCAGCGTTATGCCGGTTGGCAACAGCCGCTGGGCCAAGCCGTGCTGGCGGGTGAGTTCAGCCTGGAATCGCTGGCAGAACACGCGTTTGCCCATGAACTGAACCCGCAGGCGGTGAGCGGGCGACAGGAGATGCTCGAAGGTGTCGTGAACCGGTTTATCTACACCTGACCGATGCTGTGCGCAGTTGATTGTGGCTGCAGTGGTAGTGAGCGGGCTTGCCCCGCGCTGGGGCGCGAAGCGGCCCTAAAATCAGGCACCTCGGTGTGTCACGTAAAATTGCATCTTCTGGTTTGGGGTCGCTTCGCGCCCTAGCGCGGGGCAAGCCCACTCACCACAAAAAAGCCAGGCTACACACAACGCAAACAGCAACAGCAGTGTTCGGCTAGAGTCTTCCAACAACAATAAAAGGACGCACCAACATGAAGTCATTCAAACGTACCCTGCTCGCCACCGCCATGGCCCTGCTCGCACTGCCGGTGATGGCCGATTCCGCCCACCCGAAAATCGGTTTCTCCATCGACGACCTGCGCCTGGAACGCTGGTCCCGCGACCGCGATTACTTCGTCGCCGCTGCGGAAAAACTCGACGCGAAGGTCTTTGTGCAGTCCGCCGATGCCAACGAGCAGAAGCAGATTTCCCAGATCGAAAACCTGATTTCCCGGGGCGTCGATGTGATCGTTATCGTGCCGTTCAACGCCACGGTGCTGACCAACGCGGTGGCCGAAGCCAAGAAAGCCGGGATTAAGGTGGTGTCCTATGACCGCCTGATTCTCAATGCGGACATCGATGCCTACATCTCCTTTGATAACGAAAAGGTCGGCGAAATGCAGGCCAGCGGTGTGCTGCAAGCGGCGCCCAAGGGCAACTACTTCCTGCTCGGCGGCGCGCCTACCGACAACAACGCCAAGGTGCTGCGCGAAGGCCAGATGAAGGTGCTGCAACCGGCCATCGACAAGGGCGATATCAAGGTAGTCGGCCAGCAGTGGGTCAAGGAGTGGAACCCCACCGAAGCCCTGAGCATCGTCGAAAATGCCCTGACCCGGAACAACAACAAAATCGACGCCATCGTCGCCTCCAACGACGCCACCGCCGGCGGTGCGATCCAGGCCCTGGCCGCGCAGAAACTGGCGGGCAAGGTGCCGATCTCCGGGCAGGACGCCGACCTCGCCGCGATCAAACGCGTGATCGACGGCACCCAGACCATGACCGTGTACAAACCACTCAAGCTGATTGCCACCGAAGCCGCCAAGCTCTCGGTGCAACTGGCACGTAACGAGAAACCCACCTACAGCTCGCAGTACGATAACGGCAGCAAGAAAGTCGACACCATCCTGCTCACCCCGACTCCGCTGACCAAGGCCAATATCGATCTGTTGGAGAAGGACGGGTTCTATACCAAAGAGCAGATCGGCGGGCAGTGACCGCCATGGCTGACTATCTGCTGCAAATGAACGGCATCGTCAAAAGCTTTGGCGGTGTCAACGCGCTGAACGGCATCGACATCACTGTGCGGCCGGGGGAATGTGTCGGCCTGTGCGGTGAAAACGGCGCGGGTAAATCCACACTGATGAAGGTGCTGTCGGCGGTCTACCCGTACGGCACCTGGGAGGGTGAAATCCTCTGGGATGGGCAACCGCTCAAGGCTCAGTCCATCAGCGAAACCGAGGCCGCCGGTATCGTGATCATTCACCAGGAACTAACCCTGGTACCCGACCTCTCGGTGGCCGAAAACATCTTTATGGGCCACGAACTGACATTGCCCGGCGGGCGCATGAACTACCCGGCGATGATCCACCGCGCCGAAGCGTTGATGCGTGAACTCAAGGTGCCGGACATGAACGTCGCCTTGCCGGTGTCGCAGTACGGCGGCGGCTACCAGCAACTGGTAGAAATCGCCAAGGCGCTCAATAAAAAAGCGCGCCTGCTGATCCTCGACGAGCCCTCTTCGGCCCTGACCCGCTCGGAAATCGAGGTACTGCTCGACATCATCCGTGACCTCAAAGCCAAGGGTGTGGCCTGCGTGTACATCTCCCACAAGCTCGATGAAGTGGCGGCGGTGTGCGACACCATTGCGGTGATCCGCGACGGTAAACACATCGCGACCACGGCCATGGCCGACATGGACATCCCCCGGATCATCACGCAGATGGTCGGCCGAGAGATGAGCAACCTCTACCCTACCGAGCCCCATGCCATCGGCGAGGTGATTTTCGAGGCGCGCAACGTCACCTGCTATGACGTGGACAACCCCAGGCGCAAGCGTGTCGATGATATTTCCTTCGTGCTCAAGCGCGGCGAGATCCTCGGCATTGCCGGGCTGGTGGGCGCCGGACGCACGGAGTTAGTGTCAGCGCTCTTCGGCGCCTACCCCGGCCGCTACAGCGCCGAGGTGTGGCTCGACGGCCAGGTAATCGACACGCGCACGCCGCTCAAATCGATCCGCGCCGGGCTGTGCATGGTGCCCGAGGACCGCAAGCGCCAAGGCATCATTCCCGACCTGGGCGTGGGTCAGAACATCACCCTGGCGGTCCTCGATACCTATGCGCATATGACCCGCATCGACGCCGAAGCTGAACTGGGCAGCATCGACCAGCAGATCGCACGCATGCACCTCAAGACGGCCAGCCCGTTTTTGCCGATCACCAGCTTGTCCGGCGGCAATCAGCAAAAAGCCGTGCTGGCGAAAATGCTGATGGCCAAGCCCAAAGTGCTGATCCTCGACGAACCCACGCGCGGGGTGGACGTGGGCGCCAAGTATGAGATCTACAAACTGATGGGCGCCCTGGCGGCCGAAGGCGTGTCGATCATCATGGTCTCCTCGGAACTGGCCGAAGTGCTCGGCGTGTCCAACCGCGTGCTGGTGATCGGCGACGGCCAGTTGCGCGGCGATTTCATCAATGAAGGGCTCACCCAGGAACAGGTGCTCGCCGCCGCGCTCAGCCAAAACAACAATAATGATCGGAAGACCGCGTAGATGAATCAGGTCAAACAGCTGTTTACCCGCTACAAAATGCTTGCGCTGGTGATCGCCGTGGCGGTGATCTGGCTGTTTTTCAGTTGGCAGACCGAGGGCGGTTTCCTCACGCCACGCAACCTGTCGAACCTGCTGCGGCAGATGGCAATCACCGGGATTCTGGCGTGCGGCATGGTGCTGGTGATTATTAGCGGCGAGATTGATTTGTCGGTGGGTTCGTTGCTGGGGTTGTTGGGCGGGTTGGCGGCGATCCTGGATGTGGTTTATCACATTCCGCTGCTGGCCAATCTCAGCCTGGTGGCGCTGTGTGGGCTGATGATCGGTTTGGCCAACGGTTACATGACGGCCTACCTGCGCATCCCCTCTTTTATCGTTGGCCTGGGCGGCATGCTGGCGTTTCGCGGGATTCTGCTGGGAATCACCGGCGGCACCACCATCGCGCCGGTGTCGCCGTCGCTGGTGTATGTAGGCCAGGGGTATTTGCCGCATTCGGTGGGGATTGGCCTTGGGGTCTTGCTGTTTGCCCTGACCCTGTTGTTGACCTGGAAACAACGGCGCAACCGCGCGCTGCATGGCTTGGCGCCGCACGCCCTGGTGCGCGACGTGCTGCGCGTGGCGGTGATCGGCGCGGTACTCGCCGGGTTCGTCACCACCCTCAACAGCTACGACGGCATCCCCGTACCAGTGCTGCTGTTGCTGGTGCTGCTCGGCGTGTTCAGCTACGTCACCAGCCAGACCGTGTTCGGCCGCCGCGTGTATGCGGTGGGCAGCAATATGGAAGCCACGCGCCTGTCGGGCATCAACGTGCAGGCGGTGAAACTGTGGATCTTCGGCATCATGGGCGTGATGTGCGCCCTCGCCGGCCTGGTCAACACCGCGCGGCTCGCGGCGGGCTCACCGTCGGCGGGCAATATGGGCGAGTTGGATGCCATCGCTGCGTGCTTTATTGGTGGTACGTCGATGCGCGGCGGCTCGGGCACGGTGTATGGCGCGTTGCTCGGGGCGTTGGTGATTACCAGCCTGGATAACGGCATGTCGATGCTGGACGTGGACAGTTACTGGCAGATGATTGTAAAGGGCAGCATCCTGGTGTTGGCGGTGTGGGTGGATGTGAGTACGCGCACGGGTCGGCGCTGACGCCACCCTCACAAACACCACAAATCCCGTGTGGGAGGGGCGGGGGTCGTCTCACTTTCCGAGCAACACGGCCCCATCCCCCAACTGCCCCAGGCGATCCCCGGGATTGCGCAGCGGGCAATCATCCAGGGACAGGCAACCACAGCCGATACAGCCATCGAGTTGGTCGCGCAGTTGAGTGAGGCTGTTGATGCGCTCACTCAACAGGTCGCGCCAGCGGGTGGAGAGTTGGGTCCAGTCCTTGGCCGTCAACGGCCGTCCTGAAGGCAGTTCGTCCAACGCGTCCTTGATGGTCGCCAACGGAATGCCCGCGCGCTGCGCGACCTTGATCACCGCGATCCGGCGCAGTACGTCACGCTGATAGCGACGCTGATTGCCCGCGCTGCGTTGTGCGTGGATCAACCCCTTGGCTTCGTAGAAATGCACCGTGGCCACGGTCACGCCGCTGCGGCGGGCCAATTCGCCCACGCCGAGGGGGATGCGCACATCGATTTTCGCTTCCATCCAGCTCTTGACCTCATCTAAACATGAGGTTTTATAAAGGATGTCGGCTTGCCTTGGCAATCCTTCAATCCTTTGAATCGGAGCCTACATGGACACACCTCAACCCTCCCCTTCCAACTGGGCCGCGCTGTTGTCCGGTGCCAACGGCGTACGTTCGCTCGCACTGGCAGGCGGCGTGGTGCTGCATGCGATCAACGTGTACATCGCCACCACGATTCTGCCGTCAGTGGTCCAGGACATCGGCGGCATCGACTACTACGCCTGGAACACCACGTTATTTGTCGCCGCCTCGATCCTCGGTTCGGCGTTGTCGGCGCGCCTGCTCGGCAGCCTCGGGCCGCGTGCGGCGTACCTGGTCGCCAGCCTGGTGTTTGCCGGCGGGGCCTTGGCCTGTGCGTTTGCGCCGTCCATGCCGGTGATGCTCGTTGGGCGGTTGGTGCAGGGGCTGGGCGGTGGGTTCTTGTTCGCGCTGTCCTACGCGATGATTCGGTTGGTGTTCGATGAAAGCCTGTGGCCTCGCGCGATGGCGTTGGTGTCGGGGATGTGGGGCGTGGCGACGCTGGTCGGGCCAGCGGTGGGCGGGGTGTTTGCCGAGCTGGGCATATGGCGCGCGGCGTTCTGGTCGTTGATTCCGGTGGCCGGGTTATTCGCGGTGCTGGCGGCGGCGGTCCTACCCAAGCGCAGCACCGATAGCGTTGAGCCGACACCGCTGCCACTCGCCCAACTGGTGCTGCTGACGGCTGCGGTACTGGCGGTGTCGGCCGGCAGCGTCTCGTCCACCCTGCCACTGAACCTGCTGGGGCTGGCCGTGGCAGCGGTGTTCACCGCGCTGCTGATCGTCACGGAAAGACGCGCCCACCATCGACTGTTGCCCGCCGGAGCGTTTCGGATCACCACTGCACTCGGCGCGCTGTACGCGACGATGTCATTGCTGGCAGTGGCCGTGACCAGTGGCGAAATCTTCGTGCCGCTGTTTCTTCAAGTCCTGCACCACCAGTCGCCGTTGGTGGCCGGTTATCTGGCGGCACTGATGGCGGCCGGCTGGACGCTGGGGTCAATCGCCAGCGCGGGTGTGACGGGCGGCAACATTCGACGAGCGATCCTGGCCGGGCCGATCCTGGGCGTGGTGGGCATGGTGGCGCTGGCCATCTTGATGCCCGTCGAAAGCAACGGCAGCGGGCAGACGCTCACACCGATCTGCCTGGCGCTTATCCTGATTGGGTTGGGCGTGGGGCTGGCGTGGCCGCACTTGCTGACCCGGGTGTTCCAGGTGGCGCCGGCCGGTGAGCAGGACCTTGCCAGCGCGTCGATTACCACCGTGCAACTGTTCGCTACCGCGTTTGGCGCGGCACTGGCGGGCATGGTCGCGAACGTCGCCGGCCTCATTGAACCCGGCGGTGTCGAAGGCACCGCGAGCGCTGCGGTGTGGCTGTTTGGGGTGTTTGCGCTGGCGCCGGTGGTGGGTGTTCTGATTGCCAGGCGGGTGGTTCGCATGATCGGTTAGTGGCCATTTCTGGAGATTGCCAAGACCACCGTGGATTATGAACGGCTCAAAAATCACTGCTTGAACGGGGTCAAAGGTGGGAGGGGGCTTGCCCCGATACCGTTGGACCAGTCGACACCTTCTTGGCTGAGACACCGCCATCGGGGGCAAGCGCCCTCCCACACTGGATCTCTGCTTGTCAGGGCCAACTGAGTATATGGCTCATGGCAGTGTTGAGCTTCAGCGCAGCCAATCTTCCAGACACGACACCGGTCAAAGGTGGGAGGGGGCTTGCTCCCGATAGCTGTGGACCAGTCGACACCTTCTTGACTGAGGCACCGCCATCGGGGGCAAGCCCCCTCCCACATTGGATCTCCATTTGTCAGGACCGGCCGAGTATGTGGCTCATGGTGGTCTTGAGCTTCAGCGCCGCCAATCTTCCAGACACAACACCGGTCAAAGGTGGGAGGGGGCTTGCTCCCGATAGCTGTGGACCAGTCGACACCTTCTTGGCTGAGACACCGCCATCGGGGGCAAGCCCCCTCCCACATTGGATCTCCATTTGTCAGGACCGGCCGAGTATGTGGCTCATGGTGGTCTTGAGCTTCAGCGCCGCCAATCTTCCAGACACAACACCAGTCAAAGGTGGGAGGGGGCTTGCCCCCGATAGCGGTGGACCAGTCACACCTTCTTGACTGAGACACCGCCATCGGGGGCAAGCCCCCTTCCACATTTGGATCGGTTTACACCTGATGAGTCAGGCTGGGTTTTACGCTGCGATCACTGGCTCAACACCACATCCCGCATCGCCGGAATGTAGCCGTAGTCATAAGCCTCCTGCACAAACGAACGATCACCCTTCAACACGATCCTGACCGTCGGTGCCTCGGTGCCGCCGATGCGATAGTCATCGCCGGTGGTGGGCACGCTGTCGATAAACGACGTCACCAGGCCGTTGGGCATCACACAGTGAGAGTACGTCTGGAACGGCTGCGAAGGCGGGTTGCCAAGTACCAGCCCCGACGCATTCATCAGCGTATAGGGGCCGAACAGATGATCACTGACGAACCCATAGACGCCATCCGGCCCCGTCACGCCATCCGCATAGGTGAACTTGTGGCTGATGGTGAACAGGTAGTACTTGTTGTCCTGGAACACATAGTGCGGCCGTTCGGTCTGGTCGTTCACGCCAACGGCCGTGACCAATGGCGGCAGGATTTCCCACTCGTCACCGTTGAGGTCCTTGGCCACGGCAATGCCGATGCACCCCACCTGATAACGCGCGCCCCCCACATCTTCATGCCCTGGCGGCACCAGACCTATTTCATTCGGGCCCACTTCGTGAGTCCCGCGCTCGCCGGCCACATTGCCTTCGAACACCATGTACAACTTGCCATCGACGGGATCGATAAAGGGGCTGGGATCGCGAAAGTTCCAGGTCGCATTCTGCGCTTCGGTTTGGTAGTAGGTGCCGTCGGCATCGAACAACGACTTGACCTGATCAAAGCCCTGGAGCGTGACACCGGTGTCCGACGTGACAACCTGGCCCCTGACTTTGGCAATCGTGGCACCCGGCGTGACGCAGGTGTAGTACAGGTCGATGTCACCGTTGTTATTCAACAGAATCGGCGTGCCCGCCCATTCACGGGTGGTCGGCGAAACCCCCTCGGCCATGACACGGCCGCCGAAGATCCAGTCTTTGCCGGTGCGCGAATACCAGTAGCAGATCCGCGCATGACCATGGCGGTCTTCCCAATCGCGCTTGATGTCGTAACGGCCATCGGCATTGATGAATTGTGGATCATGGGGGCGACGGTCGGCGGTCAAGGTGAAGATCACCGACCAGCCATTCACCGATACCACCGTGCCATCCAGTTCACGCAATGGCATGGTGTCCCAAATAAAGACCGTGTCACTCATGACAGGAAAGTCAGGACTCACTAACGGCTGTGTCGTCGTCGGGTCATTCTCATTAACTTTCAGCGCATCGGCCCGTGTCCAGCGAGTGGGTGTGTGATTCGCATGTTTCATGATGATGTCCTTTTGCTAACGCTTAAGTGACAAGCGAAGATTAAATAGCACCTGGCAGCCAGCAACTTAATACTGACTGAAAGAGCAAGAGATAGTTGGCCCTGCAAGTGCGCACCAAGGTTTAACATGGGCACTTGCTTATAGCAACATTAAGAATTATTCATATTACAAAGGCCATCACTGTATTTATATCCTTGATATACATACAGTGGCACTTGCAATAAATGACAGCCAAGTAGAAAGCTAGCTACTCAACTACCGAATACCAGCGCCCCAGCCTGGGCGCCGGCATTCTTCTGTGTGAAGCCCTTGGCTTGCGCCGCCGTCTTCAAGGTATAGGCATAGTTGGAACTTGCCGTCCATTGTGCTTTGGGTGACTTCTGGTTGGTGATCGGCGGCACACTGTTTGTATCAGTGAACGTCCCGGTACCTTTGTCATCCAACATGCCTTTATTTTGGCTGCCTTCGCCAAAATAGTTGCTTTCAGAGAGGATATTGGCGTTCTGCGCGAGGGTAAAACCGAGATGGAAGTTATTGACGTAGTTGTTATACACATGGAAATAACCGTAACGCATCAAGCCAGGCGCGCGTACTTCCATGTTGTCAAAGCGGTTATGGCACAACGTCAGGTGCGGATAACCGTTGAACTCTGCCTTATTATCATCCGCCGGATGCCCGAAAATCAGCCCGTACTTATGACTGCCAAAGAAGCAGTTGCTGATGGTGGCATAATCGGCTTTTTCACCGATATACAGCAGTTTGTCTTCGCTGCCGTCCGTGGTTGACCAGGTGTGCCCGACAAAAGAGCAATGATCGATCCAGTACTTGCTGCCGTAGTTCAAGTACACCTGAATATCGTCATTGGCCTTAATGCTCGCCGAATGTTTGAAGATAATATTCTGCAGAATAATGTTCTGGGACTGCGCGGTTGCACGCAGGTGAATATTCTCCAAAGTACGGTTCTGGAATGAACCGATCAGGGTCTTGTTGGCACCCATATTGACCTTGGTCAGGCTCGACGCCGAGATATTGCTGTTGATCACCAACACCCGTGGGGTGGTGTCGCCAATGTTGGCCTTGAGTTGATCCAGCGTGGTGATACTGACCACTTGGCCAGACCAGCCGCCGGTGACTTTTGCCGCAAGGGCGAAACCGGTCAGGCCGGTGAGTTTGCTTTCTGGATACGACATGAGTTCCCTCTCTATAGATAAAAACGGCTCGGATTGACGAGCCTGTGCATTAAGTTAATCCGTTAACTTGCACACAGTGTTTGGCGTGGCTGAGGTTGCCAGGGTTTGGTTGGTCAGCGCTTAAACACTGTGTTTATGTACAGTATTCATCATTCGCCTAGCAGTCAACCCTCAAGTGAAAAACAACCAAAAGTGGGAGGGGGCTTGCCCCCGATGGTGGTGTATCAGGCACATATACAGTGACTGTCATTCCACCATCGGGGGCAAGCCCCCTCCCACATTTGCCCTGCGGTGTTCTTCCAAGCGTTATTTGGACACCGGCATCGCAAACTCCGCGCCTTGCTCGATGCTCTCCGACCAGCGCTGCATAATCGATTTCTGCTTGGTATAGAACCGAACACCCTCAGTGCCGTACGCATGCATGTCGCCAAACAGACTCTTCTTCCACCCCCCAAAACCGTGCCACGCCATCGGCACCGGGATCGGTACGTTGATGCCCACCATGCCCACCTGAATACGCCGCGCAAATTCGCGGGCGATGTTGCCGTCGCGGGTGAAACAACTGACGCCGTTGCCGAACTCGTGGTCGTTGACCAGCTTGATCGCCTCGCCAAAGTCGTTCACCCGCACACACGCCAGGACCGGGCCGAAGATTTCTTCGCGGTAGATGCTCATCTCTCGGGTCACATGATCGAACAGGGTCGCGCCGAGCCAGAAGCCGTTTTCCAGGCCCGCTTCGGTGGGCACGTAATCACGCCCGTCCAGCAGCAGTTGCGCGCCGGCCTGCACGCCTTGTTCGATGTAGCCGCTGATGCGTTCCAGTGCAGCGCGGGACACAATCGGGCCCATCTCGGCCTTGAGGTCGCGGCCGTCGGTGATGCGCAGTTGCTTGGCGCGCTCGGTCAATGCAGCGATAACTTTGTCACCGACGTCACCAACCAGCACGGCGACGGAGATCGCCATGCAGCGCTCGCCGGCACTGCCATAAGCAGCGCCCATCAGGGCGTCGACGGTTTTTTCGATGTCCGCATCAGGCATCACCACCATGTGGTTTTTAGCACCGCCCAGCCCCTGCACACGCTTGCCGTTACGCGCGCCGGTTTCGTAGATGTATTGGGCAATCGGTGTGGAGCCGACGAAGCTCACGGCCTTGACGTCCGGGTGTTCGATCAATGCATCCACCGATTCCTTGTCGCCCTGCACCACGTTGAACACGCCTTTGGGCAGGCCGGCTTCACGCAGCAGCTCGGCCATGAACAACGAGGCGCTCGGATCGGTCGGGCTTGGCTTGAGGATGAACGTGTTGCCCGCCGCGATGGCGATCGGATACATCCACATCGGCACCATCACTGGGAAGTTGAACGGCGTGACGCCGGCCACTACGCCCAACGGTTGGCGCAGGGTCCAGTTGTCCATGCCTCGGGAAACTTGGTCAGAGTGTTCGCCTTTGAGCAGGTTGGGTATGCCGCACGCGAATTCCAGAATATCGATACCACGGTCCACTTCGCCCTGGGCGTCGGTGAAGACCTTGCCGTGCTCGGCGACGATGATGCGCGCCAGGTCGTCCTTGCGCTCACGCAACAGGTGCAGGTACTGGAACAGCACGCGGGCGCGGCGGATGGGCGGGGTATCGGCCCAGCTGTCGAAAGCGGCTTGGGCAGCAGCAACGGCTTCGGATACGGTCTGGCGGCTGGCCAGCGCGACGCGCCCGGTTTTTTCGCCGGTGGCGGGGTTGTAGACGTCCTGATAGCGATCATCGCGGGACACGCGCTGGTCGTTGATGTAGTGCTCGATTGTGGTTGTCATGGCAGTCGATCCAGGTGGGTAGCGTTGGAACACACGATAGGCTTTCGCTTTGTTCCAAACCAGAGCAGAATCCTGAACTTATTGTCCACATACGCGAACAATCCACCCATGGAAAAATCTGAGATCGAAGGCCTATGGACCCATATCCACTGGCTTTCCATATTGGAAGAGCAAGGCACTTACACGGCTGCCGCTGCGCGCCTGGGCGTGAGCAAGTCTGCGGTCAGCCAGCGTATTGCCGACCTGGAAAAGGCCACCGGCACTCAGTTGGTCACGCGCACCACGCGCAGTGTGCGGCTGACCGATGCGGGGCTGTCGCTGACCCGTGAAGTGCGCAGCGCCTATGCGCAGATCGCCCGCAGCTTCTCGTCAGTGCGTGACTCTGTGGGGGAGATTCGCGGGCTGGTGCGCCTTACCGCGCCGGTGGCATTTGCCCGACAGCAACTGGTGCCGCATCTGTCGGAATTCCTGCAGCGTTACCCGCAAGTGCGCATCCAGCTGGATGTGTCCGATGCGCTGAGTTCCCTGGCAGCCGAAGGTTACGACCTGGCCGTGCGCCACGGTTTCCAGGTGCCGGAAACCCACGTCGCCTGGAAGCTCTGCGACACAGGGTCGGTGCTGGTAGCCACCCAGGATTACCTGCAACGCCACGGAGAGCCCCGCGAACCCGGCGAGCTGTCGGCACACAACTGCCTGTTTTACCCACGGGGCACCGACCAGCCCGCCTGGACCTTCGAACGCGGCAGTAAAAACGTTGAACGCCTGACCGTGCCCATCGCCGGCAGCTTCGCCACCAATAACAGTGAGGCGCTGCGCGACTCCGCTCTCAACCACCTGGGCATCGCCCTGCTCCCAGACTTCAGCGCCCATGCCGCGCTGACCAGCGGCAAGCTGATGCAGGTGCTCAAGGACTGGACGCTCAAGGGCGCATTTGCCAATGAGATCTACTTGATTAGGCCGTATTCGCCCCATGTGCCGAAGTCGGTGAGTGTATTGGTGGGTTATCTGAAGGAGAAGCTGTCGGGGGGCTTTCGTTATCTCGGATAAGGTTTGCCTCTTGCTCGACGGAACTAAAAGTCCATAATGGACAAATAAGTTCAACAAAAGAGGCATTCATGTCCAGCACCCCGCATGTGATCAACCAAACCCAGGCCCGCGAACTGCTGGGCCAAGTCGATGTGCTGCAGATCCTACGCGCACTGTTCCGCGACCTGGCGGCCGGGCATGCGGTGCAGCCGCCCCAGCAATGGGTGGAATTCCCCCAGGGCGCCGGTGACTTCATCAACTACCTGGGCGTGCTGGCGCAGGACGGCGTGTATGGCATGAAAACCTCGCCGTATATCGTGCGTGAGCAAGGGCCATTGGTAACCGCCTGGACGCTCTTGATGTCCACGCACACCGGCCAGCCGCTGCTGTTGTGTGATGCCGCAGAACTGACCACCGCACGCACCGCCGCGACCACTGCGTTGGCGGTGGATGCGCTGGCGCCACAGGCGGCTCGGCGACTGGCGATCATCGGCAGCGGCAAGGTGGCCCAGGCTCACTTGCACTACGTGAAAAACCTGCGGGATTGGCAAAGCATCAACTTCTTCTCGCCCAGCCTGACCGCTACTGACTCCACGCTTCAACGCCTTGACCCACGCGTGAGCATCGCCCCAACCGGCGAAGCCGCCCTGGAAGACGCCGACGTGATCCTACTGTGCACGTCATCCGCCGGCCCGGTGATTGACCCTTCGCGCCTGAGCAAACCAGCGCTGATCACCTCCATCAGCACCAACGCACCGCGCGCTCACGAAGTCCCCCCCCAATCACTGAACGAAATGGACGTGTTCTGCGACTACCGCCAAACCACGCCAGGCTCGGCGGGCGAGATGCTGATCGCCGCCGAACAACATGGCTGGAACCCAAGCGCAGTCATGGGCGACCTGCCCGAACTGCTCAGCGACCAGGTGCAGCGCCCGTCCTACGACCGTCACGTATTCTTCCGCTCCATCGGCCTGGGCCTGGAAGACATCGCACTGGCCAATGCCCTCTGGAGACTCCTATGAACCACGCAGATTTCATCATCATCGGCGGCGGCATTGCCGGTGCGTCCACGGGTTTCTGGTTGTCGCAACACGGCAAGGTGAGAGTACTGGAACGTGAATCTCACCCGGCCTATCACTCCACCGGGCGTTCGGCTGCGCTCTACACCGCCGCCTACGGCACTCCGCAGGTGCGCGCGTTGACCCTGGCCAGCCGGGAGTTTTTCGACCACCCGCCGGCAGGGTTCTGCGAGCATCCCTTGCTCACACCGCGCGGCGAGATGACGGTGGACTTCACCGGCGATGCGGCCGAGTTGAACGCGCAGTACCTCAGCGCCAAGGCCACCGTGCCGCAGGTTGAACAGCTGAGTGTCGACGAGGCCTGTGCGAAGTTGCCGATCCTGCGTCGGGAAAAGGTTCACGGTGCGATCTATGATCCCACTGCCAGCGACATCGACACCGACGCCCTGCACCAAGGCTATTTGCGCGGTATTCGTCGCAAGGGCGGCGACGTGCATACCGACAGCCATGTGCTGGGCTTAAGCCGTGACAGCGGTGGTCTTTGGCACGTCACCACCCAACACGAAACCTTCACCGCGCCGATCATTATCAACGCCGCTGGCGCCTGGGCCGACCACATCGGTGGGCTGGCCGGTGCCGCATCCATTGGCCTGCAACCCAAGCGCCGCTCGGCGTTTATCTTCGCCGGCCCCGAAGGCGTGGACAGCCATGCGTGGCCAATGCTGGTGGCGCTCGACGAAGCGTTCTACATGAAGCCAGACGCCGGCATGTTCCTCGGTTCACCGGCCAACGCAGACCCGGTCGAGCCTCAGGACATCCAGCCCGAAGAATTGGACATCGCCATGGGCATCTACCAGATCGAAGAAGCCACCACCCTGACCATCCGCCGCCCCACGCGAACCTGGGCCGGACTGCGCAGCTTTGTGCACGACGGTGACTTGCTTTCGGGCTTCGACCCGCGAGTCCCAGGGCTGTTCTGGGTAGCGGCGCAAGGCGGTTACGGCATCCAAACCTCACCGGCCATGGGCCAGGCCAGTGCGGCACTGGTGCGCGGCGCACCGCTGCCGGAGGCACTGACCCGGTTCGGCCTCGACGCTGGTATGCTCTCCCCCGCCCGCCTGGAGCCCCATTGATGAACACCGTCGAACCCGACAACGTCTTGCAGAACTTTCGCGCGATCGCCGATGCCATCGCCACGCTGTTCTTCCCCCACGCCGAAGCGGTGCTGCATGACCTGCGCACGCAAAAAGTCGATTACATCGCCAATAACCTGTCGAAACGCGCGATTGGCGACGACTCGGCGCTGGAGGACATGCTCAGCGATGACGTCAGCGAAGTGAATATCGGCCCCTACGAAAAACTCAACTGGGACGGTCAGAAAATTCGCAGCCTGAGCACCGTACTGCGCGACGCCAACGGTCGGCCCCTGGCGGTGCTGTGCATCAACCTGAATATTTCACTGTTCGAAAATGCCAAGGCGGCATTGGACCTGTTCCTGTCGCCAAGCAAGCTGATCCCACAGCCGGACGCGCTGTTTCGCGATGACTGGCAGGAACGCATCAACACCTTCCTGCATGCCTGGATGCGCGAGCGCCAGTTAAGCCTGAACCTGCTGACCCGCGACCACAAACGCGAACTGGTGCTGGCACTGCATGCCGAAGGCGCGTTCAAGGGCAAGAGCGCCTCGAACTATGTGGCCAACGTGCTGGGTATGGGGCGGGCAACGGTTTACAAGCATCTGAAGGAATTAAAGGGCTGAACCTTCAACCCTGGATGAATTTTTTGGTGAGCAGGCTTTTTGCTTTGAGCAGGCCTTATGTGGTGAACAGGATTTTGTAGTGAGCGGGCTTGCCCCGCGCTGGGTGGCGAAGCCGCCCCAAATTCAGACGCCTCAGTTCCAACTGAAGGTATGCACTGTCAATAATGGGGCGGCTGCGCCACCCAGCGCGGGGCAAGCCCGCTCACCACAACAGCAGAACTGCTCACCACAAAAGCAAGCCAGCTCACCACAAAAGCAAGCCCGCTCATTACAACAGCAGGACTGCTCATCAAAAAAGCAAGGCTACTCACCACAGCAGCAGCCCCGCCGCATCAATCACCGTAAATGTCAGCCTTGAAGTACTGCTGCGAAATCTTCTGGTACTCACCACTGGCACGAATGCCGTCGATGGCCGTGTTCAATTCGCTGACCAGCGCCTCGTTGCCCTTGCGCACTGCAATCCCCGCGCCTTCGCCTACGTATTTCGGGTCCTTGAGCTCCGGCCCGACAAAAGCGTAGCCCTTGCCCCGTGGCATTTGCAGGAAGTCATTCAAGGGGATGGTGTCGGCAAAAATCGCATCCAGGCGCCCTGCCGCCAGGTCCATGTAGATCTCTTCGTTATTGCTGTAGCGCTTGACGTTAATGCCCTTGGGCTCAAATACCTCGGTGGCGTAACGGTCGGTGGTGGTCGCACGCTGCACACCGACGGTCTTGCCCTTCAGGCTGGCGTACTGGTCATCTACCACCGCGCCGTCTTTCATCACAAGACGCGATGAGGTGAAGTAGTACTTGTGGGTGAAATCTACTGACTTCTTGCGGTCTTCGTTGATGGTCATGGACGACAGGGCCATGTCGATTTTCTTCACCTTGAGGGAAGGAATCAGACCATCGAACTCACCTTCAACCCACACGCACTTGACCTTCATCTGCGCGCACAGCGCGTTGCCGATGTCGTAGTCGAAGCCGACGATGGTGCCTTCCTGGGTCTTGGAGGCAAACGGCGGGTAGGCCGCCTCGATGCCGATGCGCAGGGTTTTCTCGGCGGCCCATACGTGGCTGGAAGCGATTAAGGCCAGGGCGGTGATAAGCAAGCGTTTCTTCATGGGGGATCTCGCAAGTTGTTGTTGGTTTGGCAAGAGAGAAGAAAAAATCCAGCAAGAGCTTTTGTACTTATAATTCCATACTGGACTTTTATGTATTGATCGTCAATCCAGCCCCTGCACCCATGACTTTTTTGCACAACACACCGGTGTTTTTGAGCGTTCATCTCTGGATTTATGCGTGCCTATACTCGGTTCAGCCTCTCGGTTGAACCGTGGGTCACCGCAGCACAGAAATGTCCCTACAACAATAATCAAGGACACCGACCATGACGCATCCCTTCCTGGCCGCGCGGGATTTTCTGCTCGCCCATCGCACCGATTACGCCACCGCCGTTCGCGACTTCCGCTGGCCGCAGCTGGATGCGTTCAACTGGGCCTTGGACTACTTCGATGCCATGGCCGAGGGCAATGCGGCCAACGCGCTGTGGATCGTCGAAGAAGACGGCAGCGAGCAGCGCTACAGCTTCCAGCAACTGGCGACGCGCTCAAACCAGGTGGCCAACCATCTGCGTGCCCTCGGCGTGCGACGCGGCGACCGAGTGCTGTTGATGCTCGGCAACGACGTGGCGTTGTGGGACACCATGCTCGCCGCATTCAAACTCGGCGCAGTGGTGATCCCGGCCACCGCCCTGCTCAACCCGGATGATCTGCGCGACCGTATCGAGCGTGGCCAGGTTCGCCATCTGGTGGTCGGCGAGGCGCATGTCGGCAAGTTCGACGGCCTGGGCGATGGCTGTAGCCGCATCTGCGTGGGAGCTGCGCCCAGCGGCTGGGTCGCGCACAACGCCGCATTTGAATACCCCGAGCAGTTCGCAGCCGAAGGCCGCACCCTGGCCACCGACCCCATGCTGCTGTACTTCACTTCCGGCACCACCTCCAAACCCAAAATGGTGCTGCACAGCCACCAAAGCTACCCGGTGGGCCACCTGTCGACGATGTACTGGATCGGCCTGCAACCCGGCGACCTGCACCTGAATATCTCGTCTCCAGGCTGGGCCAAGCACGCCTGGAGCTGCCTGTTCGCGCCGTGGAATGCCGGCGCGTGCATCTTCATCCATAACGTCGCGCGGTTCAGCGCGCCGGCCTTGCTGACAGCGCTGGAACAATACCGCGTGACCAGCCTGTGCGCCCCGCCGACCGTGTGGCGCATGCTGATCCAGGAAGACCTGGCCAGTCACAAGGCGCGCCTGAATCTGCGTGAATTGGTGGGTGCGGGCGAACCCCTGAACCCGGAAATCATCGAGCAAATCCAGCAGGCCTGGGGCTTGCCGCTGCGCGATGGTTTCGGCCAATCGGAGACCACCGCCCTGGTCGGCAACACCCCCGGCCAGTTGCTCAAGCCAGGGTCCATGGGCCGTCCACTGCCGGGCTATCGTGTCGTGCTGTTGGACGCCGACGGCCTACCGGGCAACGAAGGGGAAGTCGCGCTGCCGCTGGATGTACGCCCTCTCGGTTTAATGGTGTGCTACGAAGACAGCCCGGAAAAAACCGCCGAAGTGATGCGCGACGGTTACTACCGCACCGGCGATACCGCGCAGATCGACAGCGACGGCTACATCACCTTCGTCGGTCGCGCCGATGACGTGTTCAAGGCCTCCGACTACCGCATTAGCCCGTTCGAACTGGAAAGTGCGCTGATCGAACACCCGGCGGTGATGGAAGTGGCCGTAGTGCCCAGCCCAGACCCACTGCGCCTGGCGGTGCCCAAAGCCTTCCTGATCCTGGCCCACGACGCCCCCGGCAGCGCCGAGCTGGCACGCCACATCCTCGCCTTCGCCCGCGAACACCTCGCCCCGTACAAACGGGTGCGGCGCATCGAATTTGTCAGCGAACTGCCCAAAACCATTTCCGGCAAGATCCGGCGGGTAGAGCTGCGGCAGATGGAGGTGGTGCGTCGCCAAGGGGATGCGCGGGGTGAGCACGAGCATTTCGAGGAGGATTTTTCCTGAACGCAGAACCCGGCGCCGCAGCGCCGGGGCACGCAGGAATGCAGCTTACAGGTCGTAACGCAGCGCCATTCCAAAGGTGCGCGGCGCGCCGGCGTCGATGATTTCGTCATCGCGGTTGTTGGTGACGTAGCGCTTGTCGAAGGCGTTTTTCACGAAGCCCGAGACAGCCACGTTCTTGGTGACTTTGAATTCGCTGCTGAAGTTGGCCAACACGTAGTTGTCGCTCCTGCGCTCGCCGTTGACCTTGCCCGCTGAATCGAACTCGTACGCCGAAGGCGCGCTGCTCTGGTACGTCACGTCGGTGTTGAAGGTCAGGCGCTCGTTGAAGCGATAGATGCCGCCCACTGAAGCCTTGTACTTGGGCGAGTAGTAGAACGCTTCGCCGCTGCGGTCCTGGCCGTTGCCGACGATGAAGTCCTTGTACTTGCCATCGGTGATCGCGCCACCGAGGGTCAGGGTCAGTTGCTCGCTCAGGTCTTTCTCGATGAACACTTCCAGGCCCTTGATATCGCTGCGACCGGCGTTGTACACGTTGATGACATTGCTGTTGGCTTGCCGCACGCTGACCTGCTGGTCTTTCCAGTCGGTGTAATACAGGTTGGCGCGTGCACGCAGGGTGTCTTCGAGAAATGAACCGCGGTACGACAGCTCATAGTTGGTGGTGTATTCCGGGTCATATGCCTCGTGACCGCTGCCGGAGCGCACGTTCACGCCACCGCCGCGATAACCTTTCTGCACCATGAAGCCCAGGTACTGGCCGGTGGCGAGTTCGTAGTTGATGCCCAGTTTTGGCAGCACGGCCGCGAACGACTTTTTGACCTTCGCCGCGTCGGACAGGTCGTCCTGCTTGATGTCGGTGTCGTTGGTTTCGTGGTCGTAGCGCAGGCCGGTGACCAGAGTCCAGCGCGGTGCGAAGGTCCAGTCGACTTCACCAAACAGCGCCTTGTTTTCGATGACTGTGTCGCCTTTCACCGTGACCGCCAATACGTCATCGAACAGCAGTCGGTCGTGGAAATTGTTGGAGTTATGGCCGTAATAGGCGCCGACGAAACTTTTCACCGTGTCCGAGCTGTAGTTGAGGCGCAGCTCCTGGCCGAACAGGTTGCCATCCTGCTTGCGTCGGATGACTTCATTGGCGTCGGCAGTCTGGTCGAAGTCCAGGCGGTTGGTGTAGTCGGACCGGGTGTTGGTGGTCAGGCTGGTCAGCGACCATTGGTCATCGAGGCGGTAGTCGACCTTGGCGCTGACGGTGTCTTGGTTGAGGTTGTCGAACGCTTGGGTATCGGAGGACACCTTGTAATAGCGCACCTTGTCCGGGGTGCGGATGACCGAGTTGTCACCCTGGCGGTGCTCGTTGTGGGCGTAGGTCAGCAAGACGTCGAGATCGTCGTTGGGCAGGATCAACAGCTTGCCGCGCGCGTTGCTCGTGCGGTGCGGGTTGGCATCCTTGCCGAGGGCGATGTTGTCGATGTAACCATCGCCATCTTGATAATCCAGGGCGATGCGACCTGCGATCTTGTCATCGACAATGCTGCCGCCACCGGCCACCGCTGCGCCTTTTTCTCCGTAGTTGCCCACGTTGGTTTGCGCCGAAAAAGTCGGTTGGAACGTCGGGTTGCGGGTCTGGATCACTACGGCGCCGGCCAGGGAGTTACGCCCCTGGGTGGTGGATTGCGGGCCGAGGAAGACTTCTACCTGTTCCACATCCCACAAGCCGGTAGGGCTCAGGGTCAGGGTGCGATTGGGTTGCACGGCACCATCGACATACACCGAAACGGCGCCATTGAGGGTCGCGGGGCCCTGGTCATCGAATCCGGACACCGGTACACCGCGAATGCCCCAGTTTTCGTTACCGGCCTGGCTGTACACACCCGGCGTGCGCGCGAACACATCGACCAGGCTGTGATCGGCCTTGTCCCGCAGTTGTTGTTCGGTCACGACCACAACGCTGGATTGGGTCTGCTCAAGGGAGCGGTTGATTTTCTCGCCACTCACCGTAATCGGCGCGATTTCCATCGTGTTGGGTTCGGCAGCCCAAGCCCCTGAAGCCAGGCAAACCGACCCGACCGCCAACGCAATTGTGTTCTTTTTGAAATTCACGCCCAGCTCCCCTAGCACCCTTCGTTATTGTTTTTTGTGGCGGGCTGAAGGCAGCCAAACGCCAGCGGGGCTGAGTCTAAGGGATAAAAAAACCAAAGTGAATTTAATTGATAAGAAATCTCATTTGAGATAACTACGCATTCACGTATCAGCTTGAATACATAGCGCGGCACGGCGTCCCGCAAAAAAAAGGCCCGGTGGCGCACCACCGGGCAAAACGAAGCGACCAGCTTCAATAACGCGGTTTGACGGTTTTCCACTCCGGTTGATAGCGCTGCATCTGTTTCACGTCGTCGCGCTGGCGGATGCCACAGGTAAGGTATTGATCATGCAGCTTGCCCAATTGGTCATGGTCCAGCTCCAGGCCCAGCCCCGGTGCGCGGGTGATTTTTACGCAGCCGTCGACAATCGGCAGCTTGCCGCCCTTGATCACCTCCTCATCCGGCTCTTGCCACGGGTAATGGGTGTCGCAGGCGTAGTCGAGGTTGGGCACCGACGCGGCCACGTGGGCCATGGCCATCAGGCTGATGCCCAAGTGCGAATTGGAGTGCATCGACACGCCCAGGCCGAAGGTCTGGCACATCTTCGCCAGCGCCTGGGTGTCGCGCAGGCCGCCCCAGTAGTGGTGGTCGGCAAGTACGATCTGCACACTGTTAAGCGCCACGCTGCGGCGAAACTCGTCAAAGTCGGTGACCACCATATTGGTCGCCAGGGGCAAGCCGGTGCGTTTGTGCAGCTCGGCCATGCCGTCCAGGCCGGGGGTCGGGTCTTCGTAATATTGCAGGTCATCGCCGAGCAACTCGGCCATGCGGATCGAGGTTTCCAGGGACCAGTTGCCGTTCGGGTCAATGCGCAGCGGCACGCCGGGGAAGGCCCTTTTCAGGGCCTTGATGCATGACACCTCGTGCTCGGGTTGCAGCGCACCGGCCTTGAGCTTGATGCTTTTGAAGCCGTAGGTGTCGATCATGCGCCGGGCCTGGGCGACGATCTGTTCCTCGTTCAGCGCTTCGCCCCAGCTGTCGGGTTTATACGGCGAATCAATGTGCGTGGCGTATTTGAAAAACAGGTACGCGCTGAACGGGATCTGGTCACGGATCGCGCCGCCGAGCAGGTCCACCAATGGCACGTTCAGTGAGTGCGCCTGCAAATCAAGAAACGCCACTTCGAATGCCGAATAGGCATTGCTCACCGCCTTGCTGGCGTGGGAGCCCGGTGCCAGTTCGGCGCCGGCCAGGCTCGCCGGTTTATGGGCGGCGACGGTGGCCTGCACGATGGCGCGCAATTGGTTGAGGTTGAAGGGGTCGAGCCCGATCAACTGTGACTGTACCTGCTGTTGGATCGCCAACGCCGGGGCATCGCCGTAGCTCTCTCCCAGGCCGATGTAGCCGGTGTCGCTCTCGATCTCGATGATCGAGCGCAGCGCGAAGGGTTCGTGAATACCACTGGCGTTGAGTAATGGCGGGTCACGGAAGGCAATCGGGGTGACGGTAACGCGGACAATTTTCAAGAGGCGGCTCCCTGTGGACCGGAACGCAAGGCGTGAGGATGAGTGGACGATTTGGACGCAGGCGGCACAGTGCCCCGAGGCGCGGTGCGGGCAAAAAACACCACCACTGCCGCCACCAGCGAAGTGGCCGCCAAGCCATACAGGCCGCCCTCGATGGAGCCGGTGGTCTGCTCCAGCAAGCCGAAAGTGGTGGGCGCAACAAAGCCGCCCAGGTTGCCGACCGAATTGATCAAGGCGATCACCGCCGCGGCGATGCGCGCATCCAGGTAACCCTGGGGAATCGGCCAGAACAACGCCGAGGCGGCCTTGAAGCCGATCGCGGCAAAACAGATGGCGACAAAGGCAAACACCGGCCCGCCGGTGGTGGACATGAACATGCCGAATGCGGCGATCACCAGCATCAGTGACACCCACGCCTGTTGGTGCTTCCACTTGCTGGCCAACGACGCAAAACCGTACATCGCGACGATGGAAATCAACCAGGGAATGGAGTTGAACAGACCAACCTGGAAGTCTCCCAGGTTGCCCATTTTCTTGATCATGCTCGGCAGCCAGAACGTGGCGCCGTAGATGGTCAGGGCGATGGAGAAGTAGATGAAACAGAACAGTGCGATCTGTTTGTCGGCAAGCAATTTGAACATCGACGGCCGCACGCTCTGGCTCGCCTCACGGGCTTGCTGCTCCAGCGCAATGGCAGCGGCCAACGCGTGTTTTTCGTCGTCGCTGAGCCACTTGGCCTGATGGGGATGGGACTGCAACCAGAACCACACGAACCCGCAGAGCACGATGGAGGCAAAGCCTTCGATCAGGAACATCCACTGCCAACCATGCAGGCTCAGGCCGCTGACGTTGAGCAGTGCCCCCGACACCGGCCCGGAGATGACCGAGGCGATCGCCGAGCCACTGAGGAAAATCGCCATCGCCTTGCCACGCTCGGCGGCCGGCAGCCATTGAGTGAAGTAGTAGATGATCCCCGGGAAAAACCCGGCTTCGGCGGCGCCGAGGATAAAGCGCAGGATGTAGAAACTGGTTTCGCCCTGAACAAAGGCCATGGCCATCGCCGCCGCGCCCCAGGTGAACATGATGCGCGTCAACCAGGCCCGTGCGCCGTAGCGCTGCAAGAGCAGGTTGGACGGCACTTCGAAGATCGCGTAACCGATGAAAAACAACCCGGCGCCCAAACCATAGGCCGCCGCGCCAATGCCCAGGTCGGTCTCCATATGGCTGCGCACAAAGCCGATATTGACCCGGTCGATGTAATTGACGATGAACATCACCACGAACAGCGGCAATACATGACGCTTGACCTTGGCGGCCGCGCGGGCAAGCACGGTCGGGTCTGGCGGATTCTGGAGGGTTTCCACGGGCAACTCCCATTCATTGTTTTTTTAGGGGCAGAACAATGATGGACGCCGTGAATTGCTCCCGTCTAATCTAACTTGGCATCCGATTGATACCGGGATTAGATCAATGTTCGAGCTGACGCAACTGCGCTGCTTCACCACCGTAGCCACTGAGCTGAATTTCCGCCGCGCTGCGGAACGGCTGAACATGACCCAGCCGCCGCTGAGCCGGCAGATCCAATTGCTCGAACACCACCTGGGTGTAGAGCTGTTTACTCGCACCACTCGCAGCGTCGCGCTCACCGCTGCTGGCCGCGCGTTTTTCATCGAAGCCCAGAACCTGCTGGAGCTTGCCCAGCAAGCGGCCGTGACCGCGCGACGGTTTGCCGAAGGCGATATCGGCACGGTCAACATCAGCTTCGTCGGCAGCGCGGTGTATGAGTTTCTGCCCAAGGTGATCGCCGAGGCGCGTCTCAAGCAGCCTCACGTCAAGATCGACCTGGCCGAGATGAACACCTACCAACAATACGAAGCCCTGCGCGCCCGACGCATCGACCTGGGCATCGTCCGCGCGCCCCTGCTGGAACCGGGCTACGCCACCGAATGCCTGGTGCGCGAGCCCTTCGTGCTGGCGGTGCCGAGCAACCATCGCCTCGCCAACGCCGAGACGGTCAGCGTGCACGACCTCGACGCCCAACCCTTCCTCATGTACGCCTACGCCGCCTACCCGCCCTTCAACGAACTGCTCACCGGCCTGCTGCGCTCGGCCCGCGTCGCGCCAGATTATGTGCAGTGGCTCGGCTCGTCCCTGACCATCCTCGCGCTGGTTAACGCCGGCATGGGCCTGGCCCTGGTACCTCGTTGCGCCAGCAGCGTAGTGTTCAAGAACGTGGTGTTCCGCGACATCGACCTGGGCGAAGGCGCGCAGAGCGAATTGCACCTGATCTGGCGTGAAAACAACGACAACCCGGCGTTTGCCATGTTGCTGGAAGGGATTCGCAATGCAGTGCGTGAGGGGTGGGCCTGAATAGCGATAGATATGGGTTGCTCTTACTGTTGGGGTGAGCGGATTTTTTGTGGTGAATGGATGTTATGGGGTGAATGGATTTGTTGTGGTGAACGGATGTCCCGTGGTTGGTGGATTGTTGTGGTGAACGGATGTCCTGTGGTGAGCGGGCTTGCCCCGCGCTGGGCTGCGAAGCGGCCCCCATCAAGAACACCGCATTTCTTCCGGTAAATCTCAGCGGCAGTTTTGGGGCTGCTCCGCAGCCCAGCGCGGGGCAAGCCCGCTCACCACAAAAAAAACTGTGCACCACAGAAAACCTCACAACTACAAAAAGACGGTGCACCACAGAAAACCTGATCATCACAGAGGTCCTGCCAACCACGGTAAATATGGGTTGTTATGCCTGGTGAACAGGCTGTCTATGGTGAGTGGATTTGTCGTGGTGAACCGGTGTCCTGTGGTGAGTGGATTTGTTGTGGTGAACGGGTGTCCTGTGGTGAGCGGGCTTGCCCCGCGCTGGGCTGCGAAGCGGCCCCATCAAGAACACCGCATTTCTTCCGGTAAATCTCAGCGGCAGTTTTGGGGCTGCTCCGCAGCCCAGCGCGGGGCAAGCCCGCTCACCACAAAAAGACCGCGCACCACAGAAAC
>NZ_FYDK01000011.1:0-44456 GCF_900187495.1 Pseudomonas sp. Irchel 3H9 | reverse complement strand
GCGGCAGTTTTGGGGCTGCTCCGCAGCCCAGCGCGGGGCAAGCCCGCTCACCACAAAAAGACCGCGCACCACAGAAACCCTCACAACCACAAAAAGACTGTGCACCACAGAAAACCTGATCATCACAGTGGTCCTGCCAACCACGGTAAATATGGGTTGTTATAGCTGGTGAACAGGCTGTCCATGGTGAGTGGATTTGTTGTGGTGAACCGGTGTCCTGTGGTGAGCGGGCTTGCCCCGCGCTGGGCTGCGAAGCGGCCCCATCAAGAACACCGCATTTCTTCCGGTCAATCTCGGTGGCAGGTTATGGGGCTGCTCCGCAGCCCAGCGCGGGGCAAGCCCGCTCACCACAAAAAGACCGTTCATCACAGAAACCTGTTCATGACAGAAAGCTTGATCACCACGCAAAGGCCAGACTCCACCACCGGGCTTCACCGCTGTCAGTCACCCAATCCTGTTGAATCCTTGCCTGATCCTCTGAATATGGCGGCCAGCAGATAGATACCCCTTGCGCGGTGGTCTAGAGTTCGACGATGGGCGACTTCTCGTCGCACCACTCCTATAAGAAATCAGCACCACCAACCGATGATCAGCAGGTGAGCCAGCCATGGAATTACGTATCAACCAAAAGGCCTATCAGGTCGAGGCCGAAGCCGACACGCCATTGCTGTGGGTAATCCGCGACAATCTGGGCATGACCGGTACCAAATACGGCTGCGGCCTGGCCCAATGCGGCGCCTGCTCGGTGCTGGTGGACGGCAATGTAGTGCGTTCGTGCGTCACCCCGGTAGCCGGGGTCGTTGGCCGCGAGATCACCACCATCGAAGCCATCGAAGCCGATGACGTGGGCAAACGTGTCGTGAGTGCCTGGGTCGAGCACCAGGTAGCGCAGTGCGGTTACTGCCAGTCCGGACAAGTGATGGCAGCCACCGCGCTGCTCAAGCACACCCCCGCTCCCACCAAAGAGCAGATCGACGCAGCGATGGTCAACCTGTGCCGCTGCGGTACCTACAACGCCATCCATACCGCCATGTACGACCTCGCCGCCGGGAAGGAGACTGCCTGATGAATATGCCAGGACTCATCCCCGGCCTCTCCCTGGACGAGCCGGTCAACCTGTCCCGCCGACGCTTCCTGGCCAGTACGGCCGTGGGGGCGCTGGTCATCGGTTTCGGCCTGCCGCTCGGCTCGGGCCGGGTGCAGGCTGCCACCGGCGCGACGACAGAACGTGGCACCCAAGTGCCGGCCTTTCTGGAGATTCGCCCGGGCGGCACTGTTCGCCTGCTCAGCCCCTTTATGGAAGGCGGTCAGGGCACCCACACCGCCATGGCGCAGATTGTCGGCGAAGAACTCGACGCCGACCCGGCCACGTTCATCGTTGAAGCCGCGCCACCCGGTGAGGCTTATGTGGTGATGGACAACGGTATGCGCATCACCGGCGGCAGCATGTCGGTGCGCATGAGCTATCCGACCATGCGTCGCCTGGGCGCCCTCGCCCGCGCCATGCTGCTGCAGGCCGGCGCCGAGCAGCTCGGTGTGCCAGTGGCCCAATTGACCACTCAACCCGGCCGCGTGGTTCACGCTGCGTCCGGTCGTTCCCTGGGCTATGGCGAGTTGGCCAGCCGCGCCCTGGACATGCCGGTGCCTGATGCCGCGAGCATTACCCTGCGCGACCCGAGTCAATTCCGCTGGATCGGTAAACCGGTCAAGCGTGTGGACGCCTACGACAAATCCACTGGCAAGGCGCTGTACAGCATCGACCTGAAAGTCGATGACATGCTCCACGCCGCCGTGCAACACGCGCCGCGCCTGGGCATGACCGTGGGCAGCCTGCGTAACCAGGCGCAGGTCGAAGCCATGCCAGGCGTGCACTCGGTGCATCAACTGCCTGGCGCAGTGGCGGTCGTCGCCGAACGCTGGTGGCATGCCAAGCGCGCGGTAGAAGCCATCCAGGTCGACTGGTTGGAAGCGGCCGCTGACGCCAAAGTCCGCGCGATGCCCGCCGACTTTTCCAGCGATGGCTTCCGCGATTTCCTCGCCACCCAGCAAGGCCCGGCCCGTGACGATGAAAACGAAGGCGATGTGGCCGGCGCACTGAAAAACGCCAAGACTCAGATCGAGGCCACCTACCACAACCAGTACGTCAATCACGCCCAGTTGGAGCCGCCTTCAGCCCTGGCGCGTTTCAACCCCGACGGTTCCCTGGACATCTGGCTGCCCAACCAGGCGCCGGACATGTTCCGCGCTGACATCGCCAAGCGCACCGGCCTGGCGCCTGCACAAATCAATCTGCACTCACCGCTACTGGGCGGTTTTTTTGGCCGGCATTTCCTCTATGACTCGGCCAGCCCTTACCCGCAGGCCATTGCGCTGGCCAAGGCGGTGGGCCGTCCGGTCAAGCTGATCTGGAGCCGTGAAGAAGAGTTCCTGCGCGATGTACTGCGCCCGGTTGCGGTGGTCAAGTTCCGCGCCGCGCTGGATGCCGACGGCCTGCCCGTTGCCATCGAAGCCGTCAGCGCCACCGAAGGCCCCAGCGAAGCCATCGCCGGCAAACAGGGCGAAAAACTCGACCCCACGGCCCTCGAAGGCCTGACCGGCAAGAGCTACGCCATCCCCAACAAACGCATCGCACAGATCTATGTCAAAGGCCCGGCCATGCTCGGCTACTGGCGGTCGGTGGGTAACTCGCTCAATGACTTCTTCTACGAAGCGTTCCTCGATGAACTGGCCGACCAAGGCAAACGCGACCCGTATGAGTTGCGCCTGCATTTGCTGCGGGACAACCCTCGGTTGACGACTTTACTCAAAGCGGTGGCCGAGTTGTCCGGCGGCTGGAAGCGTGGCCCCTACACCGCCGAAGACGGCACACGACGAGCGCGTGGCGTGGCCATGGCCTCGCCGTTCGGTTCTCACGCGGCGGTGATCGCCGAGGTGTCGATTGAACACGGCCAGGTCAAGGTGCACCACATCTGGGAAGCCATCGACCCTGGCAGCATCGTCAACCCGGCGATTGTCGAAGCGCAGGTCAACGGCGCGGTAGCCTTGGGCTTATCGCAGACTTTGCTGGAGGAAGCGGTGTACGTGGACGGCAAGCCACGGGCGCGCAATTACGACCTTTACCCGATCCTGCCGCCGTCACGCATGGCGCAGGTGCACGTAAAGATCATCGAGAGTGGTGAAAAGATGGGCGGCATCGGTGAGCCTCCGCTCCCCGCTGTGGCGCCGGCCGTGGTCAACGCGGTGGCGCAATTGACCGGCCAGCGTGTTCGCAGCCTGCCATTAAGCCGACACACCTTCAGCTAACCGAGCGAGACCGCCCATGAACAACCGTCGATTCGCAAGAACCGTAGGCTGGCTCGCGCTGCCCTGCGTCATCGCCGCCGGCCTGATGGCCTGGTATGTCACCCGCCAACCGGCCACACCGTTTGAACCGGCACAGGCCGCCAGTTTCGACCCGGCCCTGGTCAGTCGCGGCGAGTACGTCGCCCGCCTCAGCGACTGCGTGGCCTGCCACAGCCTGCCCGACAAGGCACCGTTCGCCGGTGGCCTGGAAATGGCCACGCCGCTGGGTGCAATTCACGCCACCAACATCACCCCGGACCGTACCCACGGGATCGGCACTTACAGCCTCGCCGACTTCGACCGAGCGGTACGCCACGGCGTGGCACCGGGCGGCCGACGGTTGTACCCGGCCATGCCCTACCCGTCGTATGCCAAGCTCAGCGACGACGATATAAAGGCGATGTACGCGTTTTTCATGAAAGGCGTGCAACCGGCCAACCAGCCGAATATCCCCAGCGATATTCCCTGGCCGCTGAATATGCGCTGGCCCATCGCACTGTGGAACGGCCTGTTCGCACCCACGGCCACCTACGCCGCCAACCCCAACCAGGACGCGCTGTGGAATCGCGGCGCCTACATCGTCCAAGGGCCTGGCCACTGCGGCAGTTGTCACACGCCGCGTGGTCTGGCCTTCAACGAAAAAGCCCTGGATGACTCCGGCAAGCCGTTCCTCGCCGGCGCCCTGCTCGATGGCTGGTACGCACCCAGCTTGCGCCAGGACCCCAACAGCGGTTTGGGCCGCTGGAGCGAGCCTGAGATCGTGCAGTTCCTCAAGACCGGCCGCAACCAGCACGCGGTGGTCTACGGCTCGATGACCGAAGCGTTCAACAACTCCACCCAGTTCATGGCCGACGACGACCTGGCGGCCATCGCCCGCTACCTCAAGTCGCTGCCCGGCGACCCGCAGCGCGACGGCACGCCCTGGCAGTACGTGACCGCCGACGCGCGCCCGGACGCACCCGGCGCCCACACCTACGCAACCCGCTGCGCCTCGTGCCACGGCGCTGACGGCAAAGGCCAGCCCGAGTGGATGCCGCCCCTGGCCGGCGCCACCTCGGCGCTGGTAAAGGAGACGGCGTCAGCGATCAACATCACCCTCAATGGTGCACAACGCGTGGTCGCCGCTGGCGTGCCGGATGCGTATCGCATGCCGGCGTTTCGTGAACAGTTGTCTGATCAGGAAATCGCCGACGTGCTGACGTATGTGCGCGGTACTTGGGGTAATCAGGGTGGCGCGGTGGACGCCAAGGCGGTGGGTAAACTGCGTGGGCATACGGATCCTGCGAGCAGCAGTCCGATTATTTTGCATATGCGTTGAGGCGGGCCAACCCTCGGATTTTCAGAGCGCCTCAGGCAGAAAAAACCTGCGCGCGCTCTGTGTTGTTGGTGCGTGCCTGAGGGGTTGCTGACGGGCAAGCTGCGCCTGAACCTGCGCGACGGCCTCCAACACCCGCTGCGCCCAGTGCTCGTCCTGAGGGTCCACCACCACCACGCGAAAACCGTGGTCATGGCCTTCACTGCGCACACCTTCGGAGTCATCCACATGCAGGTCGATGTCGAAGGCCGGTGGGAATTTCGATGGTGAATTCGACAGCCCGTGCGCCGTCAGTGCCTGGTTATGCAGCACGCTGTTGACCACGCCGTCGACGCGGATGCCGTACAGCATCAGCCACCGTCGGATATAGGACGGCGTGCGACCGGACGAGGTATAGACCCAGATGCTGCAGCCCTGGCGGCGGAGTTCGCGGGTCAGGGAGCGCGTGCCGATTCGCAGCGGTTCACCCAGCCAACGGTGCACGCAGGCCGGCAGCCGGCTCGGCTCGACGTCGCAGTGGTGGAGCTGGCAGGCCAGGGTGTCGTCTATGTCGAACGAAATGCGGATGCGCGGGCGCTTAAGCAGTTGCATCGGGAGAAGGCGCTGGAGGGCCTGCCCTGCCCTGGCGAACAGGAGAGAACCGCTCATCAATGGCCCCCTTGATAGACGGGCACGGGCTGGTCCTTAAGAAAAAACTTCATTGGATCCGGTGCCTGTTCTTCGAGGAAGGCTGCGTATTTTTTCTTGATCTTGGGCAATTCGTACAACGCCTTGACGCCATGTTTGGCTGAGTTACGGATGACTGATGAGGGGTTGAAGTAGCCTTCGGCGTTCTCCAGCGACAGCACGAACGGCGGCAACCCTGCACGCATCAGCAAATAGCTGACAATCAGCGAGCCGCTGCGGTTGTTGCCTTCGATGAACAACTGCGGCTTGCTGAGGATGCGTACATACACCCCGGCTGCACGCTTCCAGACCGACTCACTGCGGTACGCGCAGTACCAGTTGTACAAGTCCTTGATACCGCCCTCGACGTTGTTGAAGAAGTGTTCTTCGGTCGCCGCCAGGTGCTGGGCGTATTCCAGTCGGCGGGTCGGGTCGCTGCCACAGAGTACGGTGGCGTTGATCTCCAGCATCAGGTTCAGTTGCTGAAGGTCAAACAGGTCGACGCCCCGCGCCACGTAGTCGTCAATCAGCGCATAGCCTTCAAGCACGTTATGCAGCACTTCGTCAGTCAACGGATCGCGCGGCTCGGTAAAGTCCCGACTGAGCTCGGCAAAGCGCTGCTGTACCTCACGCAGTGCACGTTCAATCGCGGGCAAATCAAGGCGTCGTGTTGCTGGCATTGGCATTCCTATAAACAGGTGAAAATGCGCGAGCGTCCGAGCTCGCGCAGGGTTCAGCTGAACTTACCGGTGATGTAGTCACCGGTCATTTGCTCGCGCGGGTTCTGGAAAATCTGCTCCGTAGGGCCCATCTCAACCAGATAGCCGGTACGCGTGCCTTGGGAAATATCCACCGAGAAAAACGCCGTGGTGTCAGCCACACGAATGGCTTGCTGCATGTTGTGGGTCACCAGGGCAATGGTGTAGTCCTTCTTCAGCTCAACCATCAACTCCTCGACACGGCGCGTGGCAATCGGGTCGAGTGCCGAGCAGGGTTCGTCGAGCAACAGCACTTCTGGCTCGGTGGCGATGGCACGGGCGATACACAGGCGTTGCTGCTGACCACCGGACAGAGACAGGCCGCTGACCTTGAGTTTGTCCTTGACCTCATCCCACAACGCCGCACCTTGCAGGGCGTGTTTGACGCGGTCGCCCAGATCGCCTTTGTAGCGGTTCAGGCGCAGGCCGAAAGCGACGTTGTCGAAGATGCTCATCGAGAACGGGTTCGGCTGCTGGAACACCATGCCGATATAGCGGCGCACGACCACTGGATCCACGCCCTTGCCGTAGACGTCCTGCCCGAGGAAGTGCACGTGGCCCTCAAAGCGGAAACCTTTGACCAGGTCGTTCATGCGGTTGAGGCTACGCAACACGGTACTTTTGCCGCAGCCGGAAGGACCGATGAAGCCAGTGATCTTGTTCTTTTCGATCGGCACATGGCTGTCACGTACGGCCAGGAAGTTGCCGTAGAAGATCTTATCCAGCTTGCAGTCCATGACCACAGGCGCCTGGGTGACAAACGGAGCGGCTATTTGCGCAGTTGAGACGTTCAAGATTCAGATGCTCCCGTTTTCAATACTTTGGCTTGCCGAAAATACGGCTCACGATATTCACGACCAGCACGATCATTACCAGTACCAGCGACGCCGCCCAGGCGAGTTCAAGCTGGTTGTCGAAGGGCATGCCGGAGAAGTTGTAAATCAGCACGGCCAGCGAGGCCGTCGGATTCATCACCGCCAGGCTGCCGTCGTGGTAGATCCAGTAGTTGCTGAACAGTGCGGTAAACAACAGCGGCGCGGTTTCGCCTGCGGCGCGAGCCACGGCAAGCATCACGCCAGTGAGGATTGCCGGCAGGCCGGTGGGCAGGACGATTTTCCAGATCACTTGGGAGCGGGTGCAGCCCATGCCGTAGGCGGCGTCCTTCATGATCTTGGGCACCATGCGCATCGATTCTTCAGCGGTCAGGACCACGATCGGCAGCATCAGTACCGCCAGTGCCACACCACCGGCCGGAGCCGAGTAGGTGCCGGTGGTCATGACCACCAGGGCGTAGGCGAATACACCGGCCAGGATGGAAGGCAGGCCGGTGAGCATCTTCGCGGCAAAACGCGCGGCGTTCGCCAGCTTGCTGTCAGGGCCCAGTTCGGCGAGGAAGATCGCCGCCATGATGCCGACCGGCACGGCGATGGCAGCGGCGATGCCGACCATCACGAAGGTACCGGCCATTGCGTTGCCGAAACCACCGCCGGTCTCGAAACCAGTCGGCGGCAGCTCGGTGAACACTTCAAGGCTCAGGCGCGCGCCGCCACGCATGATCAGCATGTAGAGCACGGAAATCAGCGGCACGCTGGCCAGTAGCGCGCCTGTCCAGACCAGGGTGGTCAATACCAGGCTGCGTAGGGCGCGGCCTTCAAACCGGCGCTGCAGGCTGGGCATCGCGCCTGCGGGGGACGTCAGGTCGGTTGCAGCAGTGAGATCAGTCATCACTTATTACCCCGTTGGGCGTACATCATGATCATGGAGCCGAAGATGTTGACGATCAGCGTGATCAACATCAGCACCAGTGCGGCGTACATCAGCACCTCGATCTCGTTCGGCCCGGCTTCCGGGAAGTTCAGCGCCAGCAAGGCCGCCAGGGTATTGGCCGGTGCGAACAGCGACAGAGAGATGTTGTTGGCATTGCCCACCAGCATGGCCAGGGCCATGGTTTCACCGAGTGCGCGGCCCAGGCCCAGCACCAGGGAACCGAAGATGCCGGTAGCGGCGGACGGCACCATCACCTTGAGAATCGCTTCCCAGTGAGTGGTGCCCATACCGTAGGCCGCTTGCTTGGTTTTCATCGGCACGGCGGTGAGGGCGTCCTGGGACACGGCAGCGATGGTCGGCAGAATCATGATCGCCAACACCAGCGCGGCCGGGAGCAGCCCCGGACCGCTCAAGGAGGTGCCGAAAAAAGGGATCCAGCCGAGTTCGGTGTTCAACCAAGCGGTCAAAGGCCGGATCGCCGGAATCACCACGTAAATGCCCCACAGGCCATAAACGACGCTGGGAATGGCCGCGAGCAGTTCGACGATGGTGCGAAACACCGCCGCCAGCTTCGCCGGCAAAAAATCTTGGGTAAGGAAAATCGCCATGCTGACGCCGAAAACACCTGCGATCAGTAACGCGATGAAGGCACTGTAAAGCGTGCCCCAGATGGCCGGCAGAATGCCGTACTTGCCTTGGTTAACGTCCCAGACGCTTCCGAAAATCACGTCAAAACCGTGCTTTTCCATGCCTGGAAGGGCCTTGCGCCCGACTTCAAACACCAGGGCAAACACCAACGCCAGCACCAGAACCACACCTATCCGCGCAAGCGCACGGAAGGTGCGATCAACCAGGAAGTCCTTCGTAGAAGGTGGCTGGCAGGCAGAGTCCGGGTTACCCGGTACGACAAAAGGTGTGTTCATTGGCTAATTCCGGAACAGGGGGGTAACTCTCCCGGCAAGGCTGACAGCACCCGCCGAGAGAGGCCTCACGGGCGTTACTGGATGTTGGCGGATGCTTTGCGAACCTGATCGACTACCGATGGCGGCAGTGGGATATAGCCCATCGAGTCAGCGATTTTCTGGCCTTCGGTCAGGCTGTATTCGACCATTTCACGCATGGCCTTGGCCTTGGCCGGGTTGCCGTTGTCTTTGCGGAAGATCATCCAGGTGTAGGACGTGATCGGGTAGGACTTGGCACCGTCCGGATCCGGCAGCCAGGCCACCAAGCTTTCCGGCATCTTCACCGCAGCCAGTGCTTCGGCACCGCTTTCGGCGTTAGGAACCACGTACTTGCCGGCCTTGTTTTGCAGCTGGGCAAAGTCAACCTTGGCCAATTTGGCGAAGCCGTATTCGATGTAGCCAATCGCCCCTGGGGTCTGGCGTACGGTGGCGGTCACGCCATCGTTCTTCGGCGATTTGATGAATTTGTCGCTGGAAGGCCAGTTGACGGTGTTGCCTTCACCCAAGTCCTTTTGGAACTGTGGGTTGATGGCCGCCAAGTGCTTGGTGAAGACGGCAGTGGTACCGCTGGAGTCTGCACGCACGACCACGGTGATCGGCATATCCGGCAATTTCAAGCCAGGGTTGGCAGCGACGATCTGCGGATCGTTCCACTTGGTGATCTTGCCCAGGAAGATGTTGGAGTACACATCGCGTGGCAACTTCAGCTCTTTAGGATTGCCTGGCAGGTTGAACGCCAGCACGATTTCGCCCGCGGTCATCGGCAGCAACTGCACGCCTTCGGCGACCTTGGCAATGTCTTCATCTTTCATGGCCGAGTCACTGGCGGCGAAGTCCACGGTTTTGTTCAGGAAGTCCTGAACACCCGCCCCGCTCCCCTTGGATTGGTAGTCAACCGTGACGCCATCGGTCTTTTTGCTGAAATCCTTGAACCAGGTGAGATAGATCGGCGCTGGGAAACTGGCGCCAGAACCTGTCAGACGGACGTTTTCGGCGGCAAATACCGAGGTGGCACTTAGAGAAACCGCAACGGCGAGTGCAGCAGACTTCATCAGACGTTTCATTCAGGGAAATCCTTGTGATTACGGGCTCCCGAAACTCTGCATCAGCATTGTTACGCTTTTATGAAAATTGAATGGCAAGCCGCTATTTTGTCCCCCTTTTGCGCCACAGCTACGCATTTCGCTGTTGTTTAGTGGCGCCGGTAACTTTTCTGTCCGGAAGGCGTAAGGCAAAACACCCCGCCCCGTGGCCCGGTACAGTACGCACCGCTACCGCAGCTGCAACTCTGCGAGCGACCTTGCAGCGGCTGCACGGCGGGGCGTGCCAGGCGGTTGCCCGTATAGGCGGTGCAACTTTTTTTAGAGGCGCTTATGGAGCCGTCGTTGCACAGGAATACATCCCCATCACAACCGGCGATACCTCCTTTACGACCTGAACACGGGGTATTGGCCGCCAGGGCGGACAGGCTCGACAGCATCAAAATGAGGCCCAGGACAAACACGCGGATAAGCCCAGGAAACATAAGGAACACTCGAAATAAGTGGCCCAATGATATCAATCTTTGAGCGCAGCCGCTGACGACTAACGCAGCTTTCTCATGCATGCAGCCGAGCTTCGTTCTTCGTCTCCCGCGCGCCAAAGCCTGAGCAAAGCGAGGTCTATCTGATCTACGGAAATCAAAATGTGGGAGGGGGCTTGCCCCCGATGAGTAAGTGTCAGCTAATCATCGGTGACTGACACACTGCCATCGGGGGCAAGCCCCCTCCCACATTTGGACGGAGTTCAGTTTAAGAACTCGGTCGGCGCCAAGGCCGCCGAGCTCTTGCTTTTGATCTGGAGTCGCCCCGTTAACCACGTTGCTACGTACGTTTAGGGCGTCGGCTCCACGTCCTTGAACACCAGTCCCTGGCTACCACTCACCTGCCACGGATTGCCACCACCGGTCTGACTGAACACCACACGCTCGAAGCGTGAATCTTTCAGCCCATCAATACGCGCCTTGGCCGCGCCGCTGAAGCGCACACGCTCGAACACCAACCCCTGATGATAGGCATTGTGCGCGGCATCGCCCTTGACCTCGATCGCCGCGCCCTGGGCATTTTCCACACTGACGTCAGTCACGCGGATGTCCCTGAACTGCCCGGCAATCGTGGAGCGCTGATAATCGAGTTTGGCGTTCGGGTCGTTGTAGTCGAGGGTGAAGATGAACGCCTGCTTGACCGTGTTGCGAATCGCCGAATCCCGGAAGATAACGTTGCGCGTGCCGCCGCCCATGAAGTTGGTGCTCTTCATACGCAACCCGGCATCAGTGCCGTCGGAGACGTTGTCTTCAGCCAGGATGTTCTGGATCCACGCACCGGTATGACTGCCGGCCACCACCATGCCGTGGCCCTTGCGGAAGTAGTTGTTGAAAATCCACGCATCTTCCTGGGGCGGCTGGTGCACGGCATTCGCACCGGTGCCGGCGGCGAAGTTGACGCAGTCGTCGCCGGTGTCGAAGAAGTTGTTGAAGACCATCGCGCCCTTACTGTTGGCAAACTCGATGCCGTCGCCGTTGTTGGCGTCGTAGGTCTTGTGGGTGGTGTTGGCCAGCACCACGTTTTCGGTCTCCAGGTTCATGATGCCGTGGAACGCCGGGTTCACCACGGTGAAGCCGCCGTAGAACACGTTCTTGACGTTACGCAGGGTGATCAGCGAGGAGCGCATTTGCCCATACGCGTCCTTCACATTCATGCCGCGAGCGACGGCTTGCTCCACCTGGGCCTTGGCAAGCAGGCCGTCCTGGGCATAGCGAGTGTTGTCGCTGGGCAGGTAAAACGGCAGTGCCTGGCCACGCTCATCGACGACATCGGCGTTGCGCTTCCAGCCATTGCCGTCGAGGGTGCCCTTGCCGACGATGCGGATATTTTCAAATGACTGATGCTGGCGCGGATCGCGGGGCAACGCGTTGATCAGCGAGGCCGGGCGTACGGTGGTGGAATACGGGTATTGGATGTAACCAGCCAACGGGTAATCTTCGGCGCGCTCTGAGCCGAGCAGGGTCGCCCCTTCGGCGATCTCCAGGGTCATGTTGCTCTTGAGGTAGAGCGCACCGCTTTTGTAGGTGCCTTTGGGCAGCAGGACTTTGCAGCCTGGGGTGCAGGCATCAATGGCGCTCTGGATTGCCAGGGTATCGAGTTGATTGCCATCGCCCTTGGCGCCGTACTTTTTCACGTCAAACAGGGCCGCGACCTTGGTGGTGCGTTGCTGCACGGGGGCACTGTCTGCCGACTCCTTGCCGTTGCCATCCACCGAACGCACGGTGAAACGGTAGGCCGTGTCGGGCTTCAGGCCCTGGGCGGTGTAGCTGTGAATGCCGATGCGATGGTGGAAATTGGCCGTGTCCTGCCGGTAGAACTGGTCGATGTAGGGCTTGGCCGGCGACACCTGATCGTTGTTGGCGTTGGCACTGCCCAGCAAGGTGCCGTTGGCGTACACCCGGTAATCCTTGATGCCGGCATGATCAGCGGGTTTTTCCCAGACCAGGATGATGTGCTGGTCGTCATAAGCCAGGGTCGGGACTTGCACTTTCGACGGTGCCTGCAGCGCCCAGGACAGCGGGCTGCAACCCAGGGCGATGAGGGCCAGTGCGCAACGCGCTGAGGATTTTTGCGAGGGTTGATACGGCATGTTGTTCTCCTTGTTTTTGCCGGTATTAACGTTGAGGGCTACATCGGTCGCCCGGACTCTTCGAGGTATTGGCTGCGGTTGATGAAGCTTTCGCGGGGCATTTCGCGCACGTCCATGGACAGTGCTTCGACCTGTGGCAGCAGTTCAACCAGGGCGGCGAGTGTCGCCGAGGCGAGGCTGCGTTGTTGTTCGGCCGTGCGCCCGGCGAAGAGATACAGGGCCACGTGCACGAAGTCGTCTTGAGTGGTACCGCAGCGATAATGGGTGAAGCCGTTGAGGCGCACTTTAATGTCGCCGGGTTTGAACACGCCGAACCCGTCGAGGGCGTCATGCACGGTGGCGAGCAGACGTTGTTCGCCGACGCGTTGGGCCAGGGTCGCGGGGCAGTCGATGATGCAATGGGGCATGGTGGACTCCTTGCAGGCAGACCGGACAGCGGCGCCATCAGGGCGCCGCCGACCAACGTTTTATTGAGCGCCGAGGGACTTGATCAGCACCGCCAGTTGCTCCACTTCATCGGGCAGCAGATCGGTCAGTGGCGCGCGTACCGGGCCGGCGTCGTGGCCAACCAGGCGAGCACCGGCCTTGACGATGCTCACACCATAGCCTTCACAGCGGTTACGAATCGCCAGGTACGGCAGGAAGAAATCATCGATCAAACGGCCTACGGTGGCGTGGTCGTCGGCGGCCACGGCGCGGTAGAAGTCCATCGCGGTTTTCGGGATGAAGTTGAACACCGCCGAGGAGTAAACCGGCACGCCGAGGGCTTTGTAGGCGGCGGCATAGACTTCGGCAGTCGGCAGACCACCGAGGTAGGTCAGGCGGTCGCCCAGACGACGGCGGATGCTGACCATGGATTCGACTTCACCAATGCCGTCCTTGAAACCAATCAAGTTCGGGCAGCGCTCGGCCAATTGTTCCAGGCTGTCGGCGTTGAGGCGGCACAGGTTGCGGTTGTACACCACCACACCGAAATCCACCGAGTTGCACACCTGCTCAACATGGGCCACCAACCCTTTCTGGCTGGCTTCGGTGAGGTAATGAGGCATCAGCAAGATGCCGGCAGCGCCCAGGCGCTCAGCTTCTTGGGCGTAGGCAATCGCTTGGCGCGTAGGGCCACCGGCACCGGCGAGGATCGGCACCTGGCCTTTGCAGGTGTCCACGGCGGTCTTGATGATCTGCGTGTATTCCTTGGGCTCCAGAGAGAAGAACTCCCCGGTACCCCCTGCCGCGAACAGCGCACTGGCGCCGTAAGGTGCCAGCCATTCCAGGCGGCGTGCGTAGGTGTCGGCGCGGAAGTCGCCAGCGGCATCAAAGTCGGTAACCGGGAAGGAGAGCAAGCCGGAAGACAGGACTGTTTTTAGTTCTTGTGGCGTCATGTTCACAAACCTTTGTTCGAAATTTGGATGGAATACCTTAAGAGGTAAGTCATCGTACAACTACAAAAAAAGTAAAGCTACCCTGTAAGTGCCCATCTTGAGAAAATTGCCATTTAACCCAATGAAATAGACACCTATCTAAAAAATCACATCAATCGATAAAAGCCATGTTGTACGATGACTAAGCGTTTATCCCACACGCCGCCGCTCAGACTCCTGACTGAAGTCGCGGCTGGCCTGCACCAGCATGCGCGTGTAATCGTGCGCCGCCTGATCCTGGCTCAGGGCCTGGCAGTCGAGCAACTCGACGATCTTGCCGTGCTGCATCACCGCCACCCGATCGCACAAGTGAGTGACTACACCCAGGTCATGGGTGACCAGTAGGTAGGTGAGTTTCTCGCGCTGGCGCAGGTCCGCCAGCAGGTTGAGGATCTCGGCCTGGACCGAGACATCCAGCGCCGAGGTCGGCTCATCCAGCAGCAGTACCCGCGGCTCCAGGATCAAAGCGCGCGCGATCGCCACACGCTGGCGCTGGCCGCCGGAGAGCTGGTGCGGATAGCGAAAGCGAAAACTGTCGTTCAGACCGACCTTGAGCAGGATCTCGTTGATACGGTCGTCCTTGTCCCCTACCCCATGGATAATCAGCGGCTCGCGCAACGCCGTGTCGATGGTGTGCCTGGGATGCAGGGAGCCGTAGGGGTCCTGGAAGACCATCTGCACTTTGCGAAAATGCTCCTTGGGAATCTTGTGCTGCAGCGGCGCGCCGGCAATGCTCAGCTCGCCGCTCCAATGCCGGTATTGCCCGGCCAGGCAGCGCAGCACGGTGGTCTTGCCCGAGCCGGACTCCCCCACCAGACCGAACGATTCACCGTCGGCGACACTCAGGCTCACATCGTGCAGCACTTGGTTGATGGCAGCGCCTGTGCCGAAGCTCAGGTTCAAGGCGTGCGCTTGGATCATGGGCATGGTCAGGTTCCTTATTGAGTCAGCCAGAGAGGATCGCGCTTGAGCACCGGCAAGTGCACGCGGCGGTTGTCCATGCTCGGCAGCGCGGCCAGCAAGCCACGGGTATAGGGATGTTCGGCGTACTGCAGGTCGCAGGCGGCCAGGGATTCAACGACGCGCCCGGCGTACATCACCAGCACGCGGTCGCAGTAGTTGCGCACCAGGTTGAGGTCGTGACTGACGAAGATCAGCCCCATCTGCTGCTGGTCCACCAACTCTTCCAGCACGTTGAGCACTTGCTGGCGCACCGAGACATCCAGCGCCGAGGTGGGCTCGTCGGCGATGATCACTTCCGGACGGGTGATCACCATCATCGCGATCATGATGCGCTGCCCCATGCCGCCGGAGACTTCATGGGGATACAGGTTATAGACGCGCTGCGGGTCGCGGATATGCACCTGCTCCAGCATTTGCAACACGCGCTCTCGCGCATCGCTGCGGCTGGCCTTGTGGTGGGCCAGGTAGGCTTCGGCGATCTGATCGCCGACCTTGACCACCGGGTTCAGCGAGTACTTGGGGTCTTGCATGATCATCGAGATGCGCTGGCCGCGGATCTTCTGCATGGCTTTTTCACTGGCCGACAACAGGTCGACCTCGCCAAACGCCATGGCCTTGGCGGTGATTTTGGCGCTGGGCGGATGCAGCTTCAGCAGGCTGCGACCCACGGTGGACTTGCCGGAGCCGGACTCACCGACAATCGCGAGTTTTTCCCGGCCTAAGGTAAAGGACACATCGCGCACGGCGTGGGTTTCTTTTTGGCCACTGACGAAGCGCACGTTAAGCCCTTCGACATTCAGTTTGATGGCGGACATCAGGTGTTCCTCCGATTATTCGCTGCGCGGATCAAGGATGTCCCGCAGGCCATCGCCCAACAGGTTGAAGGCCAGGCTGACCAGCATGATCGCTGCCCCTGGAACCGCCACCAGCCACCAGCATTCGAGCATGTAGCGGCGGCCGGTCGAAATCATGGCGCCCCACTCCGGCAGCGGCGCCTGGGCACCCAGGCCGAGAAAGCCCAAAGCGGCAGCGGTGAGGATGATCCCGGCCATGTTCATGGTCAGGCGGATGATCACCGAGGACAAGCACATCGGCACGATATGGCGCAGGATAATCCGCGCCGGCGACGCGCCTTGCAGCTCCACTGCGACGACGAAATCAGCGTTGCGCAGGGACAAGGTTTCGGCCCGCGCCAGCCGCGCAATCGGCGGCCAGGAGGTCAATGCAATCGCCACCACCGCGTGCTCCAGGCCAGGGCCGAGGGCCGCGATAAACGCCAGTGCCAGGACCAGGCTCGGGAAGGAGATGAAGATATCGGTCAGGCGCATGAACACGGTGTCGACCGCACCGCCGAAGTAGCCCGACACGGTGCCGATAAACAGCCCGATAGGCCCTACGATCACTGTGACCAGGGCGATGATGTACAGCGTGATCCGCGAGCCGTAGACCAGCCGGCTGAAAATATCCCGGCCATATTCATCGGTGCCGAACCAATGCGCCGAACCCGGTGCCTGCAACGCGCCGGCTAGGTTCTGCACCACCGGATCATGGGTAGCGATCCACGGTGCAAAGGCCGCGACCACCACCAACAGCAGCGCCACCAGCAGGCCCGCCAGGGTCATAGGGTTACGCAACAGGTGACGCAGCACCCGCAGGCCGCTCTTGCAGAAGGCATCGAAGCTGGAGCCCGGCGAGCGATCCACCGGCCGCTTCGCCGCCGTGTCGATGGAAGACAGATTGGCATTCATAAGCATCTTCTCTGTGTGAATTCTGAAGGGCCGCAGCCCCACTCAACGCTGCTTGTAGACACCCAGGTAACGGGTGGCCTCGGCATCGTCACCGGTGAAGCCCTTGACGTCGGCAGCGCTGACCACGGTGTCGGTCATCTGCGAAATCATCAGGATCGGCCCCACTTGCTGGTCGTAGAGGGTTTGCGCCTGGTGATACAGGCTGACCCGCTGCGCCGAATCACGCGTCACGCCGGCCTGGTCGATCAGGGTGTTGATCTGCGGGCTGAAGAACGAGGCGCGCCAGCCCTGGAAGTTCGGTAGGCCGGCGTCGTCGCTGTTGTTGGGGTTGTAGGCAAAGGTGCGCAGGCTGAAATACGGGTGCGGGTAACGCTCGGCGCCCCTGGCCACGATGATCTCGAAATTGCGCGCGCGCATCGCGCCGTACACCTGGTTACCCGTGCCGGTGACGATGCTGGCCTTGATCCCGCCTTCGGCCAGGGTCGCTTGCAGGCGAGCAGCGATATCAATGAACGGCGGTTCCGACAGCGTGCGGATGGTGGTGTTGAACCCCTCGGGGTAACCCGCCTCAGTCAGCAGCGCTTTCGCCTTGGCCACGTCCATGTGATAGCCCGGATCCGGCAGGCGTGCTTCCAGACCCAGTTGCATCGGCTGCTGGTTGAGCGTTCCGTAATACGGCATCACTTGTTGGTCCAGGCCCTTGTAGTCGATCAGGTTGCGCACGGCTTCACGCACCTTGGGCTTGGCGAATTCCGGTTGTTTCATGCTCATGGCGACGTAGTACATGGTGCCGCGCGGCAGCGACTGCACTTGGATCTTGTCCGAGCCGTCGATGGCGCGAATGTCCGGCGCGGCCATGCCGTAGGCCAGGTCGAGGTCACCGCGTTCGAGCATCAAGCGCAGGGACTGGGATTCGGTCATGTGCCGCACCACCACGCGCTTGAGCTTGGCTGCGCCGCCCCAGTAGCCGTCGAAACGGGTCAGCAACAGGGAATCGTTGGCGCTCCATTTGGTCAGCACGAAGGGGCCACTGCCCGCCTCGTTCGTCACCAACCAACCGGCGCCGAGGTCGCCGTTTTTTTCATGGGCCAGGGCGGTCTTGCGGTCCACTACCACAGCGCTCGGGGAGATCGCCAGAGAGTCCACCAGCAGCAGCGGGTCCATGGTCTGCGGCAGGTCGATGACCAGGGTGTGGGCGTCCGTGGCGCGGATCAGCGATTGGATATTCTCAACGCTGTAGCCGTAGGCCTTCCAGGTGGTGGCCAGGCCGAAGTTGAGCTTCATCACGCGGTACAGCGACCACGCCACGTCTTCGGCGGTCAGCGGGTTGCCCGAATGGAATTTCACGTCCTGGCGCAGATGAAACGTTACCTGCTTGCCGTCCTCGCTGATGTCCCAACGTTCGGCCAACTGTGGCAGGTGTTTTTCCGGGTTACCCTGGTCACGTTTGATCAGTGTGTCGTAAAGATTGGCGTTGACGCCGGACGCATCCAGGCCGGGCGCGTTGGCCGGGTCGATGGAAAACAGGTTGACCATGCTCATGCCGACGATCAGTTGATCGGCCGGGGTCTTGGCGTTGGCCAGGGTCATCGGGCCAAGCGCGAGCACAGCGGTCAGCAGGCCAAGGTGCAGTTTCGAAAATGTCATGAAAAATTCCTTCTTCTTATAGTTTTATCGGTACTGCGCGACGCATTAACGGGTGCGCGGATCAAACACCTTGTACAGGGCATCGCTGATCAGGTTGAGCGCGACAAAAATCAAGCCGATCACCAGCACGCAGCCCATCACCGCATTCATGTCGCCAAGCATCAGGCTGCTGGTGAGGTATTGGCCGAACCCCGGCCAGGCGAATACGGTTTCGATCAGCACTGCGCCTTCCAGCAGCGAGCCATAGGCCAGTGCAACGACGGTGAGCAACTGCACGAGGATGTTGCGAAACGCATGCCCCCACACCACTTGGCGACGGGACAAACCCTTGACCCGCGCAGTGATGATGTACTCCTGGGACAACTGCTCAAGCATGAAGCTGCGGGTCATGCGGCTGATGTACGCCACCGAGTTCAGGCCCAAAATCAGCGCCGGCAACACGATATGCCGCAGGGCGCTGGCGAAGGCTTCCCAGTCGCGGGCGAGCGATGTGTCGATCAGCAACAGGCCGGTGACTTCGGGCACCATGCCGTCGTAGGCCAGGTCGATGCGCCCCGCGCCGCCCGCCCAGCCGAGCCAGGCGTAGAACACGAGCAGGCCCATCATGCCCAGCCAGAAAATCGGCGTGGAGTAACCGAACAAGGTGATTACCCGCGCCACATGATCGCCGAGCCGCCCTTGGTTGCTCGCCGCACACACGCCCAGCGGCAAGCCGATCAACACGCCGAACAGAATCGCCAGAGTGGCCAGTTCGATGGTCGCCGGGAACACGCGCAGGATGTCATCCAGCACCGGGTGACCCGTCAGCAACGCGTTGCCGAAATCACCGTGGAGCAGGTCATTGAGGTAAAGGCCGAATTGGGTCCAGATCGGCTTGTCCAGGCCCATCGACCGGTACACCTGGTCGTAGGTGGAGCTGTCGGCATCCGGCCCGACTACCGCCAGCACGGGGTCAAGCGGCATGACCCGGCCGATGATAAAGGTCAGCGCCAACAGGCCGAGCAACGTCACCAACACGGTGCTGGCGCGCCGCAGGGTATTGGAAGCGCGAGCGCCCATGACAGAGGCAGTCATAACAAACATAGTGAGCTCCTGGTAAATCGATCAGCGCTTTTTGTAGACGTCTTTGTAGCGCGTGGTCGCAGCGGTATGGCCCTGGAAGTCGGCCACGTCGGTGTACACCACCACGGTGTCGGTCATCTGCGAGACCGGCAAAATGGCTCCGACCTGTTGATCGACCTGCTCCTGAATCTCGCGGTACTGAGTCAGTTGCTTACCGGCATCCGGCTCGACTTCCGCGCTCTCAATCAACTGGTTCAACTCAGGGCTGTAGAACGACGTGCGCCAGCCCTGGAAGTTGGTGAGCTTGGCTTCATCGCGGTTATCCGGGTTGTACACCAGGGTGCGCAGGCTGGAATGGGGATGACGCTCCGCCCCGCCACCGCCGCGACCGACGATGATGTCGAACGTGCGCTCGCGCATGGCGCCGTAGATCTGGTTACCGGTGCCGGTGATGATGCTGGCTTCGATGCCGGCCTGGGCCAGGGTCGATTGCAGGTTGGAGGCGATGTTGATAAACGGCGGTTCGGCCAGCACGCGGATGGTGGTCTTGAAGCCGTTCGGGTAACCGGCTTCAGCCAGTAAGGCTTTGGCCTGCTCGACGTTGAGCTTGTAGCCCGGGTCCGGCAGGCGCGCGGCCAGGCCCAATGGCAGCGGCCGCTGGTTGATCACGCCGTAATGGGGCATGACCGTCTGGTTGATCCCCTGGTAATCGATCAGCGAGCGCACGGCCTTGCGCACACGGGCGTCGGCGAACATTGGCTGCTTCACACTCAGGGCCACGTAATACAAGGTGCCGCGTTGCAGGGTCTGGGTGCGTACTTTGTCGCTTTTCTGCAGGGCTTCGATGTCCGGCGCGGACATGCCTTTGGCGATATCCAGGTCACCGCGCTCGATCATCAGTCGCAATGACTGCGACTCGGTCATGTTGCGCATCACGATGCGCTTGAGCTTGGCCGGGCCGCCCCAGTAACCATCGAAGCGCGTCATCAGGATCACGTCGTTGGCACGCCAGTCATTGAGCACGAATGCGCCACTGCCGGCCGCATGAGTCACCAGCCAGGCGGCGCCCATGTCACTGCCCTTCTGGTGTTCGAGGACTTTTTTGCGGTCGAGGATGAACGCACTTGGCGAGGTCGCCAGGGTGTTGAGCACCAGCAGCGGGTCGGTCGGCCTTGGCAGTTCGATCACGAAAGTGGTGGGGTCCGTGGCGCGCATGTAGCGCTCGACGTTTTCGGCGGTGAAGCCGTAGGCCTTCCAGGTGGAAGCGAGTGCGAGGTTGAGCTTGAGCACCCGGTGCAGCGACCAGGCAACGTCTTCGGCGCTCAAGTCATTGCCGGACTGGAACTTCACCCCGGTGCGCAGGTTAAAGGTCAGGGTCTTGCGGTCCTCACTGACCTGCCAGCGCTCGGCCAGCGCTGGCACCAGTCGGTCTGGTTGGGCGACGTCCTGCACCAGCAACATGTCATACAGGTTGGCGTTGATTTCCGACACATCCAGACCCGTGGCGGCAGCTGGGTCGAGGGACAACAGGTTGATCATGCTCATGCCGACGATCAGTTGATCGGCCGGCGTTTTGGCAAAACTTGCCGGTACGGCGGTAACGGCCAGCGCGGCGACGAACACCCGCGCCCACAGCGAAGGGAAAATGCTCATAACAAGAGTGCCTTTTTTATATTTATAGGGCTCTTGATCAGCCCGACGCATGCCGGACTGACCGTGTAAACGTCAGAAGCTTTTAAGCGTATTGGTCTCGATGTAGTTGAAATCGATGTCTTCGCCCAGGCCCGGCAAGTCAGACAGGTGCACAAAACCGTCGTTGTCCATCGGGTCCACCAAGCGATTGAGGTAGGCCGGTACTTCGTCGTAATCCAGGTACGGGTGGAGCAGGCCACGCTCGTACCAGGTGCAGTTCTTGATCGCACCGACCACCGCCAGGTTAGCGGCGCCGTTGCCGTGAATTTCGCAGTCCATGCCAAACGATTCGGCCAGGTGCGCGACCTTCAGGCACGGCGCAATACCACCGACGCCCGCGACACCGGCACGCAAGATATCGCACACATCGTGCTTGACCCAACTGGCGCGGGCGAGGTGTTTGCCGGACAGGGTTTCCGGGCCAAGCACCGGAATATCCAGTTGCCCCGCGAGCCAGGCATAGGACTCGGCTGACTCTTCCATCATCGGTTCTTCAAACCAGGCGAAGTCGAGTTTCTCCAGCTCGCGACCGATGTACAGCGCCTCGGTGCGGCTGTACCAGTGGTAACCGTCGAGCATCAACGCGATGTCCGGGCCCACCGCCTCACGCACAGCAGCGCAAGCCTTGACGTCGATGCGCGGGCTTGGCGCGAAGGACACCGGCGGCATCCAGGTGTGCAGCTTGATTGCCTTGTAGCCACGCTGCACCAGGGTCTCGGCAAAGCGGCCGTAGTCTTCGGGGGTTGCGAGGCCGCCGGGCAGTTCGTCGCCACACATGGTCGAGCCGTAGGCCGGCACCTTGTCGCGGAAACCACCGATCAACTTGTGCACTGGCACGCCGAGTTTGCGTCCTGCCCAATCCCACAGAGCCTGCTCAACCAGGGCCAAGGCGCGGTCGGTCAGTTGGCTGGCGCTGCCACGCTGCCAATGGGCGAGGTCTTGCCAGATCTTTTCGCGATCAAAGGCGTTCTGCCCCACCAGCACTTTGCGCACAAACCCATCCAACACATAAGGGCGGATCAATTCAGGGGCGCCGAATGCAAAACCCTCCTGGCCGTCTTCAGTCTGGATGCGCAGCAAAGCCATCTGCGCCTGGGTGACATCACCGGGGTGAGCATGGCCGGCGCTGTCCACTGCGCGGCGGGTCGGGTAGGAAAATACCTGGACGTTGACTGCTGTGATTCTCATGGACGTCTTAAGCCTTCTTATTGGATTTGAGACAGGAATGTCGTCTGTTGCGACCGATCATAGGTCATCGTACAACACTTGAAAAGACCCAATAACCTGCCCCGCCATTCACTGATTTTCACGTGAAACGCCGTAAAACCCCTATTTTTAAAGACAACTAAGGAATAACGAAGATTGCTGTAAAGCCCTATTCGCCGGGGACATATGTTTCAAAGTGTTTCAAAACGATCGATGGGCGGTAGACGAGTCATCTTGTCATACGATAACGTATATCGGCACCTTAGATGAGAGCCACACGCAACAACGTATTGCCGTAGCAACCGTCAAACGACCCTAACAAAAACAAAAAAGAAGACCGTATGAACACCACCCTACGCACGCTCGTTACTGCCCTGACCTTCAGCCTGCCGCTCTACGTCAGCGCTGACTCTGCCAGCATCAACTACCGCCACCAGTTCACCGAGGAAGACAGCGCCCACGCTGATCGAATCAAGCTCAACTACCGTCTGGACAGTGGCCTGGGATTTGAAGCGGAGATGAAATACCGCACAGCCGGGGACCGTGAAGATGTCGCGTACGACAACATGGTCAACAACGGGCATGAGTTCACCGTCAGCTACAACTACAAGCTCAGCCCGCAATCGACGTTGACCCCCGCGTTCCAGATGGACAGCTCGAAGGACTCGACCACCTACAAGCTGGGCCTCAAGTACAACTACAAGATCAACGACGCCTTCTACGCCGCCACGCGCTATCGCCTGGACACCAAGAAGCTGGACCGCGATCAGGTCAACGAGGATTTGCCCGATCACATCAAGGATGACCAGACCACCCATCGTTTCGAGGGCTGGCTCGGCTACACACCGGCCAGTAAGTGGGCGTACGAATATCAGTTCATCTATTTCAAGACTGACTACATCCGCTACGACAACAAGAAGAGCGATTACGAACAGAACCTGATCGTCAAATACAAGCTCACCAAGGAATGGGCCCCGTTCATGGAGATTGGTGATGTGAAGGTCAACTCCACCTCAGAAGACCGTCAGGCGCGGTGGCGCTTGGGCGTTCAATACAACTTCATGTAAAGCCCCCTCCCCGCGACTTGCCTGGCGAACGCGCATCGCTCGCCAGGCAATCGCTTTGCATTCAGCGCTCAATGGAAGACCTGACCATGACCACACAACCCAAACCCTTCACCCGCATTTTGCTCACCGGCGCCGCCGGCGGCCTGGGGCAGATCCTGCGGGAAACCTTGCAGGCCCACGCCCACATCGTGCGCGCCTCGGACATCAGCGCGATGGCGCCCAGCGCGGGTGAACACGACGAAGTGATCCAGTGCAACCTGGCCGACAAGGCTGCCGTGGCGGCGCTGGTCGATGGCGTTGACGCGATCGTGCATTTGGGCGGGATTTCAGTGGAGCGGCCGTTCGAAGAAATTCTCGACGCCAATATTCGCGGCACCTTCCACATTTACGAGGCGGCGCGACAACAGGGCGTCAAACGGGTTGTGTTCGCCAGCTCCAATCACGTCACCGGTTTTTACCCCCAGGACGTTGAACTGGATGTGCACGCACAGCGCCGCCCGGATGGTTACTACGCGCTTTCCAAGGCATACGGCGAAGACCTGGCGGCGTTCTACTTTCATCGATACGGGATTGAAACCGTGAGCTTGCGCATCGGCTCGTCGTTCCCCGAACCGCGCAACCGGCGGATGCTGCACACCTGGCTGAGTTACGCGGACCTCGATCACCTGGTGGCCCGCGCCCTGCTGGCCAAGGATGTGGGGCACAGTGTGGTGTATGGCGTTTCGGACAATAAGGAGCGCTGGTGGAGCAATCGGCACGCCGAGCACCTGGGCTTTGCGCCGCAGGACAGCTCGGAACCCTTTCGCGCCAAGGTCGAGCAGCAACCGCAACCGTCGGCGGATGAGCCCGGTGGCCGACTTCAGGGCGGCGCGTTCACCGCAGCGGGGCCGTTCGACAATTCAGCGGCGGCGGCTTCATAGGCCCGGCGCATACGCTCGCGACTGTTGGACAAGTGCAGGCGCATCGCGGCGCGAGCGGCGTCTGCGTCACGGCGCAGGATAGCTTTGTAGATATCCTCGTGCTCGCGGCTCAGGCGCTCCAGGTAAGGTTCCTTGTTGGCATTGGCCAAGCGTTTTGAGTGCAGGCGCGTACGCGGCAGGATGTTGACCCCCAGGTGCAACATGATGTCGGTGAAGTAGCGATTGCCGGTGGCCAGCGCGATCTGCTGGTGAAACTGGAAGTCCGCCGATACCGCGTAGTCGGCACTCACCGCCCGCGAATTCAGCGCGTCCAGCGAGTCGCGCATCACCTGCAATTGCTGGTCGGTGCGACCCAGGCAGGCCAGACCGGCAGCTTCTACTTCCAGGCAGATGCGCAACTCCAGCACTGCCAGCACGTCCTGCAAGGTGACGATGGTGTCAGGGTCAATCCGAAATCCGCTGGGGCTGGGAATATCCTTCACAAACGTGCCGACGCCGTGCCGCGTTTCCACCAGGCCAGACGCTTGCAGACGCGAAATGGCCTCGCGCACCACGGTGCGACTCACACCGTGCTCGGCCATCACTTCAGATTCGGTAGGCAGCTTGGTTGCTCGCGGGAGCTCCCCGCTGCAAATGCGCCGGGAAAGCTCGGTGACCAATTCTTCAGCCAGACTGCGGTGCCGGCGGCGAACGGTGGGCTGGACGTTCGGGTTGTCCATCAAGAACAGGTATCTCGGTTGGCGAATGAATGCCCATCATAGCGCATTCAGTTGTACGACAACCTTCCCTTTAGTCCGCCCCGCGTCCCCATAGGCCAAAGCCTGCGCCGTGGACTCAAACACGCACCCGTTACTGTGGGCGATAGCGCTCAGCAGCGCGAGCCTGACGCAGCTCCGACAACAAGCCCTGACGCGCGGACTGAAGACCGTCCCAGCGCGCGGCGTCATGCAGTGGCGGGATGGTCACGAGTTCACGCCGATCAAAACCGACCAGTGCGGCATCCACCAGTTCACCCACATCCATGACCTCTGGCAGCGTGTTGATGTCGATGCCCGAGCGCTCCCAGATTTCCGTACGGGTGGCTGCCGGCAACACCGCTTGCACATAAACGCCTTTGCCAGAGAGCTCCATGCTCATGCCCTGGGAAAGGAATTGCACGAACGCTTTGGTCGCGCCATACAGCGTCATTCCCAACTCCGGCGCCAGACCAACCACCGAGCCAATATTCACGATTGCCCCCTCGCCGGCCTGCACCAACCTCGGTGCGACTGCGCGAGCGAGTCGCGTCAGCGAGGTGACGTTCAGCGCGATCAGTTGCTCAATGCTCTCGCCCGTCTGCGCCAGGAAATCTCCCGTCTGGGCCGCGCCGGCGTTGTTGATCAGCACACCGATGCGCGTGTCATCGCGCAGGCGCGCTTCGACCACAGCCAAGTCCGCCTCCTGGGTAAGGTCGGCCTGTAGCACGTCGACATCCACACCGTGTTCCTGGCGCAAGCGCGCCGCCAGCGCTTCCAGCCGCGCCTTGTCGCGGGCGACCAGTACCAGGTTGTGGCCACGCTGAGCGAAGCGCTCGGCATAGGTGGCGCCAATGCCGCTGGACGCGCCGGTAATCAGGATAGAAGAAGCGTTCGTCATGACTGTGCTCTCTGGATTAACGATCATTGAGTGTGGCGGGCTTTATGATGTCGATCATAATCTTATCCGTCAATGGTTTTGATGTTGATTGACATCAATGTATAGTGAGCACCGAAAACAGTCGTCACCAGCGAGGGTAAAGGTATGAGGGTCAGCAAGGCACAAGTGCAGTTAAACCGCGCGCACATCGTCGAAACGGCCTCCAGATTGTTCCGTGAGCGCGGCTATGACGGTGTCGGCGTGGCAGACCTCATGGCAGAAGCCGGGTTCACCCATGGCGGGTTCTACAAGCATTTCGGGTCCAAAGCCGACTTAATGGCTGAAGCCGCCGCAAACGGGCTGTCCCAATCGCTGACCAACAGCGCCGGGCTGGGCGCCGATGAGTTCTTCAATCGCTACATATCCAGAGAGCACCGTGATGCCCCCGGCCAGGGTTGCACGATGTCGGCCCTGTGCGGGGACGCGGCGCGTCAATCGCAAACGGTAAAGGCAACGTTCGCCGAAGGCATCGAAAACGCATTGGCCGCCCTTCAGCAGGACGCTGCCGAGCTGGATAAGGACGCTCGGGAACAGATGATCAACCGATTCGCCCATGCGGTCGGCGCCGTGGTGTTATCCCGGGCCTGTCCCGATGACTCGCCATTGGCGGATGAAATTTTGGATGTGTGCCGCAAGGCAATGACCGTGTGAGATGAAAAGCCGCAGAGGGTACTGAAAATTAGCAGAATTGCTCGCCGCCGCCCTTCATGATCGGGCTATGATCGGCAGATATGAACCGGATACCCGATGCATCATGCCCGTAGACCTGCAAGCTCTCTATCCCAAACTTATCCACCTGATGCTGGATACGGTGTTTGTCGTCGACAGTGAAAACCAGATTGTGTTTGTGAGCGATGCCTGCGAGGCATTGCTCGGCTACCGTGCAGAAGAACTGACCGGCACTCTGATCACCCATTACATGCACCCTGAAGACCTGCCACGCACGCGGGCCTCGATTGTCCGGGTGATGAATGGCAAACCCCATGTCGACTTCCGCAACCGCTATATCCGCAAGGACGGCAGTATCGTGCACATCCTGTGGGCAGCTTTCTGGTCCAAGGAGGTGGGCGCACGGATCGGGGTCGCCAGGGACGTGACAGCCCTTACCAAAGCCGAAGAGGAACTACGCTTCCTCGCCCATCATGACCCACTGACAGCGCTGACCAACCGGTCGTTGTTCAATGATCAACTGAACCAGGCCCTGCACGCCGCACAGACTCACAACAGCACCCTGGCCCTGCTGTTTCTGGATATCAATGACTTCAAGGGCATCAACGATGTGCATGGCCATGCCATGGGCGATCGCGTGCTGTGTGTGATTGCTCGACGGTTGGAACGTTGCGTACGCGAGAGTGACTTGGTGGCACGGATGGGCGGTGATGAATTCACCGTACTGCTGACCGATGTGCCGTCGAAGGACGCTATCGCGGAGAGGGTGGCGCAAATCCTCGCGGTCATGGCCGAGCCGTTGAGCGCTGAATTTGACGGGGTACAAATGCCGTCCTGCAGTGTCGGCGTGGCGTGCTATCCAGCGGACGGAGAGGACGCCGATACGCTGCTTAGCCATGCAGACGGTGATATGTACCGGATAAAAAGGCAGCGGTTTGCCACTGAGTGACATCGGTAGTTAGGGTCGTTGTCGCACGCCCTGGCGTGCCCCCGTCGAGTAAATCAGTCCGCGGGTATCGTTATCCGCGCTTATTGGCTCACCTCACGCGCAGCTTTGACCCACCCATGCGACCTGTTCTGGTGCCCATCAACCGGAAGGACGAATTCGTTGCACTGAGCCTCAACCGGGAAACCAGGGTTTCAAAGTAGAAGCGCATTCCCTCTTTGAATGCCTCCAAGCGCACATTCGCCGAGTTGGCGCAGTCGCTCGGCCATTGCAACGCATTGCTCAACAGCGGCGGATCCATACAAGCGTCGACGCTGGTATGACAGAGACGGGATGAAGCTGCGGGTACTTAGCACGTCGCTAACATTGACCCCACATAAAAAAGACACCGAAGCGTCCACTCCCTAAATCACAGGCAAAAAAAGCCACTCACTTGAGTGGCTTTTTAATGCCTGGAGCGGGAAGCGAGACCTGCACTTTGTGATTTAGTCATTCTTATGTACGCGCACCAGAGCGGCACACTTCTGCTGACGGGTGGCTTCTTCGGCATCGAACCGAATTCGTTGAGTCTGGGTAAGGCCGGTATTCGTGCATTGACGGCAGGCCTCTTCGAGTCGGCCAAAACCTACAACGTGCATGTAGCCACGGTCACTGTGGCCGCGTTCGTCGAACCGGAATCCGAGGAGGCGGTTGGCATTGCAAAGGCGTTCTGGGACCTGCACAACCAGAAAACGTCGAACTGGACCGCAGAAGTCACCTACTCGCGTTAATTCCTGGCGTAACACCGCACAGCCTTCCAGTGAGCACCGCCAAAAGCCGTGCTCACTTTGCGTTTCAACGCCTGTGTTCTCAACGCTGAAGCCTCGCAGCGACCTGCGGTGATGTTAAATATTGTTAAATCAAAAAATAACTTCACATAATCTGATCATTGGTGGATTATCTATTCAACCCGCATGACACCCTGACAAAAAAACAAAACAGGATGGCAACGATGATCGACACCTCCCCGAATAAGCTTCCCGCCCCTTACCTGTATCTGGACGATCGCCTGCACCTCTGCGGCGCCCACGTACCCACAGCCTTGCTACGGAGCCTCCATGAATAACAAGAATGTTGGTGTTATCGGCTTAGGCGCGATGGGGCTGGGCATTGCCCGCTCGTTGTTGCGCAGCGGCTTCAACGTGCATGCCTGTGATGTGCGAGAAACCGTCACGCAGCAGTTCGCCAGTGAAGGGGGCGTTGCCTGCAGCTCGCCTGTCCAGATGGCCGCCGCGTGCGATGTGATCATCACCGTCGTGGTCAATGCCGAACAAACCGAGACGGTCCTGTTTGGTGAACATGGCGCCGTCGCCGTCGCCGCCTTGCGCCCTGGCAGCCTGGTGATTGGTTGCGCCACGGTGGCCCCTACCTACGCGGTAGACCTGGGCCAGCGCTTGATCAACGCAGGGTTGCTGTACCTGGATGCACCGATCTCCGGTGGTGCAGCCAAAGCGGCGGCCGGTGAGATGACCATGATGACTTCCGGCCCAGCCGAGGCTTATGCAAAAGCCGATGACGTGCTCACGGGCATGGCCGGCAAGGTCTATCGTCTGGGCGATGCCCATGGCCTGGGCTCAAAGGTAAAGATCATCAACCAACTGCTGGCCGGCGTGCATATCGCCGCTGCCGCAGAAGCCATGGCACTGGGGCTGCGTGAAGGCGTCGAGGCCGATGCACTGTATGAAGTGATCACCCACAGCGCGGGCAATTCCTGGATGTTCGAGAACCGCGTGCCACACATTCTCAAGGCTGATTACACGCCGCTCTCGGCCGTCGATATTTTCGTCAAGGACCTGGGCCTGGTGCTGGATACCGCACGGGCCAGCAAGTTTCCGCTGCCATTGTCAGCCACCGCTCACCAGATGTTCATGCAGGCCTCCAGTGCCGGGTTCGGGCGTGAGGACGATTCGGCGGTGATCAAGATTTTCCCTGGCATTGAGCTCCCGACTGCCAAGACCGAAACCGAATAAGGATTGCCCATGAACCTACCTAGCGCACGCCCGTTGCTGGGCTGCATCGCCGACGACTTCACCGGGGCCACAGACCTGGCCAATATGCTGGTGCGCGGCGGCATGCGTACTGTGCAGAGCATCGGTATCCCCAGCGATGAAGTCGCTGCGACGCTGGATGCCGATGCGATCGTGATTGCGCTGAAGTCACGTACTGTCCCGGCGGCGCAGGCGGTAGCCGACTCCCTGGCAGCCCTTGAATGGCTGCGCGCACAAGGGTGCGAGCAGATTTTCTTCAAGTATTGCTCCACCTTCGACTCGACGGCCGCCGGCAATATCGGCCAGGTCAGCGAGGCCCTGCTCAAGGCGCTGGACAGTGATTTCACCCTGGCCTGCCCGGCGTTTCCGGAAAATGGCCGGACCATTTTCCGCGGTCATTTGTTTGTGCAGGATCAACTGCTCAATGAGTCAGGCATGCAGCACCACCCGCTGACCGCGATGACCGACGCCAATCTGGTCCGCGTACTGCAATCACAAACCACACAAAAGGTTGGCCTGCTGCGCTACGACACCATCGCCCAAGGTGTGTCACACGTGCGCGAACGGATTGCAGAGCTGCGCGCCCAAGGCATAGGCATGGCCATCGCGGATGCCCTCAGTGATCAAGACCTGCACACCCTCGGCAGCGCCTGCAGTGATCTGCCGCTGTTAACCGGCGGCTCCGGCCTGGCCTTGGGCCTTCCCGACAACTTCCGCCGGGCCGGCAAACTTCGTGACTTCGATCCAGCCTCCTTACCTACCGTACCCGGTGGCGAGGTGGTGCTGGCAGGGAGCGCGTCGATTGCCACCAACGGCCAAGTCGCCGCGTGGATCGAAGCCGGACGACCGGCGCTGCGCATCGACCCTCTAGCCCTGGCGGCGGGTGAGTCGGTAGTGGCGGATGCCGTGGCGTTTGCCCTGAGCAACCCACACACCGTACTGATCTATGCCACCAGCCCTGCGGATGAACTCAAGGCGGTGCAACAGCAACTGGGCGCCGAGCGCGCAGGCGAATTGGTAGAGAACGCCCTGGGAGAAATTGCCCAAGCCCTACGTCAGGCCGGCGTAAGACGCTTCGTGGTCGCGGGCGGTGAAACCTCTGGCGCCGTAGTCACCGCCCTGGGCGTGCGCCTACTGCAGATTGGCACCCAGATTGACCCTGGTGTTCCCGCGACCCTCAGCAACACTGCCGAACCGCTGGCGCTGGCCCTCAAGTCGGGCAATTTCGGCGGTAGAGACTTTTTCGACAAAGCACTTAAGCAACTGGCAGGAGGTGCGCAATGAGCAACGAAAACGCCTTGCGCGAAGAGATCTGCATCGTCGGTCACAGTCTTTATCAGCGAGGGTACACAGTCGGCAGCGCTGGCAACATCAGCGCGCGCCTGGATGACGGCTGGCTGATCACGCCAACCGATGCGTGCCTGGGCCGCCTTGACCCTGCGTTGATCGCCAAGGTCGACCTTACGGGCAAATGGGTCTCTGGCGACAAACCGTCAAAAACCCTGGCCTTGCATCGCCAGGTTTACGATCGCAACCCTGGCGTCGGTGGTGTGGTGCATACCCATTCCACACATTTGGTGGCCCTGACGCTTGCCGGTGTTTGGCGCCAGGATGACATCCTGCCCCCGCTGACGCCGTACCAGGTGATGAAGGTCGGGCATATCCCGCTGATCAACTATCAACGCCCCGGCGCGCCCGATGTGGCGGACCAGGTCGCGCGCCTCGCCAACAGTGTGCGTGGCGTAATGCTCGAGCGCTTGGGCCCGGTGGTCTGGGAAAGCTCAGTTTCCAAGGCCAGTTACGCCCTCGAAGAACTCGAAGAAACCGCACGCCTGTGGCTGATGAGCAACCCGCGTCCGGCGCCGCTGGATGCTGCAGCGCTGGCCGAGCTTAAAAGCGTTTTCGGCGCGCACTGGTAGGCACCGCTCCCACCCGCAACACCCTTAACAATAAAAACAACAGGACCTTCCAGCATGACCACTATCAAGTTTCGTGTTGATGTTTGCAGCGACAAAAAACCATCCTGCGTTTTCCATGAAGGGCCGCGCTCATGAGCCCGCTTATCCTGATGGCGGCCGCAGGCCTAGGCATCGCCTTGCTGCTGTTCCTAGTGCTCAAATACAAATTCCAGCCGTTCGTGGCGCTGATGTTGGTCAGCATTATGGTGGCCCTGGTGGCGGGAGTTAAACCTGCCGATCTGGTCGCCACCATTGAAGGCGGCATGGGCAAGACCCTCGGCCACATTGCGATCATCATTGCCTTGGGCGCGATGATCGGCCGCATCATTGAGTTGTCGGGCGGTGCCGAGGCGCTGGCCAAGACCCTGATTGAACGCTTCGGTAATCGACGCACGCCCCTTGCCTTGACGATTGCCGGTTTCATTATCGGCGTGCCGGTGTTCTTCGAGGTGGGGGTGATCATCCTCATGCCGCTGGCCTACGGTGTGGCTCGTCGCGCTCGCAAGCCGTTGCTGATGTTCGCGTTGCCGATGTGCGCAGCGCTGCTTACGGTGCATGCATTTCTGCCACCGCACCCAGGTGCGGTCGCCGCCGCCAGCCAACTGGGTGCGGACCTGGGCCGGGTGCTGATGTTCGGGCTGCCGCTGACGGCGTTCCTGTGCTACGTCGGCTATCGCGTGGCGGGGCGCATGACGCGCTGCTTCTACCCGATGTCCGATGATATCCGCGCCGAAGTCTACGGCCCGCACGTCACCAACGACGACCTGCGCGCCTGGCAAGACGGCAAAACCCAAGAGGCGCAACAAGGTGCAGAGACCGTCTCGCACATGGGCCTGGAGGAATCCACCAGCAGTATCGTGGCCAAGCTGCCACCCGCCCCTGCGCCGGGTTTCGGCTTGATCGTCAGTTTGATCCTGTTGCCGATCGTGTTGATTTTGCTGGGTACGCTGGCCACGTCACTGCTGCCTGTCGAATCAACCCTGCGCGGCATCATGACCGTGCTCGGTGCGCCCCTCGTAGCGCTGCTGCTCGACACCTTGCTGTGTGCCTGGCTGCTCGGTTCCCGTCGCGGCTGGAGCCGTACCCAGGTCTCCGATGTAATAGGCTCGGCGCTGCCGGGTGTGGCCATGGTGATTTTGATTGCGGGTGCCGGTGGCGTATTCGGCAAGGTACTGGTGGATACCGGCATCGGCGCGGTGGTCTCCGACCTGCTGCGTACCACCGGGCTGCCGGTGCTGGCCCTGGGCTTTTTGCTGACCATGTTGCTGCGCGCCGTGCAAGGCTCCACCACCGTGGCGCTGGTAACCACCGCAGGTATCATCAGTCCGTTGATCGCCACGCTTAACCTGACGCCCAACCACATGGCCCTGCTGTGCCTGGCTATGGGCGGTGGCGGGCTGGCGATGTCGCACATCAACGACGCCGGCTACTGGATTTTCACCAAGCTGGCCGGCCTCAACGTGGCAGACGGCCTGCGGACCTGGACGGTGATCACCACCCTCCTCGGCACGCTCGGCTTCCTTATCACCCTGTTGATCTGGCCTTTTGTCTGATCGTTTTTCATCAGGAGTTCACATGCCTCGCTTTGCTGCCAACCTAAGCATGCTTTACCCCGAACACGCTTTTCTGGAGCGCTTCGCAGCGGCTGCGGCCGATGGTTTTGATGCCGTGGAGTATCTGTTCCCCTACGAATACAGCGCCCAGGTACTCAAACAGCACCTGAGCGACAACGGCCTGGTTCAAGCCCTGTTCAACGCGCCGCCCGGCGACTGGGCGGCGGGTGAACGCGGCATCGCCACCCTACCGGGCCGCGAAAGCGAATTTCGCGCCGGCTTCGACCGTGCCCTGGAATACGCCGCCGTGCTAGGCAATACCCGCATCCACGTGATGGCCGGCCTGCTGCCCTCGGAGCAGCACCGTGAGCGCCATCACGCGGTGTACCTCGAGAACCTGGCTTACGCCACCGCCCAAGCACGTCAGGCTGGCGTGACGGTGTTGCTGGAACCGATCAACACTCGCGACATGCCGGGGTTTTTCCTCAACCGACAGGACCAGGCACACGCAATCTGCAAGGAGGTCGGCGCAAACAATTTGAAGGTGCAGTTTGACTGCTATCACTGCCAGATCGTCGAAGGTGATTTGGCGGTCAAACTGCTTCGCGACATCAACGGCATTGGCCATATTCAGATTGCCGGCGTACCCGACCGACACGAACCGAACCTGGGTGAATTGAACTACCCCTACCTGTTCGAGCTGATTGACGAGTTGGGCTACGACGGCTGGGTCGGTTGCGAATACCGCCCCAAGAGCGACACCTCGGCAGGGCTGCAATGGTTGCGGGACTGGAAAGCGCGCTAAGTGATCAAGCCCCTGCATACCTTGGTGCGCACGGGCTCCTAAAACAAAAACAATAGGAAATACCCATGCACAGATTCAGTCCACGCCCCGCGGTCGGGCTGTTGTTGTCCCTGGCGTTGATCAGTTCCGCCGTCGGCGCCGCGTCGTTACCGGCCGCGACCGAGGGCGATTGGATCGCCCCGCAGTTCACCTTTCACACCGGTGAAAAACTCGCCAACCTCAAACTGCATTACATCACCCTCGGCAACCCCAAGAACCCCGCCATTCTCTACCTGCATGGCACCTACCGGCCCGGCAGCGATGTGCTGAGCAAGGATTTTGGCGGCGAACTGTTCGGCCCCGGGCAGCCGCTGGACGCCAGCAAGTACTACATCATCTCCACCGACGGCATCGGCGTGGGCCAGTCCAGCAAACCCTCCGACGGCCTGCGCGCAAAGTTTCCCGAGTACAACTACACCGACCTGGTTCAAGCCCAGTATCGATTGGTTACCGAAGGCCTGGGGATCAAGCACCTGCGGCTGATCATCGGCAACTCCATGGGCGGAATGCAAACCTGGATGTGGGGACAGACTTGGCCGCAGATGATGGACGCGCTGGTGCCCATGGCGTCCCAACCCACCGAGATGTCATCGCGCAACTGGATGATGCGCCGCTTGCTGGTGGAGTCGATCAAGCAAGACCCGGCCTGGAACAACGGTAACTACAGCGCGCAACCGCCGTCCTTGCGCCTGGCAAACGCGATGTTCAGCGTTGGCACCAGCGGCGGCACCCTCGCCTATCAGGCGGCGGCACCGACCCGAGCGCTGGCCGACAAGTTGGTGGATGAGCGCTTGAATGCCGCGCAAACCGCAGACGCTAATGACTTCATCTACCAATGGCAATCCTCCGCCGACTACAACGCAGCCCTCGGTCTGAACAAGATCCAGGCGCCGGTGCTGGTCATCAACTCGGCGGACGATGAGCGCAACCCTCCGGAAACCGGACGGTTGGAAGCGTCGATGAAAGAGCTCAAGCATGCACGGCTGCTGCTCATCCCCGCCAGTGCCGACACCCGTGGCCATGGCACCACGAGCATGGCGAAGTTTTACAGCAAGGAGCTGGGGCAATTCATGCAAGAGACTGAAAAGGCGCGTTAGGCTGGCTGGGGGTCGGACGGCAACATCAATTCGACCCCTTGCTTGCGAATCCCATCCGCCGCCGCAGGCGCCAATGCGTCATCACTGATGATCACATCGAACTGCTCCAACCCGGCAATTTTGTACATGCTGAACGTGCCGTACTTGGAGCTGCTGGCCACCAGCACCACTTGGGACGCCGATTGCATGGCCACCTGCTTGACCTCCACCTTCAGCGCCGACGGTGTGGTGATGCCGCGTCGCAGGTCCCAGGAGCTGGTCGAGATAAACGCGATATCCGTCACCACCTGACGCAGTGTCGCCACCGCCAGGCCGCCGACACAGGAATGATTGGAATGGTCGAGCTGCCCACCGGTATGAATCACCGTCACGTGGGGTGCATCCATCAACGCCTGAACCACGCCGAAGTCATTGGTCACCACCGTCATGCCACTGAGCAGTTTGATATAGGGCACGATCTCCAGGGTGCTGGTGCCGGCATCCAAATAAATAGTCATGTCCGCCAACAGGAGACGGGCCGCGAGTTTGGCCATCGCTTGCTTCTGCGGCAACTCAACCACGGCCTTGACCTGGTGGCTGGGCTCACTGTGAAGCTGGCTGGCAATGCGCACGCCGCCCGTCACCGAATACGCCAGGCCTTCCTGCTCAAGCAACGCGATATCGCGGCGCACCGTCATGTGTGAGCAGTCGAACATCTCCATCAACTGGTGAACACTCAGCACATGCTGTTTGCGCAACTGACGCAAGATCAACTCGCGACGCTGTTCAGGAATCATCGGCGCGCCGCTTTCGGCGGCCACGTCCTTCTGGCTTGGCATTCGGTGCTCCAAAGGCTTGGATCGGGTGGCGGTGATTGGCGTACATAGTAGCGAATCCACCCGCCGATCTGTAACTCACTGCACCTAATTCAGCTCGCTGTCCTTGATGTGGGCAATCGGCGCAAGCAACGACGGATCGAAGGGTTCCGGCGCGCGTCCCTCCAGCAACCGTTGTACAAGGTCCGGATTGGCCAAGGCAGCCTTGCCGACAGCGACAATATCTGCGCCAGCCTGCAGGGTTTGTTCAACGCTGCTCAAGTCCTGCACTCCGCCATTCGCAATCAACGCGACACCAGGCGCATAACGGCGAGCCAGCGTTACCAGGCTTGCCTCGTTACCGCTGAAGGCCGGCTGCCAGGCTTGATGCTCCGTCACATGGATGAAGTCGACCCCAGCGTCAGCCAAGCTGCCGAAGATAGTCTGTGCGTCATGTTCCCCACCCGCCCATTTGTGCTGAAAGTCATTGACCTTGCCCTGGGATATACGCACACCGACCGGCGAGTGCCCGACCACCTTCTTCACCGCTGCAATGACCTCAAGCGTCAGGCTCAAGCGCTGGCGAACATCACCGCCCCATCGATCTTCGCGTTGATTGGAGTAGCCCGTCATGAACTGATCCAGCAAGTAGCCGTTGGCACCATGGATCTCAACGCCGTCAAAGCCCGCGATTCCAACAGCCCGTTTAGCCGCCTGGGCAAACCCCTCAATGGCATCTGCGATAGCTTCATCGCTCATGGCCTGGGGCACTCGATACGCCCCCTCGCCGTAATAGAACTTCATCTGTTCGCCTTTCGGGCGAATGGCCGAAGGGCCAGCAGATTGCTCAACAAAACGGTTCGCCTGGCTCAATGCACCGGCGTGCATGATCTGCGCGATTGCTGCGCTCTCATGGCGATGAATCGCCTCGACTACCTCGCGCCAGGCAAGCGCCTGTTCGCTGTCCGTGATACCGGGCTGGTTCAGGTAGCCCTGGGCATATTGCCGATCGGTGTAGATCCCCTCCGTGATGACCAAGCCAAAACCGCCACGGGCAAAACGCTCGTAGTATCGCGCCATCGCAGGTGTGGCATTGCCGCTCTCGCTCGCACTGACGCGTGTCATGGGAGCAAGCGCCATGCGATTGTTCAGCTTAAGAGCGCCCATATCGAATGGAGTTACAATGCGCGAGTTTAGTGCTGTCATGATTTGCCCTCAATTATTCGCCAGCCACGACGATAAGCGTGGCAATCGCCCATTAGAAGCGCACGCTTGCAATAAGGCGCCTTAACGCAAACAGTTATAACCATGCAGATTCCCGAGATAGAGGTGTTCGCTAACGTCGCCATCAGCAGCAGTTTGTCCGAGGCTGCGCGGCGGCTTGGGCTGTCGGCGATGACCGTCTCACGGCGTCTGGCGGCCCTGGAAAAAGAGCTGGGTGTGCGCCTGGTACACCGCACCACACGCTCCGTCGCACTCACGCCGGAAGGCGAAATGTACCTGCCTTACGCAAAGACCATGCTTGAGGCCAACGAAGCTGCGCGGGCCACGTTGAAAACCAGTGCGGGCAGTGCCAGCGGCACATTGAGGGTCACCGCGCCTAGCGTCTTTGGCCAAACCGTCATCATGCCGCTGCTGCCAGCCCTGCTGGCTGACCACCCAACCCTCAAGGTCGACCTGACGCTATCGGATAGCATCATCGACATCGCCGGGCTCGGCATTGATGTGGCCATTCGCATCGCCACGCTGCGCGACTCGACATTGGTGGCTACCAACCTTGCGCCGAATCCGCGTGTCGTGTGCGCAAGCCCGGCCTACCTGGCGCAATGGGGCACACCGACGGTGCTGGAAGACCTCAATCATCATCGATGCATCGCGTTGCACGGAATGCCCTATTGGCCGTTCACCAACGGCGAGAACGCCGTGGCCATTCGAGCTCAGGGCGCGTTTTCCGCCAACAGTGTCGAGGCGGTGCGCACTGCAAGCAAACAAGGTCTGGGCCTGGCCATGCTGACCTATTGGGATATCCGCAACGAACTTGCTGAAGGCTCACTCGTAAAGGTGAACCTTGAGGATGTGCTGCCCGAGCAACTGTCGATCACGGCGGTGCTACCGACACGTCAACATGTGCCGCACAGAGTGCGCGTGTTCGTTGAGCACCTGGAAAAAGTACTCAACAATACACACAGCGAACCAGACGACCTTCTGCGCCAACACCCCACCACGAATCCAGGTGCACCATGATCAGAGAGTTGAAGACATTTATATGTGTTACGCAGCGGGGCACGTTCGCAGCGGCTGGCCAGCAGGTTGGGCTGACGCAGTCTGCCGTCAGCGCCCAGATCAAAAGCCTTGAGGACAGCTTGGGCGTCAAATTGTTTGACCGTACCGGACGCTCAGCCACGCTCAATTCAGCAGGCCAACGTGGCATTCCCCTGGCCGAGGAAATCCTGCGGCTTTTCGGTCGAATGGGTGCCGCAGACAGCGGCAATGACTTCCACGGCGCACTGCGAATCGGCGCGATCGGCACGGTTCAGACCGGGATCCTGCCGCAGGCGCTGGTGGCTTTGAAGTCACAGGCGCCTTTCATCGAAACCAACCTTGTGCCGGGTGTCTCGTTGAACCTGCTCAGCCAGGTGGACGCTGGCGAGCTGGACCTGGCCATCATGATCAGACCGCCTTTTTCCCTACCCAAGGATCTGCATGCCGAAGTCATCGCGCGCGAGGCTTTCGTATTGATCACGTCCAAAGATGTAGTGGGCGACGACCCGCTGGCGATTCTGGCGGAACAACCCTTTGTGCGGTATGACCGAGGCTCGTTTGGCGGGCGGCTGGTCACCCAGTTTCTCAAGCAGCAAAAAATCCATGTGCATCAGGCACTGGAGCTGGATGAACTGGATGCCATTGTCAAAATGGTACGCAGTGGGCTCGGCGTTTCGCTGGTACCCAAGGCGGGGCTATGGCTTGAACATGCGGATGACGTCAGGGTGCTGGAGTTGCGCCAGCTCACGTTTTTCAGGGAGATCGTACTGGTCTCAAAGTATCGGCAAAAACATTCACCGCTGTTCAACATCTTCCGGACCTGCGTCCTTGATGCGGCGTGATGCCTTCCGAATTCATATGAGCAATAGAAAATCAACCGCGGCACCGCAAGCTTTTGAGCGCTTGTACGACCTATCGTGGTGCAGCATGAACAACAATGGTGCAAAAGCCTGCGCTACCGATTTACTCATCGAAATAATTCGTGCTCAGGACTCAGAATTTGCGCTTTTCCCCACTGTGTTTCCGGATAAGAATTGATTCAGATCAAAACAAATCAATAGGAAATCACCGTGAGCCTCTCCCCTTTCCATCTGGCAATTCCCGTCTACGATCTGGCCGCCACACGTCACTTCTACGGTGAGGTGTTCGGTCTTTCCGAAGGTCGCTCCAGCGACCAATGGGTAGACTTCGATTTCTACGGCCATCAACTGGTCATCCACGAGCACCCAAAGACAGCGTCGCAGGAAAGCGTCCACAGCAACCCGGTAGACGGCCACGACGTACCGGTTCCACACTTCGGCATCATCCTGGAGTGGGCGCAATGGGAAGCGCTGGCAGAGCGCTTGAAAGCGCGCGCAACCAAGTTCGTGATCGAACCCTACATCCGCTTCCAGGGCCAAGTCGGCGAGCAGGCCACCATGTTCCTGTTCGACCCATGCGGCAATGCGCTGGAGTTCAAGGCGTTCAAGGATATGAGCCAGCTGTTCGCCAAGTAAGACGTTGTTCAAGCGACCGTCGCCATTAGAGCGACGGCGCACTCTCAAGCCGTGAAGCCTTGCTGTGTTGCGCCGGATACCTGTGAAAGCTCGTGCTTTCTCTGTCTCGCTGCACGCGCGTGGCCGATGCTTAGTCTGCCGCATGAGGATAGAGAACACTATGTCCGACCTCAGTTGCATTTTGGATGAGCCGCCAAGAGCGCCGCTCTCCACCGTGAAATGGCACTTTGAGCCGTGCGGTGATCGCTGCGTAATCCTTATATTTGGCAGCGTATTTTCCATTGACCTCAACCGCCAGGCCGCCTCGGTAGGCAGCCAATTACGCACTCTGGGCGCACACGGTCAACTGCCGGGCGTCACGGATGTTGTCTCTGCGATGGTGACCGTCGGCGTTCATTACTCTCCTGAGTCAATTGCCAGTCTTTTCCCCGGCGTATCGCCTTACGAATCGATCTGCAAACTTGTGACCGAGCGTCTCAAAGACTCGCACAGTGCTGCCGCAACGACAGTCACCCGCCTCGATATTCCCGTGTGCTACGACCCGGAATATGCCCCGGATCTTGAAGACATTGCACAGACCTGCGGCCTGACCACCAACGAGGTCATCGCCGCTCACTCGGCCGACTGGCTGGATGTGCTGATGGTCGGTTTCGCGCCAGGCCATCCATACATCGGCATGCACGACAGCGCCCTGTCGCTGCCGCGTCGCGCAACACCGCGCACGCTTGTAAAGCAAGGCAGCATCGGCATCGCTAACCGACAAAGTGTGATTTACCCGGCTGATCTCCCCGGCGGCTGGAACCTCATAGGGCGTACACCGCTGCCCATGTTTTCTCCCTTGAGTCAGCCGCCGTGTCTTTTACAGGGCGGCGACCAGATTCGATTTGTACCCATTACCCGCCATGAATTTGATCTGTTGGCTCGGGAGAACACGAAGTGACCATCAAGGTAATCAAACCCGGCATGCTCTCAACCTTCCAGGACACCGGTCGCCATGGGTTCCAACATTGGGGCGTACCCGTAACCGGCGTGATGGATGAAGATGCGCATGCCCTGTGCAACTTGCTGGTCGGCAACCCTCGCACCTTCAGCACGTTGGAAATGACCCTGCAGGGCCCGACGCTGCATTTTCAGGCCAAAGCCGTGATCGCACTCGCTGGCGCAGACCTTGGCGCCGAGTTGGATGCGATCCCGCTCAAGCCCGGCGTGGCTGCCCTGGTGTCTCCCGGCAGCACCTTGAGTTTCGGCAAACGGCGACAGGGCGCCCGCAGTTACCTCGCGGTAGGGGGCGGCTTTTTGCTGCCCCCGCTGATGAACAGCACCAGCACTTACTCCCGGGGCGGGTTCGGCGGGCTGCGCGGCCGCGCACTTCAAGCCGGGGATTTGATCCCCATCTGCTCATCGTTTGCCAACCCGCCACGCCTCAGCCCCCGCTCCCACTTTGGGCTGTACGAAGCGGTTGCCTGCGAACAGATAAGAGTGATCGCCGGAAGAGAATGGAAGGACTTTTCCGCCGAGTCCCAAGCGCACTTCTTGACCCATGACTACACCTTGAGCGGTGACTCGGACCGCATGGGCTACCGACTCGATGGCACACCGCTGGCGTTGTCTTCGCCCAAAGAACTGCTATCGGAAAGTGTCACGTTCGGCACCGTCCAGGTGCCCCCTAGCGGCAAGCCGCTGATCTTGATGGCCGACCGACAAACGACCGGCGGATATCCACGTATCGCCCAAGTAGCCAGCGTCGATCTGCCAAGGCTCGCGCAGTTACTGCCGGGCGATAAGTTGCGATTCTCTCTTATAGATTTGAGCGCCGCCGAAACCTTGCTGCTCACCCGCGCTCGCACGCTCAAAGCGATGGAGGCCTTCAATGCCTGAAATAGATTTCAACAGCGACCTTGGCGAAGGCTTCGGCATTTATCGCGCAGGCGACGATGCAGCGATTCTGCCCCACCTCACCTCAGCCAATATCGCCTGCGGGTTTCACGCTGGGGATTCGCGCTCGATGCGCTCAACGGTGGCGCTGGCCGCACAGCTGGGTGTGGCAATCGGCGCCCATCCAGGCTTTGACGACCTGCAAGGTTTCGGTCGCCGGATGATGACGCTGTCCGAGGATGAAGTGTACGAACTCATCGTTTACCAAGTCGGTGCGTTGCTGGGCTTTACCAAAGCGGCCAAGGTCGAACTGCGCCACGTCAAACCCCATGGTGCGCTTTACAACTTCGCCGCGGTGCACCGCCCCACTGCCGATGCGATCTGCCGGGCAGTAAAAGACATTGATCCGAGCCTGATTCTTTTCGGCTTGTCGGGTAGCACTTTGGTCACCGCCGCCCAAGCCTGTGGTTTAACCGTGGCGCAGGAAGTGTTTGCCGATCGCAGCTACCAGGAGGACGGCACACTGACGCCCCGCAGCCAGCCTGGCGCAATGATTGAAAACCTCCACGATGCCATCGATCAAGTCATGAACATGCTGCATTTAGGCGAAGTGCGCACCATCCAAGGGACCTGGGTACCGGTGACGGCACACACGCTTTGCCTACACGGCGACCAGCCTGGCGCTGCAGCGTTTGCCAGCGCGATCAGGCAAGCCCTGCTCAAAGAAGGCATCACCATTCAAAAACCCGCGCGTGCGCGTATTTGAGTGACACCCACAACGTTTACCCATAATAAAAAGGAAACAACCATGCCTCGTGAATCAAACCCCTCGTTTTAACTGCCGAGCTTAAAACCTCGTCTGAGAGCTGAATAGTCAATGACGGATGCGTCTGGGCGCCTGCATGCCCGGATGAACTGTGCACTGTCGGTTTTCAGTACGTCACTTTCAAGGCAGGCCCCTCTGCCACTTAACTCTTTTGGCCAATGGCCAGAGTGGAAGGTATTTATGTCTCGTGTTCTCTCTGAAAATACGCACTCGTCGCACCTCGACGTCGAGGCACACGCAACCAGCGGTACAACGCAGTCAGCCGTCATTGCCAAGCGCGCAGCCATGGCCTCGGCCACCGGCACCGCCGTTGAATACTATGAGTTCAGTATCTACGGCTATATGGCGACCATCATCGCACCTTTGTTCTTTCCGGGTGACAACCCTGCCGCTGCCCTCCTCGCCACACTGGCGGTGTTCGGCATTGCCTTTGTCATCCGCCCGATCGGCGGCGTGCTGCTCGGCCGCCTTGCCGACCGCATCGGTAGACGTCGAGTGCTGCTCAGCACCGTGATCGGGATGGGCACCGCAACTGCACTCATTGGGGTATTGCCCACCACCGCACAGATCGGACTGGCCGCCCCTATCCTGCTGGTGCTGTTGCGACTGTCCCAAGGTTTCTTCGCCGGTGGCGAAGTGGTAGGCGCCGCGGCGTTTGTAGCGGAATCTTCTCCTAACGGCAGACGCGGGTTCTTCGGTTCATTCACACCGCTGGGGGTTGCCGTGGGTGGCGCAACCGGGGCGATTGTCTGCGGTATCACCACCGGACTGCTCAGTGGCGAGCAGTTGCAGGCATGGGGCTGGCGCATCCCGTTTTTCTTGTCCATCCCGCTGGTTATGTTCTCGTTTTATATGCGGCACAACGTTGAAGAAACGCCGGAATTCAAAGCTTTCCTTGAGAAGGAAAAGCCACCGGTAGCGCCGGTCAAAGAGGTATTCAGCAAAAACCTGCCGGCACTGCTGCGGGTCATCGTATTCGCGTCGGCACAGAATGCGGGTTACTTCATCGGGATGGTGTTCATGAACATCTACCTCACGACCTACCTGCACTTCGACAAATCCAAAGTCTACTGGGTGATTGCAGTGATCAGCCTGTGCATGGCAGCGATGATGCCGTTCTGGGGTGGTTTGTCAGACCGTATCGGTCGTAGGAAGGCGCTGAGTATCGGCTTTCTGGGCTACGCGATTCTGGTGATTCCCATGATGATCCTGATGGACAGCGGCAGCCTCTGGATCGCCGCACTGGCTATGTTCGTCGCGACCCTGCCTATGCCGATCGTTCAATCGGTTGGCTACCCGACTTACGCAGAACAATTCCCGACACGTGTGCGCTACACGGCCATGGCGATCAGCATCAACCTGGGCGCCATCCTGGGCGGCGGCATCACCCCCTACGTGGTCACCTCGATTATCACCAAGACCGGCAATTTACTGGTACCGGGCTATTTCATGGCAGGCGCGGCAGTGTGTGCCTTATTAGCGATTCTCACCTTGCGTGAAACCTCCAAGGGCAACCTCCTTAGATAGTTCGACGCCACGTTACGCCCCCAACCCAAGCATAAGGTTGCAGCAGCATGGACATTGAAAAAGTAAAAGAACTGGTCAAATTGATCGAAGGATCAGGCTTGGCGGAGATTGATTTCAAAGAAGGCAGCAATCGGGTCCGTCTTCGTCGAGACCGTAAACCGGCCGCCGCTCCCCAGGCGGTCGCTCCCTCGCCACTATCCGAGTCGCAGACGGTACAGGTCGAGCCAAAACCCGCCGGCACGTTCATCACGGCGCCGATGGTGGGCGTGTTCTACCGCAAGGCCTCGGCGACTTCGGCAGCGTTTGTTGAGATTGGCCAATCCGTGGCAAAAGGCGATGTCCTGTGCATTGTGGAAGCCATGAAAATGATGAACACGGTGGAGGCAACCTGCAGTGGGGTCATTGAGGCAATCATGGTCGAAGACGGTCAGCCCGTTGAATACGACCAGCCCATGTTCAACATTGTTTGAGCGACGCGGAGGTCAGAATGAGTGAAGTCGCAAAACTGCAAAAAGTAGTCATCGCCAACCGTGGTGAAATTGCTTTGCGTATCGTGCGTGCCTGTAAAGAACTGGACATCAAGACCGTCGCTGTTTACTCGACGGCCGATACCGAATTGATGCACGTGAAACTGGCGGACGAAAGCATCTGCATCGGCCCGCCACTGGCCACGAACTCGTACCTGAAAGTCTCGAACATCATC
>NZ_FYDK01000013.1:0-66243 GCF_900187495.1 Pseudomonas sp. Irchel 3H9 | reverse complement strand
TCAAGTGATTATTTTCAGAAGCTTTCGAAGATTTCTTCAACAACTTCAACCACTTGCGCTTCTGATCTCTCATCAGCGGGAGGCGAATTCTACAGCGTTACACGCTGCTGTCAACACCTCTTTTTCAACTTCCTTCTGGCTTCGATGAACTGAAGCAACTTACTGCCGGAAACTGCGTAACTCATTGTTTACCAAGGAGTTTTCCGTTTCGACTGCGCCGGAAGTGGGGCGAATTATAGGCTCCTAGAATCTGTGGTCAACCTTCTTTTTCATATTTTTGCCATATAACTCAAAAAAAGCCCTAGAAACGAAAAAGCCGGCCCAAAAGGGCCGGCTTTCTGCTCATAGAGCCTTACAGACTAGGGAAAGCAAACTGCGACGCCTCATGACTGGCCCGCTGAGGCCAACGCTGGGTAATCGCCTTGCGCCGGGTGTAAAAACGCACGCCATCCGGACCGTACGCATGTAAGTCACCAAACAGCGATCGTTTCCAGCCACCAAAGCTGTGATAAGCCACCGGAACCGGCAGTGGAACGTTCACCCCAACCATACCCACTTCAATCTCATCGCAGAACAGACGGGCCGCCTCACCATCACGGGTGAAGATGCACGTACCGTTCCCATACTCATGGTCGTTGATCAATTGCATCGCCGCCTCCAGGCTGCTCACCCGGACCACGCACAACACCGGACCGAAGATCTCCTCCTTATAGATGCGCATCTCAGGCGTCACACGGTCAAACAGGCTGCCACCGAGGAAGAAGCCATCTTCATTCCCGGTAATACTTAGCCCACGGCCATCGACCACCAACTCTGCACCCGAAGCAACACCGTCTTCTATGTAGCCGCTGACCTTATCCCGCGCCTGACCGGTTACCAGCGGCCCCATATCCAGCCCGCACGTCGTGCCCGCACCTATCTTCAGCGCCTTAATCTGCGGCACCAGCTTGGCGATCAACGCATCAGCTACCTGGTCACCTACGCAGACGGCCACGGAGATGGCCATGCAGCGCTCCCCGCAGGAGCCATACGCCGCGCCCATCAGCGCACTGACCGCATTATCCAAGTCCGCATCTGGCATCAGTACGGCGTGGTTCTTCGCCCCGCCCAGCGCCTGCACGCGCTTGCCGCGCTTGGTCGCTTCGGAATAGATGTACTCAGCAATCGGCGTCGACCCCACAAAACTCAGCGCTTTGACTTCCGGCGCCTCAATCAATGCGTCAACCGCGCCCTTATCACCGTGCACCACACTCAGCACGCCTTTAGGCAGACCGGCTTCCTGCAACAGTTGCGCAATCAGCAGCGTCGAACTCGGATCACGCTCCGAAGGCTTCAGGATGAAGCAGTTACCGCACACGATTGCCAGCGGATACATCCACAGCGGCACCATCGCCGGGAAGTTGAACGGCGTAATACCCGCTACCACGCCCAACGGCTGAAAGTCCGACCAAGCATCAATGTTCGGCCCAACGTTGCGGCTGTACTCGCCCTTCAGAATCTCCGGCGCCGAGCATGCGTACTCAACGTTCTCGATGCCACGCTTCAACTCACCCGCCGCGTCCTCCAGGGTCTTGCCATGCTCCTCGCTGATCAACTGCGAGATTCGCGCTTCGTTCTGTTCCAGCAACTGCTTGAAACGAAACATCACCTGGGCACGCTTGGCCGGCGGGGTATTACGCCACGCCGGGAATGCGGCCTTGGCCGAGTCGATCGCCTGTTGAATGGTTTCACGGCTGGCCAGCGGAACTTGGTGAATCACCTGGCCGGTGGACGGGTTATATACGTCGGCACTGCGACCACTGTCGTTGACCAACTCACCGTTGATCAAATGCTGGATAAGGCTCATGCAGGGCTCCTGAAAAGTTGTTCTATATAGAAAGAGAAATCAGTCGATCTTGTTCAGCACTTCGCCGACCGCATCAAACAGGCGATCCAGATCCTGCGGCTTGCTGTTGAAGGTTGGCCCGAACTGCAGGGTGTCGCCGCCAAAGCGCACGTAGAAACCCGCCTTCCACAAAGCCATGCCTGCCTCGAATGGACGCACGATGGCATCACCGTCACGCGGGGCAATCTGGATCGCACCGGCCAAGCCGTAGTTGCGAATGTCGATCACGTTCTTGCTGCCCTTCAAGCCGTGCAGCGCATTCTCAAAGTGCGGAGCGACTTCGGCTACGCTCTGCACCAGGTTTTCCTTCTGCAACAGGTCGAGTGCCGCCAGGCCAGCCGCGCAAGCAACGGGGTGCGCCGAGTACGTGTAGCCGTGTGGAAATTCCACCGCGTACTCAGGCGTCGCCTGGTTCATAAAGGTCTGATAAATCTCGCTGCTGGCAATCACCGCGCCCATGGGGATCGCGCCATTGGTGACTTGCTTGGCGATGCACATCAGATCCGGAGTCACGCCGAAGCTGTCGGCGCCGAACATCGAGCCGGTACGACCAAAACCGGTAATCACTTCGTCAAACACCAGCAGGATGTTGTGCTGGTCACAAATCTCTCGCAGGCGCTTGAGATAACCCTGCGGCGGCACCAACACGCCAGCGGAACCAGCCATCGGTTCGACAAACACTGCCGCGATATTGGAAGCGTCATGCAGCTCGATCAGCTTGAGCAACTCATCGGCCAATGCGATGCCGCCCAGCTCAGGCATGCCGCGGGAGAAGGCATTGCTTGCCAGCAAGGTGTGCGGCAAATGGTCAACGTCCATCATCGCCTGGCCAAACATCTTACGGTTGCCGTTCACCCCGCCCAGGCTCGTGCCCGCGATGTTCACACCGTGATAGCCACGGGCGCGGCCGATCATCTTGGTCTTGGTGGCTTGGCCCTTCAGGCGCCAGTAGGCACGCACCATCTTCACCGCAGTATCGGCACACTCGGAGCCGGAGTCAGTGAAGAACACATGATTAAGGTTGCCTGGGGTTAGGTCGGTAATCTTTTCCGCCAGCTGGAAGGACAACGGATGACCGTACTGGAAGCCCGGGGAGTAATCCAACGTACCCAATTGTTTGGCCACCGCTTCCTGGATTTCCTTGCGTGTGTGCCCGGCGCCGCACGTCCACAGGCCAGACAACGAGTCGTACACCTTGCGGCCCTTGTCATCGGTCAACCAGCTACCTTCGGCGGCCACGATCAGGCGCGGGTCACGCTGGAAGTTGCGGTTGGCCGTGTAGGGCATCCAGTGCGCGTCCAACTTCAGTTGGCTGGCCAGGGACGATGGGGCGTTTTCAGGCATGTTCATCAGCAAAACCTCGCAGGGCAAAAGGCCGCGTCGGGATTAAAACGCGTTGTTGCAGCTAAATTGCCACGGCGATAAAGTCGGTGAAATTCAACTCTTCTAACCTTCAGTCAGGCCTTCACTAAACTATGAACAGCCGTCGACCCGATCCCCTCGCCCAAGTGAGCGACTTTGATATTCGCCTGCTGCGCATCTTCCGGAGTGTGGTGGAATGCGGCGGCTTCTCGGCAGCGGAAACCGTGCTCGGCATCGGGCGCTCGGCCATCAGTCAGCAAATGAGCGACCTTGAGCAGCGTCTCGGATTGCGCCTCTGCCAACGTGGCCGCGCAGGGTTCTCACTGACCGAAGAAGGCCGCGAGGTCTATCAGTCAGCCCTGCAACTATTAAGTGCACTGGAAAGTTTTCGCACCGAGGTCAACGGTCTGCACCAGCATTTGCGCGGCGAGTTGATCATTGGCCTCACCGACAACCTCGTCACCCTGCCCCACATGCGCATCACTCACGCCTTGGCCCAATTAAAGGAGCGCGGCCCAGACGTGCAGATCCAAATCCGCATGATCGCCCCCAATGAAGTCGAACAAGGCGTACTCGATGGTCGTTTACATGTGGGCGTAGTGCCCCAGGCCAGCGCCCTTTCGGGATTGGAGTACCAACCGCTGTACAGCGAACGCTCGCTGCTCTATTGCGCAGTCGGCCATCCGTTGTTTTACGCCGAAGACAAGCAGTTGGGCGACGAGCGCATCGACAGCCAGGACGCCATCGCTCCGACATTCCGTTTGCCTGCCGAAATCCAGGCCCATTACCAAGCGCTCAACTGCACCGCCAGCGCCTCGGACCGCGAAGGCATGGCGTTCCTGATCCTGACCGGCCGCTACATCGGCTACCTGCCCGACCACTACGCCAGCCTCTGGGTACAACAAGGCCGACTGCGTGCGCTGAAATCGGCTACGCGTTTTTACGATTTAAGCCTCGCATCGGTCACACGCAAGGGCCGTCGCCCTCATTTGGTGCTGGAAAGCTTCCTCGACAGCCTGGCCACAACGCGCTAGCTCAGGCTTTACTCTAAAAGCTGAGCAACTGGACAGCTTTTTGCAAGAACAGATGGAACTTGACCATCCGCCTTGAGTTAACCCGCCATGCCACCAGAATCCTCCACCCCCAGCGACCTGATCTACGGCCTCAACGACCGCCCCAAACCCGTCCCGGCATTTCTGGCCGCACTGCAGCACGTGCTGGCCGCTTTTGTCGGCATCATCACTCCGCCACTGATCATCGCCTCCACTCTGGGCCTGACCGCCCATTTGCCCTATCTGATCAGCATGGCGTTGATGGTGTCCGGTGTCGGCACATTCATCCAGGCGCGTAGGCCATTTGGGATAGGCGCCGGTATGATTTGCCTGCAAGGCACCAGCTTTGCCTTTCTCGGCGCGGTACTGTCGGCAGGCTTCCTGGTGAAACAACGCGGCGGCAGCCCGGAAGACATCATGGCGATGATCTTCGGCGTGTGCTTTTTCGGCGCGGCGGTGCAGATCGTGCTGAGCCGCTTTATCGGCCAACTGCGCCGAGTCATCACGCCTTTGGTGACAGGGATTGTCATCACGCTAATCGGCATCAGCCTGATCAAAGTCGGCATTACCGACCTCGGCGGTGGCTTCAACGCCCCTGACTTCGGCGCGCCCACCAATCTTGCATTGGGCCTGTTCGTGGTGCTGACGATCATTCTGCTCAACCGTTCCAACACGCCCTGGGTGCGGCTCTCGGCGATCATTATCGGTCTGGCCCTTGGCAGCCTGGCTGCGTGGTTCAGCGGCAAACTCGTGCCCCAAGCCCTGCCTGACTTACCTCTGGTGAGCCTGCCGATTCCGTTTCGCTTTGGGTTCAACTTCGACTGGAGCGCTTTCCTACCGATCGCGCTGATTTACCTGATCAGCAGCATCGAGACCGTCGGCGACCTCACCGCCAACTGCATGATCGCCCGCCAGCCCATCAGCGGCCCTTCTTATATAAGCCGACTCAAGGGAGGCGTACTGGGTGATGGCGTGAGTTGCATGATCGCGGCCACTTTCAGTGCTTTCCCCAACACCACCTTTGCTCAGAACAACGGCGTGATCCAACTCACTGGCGTGGCCAGCCGTTACGTTGGCTTATATATAGGCGTGGTGCTGTTTTGCCTCGGTTTGTTTCCGTTGATTGGTGCGGTGCTGCAGCAAATCCCCAAACCCGTATTGGGCGGCGCGACCCTGGTGATGTTCGGCAGTGTGGCCGCCGCTGGCGTGCGCATCCTCGCCCAAGCGCCGCTGGACCGACGCAGCATGCTGATCATCGCCACGTCGTTTGGCGTCGGCCTGGGCATCGCCGCCCAACCCAATCTGCTTCACCTGATGCCAACCCTGGTGCAGAACTTGTTCGACTCCGCCATCACCAGCGGCGGGCTGACCGCCATCGTACTGTGTCTGCTACTGCCGGAATCCAAGGCGATCGAAACTGCCGCAAACCAAGCGCCGGAAAGCGACACCTTGGAACCGCTTTAAGGGTTTTATTGCATCGGGACTTGTCTGAGGCTTGAGGGTGGGTTATCTGTGCACACGTCGTCTCTATCGATCAGCACGGTAATCTCCATGAGCCTCGAAGTTCCTGCCCACAGCAACCACGCCGGTAAGCCCGCCAGCCGCATTCGGCAAAAGAACGAACAAGCGATTCTCCAGGCTGCTGAAGATGAATTCGCGCGCCATGGCTACAAGGGCACCAGCATGAACACTATTGCTGCCAGCGCCGGATTGCCGAAGGCCAACTTGCACTACTACTTCACGAACAAGCTGGGCCTGTATATCGCCGTGCTCAGCAATATCCTCGAACTGTGGGACAGCACCTTCAACACGCTGACCGCCGAGGACGACCCTGCCGTGGCCCTCTCCCGCTACATCCGCACCAAGATGGAGTTTTCGCGACGCCAACCCCAGGCCTCGCGGATCTTCGCCATGGAGATCATCAGCGGCGGCGAATGCCTCACCGAATATTTCAGCCAGGATTACCGCACGTGGTTCAGTGGCCGGGCGGCAGTGTTCCAAGCCTGGATCGACGCCGGCAAGATGGACCCCATCGACCCCGTGCACCTGATCTTCCTGCTGTGGGGCAGCACCCAGCACTACGCAGACTTCGCCACCCAGATCTGCCGCGTCACCGGTCGCACCAAGCTGACCAAGCAAGATATGGAAGATGCCGGCACCAACCTGATCCACATCATTCTCAAAGGCTGCGGCATCAAGCCGAGCCTCTAGACGAAGTCAATTATGCCTTTCACGCTCACCGGCCTTTGCGAGTTTCGTGAAGAAATACGCAAAAGCCGCTTCATCACCCTCGCCGCCCCGATCACCAGCCCGCAGGACGCTCAGGCTTTTTTCGAGCAACACAGCGACCTGAACGCCACGCACAACTGCTGGGCCTGGAAGCTGGCCGACCAATACCGCAGCAGTGACGACGGCGAACCCGGTGGCACTGCCGGGCGGCCGATTCTCGCAGCCATCGAAGCCCAGGGTTTTGATCAAGTCGCGGTATTGGTGATTCGCTGGTACGGCGGCATCCAATTGGGCACCGGTGGCCTCGCCCGTGCCTATGGCGGCGGAGCGAACAAATGCCTGCAGAATGCCGAGCGTCTCGAACTGATCAGCCGCGTACCACTGAGTTGCGCCTGCGGATTCTCCGAGCTGAACTTGGTGAAGCTGCGCGTTGCTGAACTTGGCGGCCTAGTGGTGGAAGAAAACTTCACCGCCAACGGTGTGGAGTTGCAACTGGCACTGGGTGAGGCGCACATCGACACGCTCCAAGCCTTGCTCGCCGACCTGAGCCGTGGGCGTATCCTGCTGCAACGCTGAAACTGTTACTGTTATTTGCTGAATCCCCCTGAACCGCGACTCTAAAGGAAGCTTTTCATGTCTACGCCAAAAACCGCACTGATCATCGGCGCCTCGCGCGGGCTGGGCCTTGGCCTGGTCAAGCAATTGCTCCAGGACGGCTGGGACGTGACCGCCACCGTGCGTGATCCGAGCAAGGCTGATGCCCTTAAAGCGGTGGGTCCGGTGCAGATCGAAAAACTGGACATGGACGATCAGCAAGCCGTGATCGCCCTGGCCCAGCGCCTCAAAGAGCACACCTTCGACCTGCTGTTCGTCAACGCCGGCGTCAAGGGTCCGGCCAACCAGGAGCCCGGTCACGCCACTCTCGCGGAAGTCGGCCAGTTGTTTTTCACTAATGCCGTGGCGCCGATCAACCTGGCGCAGCGCTTTGTCGGGCAGATCCGCAAAGACAGCGGCGTGCTCGCATTCATGAGTTCGGTATTGGGCAGCGTAACGATCCCCGACGGCTCAGACCTGGCGCTGTACAAGGCCAGCAAGGCCGCGCTGAACTCCATGACCAACAGCTTCATCACTCAACTGGGCGACCACACACTCACTGTTCTGTCACTGCATCCGGGCTGGGTGAAGACCGACATGGGCGGCGAAAACGCGCACATCGATGTCGACACCAGCGTGCGCGGCCTGGTGGATCAGGTAAATGCCTACACCGGCAAAGGTGGTCACCACTTCGTGGACTACAAAGGCGACACCATCGCCTGGTAAGCGACGGGCAGCGTTATCGACTGATTGCCGTCGATAACGCTGCGCGCGTAGACTGCGCCCTCGCCCCAACCGGCGACCCTGGATCAGCAGACAGGGCAACACTGAGCTGGCAAACCTGAACCCATCATTCAGAGGAGCCGGCCAATGCCTGCGACCCGTATCTGGTTAAAAAACCCCCTCGCGATTTTCACTGCCAATGGCCTTGATGCCCGTGGCGGCCTGGTGCAGCAGGACGGTGTGATCACCGAAGTGCTGGGCTGGGGAAAAGAGCCCGCTGTGCCTTGTGGACAGGTGTTCGACGCACGCGAACACGTGATCCTGCCCGGCCTGATCAACACCCACCATCATTTTTACCAAACCCTCACCCGTGCCTGGGCGCCGGTGGTCAATCAGCCGTTGTTCCCCTGGCTGAAAACCCTGTACCCGGTGTGGGCGCGTCTGACGCCCGAGAAACTTGCTCTGGCCACCAAAGTCGCCTTGGCCGAATTGCTACTCTCGGGCTGCACCACCGCCGCCGACCACCACTACCTATTCCCCGACGGCCTGGAAAATGCCATCGACGTGCAAGTTGATACGGTGCGCGAATTGGGCATGCGCGCCATGCTTACCCGGGGCTCCATGAGCCTGGGCGAAGCCGACGGTGGCCTCCCGCCGCAACAGACCGTGCAACAAGGGCAGGTCATCCTCGACGACAGCCAGCGCCTGATCCGCGAATACCACCAACGCGGCGACGGCGCACAGATCCAGATTGCCTTGGCGCCTTGCTCGCCGTTCTCCGTCACACCGGAAATCATGCGTGCCAGCGCCGAACTGGCCAACAGCCTAGACGTGCGCCTGCACACCCATCTGGCGGAAACCCTCGACGAAGAAGATTTTTGCCTGCAACGCTTCGGCCTGAGAACCGTGGATTACCTCGACAGCGTGGGCTGGCTCGGCCCACGCACTTGGCTGGCACATGGCATTCACTTCAACCCTGATGAGATCGCCCGCCTTGGCGCCGCCGGTACCGGTATCTGCCACTGCCCAAGCTCAAATATGCGCCTGGCGTCCGGCATCTGCCCTACCCTCGACTTGCTAGCCGCGGGCGCGCCCATCGGCCTGGGCGTGGACGGTTCCGCCTCCAATGATGCATCGAACATGATTCTCGAAGCACGACAGGCCCTGTACATCCAGCGTCTACGTTATGGCGCAGAAAAGATCACCCCCGAAGGCGTGCTCGGCTGGGCCACCAAAGGTTCGGCGCAGTTGCTGGGGCGTACGGATATCGGTGAATTGGCCGTGGGTAAACAGGCGGATCTGGCGCTGTTCAAACTTGATGAGCTGCGGTTCTCCGGTAGCCATGATCCGATTTCGGCGCTGCTGTTGTGTGGTGCGGATCGTGCGGATCGGGTGATGGTCGCGGGCAAATGGCGAGTGATAGACGGGCAGGTCGAGGGCCTGGATCTGAAACGTTTGATCGCCGATCACAGCCAGGCGGCGCGACGATTGATCGCAGGGACTTAAGTAAACACCGTTCAACATGCGGGAGGGGAACGTCGATTCGTCGCACCGCCCCTCCCGCTTTTTATCTGCTGTGTTCTTACAATCCCAGCAGCGACAACATGATGAATGTCGCAAACAGCACAAAATGGGTCATCCCTTCGATAGCGTTGGTTTCGCCATCGTTGAGGTTGATCGCACTGACAATCAGCGTGATAAACACCATCACCGTTTGCACCGGCGTCATCGCCATCTGGAAAGGCTGGCCAGTGTAGAGCGCCATGGCCTCCATCACCGGCACCGTCAAAATCACCGTCGACAACGACGCTCCCAGTGCAATATTCACCACCGACTGCATGCGGTTGGCCAATGCGGCGCGCAAGGCCGTGAGAATTTCCGGCGCCGCCGAAATGGCTGCAACCACAATCGCCGTAATCACCGGCGGTGCGCCCGTGCCTTCCAGACCCAGGTCGAGGGTCTTGGACATCACCTCGGCCAACGCGCCAATCACAATCACGCCAAACACCAACGTGCCGATGGAGAACACCAGGTTCACAGGCGGCGTTTGCTCCTCTTCCGGCAGTTTTTTGCGGCGTTTTTCCGGATAGCTGTAGCTGAAGAAATAACTGTGCGGCCCCACCTGCATGCGCAGGAACAAGGTGTAGAGCACCACCATCGCGCCAATGGTGAAGGCCGAGTAAATTTTCCAGTCAGCTTCGGGGATGAATTCCGGCACCACCATCGACACGCCCATGGCGGTGAGGATCATCACGCTGTAGGTGCGCGCCGAGTCGTCGTTGTAGGACTGCTCGCCGTGCTTGATGCCGCCCATCAAGGCGGCCAGGCCGAGAATGCCGTTGATATCCAGCATCACTGCCGAATAAATAGTGTCACGCACCAGGGTGGGCGATGGCTCATTACTCATCATGATCGCCAGGATCACCACTTCCACCAGCACGGCGGCCAGGGTAAGGATCATGGTGCCGTAGGGGTCGCCAACTTTCTCCGCCAGTTGCTCGGCGTGGTGGGCCACGCGCATCGACGCCACTACGATAAAACCAATCAGCGCCACGCCTGCCAACAGCGCGACTATTTGCCCGCTGTGCAGCATCCAGTGCTCCAGCGGGTAGGCGGCGATGGCGGCAATCAGCGCCAGTAGCATGAATTTTTCTTGCTTGAGGGAGGTGAGCATTCGAGGCCTTTTTCGTACAGCAAATCAGTCATTGATGGGGTACAGACTGCGCCACGCTGCTAACGTTTCGTTACACCTTAGTTCACAACCCTCTTGCGCGAATAAAACGAATACTCTCCTGCCGGTCAGGTTTTACCGATTATTTCGGCTATGCCCTGTAGAATGCCGCCATTGCACCTGATGAGAATTTAGACATGTACGATTGGCTCAACGCCCTGCCCAAGGCTGAACTGCACCTGCACCTGGAGGGCTCGCTGGAGCCTGAGCTGCTGTTCGCCCTGGCCGAGCGCAACAAGATTGCGCTGCCGTGGAACGACGTCGAAACCTTGCGCAAGGCCTACGCGTTCAACAACCTGCAAGAGTTTCTGGACCTGTATTACAAGGGCGCCGATGTGCTGCGCACGTCTCAGGACTTCTACGACCTGACCTGGGCCTACCTGCTGCGCTGCAAAGAGCAGAACGTGATCCACACCGAACCCTTCTTCGACCCGCAAACCCACACCGACCGTGGCGTGCCGTTCGAAGTCGTGCTCAACGGTATCGCCGCAGCACTCAAAGATGGCGAGCAGCAACTGGGCATCACCAGCGGGCTGATCCTCAGCTTCCTGCGTCACCTGAGCGAAGACGAAGCACAAAAAACCCTCGACCAGGCGCTGCCGTTCCGTGATGCGTTCGTGGCCGTGGGCCTGGACAGCTCCGAAATGGGTCACCCGCCGAGCAAGTTCCAGCGCGTGTTCGACCGTGCCCGCCATGAAGGCTTCCTCACCGTTGCCCACGCCGGCGAAGAAGGCCCACCGGAGTACATCTGGGAAGCCATCGACCTGCTGAAAATCCAGCGAATCGACCATGGCGTGCGCGCCATCGAAGACGAACGCCTGATGCAGCGCATCATCGACGAGCAGATCCCACTCACCGTGTGCCCGCTGTCCAACACCAAGCTCTGCGTGTTCGACGACATGGCCCAGCACAACATCCTCGACATGCTTGAGCGTGGCGTGAAAGTGACCGTGAACTCCGATGACCCGGCCTACTTCGGCGGTTATGTCACCGAGAACTTCCACGCGCTGTACACCTCCTTGGGCATGACCCAGGACCAGGCCAAACGCCTGGCGCAGAACAGCCTGGATGCGCGACTCGTAAAGCCCTGACGTGAGCGAATGTTGGAGTGAGCGCCTGTGACCACGGCGCCTGCTCCTACAGCGCGGCCAATCGGGCGATCTCTTCCAGCCCGACGTCGTTGACCACCACAGCCTGGGACTCGTTGACCAGGCTGATCCAATTCGATTGCAGGAACAACTGAAACAACCCAGCACCCAGCGCGCCCCCGAGGTGTGGTTGCTGCTGGCTCCAGTCAAAACAATCGCACAGCAGCGGCATTGCCAATGCTTGGGTAAAAATACCCAGGCCCGCCATTTGCTGCGCGCCCTTGAATGTGACGGCGAGCCGTTGCTCATGGCGCTCGATCCACCTCGCCGCCATCATTCGTTCATACAACTGCGCCGCCAGCTCGCCACCAAGATGACCATGACACAGCCGAGCACGGCGTAATGACGGCGGCGCAACCAAGACCTGCGTTGAAACACCCGGCGCACTGCGTGTGGCACTGGCCAGGGTAGTACTGGCCAAGGCATGGATGGCGGCGCTGACATCGCCGTCTGCCAAGCGAAACAGTCGCTTGCCATACCGCGCTTCGGTTCGCAGCAAGCCGCTACTGGTCAGCCGCGCCAGATGTGCATTGGCCGAGGCCGACGGTAGACCGGTAAGTGCCGCCAGTTCCTTCGACGACTTCGCCGAGCCGTCCATCAAGGACCACAGCATGGCTGTGCGTTTTGGCTCAGCAAGCAAGCTGGCAATCTGACTAATGCATGGTGCTTCTTCCATCGATTCACTCCCTGTCGAATTACTTTTCTGATGCGGTAGGCGCCAGAGTATAAGTGCGCCAAGGGCGGGTTCCGTGGCGTCTGACAGCCAGAGTAGGGACGGGTTTTGAGTGAAATTTCCTTGCGTTACGGAGGCTATTACACGAGGTCCAATCGCTCCGACAATTGAGCCGTCAATGTCGCACAGCGAGCTACGAGCATTTCCCGCAGCAGGTTGATGGGTTTGCTCAACTGCGCGCGATGGGCACACAGCAGATTGAGCGGCGTGCGCTCGCCGCGCAGTTCCGGCAGGATCAGGCGCAGTCGTCCAGCCAGCACGTCGGTGCTCACATCCAGCCAGGATTTATAGGCAATGCCCATACCCGCCACGGCCCAGCGGCGCACCACATCGGCATCGTCGCTGAAGCGGTCGCCGCTGACCGTCAGGCTGACTTCGCGCTTGCCGTCGTGAAACGTCCAGTGGTCATGCACTCGGGTGCCGAGCATATACAGCAAGCAATTGTGCTGGGCCAATTGCTCCAAGTGTCGCGGCTCACCGTGGCGTGCGAGGTAACTGGGGGCTGCGCACAGCACACGAACGTTGCGCGGCGCGACGGGCAGTGCAATCAGGCTGGAGTCCTCGGGCTCACCATAACGCAGGGCAATGTCCACCGGCTGGCGGAACAGGTCGGCAATCCGGTCACCCAACAGCAGGCGTACGGCGAGCTGCGGATACTCACGCTGGAACTCGTCCAGCCACGGCAGCAGTTGGTTGCGGCCGAAATCCGAGGGCGCCGACAGTTGCAGCACACCGCTGACATGGTCCTGACCGCTGGCCAAAAGACGTCGCCCTTCATCAAGGGAGCTCAACGAGGCGCGGGCGTATTCCAGAAAGCCCTCACCTTCGGCAGTCAGGCGCAGGCTGCGGGTGGAACGGGCCAGCAAGCGGGCGCCCAATTGTTGCTCGATACGCTTGAGCGCCGCGCTGGCCACGGCAGGCGACAGGTCCATCACCCGCGCCGCCGCCGACAAACTCCCCAAGTCCGCAGCGCGCACAAACAACTGCAAATCATCAAAACGCAGCATCCACCCACCCATTATCAAAATATTATTGAAACAGAGTGCTGTTTTAGCCGCTTTTATCTTCAGGGGAAATGACCAATCATCTGTCCATCCCGTTCATTACGTGTCTGGAATTGAATATGCCCACAGCTTTTAACGTCATCGCCACGCTGATCGCCAAACCTGGCCAACAGGCCACCCTGGAAACCCTGCTGCGCGGCCTGCTGGAACCTACCCGCCTTGAAGCCGGTTGCGAGCAATACGACCTGCACCAAGACCTGCAACACCCCGAGACTTTCTACATGCTCGAACGCTGGAGCGATGACGCCGCACTGGCCGACCATGACCAAAGCGCACATATCCAAAGTTTTCGCGCCAAGGCCGCTGATGTACTCGAACACTTCGAACTCAAGCGCCTGAAGTTTCTCGCCTGATCACCGCCTTTTTCCGGAGCCCTCATGAAAGCCATTGCCTACTACGCATCACTGCAAATCACCGATGAAAAATCCCTGCAAGACATCGAATTGCCGGCGCCCGTCGCCGGCCCCCGCGACCTGCTGGTGGAAGTCAAAGCCATCTCGGTGAACCCGGTGGACACCAAGGTGCGCCAGAACGTCGCCCCGGAAAACGGCGCCGCCAAAGTGCTGGGCTGGGACGTCGCCGGTGTGGTCAAGGCGGTCGGCAGTGACGTGAGCCTGTTCAAGGTCGGCGACAAAGTGTTCTACGCCGGCTCCTTGGTACGCCCAGGTGGCAACAGTGAACTGCACACTGTGGACGAGCGTATCGTCGGCCATATGCCCAAGAGCCTGAGCTTTGCCGAAGCCGCCGCGCTGCCGCTGACCGCCATCACCGCCTGGGAACTGCTGTTCGAGCGCCTGCAGGTGCGTGAAGGTAAAGAGGACGAAGGCCAGAGCCTGCTTATCGTTGGTGCCGCAGGTGGCGTGGGTTCGATCCTGACCCAACTGGCCAGCCAGCTCACCGGATTGAAAGTAATCGGCACCGCCTCGCGCCCGGAAACCCAGGAATGGACCAAGGCCCTCGGCGCCGACCTGGTGATCGACCACAGCCAACCGCTGAGTGAAGCGTTGAAACAAGCCGGCCACCCGCAGGTCACCCACGTCGCCAGCCTGACCCAAACCGAGCATCACCTGGACCAGTTGGTCGAAGCGCTGCAACCCCAAGGCAAGCTGGCACTGATCGACGACCCCAAGGCGTTGGACGTGAGCAAACTCAAGCGCAAGAGCCTGTCGCTGCATTGGGAGTTTATGTACACGCGCTCGATGTTCGAGACGCCGGACATGATTGAGCAGCACAACCTACTCAATCGCGTGGCCGAGCTGATCGACGCCGGCACCTTGAAAACCACGGTGGGCGAGCACTTCGGCGTGATCAATGCAGCGAATCTGCGCCGGGCCCATGCACTGCTGGAAAGCGGCAAGGCCAAGGGCAAGATCGTGCTGGAAGGGTTCTAAAACAACGGCTGTCAGTGTTGTCCGTTATTCGTGTGAGTAATGGACGACACCGCTAGTCAGAGAGTTGATCTTTGTCATATTTGTGAGCGTATCCGGGGTTTATATTGGCCGCCTTTGCCACGATTCTTTTACGTGAGGAAGTCAGCAATGAAGATCCTGATAAAAGCGTTAGCAAAATCCCAGTGGGAGGTCCGTCTGGACCAGAAAGCCATTACTTTCCACACTGAAGCCGAGGCGCGCGCCTTTGCCGATACCCTGCAAGCGCGTATCAAGGCGCCCCACCGTTTTCCAATCAGCCAGCAACACTCCGCCGCTGGCTGACCCGCCTCTCAGCCCTGCGCCTGCAAGGCTCTGGCCCGTTGCAGGCGTTGGGTCGACACGGCCACCGTCACCGCCAATACACCGCACAGGCTGATGACCATCGCCATTGGCATGGCCGTGCCATCGTGCAACACCCCCACCAGCGACGCCGCCCCCGCCGCCACACCGAACTGGATGCAGCCGAGCAATGCCGACGCACTGCCTGCCCGAGCACCCTGCCCGCTCATGGCACACGCCGAGGTGTTGGGCAAAATGCAGCCCAGACTGGCGATGCAGATAAACAGCGGCACCAGCAATGGCCATAGCGCATCGGTGCGCAACGCCGTGATGCCCAGCAGCGTCAGACCCGCCAGCAGATACACCCACACCGAACGCGACAGCAAAAACGCCGGGCCACGCTTGGCCAGCAAGCGAGCGTTGAGCTGCGCCACCAGGATGAAGCCAGCGGCGTTGGAGCCGAATACCCAGCCGTAATGCTCAGCGGGCACGCCATACAGTTTGATAAACACGAACGGTGAACCCGCGATGTAGGCAAACATCCCGGCAATCGACAGCGCGCCGGTAAGGGCGTAACCGAGGTAAACCCGGTCGGACAACAGCCCAAAATAGCGGCGCAACGAGCCCGACAACGGCTGGCGTGGCTGATGGGCCGGAAAGGTTTCAGGCAAGCCGAATGCCACGGCGATAGCGGCCATCACACTGAAGATCGTCAATGCCAGGAAAATCGACTGCCAGCCCCACAACCCGACCATCACCCCGCCGGCCAGCGGCGCAAGAATCGGCGCCAGGCCGGTCACCAGCATCAACTGGGAAAACACCTTGGCCGAGCCCACGGCATCGCATTTGTCGCTGACCACCGCGCGGGAAATCACCATGCCCGCGCAGCCACCCAAGGCCTGCACGAAGCGTGCGCCAATCAGCCAATCGAGGGAGGGCGCGTAGGCGCAGGCGAAGGACGCCAGGGTAAATAGAGTCACGCCGCTGAGCAGCGGCCCGCGCCGACCAAAACGGTCCGCCAGCGGGCCATAGATCAATTGGCCAATGGCCAGACCGGCGAAATACACCGCCAGGGTCAGCTGGATGTGTTTTTCATCGGTGGCAAACGCAGTGGCCATCGCCGGGAAGCCCGGCAGGTAGAAATCGATCGCCAGCGGCGCAAAGGCGCTCAAGGCACCCAGAATCAGGATTATGCGAAGGTTCATCAGGCACCCAAGAGAGTCGGCAGCCCGACAGTCTAGCCGGGCCTGGATGCCTTGAACATAACGATAGCTCGCTAACTATTAAAATCAGGCGAGCTTGGCGCTGTAGCCTTCCTCGGTGATCAAGCTGATTACCTCTTCGGCAGACAAGCGGCTTTCCACGCCCACTTCCTTGGCGGCCAGGTCGACCTTCACACTGGCGCTTGAATCCTTACTCTGTACCGCCTGGGTCACCGCCCGGACGCAATGGCCGCAGGTCATTCCTTCAACACTGAATACTTGCATGACATAACTCCTTTGATGAGGTTGAACCCAGTCTCGACCTTGCCACAATGGCAAGGTCAAGTTCTGAAAAAATCGGCCGGGCTGGTATTCGGCGGCACTGTCGGCCAAGCTTGACCATCTTTGATTCACACCACGGAGCATTCGCCATGCGCTGGTCGTATTTTGCCCTTGCCGGCTTGATGAGTTTGTCTGCCGCTGCGCCCATGGCCAGTGCCGATCAAGACTATGCCGTGCTGATCATTTCCCGCGAGCGCCTGGAAGTACCGACCAATTGCGAGATCGGCCTGTACATCCAGGACCAGTTGGCCGGGCGCCTGTTCCAGGAACAGTCCACCTCGTTCAACCTGCCCGCCGGCGATGTGTCACTGCGCCTGAAGCTGCTGCCGGGCCAAGCTGCGGGCTGCCTGCCTGGCCTGCTCGCCCCGCCCGCGCAAAACATCACGCTCAAGGCCGGTGACGTACGCAAGTTACGGATCGCCCAGGGCCCGGATGGCATGTACCTCAAAGCGGCTGCATTGGATTACTGAAGGCGCTTGACCTTACCCACAGGTCAAGGTTGATGCTAGGGGCAACTTCTTCTGGAGGAATGCCCCATGAATGGATCCACCACCTTTGATCTGCCCATCAGCGGCATGACCTGCGCCAGCTGTGCCGGGCGTGTCGAGCGTGCGCTGGGCAAGGTGCCGGGGGTGCAAAGCGTCAGTGTCAACCTGGCCAACGAGCGCGCCCACGTCGAAGTGCAGGGCCAAATGGACCCCGCCGTGCTGATTGCGGCGGTCGACAAGGCCGGTTACAGCGCCAGCCTGCCTCAAAGCGAAATCGCCACCGATACCGATCAAGCCCAGCGCGTGCACCGCGAGCGTTGGTCGCTGCTGCTGGCCATTGCGCTGGCATTGCCGTTGGTGCTGCCGATGCTGGTGGAGCCCTTTGGCCTGCACTGGATGCTCCCGCCCTGGGTGCAGTTCGCCCTCGCCACGCCCGTGCAATTCATTTTCGGTGCGCGCTTCTACATAGCCGCCTGGAAAGCCGTACGCGCCGGCGCCGGTAATATGGACCTGCTGGTCGCCATCGGCACCAGCGCCGGTTACGGCCTGAGCATTTATGAATGGCTCACCGCACATGCGGGTATGGCGCCGCACCTGTACTTCGAAGCTTCAGCGGTGGTAATTGCCTTGGTATTGCTGGGCAAATACCTGGAAAGCCGTGCTAAACGCAAGACTGCCAGCGCCATCCGTGCGCTGGAAGCCCTGCGCCCTGAACGTGCACTGCGTGTGCAGGATGGCCGTGAAGAAGACGTCGCCATCAGCGCGTTGAAGCTCGATGACCTGGTGTTGGTCAAACCCGGCGAGCGTTTCCCGGTGGACGGTGAAGTGACCGAAGGCCAAAGCCATGCCGACGAGGCGTTGATCAGCGGTGAAAGCCTGCCGGTGCCGAAACAACCCGGCGATAAAGTCACCGGCGGTGCCATCAACGGCGAAGGTCGTCTGCTGGTGCGCACCACCGCCCTTGGTGCCGAAAGTGTCCTGGCACGCATCATCCGCCTGGTGGAAGATGCCCAGGCCGCCAAGGCGCCGATTCAGAAACTGGTGGATAAAGTCAGCCAGGTTTTCGTCCCGACCGTGCTGGTACTGGCGGTGCTCACGCTGGTGGGATGGTGGCTGTACGGCGCGTCGCTGGAGACCGCGATTATCAACGCCGTGGCCGTGCTGGTGATCGCCTGCCCTTGCGCCCTTGGCCTGGCCACGCCGACTGCAATCATGGCCGGCACCGGTGTCGCCGCCCGCTACGGCATCCTGATCAAGGACGCCGAAGCGCTGGAGCGCGCCCACGCAGTGAGCGCCGTGGTCTTCGACAAGACGGGCACCCTCACCTCCGGCACGCCAAAAATCGCCCACTTGGTCGCGGTGGATGGCAATCAAGCCCTGCTGCTGCAACAGGCCGGCGCGCTGCAACGTGGCAGCGAACACCCCCTGGCAAAAGCCGTGTTGGATGCCTGCAGCGAACAAGGGCTGAAGGTGGCGGATGTGAGCGCCAGCCAATCCCTCACCGGGCGCGGCATTGCCGGCACCCTCGACGGTCGGCCACTGGCACTGGGCAATCGCCGTCTGCTGGAAGAAATCGGCTTGAGCGCGGGTGACTTGGCAGGTGTCGCCAGCGACTGGGAGTCCGAAGGCCGCACCCTGTCCTGGCTGATCGAACAGGGTCCACAACCGCGCGTACTCGGGTTGTTCGCCTTTGGCGACACCCTCAAACCCGGTGCGCTGGAAGCCGTTGAGCAACTCAAGGCCCAACACATCAGCAGCCACTTGCTCACCGGCGACAACCGCGGCAGTGCCCGCGTGGTGGCGCACGCACTGGGTATCGACGATGTCCACGCTGAAGTCCTGCCTGCCGATAAAGCCGCCACCGTCGCCGAGCTGAAAAAAACCGGCGTGGTGGCGATGGTCGGCGACGGCATCAACGACGCCCCGGCCCTGGCGGCGGCCGATATCGGCATCGCCATGGGTGGCGGCACCGACGTGGCCATGCATGCTGCCGGTATCACCCTGATGCGCGGCGACCCACGCCTGGTGCCGGCCGCTCTGGAGATCAGCCGCAAGACCTACGCAAAAATCCGCCAGAACCTGTTCTGGGCGTTTGTGTATAACTTGATCGGTATTCCCCTGGCCGCGTTCGGCCTGCTCAACCCGGTGCTGGCGGGCGCGGCTATGGCCTTGTCCAGCGTCAGCGTGGTGAGCAATGCACTGTTGTTGAAAACCTGGAAACCCACTGACCTAGAGGATCAACGCCCATGAACATCGGCCAAGCCGCACGCCAAAGCGGGCTGAGCGCCAAGATGATTCGCTACTACGAATCCATCGGCCTGCTCAAAGCCGCCCACCGCACCGACAGTGGCTACCGTGTGTATGGCCCGGACGACTTGCACACATTGGCGTTTATCAAACGCTCGCGGGATCTGGGGTTTTCATTGGAAGAGGTCGGCAAGCTGCTGACCCTGTGGCAGGACCGCCAACGGGCCAGCGCCGACGTGAAAGCCTTGGCGCGCCAGCATATCGAGGCGTTGAACCAGAAGATTCTGGAGCTGGGGCAGTTGCGGGATACGTTGCAAGATCTGGTGGAGCACTGCCAGGGCGATCATCGGCCGGATTGTCCGATTCTCAAGGAGTTGGCGTCGGGAAGCTGCTGCGCGTGAGGCTCTAACTGACTAACTACAAAACCAATGTGGGAGGGGGCTTGCTCCCGATGGCGGTGTGTCAGTCTCAATATCTGTAACTGACACACCGCTATCGGGAGCAAGCCCCCTCCCACATTTTGATCTTCATTTACCCGAAGATCATTGCATCCAAGGCGGCGGTGGCGGTTCTTCGGACGCTTTGCTCGGCGGAGCATCATCTGCCGCCCGAATCGCTTGCTTGCGCTCTTCATCCAGCCGCGCCGCTTCGATCTCGCGAATCACACCGCCCACATCCGCCAACTCTTCCGGCTCGTCGAACTCGCCGGTCAAGACGCTGGCCGGGTGCAAGGTACCGGCTTCGTACAGCGCCCACATTTCCTTGGCGTACTTGGTCTTCTTCAACTCCGGGGCAAAACGCCCGAAGTAGGAGGCCATGTTGCCCACATCCCGTTCCAGCATATTGAACGCGTGGTTGTTGCCCGCCGCATCCACCGCCTGGGGCAGGTCAATAATCACCGGGCCCGTGGGGGTAAGCAGTACGTTGAACTCGGACAAGTCACCGTGCACCAGGCCGGTACACAGCATCAGCACGATCTGGGAAATCAGGAAGGCGTGGTATTCGCGCGCCTGGTCCGGCTCCAGTGTCACGTCATTCAGACGTGGCGCCGCATCGCCGTACTCGTCGGCCACCAGCTCCATCAACAGCACGCCTTCGAGGAAGTCGTAGGGCTTGGGCACGCGAACGCCCGCACCGGCCAGGCGGAACAATGCCGCCACTTCAGCGTTCTGCCAGGCATCTTCGGTTTCTTTCTTACCGAACTTGGAGCCCTTGGCCATGGCCCGGGCCTGACGGCTGTTTCGGACCTTACGGCCTTCCTGGTATTCGGATGCCTGACGAAAACTTCGTTTGTTCGCCTCCTTGTAAACCTTGGCGCAACGCAATTCGTTGCCGCAGCGCACCACATAAACAGCTGCTTCTTTACCACTCATGAGAGGGCGCAGCACTTCGTCGACCAGACCGTCTTCGATCAGGGGTTCAATGCGTTTAGGAGTCTTCATCAGCTTTTATTGTGGGTCCTTTATTACCAAATACGCGTATGGCACTCGTTATACGGCAATCGGCTCGCCGGTGGGAGGGGCTACCGATCTTTGACCACTCAAGAATGCATCCTATATGCCAGTTTCGGCTGCAATCAACGCTCAATGATCGCCGTCACCCCTTGACCGCCCGCCGCGCAGATCGAAATCAGCCCTCGGCCCTTGCCCGCCGCATCCAGCAACTTAGCCAGGTTGGCGACGATACGCCCGCCGGTGGCGGCAAATGGGTGCCCGGCGGCCAGGGAGCTGCCCTTCACATTCAACCGGCTGCGGTCGATGGCGCCCAACGGCGCGTCCAGCCCCAGGCGGGTCTTGCAGTAATCCGCATCTTCCCAGGCTTTTAGCGTGCACAACACCTGGGCCGCGAATGCTTCGTGGATCTCGTAGTAATCAAAGTCCTGCAGCGTCAGGCCATTCCTCGCCAACAGACGCGGCACCGCATACACCGGAGCCATCAACAGGCCTTCGGCGCCGTTGACGAAATCCACCGCCGCCGCTTCGCCATCGCGCAGATACGCCAGGATCGGCAGCCCCCGCTCCTTCGCCCAAGCCTCACTGCCCAGCAGCACAAGAGATGCACCATCGGTGAGCGGTGTGGAGTTGCCGGCGGTGAGCGTGCCCTTTTCGCTGCGATCGAAGGCGGGCTTGAGGGCGGCGAGTTTTTCCAGGGTCAGGTCGGGACGCAGGTTGTTGTCGCGGGTCAGGCCCAGAAACGGGGTGAGCAGATCGTTGTGCCAGCCTTCGGCATAGGCGGCCGCCATTTTCTGGTGGCTCTCCAGCGCAAGCTGGTCTTGCTCGGCCCGGGTGATCTGCCAGGTCTGCGCCATCAACTCACAGTGCTGGCCCATGGACAAACCGGTACGCGGCTCGCCATTGCGCGGCAGTTCTGGCTTAAGGTGATGGGGACGAAGTTGTAACAGGACTTTTAATTTATCCGCCATGGATTTGCTGCGGTTGGCTTGCAGCAGGATCTTGCGCAGCCCTTCATTCACCCCAATCGGCGCGTCTGACGTGGTGTCCACCCCGCCGGCGATGCCGCATTCGATCTGGCCCAAGGCAATCTTGTTGGCCACCAGCAATGCCGCCTCCAGCCCGGTGCCGCAGGCCTGCTGGATGTCATAGGCTGGGGTCTGCGGTGACAGGCGCGAGCCCAGCACGCATTCGCGGGTCAGGTTGAAGTCGCGCGAATGCTTGAGCACCGCGCCGGCGGCCACCTCGCCCATGCGCAGGCCGTGCAGGTTGTAGCGTTCGATCAAGCCTTCCAAGGCTGCGGTCAGCATCGCCTGGTTGCTCGCCGTGGCGTAGGGGCCATTGGAACGGGCGAAAGGAATGCGGTTACCGCCAATGATCGCTACACGGCGCAATTGAGTCATGGAAAGCTCCCTCTGTCTGTTATGGGCTTGATCACTGAGCCTAGTCGAACGACTGCTACCCTGGGATGGTCAACCCTTTGAACCCCAGCCTTCGGAGAGCGTTCCATGTCTGACCGTTATATCGACTTCGCCAACTCAAGCCTCGGCCATCGCCTGGTCGCCGCCCTTGGCCTGCCGTCACCGGTACGCCTGGAACGCTGGCAAGCCGGACGCCTACGCCCGGTAGACGGTGCACTGCTGCTGGGCGGTGGAGCCCTGACAAGCAAGGTGCAGGCATTTGCCAACAAACTCACCGACGCGATTTATACCTACGGCGCCGAGTCATCGACGTGGATTCCCGGGCACGGCCCCAAGGTCAAGGCCGTGGTGTTCGATGCCAGCGAGCTGCAACACACCGACCAGCTCAAGCAACTGCGCGAGTTCTTCCAGCCCCTGCTGAAAAACCTCGATAACAGCGCCCACCTGGTGATCCTCGGCCGCGCCCCGGAAAGTCTCAGCGACCCGTTTGCCGCCAGCGCCCAGCGGGCCTTGGAAGGGTTCAGCCGCTCCTTGGCCAAGGAACTGCGCAACGGCGGTGTGCTGCAATTGCTCTACGTCGGCGAGGGTGCCGAAGACCAACTGGAAGGCGCGCTGCGTTTCTTCCTCTCACCGAAAAGCGCCTACATTTCCGGCCAGGTGATTCGCCTGGAGGCTTGCGCCACGCCCGTTGAGGACTGGACCCGCCCACTGGCCGGGCGCAAGGCGCTGGTCACGGGTGCGGCGCGTGGCATCGGTGCGTCTATCGCTGAAACCCTGACCCGCGACGGCGCTGAGGTCATTCTCCTTGACGTCCCCCAGGCCAAGGCCGACCTCGAAGCCCTGGCGGCGCGCCTGGGTGCTCGCACGGTGGTGCTGGATATCTGCGCCGAAGACGCCGCCAGCCAGTTGATCGAACACCTGCCCGATGGCCTGGATATTCTGGTGCATAACGCCGGTATCACCCGTGACAAAACCCTTGCCAACATGACCCCGGAATATTGGGATGCGGTGCTCGCGGTCAATCTCAATGCACCGCAGGTATTGACCAAAGCGCTGCTCGACAGCGGCAGCCTGCACGACAACGCCCGCGTGGTGGTGCTGGCGTCCATCAGCGGCATCGCCGGTAACCGTGGGCAAACCAACTATGCCGCGAGTAAGGCGGGTTTGATCGGCCTGGTGCAGGCGTGGGCGCCGTTGCTCAAGGAGCGCGGGATCAGCATCAATGCTGTAGCGCCAGGCTTTATCGAAACCCAGATGACCGCACACATCCCGTTCGCCCTGCGTGAAGCCGGGCGCCGCATGAGCTCCCTGGGCCAAGGCGGTTTGCCGCAGGACGTCGCCGAAGCTGTGGCCTGGCTGGGCCAGCCCGGTTCCGGCGCGATCAGCGGGCAAGCATTGCGGGTGTGCGGGCAAAGTCTATTGGGAGCGTGAGCATGGAATGGCAGACCTTAGGCAATACCCCGTTTCTGCCGCCGTTGTATTGGCGAGCGGCGCTCAAGCGCAAGATTACCGGCAGCACACTGCCTGAACAGGGGCTGCGCTGCCGGGTCAGCGTCAACCCCAAGGACGTCGCGGCGTATCGCAAGGTCTGCGGTTTTGCCGACAGCCCGATCCTACCGGCGACCTACCCACACATCCTGGCGTTTGGATTGCAAATGCAGTTGCTCACGGCCAAGGCATTTCCCTTCCCGTTGCTGGGGTTGATCCACCTGAGCAATTGCATTCGAATCCATCGCCCATTGGGCGGGGTAAACGAACTCTTCATAAGCGTGCACGCGCAAAACCTCCAACCTCACGCCAAGGGCGCAACCTTTGAGGTGGTAACCACCGTCGAAGATTCTCTCGGAGTGCTGTGGGAAGCCGAGAGCCGAATGCTCTGCCGAGGCGTAAAACTCGAAGGCGAAGCTGCCGATGACACCCAGCCCACACCTGTACACATCAGCGAACTGACCCACTGGAAGGCCCCTTCGGATATCGGCCGTCGCTATGCGAGGGTCTCCGGCGACTACAACCCGATTCACCTGAGTGCCCCGACCGCCAAGTTGTTTGGCTTCCCCCAGGCCATCGCCCACGGACTGTGGAACAAGGCCCGCACACTGGCCGCACTCGGTGAGCACCTGCCCGCTGCCAATGTAGAAATCGAAGTGGTATTCAAAAAACCGGTGCGCCTGCCCAGCGAAGTGACGTTGCACAGCAGCACCGCCGGTTCCAGTGGCGAATTACTGTTGAAGGGCGCGGGGGATATTGAACATATGGTGGGGAAGTGGCGGCCAATCGCATAACAAAACCTGCTTAATTGTATATATACGCCATAAGTAATAGCGGACTTGAAAAAGTCCGCTATTTGTTTATCTAAGCGACTGATTCAATAGACATATACATCTTGATACGCCCTCCCCTTATACCCTTACGACTAGTCATTAAGCACACACTTCACGCCCTCTATATAAATCGTTAATACCAAGTTGAGCCTTGAGGGAACACGCACCCGGGTCTGTTATAGACCTACGGACAAACGCATCGCTATCCCAAGAAATAACGAGCGTTTGAAGACAACTAAGGTTGTACGGGTGCAAGGAATTCAATCATGAAAACTCAAGTAGTGTTTTGGAAAGCAAGTACCGCGTTGGCCCTGGCAATAGCAATGACACTCGGTGGCTGCAGCAGCGGTGGTGGCGGGCATCACAGTAGCGGCTCCTCCTCTTCGGATACTGCCGGAACCGGTGGAGGTACTGGCGGAGGTACCGGTGGCGGCACTGGTGGAGGTACCGGTGGCGGTACTGGTGGTGGCACCGGTGGAGGTACTGGTGGCGGCACCGGTGGAGGCACTGGTGGAGGTACTGGTGGCGGCACTGGTGGCGGCACCACCACGCCACTGGTCACCGCGACCGTCGTCGACACGCTGGGCAACACCGTGACCGGCGTGGGCGGCACCGTCAGCAGTCTCGGCACCACCCTCGGCAGCTTGCCGATTGTTGGCGCGACCACCCAAGGTCTGGTGGTGGCCACCGGCACTGCGGTCGGCAGCATCGGCAACGGCCTGTCGGATGGGCTCGGCTCGTTGGGCACTGACAGCAATGCACTGGGCAACACCCTCGACGGCGTAGGCCAAGGTGTTTCCGATCTGGGCGATGGCGTCAGCACCACCGGCGCTAACGTGCGCACGCTGCTGGGTAAAGTGCCCGTGGTCAGCGCAACTGCGCCAGTGGTGGGCGGCGCGGTCGACAAAGTCGGCAACGTGGTGACCATGCTCGGCGATACCCTGAGCACCGCCAGCACCACCGGCCCGCTGGGCAATGTGACCAATGCCGTGGGCGCCCGAGTGCTGGTGCCGGTCGTCTCGCTGGTGGAAAAAACCACCGGCAAAGTTGGCAACGCAACGGGCCTGGACAGCCCGGTCGGCGGCCTGCTGGATAAAGTCGGCAGCACCGTCGATGGCCTCGGCGATAAAGTCGCCGGCGCTGGCGGCACCGGTAACCCTGTGACCGGCGCCGTGGGTAACCTGCTCAATGGCGTCGGCACCGTGGTCGGCACCGCAAGCGGCTATGTCGACCCAGCCACCGGCACCGGCAACGGCGGCGGTAGCGGCAGTGGCAGTGGCAGTGGCAGTGGCATCAAACTCGGTCTGCCGGAACTGATCGGTGGTGTCATCGCCGGCGCCGGCAACGGCCTCAACGCCGGCAATACCAATGGCGTGGTGAGCGCTGCTGGCGTCACCGGCGCCAGCGCCGGCGGCACGGTGGCATCTCTGGGCACCTTGCTGGGCGGCAGCGGCACTCCAAACACCGCCGCGGGCGCTCCGATCATGGCGGTGACCACCAACCTCGGCAGCGCACTTAACCCTGCCACCAGTGGCATCGCCAGCCTGACCCAAAACGTCGGCAACGCCACCGGCCTGGGCGCCCCAGTCAATGGACTGGTGACTAACGTCGGCGGCGCCGTCAACAGCCTGGGCGGCAAAATCAGCGGCGCCAATGCCAACCCGGTCACCAACGCCCTGGGCGGCACCGTGAGCGCTGTCGGCGGCACCGTGGCGTCGGTGGGTGGCCTGGTCACCGGCGGTACCAGCGGCGGCGGGTTGCTCGGCGGCGGCTTGAACCTGGGCGGCAGCGCATCTGCTGGCGCCAGTGCCAGTGCCGGGGCCAGCACCAGCGGTGGCCTGGGGGGGGTGCTCGGTGGCCTCACCGGCAAAAAATAGAATTGCACCTGGCCGATTAGACGGCCTCACCTACAGCGCCTACGCTTGGTTGAGACGAGAGATCTAATAAATCTCTCGTCTTTTTTTAGGGCCACTGAACGGCCCCTGAAAAACACCCGAACCGCGCCTTCAGAGCCCGGCGGGCACCTGCGAAACGCTGCTGCTTTGACCATGGAGTGTCCTATGCGCGCTTTGACACCGTTGTTATTGCTCACCCTCAGTGCTTACGCCCACGCCGATACCCTGCCCAGCTTCCTCAATAGCAACGACACCATCCGCAACCTGCCGGTGCCCAATCTGCCCGCCGATGCCTACCGCCCGAACACCCCGCAAACGCAGCTGCCCACCCCCGCGGCGAGTGAGGCGCAACCGTTGCTGATGGACACCAAGGTGACCATTCGCAAACTGCAGATCGACGGCGGCACGGTCTACCCGCTCAACGACGTTGCCCTGGCGTTCGAGCCCTTGATCGGCCACGAAACCAACCTGGCCCAATTGATCGAGGCGACACGCAGCATCACCCGGCGCTACCAGGCAGACGGCTACCTGCTGTCCTATGCGTTCCTGCCGGAGCAACGCTTCGATGACGGCCTGGTGCACGTCATTCTGGTGGAGGGTTATATCCGCGATTACCAAGTACAAGGCGATATTGGCTCAGTGTCGTCCTACGTCGAAAAGCTCGCCGACAAACTCAAGGCCGAGCGCCCACTGACCCGTAAAACCTTCGAGCGCTACACCACACTCATGGGCGCGATCCCCGGCGTCACCTTGCAAGCGCAAGTGCCGCCACCTGGCACCACCGACGGCGGCACCCACATGCAGATCACTGCCAGCCGCAAGCCTTTCACCACCAGCATGAGCCTCAACCAAGCCAGTCGTGGCGGCACGCAAGCCTTGTTAACCGCCACCAGCAATTCCCAGACCGCCATGGGTGAACAACTGAGCGTGAGCGGCCTGTTCCCACCGGGCGACGACAAAGAACACTACTACCGCGCCGCCTACAGCCAATTCGTCAATGCCGAGGGCACCCAACTGGTGCTATCCGGTGAACGCTATCGCGCCGACCCCGGCACCAACCTGCAACTGGGCGGCGGCTTCGAACTCAAGCCCCATCAGGCAATCGACCGATTCTCCATTGGCCTGAGCCACCCGCTGATCGCCTCGCCCACCGAGTCGTTGACCCTGGGCACGCGGTTCTATGGGGTCGACCAGAAAACCCGCTATCAACTGGTGGGATTCCCCCAGCGCTTTGACATCGAAACCAACCTGCGCGCCGTGGCGTTCGAAGGCGACTGGCGCAAGGCCGACGCCGACCAACTGCGCATCCTCAGCGCGGGGCTGTACCAAGGCATCGACGGCATGGGCGCCAAGACACGCAGCGACCTCGAAGGCCTCAAACCTGACTTGGACTTCTTCCGCCTGCGCCTGTCGGGCGTGCAAAGCAACAAGCTGTTCGGCAACGTTCAGGGCGTGCTGTCAGGAGCGCTTTATTGGAGTGACGACACCTTGCCCGACAGCGAGCGCGCCACCTTCGGCGGGCAGAACTTCGGTCGTGGCTACCCCGATGATCAAGGCTCGGGCGACAAGGGCTGGGGCATGGCCTATGAGGTCAACTACAGCTACAACCGTGCCGGCGAGTGGGTGAGAATCCTGCAACCCTACATCGTGTTCGACCGTGCCAAGACCTGGTTCAACGACCAGCCCATCAAAGGCAACAACCTGTCTTCAGCCGCCGTGGGCCTGCGCTTTGGCGACGCGAAGTATTACAACATCGCGCTCGAAGCGGCCAAGCCGATGTCGGACGAGGCCCTCGACAGCCTCAACCGCCAGCCGCGGTATACGTTGAGTTTCAGCTATCAACTCTGACAAGGCCTACAGCGCTCAGTTTAGGCTGAGCGGAGTTCTGCGGCAGACGAGTTTGCTGTGGTAAGAGGGCTTGTTGTGGCGAGCGAGCTTGCTCGTGTTCGACTGCGCAGCAGTCCCCAAAAGCCCTACCGTTTGCTGAGAGGAAACAAGCTGTCCAACGTATCAATCAACCGCACCAGGTAAATCGGCTTGCGAAACAGATCCAGGACCTGCAGGCGCAGCATGTCGCTGACGTCATCCATTTCGGCATGACCGGACATCACAATCACCGGCAGGTGCGAGCGTGAGGTGTGTTCGCGCAGGCGCTTGATCAAGGAGATACCGCTTTCCTCGGGCATGCGCAGGTCGGTGATGACCAAGGCGATATCGGGGTGAAGTGTCAACTCTTGCAGGGCGAAGGTGACGGATGTTGCCGTAAAGCACACGAACCCCTCGTTTCCGAGGGATTCGGCGAGCTCGATCAGCGCGTCCTCTTCGTCGTCCACTAACAGGATTTGTTGCCGGGGGGACGACATGGGGCTCATGTAAGGATCCTGATACTAAACGTGCACTCAGGGTAGTCGTATCGCGCCATTGATCAAGTGGACAAGATACTGGCTTCGACCAACTTGAACAGCGCAGTGACTCTGTCGCTGATGGGCGTCATGAAGATACCGATCACAGCTGCACACATGGCAGCCACAATGGCGTACTCAATACCGGAAGCGCCATCCCTGGCGCAGACCATCAGTTGAAGCTTTAAGAACACCTTGCCAATTGCTGACATGTGACTCTCCAACAAGGGTTAAAAGCTCAAGTGCCAGCGCCGATACCGGTCTGGATCGATGTAAAAATGGATTTCACTTTAGTGCTGATGGGCGTCATGAACAGCCCGATCACCGCTGCACACATCGCCGCGACAATTGCATATTCGATACCGGAGGCCCCCTCTCTTCCGTAAGACAAAATCTGGATTTTGATAAACACCTTGCGAATGACGTCAAGGAACATTTGACTTCTCCTTTGCGCTCCGGGCGCTGATGTAGCTGGGCTACAGCATGATCTCGCTGTGCCATTAGAGCATTGTCGGCAAATCCACTCCCAACAACTGTAATAAGCGACTAATCACAAAGTAGTAGCCAAATCGATGACGCCTGAAGAACCTTATTTCCCACTAATGAAGAGAAATTTTCCAAGGAGTAATGGCATTTCGTCCTAGCTGAACTACCTTCAAATAGCGAAATAGTTAGACCTTGATAGTGAACTGATTGCGCAGTGCTGGATGGACCAGACAGCAGGTTCTGCAGTGGGAAAGGGAGAGCCTTTATGAGCAGTCGCATCAGTATGATTCTGGCCGGGTTGCTCTTGTTGGGAGCGCTGATTGCCGGTTATTGGGGCCTCGTGTTGAGCCGTCCGGAACCGGCGGCCGCCGTGGTTGCTCAGCCCGTTGCCACCCCCTCTTCAACGGCCCCCGTCGAAGACCCGACACGTCAACCCGTGGTGGTACTGGCCCACGACGTGCCGCCCTTCGTCGCCCTCACCGCCGCCGACCTGACCCTGGAAAAACTGCGCACTGCACCGGCTGGCAGCCTCACCACGCTGGAGCAAGCCATCGGACGCACGCCTTGGCGCAGCCTGGAAGCCGGAACCTGGCTGACCGAACAAAGCTTCGAGGCTGGCGGAAGCCTCGCCCGGATGATCCGCTCTGACGAACGCGCGCTGGCCGTTGCCGTGGATGAAGTAACCGGCGCCGCTGGGCAATTGAACCCGGGTGATTATGTTGACGTGATGCTGTACCTGCGCCAGGAAAACGGTAACCCGCAACCCTCGGCGCAAACCGTAGTCCCCGCACTTCGCCTGCTTGGAGTGGGTGACCAACTCGGGCTGACCAATGACGGTAAACCCGGCTCCCCTGTAGCAACAACGGCCGAAGACAAAGCCAAGCAACAACAGAGCCGTGCCAGTGCGCGCACCGTGTTGCTGGCCGTTCCAGAACAACTGATGAGTCGGTTGGTGCTTGCCACGCAAGCCGGTGCAATGCGCCTGGCCCTGCGCAGCGCTGACGAACAACGCTTGAGCCAGTACTGGTCGGGCACCAATGAATCAGCGGCAAACCTCGACAACGCCAAGCGCGACCTCTACCAGTTCAATCAGTTGGCCTTTACTGCACCACCCACCAGCAACTTCAGCCCATCGGCCACCACCAGCGCTCCACGTCGCTCGGGTGTCGAGGTGATACGCGGCAACCAGGTTACTCAACAAACGCCCAGATAGCGCTAAGGATGCCTTGAATGAGCAGTCGTTCCCTGAGGTTTTTTTCACGAGCGTTCTGGGCCCTCGTCACCCTGACGCTGCCCATCGCGCTCGCACAGGCAGCACCGGGCAACTGCGCCAGCCTGGGCAAGCTTCCTGCGACGCTCGAAGTCGGTGAAGGCATGCAACAAGCCATGCAATCCCCGGTTGCCATTACCCGCCTGGCGGTCGGCGACCCCAAAATCGCCGACGTTCAAGTCAACGGCAACCAGGCGTTCCTGCTGACTGGCATCTCCCAAGGCGCCACCAGCCTTATGATCTGGACCGCGTGCTCTAACACCCCACGCCAGAGCATGGTGTTCGTCAAAGGCAAAGCCACTTCAGCGTTGACCAGCTTGTCGCTGTCCCCCTCGGACGACCCCTTGCTGCCGAGCCAGGTACAGACCGATATCCGCTTCGTCGAAGTCAGTCGCACCAAGCTCAAGGAGGCGAGCACCTCGATCCTGGGGATTGGCAAAAACTTCCTGATCGGCAGCCCCAACCTCGCGGTGCCCAGCGCTAACACCTTGGCTCTGCCGGTGAGCGCCTCCAACTTCAATATCGGCTTCGGCGGCGGGCGCGTGTCGGCGATGATCAATGCCTTGGAAAGCAGCGGTTTCGCCTACACCTTGGCGCGACCCAGCCTGGTCGCCCTGAGCGGGCAAAGCGCAACGTTCCTGGCCGGGGGCGAAGTGCCTGTTCCGGTGCCCAGCGCCGGCAGCGACACCATCTCCATCGAGTACAAGGAGTTTGGTATTCGGTTGACCCTGACCCCCACCGTGGTCGATCGAAACCGCATCACCCTCAAGGTCGCACCGGAGGTCAGCGAACTGGACTACAGCAACGCCGTGCAGATCCAGGGCATTCAGGTACCCGCACTCACTGTGCGTCGCACCGACACCAGCGTGTCCCTGGCCGATGGCGAAAGCTTCGTCATCAGTGGCCTGATCAGTACCAACAACCGTTCCACCATCAACAAATTTCCCGGCCTGGGCGACATCCCGATCCTGGGTGCGTTCTTCCGCGATTCCAACATCAGCCGCGAGGAAAAAGAGTTGCTGATGATCGTCACCCCCCACCTCGTACAACCCCTGGCGGCCGATGCGCAGTTGCCGTCCCTGCCCGGCGAAAAGCTGCGCAGCTACGACCCAAATTGGTACCGCCTGTTTTTCCTTGAAAATGGCAACTTCGACCGTCGCACGGGGCTGTCCCAATGAGCGAAAGCCTGAGCCAAACGTTTCTGGCAATAACGCGTAACAGCACCGATCTGGAGTGGCTTCAGGGCGCGCTTGCACCGTTGGGCCAAGTGGTCAGTGCCGGCGGCGGCAGTCTGGACGAACTGCTGGCACTGGTCGACGTGACCTTCGCCAACCTGGTCTTCATCGGCTTGGACCGTGAAAACGTCACCACGCAATGTGCGCTGATTGAAGGGGCACTGGAGGCCAAACCCATGTTGGCCATCGTCGCGCTGGGCGACGGCATGGACAATCAACTCGTACTCAATGCCATGCGGGCCGGCGCCCGCGACTTTGTCGCCTATGGCTCGCGCTCCAGTGAAGTGGCCGGCCTGGTTCGACGCCTGAGCAAGCGCCTGCCGACGGTCAGCCACACCACTCACCTGGGTGGCCTGACGGTGCTCTATGGCACCCAGTGCGGTACCGACGGCGCATTACTGGCCACCCACCTGGCGCAAGTGGTGCAAAAAAGCGGGCAGCAAACCCTGGTACTGGATTTGGGGCTGCCTCGGGGCGACAGCCTGGCGCTGTTGGGCCTGGAAAGCTCGTTTCACTTCGGTGATGCCCTGCGCCACTTACGACGCCTGGATGCCACCTTGATCAACAGCGCCTTTACCTCGGCCGAGGCTGGTCTGCGCATTCTGGCCTACACCGACGGCGACGAATCGCTGGAGCAAACCAGCGCTGCCGAGCTGTACATGCTGCTCAGCGCACTGCGCCAACACTTCCAGCACATTGTCGTCAATCTAACCGGCCAGCCGGACAGCGAAGCGCTGCGCACCTTCGTCAGCCATTGCGACAAGTTGCTGTGGTGCACCGATCAAAGCGTGCTCGACTGCCGACGCAACCTGGCGGTGCTCAATCGTTGGCGTGAAAAAGGCATGAAACTGGAGCACGGCCGTCTGCTGGTCGACCGCTATATCAAAGGCGCCGCACCGGAGGCCGAGGCGCTGGGCAAGACCTTCGGCCTGGAAGTGATTGCCGTGCTGCCCCTGAGCGCGGAAATCCGCCTGAATGCCAAAAATCAGGGCCAGACCTTATTTGCTTTATCACCCCGCGAGCCGCTCACCCAAGGCCTGCGCACCCTTGGCGAGCGCCTGGCCAAACGCTCCGAAGGCCTTGAGAAACCACCGGCCAACTGGCTTACCCGTCTCTGGAGTACGAAATGAGCAGCGATAAACTGTTCGGTTCGCCCTTACGCGGCACCGTCGACAACACCGATCACGACGGCCTCAAACTGGTCCTGCACCGCTACATCATTGATGCCATAGAGGAGTCGGGGAAAAACCTGTTGGAAGGCACGCGCCAATCTTTGGCGCAATTTGTGATGGATAAAGTCGCCGAGTACATCACCCGCATGCACCTGGCAATCTCCCGCTATGAAATGGAGCGCCTGGCAGAAGAAATCGTCGACGAACTCACCGGTTTCGGGCCGCTTGAGGTGCTGCTGCGCGATACATCCGTTACTGAAATCCTGGTCAACGGCCCCCACCGAGTGTTCGTCGAACGCGACGGCCTGCTGCACCAAAGCGACCTGCGTTTCATCGACGACCACCATGTGGAGCGGGTCATGCAACGCATCCTCGCACCCTTGGGGCGACGACTGGATGAGTCGTCACCCATGGTCGATGCGCGGTTGCCGGACGGGAGTCGGGTCAATGCGATCATTCCTCCGATTGCCCTGGACGGGCCCTGCCTGTCGATCCGAAAGTTTCGCAAGGACATGCTCAAAAGCAGCGACCTGATGGCCATGCAGACCATCGATCAACTGATTTTCGAGTTCTTCCAAGAGGCCGTGGGCAAGCGCTGCAACATCTTGATCAGCGGCGGTACCGGCACCGGTAAAACCACGCTGCTGAACATTCTGAGCCAACTGATCAACCCCCATGAGCGGCTCGTCACCATCGAAGATGTGGCCGAACTGCAACTGGGCCACCCCCACGTAGTACGCCTGGAAACCCGCCCGCCGAATGCCGAAGGGCACGGCGAAGTGAAGGCCAGCGACCTGATTCGCAACGCCCTGCGGATGCGCCCGGACCGCATCATTCTGGGGGAGATTCGTGGCGTGGAAGTGCTCGACGTACTCACGGCAATGAACACCGGCCACGACGGTTCCATGAGCACCGTGCACGCCAACAACGCACAGGATGCGCTGCTGCGCCTGGAGACGCTGGTGGGACTCACCGGCCGCGTGGTCGCGGAGAAAACCCTGCGCCAGATGATCTGCGCGGCACTGGATGTGGTGATCCAACTGACGCGTTTGCCCGACGGTCGCCGTTGCGTCAGTGAAGTGGTGGAAGTCGTGGGCGTGCGTGATGACGTGTACGTCACCAACACACTGTTCCGGCATGACAAACGCACCGGCTTCGGTTTCCTGCGCGAAGCCATCAACCCCGCCGGCGACAAACTGCGCCGCGAAATCCCGCTGCCGTTGTAGGAGCCGCCTGATGATCGGTCCGATCCTGCTCGCATTGATCTCTCTGGGCATGCTGTTGCTGGCGACGCACATGATGCGCAGTGGCTTGCGCCAGGCACAGGCCGAGCGTGTGATGGAGCGACTGGGCCAGGGCCAACCTAAGGCAGTGAATGACAAGGCCGTCGTGACCAGCCTTGAACGTATGTTCATCCGTGCCGGCCTGGGCAAGCCCACCGAACGCCTGGGGCTATGGCTCATGCTTTGGGGCTTTGGCGTGGCGCTCGGTTTCCTGGCTGCCGAATGGCTGGGCTTGCTGACGATGGTCGTACTGCCGCCCCTGATCCTGCGGTTCTACCTGGCCCTGCGCTATCAACGCCGTTTGCGCCGGATGATTGAGCAGTTGCCTCAGTTGCTGGATCACGCCGTACGCAGCCTCAAATCCGGCCGCACGCTGGCGGACGCCGTGCTGGGTGGCATTGAAGCCAGTGATGACCCGCTGAAGAAGTCCATGGGACGCATCAAGCGCAATGTCATCCTCGGGGTCAGCCTGCCGGATGCGGTGCACGACTTTGCCGAGTTTTACGAACAGGATGAGCTGCGCCTCTTTGCGCTGGGGTTGAAGGTCAATCATCGCTATGGCGGCAACGCCAGCGAGTTGCTGGAAAACCTGATCAAAATGATCCGCGAACGGGACCAGGGCGCTCGCCAACTCAGGGCGATGACGGGGGAGACTCGCGTGACCGCCGTGGTGCTGGCGTTGCTGCCGATCAGCGTGGCCGGTTACTTCCTGGTGACCAACCCAACGTATCTGGTGGGTATGTGGGCCGATGACAGCGGCAGGTGGATGTTGATTGGTGCCTTCGCCATGCAGGTCTTCGGTTGCATCGCCCTGTGGCGCATGCTGAGGAGCGTCTGACATGGCCATGTTGATCAGCGCAGTATTGTTTTTCGCGGCGACGTTACTGCTGGTCGGTAACGTCCTGGCTCACCGTCGTCAACAGCGCGTGGTCACCTCTCGGCTGCAGGGCGAGACCGAGCGTGAAGACAAGATAGGCCGATGGTTGCGCACGCTGGGCAACACCCGGATTGGCCAACGCACCATCAGCCTCGACAACGAAACCCAAACCCTGCTCAACCGTATTGGCTGGCGCAAGGCCGGGCAGCGCTCGATGTTCGCCGCCTGCCAAGTGGGCGCGCCACTGGTACTGCTGGGCCTGACGCTGCTGATACAAAGCGTGTTTTTCCCTGATGCGGACCCCGTTTGGCTAGCGCCCTTCCTCGGGCTGGCCACCGGTTACCTGCTGCCCAAGCGCGTGCTCGCGTCGCTGGCCAAACGGCGCCAGGAGCAGATCACCCGGGAAATCTCGACCTTCATTCCGCTGCTGCGCATCCTGTTTGAATCCGGCATGGCCGTTGAGCAAACCTTGCGCGTGATGTCCCAAGAAGCGCAAAAGCTGCTGCCGGTACTCACTTCGGAATTGCGCATTGTGCTGGCCAGGGTGGACTCGGGCCTGGAGCTTGGCGAAGAGTTGAACAAAACCAGCCTGATGCTGAGCGTCGATGAGTTCAGTGACACCTGCACGATTCTGCAACAGCTGCTGCATCAGGGCGGCGGCGCAATGAAGTCGCTGCAGGCACTCAAGCAACTGCTGGACGACCGGCGCCTGACGCGCATGCAGGAATACATTTCCAAGATGTCGGCCAAGATGTCCGTGGTCATGATGGTCTTTCTGTTTCCGGCGTTACTGATCGTACTGGCCGGTCCCGGCTTTATCGCCATCTCGAAGGCCATGGGGCCTTGAAAGGACAACTGATGAAAACACTGATTGCCGCGTGCAGTTTGTTGCTCATGAGCGGCTGCGCGAACCTGGGCCAGACGCCTTGGTCCGGGTTCGCCGCTAACGGCAGTTGCTCCAAGCCCAGCGCCGACCAGGAGCTTTCGCTGAACCTCGCCGACGACATGGCCAACGACGGCAAGCTGCACGCCAGCCTGGCCAATCTGCAAAATCTGCCGGACTCCTTGCCTCAAGTACGCTTGCGCAAAGCAAAGGTCTACCGGCTGTTAGGGCGCAACGACGCAGAGCCGTTGTACAAAACCCTGCTGGGTACATGCTTGTCGGCTGAAGGCGAACATGGACTCGGGCAACTCGCCGTCGCCAAGGGCGACAACGGTAAAGCCCTGGCCCATTTGCAACGGGCCGCCCAGCTCTCGCCTACCGATGAAAAAATCCGCAATGACTTAGGAGTGGTCTACCTCAACCAACTGCGTATGGACGATGCACGTTTCGAGTTCCTCACCGCCATGGAGCTCAACCAGAGCAATCAGTTGGCCGCCATTAACCTGGTGACCCTGCTGATCTACCAGGACAACTGGGGGCAGGCCGCGCAAGTGGTCAGTCGCATGGGGTTGAGCCCCGTTCAAGTCAGCCAGGCCCAGGCCCGGGCGCAGCAACTCAAGCGTTCGCCTGCGTCGCCCGCCAAGGATCAAATAGCGGCGGTCAGAGATGCCTTGCAGGCGCCTATCAAGTCAGTCAATCAGGGAGAATCCAGATGAAACTCGCATTGCTCGCCAACCTGCTGCTGGCAACGCTGCCCCTGACCGCCATGGCCATTGAGCCCGGCCCGTCTTCGCCTCAACAGAAACAGACCGAAGGCTGGCTACAGCTGCAGGTCAGCGGCCAACTGGCGTCGTCCAAGCCGCAGAAGGCGACCCCCGCTGAACGCGAGGGCGCCATGCTGCGCCTGATAGAGAGCTACAAGCACCCTATTCCTGAGTACTACGATCAGAAACAAGGCGGTACCTCGCCGAGCGGTAGCAACTAGTGGGCGGTCACCCGCTGGCGTATCGCCGAATTGCTCGGTGACAGCGCCAGCGCCAACTGCGTGCGGTTATGCATATGGGTGAGGCGCAACACCTGGGAAACATAGAGCTTCACCGTGTTTTCAGTGATGCCCAGCTCACAGGCAATCTGGTAGTTGGTCTGCCCCTTGCCCACCAGCCGTGCAACGTCCAATTGACGCGGTGACAGCTGTTTGAAAATAACCGGCATCTCAACATCAAGTGCTTCACCCTCCCCCTGCGCCTCAGTGGCGCTGATGGAGGATTGAGGGTTGCTACGCACCTTGTCGAGATCGTGATAAAGGTCATCGATGGACGCCGACAGGTATTGCAGCTTCTGGTTCAGGTGCCCCAGCTCAAGGCTTTTATGCCGTTCCTGCAGCACCGCCTCCTGACGTTGCAACCCTTCGAGCAACTCGGGGAGATTGATCGGTTTTTGATAATAGTCCGCGATTCCTGCGCGCAGGGCCTTGATGACATCTTGTTTGTCGGCGCGCCCCGTCAGCATGATGGATTCAAAGGCACGCTGTTTACCGGCCAAACGCTGCAACGCCTGCACCAACTCGATACCGTCCATTTCCGGCATATGCAGGTCGCACAGCACCAGGCCGATGTCAGCGTCTTCGCTGAAACGTTTTACAGCCTGGAGGCTGGAATGGCATGGGATGCAGCGATAGCCGCTGCTTTCGAGGTATTCGCACAGCTCTTCCACGATCAAAGGTTGATCATCGACAACGAGCACTTTCACTAGAGAGGTAAGCTTGTTCACGCGCGACTCCATGCCTGGGCAAGCCAAAGACCAACCGTTCCATTCCAACCGCTTATTTTCCGTACAACTCACCCTTAAACGTAGACGTACTTTCTTACTATGTACATAGCACTAGGCTACGTCACGACTAATGGGATCCAAGCCCAAGCGAGTACAAATCCGACGAATAAAAAGGGCGCAAATGGCTGTTTGTTTGACGCCTGCGGCTCAAGGTGACAAAGAGCGCTTCTAACTCCTTGATTCATCAGCGGCCACATCCTGGGCGCCACCAACAACCACGCAACGCTCGCCAGCCCTGCGCCGACAAACGTGCCGAGCAAGTACTGGCTGTTGGTTGCCAACGCCAACGCCGCCAATAACTTCACATCCGCCGCGCCCAGCCGACCTAAGGCATAACCGGGCAAGGTAAACAGCAGCGCCAGGGTAAACGCCCATCCGCCCTCGGCAGCGGATGCCCCTAGCCAGGTGGACCCGCTCCAGAGCAAATAAACCAACGCCAGCAGCAGCCCACCCCACGTCAGGCGGTTGGCGATCTGGCGTTGACGGATATCTTGCACGGCGCATAACGCCAGCCAAACAAACAGCAACAGGCTATGAATCACGTAAAAAAAATCCCTTTTCGCTGAATGATTCTATGCTGATATCAGGTAGTGGTTGTCAGGGTAGACGCAGTCATGAAAAAGGGCCTCCCTAGAAAACAGAAAGGTGCCGCCGCGCTTGAGTTCGCGATGGTATTCATGATTTTTTTTGCCGTGTTTTATGGTTTGGTCAGTTACAGCCTGCCGTTACTGCTGCTGCAATCGTTCAACCAGGCAACGGCAGAAGGTGTAAGACGCGGCGTGGCGCTTGACCCTACGACGCCTGGCTACACCGATGCGCTGAAAACCCGCGCGATCAGTGCCGCCCAGGCGCAATTGCAGTGGCTGCCGCCGGCCTTCAAATTCGTACCGGCCTATGTCACAGCAGACTATTCGGGCACCGGGATGCTGACCGTACGAATCAATTACCCCTCCGACAACCTCAAGAGCGTTCTGCCCTTCCTGGTCCTGCCGGGCTTCGGCACTGTGCCCAACTTGCCTACGACGCTCTCGGCCCAAGCGAGCCTGCAGTTTTGAACTCGGGGGAAAGGTTTTTCGATCGACTCCTGGGCCGCCCTCCGGGTATCTCTGCTTCGCCAGCACACGCCCCCGCGAACGCCGGCCTGCACATTTATCTGGATAATCAGGGTCGCGTGCTGCAAACCGACGGCGCGCTGCGCCATCGCTTGGCGAAAACAACCGACCCGCAACAACCGATGCCACTGCTGGACTATGTAGATGCCCACAGCGCCGTGGTGATCGAGGGCTGCCCCGGCGACTGGCAAGGACAAACCCTGGACCTGGATTTCAAGGCGCATGCGGGGCGCGTCCTGCAAACCCGAGGCTGGATTCAACCTCAAGGTGATGGCTGGGTATTACAACTGCTCGACATCGGCGACTTGATTGCCCACCGCAATCAAGCTGAAACCCGCGAACAGAATCAGTACCTGAGTGCCCAGATCAGTGAGCGACTGTGGGTTTGCAGCCTGGCGCGCCTGCCCGAGGAGCTCCAAGACAACCTGCAAAGCATTGCGCAATGCTTGCAGATTCCCTGTGTCGCCATTGCCCTGCTCGATAGCCAGGAGCAGGGTTGGTTGATCCACAGCCACTATCGCGCACACGATGCACCTGCCCTGTGGCACGACGGACAGCCCCTGGGAACCGCGCTGGACAGCCTCGACGGCAAGACCCCCTTGAACCTGAGCCTGAACCATGGCCACAGCGAGCACCCGCGCTTGCAGGGCATTTTCAACAATGCCGCAGGCTTCCTGGTGCCCTACCGTGACGACCATGGCGTTGCCGCCTGGCTGCTTTGCGGGTTTTATCGCGGCGAAGAAAAGGCCAGTGACCGTGACTGGCTCCAACTGACCGCCGCCATCGCCGCCCCATTACTCAGCCGCCTTCGCGAGCAGCGTCATCAGCAGCAACTTGACCGGCTGGAAGCGTTGCAGGGGTTACTGGGCACCGGTTGGTGGGAACTCGAACCAGACACTGAAGAGATCCAGCTGGCACCGCAGTTGTTACAGCACCTGAGCCCCAACCACAGCACCCCGCGCATGGCCCTGACAGAGTGGCTGATGCTGATCCACCCCGCTGACCGCCAGGAGCTCGCCAGTCGCCTGCAAGACTTGCAGACAGCGAGCAAACCGGTGTCCACCAGCGTACGTCTGCATCGTATGGACGCCGCACAAACCCCCCTTTGGTACCGCGTTCAAGGCCAAGCGTTAGGGGTGGGAAGCACACGGCGGCTGATCGGCTTCATGCTGGATATCAGCGATATAAAAAACCAGCAGCATCAGGCCGCCGCCGCTCACGCAAGGCTGGACAACCTGATCGCCAGCTCACCGGCAATCATCTACGTACAACGGTATGTCGAAGGCACCCTGCAGCCGCTGTTTTTCAGCGACAGCCTGCTGCCTCTACTCGGCCGCACCCTCGAAGAATGCACGCCGGCCAGTCTTATCGAATGGATTCATCCCGATGACCGTGACCTCTACTTCGAGCGCACTCGCCAACTGCTTCGCGAAGGCAACGTGCGCAGCCGCTACCGCGTTCGCGATAAACACGGCGTAGACCATTGGTTGCTCGACGAAGCCAAGCTGCTGCGCGATGAACTGGGTCTACCGGTAGAGGCCGTAGGGCTATGGCTGGACGTCACCGAAGCGACCCTGGCCGCCGAACAGATCAAAAAGAGCGAAGAGCGCTATCGCATCCTGGTGGAAGACTCCCCGGCCATGATCTGCCGCTACCGACCAGACCTAACCCTGACCTTCGGCAACACACCGCTGGCCAACTATCTGGAATGTTTGCCCACGCAGCTGCCGGGGATGAACCTGGGGCATTGGTTGTCGGTAGAGCAGCGCCAAGCCTTTGAGCAGCGCATCAACCAACTGACTCCGGAGTTCCCGGTCAGCACCGCCGAAATCAGCCTGGAACTGCCTGGCCGCGAGCATGCCTGGTGGGTCTGGTCGGACCGCGGGGTGTTTGATGAGCGCGGCGCGCTGGTGGAAGTGCAAGCCGTAGGCCGGGATAACACGGAAGTGCGCCGCTCCCAGCAACAGCTGACCCAAAGCGCCAAGATGGCCACCCTCGGCGAAATGGCCACGGGCCTGGCACATGAAATCAACCAACCGCTGAACGTGATGCGCATGGCCATCGTCAACGTGCTCAAGCGCCTGAGTAGCGGCAACGCAGACGTCGATTACCTCACCGAAAAACTTCAGCGCATCGACGCCCAAGTGCTGCGCGCGGCGCGGGTGGTGGACCATATGCGGGTGTTTGGGCGCCGCTCGGAAATCGAGCAGCAGCCCTTCGACCCGGCACAGGCGGTGGAGGGCACGCTGTCGATGCTCAGCGAAGGCTTGAAGGGCAAAGGCATGGACCTGCGCGTCACCCCGGTGGACTTCACCGTGCAGGTCAAAGGCTACGTCGACCAGTTGGAACAAGTACTGATCAACCTGATGGTCAACGCCCGTGATGCACTGCTGAGCAATCGCGAACATAACCCGGCACTGCGCCCTTGGATCGCACTGCATTGCGAGCACGACAGCCGCCACGTGCGGATCTGGGTCGAGGACAACGGCGGCGGTATTGACCCTCGCCTGCTGGAACGGATTTTCGAACCGTTCTTCACCACCAAGCCGATTGGCGTGGGCACGGGGCTGGGGTTGTCGGTGAGCTACGGAATTGTGGAAAACATGGGCGGCCGGCTGAGCGTCGTCAACGGCGCAGAAGGCGCCAGGTTTTGTGTGGAGTTACCGATCGTGGAGGCTTAAAGCACCAATGCCGCTTGCCCGTGGGGTCTGCAACTGAGGTTGGCGCCGACTTCAACTTTGTTGAGGTTGATGCCCAAGGTGGACAGCAAGCCGTTTACCAGCGGGTCGACAATTGGGCTAAGGACAGTGCCGATGACGTTACCCAGTGTGCTATTCAAATCGTTAAGCAGCGTCGCACTGGTTGCCAATAACCCGCCCAGCAGATTGAACCCCGTGGGCTTGTAAACCTGGAATTTCAGCCCTGTTTGCAAAGCCTGTCCGAGGGACGTCACCAGGCTAGCCGTCGATAGCGAATGATAGAGCGGTGGCTGCTTAATCTCTGGTGGCTGGTTGTAGGTGTAAGCGCCACCCGCCGAAGTCACTGAGCCCACGCTGGGGTCGATAAGCATCCCAATCCCCCCGCCATAAAACGCTTTGCGATTAGGGTAATCGCAGACGGTGGGGCCGAGCCCGAGCAGCGGCTTGAGGCACGTCACCGCGCCGATATCGATCACCGGCAGCGGTGGCACGGCCGCCAGCGGCGGGCTGGCTCCCAGTGAATCGATCAGGGTAGGGCTCTGGCCGATTTTGATGCTCACCACCGACGCATTGGTTTGGGTGGTCAGCGTTTTGGTCGCGTCACTCGCGCAGGTAAACCCTGTGACATAGCTTTCAGCAATGCCCAGCTCAAGAATCACATCCACACTGGGAACCGGCGGGTTAGTGGCGGAAGACAGCAGCCTCAAGTCTGTGGTCTGACAAGGAACGCCTCCCACGGCACACAGCAGCGAACTGACAGTCCCGGCCAGGTTCAGGCTGAGCAAATTGTTCAGCACGTCCGTAAGCGGAGCGACCAAGCCGTTCACAACCAAATTCACCGCAGGGATGTTGAGTACCGGCAGCGTCACTGTCAGCCCCAGGCTTACCTGCGCCGTGCGCACATAAATCCGCGTACTCGCATCGGTTCTATTCTTGGCATAGGTGGGGTCACCGATCGCGGACAGTATGGGCGGCTCAATGACCTTGAGCTTGAGATTCGCCGTCACACCGGGAATGGTCACAGGCACCGCAGCCACCACCCCGTTCTTCTTGTTGGCCAATTGCACAAAAGCCTCAGCCAGCTGGAACGCGTTCAACGTGGTGTTAAGCCCGGCGGACACAGCCCCTGTCTGCAATTGCAACAGGCTGCCCAGCGTCACGTCGAGATTGCCCACCAATGCATTGATCTTCGTAAGCCCTGAGGCGGCCACCGTCGCGGTACCCGACCCGGCTTGAAGCACGGTTACCGCCGCATCGATCAGTTGACCGAGCTTGAGGTTCTTGGCCAGCAACTCGTCGTAATTGCCCGCCTGGACGCCCACGTTCAGTGCCAACTGGTTCAGGTAACTCAACAGGTTGAGATTGGTGTCCACCAACCCCTGCCAACCGGCCACATCGAGCGACAAGTTACCGCCCAACAACTTGCCGAACAGCAGGTTCAGCGCGGCGGAATCGGTGGAGTTGACCGTCACCAACGTGGACTTGATCGTCAATTGCGCCTGGGGCGGCAAAATCTTCGGCGCGGCCACGGCCTTGGCCGTCAACAGGGTGGTCAGGCTGTAGGCGCCGCCATTGAACATCGACCAGATACCACCGGCGACACTGGTCAACACCGGGCGCGAGGCGATCACTTGAATCGCATCGCGCTTGGTGGCATCTGCGGAAAACACCCGTAGATTCGAAGCCGCCGTGGTCAACGAACCACAGCGCACGTCCAGTGCATTGGCGGGGGGAATGATGTAGCCGTTGCGCACCGCACTGGCGCCGGCGTAGGTGGTGGCGGTGTTGTTGTTCGCGGCCAGGCAATCGCCATTGCGCTGGACCGCTTCCAGCGCGGCCATGTCGGCAATGCCTTGCAACTTGCGCTTTTCGAGATAGAGCCGCCCGCTGTCGACCACCAGCAGTAAGAAGACCAACGCCAAACCGAGCGTCAAGGCCGCCATCAAGCCGATCGCACCACGCTGCCTGCAACGAAGTCCGGGAGACATCGAGCACTCCTTAGCGCTTACTCTCCGTAGGTGCTGTGGAGTGTAGACAAGGCTTGGAATGTGCGCTGGCCAAGCGCCACAAATCGCGGCGGCTGAAGTCAGTGCGGCGGATAGCTGGAGAGGATGTGCGTCACCGTCGTGCGGATCGCGTTGTTGCGGTCCTGTGGGTTGGGCGTGCTGCCCATCATTTGTTCATCACTGCCGCGCCATACCAGTTTGCCGTCCTTGCCATCGAGCAGGTCGATCTGGATGGTCGCCACTTTGTAGGTGATGTTGCGCGTTTCGTTGTACATCGGCCCACCCCAGTAGCCGTTCCACGGGCCGCCCCAGCCGCCGCCGTAATTGGTGGTGACTTGTTGCTGGCGGTCTTCGACGATCAGGTAGGCCTGAACGATCAGGTCAGCCTTGGTGCCCGCTGCGGCTGGGCGCAGGCCCCGTTGGTCGAGTTGCTCGCCTACCGCCTGGCGGATGCGCTGTTCGGTGAGGTCACTCTTGATCCGTGGATCATCTGGGCGATATTGCAGGGCCGGATCTTTCCAGGCCCAGTTGCGGTAGGCGCCGAAGTCTCGGCTGGCGTCAAAATCGTGGTTGACCTGGTTGGTCTGGCAACCGCCCAGCAGCACGACAAAAGCGAGCATAGCGATGCGACGAAACATGGTTTTCTCCAAAGAGCGAACTGCGCTTGAAATGAGAATAGCGGTTAACTGGGCGGGTAAGCGGTCATGGCCTTTTGCACGGCCTGGCGCAAAGCGTCAGCACGTTCGCTGAGGCTGCCCTGGCTGGCAGTTTCGGCACTGGTGCTCCACACGGGCTGACCACTGCGGGCATCAAACAGGTTGACCCGCACCACCGCAACCGTCACCTCGTAGGTGCGCACGATCGGCGCCGAGTTGTACATGCCATAGCCATTGCCGTAGCGGTTATAGCCGCCGTAACCGTAGCCATAATCGTCCTGGACTTGCTTGAGACGCTTCTCAAGGCGCACATCCGCGCTGACCAGCAGGTCGGGCGCCCGGTTGTCGTGCAAAGGGCGCAGGCCACGCTGGTCGAGGGCGCCGCTGACGGCTTCGGCAATCTGCGCCGAATCGGCCCATGCCGAGCCCGCCGGCAGTTGGCCGTTGCGCCAGGCCCAATTACGGTAGGCCCCGTAGTCGCGTACCGGCGCAGGGTACGCACTGGCATCGAACGTAGTGGCTGCCTGGGCCGGCGCCGGTGGCATGGGAGCAGAAGCCGCCACATAAGGGTTAGGGCTGGAGCACGCGCCCAGCCCAAGGGATAACAAAATCAAACAGAGACGACGCATTTCGACCTCCGCAGGCTGGGCCGCTTAAACCGGACGGCAGATCCAGTGCAAATAACGCCCAAGTCCGGCAAAGCTTGGGTGACGACGGTGAGCGAGTTCCATCTCTACAAGGTCCTGTAAATCCGCGCGGGCCTGGAATTCCACCGGCATATAGTCGTGAAAAACCCGCACGCCACTTTGGCTTTCGACCTGCCAAAGCCCGTCGAGTTGCGCCGCTAATTCGCGGGGGTCGAGGGGCTGTTGCGGGGTCAGGCTCTGCTTTTCGCCGGCCATGTCGTTCTTGCGCATTTTGCGGAAGTGGCCTTTGAGCAGGTTGCGATAAATCAGCGCATCACGGTTGTAAAACGCCAGGGACAGCCAGCCACCGGGCACGGTCAGCTGGTGCAGCACCGGCAGGATCGCATGGGGTTCGGCCAGCCATTCCAGCACCGCGTGACACAGCACCAGATCGTAAGGTTCGGTGAGCTGGCCAAGCAGGTCTTGCCAGGGCGCCTGGATAAAGGTCGCCGTTTGCCCGGCCTCGGCGAAGCGCTGGCGCGCCCCCTCAAGCATCGGCTCGGCGGGTTCGGCCAGGGTCACCAGGTGGCCGCGCTCGGCCAGCCACAGCGACATATGCCCCAGGCCTGCGCCGATATCCAGCACGCGCAACGGGCGTTCCGGCAGGGCTTCGGCCAGGTCGGCCTGAAGCACCGCCAGGCGGATTGCGCCTTTGGCACCGCCGTAGATTTTCTCGGCAAAGCGTGTAGCCAACTGGTCGAAATGACGATCACTCATGGGCAAACCGCCGTTCGCTGTCAGCCAGTTTGGCGCGCACCACCTCATTCATGTCCAGGCCCAGCTCACTGCACAACAGCAGCAGGTACAGCACGATATCGCCGACTTCCTGGCCGGCGTGGGCGAGTTTGTCAGCGGGTAACTGGCGAGATTGGTCTTCGGTCAGCCATTGGAAGATTTCCACCAGCTCGGCCATTTCCACGCTGGCAGCCATGGCCAGGTTTTTAGGGCTGTGGAACTGCTTCCAGTCGTTGGTATCGCGGATGCGGTGAAGACGTTCGGTGAGGTGTTCGAGGTTCATGGGAGGGGCTCCTGAAGGTGTGTAGCTTCCGGCGGAAATTCAGAGAAGGCAAGTTAATCCACCACGCTGAACTCAATCCTGGCCGTCTGCCCCGCCTCATCGAGCACGCTTAATTGATAGCGGCCCAGTCGCTCGAAACTGGCATTGATAAAGTCCTGATTGGCGCTGTCGCCCAACGGCGCGCCATTAAGGAACCACCACCGTCGACCACTGCCGCCCAAGGCGGAGATTTTAAGACGCAGGGCTTGTTGGCTGGCGGCGGGCAGGCGCAATTGGTCGCCTTCACGCACGCCAACGATGGACAACGGTGAAGACGCGGCCAGCGCTGGCGGCGGGCAATCCGCGTCGGCGGCTGGGATGCGTGCTTCACGGCGTTCGGCCCTTGGCAGCCAAGGTTCCAGCGGTGCTGGCCACAGGGCGATAGGCTTGGCGACTGCGCCGGGGCAATGAGCATCGACCCGCAAGCCCTTGGCATTGACCCAGACGCTTTCCATCAACCCCACACTCAGCGGTTGATCCAACGCCTGCAAGGTCGGCGGCGTGGTGTTGTCCAGGGTCCAGGCGAAGCGTTGGCGGCGGCAATTGGGATCGCTGCGGCTCATGGGCTGGCCCAGCGGCCAACAGATCGCCGCAACGCCGACGTTGGCCGGCACCGGTTTGACTGGCGCGCTGATGCCGCGCTGGCTGTCGCGGTTGGTCAACACGTCGTGCACCTGCAACATCAGTGGCGCCGCTGACGCCAAGCCGAACTGGCCCGGCACGGGCGTGCCGTCCGGTCGGCCGATCCACACGCCAATCAGGTAACGCGGCCCCACGCCAATCGCCCAGGCATCGCGAAAGCCGTAGCTGGTGCCGGTTTTCCAGGCGAGCACCGGGCGCTGCACCAACTCGGCACGCGGGTCGCGATCCGGCCGCGCTTGCCCACTGAGGATGCGCCGCACAATCCAGGCAGAGCCCGGCGACAGCATTGGCCGCTCTCTCAGCGCGTCGTCCGGCTGCAGTCGGATAGAGGCGCTCTTGCCGTCCCGGGCGAAGGCGCTGTAACCGCCCACCAGATCTTCCAGACGGCTGCCCGCGCCGCCCAGGATCAGCGCCAGGTTCGGCTCGGCCAGCGCGGGCAATGCCAAGGGCACACCGCCGATGCGCATCTCGGCAGCAAACCGCTTGGGCCCGTAGGCTTCCAGCAACTGCACCGCCGGCAGGTTAAGGGAGCTGGACAACGCAGTACTCGCCGGCACCGCGCCGGTAAACCCCATGGAGAAGTTGCCCGGCCGATAATCGCCATACCGCCGGGGCACGTCCTGCAACAGCGATTCGGAGTGAATCAACCCATCATCCAGGGCCATGCCATACAGAAAGGGTTTCAAGGTCGAGCCCGGCGAGCGCAGCGCGCTGATCATGTCCACATGGCCAAAGCGCTTGGCGTCGTTGATATCCACCGAGCCCAGGTACGCCCGCACCGCCATGGTTTCCTCTTCCACCACCATGATCGCCGCCGAAGTGTGCTCCGGCAGCCGCGCGCGCCAGCCCAGCAACAGATCTTCGAGGCGGCGTTGCAGGGTGGCGTCAACGGTCGTGCGGATCAGCGGCGGGCTGTCGGGGCGGTTCAGGCGGCGAGCGAGCAAGGGCGCCAGGCTCGGTTCCAGACGCGGGGCAAGTAGCAGCGGTTCTTCAAGGGCTTCGTCGACCGCCGATTGCGGCCATACCTGGAACTCGGCGAGGCGGCGCAAGACCTTGTCCCGAGCCTCCTGGGCGCGCTGCGGATGCCGATCTGGACGCAGGCGGCTCGGCGCTTGTGGCAGTACCGCGAGCAAGGCCGCTTCGGCATGGGTCAGTTGCGCAGGGGATTTGCCCAGGTACGCCCAACTGGCCGCCGCCACGCCCTGCAACGTGCCGCCAAACGGCGCGCGGTTCAGGTAGAGGTTGAGGATCTCTTCCTTGGACAGGTGCCACTCCAACTGCGCCGTGCGCCACAGCTGACGCAACTTGCCATGGAAGGTGCGCGAATGCGGGTCGAGCAAACGGGCGACCTGCATCGACAAGGTGCTGCCGCCCGACACTACCCGCGCGCCGGTCAGGTTCTGCCACGTCGCGCGCACCAACGCCAACGGGTTTACGCCAGGGTGTTGGTAGAACCAGCGGTCTTCGTAGGTGAGCAAGGCATCCAGGTAATACGGCGAGACTTCACCGGTTTGCACGGGGTAGCGCCACACCCCATTGGCATCGGCAAACCGCCACAAGGGTGTGCCATCCTCGGCCAGCACCACCCGCGCCAAGTCGTCCTTGGGCAGGGGCAGCGGCCAGATGCGGTCGGCCAGCCACAGCAGGGCAATCACCAACAGAAGGGTCGCCAGGGTCCAGCGGGCAACTAAACGCAAATTCAAACGGGCAAACCTCTATGCTGGTAGGGAACTAGCCTGTTGCATTAACAACCAAAGGCACAGACACGCCCACCTCTTATCAGGACATGCACATGCAGGTAGAAAGCTTTTTCGAATGGTTGGGCCAGGCGCTCGGTTCCATCATCCGTTTTATCGTCGACGGCCTCAGCGGATTATTCGGGGCCCTGACTCATGCCGGGGGCAACTTTGTCGAAGGCCTGTCCCGAACCTTGGGCATGGATACGTCGATTATCAGCATCATCACGCTGATCGTCGGCCTGATGCTGCTGTACTCGGCAGTACGCGCGTTTATGCGGGCGTCGATCATCATGGGGATTATCTGGCTGCTGCTGGGCCTTTGGCTGCTTAGTTGGGTCGTGCACTAAGCCAGGACGGTCAGCAATCGCCTGTGGGAGGGGGCTTGCTCCCGATAGCAGTGTTTCAGTCAATGCATCTGGCAACTGACCCACCGCTCTCGGGAGCAAGCCCCCTCCCACATTGCTTCTTCAACGACCCTTAATGACCAAGTCCACCGGGGTCTCTCCCACCGCCTGCCAGTTCGGTCGATACATGGACTCCACTTGCGGAGGCGGCACGCGATAGGTGCCCGGAGTCACCGCACGCGCCAGGTACAGCAGGTGCGTGGTGCCATCGCCGTCCAGGTTGATCGCCGCCACGTAGCGATCATTGCGGAACTCCTGATGCTTAAGCGCCGCATTCTGCATCGACTCGCGCCATTCCTTCACTTGGCTGCTGGCGTTTTCCAGGCTGGCGGCACTCTGGGCCAAGTTCTGGTTTTCCAGCTCCAGGCCCGCGGGCAGCAGGTCGACCACCAAGGCATCCGGTACACGCTGCTTGGCGCTGACCGCCAAGTGCACCAGCACCAGGTCGCCGCTATTGAGGTTGCGCAGGTTCAGCGGCTGGCCGTTCATGCCCAGGTATTCGCGGCGGATGCTCAGGTTGTCGCCACCCGGTGCCGGGGGCACTTGCGGGTAACCCGAGATCGTCAGTTGCTGGTACACCGGTGTTTCGCCCTGATTGCTCAGGCTCAGGTCGCTGGACAGCAGGTTGCCTTCCAGCGCCAACGTCGACTGCTGGTTGTTCAACTCGTGCACACCGCCGCTGCCGGTGAGGGACACTTGCCAGTTCGCTTCAGGCTTGGCAAACCCAAGCCGCCCCGCCAGAAACAGTGAATTGCGCTCCTGGGTCGACAGGTACGGGCTGGCAGCCAGTTGATCCGACAACGTGAACAGACGCTCCTCACGCTTGCCCTTGGCCAAGTCATTTTCTTCCAGCAACGCCAGGATCATCGCTTGGTCCCGCAGCGGGCTGCCGTAGTCGGCCAGCCATTCCTTGGCGCTACGTTGGGCTGCCAAGCCAGCCTGCAAGGCCTGGTCCGCGCGTGGCTGGTCGCCCATCTTCTGCAAGGCAATGGCCAACTGCACCAGCGGCAACCCGGAACGCGCATCGCTGCGCCGTTCGAAAATGCTGCGCAGCGCCCCCAGTGGCGCCTGCTGACTGCGCGCCAGCACCATGCCGGCGTAGGCCTGCACGGCAAAGCGTGTGTGTTCGGCGTTGTCGCTGTAGTCGACTTCGATCAGGTTGCGCTCCTGCACATACCGCAGCAGGCGCTCGCTGGCCTTTTTCAAGGCTTCAGGCGGCACGGCAAAACCCTGGTCGCGGGCGCGCAGCAGGAAGTCGGTGACGTAGGCCGTCAGCCAATATTCCTCTTCACCGTCAGCGCCCCACAAACCAAAACTGCCGTTGTAGCGCTGCATGCCCAGCAGGCGTTCAATGCCCAGCTCGATCTTGCGCTTGCGCTCGGCATCCGGCTCGCCCTTGATGCTCAGTCGCTTGAGCAAGGCATCGTCAGCGTACAGCGACGGGTACAGGCCGCTGGCGGTTTGCTCCAGGCAACCATAGGGGTAAGCCTTGAGCGCCGAGATCTGTGCGCCGAGGTTCAGCGGCGGCCGGCTCGACAGGCTCAAGAGCGCCTCGCGCCCGGAGGTGTCGAACTGATCCAGGGTGCCGGCTGGCAAACTCCAGGGTTCGCTTTTAAGCACTGCGCGGTAATGCTTGAGCAACGCGGGATAGGCCGGGCGCACGCCCAAGGTCCACTCACGGCTGAACGGCGGCAGGTTTTCACCCGGCAGATCCAGCCCGTTGACTGTCACTTTCACCTTGCCTTTGCCCAACCCGCCCCAGGCTTTCACCGGGATGCGCAGGGTGGTGCGCTGGCCTTGCTTGAGCTCAACGGTCTGCGCGGCAGTGTTGACCAATTCCAACTGCCCCTCGGCACTCAATTGCACATCGAGTTTCTGCGCCTTGCCCGACAGGTTCGACAGGTCAAGGGCCAAGGTGGTCTGGTCACCGCCGGCCAGAAAGCGCGGCGCTGACAGTTCAGCAATCAGCGGTGCGGCAATCACGGTCTTGGCTTCGGCCATGCCGTAACGGTCATCGCTCCAGGCTTGGGCCATCAGGCGCAACTCGCCGTTGAAGTCGGGGATATTGACGCTGACTTCACCCTCGCCTTTGTCGTTCAACGTCACCGGCGCGCTTTGCAGGGCGACGATGGTCACGCTGGTGTCCGGGCGCTTGCCGCCCTTGGCCAGCGCGGCGTCACCACCAAAGGCCAGGCTGGCCAAACGGCCCTGCCCGGCTTCGATCAACTGGCCGTAGATGTCGAATTGGTCCACGCCATAGGCCTTGCGGCCGAAGAGGCTGGAGTACGGATCGGGCGTCGGATACTCGGTGATATTGAGGATGCCGACGTCCACGGCTGCCACCAGCACATGCACCTGTTTCGGCACGCTGCCGTCGGCATTTTTGGCGGAGATCTTCACCGTCAGCGGTTGTTTGGGGCGCATTTTTTCCGGCGCGCTGAGGGTCACGCCAAGCTTGCGCTGGGTGCGATCGAGCGGCAGATGCAGCAGGCCCACTGCGCGTTTGGGGGTGATGTTGGCTTTGCGCTCGCCGGGGCGAATCACCAGGGCGCTCACGTACAGGTCGTGGCGCGACCATTTCGGGTCGAGCTTCACGGCGAAGCTTTTGCCCTCGGCCGGTACGTCGATTTCCTGCCACCACAGCGGTCCTTCGGCGGATTCCACCAGCAGGTAGCCTTTACCGGCAGCGGGCGGCGTCACGGTGACGTTGGCGGTGTCGCCGTCGCCATAGGCCGGTTTATCCAGCGCCAGCTTGACCTGATCGGGCCGTACGGCGCCGCCTTCGGTGTTGTCCTGGGCCTGATAACCGGCCCAGAAACGCAGGCTGCTGATCAGCCCGGTCTGCGGGTCTTCGACTTCGACGCGGTACGGCCCCCACTCCACTTGGAAGCTGACCTTGGCGGTGTCGCCGGCCTTGATATTCAGGGTCTGTTCGTCGAGGTTGAGGAATTTCTCGTTGTAGTGGTAACTCCAGCCGTCATTGTCGGAGTAGTTCCAGTAATAGTCGCGGCGCTCGCGCACCAGGCGCACCTTAAGGTTTTGCGCAGCGAGTTTCTGCCCGTCCTGATTGGCCAGCAGCACTTCGAATTCCGCCGGGCCATCACCATTGGTTTCGGTGCCGTCAAACAGCCCGCGCAGGCCCGGCAGTTGCTCGGCCGGCCAGATCGGTTGCACCAAGCGACGGGTGATCGGCCGACCGCCCGACTCTTGCAGGCTGGCCTGCACGATCAGTTGCAAGGGGGATTTAGCTTCGGCCCATTTGCTTTCGAGGGTCAGTTTTTCCTGGCCCTTGGCGTCGAGGACGCTTTCGTCCAGTTCGAAATCCTGGCTCAGTTCTTCTTCGGTGACCGAGCCGAACTGATAACCAGGGAGCGACTTGACCGCTTCGCGCAGCGGCCGCACATACACTTGCCCGCTGACCCGATTACCCGACGCAGGCGCGCCGTACAGGTAACGACCGTTAACCTGGATGACCGGGTTATCCGCCGGGCTCAGCGCCGTGTCGCTGCCCTTGAGTTCCAACGCCAGGCGCTCGGGCAGGAAGTCTTCGACGAGGAATTCATACAGCTGCGGTTTACCGTCACCCAGGTCGAACACCAACTGCCAGCGCCCGGTCGGTGCTTCGCCGGCCAGTTGCAGTTGATATTGATACAGGCCGGATGCGTCAGCATCCCACACGAATTTGCGGCTGACCTGTTCATCCGGGCGACGTACCTCGACGCTCACCGGTTGCGGCTTGACGGCGTTGCCGTCCTTGTCGCGCAGCAGGGCGTTGAGCAGCACGGTTTCGCCGGGGCGATACAGGTCGCGTGGGCCGAACACAAAAAACTGCAACGGGTGCGAGGGTTGGCCGCCGATGTCGAACTCGGCAAGGTCCAGCGCAGCGCTGTCGAGGCGCAACAGGCTGGTCTGTTCGCCCTGCTTGGCGAGCAAGACCTGGGCCTTTTTCGGCAACGGCAACTCAGCGTGGCCGCCCTTCTCGGTCTTGCCCTGGCCCAACACGCGGCCATCGGCATCGAGCACTTCCAGGTCCACGCCATCGAGCGCCTTGCCGCCTTCCAGCGCCTGGGTAAACACATCCAGGCGATTGGCATAGCGGTGCACCGACAGCCCGATATCACTCAGGGTAAACAGCGTCGCCGGTTGCGAATAGTTGTAGGTGCCCGACGCGCGCATCACCGCCAGGTACACGCCCGGTTGTTGCAATTGCTTGAGGCCGGCGATCGGCAGCAACAGGGTTTCGCGGGTGTTGCGCGCCGGATTGAGGTCAAAACGGCCGCCGTAGACCAGATCCGCCAGCGGCAGCAGTTCGCGGGATTCATAACTTTGCAGGCTGGTGTTGCGCCCCCACTGCGCCAGGAATGACGGTAGGGATTCAGGCTTGATGCGGAAGAATTCAACGTCGATTTTGTCGACGTTCAGCGCGATCACCGGCAGGCCCTCAGCGAGGCGCGTCGGCAGCAAGGTGCCACGGCTGGCAAAGCCGACAGTGGCTTGAAGGTCACGGGTTTCCAGGCGGGCGATGTACTCGGCGGCGAGCGTGTTGTCGTTGACCGCCTTTACACCGGCGTCGACCGTCAGCACCAGTTTGCGTTGCGGCTCAAGGTGGCGCAGGCGCAGCTCCATCAGGTTATCCGAGAGCTCCCAGGCGCCATCGACCTTGCCCGACTTGCTGTCCACCAGATGGAGCTTGTCGGCGAATTTCTGATCGGGGTCCAAGGGAATGGAAAAACTCACCGACAAGGTGCTGGCCCCGTCCAACTGAACCTCGGACACGTCCACCACGCTCAACTCACGCCCGGCGTAGCGCTGCTTGAGCGCTGGCACATCCACCGCCGCCTTGGCCGGTTTCGGCGCTGCCGCCACTGTAGGTGCGGGCGGCGTAGCCGGTTTATCGGAGGAATCGCAGGCGCTCAGCAGGGCCAGCGCGCAGGCCAGGAACAATCCTTTGTTAAGCATGGGGCACTCGTAGTCAGAGGGAACCGAGGGGTGAACTATATATCAGTGCCGGCGAAGCCGATGTGGCGCTGGTCACATTGACCGACGGAGGGTGGTTTGGTTCTCGATCGGCTCAAGCCAAGCCAGTTCCCACACACACTGGAGATCAAACTGTGGGAGGGGGCTTGCTCCCGACAGCAGTGGGTCAGCTACAGATAGGCTGGCTGATCTATTGCTATCGGGGGCAAGCCCCCTCCCACATTGGTTCTGCTGCGTAGCTACTGGACGGTTACAATGCCGCTCCCCCAAGGAGCCTGCATGTCCACCTTACTCACCGACTGGCGCCACCGCCCTACCCATCGACGCGTCTGGGCCCTTGCCGCGCCAATGATTCTGTCGAACATCTCGGTGCCGCTGGTAGCCCTGGTCGACAGCATGGTCATCGGCCACCTGCCCCATGCCCATCAACTGGGCGCCGTGGCCGTCGGGGCCAGCCTGTATACCTTTCTCGCGTGGGCCATGGGTTTTCTGCGCATGGGCTCCACCGGTTTTGCCGCGCAGGCTGCAGGGCGCAATGACGGGGCGGCACTGCGGCAAATCCTGCTGCAAGGTCTGTTGCTGGCACTGGGGCTGGCGATGCTGCTGGGCACCGTGGGCATTCCCCTAAGCCACCTCGCCCTGGAATGGATGCAGCCCTCCCCCGAGCTGAATCAGCTCACCCGCGACTTCTTCCACACGCGCCTGTTCGGCCTGCCCGCAGCCCTGGCCACTTATGCGCTGGTCGGCTGGTTCCTCGGCACACAGAACGCCCGTGCGCCGCTGGCAATTCTGCTGACCACTAATCTGGTGAATATCGCTCTCAACCTGTGGTTCGTACTCGGTTTGGATTGGGGGGTCGTCGGGTCGGCGAGAGCGTCGGTCATCGCCGAATGGACCGGCGCCCTGCTCGGCCTGGCGCTCACACAAAAGGCCCTGCGCGCCTATCCAGGCCATATCGCTTGGGCCGCGCTGAAAGTGTGGCAAAGCTGGCGCCCGTTGCTGGCGGTCAACCGCGACATCTTTATCCGCAGCCTGGCGCTGCAATCGGTGTTTTTCATGATCACGGTGCAAGGCGCGCGGCTGGGGGATGCCACCGTTGCTGCCAATGCCTTGCTGCTTAACGGCCTGCTGCTGACGGCGCATGCGCTGGACGGTCTGGCCCACGCGGTCGAAGCCCTCTGTGGCCACGCCATCGGCGCCCGCGACCGCCAGTCGCTGCACCGCTCATTGGTGGTCGCCGGTGGCTGGTCGCTGATCGCCAGCGTCGGGTTTGCGCTGCTGTTCAGCTTTGCCGGGCACCTGTTTATCGCCATGCAGACCGATATCCCCAGCGTGCGCGACACCGCTGACACCTACCTGCCTTACCTGGCGCTGCTGCCACTGATTGCGGTGTGGAGTTACCTGCTGGACGGCCTGTTTATCGGCGCCACCCGCGCGCGGGAAATGCGCAATGGGATGCTACTAACGGTATTGCTGACACTGCCGTTTGCCTGGGCGTTGCAGGGCCAGGGCAATCATGGGTTGTGGATAACCTTTCTGCTGTTCATGGCCCTGCGCAGCCTCACTTTGTGGGCGATAGCCTGGCGCTTGAACCAGCGGGATCAGTGGCTTGGATAAACGCTGTCACTTGGTTCAACACTGGCGCCAGCCAGCGCAACGGCTTGGCGAAAGACGCCACTAACGTCGCGTGGTTGGTCCTGGTGAAGTAGAACGCCTCAACCGGCACACCCGCCTCGCGCAATTTTTTCGCCAGCCCTGCGGTATTGCGCGTCGGGTTGACCAAGTTGTCGTCGGTCGAGGCCATCAGCAGCGTCGGCGGCGCGTCACGGCTGACGTGGTTGATCGGCTGCGACTCCGGCGGTGAATCGGGGAAGAAGAACACCGGGCGCACGTCCTGGTTTTCAATCGGCAAGAAGTCATAAGGCCCGGCCAGGCCAATCCATCCCTTGAAGATCGACGGCGCCAAGCCCACTTCTTTTAGCCAACGCCCATCCAGCGCCAGCATCGAGGCGTTGTAGGCGCCGGAGCTGTGGCCCATCACATAAAGCTGCTGGGGATCGGCGCCATATTCAGCGGCGTGGTTATATGTCCAGGCCACCGCTTTGGCGCCGTCCTGAAGAAAGGCGGGGTAACGCACTTGCGGGTACAGCCGGTAATCGGCGATCACCACCACGATGCCCCTTGAAGCCAGGGCTTCGCCGACGAACCTGTAATCGTCCTTGGATCCGCTGTTCCAGCTGCCGCCGTAAAAGAACACCACCACGGGAGCGTTGGGCACGGCAGGAACGGCTCGGTATATATCGAGTTTCTGGCGGGGATCATCGCCGTAGGCAATGGCTGAAGTCTTGGTGAAGGTACTGCTGGGGGTGAGTGCGTTGAGCACTTTTATTGGGGAGCAGGCTGCCAGGAAGGCGGCGAAGGCCAGGGTAAACGCTTGCAGGTATTTGCTCGACATCATTGACCCCCACGAAGAAGGTACTGCCAAACGAGGCCCAGCTATGGGAGGGGGCAAGCCCCTTCCCACACTGGATCTGTGTCGCCTGTACTTACGAGGAAAGGTACGAAGAGCGCGTCAGGCCCAAACGCAACGCGTCCAAGAACTGAGTACGCTCCGACGCGCTGATCTTCGCGCTCGCACACTTGTCACGGTAGTGAGTCATCAACTCCTCCGGCGACAAGTGCACGTAGCGCAGCATGTCTTCGATGGTGTCGTGTGTCTCGATCCCGGCGCTGTACACCGAACCGTCTTCACGCTGGTAGATGTTCACCGAATCGGTATCACCGAACAGGTTGTGCATGTCGCCCAGGATTTCCTGATAGGCGCCGACCAGGAAGATACCCAACAGGTAGTCTTCACCTTCGTTCAGGGCGTGTACCGGCAGGCTGGTTTCGATGCTCTGCTCGTCGACGTACTGCTTGATCTTGCCGTCGGAGTCGCAGGTCAGGTCTTGCAGCACGGCGCGGCGCAGCGGCTCTTCGTCGAGACGGTGCAGCGGCAGGATCGGCAGTACCTGGCCGATGGCCCATGTGTCCGGCAGGCTCTGGAATACCGAGAAGTTGCAGATGTACTTGTCGGCCAGCTTGTCGTTGAGTTCGTCCAGCACTTGGCGGTGCGAACGCTGGCGGGCTTTGAGCGAGTTGTGCAGACGGCGGCACACCGCGAAGTAGCACTGTTCGGCCAGGGCTTTTTCGGCCAGGGTCAGTTTACCGTCGGCGTACTGGGTGGCCACGTCGCTCATGTAGTGAGTGGCGCGCCAGTAGGTTTCGGTGACCATCTCGATATCGGTCGGACCCAGCAGGTCCACCAGCCATTGCACGGTTTCCGGCAAGCTTTCCTTGTTTTCGATGACCGGGATTTCGTCGTTGTGTTTCTCGACGTCAGTCACCTGCACCACCAGCATGGCGTGGTGAGCAGTCAGGGAACGACCGCTTTCGGAGAAGATATTCGGGTGCGGCAGGCTCTGCGCGTCGCAGAACTCCTTGAGCATGCCCACGACCACGCCGGCGTAGTCGTCCATGTCGTAGTTGATCGAGCTGGCGTTACGCGAGTGGGTACCGTCGTAGTCGACGCCCAGGCCGCCGCCCACGTCGATGTGGTCCACCGGCAGGCCGAGGTTGCGCAGTTCGCCGTAGTAACGAATGGCTTCCTTGAACCCGTGCTGGTAATCGGCCAGGTTGGCGATCTGCGAGCCCATGTGGAAGTGCAGCAAGCGAATGCCCTGGTCCAGCCCGGCCGCGCGGAAGCGCTCAACCACGGACAACAGCTGCGCCGCCGACAAACCGAACTTGGACTTCTCGCCACCGGTGTCTGCCCATTTGCTCGACGCCAGGGACGACAAGCGCACACGCAGGCCAACCTGAGGCTTGACCTTGAGGTTGGCAGCCTCTTCGATCACCAGGCCGACTTCGGATTCTTTCTCTATCACGATAAACACGTTGTGACCGAGCTTCTGGCCCATCAGCGCAAGGCGGATGAACTCACGGTCTTTGTAACCGTTGCAGACGATGGTGCCGCCCTTCGGCGCCAGGGCCAGTACGGCCAGCAGCTCAGGCTTGGAGCCGGCTTCAAGGCCGATAGACACGTCCTGAGTGGCGATGATGTTCTCGATCACCGCTTCCTGCTGGTTCACTTTGATCGGGTACAGCGCGGTGTACTTGCTCTGGTATTCCAGGCGCTCGATGTTGGCGTCGAAGGCGCCGGTCAACTGGCGTACACGGTCTTGCAGGATGTCAGGGAAGCGCACCAGCAACGGTAACGACAGGCCGCTTTTGCGCAACTGGTCGACTTGCTCGAAGAGATCGACAGGCGTGCTGTTCGGGCCGTTCGGACGGACTTCAACGCGACCGGCGTCATTGATCGCGAAATACCCGGCCCCCCAATGGCGGATCCCGTAAACACTGCGGCTGTCCGCAACTGTCCATTGGCTGCCATCGTCTTTGCGTGTGCGTCGTACGGACATCGAAGTCCCCTATAAATGAAGGCGAAGGCGCCACCTCTCAGGGAGGCTGGCGCAGTCTAAAGAATGAAAATGACGATTTGCCTGTAAGGAAGGTAGACCCCACTCGCAGGACAGAGTTTAGACACAGGTTGGGAAGAGGCTGTCAGCCGCCGGACTTCTTGGCCTTGTAACCGAGCTTGATCAGCTCGGCCAACAGCAGTTCGACGTGATCGCCCTGGATCTCGATGACGCCGTCTTTCAACGCGCCACCGGTGCCACAACGCTTTTTCAGCGTGGTAGCCAGTTCCTTGAGCGCATCTTCAGCCAGGGGCACGCCGGTGATAGTCGTCACCGTCTTGCCGCCACGGCCCTTGCTCTCGCGTCTCACGCGGGCAATACCGTCGCCTTCAGGGATCAGGGTCTGTTTGCAGGTACACGAATCCACGGGCTGACGACAGTCCGGGCAGTGTCGACCTGCATCGGTGGAAAATACCAGGCCACCAAGGGCGGCGAAGGATGCGGCTTTTTTGGCCACCGGCAATCCTCTTGGGAGGATGAAGACTGATCGGCGCGCTCAAGCACGACCGACCGCGAAGCCCCACTCAGGCAGGGGCAGCGCTACCGAACCGCCAAGGTGGCTCGGGTGAAAAGTCGCGCAGTGTAACGGCAAAAGGCCGACTTGCTAAGGGCCAAATGGCGCCAATTTATGCAACTTTAGCGACGCGAGGCCAGATAGCGGCGCAAGCCCTCTTGTGCGTCCGGGCAGTAGGGCTTTTGTTCGGCCTCCTGCAGGACAATTTCGATGGGCAAAAAGCGCGCTTCCATGACTTCTTCGGGCTGCAACCGCAGGGGGCCATCCCACACGGCGGAATAGGATCTGCACCAGAGCCGGTTGTTACCGTCCTCAAAGTAGAAATGATCATGCTCGACCAATTCCACCCCGCCCACACCCAGTTCTTCCTCCAGCTCACGCGCTGCAGAGTCGGCGTACTCTTCCCCGGCCGCCACCATGCCGCCGGCCGCCGTATCCCAAAATCCTGGGTACATGGCTTTGCTCAGGGTACGCCGGTGCACACACAGCTCGCCGGCAGAGTTGAACAGGAAGATAAACGTGCAGCGGCCAATCAGGCCGCGCTGGCGAAGGTCGGACCTGACGAGGGTGCCGAGCAGGTTGTCCTGCTCGTCGACCCAGCAAATCAGTTCAGCATCGGAAGCCGCACGGTGCGCGGCCTCCTGTTGAGAAGCGTCCATCATCAACCCTGGTTAAGCAGCTGACGCAGATCAATCACCGCAGCGTTGGCCCGCGAGATGTAGTTGGCCATCACCAGCGAGTGGTTCGCCAGTACGCCGAAGCCGCTGCCGTTGAGGATCATCGGGCTCCAGACAGGTTCTTGGGAGGCTTCCAGCTCACGGATGATCTGGCGCACGCTGACCGTGGCGTTTTTCTTGGCCAGTACGTCGGCGAAGTCAACTTCGATAGCGCGCAGCAGATGGGACAGTGCCCATGCCTGGCCACGGGCTTCGTAGAACACGTTGTCGATCTGCATCCATGGGGTTTCCACCACTTCTTCGTCGACCTGCGGCACTTCACCCGGTGCCAGGGCTTCGGTTTTCAGTGCGGTGTTCAATTTGACCCGGCCCACGCTGGCCGACAGGCGTTGGGACAACGAACCCAGACGGGTAGCAACATCACCCAGCCAGTTGTTCAGGTTGTCGGCACGCGAATAGAACAGTGCGCCGCGTTGGTTGGGGTCGGACAGGCGCGCTTCATAGCGGTTCAGGGAGTTGATGCCTTCCTGATACTCCGACTCGCTCGATGGCAGCACCCAGCTCTTGTTGTCGAAGTTGAAGCGCGGCTCGGCCTTCGCCAAGTCGGCGTCTTCAGCCGACTGCGACTGGGAACGGGCGAAATCTTTACGCAAGGCACGGGTCAGGTCGCGCACTTGCACCAGCACGCCGTATTCCCAGCTCGGCATGTTGTCCATCCACAGGCCCGGCGGGAAACGGTCGTTGGAAATATAGCCACCTGGCTTGTTCAGCAAGGTGCCGACCACGGTCTTGAGGGTTTCGACGGTGGTATAGCCCACCACCATCTGCTTGCCTTCTTTCTCGGCAGCAATTTGCGCGTTCTGCTGGACCGGGAACAGCGCCGGCTCTTCGCTCCAGTACCAACCCAGGGCACCTGTGACCAACAGGTACAGGCCAAGCACGCTAAGCAGCGCCCGACTCATCAGCAGGGTACGAAAATAGCTGCGGTTGGCCGACTTTGGCTCAGGGGCGGGGCCTTTGGCACTGCCTGCGCGGTTTTTCCAGTCCAGCATGGCGATATCCTTTCAATCACTTGAGTTCATGCACTTGAATTGACGGCGTGCGTTCAAACACTCCGACCACAACCCTACCCCATCGTGCCCGCCCATGCGGGGCTTTTCACCAAACTGGCGCGCGGGAAGCATTCGACTATAAAGGATGCACGCGTTTTACGCTGTGCGACTGTCAGGTCATTAACTGAATATCGCCGACATGCAGTTAATTGACATATGACACTCATCCCGCTGACAAGAGGTGCTAGCATAGAGCCATCAGTTCGACCTCAGCATGCACCCTTACTAGTAGTCAGGATATGACCGAGCCAGAAGACCCCAGCCGTGAGCGTCTCAAGCAGCATTTTGCCCAGCGGGTAATTCATCAGGCACGTCAAATTCTTGAGATCTGGCAGCGCCTGCAACGCAGCGAATGGTCAGGCGCCGACCTCTCAGAACTCAGTGAGGCCAACCTGCGCCTGCTGCGCTTCGCTGAGCGTTTTGAGCAGCCCGAACACGGCCAGTTGGCACGCAACATCGGTGAATCACTCAAAGCTGTGGATGAAAATCGTGGCCGCCTGAGCAGCCAACTGATCACCGAACTCAACCGTTTGATGCAGCGCCTGTCCCGCACCGGCCTGCGCCAGGGCGACCAGCTGGAACAAACCTTCCTGCCGCCGATGCGCAAGCCGATCTACGTGATGCTGGCCGATCACGACCGCGCTGAGCGCCTGGCCAAGCAGCTGGAATTTTTTGGTATGAGCGCCCAATCTCTGGACAGCGTGGCAGCGTTTCGCGCGTCCATGGCCGAGCGCCTGCCGTCGGCAATCGTGATGGACGTGGATTTCTGCGGCCCAGGCCTGGGCCTCAAGCTCGCTGCCGAAGCCCAGGAAGGCCTGGAGCAAAAGCTGCCGCTGTTATTTTTCAGCCTGCACGAAACCGATACCCCGACCCGCCTGGCCGCCGTGCGCGCCGGTGGCCAGGAGTTTTTGACCGGCACACTGGAAGCCTCCAGCCTGCTGGAAAAAATCGAAGTGCTGACCTGCGTCGCCCAGTACGAGCCCTATAAAGTGCTGATCATCGACGACTCGCGCGCCCAGGCGCTGCACACCGAGCGCTTACTCAACAGCGCCGGGATCGTCACCCGCACCTTGATTGAGCCGATCCAGGCCATGGCCGAACTGGCGGACTTCCAGCCCGACCTGATCATCCTCGACATGTACATGCCCGCCTGCACCGGCACCGAACTGGCCAAGGTGATCCGCCATAACGACCGCTATGTGAGCGTGCCGATCATTTACTTGTCGGCCGAAGACGACCTCGACAAGCAATTGGATGCGATGAGCGAAGGCGGTGACGACTTCCTCACCAAGCCGATCAAACCGCGCCACCTGATCACCACCGTGCGCAACCGCGCCGCCCGCGCCCGCCACCTCAAGGCGCGAATGGTGCGCGACAGCCTGACCGGGCTGTACAACCACACCCATATCCTGCAATTGCTCGAAGACTGCAGCTTCCGCGCGCGCCGCGAGAACAAGCCGCTGAGCTTTGCCATGCTCGACATCGACCACTTCAAGCGCGTGAATGACAGTCACGGCCACCCGATGGGCGACCGCGTAATCAAGAGCCTGGCGCTGTTTCTCAAGCAGCGTTTGCGCAAGACCGACTACATCGGGCGCTACGGCGGTGAAGAATTCGCCATCGTGATGCCCGACACCGACCTGGAGTCGGCCTGCAAGGTGCTGGATGAAATCCGCGGGCGCTTTGCCGAAATCCACTATCCGGCACAACCCCAGGACTTGTGGTGCACTTTCAGCGCCGGGCTGGTTGAGTTGTGCGACGGCTCCGACAGCCTGATGATGGCCGCCCAGGCCGACGAGGCGCTGTATCGCGCCAAGCATGCCGGACGCAACCGTGTGCAAGCCGCGCGCGCATCAAAGCAAAGTGCCACCTTTTCACCGGAATCCACTGATTCCGTCATAACGCTGTAATGAAAACGCAATAACTTCAGGCACTTACCTTTTGCTGTCGGTTGAAACCACGCATGCGCCTGAAGCTGCTGACCAATCTCAATACCCTTCTTCTGGTGGCCGTGTGCCTGGCACTTGGGGCGACGCTGTGGTGGTCGCAGCGGGCGCTTGAACGGCCGTATTTGCTGATGGAGCGCTACCTGGGGTTGTCCCAGACGTTCCAAAACCAAGCTGCGCGCAATATCGACGAGTACCTTGCGAGCGGCGACGCCCTGCGCCTGAGCAGCGCCAGCCAAAGCCTGGAAAACCTGCTGCAACATCTGGATGATTTGCCCGCTGATCTGGCGCAGAACCTGCGCCCCAGCCTGGTGGCCCTGGATGCATTCAGCAAGACCGACTTGCTGGCCGCCGGCAAGCTGGCCGGCGACCCACAAGCGTTGCTGCTGCAAGCAGAGCGCGAATTGGGCGCCAATCTGGACCAGTTGAGCCAGTACGCCATCAGCGTCAATTCCCCTGAAGCCGCACGCTACTTGCCGCCACTGCTGACCGCGTCCCAGCACCTGGGCAGGTTGTCCCTGGCCCGCGACAAGCTGGTGAGCAGCGGGCGCGCAGAGTTGGCCGATGATGTTGAGCGCGAAGTCGCCAATATTCGCGCCCAAGCCGACGTACTGGGGCAACTGCCATTGCTTGGCGTCAAAGCCAGCAGCGAGTCCAACACCGATGATTTTTCCGCCTTGATGGGCCTGGAAAACACTGAAAAAACCGAAGCCCAGGACACCGGCGTCGACCTCAAGCGCGAGCTCAACAGCCTGCTGACCCGCTACCCCGCCGAACTCAAGCGCACCCGCGAACAGATCCAGCAACGCGCCGACCTGGCCGCCAGCACCCACCAGAAGATCAACGCCGTGCAACAGGCCATCGCTGGGCTTGAACCTGTCGTACGCGCACAACATGGGCTCATCCAAGGCGAAGTACGCCTGATGCAAGGGGTGATGATCGGCCTGATCCTGCTGATCGCGCTGTTGATCGACACCCTGCAACGCCGCTTGGCACGGGTGCTGACCAATCTCGCACCCGCCCTATCCACCTGGGCCGAAGGCAACTTCAGCCAGCCGATCGCACTGGGCAAGACCAACCGCGAACTGCGCGACATTGAAGCCTCTCTGAACCGTTTGCGCGCTTACTTGGTGGACTTGGTGGGCACCATTCGCGGCAATGCCGAAGAAGTGGCCGGCAGCAGCCGCGCCCTCGCCGAACTGAGCAGCGGCCTGCATGACGGCGCTGAACGCCAGGCGGGCGACACGGCGCAAATCCGCGACTCCCTGGGCGAACTCGAAGCAACCATCCAACAGGTCGCCGGCGATGCCAGCCAAGCCGCCAGCGCCAGCCGCAGTGCGGGCCAGGCGGTGGAACAAGGCCAGCGGGTGATCGGCCTGAGCCTGACCGGTTTGCATGCGCTGGTCGGCGAAGTGCAGCAAAACGCGCAGATGATCGAGAAACTTGCTGAAGAGTCCGCCACCATCGGCGGTGTGCTCACCGTTATTCGCTCGATTGCCGACCAGACCAACTTGCTGGCACTCAACGCCGCCATCGAAGCCGCCCGCGCCGGGGAGGCCGGACGTGGATTTGCTGTGGTCGCGGACGAAGTACGTACCCTCGCCCAGCGCACCGCCGGCGCCACCGCCGAAATCCAGGGTTTGATCACCGGCCTGCAAAACGCCGCTCACCAGTCAGTGGAGGGCATGCGCGCCCAGGTCGAACACGCCGAAGCCACCGCCCAGCAAGCTCAAGCGGCTGACGGCGCACTGGATGAAATCGTCGGGGCAATCCAGACCATTTCCGACACCGCTGTGCGGATTGCCGATGTGACGGCGCAGCAGAGTGGTGCGGTGAGCGAGATTCGCGATAACAGTGAGCGGATTCATCAGTTGGGTGAGGATAATTTGCTGCGCATCGGCCAAGGCCGAAGCCAGGGCGAGCACCTGTTGGTACTGGGTGGGCAGCTCAATACGGCGGTGCAGGCGTTCCGCGTCTGACCTGCCCCATGAAGATCCAAAATCAAATGAAGATCAACATGTGGGAGGGGGCTTGCTCCCGATTGCGGTGTGTCAGTCTCAGCACCTGTAACTGATCCACCGCTATCGGGAGCAAGCCCCCTCCCACATTTGATCTTCACGGGATTCAAGGGCGTATTACCAATGACCAGATCTCGACCACCAGTCACAAATTTTGCGCAATCCTCGCTAATCGTGCTGCCTACTGCATAGAACTGGACAGTCACAAAGGCTTTGCGGCATAGTCGCCGGGTTCTGCCGTACTCCCATCAATAACAAGGAACAGCCGATGGCGACCCTACTGGTTCTTCACGGACCCAACCTGAACCTGCTCGGCACCCGCGAACCGGGCGTCTACGGGGCTGTGACCCTGGATCAGATCAACCTTGATCTGGAGCGACGGGCTCGTGAAGCTGGCCACCATCTGCTCTACCTGCAAAGCAATGCCGAGTACGAATTGATTGATCGCATTCACGCCGCGCGCGGCGAAGGTGTGGACTTCATCCTGATCAATCCCGCCGCTTTTACGCACACAAGTGTTGCATTACGTGACGCGCTGCTGGCGGTGAGCATCCCATTCATCGAAGTGCATTTATCGAACGTGCATAAACGCGAAGCTTTCCGCCATCACTCGTACTTCTCCGACGTAGCGGTAGGAGTGATCTGCGGCCTTGGCGCCAGCGGTTACCGACTGGCCCTGGAGGCCGCCCTGGAACAACTTGAACAACCGGCCAAGCGCCCCTGACCGCCCCTTGGGAGTTGATGATTCATGGATATCCGTAAAGTTAAGAAACTGATCGAACTGCTGGAAGAATCCGGTATCGACGAGCTGGAAATCAAGGAAGGCGAAGAGTCCGTCCGGATCAGCCGCCACAGCAAGACCCCGGCCCAACAGTTCTACGCGCCACAGATGCAAGCACCGGCTCCGGCCGCTGCACCTGCTGCCGCGCCAGCCGCTGCCGCCGCACCTGCTGCCCCGGCCGCTCCTGCACTGAACGGCTTCGTGGTCAAATCGCCAATGGTCGGTACGTTCTACCGTACCCCGGCACCGACCTCGCCAGCCTTCGTTGAAGTCGGCAAGACTGTGAAAGTGGGCGACACCATCTGCATCGTTGAAGCGATGAAAATGATGAACCACATCACCGCTGAAAAAGCCGGCGTCATCGAATCCATCCTGGTAGAAAACGGTCAGCCGGTTGAGTACGACCAGCCGCTGTTCACCATCGTTTGAACCGCGGAGCGCCTTCGATGTTGAAACCTGCGAAGAAACTGCAAAAAGTCCTGATCGCCAACCGCGGCGAGATCGCGCTGCGGATCCTGCGCGCCTGTAAGGAAGAGGGCATCAAGACCGTCGCTGTTTACTCGACGGCCGATACCGAATTGATGCACGTGAAACTGGCGGACGAAAGCATCTGCATCGGCCCGCCACTGGCCACGAACTCGTACCTGAAAGTCTCGAACATCATC
>NZ_FYDK01000015.1:0-5580 GCF_900187495.1 Pseudomonas sp. Irchel 3H9 | reverse complement strand
TTTAATCTTGACGATGACCTACTCTCACATGGGGAAACCCCACACTACCATCGGCGATGCATCGTTTCACTACTGAGTTCGGGATGGGATCAGGTGGTTCCAATGCTCTATGGTCGTCAAGAAATTCGGGTACTGAGTCGTGACCAGTTGGCCTCGCTTCAGCAAATTGGGTATGTGATAGCTTTCGGTGTTTGCAAGAGTCGAACTTTCGGTTCATTTCGTCTTCACACACCGCAATCTGGTGCTCTTTCGCTTTTCAGCTCGAAGCAAGCAAATTGCTTGGGTGTTATATGGTCAAGCCTCACGGGCAATTAGTATTGGTTAGCTCAACGCCTCACAGCGCTTACACACCCAACCTATCAACGTCGTAGTCTTCGACGGCCCTTCAGGGAACTCAAGGTTCCAGTGAGATCTCATCTTGAGGCTAGTTTCCCGCTTAGATGCTTTCAGCGGTTATCTATTCCGAACATAGCTACCCGGCAATGCCACTGGCGTGACAACCGGAACACCAGAGGTTCGTCCACTCCGGTCCTCTCGTACTAGGAGCAGCCCCTCTCAAATCTCAAACGTCCACGGCAGATAGGGACCGAACTGTCTCACGACGTTCTAAACCCAGCTCGCGTACCACTTTAAATGGCGAACAGCCATACCCTTGGGACCGGCTTCAGCCCCAGGATGTGATGAGCCGACATCGAGGTGCCAAACACCGCCGTCGATATGAACTCTTGGGCGGTATCAGCCTGTTATCCCCGGAGTACCTTTTATCCGTTGAGCGATGGCCCTTCCATACAGAACCACCGGATCACTAAGACCTACTTTCGTACCTGCTCGACGTGTCTGTCTCGCAGTCAAGCGCGCTTTTGCCTTTATACTCTACGACCGATTTCCGACCGGTCTGAGCGCACCTTCGTACTCCTCCGTTACTCTTTAGGAGGAGACCGCCCCAGTCAAACTACCCACCATACACTGTCCTCGATCCGGATAACGGACCTGAGTTAGAACCTCAAAGTTGCCAGGGTGGTATTTCAAGGTTGGCTCCACGCAGACTGGCGTCCACGCTTCAAAGCCTCCCACCTATCCTACACAAGCAAATTCAAAGTCCAGTGCAAAGCTATAGTAAAGGTTCACGGGGTCTTTCCGTCTAGCCGCGGATACACTGCATCTTCACAGCGATTTCAATTTCACTGAGTCTCGGGTGGAGACAGCGCCGCCATCGTTACGCCATTCGTGCAGGTCGGAACTTACCCGACAAGGAATTTCGCTACCTTAGGACCGTTATAGTTACGGCCGCCGTTTACCGGGGCTTCGATCAAGAGCTTCGCGTTAGCTAACCCCATCAATTAACCTTCCGGCACCGGGCAGGCGTCACACCCTATACGTCCACTTTCGTGTTTGCAGAGTGCTGTGTTTTTAATAAACAGTCGCAGCGGCCTGGTATCTTCGACCGGCATGAGCTTACGGAGCAAGTCCTTCACCCTCACCGGCGCACCTTCTCCCGAAGTTACGGTGCCATTTTGCCTAGTTCCTTCACCCGAGTTCTCTCAAGCGCCTTGGTATTCTCTACCCAACCACCTGTGTCGGTTTGGGGTACGGTTCCTGGTTACCTGAAGCTTAGAAGCTTTTCTTGGAAGCATGGCATCAACCACTTCGTTAACTAAAAGTTAACTCGTCATCAGCTCTCGGCCTTAAGATCCCGGATTTACCTAAGATCTCAGCCTACCACCTTAAACTTGGACAACCAACGCCAAGCTGGCCTAGCCTTCTCCGTCCCTCCATCGCAATAACCAGAAGTACAGGAATATTAACCTGTTTTCCATCGACTACGCTTTTCAGCCTCGCCTTAGGGACCGACTAACCCTGCGTCGATTAACGTTGCGCAGGAAACCTTGGTCTTTCGGCGTGGGTGTTTTTCACACCCATTGTCGTTACTCATGTCAGCATTCGCACTTCTGATACCTCCAGCAAGCTTCTCAACTCACCTTCACAGGCTTACAGAACGCTCCTCTACCGCATCACTTACGTGATACCCGTAGCTTCGGTGTATGGTTTGAGCCCCGTTACATCTTCCGCGCAGGCCGACTCGACTAGTGAGCTATTACGCTTTCTTTAAAGGGTGGCTGCTTCTAAGCCAACCTCCTAGCTGTCTAAGCCTTCCCACATCGTTTCCCACTTAACCATAACTTTGGGACCTTAGCTGACGGTCTGGGTTGTTTCCCTTTTCACGACGGACGTTAGCACCCGCCGTGTGTCTCCCATGCTCGGCACTTGTAGGTATTCGGAGTTTGCATCGGTTTGGTAAGTCGGGATGACCCCCTAGCCGAAACAGTGCTCTACCCCCTACAGTGATACATGAGGCGCTACCTAAATAGCTTTCGAGGAGAACCAGCTATCTCCGAGCTTGATTAGCCTTTCACTCCGATCCACAGGTCATCCGCTAACTTTTCAACGGTAGTCGGTTCGGTCCTCCAGTTAGTGTTACCCAACCTTCAACCTGCCCATGGATAGATCGCCCGGTTTCGGGTCTATTCCCAGCGACTAGACGCCCTATTAAGACTCGCTTTCGCTACGCCTCCCCTATTCGGTTAAGCTCGCCACTGAAAATAAGTCGCTGACCCATTATACAAAAGGTACGCAGTCACCCAACAAAGTGGGCTCCCACTGCTTGTACGCATACGGTTTCAGGATCTATTTCACTCCCCTCTCCGGGGTTCTTTTCGCCTTTCCCTCACGGTACTAGTTCACTATCGGTCAGTCAGTAGTATTTAGCCTTGGAGGATGGTCCCCCCATATTCAGACAAAGTTTCTCGTGCTCCGTCCTACTCGATTTCATGACTAAGAGATTTTCGCGTACAGGGCTATCACCCACTATGGCCGCACTTTCCAGAGCGTTCCGCTAATCTCAAAGCCACTTAAGGGCTAGTCCCCGTTCGCTCGCCACTACTAAGGGAATCTCGGTTGATTTCTTTTCCTCAGGGTACTTAGATGTTTCAGTTCCCCTGGTTCGCCTCTTACGCCTATGTATTCAGCGTAAGATAACCATCTTATGATGGCTGGGTTCCCCCATTCAGACATCTCCGGATCAAAGTCTGTTTGCCGACTCCCCGAAGCTTTTCGCAGGCTACCACGTCTTTCATCGCCTCTGACTGCCAAGGCATCCACCGTATGCGCTTCTTCACTTGACCATATAACCCCAAGCAATCTGGTTATACTGTGAAGACAACATTCGCCGAAAATTCGATTTGGCTCTTTCGAGCCACTCACAAATTTTACCTTAGCCTGATCCGTTACCAGTGAAAGTAACGTTCAGTCTATCTTTCTATCACATACCCAAATTTTTAAAGAACGATCTAATCAAAGACTAGAAATCAACATTCACCATCATCACAATGGAATGCTCATTTCTAAGCTTTCAACAAACAGAAGCAGTAGTGGTGGAGCCAAACGGGATCGAACCGTTGACCTCCTGCGTGCAAGGCAGGCGCTCTCCCAGCTGAGCTATGGCCCCGTATTTCTACAGGCGTTTCCCACACAAAATTGGTGGGTCTGGGCAGATTCGAACTGCCGACCTCACCCTTATCAGGGGTGCGCTCTAACCAACTGAGCTACAGACCCAATTTCGGGCTGCTTCTTTATCGTCTTCTTCAATGAATCAAGCAATTCGTGTGGGAACTTATGGAGCAGCTGATGTCGTCGATTAAGGAGGTGATCCAGCCGCAGGTTCCCCTACGGCTACCTTGTTACGACTTCACCCCAGTCATGAATCACACCGTGGTAACCGTCCTCCCGAAGGTTAGACTAGCTACTTCTGGTGCAACCCACTCCCATGGTGTGACGGGCGGTGTGTACAAGGCCCGGGAACGTATTCACCGCGACATTCTGATTCGCGATTACTAGCGATTCCGACTTCACGCAGTCGAGTTGCAGACTGCGATCCGGACTACGATCGGTTTTATGGGATTAGCTCCACCTCGCGGCTTGGCAACCCTCTGTACCGACCATTGTAGCACGTGTGTAGCCCAGGCCGTAAGGGCCATGATGACTTGACGTCATCCCCACCTTCCTCCGGTTTGTCACCGGCAGTCTCCTTAGAGTGCCCACCATTACGTGCTGGTAACTAAGGACAAGGGTTGCGCTCGTTACGGGACTTAACCCAACATCTCACGACACGAGCTGACGACAGCCATGCAGCACCTGTCTCAATGTTCCCGAAGGCACCAATCTATCTCTAGAAAGTTCATTGGATGTCAAGGCCTGGTAAGGTTCTTCGCGTTGCTTCGAATTAAACCACATGCTCCACCGCTTGTGCGGGCCCCCGTCAATTCATTTGAGTTTTAACCTTGCGGCCGTACTCCCCAGGCGGTCAACTTAATGCGTTAGCTGCGCCACTAAGAGCTCAAGGCTCCCAACGGCTAGTTGACATCGTTTACGGCGTGGACTACCAGGGTATCTAATCCTGTTTGCTCCCCACGCTTTCGCACCTCAGTGTCAGTATCAGTCCAGGTGGTCGCCTTCGCCACTGGTGTTCCTTCCTATATCTACGCATTTCACCGCTACACAGGAAATTCCACCACCCTCTACCATACTCTAGTCAGTCAGTTTTGAATGCAGTTCCCAGGTTGAGCCCGGGGATTTCACATCCAACTTAACAAACCACCTACGCGCGCTTTACGCCCAGTAATTCCGATTAACGCTTGCACCCTCTGTATTACCGCGGCTGCTGGCACAGAGTTAGCCGGTGCTTATTCTGTCGGTAACGTCAAAACAATCACGTATTAGGTAACTGCCCTTCCTCCCAACTTAAAGTGCTTTACAATCCGAAGACCTTCTTCACACACGCGGCATGGCTGGATCAGGCTTTCGCCCATTGTCCAATATTCCCCACTGCTGCCTCCCGTAGGAGTCTGGACCGTGTCTCAGTTCCAGTGTGACTGATCATCCTCTCAGACCAGTTACGGATCGTCGCCTTGGTGAGCCATTACCTCACCAACTAGCTAATCCGACCTAGGCTCATCTGATAGCGCAAGGCCCGAAGGTCCCCTGCTTTCTCCCGTAGGACGTATGCGGTATTAGCGTCCGTTTCCGAACGTTATCCCCCACTACCAGGCAGATTCCTAGGCATTACTCACCCGTCCGCCGCTCTCAAGAGAAGCAAGCTTCTCTCTACCGCTCGACTTGCATGTGTTAGGCCTGCCGCCAGCGTTCAATCTGAGCCATGATCAAACTCTTCAGTTCAAACATCTTTGGGTTTTTAAGAAACCCTAAACTTGGCTCAGCAATCGTTGGTTACATCTTTGATTTCTCGCGGAGTAACTTGTGATGCTGATAATCTTGTTGACTATCAGTCTGACTCCACAAGCACCCACACGAATTGCTTGATTCAGTTGTTAAAGAGCGGTTGGTTAAGATCTTTCGTCTCAACCGAGGCGCGCATTCTACAGCAGCCTCATTTGCTGTCAAGTGATTATTTTCAGAAGCTTTCGAAGATTTCTTCAACAACTTCAACCACTTGCGCTTCTGATCTCTCATCAGCGGGAGGCGAATTCTACAGCGTTACACGCTGCTGTCAACACCTCTTTTTCA
>NZ_FYDK01000016.1:0-5358 GCF_900187495.1 Pseudomonas sp. Irchel 3H9 | reverse complement strand
CTGAAGCAGGCACCGTCGCCGGTACCTTCGTCGCGAAAGATGAAGAAACCCCACGCGAGAACCTGAACATCAGCTTCACCGCTGGCACCAACGCTGACGGTTACTACGCTATCTCCGGCAACAACGTGGTCCTGACCGAAAAAGGCGCTGACTTCGTTAACGCGGGTAACCAGCTGCCGAAGATCGACCTGACCGTTACTGACGTTGAAGGCCTGAACTCCACCGGCACCGGTCAACCGACCGTGACCTTGGTTAACGATGTTCCAGTAATTGCTGTCACGCCGACCACCATCGTTGAAAACACCGCTGAAGCAGGCACCGTCGCCGGTACCTTCGTTGCCAAAGACGAAGAAACCCCGCGCGAAAACCTGAACATCAGCTTCACCGCAGGCACCAACGCTGACGGCTACTACGCCATCTCCGGCAACAACGTCGTGCTGACTGAAAAAGGCGCTGACTTCGTTAACGCGGGTAACCAGCTGCCGAAGATCGACCTGACCGTTACTGACGTTGAAGGCCTGAACTCCACCGGCACCGGTCAACCGACCGTGACCCTGGTTAACGACGTCCCAGTAATTGCTGTCACGCCGACTACCATCGTCGAGAACACCGCCGAAGCAGGCACCGTCGCCGGTACTTTCGTCGCGAAAGACGAAGAAACCCCGCGCGAAAACCTGAACATCAGCTTCACCGCTGGCACCAACGCAGATGGTTACTACGCCATCTCCGGCAACAACGTAGTCCTGACCGAAAAAGGCGCGGACTTCGTTAACGCCGGCAACCAGCTGCCGAAGATCGACCTGACCGTCACCGACGTTGAAGGCCTGAATTCCACCGGCACTGGTCAACCGACCGTAACCCTGGTCAACGATGTACCGCTGATCGACATCACGCCGACGACCATCGTCGAAAACACCGCCGAAGTTGGCACCGTCGCCGGTACGTTCAACGCGCGTGACGAAGAGTCTCCGCGTGAAAGCCTGACCATCAGCTTCACCACCGGCACCAACGCTGACGGCTACTACAGCCTCTCCGGCAACAATGTCGTGCTGACCCAAAAAGGCGCCGATTTCGTCAATGCCGGTAATCAGTTGCCAAAAATCGACCTGACCGTCACCGACCCTGAAGGCCTCAATTCCCACAACACTGGCCAGCCCGCTGTCACGCTGGTCGATGACACCCCAACCGCCGTCGACGGCCGCATCGAGGGCAACGAAGACACCTCGATCGAGCTCACTTGGGCGACTTTCGGTGTGCAGGACGAAGATTCCACGAGCCCGGCAGTGGTGTTCACCAGCCTGCCGGCCGGCTCCATCGAATACAAAGTCGACGGTGAGTGGGTCAAGCTCACCACGGCCGATCTGAAAACCGACACCTCGGCGGGCAAGGCCTTCACTCAGGCTGACTTCGATGCCCACAACGTGCGTTACACCCCGGCAGACAACGAGTCGGGCGACAACAGCTTCGGCAACACCGGCGTGGGCAACAAGCAAGGTGATTACACCGAGCTGAAGTTCCAGGCCACCGACGGCAACTCCTACAGCGATACCAAAACCATCACCGTGGATATTCACCCGGTGACGGATGTGCCGGTGCTGACCGTCGGCCAAGTGCCAACCGGTCTGACCATTCAAACCTGGACCGGCAGCAACCTGCCGGGCGAGTTGGGCACTAACGGCCAAGGCGTCACCCAGTCCAGCACCCTGATCAAAGTGATCAACGCCCAAACCGCTGACAGCGCCGCCTCCACGGGCGTGACCAGCAATGTAAGCAACGGCAATGTGGCCGAAGGCACCGCGACCAAAGTGTCCGGTCTGGTTTACCTGGAAGCTGGCAAGAGCTACACCTTCACCGGCTCGGCCGACGACAGTCTGGCTATCACCGTGGGCGGCAAGCTGGTCGCTTCCGAAACCTGGAGCCAGGGCAGCGGTATCAACGGGTCGTCCTACACGCCGACCGAGTCGGGTTACTACACCCTCGACATCTACCACTACAACCAGAACGGCCCGGGCAACTACGACGTCAATGTGTCGATCAACAACGGTTCGTCGGTGTCCCTGGGCAACAGTGGCCTGCAGACCTACACCAGTGCCGCCGCGTTGGAAGCCGCAGGCATGGTCCTGGGCGACAGCCACGTTGTGAATGGCGAAGGCTATTACACCGGCAACGTCTACAACCACGGTCTGGAAGACACCGCGATTAAGATCGCGCCGATCACCGCCACTTTTGTCGACACCGACGGCTCGGAATCCCACAAGGTGGAAATCAGCGGCTTGCCGGAAGGCTCCGTGCTCACCGACGGCACTACCGGCCATAGCATCATCTCAACCGGCGCAAACACGCTGTACGACGTGAGCACCTGGAACCTGAGCACCCTGACGGTTACGCCGTTCAAGGACTCGACGGCCAGTTTCGACTTGACCGTGAAGGCCACCGCCAAAGAGTTGAGCACCGGTGTTGAAGAAGTCTCGACCGGCAAGATCAGCGTCGTGGTCACTGCGGTCAACGACGCGCCTGTACTGGGCAATGGTTCGACCAACGCGTTCGGCGACACCTACATCGAGGGCAAACCCGGCGGCTACGTCGCGGCGAACCTGACCATCACCGACGTCGACAACAGCACCTTGCAAAGCGCCAAGGTCACGCTGGTCAACCACTTGGCCGATGACGTGCTGATCGCCGATGTCAGCAACACCAAAATCACCGTCAGCTATGACAAGGACACCGGCGTACTGACCCTGTCCGGTGAAGCGACCAAGGCTGAGTACCAGGAAGTCCTGCGATCGGTGCACTTCGCCAGCGAAAGCGAAGACCCAAGCCCGGCCAACCGTAACCTGACCATCACCGTGAACGACGGCCAGGCGGACTCCGCGCCTGTGACTTCCGTGATCTACGTGGTACCGGTTAACGATGCGCCGGTTATCAGTTTCGACAGCACTAAGTTTGTCGAGCAGAAAGGTGCGGTGGCACTGGTCGAAAACCTGAGCATCACCGACGTCGACAACAAAACCTTCAGCAAGGTAGTGGTCACCGTTGATCACCTGGTGTCCGGCGACCTGCTCAGCAACGCCGACGTGCTCAAGGCCCTCGCTGTTGCGGGTATCACCATCACCGAAAGCGGCAGCGCCGCCGATGGCAAGATCGTCTACACCCTGACCAGCAACTCGCCAGCCGGCAACAGCGCGGCCGACTTCACCAAGCTGGTTGAAGCGATTACCTTCCAGGCCCCGGGCAACAATCCGGTTGGCACTGATCGCACAGTAACCATCGACGTCACCGATATCGGTGGCGGCAACCTTGATCGTGAGCCACCGGAAACCAGCAGCGCCACCGGCAAGGTCACCGTCGAGCTATTCAACGATGCACCGACAGCAACCGCCACCTCGGCGGGCGCGGACGAAGACCACGCGGCCACCATCGTACTGAGTGGCGCCGATGTGGACGGTTCCGTTGCCCAGTTCGTCATCACCACCTTGCCGGAAAACGGCAAGCTGTATAGCGACGCCAGCCTGACCACCGAACTCAAGGTCGGTGATTCGGTGCCAGCGGGCGCTGACGGCAAGGCGTCGGTTTACTTCTCCCCAACCGCGGACTGGAGCGGCAATACCGCGCTCACCTTCACCGCGGTCGACAATGCTGGTAAAGCCAGCGTCGAAACCACTGCCCCAGTGACAATCGCCCCAGTTACCGATACCCCGCACCTGGGCCTGCTCGGTGGCGGCGTTGTCAGCGCGATCAACTTCGACAGCGCCCCCATCGGCGGCTCCTGGAGCGTCGTCGCGGTTGGCGATGCCAATAACGCAGCCGGTACCAATCCGAATACCCAATGGCAGACCGGCAACGCCGACGGCAAGGTGGAAATCGGCCAAAGCAGCATTTACGGCGTAGAGACCCCAGGCAATAGCCAGGTCATCGAGCTGGAGAAAAACGCCGGCGACGACGCCAGCCTGTACACCATCATCAAGGCGGAAGGCGGCACCGCGTACACCATCTCGGTCGACTACTCGCCGCGTGCGGGCGCTGAGAACAGCTCGGTGATCGACGTGTTCTGGGGCGGCGTCAAAGTCGGCACCCTGGACACCACTGTCGTTGGCATGAAGACCTACACCTTCACCGTGCCGGTCACCGCTGACGGCGATGCCAAACTCGAATTCAAGGCCCCGGCCGGCGATACCAACAACTCGCTTGGCGGCGTGCTGGACAACATCAGCGTTACCCAGGTGCTGAACACTGGCCTGGAAGACCACGCGATCAAGTTGTCTGCGATTGACGCTTATGCGACCGACAAAGACGGCTCCGAGACGCTGAAGCTGGAAATCAGCGGTATTCCAGAAGGCGCGACCATTTCCGACGGCACGCCGGGCCACAGCTTCACGGCCACGGCTGACGTGCAAAGCATCGATATCAGCACCTGGAACAAGGGCACGCTGGTCTATAACCCGGTACCAAACGCCAATGGCCTGGTGAACCTCACCGTCACCGCCACTGCGCAGGATGGTGATGCGGCGCCTAAGTCCGAGTCGATTACGCTGCCGATCAACGTGATTGCGGTCAACGATCTGCCGGTGATTGATGTCGTAGCGAACCCTCTGGTGGAAGGCTCCGTGGCCGAAGGCACCGTTGCCGGTACCTTTACCGTCAGCGACGTTGAGACCCCGATTGCCGATCTGAAAGTGACCTTCACCGGCGACAGCAACAAAGATGGCTACTACACCCTCCTTGGCAACGCCGTGGTGTTGACCCTGGCGGGCGCGAACTTCGTCAACGCGGGTAACAAACTGCCTGCGATTGACTTGACCGTGACGGATGCCGATAAGGGCAGCTCGCACGATGCTGCAACGCCGGATGTGACGCTGGTCAACGACCTGCCGACCATCGAAGTAACCGCCAATCCGTTGGTTGAAGACGCTGTCAGCAAAGACACTGTGGCGGGCTCGTTCACCGTGGGTGACGAAGAAACCCCAGTTGCCGATTTGAAAGTCACCTTCACCGGTGACAGCAATAAAGACGGTTACTACGCCATCGTTGGCAACAACGTTGTCTTGACTCAGGCCGGTGCTGACTTCGTCAATGCAGGGAACAAACTCCCAGCGTTTGACCTGACCGTGACTGATGCCGACAAGGGCAGCGCAACTGCCGCCGCTACTCCGGACGTGACGCTGGTCAACGACCTGCCGACCATCGAAGTAACCGCCAATCCGTTGGTTGAAGACGCTGTCAGCAAAGACACCGTGGCGGGCTCGTTCACCGTGGGTGACGAAGAAACCCCAGTTGCAAACCTGGTGGTCACCTTCACCGGCGACAGCAATAAAGACGGTTACTACGCCATCGTTGGCAACAACGTTGTCCTGACTCAGG
>NZ_FYDK01000017.1:0-3265 GCF_900187495.1 Pseudomonas sp. Irchel 3H9 | reverse complement strand
CGGTTTTGCTGGTCGTACTCGTAGGCCAGCGCCCAGTGGCCGTCGTCGACGCTGAGGAGATTGCCTTGGCGGTCGTAGGCGTAATCGATCTTGCTGCCGTCGGGCAGGGTTTTTCTTACGAGGCGGCCGGCGTAATCGCGTTCATAACGCGTGACGAGCTGACTGCCGTCGTCGCCGTGTTCGGTTTTTTCCTGCAGGTTGCCGTTGAGGTCGTAGACGTAGGCGGTGCGTTGCCCATCAAACCCGACTTCCTGCTGGATCAGGCCGTTGGGGTGGTAATCCAGCCGGTAGGTTTCGCCGACTTCGTTTTCAATTTCGGTCAGCAGTAGACGGACGTTGTCGTAGCGATAGTTGACCTGAGTGCCATCGGCATTGATGCGACGGCTGATCAGGTGCAGGCCGTCGGCGTATTCGTAACGGGTGATGCGCCCCAATTCATCGCGTTCGGCGGTGATTTTTCCGTAGGGGTTGTAGCTGTATTCCCGCGTTGCGCCGCCGGGCAGGACAATACGAACCAATCGACCGACTGCATCCCACTGATACTGGGTCAGCGCGCCATGTTCATCCTCGCGGGCAATCTGCCGGCCCAGGTCGTCGTAGCGATAACGCTTGATCCCACCATTGGGCAGTTGCTCTTCAACCCGTTGGCCGCGTTCATTCCACACCAACCGCTGACAACTGTGATCGGGATGCCAAACGCCAATCAGTTGCCCGTATTTGTTGTAGCTGTAGTCGGTGATATGGCCGTCGGGATCGGTCCTACGGGTAACGTCGCCCTGGTCGTTACGCTCGTACTTCCAGACCGCTGAGCCACGCCTTACAACCCGTACGAAGCCATTGTCATGCTCGTAGGACGTTGGCTCATCGTCTCCAGGAAACAGCGCCACCAAACGTCCGGCATCGTCGTACTGATACGCCGTTACTGCACCGAGCGGATCCTGCTCGACCGTCAGTCGACCCTGGGCATCGTAGGATTTGAAATGCTTAGCGCCGTCCGGATCGATGCGCTGCACCAGCCGTGCGCGGTCGTCGTGGACGTAAATTTCCTGGCTATCATCGGCGTTGTGAACGACAACACTGCCGTCGTCCCCCCAGACATACCGCGTATCCATCTGCGAAAAACTGGCCCAATGCCGGACACATCGCGCCGCTTTGCCGGACCGTTCCCACGCCCAAAAGAAACTCGCCCCACCGGCCAGACCGCGCTCAAGAATCACGTGCTGATCGTCGTAGCGGTAAACCTCGCTTTCGCCTACCGCATTGGTCGCCGAAACCAATCGGCCAATGTCGTCATAGGCGTAGGAAACAACACTCTGTTCAGTGATCCAGGCGTAAGGCTCAAGTCCCTTGGCCCGCTGAACCTGGTAGTCCACCGCCATGATGCGGTCTGACTCGTAACGCAAGAACAGCGAAGAACCCGCACCGTTATCCAGCCGTTCAATGCGCCCTGAAAAGTCTCGGGAAATCCGCAGCCGGTTGTCGTACGCATCACTGATCGAGACCAACGCCCCGTTGCGAAAGTGATAAAACCGCGACGCCTGGGCCAACACCAACTCATCCGGCGACGCGCCTAAATAGATCGCTGCTTCGGCCAGGCTGTTGGTGATCGAGGGGCGAGCCACCGTTGGCAAGGGCAGGGTGGTCGCACGGTTTTCATGGTCCGTCCACGTCACGGAATCGCCCGACACAACAAGCCGATGCGCCAGCGAATGACTCCATCCAAACCCCAGCCCACAATCCACTCCCACCGCACTGGTGCGATACAACCGCGTCCACTCGAACGGCAACATCCCGTCCAACGTGCCATCGGTGAGCGTGAGCAATTCCTCCCCGGTAACCATCGACACGGGGCAGCCGTTGGTTACCGTCTTATCCGAAGAAGCCGCCGCATCGCCCTTCGGATTCGTCGATACAGCAGGCACGTCATCGACAGGCTCCTGCCTGACCAACGCCGTCTTCTGTGTCCTGTTACGAACCGCCGGCACCGGGTTGGAAATCAACTGATCCCCAGCCTTCAACGGTGCAACCGGCACCGCCTTGATCGGCGTCGCCGCACTGCTCAACAACAACGGCTTGAGCGCCTCGGCATGGGCATCCAGCTTCGGCCCCACAAGCTGCTTGGCCAGCAACTCCAACAACGCCCGCGCGCGGCCGGATTTGATCGAACTCAGCGTCTGCGCACCCACGCGTACCGCCACACCTGTGCCCGCCGTCGCCCACATCAGCAGCAGGTTGATCAGCACTTCACCGGTGATCTCGCCCAGTAATTCATACATGTCTGGCGGCGGTAGCAGACGTATCCAACTGACGATCGCCGAGACATAGATGAACAGCAGTGGCTCATCGCTCAGCACCAGCAAGCCCTTGGCAATCGCGTCTGCACCCTGTTTCAGCAGCTCATCAAGCTCGGCCTGGGAGAGGTAGTGCAGCAGCTTCTCGCTATTCGCTTTGAGATCGGCGAGCAGGTCATAGAGCTGGGTGATGTTGTCCCACAGGTTATAGAGCGCATTGGCCATCCCGGTTGAAAATGCCACGCCCTGCATCGCGCTGCGTTCCAAGGGTGTGGCGTTGGCAAAGTCTTGCCATTGGGGTTGGAACGTCTCCGTCCACTCATCCCGCAGACGACCCTCCAACCCCGCAATCACCGTCTGATAAGACGCATACAGCGCCTTGACGTGATCCTTGGAAACGTTGGGATAGAAGGTGATTTGGTAGAGCTGATTGCGATCACACTCGGTGATTTCGAGGATGCCGCTGGGGCCGATGGTTCGATACAGCGGCAGACCCATTGGGCTGCCGTCCGCCGCGATGGCTTGCAGCATCACCGGCGTATTGCCGATAGGCACGAAGCGCGTGCTTTCGAACATATGCACCAAGGTCAACGAGCCTTGGGCACTGCACATCGCAACTGTTTTGCTCGGGGCTTTGGAAGAAACCGGCGCGACCAGCGCCACCTCGTCCCCTACCTTGAAGACCTGCTCGACGTCCAATGCCGAACCGCTCCAGAAGCTTTCGGCCCAGGTATCAAAGGTGTTCAGGCAATGACGGAAGTCATCAAAGACGCGCTCAACATCCGGCGCCTCGGGATCCATGGGTGCCAGGACAAAGCTGGCAATGACGGGAATCAAAAGACAGCCCCATCAGTTGGGGCCTTAACGAAAAAAACCATCTGCAATCCCTCGCACTGTGTATTCAGGCGAGGGACTTTGCAGGCGTTTTCCGCAGCGGGGAGTAGCGCTTATCCGGCGCTTGCGTGGGAAGTTTC
>NZ_FYDK01000018.1:0-3174 GCF_900187495.1 Pseudomonas sp. Irchel 3H9 | reverse complement strand
AGGTGTCGTTCATGAAAAAAGCCCTACGCGTCCTTGCCGCCGCCGTTGCTTTAAGCAGCCTCAGCAGCCTCGCATCCGCCGAAGAAGTGAAGATCGGCTTCCTGGTTAAACAAGCCGAAGAACCCTGGTTCCAGACTGAATGGGCCTTCGCCGAAAAAGCCGGCAAGGAACACGGTTTCACCGTGATCAAAATCGCCGTGCCCGATGGTGAGAAAACCCTTTCCGCCATCGACAGCCTGGCCGCCAACGGTGCCAAAGGTTTTGTGATTTGCCCGCCGGACGTGTCCCTCGGCCCAGCCATCGTGGCCAAGGCCAAGCTCAATGGCTTGAAAGTCATGGCCGTGGATGACCGCTTCGTCGATGCCAAAGGCAACTTCATGGAGGACGTGCCGTACCTGGGCATGGCCGCTTTTGAAGTCGGCCAGAAACAAGGCGCCGCCATGGCCGCCGAAGCGAAAAAACGTGGCTGGGACTGGAAGGACACCTACGCGGTGATTAACACCTTCAACGAACTCGACACCGGTAAAAAACGCACCGACGGCTCGATCAAATCCCTTGAAGAAGCCGGCATTCCGAAAGACCACATCCTCACCGCCGCACTGAAAACCCTCGACGTCCCCGGCAGCATGGACGCCACCAACTCGGCGCTGGTCAAGCTGCCCAGCGGTGCGAAAAACCTGATCATCGGCGGCATGAACGACAACACCGTGCTCGGCGGCGTGCGCGCTACCGAAAGCGCAGGCTTCAAAGCGGCCAACGTGATCGGTATCGGCATCAATGGCACCGACGCCATCGGCGAACTGAAAAAGGCCGACAGCGGTTTCTTCGGCTCCATGCTGCCAAGCCCGCATATTGAGGGCTACAACACGGCGCTGATGATGTACGAGTGGGTCACCAAAGGTACCGAGCCACCGAAGTACACCGCGATGGATGAAGTCACCCTGATCACCCGCGCCAACTTCCAGGAAGAACTGACCAAGATCGGGCTGTGGAAATGAGTGCGGCGGCCCTGCGGTTTGAGGGTATCGGCAAAACCTTTCCCGGGGTCAAGGCGCTGGACGGCATCAGCTTCAGCGCCCAGCCGGGGCAGGTGCATGCCTTGATGGGCGAGAACGGCGCGGGCAAGTCGACGCTGCTGAAAATCCTCGGCGGCGCCTACATTCCCAGCAGCGGCACGGTGCAGATCGGCGAGCAGACCATGGCGTTCAAATGCGCTGCGGACAGCATCGCCAGCGGCGTCGCGGTGATTCACCAGGAGCTGCACCTGGTGCCGGAAATGACCGTGGCCGAGAACCTTTTCCTTGGGCACCTGCCGTCGCGTTTTGGGGTGGTCAACCGGAGCCTGCTGCGCAAGCAGGCCCTGGCGTGCCTCAAGGGTCTGGCCGATGAAATCGATCCTGAAGAAAAGCTCGGGCGCTTGTCCCTGGGCCAGCGCCAACTGGTGGAAATCGCCAAGGCGCTGTCCCGTGGCGCCCATGTGATCGCGTTCGACGAACCGACCAGCAGCCTGTCGGCGCGGGAGATCGACCGTTTGATGGCGATCATCACGCGCCTGCGGGATGAGGGCAAAGTGGTGCTGTACGTCTCGCACCGCATGGAAGAGGTGTTCCGGATTTGCAATGCCGTGACGGTGTTCAAAGACGGGCGTTACGTGCGCACCTTTGATGATATGAGTGCGCTCAGCCACGACCAGTTGGTGACCTGCATGGTCGGTCGCGACATTCAGGATATCTACGACTACCGCCCGCGAGAGCATGGCGAGGTCGCACTCAAGGTCGACGGGTTGCTCGGGCCTGGCCTGCGTGAGCCGATCAGTTTCGACGTGCGCAAGGGCGAGATTCTTGGCTTGTTCGGACTGGTCGGGGCAGGGCGCACGGAGCTGTTTCGTTTGCTCAGCGGTTTGGAACGCAGCAGCGCTGGCAGCCTGCAATTGTGCGGTGAAAACCTGCAACTACGCTCACCTCGCGACGCCATCGCCGCCGGTGTGTTGCTGTGTCCGGAAGACCGCAAAAAGGAAGGGATCATTCCGCTTTCCAGCGTCGCCGAGAACATCAATATCAGCGCCCGTGGTGCCCATTCTTCGTTCGGCTGGTTGCTGCGCGAGCCCTGGGAGAAAGGCAACGCCGACCAGCAAATCAAGGCGATGAAAGTCAAAACCCCGGATGCGCAACAGAAAATCATGTACCTGTCCGGCGGCAATCAGCAGAAGGCCATTTTGGGTCGCTGGCTGTCGATGCCGATGAAGGTCTTGCTGTTGGATGAACCGACGCGGGGCATCGACATCGGCGCCAAGTCGGAGATCTACCAGATCATCCATAACCTGGCGGCCAGCGGCATTGCGGTGATCGTAGTGTCCAGCGACTTGATGGAAGTCATGGGTATTTCCGACCGCATCCTGGTGCTGTGCGAAGGCGCCCTGCGCGGTGAACAAACCCGTGAAAACGCCACCGAATCCAACCTGCTGCAGCTGGCCCTGCCGCGCCGCGTGACGAACTGAGAGACGACCATGAACACTCAAAACAACGCGTTGCCCACCGCACGCAAACCCTTCGACCTGCGCGCACTGCTCGACAACTGGGCGATGCTGTTGGCGGCGGTGAGCATCTTTGTGCTGTGCGCCTTGCTGATCGACAACTTCCTCTCACCGCTGAACATGCGCGGCCTGGGCCTGGCGATTTCCACCGTGGGCATCGCCGCGTGCACCATGCTGTTCTGCCTGGCGTCGGGGCACTTCGACCTGTCGGTGGGCTCGGTGATCGCCTGTGCCGGCGTGGTGGCGGCGATTGTGATGCGCGACACCGAGAGCGTCATGCTCGGCATCGGCGCCGCGCTGCTGATGGGCCTGATCGTCGGGCTGATCAACGGCATCGTCATCGCCAAGCTGCGGGTCAATGCGTTGATCACCACCTTGGCCACAATGCAGATCGTGCGCGGCCTGGCCTACATCTTTGCCGACGGCAAGGCGGTTGGCGTGTCCCAGGAGCAGTTCTTTGTGTTCGGCAACGGCCAGTTGTTCGGCGTGCCGGTGCCGATTTTGATCACCATCGTGTGCTTTGTGTTTTTCGGCTGGCTGCTGAACTACACCACCTACGGGCGCAACACCATGGCCATCGGCGGCAACCCGGAAGCGGCGTTGCTGGCAGGGGTGAACGTTGACCGCACCAAGATCCTGAT